>CBJLMB010000095.1:0-2675 GCA_966424055.1 uncultured Deminuibacter sp. | reverse complement strand
AGTAAATCTATTGGTTTGGAAGTCAATTCAATTGTATGAATAAAATTATAATACTGGTTGTAGGATGCTTTTTCGCTCATAAGCAACTGGTGGCACAGATAACATATGACCCAGATACCAAAAATGCGGGTATTAATACAACGACCCCTGCATACAGGCTGGAGGTAAACACCAGTGCGGGAAGTGAACAATCTTCCGTCGGCGTTCAGCAGGTAAATAGCACAGGTAATCCCATCAACCAACCAACGTCCCGGTTAATTTATAACTGGTATAGTGCACCCAGGGCTGCTGTTAATTTTCATCGGGGTGGTTCCAGCAATGATGGCTTTATCTCATTTAGCACTACCGCTGATGGCAGTGCCTTACAGGAAAGGATGCGCATTGGTACATATGGCAATGTCGGCGTAGGCACAATTTCCCCACAAGGCTTATTCGATGTAAATGGAGCAGCATGGGCCAATTCATTTTCCGCCCGGCAATATATAAGCGCATGGGCGCTGGATGCGATCCCGGGAGATAAGTTTACCTATGATAGTAAGGATATGCCGAATTACGGTGTAAAATGGGCCTACGATTCCTGGACATCCATTGCTCCGACTCAATGGTTAAGCGGTTTTGGCGGTATTAAATTTTTTACACAATCCCAACCGCGCATGGTGATCCATTCAAGCGGGAATGTGGGCATAGGCACCATCGCTCCGGCTGCGCCGCTCGATCTCGGTAATCCGGTCGAGAATACTTTATCAGCCGTGCTGGGCAGATTGCCTGAAGGTAATTCAACAAGTAGTGGCACTTATCTCGGAGTAAGGAATATAGGAACAAGCCCTGTCAATACCACATCTTTTTCCCTGGAACATCGGTTTTATGGCGTGCTGAACAGTTCCATCAATTTCAATCGTGGTGCGGCACAGAATGGCGGATTTTTAAGCTTTGCCACCAATGATGGTACAGAAAAAATGCGCCTGGATGCAGGCGGTAATCTTTGCATTGGTACAGGCACGGCACAAAGTAAACTGACAGTAAATGGTGATATAACTGCCCGAAAAGTAAAAGTTACTGCGCAGGGCTGGGCCGACTATGTGTTTGATTCGACTTATACATTAAAGCCATTGGATGAGGTACACAGCTTTATCAAAGAAAATAAACACCTGCCAGATATGCCCTCAGCAAAGGAAATTGAAAATAGCGGTCTCGACTTAGCTGAAATGGTGAAACAACAACAGATAAAAATTGAAGAACTCACTTTGTATTTGATAGAACTAAAAAAAGAGAATACCCAGCTTACTGATATGAAAATTATGATTCAGCAGCAGGCAGCCCAGATTGCCGGCTTGCAAAAAAAACTGGAAACTGTTTTACAAAAAAATGATATGATAAGCACCACCGCAAATAACAAAACAACATGCTTAAAAAACTGATATTATTTTTCCTGTTTGCCAGCTTGCTACAGGATGCAAACGCACAAAGCTATGATGTGCTCAATTACTATATGAATGGCACCCCGACAAATGGTGTTAAGATCAAAACAAATATTCTTTTTCAAAGTCAGGGGCAGATGCCTATTGTAAAAATAGAAGGATTTAACTATGGTACATCCGAAACTATTGATGTAATGATCATCTGGTATATCTATGACAATAAATTCACCAATACATCTATTAGCTCTGCGGGTGGTTTTACACCGGTAATAATGCTGGCTAATGAGAATGGGAAAGTAGTCATTTTCATCAATTCGATCGACTACTTCCTGCGCTTCAAAGTTTCAGCTTATTCAATAGGCCGGCCGGGTGATGAAACCAACTGGTATCAGAACTGGACTGCCGCTGATGAGCCGCTTTCAGGCACTGCCATTACTACACTTTCATACAAAAACCGGTTTAGTGACAATATTTTTCTTCCCGGTACCAGTACATGGAATGCAAAAGGTGTAGGCATTGGCACCACTACTATCGACAATGCACAGAACTGGAACAATGTAGTGGATCTGTATGGAAATGGTCATTCCAAATTACTGGTAAGATCTTCCCTGGTTAAAACGGGTATTTTTTCACATGATTCCTGGGGCGATCCGGCAGGCAGAATTGGCACAGAATCCAATCATCCCTTGAAATTAATGGCAGGCTATAGCAACGATATAATGATACTTACCACCAATGGCAATGTTGGCATAGGCACAAATAATCCGCAATACAAATTATCAGTGAATGGAGATATTGCCGGCCGCAAAGTCAGGGTAACGCAGAACGGATGGGCTGATTATGTATTTGATTCTACTTATACATTAAAGCCTCTGGAAGAGGTAAGCAGCTTTATCAAGGAAAACAAACACCTGCCCGATATGCCGTCCGCAAAGGTAATAGAAACCAAAGGCCTCGATCTGGGAGAAATAGTCAAACAGCAGCAGGTAAAAATTGAGGAGCTAACCCTTTACTTGATTGCCCAGGACAAAGCGAAACAGGGGCTGGAAAACGCTATAAAACAGTTGCAGGAACAGGTTAAACGACTGCAGGCTACTATCAAAAAATAAACTTACATTATATACAAGCACTATGACCAGAACAATTGCCCATAAAAGCACAGTGAGACTGCTTAGTGTATTATTGCTTATTTCCTCCGGCAGTATGGCACAGAGCAACCAGCCCAATGGTAGTAGTAGTGTTGGTGGGGGTAATCAG
>CBJLMB010000094.1:0-3329 GCA_966424055.1 uncultured Deminuibacter sp. | reverse complement strand
CCAATCAACCAATCCCCCAATCAACCCTTCAACCAATCACCCACCCCAGCCAATTCTTCGTACATTCACCACCTATCAATTGAATATGAAAATCAGGAAATGGGTTAAACGGACATTATGGACATTACTGGCGGTTGTGCTGGTGGTGCTGGGATATGGGGTGTATTATTGCTGGGTATCTTTTCCCATCATCAGCGGGTATGGCGCTAAGAATCTTTGCTCTGCCATCTTTGTGGCTGGAAGGGATGAGCAGCAGGTGAGAGCGCAGGACCTGAACTTTTTTCCCATCACCCTGGGGCGTTTTACTGTGAACTACACTGATTCTTCTGTAACCGGCAGTGTTTGGGGGTTTGCGCATAGCAAGGCTATTTTCCGCAAAGGACTTGGTGCTACACTACTGGCCGGCATGGATGAACAAACCTTCCGGGCACAGCATTTTCCGCTGGCACAGCCACCGGCAATCAACCAGGATACCATACCCTGGCCAATGGGCGATCAACTGAATGACACTGCGGTTACGGGTATCGATACTGCGTTGCTGCACAAAGCTGTTCAGCAGGCTTTTACAGAAAAAGATACGGTCAATCCTGTGCGTACAAGAGCTGTAGTGGTAGTATATAAAGGACAGCTGGTGGCCGAACAATATGCACCCGGCTTTACAAAGAACACCGCTTTGCTTGGCTGGAGTATGACAAAAAGCATCACCAATGCACAGATCGGTCTACTGGTAAAAGATGGGCTGCTCAATGTAAATGCGCCTGCCCCGGTACCAGAATGGAGTAATCCAAAGGATCCGCGGCATGCCATTACTTTGAAGAACCTGTTACAGCAAAGCAGCGGGTTGAAATTTGAAGAAGATTATGCCAAATCGAGTGATGCCACCAAAATGCTGTTCCGCAGTGCGGATATGGGCGGTTTTACAGCTGGCCACCCGCTCAGGGATAAACCGGGTACGGTATTTTATTATTCCAGCGGTAACAGCAATATACTGGCCCGCATCATCCGGCAGCAAACAGGCGAACAGGCTTATCATGCTTTCCCCTACGAACGGCTTTTTTATAAAATAGGTATGTACAGCGCTGTACTGGAGCCTGATCCATCGGGCACTTTTGTCGGCTCTTCTTATGCCTATGCCAATGCCCGCGACTGGGCCCGGTTTGGCTTACTGTACCTGAACGATGGTGTATTCCAGGGACAGCGTATTTTGCCGGAAGGCTGGGTAAAGCAAACCACTACGCCGGCAATATCGGCACCCATCGGCCAGTATGGGTTCCAGTTCTGGCTGAATGCCGGTGATGCAGCTACCCATACACAAAGGCTTTATCCGCATGCACCGGCTGATGTGTTTTGTGCAGATGGTTATGAAGGGCAATTTGTGTTCATCATACCTTCTAAACAACTGGTCGTGGTGCGGCTGGGATTAACCCATCACCAGAAATTCGATGCCGATCATTTCCTGGCAGATATTGTCAGCGCCGTTAAATAATACAGGTGCTGCCGGGTTTATAATGCCATTTTAATAAGGTGATTTTATAAACTAGCGCTAACTTGCAAAGGCAGGTGTATGGCCTGCGGGTTTATCATGCATACACTCCGGAAAAACGATATTATACCGCATTATAGCTTACAGGAAAGCAGCAGTGAAGGGCATTCGCTGATCGAGGTAAAAGAAACCAACGGCGAATCTGTACAAACAAAAAAGGCACACCTGTTTTTACCGCACCGGAAAGATTATTTTTTTTTCTTCCTGATGCGCGGCGGCTATAACCGCCACTGGATCGATTTTGTGAGCTACGAAATAAAGCCCGGTAATGTATATTTTACCATTCCCAACCAGGTGCATTTAAAAGAAAAGAATGCTTCTGTACAAGGATTGATGGTGGCTTTTACAGAAGAATTCCTCACCCTGCGTGATGATGGTACCCTGCGCGGTTTGCCGGTTATACAAAACCCGGCCGACTGCCATGAACTGGTACTGGCAAAGGATGAACTGGCATACCTGGAAACACTGATGCTGCAGATGCTGCAGGAATTCAGAACAGAGCAGGGATGGAAAAGCCATATGCTGCATGCTTACCTGAATATCTTCCTGGTATACCTCAGCCGTATTTATACCGGCCGCTATGATACGGGCGGTGCCGCCGCCGGTGGCCGCCAGCTGGTAAAGCGTATGAAAAACCTGATAGATGAGCGTATTCACCAGCTGCATCAGGTATCTGATTATGCCAGCCTGCTCCATGTTACACCGGGTCACTTGAACGATACGATTAAAGACCATACCGGCAAAACCGCTACTGCACTGATACAGGAACGGCTGATGCTGGAAGCCAGGCGGGTATTGTTTCATACAGAGCTGCAGGTAAAAGAAATCGCATACCAGCTGGGGTTTGAAGATGCAGCCTATTTCAACAGGCTGTTTAAAAAACTAACCGGTGAAACGCCAGCCGCTTTCCGCCAGGAGGCCCGTGAAAAGTACAATGAGTACCGCAGTTAGTCCAGCTGCTATGGGAAATATCGCTGCTAGCTTTGCATAAACATTCAGGATATGCAAACCGCATTAATCACAGGTGCCAACAGGGGCATAGGGCTGGAAGTGGCCCGGCAGCTGGGCCGTAAGGGATATTTTGTATGGCTGGGCAGCAGGGATATACAAAAAGGCGAAGCAGCTGCAGCACTTTTAAGAAAAGAAAATATACAGGCCGCAGCCATACAGCTAGATGCCAATGATACAGTATCTGTTCAGCAATGCAGCGATATGTTATCGGCTGAACCAGGCATGTTAGATGTACTGATCAATAATGCCGGTATCCGCGGACCAGTACCACAACAACCCTCGACAGTGGATATCTCGGAAATAAAAAAAGTGTTTGATACCAATTTTTTTGGGGTGATCGCCGTTACACAGGCATTGCTGCCTTTACTGAAAAGATCGACTGCACCACGTATTGTAAATGTTACCAGCGATCTTGCTTCTCTCACACTGCACAATGATCCGGCCTGGCGCTATTATGCTGTTAAAGGTGGTGCTTATGGCCCTTCTAAAACGGCATTGAATGCATACACCGTAGCACTGGCATATGAATTTAAAGACACAGCTTTTAAGATCAATTGTGTTAATCCCGGTTATACAGCTACAGAATTTAACCAGTATCAGGGCACCAAAAAGGTGGAAGATGCCGCCAGGGTAATTGTAAACTATGCAGTGCTTGACAATGATGGTCCCACAGGCCGCTTTTTTAGTGAAGAAGGCGAAAAGGCGTGGTAGGGGGGAGTTGGTTGAATGGTTGATTGGTTGAATGGTTGCTTGGTTGATTGGTTGAGTGGTTGAT
>CBJLMB010000093.1:0-4862 GCA_966424055.1 uncultured Deminuibacter sp. | reverse complement strand
TGAAGGTTGAATGTTTAAGGTTTAACGTTGAATATATTTTCTGGTCTTGACAATGCCCCATCGGGAACTTTTGAACTGCTTCCCACGTTAAACCTTAACCTTAAACGTTGAACCCTTGCCATGTACGAAGTACGATGTGGGATGTACGATGTTGAAGGTTGAATGTTTAAGGTTTAACGTTGAATATATTTTCTGGTCTTGACAATGAACCCTTGGAAACCTTTGAACTGGTTCAACCCATGTTAAACCTTAAACCTTAAACGTTGAACGTTGAACCCTTCTGGAACAATGAAACCCTGGAACTTTCGAACTTCTTCACCCCACGTTAAACCTTAAACGTTAAACATTGAACCTTGGAACCCTGGAACTATTGAACTGCTTCTCACGTTAAACCTTAAACCTTGAACCTCCCCTGTCAGCCCCCGCTGCAATTTTGTCACTTCCATACCCTTTATCTCCTAGGTACGATTTTTTTGTCAGGCATTTTCCCTTAAACTTGCTGCTTGCCTGCCAGAAAATGAAAATTTGACCCTTTTTAACCGGCTGGCACAGAAATCGTTGAAATATTTGCCTGTTTAAAATCAACTGTTCAAAAAATAAAAACTGATACATTATGGCTAAAAAACTCAATGTTACCCCTCTTCATGACAGGGTGATCGTGAAACCAGCGCCTGCAGAAGAAAAGACTGCTGGTGGTATCATTATTCCTGACACGGCTAAAGAAAAACCACAGCGTGGTACCGTGGTAGCTGCTGGTCCGGGCAAAAAAGATGATCCGGTGACCGTTAAAGTGGGTGATACAGTTTTGTATGGCAAATATGCCGGAACCGAGATCCAGATTGAAGGAGCTGACTACCTGATCATGCGCGAAAGCGATATCTTAGCTATCGTTTAATCATCCCTGATGATACGAAGTTGGGATTTTTCATTTTTACATTTATCCATTAACTCATTCTCAAATTAAAAATATATGGCAAAACAAATCTTTTTCGATATCGAAGCCAGAAATAAGATGAAGAAGGGTGTAGATACCCTGGCTAATGCTGTGAAAGTTACCCTGGGCCCCAAAGGCCGCAATGTGGTAATTGAGAAAAAATTCGGTGCACCATCTGTAACAAAAGACGGTGTTACTGTAGCGAAAGAAATTGAACTGGAAGACGCTATTGAAAACATGGGCGCCCAGATGGTAAAAGAAGTAGCCTCTAAAACGGCTGATATTGCAGGTGACGGTACTACTACTGCTACTGTACTGGCCCAGGCTATCATTGCCGAAGGTTTGAAAAACGTTGCTGCAGGTGCCAACCCGATGGACCTGAAACGTGGTATCGACAAAGCAGTGGCTGCTGTTGTTGACAACCTGAAAAAACAGTCCCAGACTGTAGGCAATGATGGTAAAAAAATTGAGCAGGTAGCTACTATCTCTGCCAATAACGACAATGCTATCGGTAAACTGATCGCCGAAGCTTTTGCCAAAGTAGGTAAAGAAGGTGTTATCACTGTAGAAGAAGCCAAAGGCACTGAAACAACTGTTGATGTGGTAGAAGGTATGCAGTTCGACCGCGGTTATATCTCTCCTTATTTCGTTACCAACAGCGAAAAAATGGAAGCTGAACTGCAGAACCCTTATATCCTGATCTACGACAAAAAGATCAGCGCCATGAAAGATATCCTGGGTATCCTGGAAAAAGTGGCACAGAGCGGCCGTCCCCTGCTGATCATTGCAGAAGACCTGGAAGGTGAAGCCCTGGCTACACTGGTGGTGAACAAACTGCGCGGTACGCTGAAAGTGGCTGCTGTAAAAGCGCCCGGCTTTGGCGACAGAAGAAAAGAAATGCTGCAGGATATCGCTATCCTGACTAAAGGCATCGTGATCAGCGAAGAACAGGGTTATAAACTGGAAGGCGCTGATGTAACTTACCTGGGTCAGGCAGCTTCTGTAACCATCGATAAAGACAATACAACCATCGTTGGCGGCAAAGGCAAAAAAGACGAGATCCTGGCACGTGTAAACCAGATCAAAGCCCAGATCGAAACCACTACATCTGACTACGACAGGGAAAAACTGCAGGAACGCCTGGCTAAATTAAGCGGTGGTGTGGCTGTACTGTACGTAGGTGCTGCTACTGAAGTGGAAATGAAAGAAAAGAAAGACCGCGTGGATGATGCCCTGCATGCTACAAGAGCTGCTGTTGAAGAAGGTATCGTTCCCGGTGGTGGTGTAGCCTATATCCGTGCTACTGAATCACTCGACAAACTGAAAGGTGCCAATGAAGATGAAGGGACCGGTGTTCAGATCGTTAAACGCGCGATCGAAGAACCGCTTCGCCAGATCGTTGCCAACAGCGGTATCGAAGGTTCTATCGTAGTACAGAAAATCAAAGAAGGCAAAGCCGACTTCGGTTTCAATGCCCGTACTGAGGTATACGAAAACCTGTTCAAAGCAGGTGTGATCGATCCTACCAAAGTATCCCGTATTGCCCTGGAAAATGCTGCTTCTATCGCAGGTATGCTGCTGACCACTGAATGTGTGGTTGCCGACAAACCGAAACCAGAAGCTGCACATAGCCACGCTCCGGCTCCTGGCATGGGTGGTATGGATTATTAATCCTGATGAAGTGAACGGGAACAGTTTGTGTATCCGTTCAAATGATAAAAAAACCTCTTGCATTTTGCAGGAGGTTTTTGTTTTTTAGAGTGGGGCACTCTCCAAGAGTGCCCCACTCTATTCGCAGTAGTTATTTACCCGGCGCTACCACCAGCACTTTCCGCTGGAAATAGGTTTGCAGTGAATCACGGGCCCTGGCCGTATCGGCAGCCAGCATTTTCTTCCGCACAAACAACCGGTAAGTGGTTTGCCCGTCATCAGAAGTACTGTCGTAACCCGCAGGGTCGCCGAATGAACGCAGCTGGGCCGTACGGTTATACGCCCTTTCGGGCAGACTGGTTGTTTCAAATACAAATTTATACAGCACACTATCGTTCGGGTTGCTGTTGGCAGCCACTACCGGGGTAACCGGCTTACGCGATACACTGTCTGAGCTTACCGGGGGTGTCGCTGCAGAATCTGCAGGCGGTGTTGCCACTACCTCCGGCTGTTTGGATTTATCAAAAAACAAAGCATAGACACCCCAGCCCAAACCCGCCAGCAATAGCAGTATAATAAAAACAGCCACACCTGCCAGCCTGTTTTTGCTTTTTGTACGGCTTTCCTGCACCTGTTCAGCATCGGTCTGATAAAAATGTTTGGCAGTTTTATCTTCTGCCATATTCACTTCACTGCTCTGCTGCGAAAATTCGTATTCACCTGATTTGGCCAGCGCCACGGCGCCGATACCAGGAATGATATAAGGCTTGCCCAGGTTAATGAACTGGCGCACCTGTTCAAAATGCGATTCCAGGTCAGAGGCCACCAGGGCTTTGTTTTTGGATAACCGCTCTGCAATAAAAGCGATCAGCTCTTCACTGGTTGTACTGCGGCGGTTATAGGTAAAATTTACTTTGGGAATGGAAGTCACTTCATTGCCATGAGTGATGTTTAAGGATTCACTGGTTGCTTCAAATACACCTATTTTCTCCAGCGCTACCTGTTTATGGTGTATAAGAAAGTCGTAAATAAGAGAGTCGAATTTATTCACGCTGTATTTTTTTGGCAAAATAGCGATTTTACACAGTTCAACCCCAATCTGTTGTATCAAATTAGTGAGAACATGGATGAACCAGCCCGTATGGCTCCTGCTAACAGCCTTTTCATTTTTACACAGTCTGCCATGCAATGGCCATCCCATCTCTATATAAAAACACCCGGCCTGATGCATTGTTTGAATTATCTGTGCTCCCCTCGTCATATATCCTTTTACCGGCCTAACTTTGCCTTATGTTATCGGCGCAGGAAGAAAAATTTCTGGATTACTGGGAGAAGAACCGCGATAAAGAAAAAAGATTGTTGCGGCAATTGTTTATTGGCCTGCCTATCGGCCTGCTGCTGGGTGTGGGTATCATGGTATCCCTGTCATCAGGCTGGTACGAACGGGCAGACATGGTTGCCAACAGCCAGCTGAACCCGAATGTACTCACCATCTGCATTCTTGCCATCGCCATATTCACCGGTGTATTTTATAAAAAATACCGTTGGGATATGAATGAGCAGCAGTATCGTGAATTACTGGCAAAAAAACAGGCTGCTGAAAAAAAGCAAGCAGCAAAACCAGACCAATCGCAGTCTTAACCTTAGCAGCATATACCAAGTCAGCAAACTAACTACATGAGGAAATTTTTCACCGTGCTTACGCCGGTCTTATTTTTGTACGGCTGTTTTAAAAGTGATGATAAAGGCTGTGAGCCTGTTTCGCCCGATAAGGAAGCCTCCAGGATGGCTTATTTCTGCGATACCAGTCATATCAGCTATACACAACATTCAAGCGGTATTTTTTACCAGGTAATAACCCCCGGTGCCGGCGATCCGGTAAAAGCCAGTGCCACTATTGTTATTAATTATACAGCCGTATTGCTATCAGACAATGCCGTTTTTGAGCAAAAAACCAACACCCGCCTGCAGCTGAACACACTGATCACCGGCTGGCAGATAGGCATACCGCTGATACGCAAAGGCGGCCATATTAAACTGGTGATACCCTCCTATTATGCTTATGGCTGCCTAGGGTATAAATCGACCAATACAGATATTCCACCCAATACCCCGATGTATTTCGATATTACATTGCTGGATGTGGTACAGTAGAGTTCAAGGGATTTCATTGTTCCAAAAGAGTTTAAGGTTGAACGTTTAAGGTTTAACGTGGGGTGAAGCAGTTCGAAAGTTCCAGGGTTTCATTGTTCCAGAAGGGTTCAACGTTCAACGTTTA
>CBJLMB010000092.1:0-5287 GCA_966424055.1 uncultured Deminuibacter sp. | reverse complement strand
AGCTGAGTGACTGAATAAAATAAGGGAACAAAAGTCTGAAAGCAAGAAAACATTTGCTCCCTACCAGCGATTCACCACTAGCCACTCGCGATAACAACGGCATACAATTGAGAGATTGAATAAAAATCAAACAACCAAGCAACAAATGCATCACAAATTAAAAAGTACTACCGCATGAATACATTCCTTGGAATAGATTATGCCAGCTGGTGGTTTCTGGTGATCGGGGCTACCTTTACAGGCTATGCTATACTCGATGGCTTTGATTTGGGTGCAGGGGCCATCCATCTTTTCTTTAACAAAGAAGAAAGCCGGCGTACGGTGCTCAACGCCATAGGACCAGTATGGGATGGCAATGAAGTATGGCTGGTAATAGGCGGGGGTGCATTGTTCGCTGGTTTTCCCAAAGTGTATGCGGCCGTGTTTTCTGCATTCTATATTCCCTTTGTGCTTTTTCTGATGGCATTGATCTTCCGGGCTATTTCCATTGAATTCAGGAGTAAAGAGCCCTGGCCCTGGTGGCGGAAGATGTGGGATGTGAGCTATTGTATCTCCAGCTCGGTGGTAACACTATGCCTGGGCCTGGTATTGGGCAATATACTCATCGGGTTGCCCATTGACCAGCAGGGTAATTACCAGGGCAATACCTGGGATTTTCTAAATCCCTATGCCATCATGATCAGCATCACTACGCTCGCGCTGTTTATGATGCATGGTGCTATTTACCTGGTCATGAAAACTGAAAAAAGACTGTATACCAAATTGACCATTATCGTAAAAAACATGACCATTTTCTTTGTGCTTTGTATATTGCTGTTAAGCTTTTATACATTGCTGTATATTCCTCACCTCACGCATCGCATCAAAGAAAATCCATGGTTGTTCTTTGTGCCCGTAGCGATGGTGCTGGCCATTGCCAATATTACCCGAAGTATCTCCAAACAAAAATACCGTTTTGCATTTCTGTCATCGGCTATTGTAATCAGCTTGCTGTTGATCATTGTTGCGGTGGAATTATATCCCAACCTTGTATTATCCAGTATCGATGCAACCAATAATCTTACTGTGCAAAATGCGGCTTCATCCAGTAAAAGCCTGGGTATTATGCTCACCTTTGCCGCTATTGGTGTACCACTGGTGGCCGTGTATACCACCTTTGTTTTCTGGACATTCAAAGGAAAAGTAAAGCTGGATGAGATGAGTTACTAAAATACATGCAGGTTTATACCGGTGGGGTAGCCAGCCTTAATTACGTCTTAATGCTTTAACCGGGTTCAGCACTGCAGCCTTTACAGCCTGCAGGCTGATAGTAATACAGGCGATCAGCAGGATCAGCAGAGCTGATAAGCCCGGTATCCACCAGCTGATACCGATGCGGTAAGCGAAATGCTGTAACCACTGATGCATTGCCCACCAGGCAAGCGGCGTGCTGATTACTACGGCGATAAGAACCAGTTGGGCAAAATCCCTGACAAACAGCTGCACAATAGAAGATACCGTAGCGCCCAATACCTTGCGGATACCAATTTCCTTTGTACGTTGCACTGTGATCAATGAAATCAATCCCAGCATACCCAGGCAACTGATAAAAATAGCAACCAGGGCGCTGGTGCTTACCAGCCGGCTGATGAATGCTTCCCTGGCATAAAAAGCCGCAATCTGCTCATCCAAAAAATGGTATTCAAATACGGCATGCGGAAATGTCTTTTCCCATATTTGCTTTACATGTGCAATTGCATTGCCCTGTTGTACACCTGCTATTTTTACAGCCACGTATTCATATAGGGAAGCCTGCGGTGCAATAATAGCCGGTTCTATTCTATTATGCAATGAATGGTTGTGAAAATCTTTCACCACGCCCACAATGGTTCCGTTCTTATCGCTGAAGTCACCGGCTATCAGCGCATGGCCGATAGCCTGTTCCGGTCGCTGAATACCCAGCCTGGTAAGCAGTTGCTCATTTACCAGGTAAGCCGAACTGTCTGTTGGTGAAAGATTGCGGCCGGCCAGCAGTTGCAGGCCAAATGTTTGCAGGTAGTGTTCATCCCCTGCTATACTTCTTACTGCAAATTTTTCCCAGGGCTTATTGTCATAGCGTATCTCACCGCCCTTGTTGGTAGCAGATGCAGGAGGACGGAAACAAAAGCTCACATACCTCACCCCGGGTGCAGCAACCAGCTGGTTATGCAGGAAAGAAAGCGTTGCAGGTTTTCTGTCTGGTATGGGCACCATTAGTACCGCATCTTTATTAAAGCCCAGGTCAACTGTTTTCATGAATTTTACCTGCAGGCTGATAACCAGGGTGCATATAATCAGCAATTGTGCAACAGCATTTTGTACTACAATCAGCAGCTTTCTCGAAAAACCGGCATTACCGCCGGGATAGGGCTGATCTTTCAATGCATGCACCGGTTTAAAACGGCTGAGCACAACAGCGGGATAAAAACCTGCAGCAAATACCATTAACAGCAATAGCAATGGTAAAAATACCCACAGCATGCCGTCGAAAGCCAGGGGAAGCTGCAACCAGTTACTAACAACAGGAAGCGCGGCCCATGTACCCAGTACTGCAAGCATGCCCGAGAAAACAGTAACGATAGCTGTTTCCCCTATAAATTGCCAGAACACAGACATCCTGCTGCCGCCAAGCACTTTTCGCGTACCAATTTCCTTAACCCTCCTAAGACTTTGCGCGTTGGCCATGTTTACAAAATTGACACAGGCCACGGCGATCAATGCCAATGCGATCATTGTTAGCACCCATAGCAACTGGCGGCTCATGGTACCACCGTACCTGCTGTCAAAATGAACATCCCGTAAAGACTGGAGATGAAAATGATAAGCGCCGCCATATGCCACCAGCAGGCTTTGGGTGATATCCTGTATACGCTGGTTCACCTGCCCAGGTGTAGCACCATCCCGCAGCAGCAGGTAAACCTGGTTTTTAGAGTAGATAAAACCAATATCGTTCAATAACATTTTGGTATCCTCTCCCGGGTACATTGTATGAATAGAAGACATGGACAAAAACAGGCTGGTCCTGGTATCAGTATTAGCCGGATTATCGGCCAGCACACCGGTGATAACAACATCGTATTTATTATCCAGGCGGATTTTTTTCCCTATAACATTTTCTGCATTAAAGTATTTCCTGGCCAAGCCTGATGTGATCACAGCGGTATAGGGTGCTGACAGGGCTGTATTGCGGTTTCCGTATTTCCAGTGATAGGAAAACAGGTTAAACCAGTTGTTATCAGTAAAACCGGCATTTTCAAATTCATAAAAAAGCTTTTCAGCTGCCTGATCGCCCTGGTCAATCGCTACGGTGAATGTACGGCCCCCCAGTAATGCGGCTGTATTTTCAACAGCCGGCAGTTGTTGTTTTATCAACTGGCTTAAAACAAGCGGAGAGCCGTGTTCATATTCAACTGACCCATCGGGCAGGTGCAGGTCGGTGACTATCCTGTATAAATGCCTGGCATGGGTATGGTATCTGTCAAAACGAAGCTGGTAAGTGATAAACAGGAAGAGGATAATAGCACAGCAGAGGCCCAATGCCAGGCCCAATACATTCAGCAGTGAATAATAGCTATGTCTGCGGAAATTGCGCCAGGCCGTTTTTAAAAAGCTCGCACCCATGCTATTTGTTTTCACAAAAAATACAAAATAAACCATGTATATCCTATACCATGGTAGCGATTTATTACTTTATTATACAAAAAAGAGCCCGTCATTGCTGACAGGCCCCTGTTTACGATAACGACTAAAACTTATAGCGAGTTATGGATTAGTTCAGTACTTGTTTCAGTTTTTGCTGTAATTCCTCTCCCCTGATATTCTTGGCAATGATCTTTCCCTGTGGGTCGAGCAGGAGGTTTTGCGGGATGGCCTGGATACCGTATTGCTGGGCAACACTGTTATTCCAGAACTGCAGGTCAGATACATGCGTCCAGGTAAGGCGGTCATCATGAATAGCTTTCAGCCATCTTTCCTTTTGCCCGGGCTGATCCAGCGATACACCCAGCACGGTAAAACCTTTGTCTTTATATGTTTCAAATGCTTTTACCACATTCGGGTTTTCGGCCCTGCAGGGACCGCACCAGCTGGCCCAGAAATCGAGCAGCACATATTTACCACGGAAAGAAGCAAGACTTACCGGGTTACCCAGTGTATCGTTCTGTGTAAAGTTCAGGGCAATTTGACCGATACCAGTTTTCTTTGCTGTAGCGATACGCTCGGCAAATTTTTTGCCGGTGGGCAGATCACGATAAGCCTGCGCCAGTGAATTGTACAATGGCTCTACCTTATCGGGTTGTATTTCGTACCCTGCATATTGTGTCAATGCATACAACGCAACCGGTGACTTGGCTGCATTTGCTGTAATAAATGGTTTGTACACATTTTCCTTTAACAGGTTGTCCAGCGAATCCAGTGAAGCTTCTGCCTCTTCCTGTCCTTTTGTATCCTTTGACTTACGGCTGGCGACATATTTGTCAATAAAGGGCGTCTGTGCTTTTTCATATACTGCCGATTTTTGCTTCAATGCAGTATAATCCTTCTGAAGCGCAGACCCTTGTACCGCCGCATCATTCAGTGAATCTTTCGCCAGTACGGTAATAGTACCGGGCTGCAGGTAAACCGTCAGCAGGTTTTTGGTTGATCGCCGGGGTGCGCCTTCCTGTCCTTCTTCTGCCAGCTGCAACTGTGATAATACCGGTTCGTCCAGGGTTCCTTTAAAAACAGCTTTTCCCTGTTGCAGGATGGCACTATCGGTAAATCTTTTTTTGGTAACCGTGTTGTAATAGAACAAACGCAGTTTGCCGGATGTGGTACCTGTTTGGTGTACATCCACCGTAAGTGTATAGGGTCCTGTAAGTTTCGACTGGGCCTGTAGGCCGGTTGCACTGAGGCAAACAGCAGCGGTAATACCGGATAAAATAAGTTTCATCAATTGTTTTCTTGAATGTGTGGCAAATATAATAAAGTCTACTAAAAAAGTAGACTTTATTTTTTAGCCTACTTTTTCATTCCTGAAAATACGGAGAAATTATGGTATTTGTATAGGCAGTCCACTTCTGCGAAGCCAATATCCTGCAAAGCCTGCAGCTGCATTTCCAGCGAGGCGAATTTATCCAGCTTTATCCGTTCAAAAGCCTGTTGAACAGCCGTTTCTTCAAGGCCTGACTGCAGCACGGTTTTACGCCATTGTTCTTTGTAGTAATGGTCGAAGAACGAGTAGGAGGATAGCCATTAGTTGGCTACCCGTCCTCTCACACCACCGTACGTG
>CBJLMB010000091.1:0-5387 GCA_966424055.1 uncultured Deminuibacter sp. | reverse complement strand
AACGTTGAAGGTTTAAGGTTTAACGTTGAGGGTGTTTCTAGTCCACCATCGCTAGCTTGTTTATTGGAACAATTAAACCCTGGAACGCTGGAATTGGTTCACCCCCACGTTAAACCTGAAACGTTAAACCTTGAACCCTTCTGGAACAATGAACCCCTGGAACCTTTGGTAATACCCCAATAACGTTAAACATTAAACCTTAAACGTTAAACCTTGAACCCCACTAAACAGTTTCATCATGCACAACAGCGGCGGGTGCATTGTGCTTTACTGATTCAATGCCGTTTTCGCGGCCTGATTCATTTTCATACATCTGGCTGGTGCCGATCACCTGCCCGTTACCGGCCTTAAGCGTAAAGTAAAATTTTTGATTACTTGACTGCAACCGCTCATAACGGCCGTCTGCAGCAGCATTCTGCTTTACTGATTCAATACCATTGGTGGCTCCGGCTTTTGCATTATAACCTTCGCTCACTAAAATGGTCTGGTGATTATCGGCTTTCAGCACGAACTGAAATTCACCATTTGTCCTTTTGGTGATAACGAACTTTCCCATAAAATGCTTTTTAGGTTGATAAACAGATGATGCAATAATGTACAAAGTATGCCAGGCTTCTGCAACAGGCAGGCATTCAATGAACAAAATGATTACAATTTAATAACCTGTATAACTTGCCAACCAGATCAGTAATTCCTGGTCCGGCCGATATAAATATTCCTGGCAGCCATATAAGTGTCACCACCGGGGCCTGGTGTTCCGCTGGAGCCTTCCATTTGCAGGTCAATGATCACATACAACGGCTTACCTACAAAATTGGCCGTATGCATGCCTTTCCATACACTGTCTATATAATAGTGGATGTTCACATTCACACTATCAACCATGGTGATCCATACCCGGTAATTGTGCCAGCTGCCAGGAGAAGATACTCCGGTGATAATAGAAGATACATCACTCGATGTGCGGAAGGTATTTTGCCAGCAATTGCTGTTGCCTTTAAACTCCATGATATCACTTTCCGGCGGCCAGCTGTTCACCCCTGTAAGCCAGAATGCAGGCCAGGTACCGGTACCGGAAGGCACCTGGAAATCGCCTTTGATCTCGTAATTGGGAAACTGGTCATTGATCAGTACATGAAATTTAGTGTTCACAGTACCTGAATGATAGTGGATAGGCAAATAAGGACTAGAGCTGCTGTTACCTTCACTGCCGCTGATACGTGTGGCTTTCAGGTGCAATACGCCTGAAGCATCCAGGTATATCTGGCTGTGATCGGTGGAACTGCCATACATACGTGCAGTACCATTGTGGTCAGAGCCCCAGGGATACAGGTAGTTCCAGGCGTTTTCAAAGGCTGTGTAGCTGGCGAAAGAGCCGGCATCCAATACGGTTTCCCAGGTACTGGCTGCAGTACTGAGCTGTTCATTTGATGGCCGTGCAGGAGATTGAACAGCGACTTTTGCACATTGCGCAAAAAGAAGCGCGGACAGGAACGACAGGCAGATAGCTTTTGTTTTTTTCATATAGCGTGCTTTATAATTGAATAGCATTGCGCAGCAGGCATACATTGTTCAACAACAGCCGCTGCTGTTCTGCATAAAGCACGGATCCGGCTTCTGCACACGAACATTCCTCTCACAATAAATATATGTATTTTTGACAATTTATTTTATTTCTCCCGCTAACGGCGCGAACATTCCTGTACACTGGCCTTCAGCAATGCGATGGCCTGCTGTTGCTCCCGGTTATCCAGCGAAGCAAAACCCAGTCGGGCTGCATTGTAATCCCGGTTATGGGTATTGTATATTTTACCCGGATTTACAACCAGTCCTTTTTTCAGGGCCACAGCCGCTATTTCGGGAAGCGCAGCATGTTTAAATGTTGTCCATACAGACATGCCGCCATCGGGTATTTTAAACTGCACCTGTTCTCCCAGCTCCTGTTGCAGCAATCCGCAGAAATGATCTCTCCGTTCTTTGTACAGCTTTACCGTTTTCTTAATATGCCGGGCAATGGTGCCGTCTTTATACAAAGCAGCTACCGCATTTTCCAATAAGCTGTCTCCCTGGAAATCGACAAACCGCCTGTAGTTGGCAGCCGCCTCTATAAAATTGGCAGGGCCGCATACAAAGCCGATCCTGAAAGCAGGTGCCAGCGTTTTGGTGAGCGTTCCGATATAAATAACGCTGCCACGCCTGTCAAGACTGGCCATGGGCATCATGGGCTTACTGGCATAATGAAAATCGTAATCATAATCATCTTCGATGATGGCAAAACGGTATTTCACAGATAATTCCAGCAGTTTTATCCTTCTTTCCGGTGTAAGCGTAACTGTGGTGGGATGATGGTGATGCGGGATCACATACACCAGCCTGATCTTTTTTCTACGGCACAACTTTTCTACCGCATCAATATCCATTCCATCGGCATCCACGGGTACCCTGTTGATCGTTGCCCCCAATTGTGTAAAAGTGAGATTGGCACTGAAATAACCAGGTTCACCTACAACCAGGTGATCACCGGGCTTCAGCAGTATGCCCGCAGCCAGGTAGATACCCATTTGCGCGCCGCGTGTTATCAGCATATTACCTGGCATTACCGGGATACCGCGGGTATCGCTTAAAAAATCGGCCAGTATATTCCTGAGCAAAGGCGTTCCCTGGGGCCCGCCATAAGTGAGGTACCGGCGCAGCGGTTTCAGCCGCGCGGCATTCCGCATATTCCTGATCAGCAGTTCGGTGGGTGCCAGCCTGGTATCAGGAAACCCGTCATCCAGTTCCAGTTTGCGTGTATCCGGAAAATCAGAAACCGGGTAGTGTACCAGTTTTTTAGTATCGATCGGGAATACGGCCGTTTCCGGAAGAGAAAATACAGAGGGTGCTGCAGTGATCATCTGTGGTTTCAGCACAGGCAGTTCTTTTTTGATGAAAGTACCCTTACGGGGAATCACTTCTATCCAACCCTGGGCATGCAATTCATCATAGGCTGCCACCATGGTCATGCGGTTGATCTGCAGCGCATCTGCCACCACACGTGATCCGGCTAATTTCAATCCCTTGCGCAGCCTGCCACTGCGGATATTGTGAATAAATGCGTTGGCAATTTGCAGGTATACAGGCATATCTGCATGGTGATCAATCCTGATCAATTCTTTCCAATGCTCCATCTGGATTAGCTTATTTATTGTTTTTGGATTAGTTGCCTAATCCAGTAAAAATATAATTTTAATCCTGAAATGAAATCATCCTTTTAAAAACACAGATTATGAAAGAAAGAATGGATCTTGGTAAAACAGAACCACGCATTTACAGGGCCATGGATGCCGCCGAAAAAGCGCTGACATCCTTCAACCTGCCTGTGAAATTGGTAGAAATGGTGAAGCTGCGAGTTTCACAGATCAACGGCTGCGGTTATTGTGTTAACCAGCATTCGGCAGAAGCCAGGAAAGCCGGTGAAACAGAGCAACGCGTTTTCGCTGTAAGCGCCTGGTGGGAGACGCCTTTTTTTACTGATGCCGAACAGGCAGCTTTTAAACTGGCCGAAGAAATCACGCGCATCAACAAAGGCGGCCTGTCAGACGCTACTTACCAGCATGCGCTTACGCATTTTGGTGAAGCGGGTGTGGCACAACTGATTTTTGCGGTAGTGGTTACCAACAGCTGGAACAGGCTGGCAATTGCCATGCACATGGTAGCTGAATAACAACAAGGCAGATTTTATGAAGCAGATAAAAGACCTCGAACAACAAAGCCGGCAACTGGAACCCGGCCATACAGAACGGAACGAATGGGCAGCACAGGCACTGGCTTATGCCGATCATTTTGTAACCACACTACCCAGTCAGCCCGGTTTAAAAGGCGGCAGTTTATCTCAGTTGAAAACATTAGCGCTGGCCGAAGAAGGTAAACCTTTTGATCAATTGCTTGCACTGCTGAAAAATGAAGTGGATGCCATAGGCATCAATTCTGCATCCGGCAGGCACCTGGGATATATTCCCGGCGGCGGCTTGTGGATGAGTGCCATGGCAGATATGCTCACTGCAGTTTCCAACCGCTATGCAGGAATCGCCTATTCCAGTCCGGGCGCTGTTGAAATAGAAAACCAGATGATCCGCTGGCTCTGTTCACTGGTTGGCTACCCGGCTACGGCACATGGCAATTTAACATCAGGAGGCTCTATCGCCAACCTGATCGCGATCAAAGCTGCCAGGGATCTTCATGGCATTCATTCAGGCAATGTCAAGCAGGCGGTGATCTATTTTTCTGAACAGGCACACCACTGTATACAAAAAGCATTTCATATCACAGGCCTGTACGAAGCAGTGCTGCGCCCTATTCCGCTGAATGACCATTACCAGATGGATCACCAGGCATTGCAGCAACAGCTGGAAGCAGATACTGCTGCAGGCCTGAATCCTTTTCTTGTGATCGCTACAGCAGGCACGACCGATACAGGCGCAATTGATCCGCTCGAAGCTATTGCAGCACTATGCCGCCGTTACCATGCCTGGTTTCATGTGGATGCAGCTTATGGCGGCTTTTTTATGCTGGTAGATGAGATCAGGGAACGGCTAAAGGGTATTGAACAGGCCGATTCGCTGGTGATGGACCCGCATAAAACACTTTTTATGCCTTATGGATCGGGTGTTGTATTGCTGAAGAACCGCGAAGCACTGCTGGCTTCCAATGCACATAAAGCAGGTTATATGCAGGATGCTTATGGACTGGATGAAATTGATCCTGCCGATACAGGTCCTGAGCTGAGCAGGCATTTCCGCGGTATGCGGATGTGGTTGCCACTGCATATACATGGGCTGGCAGCTTTCAGGGCTGCACTTGCAGAAAAAATACTGCTCTGCCGTTATTTTCATGAACAGGTGGAATTACTTGGGTTTGAAACCGGTGCTGCGCCGGCGCTCTCTGTCGCCATATTCCGCTATGCAGATGATCCCGACAATTCGATAAACGAACAGCTCATCCAGGCATTGCATGAAGATGGCAGGGTATTCTTCTCCTCTACCCTCATTAATGGCAAACACTGGATACGCTGCGCCGTGGTTCATTTCAGAACACACCTGGAAGAAATCAACCTCGCGCTCCGGATGTTACGCGAAACCATCACTGCTGTGCGGAGCAAGGTTTAACGTTTAACGTTTAACGTTGAAGGTATTTCTGGTATCAACTACCTTTTACTGGAACAATTGAACCCTTGGAACTTTTGAACTGCTCCCCAAGGTTTAAGGTTCAACGTTGAAAGTTTAACGTTGAAGGTATTTCTGGTATCAACTACCTTTTACTGGAACAATTGAACCCTTGGAACTTTTGAACTGTTCCCCAAGGTTTAAGGTTCAACGTTGAAAGTTTAACGTTGAATGTATTTCTGGTAT
>CBJLMB010000090.1:0-6136 GCA_966424055.1 uncultured Deminuibacter sp. | reverse complement strand
ATTCAACAATCTAACCATTCAACAATCTAACCATTCAACAATCTAACCATTCAACAATCTAACCATTCAACAATCTAACCATTCAACAATCATCTCCCCCCATTTTCAAATTATCCCAATTCCAAGTATCCATCCATAATTCGTACATTAGTGGTACGATTGCAATAGTATGCCATTCCACAGGAATTTCACTTACTGGATTGACAAGCGGAAATGGAAATATGTTTTCCTGCTGAAAACGCTTGATGCCCATGTCTTCACGTGGTAAAGGCAGGTGGGATATGTTTTTGCAATATTGTATCTGTACTTGCTGGTATTTCCAATTCTTCTGTTCATTATTTACAGTTACCTGTATACACAAATTAATTTATTATGCCTCATTATCATCAATCAGGATCTATTCCGCATAAACGGCATACCCAGTTCCGCAAGCCCGATGGTGGTTTGTATGCTGAGCAATTATTCAGCACCGAAGGTTTCAGCAGCGATTATTCTTTATTGTATCACTGCCATCCACCTACTGCCATTGTAGCAACAGAAACGCCTTATGATGTGATGCCTCATATCGCCGAAGAAAAAATGCTGAAACACCGCAGTTTTGAAGGGTTTAATATACAGCCTCAACAAGATTACCTGCAAAGCCGGGTACCGGTGCTGGTGAACAATGATTGTCACCTGGTATTGGCAGCTCCGCAAAACAGCAGCTCCGGTTATTTTTATAAAAATGCCGATGCTGATGAACTGATCTTTATTCATGAAGGCAGTGGCCACCTGCTTACCCAGTACGGTCAATTGCCTTTTTCATATGGTGATTACCTGGTGATACCCAGGGGTACTATTTACCAGATTAATTTTGATAACAACAATAACCGGTTGTTTATCGTGGAAAGTTTCAGTCCTATACATTATCCCAAAAAGTATGTAAGCAAATCAGGACAGTTACTGGAGCATTCGCCTTATTGTGAAAGGGATATCCGGGTGCCGCAAACACTGGTGGCCATAGACCAGCAGGGCGATTTTTTAATTAAAACCAAAAAGAAAGGACGTATGTACCATATCCATTATGGTCATCATCCGTTTGATGTGGTGGGATGGGATGGATGTTGTTATCCTTTTGCATTCAGTATCCACGATTTTGAACCGATTACAGGACGTGTGCATCAGCCGCCACCTGTTCACCAGACATTTGAAGCCAATAATTTTGTGGTATGCAGCTTTGTACCCCGGTTATTTGATTATCATCCCCAATCAATCCCCGCACCTTATAATCACAGTAATATCGATAGTGATGAAGTGATCTATTATGTGGATGGTGATTTTATGAGCAGGAAAAATGTAACCAGGGGTATGATCACCCTGCATCCGGGCGGTATACCGCATGGCCCGCATCCCGGTGCCGTGGAAAGAAGCATCGGTGCAAAGGAAACCAAAGAACTGGCGGTAATGGTAGATACCTTTCATCCATTACAGCTTACCGCCGAAGCCCTGGCCATCGAAAACCCCAGCTATACGATGAGCTGGGCGGAATGAAACGATGTACGATGTACGATGTGGGATGTACGGTGTGTGTTGCGTAATGGCAACGGTAAGTTTTCGTACTTCTTACTTCGTAGTTCATACTTTGTTGGCCTTCGCGCTTAGACAATTACAAACTACGAAGTCAGAAGTATAATAAATGAATCAATTTACCCTACGTACCCACATCGTACATCCCACATCCGACACCGTACATCAAAACATCTCATTAATCAATGAGTACTGATAAAATACCTGTCTTGCCTTACTTTCGTTGAATATTAAACAAAACTGCAATCATGGAACACAGGTTATTAGGTGAAACAGACGTGGTCGTATCTGCCATCACATTTGGTGCATGGGCCATTGGTGGATGGATGTGGGGCGGGGCAGACCGCAAAGATGCACTGGATGCCATTCATGCTTCTATTGCACATGGTGTAACCACCATCGATACTGCGCCTGTATATGGCCAGGGACTGAGTGAGGAAATTATCGGTGAAGCGCTGAAAAGTACTCCCCGCGATAAAGTGCAAATATTAACCAAATATGGTTTGCGGTGGGATATCAAAAAAGGCGCGTTTTTCTTCAACAGCCAGGATAACCAGGGCAAACCCATAGATGTATACCGCTATGCCGGTAAGGAAAGTATTATAGAAGAATGTGAAAACAGTTTGCGCCGGCTGGGGACGGATTATATCGACCTGTACCAGATCCATTGGGCCGACAGTACTACGCCTATCTCTGAAACGATGGAAGCCGTGGCTCTTTTAAAAGAACAGGGTAAAATAAGGGCTGCCGGCGTTTGTAATTATAATGTTGCCGAAATGAAAGAGGCAGAGAACACCCTGCCGCTTGCTGCCAACCAGGTGCCTTACAGCATGGTGCTGCGTGATATTGAAAAAGAAGTGGTACCCTATTGTATAGCCAACCAGAAATCGGTGATCGCCTATAGCCCATTGCAGCGAGGATTGCTTACCGGTAAAATACGGCCCGGTCACCGGTTTAATGAAGGAGATACCAGGGTGGGTAATAAGTTTTATACAGATGAAAATATACGTCGCATCAACCAGTTCCTGGATGCGCTGCGTCCTTTGGCAGAAAGCAAAAATGCCTCTCTTGCGCAACTGGTGATTGCCTGGACCATACAGCAGCCCGGTATCACCGTGGCCTTGGTGGGCGCCCGCGATGCCGCTCAGGCTGCACAAAATGCCAAAGCCGGCTCTCTGGTACTGAAACCCGAAGAGCTGCTGTATATTGATACCAGGCTGGCATCACTGGAGCTGGACCTGCCCGCCTGATAACTGGAACAGCACTGTTGCTGAACATTAAATTTCCCTGGCGGCATTGGAAGGTTGCGCAGTAAATAGTAAATTACTGTACCTAAAAACAATGCCGTATGATTAAGTTTCATGAACTCAAAGTGGGAGATTATGTAATGGCTGAATACGAAGGCCAGCAACGTCGGGGTGAGGTAACCAGGCTGAGCCCCGGCGACCAGAAAGCACAGGTGGAAACCGATGTGCAGGATTTCTGGTACGAACAACAGCATCTGTACCCGATACCAATTAATGATGATACCCTGAAAGAGCTGAACTTTACCAGGGAAGAGCAGGAGGATGGTACTGTAAAATATAAAAAAGGATCATTCCGTATACTGATACCGGTGAAAGGCAATTTCTCGGCCCTTGAAATGTGGTACCGGGAAGACCGCCGTCATCAGCCGGATGTACACTATATCCACCAGTTACAGAATCAATACCTGCAAATGACCAAAATTCACCTGACAAAAGAGGTGATGGTTTGATTTTGTATGATAAATATTTTTAATGTGTTTTTTTCGTGAAAAAGGCAATTTTCTTCGTGAACGTTGCCTTTTTTATTGTCTTCGTAAATACACTGAATTATTTTTTGATAAATTCAGCTCAATTATTTTGTTTTCATTGTTGCGCCATCTATCTTCGGAACTGCATATAACTGAATCCCTAAATCCTTTAGAAAAACCCTTGCATGAGAGGAATATTGTGTCTATTTCTCCTGGTTGCATTGAATTTTTTCCGCGTGTCTGCCCAAACCGATACGGAGTTCTGGTTTGCAGTGCCCAAATCTATTCCCAGCTCAGGTGCTACATTAAGGGATCAACCCATTTTCCTGCGGCTTATGGCTGTTCAATCGGGCATCACTACTGTAAAAATTTACTGCCCTGCCAACGCCTCATTAACCATGACCGTGCAGATCGATGCATCTGTAAGCAGGGTACAATCTGTGGGGCTGACCAACTGGCTGAACAGCATAATATGTAAAGATCCCGATGTGATACTGAATACTGGTCTCAAAATAGAAGCCAGCCAGTCCATTACAGCCTATTTTGACCAGGCTTCCGATGCCAATCCAGAGATGTTTGCCCTCAAAGGGAAAAATGCCCTGGGTACATCCTTTTATATTCCTGGCCAGTCTACCTATGACAATGATGGAAGAAATTTTGGTGCCGGTAATGGGGAAGTGGGGGTGAATAAAGATTCTATTTACGGGTATAATTCGTTTGATATTGTTGCCACCGAAGATAATACACAGGTTACGGTAATACCATCAAAAAACATTATCGGACATCCGGCGGGTGCTGCATTCAGTGTTGTGCTGAATAAAGGACAAACCTATTCCTGCAGGGCGGTGGATCAGAAAAAGACCAGTCACCTAGGAGGCTCGGTGGTTAGTTCAAGCAAACTCATTGCTGTAACGGTAAAAGATGATTTTCTCAACGTGCCCGGTGGTGGCAGTGACCTGATCGGTGATCAGCTGGTGCCGGTTGGTTTACTGGGAACAGAATATATATCAACGACCGGTTATTTCAGCGATAAAGACAGGGCCTGTATTATGGCCATTCAAAATAATACAAGTGTGAGGGTAAACGGCAACCTGGTGGCAACGCTGAATGCGGGGGAAACGTATGAATATCCCTATGTTTCAGGTGCAGCGGGCAGCCCGGTATACATTAAATCAAGTAATCCGGTTTCTGTAATGCATGTGACGGGCGAAGGCACAGAAATGGGTTCGGCAGTATTGCCCCCTATTGGAGGTTGTACCGGATCATCTGAAGTGGGAATTGTTCGCCCGGGGGATCAGCGGTTTTACCTGATCATACTGGTTCCTAAAACGGCTGCCGGCGAAGAATCTAAATTCAGCTTTAATGGTGGTGCCGTAAACTCAACCATACCTGCATCTGCTTTCAGGCCGGTGCCGGGAAATACGGCCTGGCAATATGCAAAAATCCAGCTGAGCACCGCAACACTGCCCTCTAATGCATCTGCAATTATACGGAACACGGCACCGGGAGTAACTTTTCACCTGGGAATTATTTATGGTACAAACAGCGGGGCCAGCTATGGTTATTTTTCCAATTATGGAGTGTATAATCCTGTACTGGCAAGCAGCGGGCCAATATGCGAGAAATCGAAACTACAGTTATTCTGTAACCTTAATAGCAGTCCTGCCGGTATCACCTATAACTGGACAGGCCCGTTGATGAAACCGGATGATCCGCAATCTGCGTTCAGCAGCAATGAGCAGAACCCGGTGATCGATCCATTTCCGCTGCCACCAGGCAAATACACTTTTACCTGCAATGTTGCCAGCCAGGGTTGTTTTTACTCTACACAGAGCATAGTGGTTACGGTCAATGCATACCCAGGCAGCGATCCCTATGTATCGCCTGATCCCGTTTGTGAAGGAGGCAGTCTCACCCTGACCGGCAATACAGTGGCTGGCGCCAGCTACAGCTGGACGGGGCCTGCGGGTAGTAATTTTACAAGCAGTTCACCATCGCCCGTAATTAACCCTGTTGCCATGAGCAATGGCGGTCATTATACATTGGCTGTAACACTTAATGGATGCACGAGCACTGCGGGGCTGGATGTACAACTGAACCCAAAACCTGTTATAACAACGGTCAACCAGGATATCTGTGCTCCTGCCACGGTAGATTTATCGGGCGCTATAAAGAATATGGATGCCACACTAAGCTATAGTTATACCGATAATAGTGGTGCAACAGTTATGCCATCAGGGATTAATCAAAGCGGTACCTATCATATTACAGGAAAATCAGCAGCCGGCTGTGTGTCGGATGCAGCAGCTGTGGTGGTGAATATAAAACCACAACCTGTAGCAAGTATAACAGGGGATAAAACAATATGTGCAGAGCAATCCCTGAATTTGAAAGCGACAGACGGGATGGATACGTATAGCTGGACGGGGCCTGGCAATTACACCGGGGATAAAGCATCCGTCACCATTAATGCTGCCAGTCCGGCGGCGAGTGGCACCTACCAGCTGATAGTAACACAGAACAACTGCGCTTCTGTTCCTGTGAACTACGATGTGCAGGTGCAGGCATTGCCGGTGGTGAATATTACAGGTGCTCAATCACTCTGTGCAGAACAGCCACTGAAACTGG
Organism: uncultured Deminuibacter sp.; assembly: GCA_966424055.1. Lineage (GTDB taxonomy): Bacteria > Bacteroidota > Bacteroidia > Chitinophagales > Chitinophagaceae > Deminuibacter. The sequence continues at coordinate 168 of CBJLMB010000090.1, read as the reverse complement.
GTGCAGATATTACCGCTGATGCCTATAGCTGGACAGGGCCTAATGGTTACACCGGTACAACATCAACGGTAGTTATACCTTCCAGCTCCCCCGATAATAGTGGTATTTATCAGCTGACGGTGAAACAGGGCAGCTGTTTTTCTCATCCTGCAAATTATACAGTGCAGG
>CBJLMB010000089.1:0-6397 GCA_966424055.1 uncultured Deminuibacter sp. | reverse complement strand
TTGTTGAATTGTTGAAAGATTGTTAGATGGTTGTATTCTCCACCGTAGGAATATATCTACCCAACAATAAAACACTTGAACCCTGGAACAATGAAACGCTGGAACTGCAGTTGTTCCAATCGTTCCAGGAGTTCAATGGTTCCATTATTCGATTGCTGGATGGTTGGCTATGCAACTAATCCCCGGCGCGGGAATAGCTACCCAACAATGAAACAATTGAACTCTTGCAACCATTGAACTCCCGGAACCATTTCCCCCTTCTGTTGTTGTTTAGTAAACACAATGAAATGATGATACAACTGGTATTGATCCGGCATGGCGAAAGCCAGTGGAATTTGGAGAACCGGTTTACCGGGTGGACAGATGTTGATCTTACCGCAAAAGGTATGGCAGAAGCCAGGCAGGGCGGTCTTTTGCTGAAAGAAAATGGTTTCCGTTTTGATATGGCCTTTACATCTGTCTTAAAAAGAGCTATCAAAACACTCGACCTGGTACTGGACGAGCTGGATCAGCTTTGGATACCTGTTACCAAATCATGGAAGCTCAACGAACGGCATTATGGTGCATTACAAGGGCTGAACAAGGCAGAAACAGCCGCCAAATATGGCGAAGAACAGGTGCATATCTGGCGCAGAAGCTACGATATTCCGCCACCTGCGTTAACAGAAGAGGATCCGCGTTATCCTGGCAAAGACCCCAGGTATGCCGGTTTAACCAAACAGGAGCTGCCTTTATTTGAAAGCCTGAAAGATACCGTGGAGCGGTTCATTCCTTACTGGGAACATGCCATTGTACCCAGGATCCGCGAAGGAAAAAAGCTCGTGCTATCAGCACATGGCAATAGCCTGCGTGCACTTATCAAACACCTTGATCATATCAGCGATGAAGAAATACCAGGTGTGGAAATACCTACCGGCATCCCGCTGGTATATGAGCTGGATGAATCCCTGCAGCCGGTTCGCAAATATTATCTCGGTAACCAGGAGGCTGTACAGGCAGCCATGAAAGCCGTTGCCAACCAGGGTAAGGCAAAAACATCCTGACTGTTGAAGCAGCTGCAGGGAAATATTGCTGTAAACGGTTAAGATAAAACTGGTGCAAGTTGGTTAAAATAATTACTTGGCTGCAGCCAGCTAACCTGTACATCCATTTCAGCGGCTGCTTCCTGCACTGCTTCTTTAACATGAGGGTATTCTTCATAAAAACCGGGTTCATGAAAACCGTAATGAATAGGACATAATCTGCCGGCATGCAGCAACCCGGCTGCTGCCACCGCCTGTTTGGGCGTAAGGGTAGCTGGTATAGGACTGAATGGCAGATGCGGAAAATGCATCACCGCACCGTTTACGGGTAAAAATACCACATCAAAACTTTTGAAGAGTTCCTGGATATGCCAGAACTGGTTATGCCAGATGGTATCACCACCGTGCAATATCCTGTGCTCGTTATCTTCAACCACCCAGGAAACCTGTTTATCACCTACCCCATCCATGGCAAATACCGGTGTTACTTTGAATGCACCAGCCGAAAAAGACTGTTCCAGCTGCAGTTCTACAGGGTTAAATCCATCTGCTTTCACTTTGTCGGCATACAGGGAAGATACTACCAGCTTTCCGCCTGGTTTCAGGCATTTCCTGATAGTTGCCGCATCGTAATGATCAAAGTGCAGGTGTGTTATCAGTATGATATCTGCACGAACATCATCACTGAAATGGAAAACCTGGCCGCTGCCTATTTTAACATAGTTTTCTACTGCATCTATCAGTAATACCGCATTGCCGGATTCAATTTTCAGTCCTGCCCAGGACAATCTCTGAATATTCATATTGTATTTGTTTACACACCAAAATTACGTTCTCTTAAACATGATAAAAATGAATTGATTTACTAGATTTGATGAGTTTTACTCATGTATTAAATCGCTATGTATGATCACATTACAGCATTTGCAGATAATAGATAAAGTAACAGCAGAAGGATCGGTTACCAGGGCTTCTGAAAAATTGTACCTTACCCAGTCGGCACTCAGTCACCAGATCAGGGACCTGGAAAATGCGCTGGGGCTTTCGTTGTTCCTGCGTTCGGGAAAAAAGCTGTTGCTTACCGAGGCCGGGCGGAAAGTATTGCACAGCGCATCGCTTGTATTACCGGCAATGCAACAACTGCAGGAGGAACTGAAAAGCATGCGTGATGGCAAAACCAGTACCATACGCCTCAGTACGGAATGTTATACCTGCTATCACTGGCTTCCTCCCCTGCTGTCGAAATTTAACCGGCAGTTTCCGCAGATAAAAATTGAAATAATTGCCGAAGCCACAAAACAGCCTATGCGTTTCCTGGAAGCCGGCAAACTGGATGTTGCCGTGGTGAGCGTTGCAAAACCCGATAAGAAATTACAGTACGATAAGCTGTTTAAAGATGAGCTGGTAGTATTGCTGCCGCGGAAACATCCATTGGCACAAAAAGGCAAGGCATTGAATGCAGGCGATTTTGCAGGAGAGGTATTGATCGAATACAATACCGACCGTTACGATGGGCATTTGTCCCAGGACTTCTTCCGCGATCTTAAACCGGCACGGCTCTTAAAAATACAGCTGACGGAGGCGATCGTGGAAATGGTTAAATCCGGCATGGGTATTTCTATTATGGCTGGCTGGGCTGCCAGGCAATATCTTTCCAACAAAAGCCTGACCACAGTGCCGCTGAATACCCCCCTGCGCAACAGGAACTGGTATGCCTGCTCTTATAAACACAGTGACGAAGCTGTTCAGCAACTGGTAAAAATGATGCAGCAACTGCTGAAGGGGGCCGCCTGACCCTGGCAGGGATGTTACTGCTGTTTCATTGAACAATCCCGCAGTAGAACCAATTGATCGGAAGTGTTGGAGAACTTCCACACCTGTCTGCGTTAAAATGTAAGGATATGTTATTATTGTGTTGTGAATGCCTATTTTACCATTAATACCGGCGTTTGTTCCCGGCCGGATTATTTAGCTTTGTTGCACAATAACAGGTGTAGTTGCCAGGATCAGTGATGCCTGCTGGAAAACTGATCTTACTACATCGCCTGCGGGGAAGCAGGAATACCTGTCCCGGCCCGATTGCCGCCACCTCTAAGTACAGTTTGATTACCCGGAAAAGTTCCACAGCGGACACAGTACCGTTGTGTAAAAATGAATTGTAACCCAATAATAATGCTGTTCATATGGCCGAGATTGCAACAAAAATCAAAACCATCCTCATCGATAAACTGGGGCTGGCTGAAACACAACTTGTACCGGAAGCTTCTTTCAGGGATGACCTGGGTGTTGATTCCCTGGACGTGTACGAAGTACTGAACGAGATAGAAAGAGAATTTGGTATTTCCATTCCCGATGAAGATGCAGAAAAGCTCACCACGGTAGGCGCTGTTTGCAGTTATATACTGGACAAGCAACGCAATTGATTATTTATTTGTAGCAACAGGTACTAAACGGCCCGGTGCCTGTTGTTGTTTTTCCATAACCAATACAAAGCAGTCAGGCCTATCGCTGCACCGGCGTACCATACGGGCCTGCTGTTGATGAATGTGGCAGGCGGTGCGGCAGCGCGGTCGTCATCCCCTGATTGCCAGTGTATACCCGGCTCGGCATGCACTGTACCCTTGTTGCCTGAAATGATATTGCCTTTTTTATAAGTGTCTACTGATTTGTACAGCCTGATACCATAATCAGTATTTAGTCCCAGCCGGTTATTTTTAATGATCAGCCTGCTGCTGTCAACTGGTCGGGTGGGTCTTGTATCGATCATGATCGCCGCCATACCTTTCACTGTATGGCCTGCCAGGTAACCACTGCTGTCGATAGCATTGTTTTCAATCACTGTTAGTCCTGAACCCAGGCACAGGATACCCAATGCATAGGTACTGCTGATCTGGTTGTTGTAAATATGTGCGTGCGAAAAGCCGCCCAGGCTGATACCATTGCCCTGGTTGTTGTTGAGTTCAAAACCGGTATGTGTAACATGATTATGGTAAATTTCATTTACCCCTGAATCTGCGCCGGATAACTGGATACCCGAACGCCAGCAGCTGTCCACTTCATTGTTGTACACGCTGATATTGCCCAGTCGCAGCGGTACAGGTGTAACAGACCGCCCGTTGCAAATAATGGCCCTGGTACCATTAGGACTTGTTGAGCCAAGATACATACCTTCCTGCCCCATCCGCACTATCCGGTTATCGTGAATGCGGATATCGTGTATCACCCAGTTCGGGTATTGCAGGCTGTCGGCACAGCTGGCTTCCTGCTTTACCCAGAAGCCATAGGTTTTATTGTAAATATCCACATGATCTATTTCAATATCCGATGACCTGCCGTGTATATCAATAGCCACCCCGTTCCAGGAGGGATCACTGATCCTGAAGCCCAGCCTGTCTTTGCTGCCTGTACCGCTGAGGCGGATAAAAGAGCAGTGGGCAAAAGCAAAACCATTCACCAGCTGTACCTGTCCGCCTTCGTTAACAATCACCAGCTCTTTCCCGGGGCGTCCATGTACATTTTCCAGTGCAAAATAAGTATAGGGTGCATTGCCGGTTGTTAGCACCAGGGTATCGCCGGGTGCATAGGTAAAACTGCGGCCATCGATATACCGGCCATGATCGTTGCCAGGTGTAATATAGATCCTCCTGCCTTTTGCATAACTGCCTGCAGCTGCCAGCAGGCAAAGCAATACGGTTAATATTTTCATCCGCCGGAGCCGGCTGTTTTTCCATCCATTTTTCATAGAGAAAGCGCAGTATTCTAACAGGCTGCAGCTGAAAAATTAAAAAAGAAACCCTGGTGTAGCCACGCTAAATGGTAAGCGCCCGGTTTTGTTTCGTGAACGTGGGCCAGGGCCTTGTCAACAGGGTTTATACAGGCTAAAAACCGGTTTGGTCGGTTATGCAAGTGCGTTTGGCAGGTTATCCCTGCCGCATGTTTGCAAAGCACTATTTTTGAGGGATTGATCAGCGTTTTAAGTACACCGATGTTTTCAAAAAAATATATCACGCTCCTTACCCATATCCTGGCCTGGCTGCTGATGGCCTTTGCGATCATCGTTTACGGGCCGCTCTCGCTGAGTGTGGATTATCTGATCCGATGATTTATATAAACCTGAGCATTTCTGTGCTGCCTTTCCGCAACAGGAAATAAACAGCTTAGCAGGTAAGTACAATTTTGCCGGTATGCCCGCTGCTTTCCATCAGTGCATGTGCGGCGGCGGCTTCATTGAGCGGAAAAGTTTTGAATACAACGGGTTCAAAACGGCCATAAGATATCAGCGGCCATACCTGTTTTTCCACAGCTGCTGCCAGCGCTGCTTTGAAGGATGCATCGCGGTTACGCAGGGTGCTGCCGGTGATGCTTAACCGCTGGCGCATAACATAATGCAGGTCGATCTCCACCTTATTGCCTTTCATGGTATTGATCATCACCAAGCGGCCTTCCGCATTCAGCAGGCGGATGTTTTTGGCAGTATAATCACCACCGATCATGTCGAGTATCACATCGATACCTGGTTCTTTCAGCAGGATTTCAAAATCGTCATTATTATAGTTGATGCACAAAGTGGCACCCAGCGATTCGCAGGCCCTGCATTTATCATCGCTGCCGGCTGTTGCAAACACCGTAGCACCCATTGCCTTGCCCAGTTGTATGGCAGTGATGCCAATTCCGCTGCTGCCACCATGCACCAGCAGGTGCTCTTTGGGTTTTAACTGCCCGCGCTGAAATACATTGTGCCATACAGTGAAGCAGGTTTCAGGTAAAGAGGCTGCACCGGTAAAATCAATGCCCTGTGGCAAAGGCAGGCAGTGGCGTGCATTAGCCACACAATATTCAGCATAACCACCACCGCTCACCAGCGCGCATACGGCATCGCCGGTCTGCCAGCGGTCTACACCCTTGCCAAGGGCCACGATGGTGCCGGCTATCTCAAGCCCTGGAATATCCTGCGGTGCACCGGGCGGCGGTGGGTAATAACCTTTCCGCTGCAACACATCCGGCCTGTTGATACCGGCAGCTTTTACTTCGATCAATACTTCTCCCTCCGCAGGCATAGGCTGCGGACGTTCTTGTAGCTGCAGTACATCCGGTTCTCCCGGGTGCGTGATAACAACGGCTTTCATAAGTGGCTGGCTTGAATGAGTACCCAATGATACGCAATAATTGGCGGGCAGTGAAATGCCTTTGCCGGTGTTGCATAGCCAGCAGTCTTTCAACCATCCAGCAATCGAATAATGGAACTTTTGAACTCCTGGAACGATTGGAACAACCGCAGTTCCAGCGTTCAATGGTTTCATTGTTGGGTAGCTATATTCCTACGGTGGAGAATACAACCATCTAACAATTTTTCAACCATTCAACAATCTAACAAT
>CBJLMB010000088.1:0-6688 GCA_966424055.1 uncultured Deminuibacter sp. | reverse complement strand
TTCTCGCAGCTCATCGCTATTACTTGAAGCTTTTACAGCAATAAGCCATGAGCTTACAGCTATGAGGCAGAATGTCCTGTTAAATAGCATAAATTGTTTTGCCAGGCCATCCTGAAAACGATCTTCCATTCTGCGTTTTCCGCGTGTTCCGCGAGATGCATTTCTCGCAGCTCATCGCTATTAGCTCGCCGCTATACAGCCATTGATCAACGCGCAACCTGGGTAAAAATAACAAAAGAGCCCTGATTATAACAGGGCTCTTTGTTTATAAGATCAACCCGGACTGCCGGGATGGTGGCAAATTTAATCACCCCATATTTCGCCTTTTCCGTCCAGCCAGGCAATAACCGAATCGGTGGTAACAGATTTGGGTCTCTCAATAGGAAAGCCCAGGGCCCTGTCCCAGCAAAGGCTGGCCAATACACCCAGTACACGGCTTACACCAAACAGCACGGTATAAAATTCGTATTCTTTGAGGCCATAATGCACCAGCAGGGCACCGCTATGCGCATCCACATTGGGCCATGGATTTTTTATTTTACCCAGCGACTGCAGGATGGGAGGTACGGTTTCATAAATATTCCATACGGTTTGTACCAGCGGGTCATCGGGCATATGTTTTTTACCGAATTCCATCTGGGCCGAAAAACGGGGATCTGTTTTGCGCAATACCGCATGCCCGTATCCCGGTACCACCTTGCCCGAAGCAAGGGTGCTTTGCACATATTCGGCTATCTGCTCTTTGGTGGGCAGTTCTGTGCCCAGTTCTTCCCGCATTTCAAATATCCATTTAATCACTTCCTGGTTGGCCAGGCCGTGCAGCGGGCCTGCCAGGCCGTTCATACCGGCAGCAAAGCTCAGGTAAGGGTCGCTTAGTGCCGAACCTACCAGGTGCGTGGTATGGGCCGATACATTGCCGCCTTCATGATCGGCATGAATGGTCATATACAAACGCATCAGCTCCAGAAAACTTTCATCTTCAAACCCCATCATATGGCCCAGGTTACCCGCCCAGTCGAGCAGGCCATTGGGTTGTATATGATCATTGTTTTTGTATTTGCGGCGGTATACATAGGCCGCAATGCGGGGTAACCTGGAAACCAGGTCCATCGTATCTTCAAAAATATATTCCCAGTAATCTTTTTTATTGATGCCACGGGCATAGGCTTTTGCAAAATTGCTTTCTGTTTGCATGGCCATAATACCAGTTACAAACATGGTCATGGGATGCGCGCTGAGGGGCAGTGCATCTATCACATCAAATACATGGTTGGGTACATGGCTGCGGCGCTGCCAGATAGAGGTGAGATGGTGTACGTCTTCTTCAGTTGGCAATTCACCAATCAGCATCAGGTAAAACAGGCCCTCGGGCAAAGGCTGCGCACCATCGGGTGCCTTGGGCAGTTTAACCTGCAGTTCGGGGATGGAATAGCCCCTGAAACGGATACCTTCCTGTGCATCCAGCAGGCTGGTTTCACTCACAATTCCTGTAATACCCCGCATTCCCTGGTAAATCTGCGATAGGGTTACTTCGCCAATTTTTTTGGTACCGTGTTCTTTGAGTAAATCTTTTAACGCTGCATTGGCGGCTTCTGCCTTAACCTTAAACCTCTCTTTGATAATTTCCATGACTACATTTTTTTAATATTAGCAAGCATTCAATCACTTTTCACCGGATATATCCGGCAGCCTGATATTCTTTTTTTAAAACGGGGTTCAGCCCTGCCCTGCTGCTATGGTGCATTGCGGGCATGCGGCTTTTGTAAATGACACGATCCCGTACCGGCTTACCGGCGGGGGATCAATTCCCGCAGTTTTTTATTCTATCCAGATCAGGGCGCCTGTGTTTATCGGGTTTAAAAGCAGTATGGTTAAGCGCTTTAAAGGTAAAGCAACTTGCCTAGTGAAACAAAAGAAATAGAACATTAAACAGGCTTTTTAGCAAAAACTTAGAAAGCCATGCCATCAAAACAATGAACTGTTAGCCTGCCTGGTTATTTGGGCGATTTTCTGAAAAGATAATAGGCCACACAGGTAAATACGATATTGGGTATCCAGGCTGCAATTAAAGGTGGCAGGTTGCCCTTGGTAGAAAAGATGGTGGAAAAGCGGTCCATCAATATGAAAAGCGCCGCAGTGACAAACCCGATGGCCAGGTGCATACCACTGCCACCCCTTACTTTCCTGCTGGCCACAATAGCACCGATAAGGGTGAGGATGATCACCGATACCGGCGTAGCATCCCTGCGGTACCGCTCGATACGCAATGCATTCACGCCTTCTGCACCCCGCATTTCTTCCAGCCTGATAAAATGATTCAGTTCAGGCGTGGTCATTTTGTCTTTGGCCGATGCATCGCGTTTCAGGTCGAAGGGTTTAAAATTAAAGTTCATCTGTTTGTTCGATGACATCACCACATCTTCTTTCAGCCCATTGATGGTGCGTTCAAATACATTTTCCAGCTGCCATTTGCTTTTGGCCGTATCCCAGCGTATTACATCGGCACGAAGGTTATACACCAGTTTATTGCCTTTTAACCGGTGCATGAAAAAAGGGCCACCGGTTTTATTGGTCGTATCGTAATAGTGAATACCTGCATAGGTAAAAGAATCGATGCGGAGATACATATTGTTGCTGGTGGGCAGCAGCGGATTGTAAGAGGAGTTGCCGTTCACATATTTGTCTTCAAAATAAGTACGTTTTACTTCCGCTTTGGGAATTACATAACTGTTCGCCAGCCACAGTATCACTGCCAGCAGCACCCCTGTTAACCAGAACGGCCTCAGTATGCGCCTGAAGCTGACACCACTAGCCAGTATGGCGATAATTTCGCTGCGGCCTGCCATTTTGGAAGTAAAGAAGATAACAGCAATAAATACAAACAATGGAAACAACAGTGCAATGATATGTGGGATGAAGGCGATGTAATAATCCATTACGATCTGCTTAAAGCTCCAGCCGCTTTTAACAAAATCATCGGTTTTTTCGCTCACATCCACCACTACCGAAATAATGGTGAACAGGAAAATGGAAAAAAAGAAAGTCGTAAGAAATTTGCGGATGATATACCAGTCTATTTTTTTCATCCGGATGTTTTAGTTTTTTTAATGGCCTGATCTGCTCCCTGCACCAGGTATATTTTTCCATATAAATTTATCCTGCGCGGTTTCATCTCCTTTTAATCAGGTGCCGTTTTTTCAAGATGCCCAAAAGTAGCAGAAAAAAGCGGTGGTGGGGAATTTGAAAATTTGAAAATGTGTTAATTTGAAAATGCTATACAGGTGTTAGCCGGGTTTGGAAGGAAGAAAACATATTATATTTATATATAATATGTTTTAAACCAGATAATCTTATCCCTGCATCTTTTATTTTCCAATTCATTACCCTCATCACAGGCGTTGTTTAAGCACCTGTACCATTGCTGTTTTCCATGTGGCAAAATCCCCTGACAGGATATGCTTTCTGGCTTCACGCACCAGCCAGAGATAAAAGCCCAGGTTTTGTATACTGGCCAGTTGCAGGCCGAGTATTTCATTGGCAACAAATAAATGCCGTAAATAGGCTTTGGTGTAATACTGGCTGGTTTCGCAGGGCAGTTGCGGATCGACCGGGGAAAAATCGGTAGCCCATTTTTTGTTTTTGATATTGATCACTCCCTGCGTGGTGAACAACATTCCATTGCGGCCATTGCGGGTGGGCATTACACAATCGAACATATCAATACCCAGGGCAATACCCTCCAATATATTCCAGGGTGTACCCACCCCCATCAGGTAGCGGGGTTTAGCGGCGGGGAGATGCTCACAGCAAAGGGCGGTGAACTCGTACATCATTTCTTCCGGCTCACCTACGCTAAGACCGCCTATTGCATTACCCGCTGCATTGTGCGAAGCAATATATTCGCAGGAGGCGGTTCGCAGGTCTTTATAGGTGCTGCCCTGTACAATAGGAAACAGGTTTTGTGTGTACCCGTATTTATCAGGTGTATCGGCCAGCCGCCTGAAACACCTGTCGAGCCAGCGATGGGTTAAATCCATGCTCTGGCGGGCATATTTGTATTCACTGGGATAAGGCGGGCATTCATCAAAAGCCATTATGATATCTGCACCGATACTACGCTGGATATCCATTACATTTTCGGGTGTAAACAGGTGCCTGCTGCCATCGATATGCGACTGGAACAATACGCCTTCTTCTGTTATCTTCCTGTTTTCTGCAAGCGAAAAAACCTGGTATCCCCCACTGTCTGTGAGTATGGGCCTGTCCCAACCATTGAACCGGTGCAAACCGCCGGCTGCTTCCAGCACGGGCGTGCCGGGGCGCAGGTAAAGATGATAGGTATTACCCAATATGATTTTTGCGTCAATTTCTGTTTTCAATTGCTGTTGGGTAACCGCTTTCACGCTACCCACGGTGCCTACCGGCATAAAAATAGGGGTGGCAATCTGTCCGTGGTCGGTGGTAATGGTACCCGCACGGGCTGCTGAACCGCTGTCTGTTGCCTCTAACTGGAATGTCAGTGCTGCCATAGCCGGCAAATGTAAGCTGAAAAATTGAGTGCTGTACAGCGCCCGGCAGGCATCCTGGCTCCTGCAGGGCCATCCTTTCGCTAACGAATGCACGAATCAGTTATTTTTGTGGCCGAACCCATTCAGGTAAAATTGTAACATCGCGGAAAACAAGATCCAACATCCAAATTTTTCAATTCTGCCCCATGCACCGTTCAACTCACCAATTAATCAACCAATCAACTATTTTTGCCTGATGAATATTCCAACCCTGATCTGGCTGCCGGTATTTGCCTTGTTCTGTTTGATGGTGTTGATCCAGGTGTTTTACTATCTCTATTTCTTCAGAAGACTAGCGGTATACAAGCCTGTTGAAAAAACGCAATCGCAGGAATATCCTGTTTCCGTAATTATCTGCGGCAGGGATGAGGCGCATAACCTGGTGAAAAACCTTCCCGGCGTGCTGGTACAGGATTATAAAACGACCCATGAAGTGATCGTGGTGAATGATAATTCGATCGATGATTCAAAATTCCTGCTGGATGAGTTCAAGAAATCGTTTAAAAATCTTAACCCGATCGGTTTAACACAGGAGGCCAAATTGATCCCGGGGAAGAAATTCCCTTTATCCATGGGCATCAAAACAGCCAAATATGAAGTGTTGCTGCTCACGGATGCCGATTGTGTTCCGGCCAGCGAATTCTGGCTGCAGAAAATGCAGGATGCCTACCAGCCGGGTATTGAAATTGTACTGGGTTATGGCGCCTACCACAAACTGCCCGGACTGCTTAATAAACTGATCCGTTTTGAAACCTTTCATTCTGCATTGCAGTATTTTTCCTTTGCACTGGCCGGCATTCCCTATATGGGTGTGGGCCGCAATCTTTCGTATAAAAAAGAACTATTTTTTAATAACAAGGGTTTTTCATCGATCAACCAGGTACCCGGTGGTGATGATGATCTTTTTATCAATATGGTGGCTACACGCAATAACACCGCTATCATGATCGACCCGGATGCTTATACCCTGAGTGAACCAAAGAAAACCTGGAATGATTGGTGGAAACAGAAATACAGGCATTATTCCACTGCTAAGTTTTACCGCCCCAAACATAAATTCCTGCTGGGTTTATATTCCTTTTCGCATATTCTTATTTACCCGCTGTTTATTTTATCCCTGGTATTTTACAGCTGGTGGATGGCATTGGCTGTATTCGGGTTAAGAATGATTGTTCAGTCTGCTATCTGGTATAAAACCATGAAAAAGCTGAATGAAGGCGATTTATGGCCCTTATTTCTTTTCTTTGATATCTGGATGTTTATTTATTATTTCTTATTTGTTCCTGCATTATGGAAAAAGCCGAAGAAAAGCTGGAATTGATATTGCGCTATTTTGGTGATTTTGCACCGGCACAGCTGCAGCAGCTGGCTGCACTGGAGGAGTTGTATACCGACTGGAACAGTAAGATCAATGTTATCTCCCGCAAGGATATTGACAGTCTTTATCTCAAACATGTACTGCATTCACTGAGCATTGCCGCTGTTATTGAATTTGCACCTGGCAGCCAGGTTATTGATATTGGTACCGGTGGCGGTTTTCCCGGCATCCCGCTGGCTATTTTTTTCCCTGAAGTACAATTTCACCTGGTAGACAGTATTGCCAAAAAATTAAAGGTGGTAGAAGGCGTTGCGGAAGGCATCGGTTTAAAAAATGTAACCATACAACATACCCGGGCAGAAGAGATCAAGAACAGGAAATTTGATTTTGCTGTTTCCCGTGCAGTGGCTCCTTTAAAAGACCTGCTGCAGTGGAGTAATCCACTGGTGAAAAGAGGACAGGAACAGGAACTGCCCAATGGCCTTATCTGCCTGAAAGGCGGCGATTTAACAGAAGAGATCGCAGCCACCAAAGCCCGCCCTCGTATGATCCCTATCCAGGACATTTTTAATGAACCCTATTTTGCCGAAAAGTATTTGCTGCATGTTAGCAGGTAGGGGGGCTCATAGTTTCATTGTTCAAGTGTTTCATTGTTCCATGGCTCGAGGGTTCCAGTGTTCCATGGTTTGAATGTTCAAGTGTTGAATTGTTGTAATTGCTAAATAACTAAATTATGTACTAGCACTCAATCAACCATTCAACCAATCAACCATTCAACCAATCAACCAATCAACCATTCAAC
>CBJLMB010000087.1:0-6771 GCA_966424055.1 uncultured Deminuibacter sp. | reverse complement strand
AACAGCGCATTCGGGACTCCCACCCTATAGTTAGTGAGCATGCCTAACATACAAATACCCCAGCCAGGAATGGCCGGGGCTCTTAATTTTCAACCCTAAACCCTTAAAAACAATGCAAATAAATATAAAAACATGTTTAGCACCAAATAAATGTTTAGACATTGTTTTGAATAAAGAGTGTCAGGATATTCGCAGCAGTTTGCGGGAAGAAAATCGAGCCTGCCCCTCTTTTGTCTTGATACTTGCTACTAACATCCTGCTACCCAAAGTATTAAAAGGTCTGGCCAGCCCCTCCCTCTCCTGTTATCTATCCGCTAAGAACATCCTGCTACCTGCTACTAATATCCTGCTACCAAAAAGAACCGCCATCTCAAGAGATGGCGGTTCTTTTTGTCATTTTATATTATACCCGGTTAATACTTGCCGTGTTCAGCATCGAATTGTTTGTATTTGGCATCGTATTTATCATAGTCCTGCGGGTTTTTACCGCGGGCTTTATCGCGTTTCCACTGGTACAGGTTGGCCAGGAAGTCAACGCTTTTTGACAAACAGGATGTTTCTACTTTTTCCCTGGGACTTTTGGCTTTCAGGATAGTATAGGATTTCTCCATCAGGTCGATGGTTTTATCGGCTAAAGCTTGCTGTTGTTTTTCAACATCGGCGCGCTGGGCTTTCAGTGCAGCGCTTTCGCCACGCAGGTTGTAGAATTTATCTTCCATTGTGTTGAACTGGCCGTACAGCAATACACCGGCATTAAAAGCGTATACCCCATTGGTATTGTCGGCATTGAATGCTTTTTCAAAAGCTTCGGAGCCCAGGTTTTTCAGTTCAGTTTGCTTGGCACTGTCCAGCTTGCTCAGCTCTTCTTTAGGTACATTGGCAAAATACTCACCATAGCTTGCCAGCTGCTGGCCGTTTAATTTGCCGCCTGCGCTTTCAGCTTTGTATTTGGTCACCATATCATTAACACTGGCATTTTTACTCATGAACTCCATTTCATAGGCGTTCCAGAGTTTTTCAGTATCGGCAGGATACAGTTCTTTGGCAATGGCCAGGTATTTTTTGAAATCAGCCTCGTTCTTGGTGTCCAGTGCATTGTTCAGGATATAACGGTACAGATCTTCAAAATCTTTACCGCCGATTTTTTCGTTAGCGAATTTCTTATAATAATAAACTGCGCTATCGGTTTTTTTCGCGTTTTGTGCAGCATAACCAGCGTATACTACTGTGAACGTATCTATTTTTTGTTTTGTAGTTCCCAGGTTATGCGTAGAGATCAGGTCGCCAAGGTCTTCGGCTATTTTAAAGCTGTGGAATGCATCATCCCATTTGCTTTCATTGAAAAACTTACGTCCGGCATTGAATTCATTGGAATAGATGATGCTCACTGCACGCAAACCGCCGCTGCTCTGGTCTTTCAGTGCTTTCAGCGAAGTGTCTTTTGAGCGGTATTTATTCAGCGATGCATAGGCATCGGCGATGGCATTGGGATATTTGTTTTTCAGGGAGCTGTCCATTGCCAGCTCAGCATTTACCCTGGCAGAAAGCAGCAAAGCCTCCGGGTTATCCTGCGCTTTGGGATCGGCCATTACTTTGTCCAGCTCTTTTTTGGCATCGTCAAACTTATTCAATACCACATATTTTGTCACATTGTCCAGTTTCTGTGCGAATGCCGAGAAGCCTGCTGCTACAAAAAAAGAGGCTATCAATAGTTTTTTCATACGCTGATTTTTAGTTATTGTTTTCAGTTGAATCATTTGTTGTGTCGTTGGTATTGTCTTCCTCACCCTTCTCCGTGTTCTGATCGGCAGCGGCATCACTATTCAGCAATTCGTTCTGCAGCTTTTCTGCGCCGGATTCCTGGATTTCGCTTTCCAGGTTATTCAGTTCTTCATCCACTTTTTCTTCTTCCTCGATTTTCGACATAGCGGCAATCGCATCATTATCGTCCAGGCGTATCAGTATTACACCCTGTGTAGCCCTGCCGGCTTCTTTGATATTCACTACCGGTGTGCGGAGGGTAATGCCCGATTTACAGGTAATGATCAGGTCTTCTTTTTCGGTTACATCCAGTATACCAACCAGTTTACCAGTTTTATCAGTCACATTGATGGTTTTAACACCCTTACCGCCCCTGTTGGTAACACGGTATTCGTCTACCTGGGTGCGTTTGCCAAAACCTTTCTCACTCACTACCAGTACGGTTTTGCTGGTATCGTCTTTATCGACACATATCATGCCAATCACCTCATCATGTTCATCGTCAACCTCTATGCCGCCCACACCGATGGCTCCCCTGCCGGTAGCCCGTACTTTTTCTTCCGGGAAACGGATGGCGCGGCCGCTTTTTACGGCCATCATGATCTCGCTGTTGCCATTGGTCATCCTGGCTTCCAGCAGTTCATCGCCTTCTACGATACTGATGGCATTAACACCATTGGCACGGGGGCGGCTGAACTCTTCCAGCAGGGTTTTCTTAATAATTCCCTTTTTGGTGCAAAGAATGATATAATGATTGTTAACAAATTCTTTATCGGCCAGTTTCTTTACATCCAGGATAGCGCGCACTTTATCATCCGGCGGTATCTGGATGAGGTTTTGGATAGCACGGCCCTTGCTTTGTTTTTCACCTTCGGGTATCTCGTGCACTTTCAGCCAGTAACAGCGTCCTTTTTCGGTAAAGAACATCATGGTATCGTGCGTGGAAGCCACAAACAGGTGTTCCACAAAATCTTCCTCGCGTGTTTTGCTGCCGATGGCGCCACGTCCACCCCTGCGCTGCTGGCGGTATTCAGAGGCAGAAGTACGTTTAATATAGCCCAGATGCGAAATGGTGATCACCACATCTTCTTCCTCTATCAGGTCTTCAATGCTGATTTCATCTGCCAGGTACTGGATCTCGGTTTTGCGTGCATCGCCGTATTTCTCTTTTATCTCGAGCAACTCGGTCTTGATCAGCTCATAACGCAGGGATTCCTGCCCCAGCAATTCTTCCAGGCCGGCAATTTTAACCATCAGTTCATCAAATTCTTCTTTGATCTTTTCCCTTTCCATGCCTGTTAACCGCTGTAAACGCAGTTCCAGTATGGCTTTGGCCTGTATTTCATCGATACCCCAGCCGGCATTGATCAGGTTGTCTTTGGCTATTTCGGGGGTAGAGGATTCGCGTATCAGGCGGATCACTTCGTCCAGGTGATCCAGGGCAATCAGGTAACCCTGTAAAATATGTGCGCGTTCGCGGGCTTTGCGCAGGTCGAACTTGGCGCGGCGTATCACCACATCCATCCTGAAATCGACAAACTCACTGATCAGCTCGCGCAGGTTCAGTGTACGGGGTTTGCCTTTTACCAGGGCCACGTTATTGATGCCGAAACTGGTTTGCAGCTCGGTGTATTTGTACAGCTGGTTAATAACCACCTGTGCAACCGCATCTCTTTTCAGGTCTAGTACAATACGGGTGCCTTCGCGCTGGTTACTTTCATTGTTCACATGGGCAATGCCTTCGACCGTTTTGTCGGTCACCAGCTGGCCGATGCGCTCGGTGAGCATATCACGGTTCACCTGGTAAGGTACTTCAGTGATAATGATCTGTTCACGGCCGCTGGGCTTGGTATCGATATGGCATTTGCCACGTACCACTACCCTTCCGCGACCGGTAAGCATAGCCTGTTTCACCCCTTCCATACCGAAAATGGTACCGCCGGTGGGAAAATCAGGTGCTTTTACAAATTTCATCAGCTCTTCAGCTGTAAGCTCTTTATTATCGATATAACCGATACAGCCATCCACCACTTCGCTCAGGTTATGGGGCATCATATTGGTGGCCATACCTACGGCAATACCACTGCTGCCATTCACCAGCAACTGCGGAACACGGGTAGGCAATACGGTAGGCTCTTCCAGTGAATCATCGAAGTTCAGCTGGAAATCAACGGTTTCTTTTTCAATATCTTCCAGCAGGCTTTCTGCCAGTTTCTGCAGCCTGGCCTCTGTATAACGCATAGCCGCCGGCTCGTCACCATCCTGGTTGCCGAAGTTACCCTGGCCATCTACCAGCCTGTAACGCATACTCCATTCCTGTGCCATACGCACCAGGGCATTGTACACAGAGCTGTCGCCATGGGGATGGTATTTACCCAGTACCTCACCCACAATACGGGCACATTTTTTATAGGGTTTGTTGGCAGCCAGGCCGATCTCGTTCATCGCATACAAAATGCGGCGGTGAACAGGTTTCAAACCATCACGCACATCGGGAAGTGCACGGCTTACAATTACCGACATGGAATAGTCGATATAAGCCGTTTTCATCTGTTCTTCAATGTTTACCTGGATAACGCGATCATTATCGTTGGTTTCTTCGGGCAATAGATTTTCTTCCATCTCTCTTGGTTTCTGCTAAAGTTTGTCACCCGTTGACCAGCAAGGGAAAAAGCGGGTGTTTATCAATAAAAAATTCCCTTAAAACAGGGGTGGCGAAGATAACTTTTTTGGCCGGTTTACAGCGAGGAAGGAAGCGGTTTTTTGCCTGTTTTATCCACACATGTGGATGTTTTCCTGACCGTAGAACAGCTTGAAAATCATTTAAAAAAATGTAAAAGCCTGTAAATTGGCATAAACGGCACTATTTCTGCCGGGATATAACGAACCTTTCACAATAAAAGGTACAACAACTGCATTTATAATTTGATGGGATTGAATGATTTTGGGAGCATGTGGGATATCGATCATAAGGCCGCTGCAGGCCGCCCTGTTTACCCATTCCATGAGAACCCTTATCGCAACTAACATAAAAAAATCGTATTGTATGGCACAACAGTATCGATTATTACGGAACAACAAAGAATCGGGACCGTTTACGGCGGAACAACTGATAAAACTGGGGCTGAAAGCCTATGACCTGATCTGGATTGATGGAAAAAGCGCCGCCTGGCGTTATCCATCCGAAGTACCGGAACTGGAAGCCTATGCCCCATCTGTGGAGGAACAACCTTTTGACCGGTTTTACCATAAACCCGGTGGGCAGGATAATACACCGGTGCAATCGCCGGCTGCAAAAGCACCTGCAGAAAATACCGGCAAAGCAGAAAATAAAGAGCAATCCGCTATCCCCGCCAGCAATTATACCAAACCCCGGATACGCATCAGGGCCGACTGGCGCCAGGTGGAAAATACACCTACTGCTGCAGTACAGGCGCCGCCACCTGCAGAAACACCTGTTAATATCCCAGCCAAAAGCACAGAGCCTGCTACGACCGAACAAAAAGCAAGTCCTGCCGGTGTAGGTTGGGAAGAAACCATGCAAAGCTGGAAACAGGAGCAAACACAGAACGACCGCATGAAAATAAAGGCTGATGCGGATGCAGCTGTTCCCCAGGTGAGGTACGCCACCTCGCTCGACAACCTGAAGAAGCGTTATGAAGAAACCGTACTGCTCGCGAAAAAGAATTTCACCGAGAAACAATGGATGCGTTATGGTTTCGGTTTTCTGCTGATACCCATGCTGGGCCTGGCTGTATGGCTGGGAAAGAAAAAAGACAACACACCTGTTACTGCAGGTACAGCCAGAACAGAAACCCCTGTCGTAAATAAAGAAGCACCCACAGTTTTATCTGCCGCAGATCTAAAAGAAGAGGTGCCGGCGCCCCAACCAGCCTCTGGCCATAAAGCCGCTGCCGGTAAAAAGCATATACCGCCACAGCAGCATACCGATAAACAACATTTGCCTGCCGGCACAAATGCTATTGCCGCTGCTAAAGACAGTCAGGCAAGGGCTCTTGCATTGAAAAAAGCGGGGACTAAACCAGCCGTTATCACCGGTACTAAAAAAGCAGGTGCAAAAGACAGCAACACGCTTGCAATGGCAGCTGCAGTAAAAAAGGAAACCATACCAGCCAATGCCATTAATAACAATAATACGGCCACTGCGGTGGCTGGCCAGGCAGCACCCAAGACAACGGTGATCACCATACCGCAGAAACAGGCTACTGAACCACCGCCTTATAATCCGCCACCCGCTGCTTCCAAAAAGCAGATATCTGATTATGTGGCAGTGAAAGAAGATGCACCACGGGGCAGTGAGGATAGAAATATGAAGCTGCATGTGAAAAATTTATCCAACCTGCCGGTTGACCTGGTAGTGGTAGACCTGCAGTATTATGATAACCGTGGCCGTTTCCAGAAAGGCGAAACCATGTATGTAAACCACCTCGCTCCCAAAGATGAAGTGGCCCTTCAACCACCAGCCAACAGGAGCGGGCAAAAAGTTACTTACCGCGTATCCCTGCTGAGTATAGAGAAAAAAGGTATTTACCTGATCGCTGATTAAGGCTGTTGAGGCAGCCTATTGTAGTTTACATTCATTTCGGGCGAAGCAAGCTTATTAAACAGGTGTACATGTTAACAACCTTACGGGAAGCATTCGCTAGTGACAAGTTGCGCTATCGCGCCGTGAATCGCGCGTTCGCCCGTTATTTCCGTTCATTGCGAGCACAGCAACCTTATTAAACAGATGTACACATCATCAGCCTAACGGAAGTATTCGCTAGTGGCAAGTGGCGCTATCGCGCCGTGAATCGCGAGTTCGCCTGGTGGCGCAGGGGGCGGCACTACCTACTGGCGATTCACGGTTGCGGTAGCAACCACTCGCCACTCGCGCATCCGTCAATGCGAAACGAAGCAAGCTTATCAAACAGGTGTACATGTTAACAACCTTACGGAAGTATTTCGCTAGTGGCAAGTTGCGCTGACGCGCCGTGAATCGCGAGTTCG
>CBJLMB010000086.1:0-7491 GCA_966424055.1 uncultured Deminuibacter sp. | reverse complement strand
GGCAGGCGGGAATCGGGAAGCGAGAATCGGGACTATCGTGTTGTAGGAATGTCTTGTACCACAATATTACTCATCCAGGCTCTCTCCTGCTACTTGCTACTTACATCTTGCTACCATTTTCAAAACAACCCCCATTCATCTTCAAATTCATCTTTTTCAAATGTGGTGATCCATTGTTTGAACAGATCGCGGAAGGTGTCGATTTCTTCACGTACAATTTCGCCATGTTTTTCATCTATGGCTTCTTCCATTATTAACCCGGTAATAGATGTTCTGATGAATTGGGCATTTTTACGGATGACAGCGGCATTTTCCATTCGCAGGATATAAATACCACCGGCTTCAGAGCTCCTGATCTTGGCAGCCACTTCATAAGCATCGCCCAGGATCATCTGTTTATGATCGTCCAGCATAGGCTGGGGAAAAGAATGCTCACCGGCTTTCACCGATTCCAGCAACCCGTTCAGCAGGGTCATCACCTGCTGCCATTGTTTGTACAGGGCTTTACAGGCATCCCTGGTAGGATTGGATTTCCATTCCTCTCCTTCTTTGTTTTCATCCAGTCGGTTCATACGCTCATCATCCCATTCGGGCAGGCTGCTGAGGTTATCGAGTATACCCATACATGTTGTTTTTCGTAAGGTGGTTTTGTTGCAGGGGAGACAACTGGTTAGCCATAATAATATTGAATGAACGTATTGGTAATAATAATTTGTACCGGTATCAGCACCTGGCTGATAGCATACATGCCGCCAGGGATGCCAGCGACCACAGCTGTTTATTACATAACACCTATCCCGGTTTGTTTTGAACAAAAACAAATCCTTGATTCCAGCAATCGTTTTCTCAGCCGGTTATATCAGTTCTGCAGTTCTAATTTAAGGTATTTTGCTGTATGGCTTTCTTTGTTTTTGATCATTTCTTCCGGTGTGCCTTCAAATAAAATACGGCCGCCGCCATCCCCGCCTTCGGGGCCAAGATCGATGATATGGTCGGCCACTTTTATCACATCCAGGTTATGCTCAATAACCAGTACCGTGTTACCCCTGTCTACCAGCTTGTTCAATACATCCAGCAAATGCTGTATGTCCTGGAAATGCAGGCCGGTAGTGGGTTCATCGAGGATATAAAAAGTTTTACCGGTATCTTTTTTTGCCAGCTCTGTCGCCAGTTTTACACGCTGTGCTTCCCCGCCGCTGAGGGTTACGGCAGATTGGCCCAGGGTGATATAACCCAGTCCCACATCCTGCAGTACTTTTATTTTGCGGTAGAGATAATGAACCGGCTGAAAAAATTCACAGGCTTCATCCACTGTCATATCCAGCACATCACTGATGGATTTGCCTTTGTACCGTATTTCCAGTGTTTCGCGGTTGTATCTTTTACCATTGCATTTTTCACAATGCACGTATACATCAGGTAAAAAGTTCATTTCGATCACCCGCATACCACCGCCTTCACACATATCGCATCTTCCGCCCTTTACATTAAAAGAAAAACGGCCTGCATTGTATCCCCTGATCTTGGCTTCGGGAACAGCAGCGAACAACTGCCTGATCTCAGTGAAGAAACCGCAGTAAGTGGCGGGGTTACTGCGTGGTGTGCGGCCGATAGGCGACTGGTCTATCTCAATTACCTTATCGATATGCTCCAGTCCTTTTACAGCCTTATAAGGCATGGGCGTTACACGGCTGTTATAACAATGTTTGGATAAAATGGGGTACAATGTTTCATTGATCAGCGTGCTTTTGCCGCTGCCGCTGACACCGGTAACCAGTATCAGCTTGCCCAATGGCAGTTTTACTGATACATCTTGCAGGTTATTACCACTGGCGCTTTTCAGTTCAAGCCATTTGCCATTGCCCGGGCGCCGTTCAGCGGGTACGGCGATGCTTTTTTTACCGCTGAGGTATTGGGCTGTATCAGAGCCTGACCCTACCACTTCACGGGGTGTGCCCGCTGCCACTACCTGGCCACCATATTTACCAGCACGCGGGCCGATATCCACCAGGTGATCGGCAGCCAGCATAATATCCTTGTCGTGTTCTACTACCAGCACGCTGTTACCAATATTACGCAGGTTCTGCAGTGCATGTATCAGCCGGTGGTTATCGCGCTGGTGCAAGCCGATAGAAGGTTCGTCAAGAATGTACGTAATGCCCTGCAGCTGCGATCCTATCTGTGTTGCCAGCCTGATACGCTGCGATTCACCGCCGCTCAGCGTGCGCGTGGGGCGGTTGAGCGTGAGATAAGTAAGCCCCACATCCAGCAGGAACTGCAGGCGCTCGCGTATTTCTTTCAGAATGTCTTTGGCTATCACATTCTGCTTTTCATCCAGTCTTTTTTCAATGCCACTGAACCAGGTCATCAGCTTATCCAGGTTAAGCTCGCTCAGTTCTGCGATGTTTTTCTTGTCTACCTTAAACCAGAGGCTTTCCTTTCTCAGCCTGGCGCCATTGCAGGTGGGACATGTTTTCAACTCCATGAACTGTTCCACCCATTCGCGTACAGATTCGCTGCTGCCGCTGCCACTAAACCATCTTTTCAGCATGGGTATCACGCCTTCAAATTCGCCTTCATAAGGCTGGGCCTGTGGTGTTTCATCAAAGTCGATGATCTCTTCTTCTGCCTCACCGGTTTCATTTCCATAAAGCAAGATGTTCAGACTTTGTGGCGACAGGTCTTTGATCGGTTTATCCAGCTTGATCTTATGCTTTTTGGCCAGTAGCTCCACGTTCCGGTACATATAAGCTTCCCGCTCTTCGCCCAGCGGAACAATACCGCCTTGCTTTACACTCAGGCTGGTATCGGGCAGGATAGCCTCCATGCTCACCGTGTATACCGCGCCCAATCCCTTACAGGTGGGGCAGGCACCATATGGCGAGTTAAACGAAAAGCTGTTGGGAGAAGGTTCTTCATAGCTGATGCCGGTATCCTGGCACATCAGCTGTTTGGAATATTGTATTACCTGGCCGCCATCGTTCACCAGCAGGAAAAGCAGGTCTTTCCCTGTTTTCAGCGTTTGCTGCACACTCTGGCTCAGGCGCAGTTTCATATCATCAGTCACCTGAAGACGGTCAACAACCAGTTCTATATCGTGTATCTTATAGCGGTCTACCTGCATGCGGGGCGCCAGGTCTTTAATTTCCCCGTCTACCCTTACTTTCAGGAAACCTTTTTTACGTATGTCTTCAAATAGCTCGCGGTAATGCCCCTTGCGGCCCCGGATCAGGGGAGCCAGCAGCGTGATTTTCTTGTTGCGGTATTTCTTGAAGATATTGTCTACAATTTCCTCCTCGCTGAACTTCACCATTTTTTTGCCTGTATTATAGCTGTAGGCTTCGCCGATACGGGCATACAGCAGGCGCAAAAAATCGTACAGCTCAGTAATGGTACCTACCGTAGAGCGTGGATTTTTATTGGTTGTTTTTTGCTCAATAGAGATAACGGGGCTCAGGCCCAGCACCTTGTCTACATCGGGGCGTTCCATATCACCGATGAACTGGCGTGCATAGGCACTGAAACTTTCCATATAACGGCGCTGGCCTTCATTGTAAATGGTGTCAAAAGCGAGCGAGGATTTGCCACTGCCACTGACACCGGTAAAAACCACCAGCTTGTTTTTCGGTATGCGGATATCGATGTTCTTTAAATTATGCTCCCTGGCACCAAACACTTCTATCACTTCTTCTGTTATATCTTCTCTTTGAGTAGATATTTGTTTTTTTTCCCTAGCCATATCAATATTTCAACTAGGCTTCGAAGTTAGAACAAACTGGATGGAAATCGGTACCGTATGAAATAATAAATCCTGCCCGTTTTTTGTATGTATATACCGTAATTTATTTTTTATTTATTTAATTATCAATATTTTATCATTTTCGTTTTAAAGACTGGCACAAAAATTGGCCAGCAACCATTTATAAAATTTAAACAAGCAATTATGAGAACCCTGAAAATTACACTGACATCCCTGGTAAGCGCCGCCGTAATTTTTTCCTCCTGCAAAACCATGAACAATACACAGAAAGGAGCAGCTATCGGAACGGGTGGTGGTGCAGCCGTAGGAGCCATTGTGGGTAAAGCATCCGGCAATACAGCCCTGGGCACCCTTATCGGTGCGGTAGTGGGTGGTGCCGCAGGTACTATTATCGGGCATAAAATGGACAAACAGGCCGCAGATATCAAACAACAGGTACCTGATGCCAAAGTAGAAAGGGTGGAAGAAGGTATTACTGTAGAATTCAGCAGTAAAGTATTGTTCGGCTTTGACAGCTATAGCCTGACAGATCAGTCTAAAGCCAGCCTGAACCAGCTGATCACCATCCTGAACAAATACCCCGACACCAACCTGGAAGTTCAGGGCCATACTGATAATACCGGTACTGCAGAGTATAACCAGAAATTATCTGTACAGCGTGCCGAATCTGTAGCCAATTACCTGTTGGCCAATGGCATCAGTTCAAGCAGGGTAACGACAAGAGGTTTTGGTATGACAGCACCCAAATACTCTAATGACACACCTGATGGCCGTGCACAGAACAGAAGGGTAGAATTCCTGATCACAGCGAATGATAAAATGAAGAGCGATTCTAAACAGGAAGCAACACATTAATTCCTGGCAACGATTTATATTATTTCTCATTGTCCCTAAGCATATTGCCCGAAACAGCCAGTGGCCGCAGGCCGCGGCTGTTCAGGCAAATGCGGATACAAAGGGATGGGAGAATCCACTAAAACAAAACAATCATGAAAACAAAAGTATATCTGCTCGCAGCAATACTGCTGACACTGGCCGTTGCTAACAAAACACAGGCGCAGGTTTCTTTTGGTGTAAGAGGCGGGATCAATTTCTTTAACATCAACGGCCATAATGAAGCAGGACAGAAACTGGATAACAAGCTGAAAACCGGCTTTAACCTGGGTATGAATATTGAAGCGCCATTGGCGCAGGATTTTTATATCCAGCCGGGATTGTTGTTTGCTACCAAAGGGGGCAAAAGCACAACTTCCAGCGGAAACAAGGCAACCTACAATTTGTCTTATCTTGAAGTACCTGTAAATTTTATATATAAGCCTGAAGTAGGCAATGGCAAGCTATTGCTGGGAGCCGGCCCTTACCTGGGTTTTGGTCTGGGTGGCAAGGTAAAAGATGCTACTGGAGCAGAACAGGATATAAAATTCAAAAACTCTGTTCCCGCTAACGCCAGCAATGCTTTTTATTACAAACCTGTTGATTTCGGTGCCAATCTGCTGGTGGGCTACCAGTTCACCAATCATGTATCGGTTCAGCTGGATGCACAGCTGGGTTTAACCAACAACAGTCCTTATAAAGACGGTTCATCTTATAAAAACACCGGTTTCGGCCTTAGCCTGGGCTACCGGTTCTAAATAAGTTCTTCTTCTTCGTACCTTGAAAGCGCAATAGCCATTCACTTTACATGAATGGCTATTGTATTTAGAATGGGACGCTACTGAAGAGCCCCTTTCTTTTAGCATTGCTCCAGTGCCTGCAAAATATCATTGGCAATATCATCGATATACTCCAGCCCTACTGATATACGTATCAGGCCTGGGGTAATACCTACGGACAACTGCTCTTCTGCATTCAGTTTGGAATGCGTGGTTGATGCAGGATGAGAAGCGATGCTGCGGCTGTCGCCCAGGTTGGAAGTAAGTGACAGCAGTTGCAGTGCATTTAAAAATTTACGGCCGCTTTCCAGTCCGCCTTTCAGCTCGAATGTCAGCAAACCGCCACCGCGGCTCATTTGTTTTTTAGCCACCGCATAAGCCGGATGAGAAGGCAGGAACGGGTATTTTACACCGGTCAGTTTAGGATGCCCTTCTAGCTTTTTAGCCAGTGCTTCTGCATTATCACAATGCCGCTGGATACGTACATCCAGTGTTTCCAGGCTTTTAGACAATACCCATGCATTGAAGGGGGAAAGCGATGGACCTGTATTGCGGCAGAACAGGTACAGTTCGCGTATCAGTTCTTTTTTACCCACTACAATACCACCGAGTACACGGCCCTGGCCATCCATCCATTTTGTAGCTGAATGCAGTACCAGGTCTGCACCGAACTCGATGGGGCGTTGCAGTATGGGTGTGGCAAAACAGTTGTCTACATTGAGAATGATATTGTGTTTTTTTGCCAGTTTACCGATCGCTTCCAGGTCTACCACATCCAATCCGGGGTTGGTGGGTGTTTCAAGATAGATCATACGTGTATTGGGCTGTATCAGGGCCTCCCAGGTTTCGGGCTTGTTCACATCTGCATAAGAATGTGTAATATTCCATTTGGGCAGGTATTTGGTAAGCAGTGTATGTGTTGAACCAAATACAGAGGCGCAGCTCAGGATATGATCGCCGCTTTTCAGAAAAGTCATAAAAGATCCAAATACAGCGCCCATACCACTGGAAAAAGCAAAGCCATCTTCAGCACCTTCCAGTGCACACACTTTGTCAATAAACTCCTGTACTGTCGGGTTGCTGAAGCGGGAGTAAATATTATGATCGTTTTCTTCTGCAAAGGCTCCCCGCATATCTTCTGCATTATCAAAGCAAAAACTGGAAGTAACAAACATTGGTGTACTGTGTTCCATTTCATCACTACGCGGTGTTTGTATGCGTATGGCCTTTGTATTGGGATGTTGTGACATTGTGAGAAGTATTAAGTATTAAGTATTAAGCTATGGGTCAAAAAATTATCAGCAAACAAGTAAAAGATACTTTGGAGAAACAGATGGGTTATCTGCAGCGGGCAAACCAGCCCCGTTTAACATGCAGGCAGTTATATATCTTGTTAAAACAGCCATTGCCGGATACCGGTTTATGCAGGCTACTGTACTATACCTGCAGGCTGGCTCACAGCTTCGCCGTTCAGCATCACAGCCCAGTTCAGTTCAGCACCGGCCTTGCGCAGTGTTTCTGCCACAGAACAGTATTTGTCCATCGACAGCTGTACAGCGCGGTAAGCCTTGGCAGGTTCAACCACGCCCTGCATATCAAACACCAGTGTTACTTCCTGCCATAAAGAGGGTTCCTTGCCGGGTTCACGTTCGCCATCTATTTTAATGGAGAGCTGCTGAAGATCCTGTTTTTGTTTTTTGAGAATGGTTACAATATCCATGGCGCTGCATCCGCCCAATCCTGCCAGCAATAATTGCATGGGCCGGAATCCTTTGCCCTGGCCGCCCTGTTCAACAGGTATATCTATGTGCAGGGTATGCTGGCCGGCATCCGTTGCAGTAAAACCAAAATCACCCTGGGTGCGTGTTACTTCCATCAACGGCATATACTTCAATTTTGAAGCGCAAAGATACAGCTTAGTGATGAATGCGGGTCTGGTATAAAAGCCAGGTGAGGATAAGCGTTGGGATAGAAAACCGGTCGGCAGCCGGGGGCCTGCGGGCATAGCCGTCACCCGCGGGACGTGGGCGACTGAAGAAGAAAAGGGCAACATTTAAATAAATACCGCCCTTGCTATAA
>CBJLMB010000085.1:0-7700 GCA_966424055.1 uncultured Deminuibacter sp. | reverse complement strand
GAGGCAAAAATACCGTTTGAAGTGCCGATGGAACATGAATTGCCAGACCGGCTCGGGGCTGTACTCCAGGTGATCTACCTGGTGTTCAACGAGGGCTATTATGCTTCATCTGGCGAATCGGTAACCCGTGTTGACCTTTCAAGCGAAGCCATCCGGCTTGGGCGTCTGTTGCACGTTTTGCTGCCCGATTCTGAGGTTACAGGATTGCTTGGCCTCATGCTGCTGCACGAATCCCGCCGACCGGCCCGCACTTCATCAAAAGGAAATATTGTTCTTTTGGAAGATCAGGATCGATCGGTTTGGGATCGCGATATGATTGAGGAGGGATTGACACTGGTAGAACGGGCATTTTCATCCAAACCGCCAGGCCCCTACGCGCTACAGGCAGCCATCGCAGCCCTACACGCCGAGGCCGCAAGTCCCGAAGCTACGGACTGGGCCCAGATCACCTGGCTATATAACCGGTTGCTTCGCATAACTCCCTCTCCCATTATTGAATTAAACCGTGCCATCGCCATTGCCATGCACAAGGGGCCTGAAGCTGGCTTGCAACAGATAGATGCGCTCCTGGAGCGTGGAGACTTAGACGACTATCATCTGGCACACTCCGCGCACGCAGAACTTTGCCGGAAATTAGGCCGTACAAACCAGGCAAGGGCATCATGGGAACGAGCCCTCGCCCTTGCAAAACAAGACCCGGAACGGCGGTTTATCCAACGAAAGCTTAGCGAATTGTGATCTTCATTCCTGAGGATGCAAAAAAAAATCCGAACTGTTTGTCGATTTTGTCATTGGCCATTCGACTACCTAATGAAAACAAACATTGCATCACAAAAAACAATTATGGATCATGACTGAAAAAAAGACGAAGGTCCGGGTTGCTAGTTTCTCGGTCTCACTTGACGGCTACGGGGCCGCTGCGGATCAAAGCCTTGACAATCCGATGGGCATAGATGGTAAAGCCGTTCATGAATGGGTATTTTCCACCCGCTGGTGGGGTCAGATCGTTGGACAGGAAGGCGGCACAGAGGGGATCGATAATGATTTTCTGAAGCGTGGATCAGAAAATCTCGGTGCCTGGATTATTGGCAGAAACATGTTCGGACCGGTTCGGGGCCCCTGGCCAGATATGAACTGGAAAGGTTGGTGGGGAAACAATCCTCCTTATCACGTTCCGGTTTATGTGCTAACACATTACGCAAGACCTCCTTTGGAGATGGAGGGCGGAACAACTTTTTACTTTATTACCGATGGCATTCATGATGCACTTGCCAAAGCCCGGGAAGCCGCCAATGGAAAGGATATCCGAATTGGAGGTGGGGCCAGCACCATACAACAGTACCTCCGCGAAGAACTGATCGATGAGCTGCATATTGCCATCACACCGACGATATTAGGCAGTGGTGAAAGACTATTCGATAACGTTGACTTGCGTAAATTGGGTTACGAATGTGTCCGGTTCGAGGCATCGGACAAGGTCACACATGTCATTCTTCAACACAATAAAAAATCATTATGAAATACATTTGTCTTGGATACATGAATGAAGAAGTTTGGGAAACACTTTCCGAAAGCGAACGGCAAGCCTTTATGGACGAGTGTTTTAGCTACGATGATGAACTTCGGCGGAATGGTCACTATGCCGGCGGAGAGGGCCTGCAGGAAGCTCGAAATGCTGCCACATTGAGATGGCGCAGCGGCAAGGTTTCGGTGACTGACGGTCCTTTCGCTGAATCTAAAGAGCAAATCGGCGGGATCATGATACTTGAAGCTACCGATCTGAATCATGCCATCCGCCTGCTGTCTAAGCATCCGTCGCTCCGGCTGGGACGCGGCGGCAATAGTTGGGAAATCCGCCCGGCATTCGACCTGACAGGCTTTATCGAAGATAGCAGACGGCGAAGAGAATGACTTTAGTGAAGGACTGTATACGCACCGCTTCGCCCATCAACGAGCGTCATGCACGGTGGATGCAGCCAATGCGGAACACCTTGCTTTCAATCGAGCTCCTTTGAAGAAGTGGCTGCCTGGCGGCTCCGCCTGAAAATAACAAGACCAGGCAGTTCATTCAGCGATCTATCTCAAATCCACCATAAAATGGTTGGAAAAACGTCCTGTTTGGTTCACATATGGATCATACACCTTAAAACAAAAAAGACTTCTTGCAAAAAGAGGCCTTTTTTGTTTAAGATCCTTATTCAGGTGATATTCAGCTGCTTTTCAGAGGATTTTTTCTTCCATTGGCTTCAATACAAATCAACCCATCTGGTAGCCATATTGGTGGCCTACATTTATGGTCCCAATGAAGCCGATAAATTTACCGGGCGGTGGTTCCAGCAATGCAAAAACACTGTTCGATCCTGTCAATAATTTCGTAACTTAATTACTCAAAATATCATCCCATGGGTTACAAATTTTCTACTCAAACAAAAGAAATAATTTCTTTCAGCCGCGATGAAGCAGAACGACTAGGGAATGATTATATCGGCACAGAACATTTATTGCTTGCGTTGCTGCGCGAAGGAGACAATACGGCACTTCGTATACTGAAAAGCTTCAAAGTAGATATAGTAGAAATGCAGAAAGACCTTGAATTGGCTGTTAAATCAGATAAGAGCCATCAAAATTCAATGCCGTTAAATCTCAGTGCCGAACAAACAATCCATGGGGCGGTAGCAGAAGCTAAAACATTAAAGAGCAAAAGGGTAGAGCCTGAGCATTTAATGTTATCTATTCTCAATAATTCCACCACAGCACCTACAATTTTAGGCCATATCAGGCATCACTAATTCTAAGATCACCACTAATAATGGAAAACCCCGATGGGCCGTCCGCCTCTTTAGCGTAGCCTCACCTGTGCTCGACAAGCCGTTCCCTGTCCCGTTGATGATAATAGCCTTTGGTGGATCATGTCTAATCCCCCGTTTTCCGCGCATCCCTCGAGAATGAATTTCTTGCAGCTTAACGCTATTGTACACGACAAAGCGCTCTATCCGGCATCCTGCACAATTCTCTTTCTGAAACACCTGCTGTTCCGCGTTTTCCGCGCATTCCGCGAGAACGAATTTCTTGCAACTCAGCCCTATTGTACACGATAAAGCGTACCGCCGTTTTTACTCTGCCGATCCTGCATCTTTAAATTTCTCTACATCCCGGATGAAATCCATGGCCCTGGTGACGGTCTGTATACCAGATCCATACAGGGATCCCCTTACCCAACGCTTTTTCGTCATATTCTCCGGTACAATATTGCGGTACAGGTATATCGTCATCAAGGTAAATAAAGTCGTAACCGGTATCTGGATCAACCAAAAACGCAGTCCTGCATCCCTGATCATCGCATTGCTTACAAAAAATGTTGTCCAGAACGGAAGCTGCAGCCACATCAATTGTGTGTTACGGATGATCGATCGCTTCAGGGCCGCCATCTTCTCCTGTGTCTCCAGGATATTGTCCACATAACTGATCTTCCTGATGACCACAATATCTTTCACACAATCGATGATCGTATAGCCGGTGCAAATGAAAAAGACACAGATCGAAATGGCCATAACCACCTGCGTCCATACATGGTATAATACCAGTAGCAATAATGATTCCCAAAGAATACCCAATACAATAGCAATGACCCTGGGCAGCAACAGTGCGTTAAGGTATGACCTCGCTTTCTGAACCTGTACGTCTTCCAGCAAGCGGATGTTGAGTTGAAGAGACCTCTCCAACCTGGCATCATATGCCTTCCATATTTGGATAAATTCATCTGTTTGCATGATCGTGCATTTAAATTTTTTAAAATTTTTGTTTCAATACGGTTTTGATCCGGCTGATCTTTGTCGCGACATTGGTCTCCGTGATACCCAGGATCTCAGCGATGTCCTTATAGCTTTTTTGCTCCAGGTAGAGGAGCATCAATGCTTTGTCAAATTTGCCCAGTTCATTGATAAGCTGCTGCAACCGGTCGATCTTCTCTTCAATGCCGGTGTGGCTATCCTGACTATCTTCCATATCAAGCAGATAAGCATTTCTATCAGCGATCGGCACCCTGGGAACACTTCTTTGTTCCTTGCGGTAAAAGGAAATGGCTACGTTGAGCGCTATACGATACATCCATGTTGAAAAAGAGAACCCGGCATTGTAATGACTGCCAGACCGCCATAAGTGGTAAATGATCTCCTGGGCCAGATCTTCCCGGTCGCTTCTGTTGCGGCAATACGCATTACAGATCTTGTAGATGATCCCCCGGTTATTTTGGATCAGCTGTAGAAATTCCTCCTGACCGGGTGGTGGCGTATTCATCTTATCCAATGACTTTGCTTTCTATCATTATTCGCGGAAAGGTCACCAAAATCACAATAGGAGTAAGAAAATATTTGGCAGGCGGTACACGAAATGTTATATGGCTGACAACGCGAGTTGTAAGAGAATCAGTGTATTTATGGCTGTAAGCCATGAGCTTCCAGCTATGAGGCAGAAAAGTTTTCCTTTCTGCGTTCTTTGCGTGTTCCTATCTTACGAATCTTCACACTGGCAACTTGGGTTAATAGCAAAAACAGCCAGGCTTTCTGCCTGTGCAGTGCCGCTGTTATTGTTACAAGATAGACTGCTCCGTCCCTCTGCTTAGATCCGGTACTACAGGCTCAGGGCGGACAGCAGGCGTATCAAAAGCGTACACCTGTACTGCCTATCCCTAAAAACGATCTTGATTATCAGAACATTGCAACCCGGCACTTTTTTAGTTCCGGTAAATGCCGTACGTACAAAAAACGCTTATGTTCAAAAGCTATCTTCTTACCAGCTGGCGGTTTTTCAGGAAAAACAAGGCTTTTAGCTTTATTAATATTGCCGGGCTCAGTTTGGGAACTTTGTGCTGTTTGTATATCCTGCTGTATGTAACCGATGAGTTTGGTTACGACCAACATCATACAGATGCAAGGTCTATTTACCGGCTTACCTGTTCTTATAACATATTATCCAAAGGCGAGAAGCAAAAAGTAGCCACTACGGCGGCCCCGCTGGCGCCGCTGATTAAAAAAGAGTTTGCCGAAGTAGAAGAATTTACACGCGTGGTGCCCTTCGCAGGGATAGATCTGAACCTGCTGCAGTACAACGGTAAAACACTGTACGAAAAAGATGCGGTATATGTCGATTCTACCTTCTTCAATGTATTCAACTATCATTTTGTCCAGGGCAATAAGGCAACGGCCCTGCAGGCGCCCTATTCTGTTGTGCTGCTGAAAAGCACGGCAGACAAACTATTTGGCGCGGAAGAGGCCGTTGGCAAAACCATTACGATAGAAAATTCGGCGGAAAGCAAAATAACCTATACCGTAAAAGCAGTGGTAGATGAAAGCCTGGGCAAATCGCATATGCATGCCAATATCTTTGTTACCATGAACAGTGGCAGCGTAGGCGGTTATATGCTCCACACCGATTCTTGGACTTCCAATACCTATGTAAGCTCTTATATTAAACTGCGCCCGGATGCTTCGGCCAAGAACCTGGAACCGAAACTTTCCCAACTGGTGAACAAGTATGCGGGTGAACAGCTGAAAACTGCAGGACTGGAGGAAACCGTACAGCTGCAGCCTGTAACCGCTGTTCATACCACGCCGGGATTACTGGGCTTACAAATTACACAACCGGTGAGCGCTTCCTTTTTAAAAATACTGCTGCTCATTGCCCTGCTGATACAGGTAATTGCCTGCATCAATTTTATGAACCTGTCTACAGCCAGGGCATCCAAAAGAGCAAGGGAAGTAGGGGTACGAAAAGTGATTGGTGCAGGCAGGGCCGACCTGGTAAAACAGTTCCTGGGTGAATCGTTCCTGCTAACACTTACCAGCGTTTGTATTGCGATACCTCTCCTACTGGCAGCCCTTCCACTGTTCAACCATATTACGCATGCCCATTTAACCACAGCAGATATACAGTACAAAACCCTGCTGCCTTTGCTGGGGGCACTGGTAGTGGTCACGGCCCTGGTGGCTGGTAGCTACCCGGCTTTTTACCTGTCTGCCTTCCGTGCCATCAAAGTAATCAAGGGCAATTTCAGCAACCATGTTTCTGCCACTGGCATACGGCGCGGCCTGGTGGTATTCCAGTTTGTGTTATCTATCGTACTTATTTCCGGTATCGTCATCATCTACAGCCAGCTGAACTATATTAAAAACAAAGACCTGGGTTTTGAAAAAGAACAACGGATGGTGTTCTCCTTCCATTCACCGGAATCGGTGAGCAACATCCCCGCTTTTATGAACGATTTGCGCAGTTTGGCAGAAGTAAAAAATGTGAGCAACGCCAGTCATTACCTGAGCAGCCCACTGTATTTCAGGAATGCGTTTGCACTGAAAGGACAAAAAGCAGCAGATCAGAAAGGAACTGATTACCTGATCGCCGATGAGAACTTTGTAAAAGTGAATGGCATCCGGCTGGTAAGTGGCCGCGATTTCCGTTATACCGATAGTGCCAAGCTGTTGGTGAATGAAGCCTATTGCAAACAGCTGGGTTTAACTGTACAGCAGGCACCAGGCACTATACTGGCCGATGCACAGGGACGAACAGCGGAAATTGTAGGTGTAATGAAAGATTTTCATTACGGCAGCCTGCACCAGGAAGTGTCGGGTTTTGTACTCTGGCGCCGCGGACCGCACAACGATCCCTGGGCAAAAGTGGTGATCAATACCCAAACCAGCGATTACAAAAAATTCATTGCCCGTGTGGCCGGTATCTGGCATAAGGATGTTCCCAACGCGCCTTTCAGTTATGCATTCCTCGATGAAGAAGTGGGCAGGCAATACCAGGCAGATGTGGTGATGTCGCATATCATTAACGCCTTCACCCTGCTGGCTATTTTTATTTCCTGTCTGGGGTTGTTTGGCCTGGCTGCCTTTAGTGCAGAACAACGCAGCAAAGAAATCGGTATACGCAAGGTGCTGGGCGCAAATGTAAGCGGTATTGCGGGAATGTTGTCGGCCGATTTCCTGAAACTGATCATATGGGCATTCCTGATTGCCGTGCCCATTGCCTACTGGGCTATGCATCAGTGGTTGCAGGGTTTTGCCTTCCGTACCTCCATCAATTGGTGGATGTTCCTGCTGGCCGGTGCACTATCTTTCGCCATCGGTTTGTTAACGGTCAGCTTTCAGTCGATCAGGGCCGCAAGCGCCAACCCGGTTAAAAGCCTGCGGGCAGAGTAATAATATTTCAACGGATATACGGGGTTGCAGGAAAGTTTTCTGCAACCCTTTTTTGTGTAATAAAAGTGGTACTCTACCCAAATAGCATGGATACCAAATCTAGGCCAGGCTGATCAGTGCTGCGTTACACATGCTCGTATTTCAATTCAACGCTTGTGTGATTAAAATATTACTGCCACAATCGGCGTTATAACTACAGCCAAATTTCAATTCAGCTTGTGTGATTAAAAGTCTGTACATGACAAATTATTTAACCGGCTTTAACGGATTTCAATTCACCCCTTGTGCGATTAAAAGTGTAAAGAAGTGGGTGGCGGAGACTGATTAATTAATTATTTCAATTCAACTCTTGTGCGATTAAAAGATCCTGGTTTTTGATGAATACGCAGAGACCCAGGCGAATTTCAATTCAACTCTTGTGCGATTAAAAGATCCATAAAAAATTTGATGAATTTACCACTCCATATTTCAATTCAACTCTTGTGCGATTAAAAGGGCGAGTAA
>CBJLMB010000084.1:0-8933 GCA_966424055.1 uncultured Deminuibacter sp. | reverse complement strand
TAGGTAGCTGCCATATTTATTGAAAGCCTCATCGAAAGATGGGGCTTTTTTGTTTAAGTAGCTTACTTGGGTAAAGCTGCGTACTGGTGGCTGTTGATTGTACACCGCCGCGAGTGGCTAGTGGTGAATCGCTAGTGAGGATGAAATATACTTACAGTAAAGCTGTGTACTGGTGGCTGTTGATTATACCGCCGCGGGTGGCTAGTGGTGAATCGCTAGTAGGGGGTAAAATATACTTACAGTAAAGCTGTGTACTGGTGGCTGTTGATTGTACGCCGCCGCGAGGCGCTAGTGGTGAATCGCTAGTGGGGGGTGAATATACTTACATAAAACTTTGTACTGCCGGCTGCAATCAAGCAACCTCTTCTCCCAGGGAGGCGGTATACAATGCAAACCAGTCTTGCCTTTCCAGTTGAATACTGCTGGCGGCATTGGCCTGAACAAGTCTTTCTATTTTAGTGGTGCCTACTACTGGTAATACACCTGAAGGATGGGTCAATAACCAGGCTATTAACACTTGGTTGATACCTGTGGCATATTTCTCTGCCAAACGGGCTGCTGTGGCAGCAATACTGCGATAACGCGGATGCTGCTCGTCATTCAGTACACCACCACCCAATGGTGCCCAGGCCATAGGACGGATATGATGAAGCAGGCAATGATCCAGTATGCCATTGGTGAAAGGGGAGAGATGAATAATGGATAGTTCCACCTGATTATAACTAACAGGGATATAGGCCTGAAGAGCATCTACCTGGTAAGGCAGGAAATTGGATACACCAAACTCCCTTATTTTGCCCTGCTGTTTCAATTGGGTTACAGCAGCAGCCACCTCGGCAGGATTTAATAACGGATCGGGACGATGGATCAGCAATACATCCAGGTAATCTGTATGAAAATTTTGTAGCGACTGTTCCACCGACCAGATAATATGTTCCCTGCTGGTATCATAAGACTTATGCAGGTGCTGCGGCCTGTTGGCTGCCACCATACGGATACCGCATTTACTTATCAGCTGCAACTGCGGGCGTAATGCTACATTTTCCCGGAGCGCTTTTCCAAACTCGGCCTCGGTGGTATAATCCCCATAAATATCGGCATGGTCAAATGCACTGATGCCTTTTTGCAGGCAGGCATCAATCATAGTTCTGTATTCGGTGGTGCTGAACTGGGCGCCCCATTTACCCCAGCGCATACAACCGGCAATCGGCGATGAAAGTATTGGCATATCCGCTCTGTTTTTGGAATACCTCTCAAATAAAAAAAGTCTGGCTAAAAATAAGCCAGACTTTTCAATACTATAACTGATAATGATTAATAGCGATTGTATCCACCACCGCCTTCACCAC
Source organism: uncultured Deminuibacter sp. (assembly GCA_966424055.1). GTDB lineage: Bacteria > Bacteroidota > Bacteroidia > Chitinophagales > Chitinophagaceae > Deminuibacter. Next base: position 7,584 of record CBJLMB010000084.1, on the reverse strand, counting down.
GGTTACGGTTATAGCCGCCACCGCCGCCGCCGCGATTGTATCCGCCGCCGCTGCCGCCACGGTTGTAACCACCGCCGCCGCCACCAAAACTCTTCTTCTTGTAGCCACCATCGCCTTCCTGGCGGGGAGCTGATTCATTCACCACAATTTTGCGGCCCTGAATCTCAGATTCGTTTAATTGGCTAATAGCAGTTCTTGCAGCATCATCATCCGCCATTTCAACAAAACCAAATCCTTTGCTGCGGTTGTTGTTGAATTTGTCAGTTACAATCTTTGCAGAAGTAACTTCCCCGAAAGGGGCAAAAAGATTGTACAGGTCGTCACTGGTCATGCCCCAGTTCAGGTTTCCAACGTAAATGTTCATTTTGAAAAAATTAAGTAATTAAAAAACCAATTCAATTACAGTGACCCCAAAAACCCAAAAACATTTACGCCGAAACGTTCAAGAGAAATGGCAGGACTGTACCATTGGATATTACAAATTTATAGAAATAATCCAGATCCCCTAATTAAAAATAAATAACCAGTTTTGCTGGTTTTAAGCGGTTTCAAACCCTGTTAAGGGGCTTTTTTGCAGCTTTCGGTCTATATATGGAATAATTATAACATGAATGCCAACAGGGAAAACCTGTATCTTGCAAATCTTGCCGCTTCCCGGTATGCAGGATAACCGTATTTTGCAAGTGCTGTTAAGAAGATAAATTACACTTTGAGATGAAATATTTACCCCTAAAGCAGGAAATTTTTATAGAAAACCGCCGCCGTTTTGCGGGCAGGATGCAGCCCAATTCTATCGCGATCATCCATTCAAATGACGAACTGCCGTCTAATGGGGATGCGCTATACCCGTTTAAACAAAATTCCGATCTGTACTGGCTTACAGGGATCGAGCAGGAAGAAACCGTACTGGTTCTATACCCTGATAATCCTGACCAGCGTTACAGGGAGGTACTGGTACTTGTTCGCCCCAATGAATTAAAAGAAAAATGGGATGGACATCGCCTGCGTAAAGATGAAGCACAGGCTATTTCCGGTATATCAACAGTCGTATGGCTCGACAGCCTGGATGCGCTTCTTCAGCCCTGGATACATGAAGCAGACAATATCTATCTCAATACCAATGAAAATAACCGCAAGGCCAGTCTTATTGCGGTGAAAGACTATCGCTATGCAGCCGAAATGCGTAAGCGTTACCCGCTGCATCGTTACCTGCGCGCTGCTAAATTATTTAAAGAACTGCGCGCCGTAAAAACGCCGCTTGAAATAGAAGTGATGCAACAGGCAATGGATATAACGGAAAAAACCTTCCGCCGCCTGTTGCAGTTTATACATCCGGGTGTATGGGAATATGAAATTCATGCAGAGATACTGCACGAATTTTTACGCAATCGCGCTACAGGCGAAGCCTACAGCTCTATTATCGCAAGTGGCGACAGGGCACGTACCCTGCACTATGTGAGCAATAACCAGGAGTGTAAAGATGGTGAACTGGTATTGATGGATTTTGGTGCAGCCTATGGCGGATACAATGCCGACTTAACACGTACAGTACCGGTAAATGGCAAATTCAGTCCCAGGCAGCGCGAAGTGTACAATGCCTGTTTACACCTGCATAATTATGCAAAATCTATTTTAAAGCCAGGCATTAGCATTGCAGCATACCACGAAAAAGTAGGGGAAGAGGCCGGACGCGAGTTTGTAAAACTGGGCCTGCTCACCGAGCAGGATATCAAGAACCAGGATCCTGAAAACCCTGCCTACCGCAAATACCTGTACCATGGTATTTCGCATCACCTGGGCATAGATGTGCACGACCTGGCACCTTCTTTCCTGCAGCCTATCCCTGCCGGGGCAGTGCTTACTGTTGAACCGGGTATTTATATTGAAGAAGAAAAAATAGGCATACGTATTGAAAACAATATCTGGCTTACAGCAAATGGTAACGTGGATTTGATGAAGAACATCCCGATTACTGCAGATGAAATTGAGGCCCTGATGAAAAAGTAACAAGAAGCTCTGGGATTGTATTCACCACCATTCAACAACAAGCAATGATCCGTCAAATTCCTAATTTGTTTACGCTGCTTAACCTGGTGTTCGGTTGCCTGGCCATTGTTTGCATTTTGCAAACAGGGTTAACCATGAGTACCGATACAGGCGGGGAAAATATCATTGTACTGCCTGAAAGAATATACTGGGCGCCCGTTTTTATCGCCTGTGCTGCGGTGATCGATTTTCTTGACGGGTTTATCGCCCGGCTTTCCAAATGCCCAACCGAACTGGGTAAACAGCTCGATTCCCTGGCAGATGTGGTAAGCTTTGGTGTGGCGCCTGGTATGATCGCTTTTGAATTTCTGCGCTATGCTTATGCACAGCAGGAGAACGGGCTGGATATTTCAGCAGGCTGGTTGCTGCCTGCATTCATCATTCCCTGTGCAGGCGCTTACCGCCTTGCCAGGTTTAACCTCGATACCACACAATCACAAGGTTTTAAAGGCGTACCCATTCCGGCAGCAGGGTTGCTGATCGCTTCTTTCCCGCTTATTTACTGGTATACCAACCAGGCTTGGGCAGTAAGCCTGCTGGTAAATAAATGGTTCTGGTATGGCTGTATTGTGCTGATAAGTTATTTAATGGTTTCCACGCTGCCGATGATGGCACTGAAATTTAAAAATCTCACGCTGAAAGATAACTGGCCGCGATTTTTACTGATAGCACTGGCCATAGTGGCGGCGGTAATATTTAAGTGGCTGGCTGTTCCGGTCGTGTTTATTATCTATGTTGTTTTATCTTTGGCGCTTAAACAAAAAGCATCATGACATATCATGTTCAGATCAAAGTAATGCCGCTGAAAGATTTACTGGATCCGCAGGGAAAGGCTGTATTGGGTGGTTTGCAGAATTTGGGTATCCACAATGTGGAAGATGTGCGTATCGGAAAACATATCACCCTGCAGATTGACGCTGCTACTGAAGAAGAAGCCCGCAAAGTGGCTGAAGAAGCCAGCAAAAAATTACTGGCTAATCCGGTAATGGAGTTTTACGAAATTGAACTGATCAACTAATAGGTTCGAAATAAAAAATACGAAGTACATACCTGCGGGAAATGTACTTCGTATTTTGTACTCCGTGCTTACTGAATATGCTTTACCTCGTTCCCACACCACTCGGCAATCTGAAAGATATTACGCTGCGCTCACTGGAAGTGCTGCAGTCGGTGGATGTGATTTTGTGCGAAGATACCCGTACCTCCTCCAAACTGCTGAATCATTACCAGATACACAAACCATTGTCGGCCTACCACCAGCACAATGAGCACAAAGTGCTGCAACACCTGGCCGATCAGCTGGCAGCAGGAAAAAACATGGCACTGATCACCGATGCCGGTACACCAGGCATCTCCGATCCCGCATTTTTACTGGTACGCGAATGTGCACGCCAGGGCATAAAAGTAGAATGCCTGCCCGGCGCCACTGCTTTTGTGCCTGCACTGGTAAACAGCGGCTTACCCATCAACCGGTTTGTATTTGAAGGGTTTCTGCCTGTAAAAAAAGGCCGTCATACCCTGCTTACCGCACTGGCAACAGAGCCGCGGACAATTGTTTTGTACGAAAGTCCCCTGCGCCTGGTGAAGACCCTGCAGGAACTGGCACAATATTTCGGAGCAGAAAGGCAGTGCAGTGTTAGCCGGGAGCTAACCAAACTATTTGAAGAAACCGTAAGAGGAACCCTGCAGGAACTGGCTGAACATTATACACAGAAACCGCCTAAGGGGGAAATTGTCATTGTCATTGCAGGCTATGATGCATAAGGCACTGCAATACATCTAACCTGAAAAATAACAAGTATGAAGAAATCGATGTTGACCATCCTGCTGTTGATCGGTGTTGTAGTGGCGGGTACCGCGCAGTTCAGGAAAATACCTTCGGATGTAACAGATGCTTTCCGGAAAAAATTTCCCAATGCGGAAAAAGTAGCCTGGAAAGATAAGCTCAGTTCATTCCAGGCCAGTTTTATCATGGATGATGACCAGTATACTGCCAGCTTCTCTTCATCAGGCGACTGGGAAGAAACCGACCGCAAAAGCAGTTATGATGAATTGCCCGATGATGTAAAAGACGGTTTTGAAAAAAGCAAATATGCCGAATGGAAACCCGGTGATGTGTATGTTGTTGAGAAAAGGGATGAAGATATTTCTTACCGCATCTTTGTAAAGAAAAGCTCATTACAGAAAAAATACCTGTATTTCAGCAGCGAAGGACAATTGCTGCGGGATGCACTCACTTTATAAACCGGTTTTCTATAACCAGTTCACCGATAGCCCGGCACACCGTGTCGGGCTATTTGTTTACATTTGCCCCTTATCAAATTTTGTTGCAATAATGAAGGTGTTATTTTTTTCCGTACTGGCCATGTTGTTGCTGGTTACCGCACAGGCGCAACCCGACAGGTGGCAGCAGCGTATCAGGTACCAGATGAATGTGAACATGAATGTATCGGATAACCGGTTTACAGGCACTGAAAAAATTGACTACTGGAACAATTCGCCCGATACACTGAACCGTGTGTTTTTTCATGTGTACTGGAACGCGTTTCAGCCCAACAGTATGATGGATGTGCGCAGCCAGGAACTGGGAAAAATTTTGCTGGGGTATACCAAAAAAGGTGAGGCTGTTTATGACTGGGATAAAAGGGTGAAAGACAGGATCGGCAATCTCAAGCCAGATGAAATTGGTTTTCAGAAAGTGCAATATGTTAAAATAAATGGAAAAGAGCAGCAGCTCACAGAACATGAAACCATACTGGAAGTAAAGCTGGATAAGCCCCTGCTGCCTAAGTCGAAAACCAGCATTGAAGTGGCTTTCCAGGCACAGGTACCTGTACAGATACGCAGAAGCGGGCGGGATAATGCAGAGGGCATCCGCTATAGTATGAGCCAGTGGTATCCTAAAATGGTGGAATACGATTATCAGGGCTGGAATGCCAATCCTTATGTTGCCCGCGAATTTTATGGTGTATGGGGCGATTATGATGTGAATATCACCATCGACAAAAGCTATATGCTGGCAGCAACAGGCACTTTACAGAATGCCAATGAAATCGGCTTTGGTTATGAAGCTCCCGGTGTAAAGGTTAAACCGGCCGCAGGCAATACCCTTACCTGGAAGTTCAGTGCACAGGATGTGCATGATTTTGTATGGGCCGCCGACCCGCAGTACACCATGATCAAACGTCAGCCCGAACAAGGCCCGCTGTTGTATTTTGTATACAAAAAAGTAGATTCTGTTGAAGCCCGCTGGCAGAAAATGGCCGATACCTGCGCAATGGCTTATCCCTATATCGCCAAAACATTTGGCGCTTACCCATACAAAAATTACACTTTCATACAGGGTGGAGATGGTGGTATGGAATATCCCATGGCCACGCTGATCAAAAGTGCAAGCGTAGGTACTGCCTTGCATGAGTGGATGCACAGCTGGTACCAGGGTATGATGGGTACCAATGAAAGCCTGTACCCCTGGATGGATGAAGGCTTTACTTCTTATGCCGAAGCCCGTGTATCCGGTTTCCTGCGAAAAACAGCGGATTTCTGGTGGACAGATGCTTATAAAGGTTATTTCGAGCTGGTAAAAAGCGGAAGGGAAGAACCCATGAGCACACATGCCGATCATTACAATACCAATTACGCCTATGCCAATGCGGCCTATGCCAAAGGAGCTGTATTCATGGAGCAGCTGGGCTATATCATCGGCAACCAGAACCTTGACAAGGTATTGCTGGAATATTACAATGAATGGCGGTTCAAGCATCCCAATCCCAATGATTTTATCCGTGTGGCAGAAAAGGTAAGCGGGATAGAACTGCAATGGTACAAGGAGTATTGGGTGTATACCACCAAAACCATCGATTATGCTTTGGGCGATATCAATGTGAACAATGGCAAAACCATAATAACCCTGAAACGGCAGGGGTACATGCCTATGCCCCTGGATGTGCTGGTAACTTACAAAGACGGCTCAAAGGAGATGCATTATGTGCCTATGAACCTGATGTATGGCGAAAAACCGTCTGACGACCCGGCTGTTCCCCGAACCGTACATCCTGAATGGAAATGGACACACCGGGAATATCCACTGGAAATAAGCCGGCCCATTACAGATATCCGGGAAGTGGAAATTGATCCCAGCCAGCGGATGGCCGATGTAAACCGGATAAACAATAAACTAACAGTACCAGGCAACTAACCTTGCCGGTATATAATAAAAGAGCGGGCCTCCGGAGGGGCCCGCTCTTTTTGCATTGTATTATGTATTTTTTATCTGTTTACATCGATCTTTGCAATGGATAAAAGATACCGGTCAGGTGTGACTGATACTGCAAAGGCATGGAAAAAACCGGGTATCCATCACCTGGTTTCCCGTACAGGGCTGTTAAAAGCAATCGCATCTGACCACTGAACAATAATTATTAAACAGATGAAAGTATTGGTTACAGGATCGGCAGGATTTATAGGATTTCACCTGGTTGACACATTGCTGTTGCAGGGGCACCAGGTAATTGGAGTGGACAATATCAATGATTATTACGATGTGGACCTGAAATACAGCCGCCTCGAAACACAGGGCATCCACAAGGAAGCGCTGGCTTATAACCAGCCTGTTACCGCAGCACAAAGCAATTATATTTTCATACAGCTCGATATTGCAGATAAGGACAACACCGCAGCATTGTTTGAACAGTACCGGTTCGATGCAGTAGTGAACCTGGCCGCCCAGGCCGGTGTACGGTATTCGATCGTTAATCCTTATGCCTATACCCACAGTAATGTAACCGGTTTTTTAAATATACTGGAAGGATGCCGCGCCACGGCTGTAAAACACCTGGTGTACGCCAGTTCTTCCAGTGTTTATGGGCTCAATATCCAAATGCCTTTGAGTGTGCATGCTTCTGCAGAGCATCCCATTTCTTTATATGCAGCTACTAAGAAAGCCAATGAAATGATGGCGCATACATACAGTCATTTATTTGGCTTGCCTACCACCGGTATCCGTTTTTTTACTGTGTACGGCCCCTGGGGCCGGCCGGATATGGCGCCTATTTTATTTGCCAATGCGATCATGCAAAACCAGCCCATCCAGGTATTTAATCATGGCCATATGCTGCGCGATTTTACCTATGTATCAGACATTGCGCAGGGCGTCAACAGCGTATTACAGCGGCCTGCAACGCCTTCGCCAGACTGGAATGCTGCAAACCCCGATCCATCTATATCTTCCGCACCTTACAGGATCGTTAATATCGGTAATGCCCGGCCTGTAAGACTGCTCGATTTTATCGCGGCGATGGAACAGGCGCTGGGTAAAGAAGCCATCAAAGAAATGCTACCCCTGCAGCCAGGCGATGTACCTGCCACCCATGCCGATGTAAGTGACCTGATCCGCGATTACGACTATAAACCTGTTGTCAATATAACCGAAGGCGTAGCCCGCTTCGCCGAATGGTATAAGCGGTATTATCGGTTGAATGGTTGAATGGTTGAATGGTTGAATGGTTGATTGGTTGATTGGTTGAATGGTTGATTGGT
>CBJLMB010000083.1:0-9935 GCA_966424055.1 uncultured Deminuibacter sp. | reverse complement strand
CAAGCCATGAGCTTCCAGCTATGAGGTGGGAATGGAGGGTTAAATAGAATAAATTATTTTCCCAGGCCATCCTGAAAATGATCGTCCTTTCTGCGTTTTCCGCGTGTTCCGCGAGAAACCCCTGGCATCCTCATCATCTCTTTCACTTGCAGCTGAAAACTTGCAGCCCACTGCTCACTTCATCAGCATTCGCTCAAACTGATGGGTATATGCACGGCAAGACCGCCATCGGCCGTTTCCTTGTATTTGCTGTTCATATCCAGTGCGGTATCCCACATGGTGCGGATCACTTTATCGAGTGATACCTTGGCATAGTCAGGTGCGCTTTGTAAAGCCAGCTGGGAGGCAGTGATGGCCTTGATAGCGCCCATGGTATTGCGTTCAATACAGGGCACTTGTACCAGACCGCCTATAGGATCGCAGGTTAGGCCAAGATGATGTTCCATGGCGATCTCTGCTGCCATCAGCGCCTGTCTTTGTGTTCCGCCAAGACTTTCAGTGAGCGCACCGGCAGCCATGGCAGATGAAACGCCGATCTCAGCCTGGCAGCCGCCCATGGCAGCGGAAATAGTGGCCCCTTTCTTAAAAATGCTGCCTATTTCTGAAGCTGTGAGTAAGAACCGGATAATCTTTTCTTCCTGGTAGCCATCGCAGAAACTGATAAAATACTGGAGCACTGCAGGGATAACACCTGCCGCACCATTGGTTGGCGCGGTGACCACCCTGCCGAAAGAGGCATTTTCTTCGTTAACAGCCAGTGCAAAACAGCTTACCCAGTCGAGTGTGTATTTAAACTGGTTGCCACCTTTGCGGATGGCATTCAGCCAGGAATTATAATCAGCATATTCCTGGCCGCACAATAGTTTTTTATTGAGATCGAAAGCCCTTCTGCGAACATGCAGTCCGCCGGGCAGTTCACCCTTGTTATGGCAGCCGCGGTAAATACAATCGCGCATGGTATGCCATATCTGCAATACCCCTTCGCGGGTGGCCTGTTCACTGCGCCAGGCAGATTCATTTTCCATGACCACCTCATGTATGGCCATACCTGTTTTCATACACCAGTGAAGCAGGTCGTCTGCTGTGTTGATGGGAAAAGGCAGGTCTACCTGGCTGCCGGTACCCGCTTTCTCCCCTTCTTTCACTACAAAGCCGCCGCCGATGGAATAATAGGTTTCAGAAACCTGTTCACCATTATCCAGTGTGGCCAGAAAACTGAGCCCGTTGGGATGGAAAGGGAGTGTTTCATTGAACAGGAACTGTAGATCGGCTGCTATATCAAACGCGATCCATTGTATGCCTCCCCAGTGCAGCTGCCGCTGCTGCTGGATGGCGGCTACCTTATCTGTAATACTGTTCACGTCAATTGTTACAGGATCTTCCCCGCTCAGGCCCATCAGTACAGCGATATCCGTACCATGGCCCTTGCCTGTTTTGGCCAATGAGCCATACAGCAGCACCTGTACCGATACCGGCAAAGCGCCGGGATAGCGGTTTTGAAGAGAATGAACAAACTGCTGCGCTGCACGCCAGGGGCCAAGGGTATGAGAGCTGGAGGGGCCAACGCCAATCTTAAACATGTCAAAAACAGAAATTGCTTCGTGTGGCATAACGATCTTTAATAGCGCAAATCTAGCTGAAGATTTGACAAGTACGACCGTTTGTTTGTATAGATGCGCAGCAGCAATTTTCCACCACGCAAAAACAACATTTATTTAACCTGTAAAATTATCCTGCATTTGTAATTTGAACTGTCATTATACCTAACACTTATGCGAAACACAACCAGCTTTTTGACCCTTTGCCTGTTTTCCATCCTTATCTTTTCCTGCCGTAAAACCATTGTAGAAACGCGAACAGTAAACAAGCAGTATGCCTGGAAACTGGATTCCGTTGTTTTTGGTTTGAATAAAGTTTTGTTCACCAGTGCAGTAGCCAATGATACCACGATTATTGTAGCCAATGGTATTACAGGCTGGATGGTGAACCCCAACCAGCTTAGTACCAACTCACTTAAAGGATTCTTGATCCCCACCACATTCGCTGGAGGATTTGCTGCACCGACCATTGATAAAAACCTGATCGTTGCGCGGGTAGATTCAGGCCGCCTGGTGCTGAATGGCCCTTATTCCACCATTGCATTGACCAACTGGCTCGATTACCCGTTACCGCCTTCTACCGGCTATCCATATGCTGTACGCGGTTTTCCCCAGGGCGGTTTCTATAACCAGGGGTACCCGATCATCGATTCGCGGTATATACTGGCGCCTTATGAAATAGATGGGAAAGACCAGGCAAAACTAAGCCTTATTAAAGCAGAAACGGCAGGCTTGAGCAGCAGCAGGCCGGTGGCCATCAGTAATGTAAAAGACCTGGTGGTTAAACCAGCCCCGGGTACAACAGGCTTTTTCAATGGTAATTACTACTCGCGGGCCTTTTACCATAAATTTTTTGTACACCTGTATACACAGTTCTTTAGTGTAGATACATTGGGTAATATAAAAAATTTCGGTTATTCCCCCATCGGGCAGCAGGCGGGTTATGTAACCGAAATGTTCACCCTCAACAATTACCTGTTTGCACTGGCAGGAGATAAATTTTGTATTTCCACCGACCAGGGTGAAACCTGGAGCCAGTTCGGCGATGCTCCCTACAACTTTCAGCTGATGCATTATTTTAATGTGGGTGATAATGAAGTATATGCCGTGTATAATTCCCAGCTGGCGCGTGTTACGCTGGAGGGCACCACGCTTACAATGAAAGAGCTGGACAATGATGGCTTGCTTACCAACCAGATCACTTCGCTGAATAAATGCGGGAAGTATATGTTTGCCGCAACCGCATCTGGCCTGTATTACCGGGATACCGCTACTGTCAATACACCCAAACTGCCATAAGGGTGATCGTCCCTGTTGCGTGTCAAAACGTTAAACATTCAGCAGCCTGCCATAAATGCTGCCGGGGCTCAGTGCAATCCGTATATTTGAGCTCTTAAGCAACACAACGGTACAGGAACAGAAGGCACTATCATGGCTATGAAAAAAATAATTTCCATCGTTTTTGCAGGTATACTAACAGGAAAAGCCTTGATGGGCTGTAAACACAACAACGTGCCTGAGCCGCCGGGTCTTTCGGTTGAGCAAACCATTGCTGCAGACACCAGTATGTCGCTTTTGCAAACTGCTATTACTAAAGCAGGAATGAAAGACCTGCTGAATGCCGCCCCTTCTATCACCCTCTTTGCGCCAGATAATACAGCTTTTGCCAAAGGCGGTATTACGAAAGACAGTATAGCGGCCTGGCCCGACAGCATATGCCGTAAACTGGTGCAATACCACCTGCTGGCAGCCGCCCTGTCAACCGGCAAAATGCAACAGGGACAAAACATTAAAACGCAGCTGGGAACAGTGTTGTTTGTCAGCAACAATCCCAACGGCGCTTTTATTAACAGCATTGCGATAAAAAAGCCCAATATTGCCTGTAGCAACGGGCTGATACAGGTGATGGACAAAGTGCTGGTGGCACCCACCCAAACGCTTATGCAGCTGCTTCAGGCGGATGCAGGCAATTTTTCGCTGCTGCTGCAAGCGGTGACCAAAGATTCTACCATGAAAGCCAATTTTGCTGATCTGTCTGCTGTGAGCACCATCTATACCATGTTTGCACCCACGGATAATGCGCTTCAGCAAAGTAAAGACAGCATCAGCAGCAGCGCGATTATTGGTAAAGTAAGGGATTCATTGCTCACTGCCATTGTGTACAGGTACATGACAACCGGGTATTATGTAACCGGCGATTTTGTCAATGGCAGCCGTATTATCAACAGGCACCAGGATACCCTGCTGCTGGGCAAAGATCCTTTATCCATTACACCGCTGCTCATAGACACACCAAGGTCTACCCAACCGCCGAAACCCATACTATTGAAACGGTATGATAAACTTGCCACCAATGGTGTATTGCATGTGATCGATTCCCCGGTCAACTAAACAAAAAACGGCCTTTCTCCTGCCGCTGAACCGGCTTACCTGCACTACTCCGGGCAGCACTAACCCACTGTTCCTATTTTTCTGCAGCGGGGACGATTTACCCTGTCGATTACTTATTTTTGTTCAATTGTAAACTTTGTTATGACCATGCAACTATCTTCTCTCCTTCAACGATTCAATGAACCGGAAACATTGAAAATGGCCAAACTGGGCCGTGAATTAAGGGCCAAAGGCGTCGACGTGATCGACCTCAGCCTTGGCGAACCCGATTTTGATACGCCCTCACACATTAAAGATGCTGCCATCAAGGCCATTCAGGACAACTGGAGCCATTATACCCCTGTTGCCGGCTATGCCGACCTGAAAGAAGCCGTATGTTTAAAATTCAAGCGCGACAATAACCTGGACTATAAACCGGAAAATATTGTTGTATCTACCGGCGCCAAGCAAAGCCTGGCCAATGCCATACTGGCCCTGGTAGATGACAATGATGAAGTGATCATCCCCACACCTTACTGGGTTACCTATTCAGAGCTGGTGAAAATTGCCCGTGGTAAAGTAGTGGAAGTACATACCACGCTGGAATCTGGTTTTAAAATAACGCCTGCACAGCTGGAAGCGGCCATTACACCCAAAACCAAAGTATTCCTGTTCTCTTCACCCTGTAACCCTTCAGGCGCGGTATACAGCAAAGCCGAGCTGGAAGCACTGGCAGCCGTGTTCAGAAAACATCCCGGTATCTTCATTATCTCTGACGAGATTTACGAATACATCAATTTTGTTGGCAAGCACGAAAGCATTGCCCAGTTTGATGACCTGAAAGACCGTATTGTTATCATCAACGGGCTGAGCAAGGGTTTTGCCATGACAGGCTGGCGCCTTGGCTATATCGCCGCTCATCCTGATGTGGCAAAAGCCACCGAAAAACTGCAGGGACAGTTTACCAGCGGTACCAACTCCATTACACAGAAAGCCGCTGTAGTGGCCCTTACAGCCGACCTGCGCCCCTCCCAGGAAATGGCAGAGGAATTTACCCGCAGAAGAGAAAAAGTATTGCAGCTGGTAAAAGAAATCCCGGGCATCAAATGTTTTCCGCCGGATGGCGCGTTTTATATTTTCCCGGATATCTCTGCTTATTTCGGTAAATCCGACGGCACTACCACCATTGGCAATTCGGCAGATTTTTCTATGTACCTGCTGAATACAGCCCATGTATCATCCGTAATGGGTGAAGCATTTGGTGAACCCAACTGCGTGAGGTTCTCTTTTGCCAACAGCATGCAGAATATCGAAAAAGCCTGGGCACGTATCAAAGATGCCCTGGCCAAACTGAAATAGTATAAAAAGCAGTGAGCTGCCAGCCGATAGCATTGAGACGCGCTCATTGTTTATCGCTGGCAGCTCAATTTTTTAAGGAAAATTATCCTTTAGCGGGCGGCTCGGGATTCTCTGTATGATCTTTGTGCAGCAGGTTATCGCTCAGCTCAGTGGCTTTGTCTTTTAATTCCCCTGCTTTTTCTTTGGTCGCATCCCAGGCAGATTCAGCCTTTTCTTCTACTTTTTCCCATACTTCACCTGCTTTGTCTTTCAGATCAGACAAGGTTTCTTTCATTTTATCCAGAAAACCTTCTTCTTTTTTTGTTTGATCGCTCATGGCAATTTTTTTTTAAATGAATAGATATGAAGGGTAAAGGATGTATAAGTTACGCTTTTCCTTTCTTTTCAGCAAGTACTGGCAGGGAGTTAACGAAAGGTTTATTTTTGCGCCAGCATGGATACAGAAAAATTCCGGATGTTCGAAAACCGGTTGCAGAAAGTGTATAAACACAAAAGTAAACTGGCCAAAAGGCAGCAGGTGACCTGCTATCGTGTATACGATCATGACCTGCCAGAATTCCCTTTTTGTATTGAACTGTACGAGGACAAAGTATACCTGGCAGAATACCTGCGCAGGCATGGTATGACAGAGGAGGAACATACTGCCTGGATGAGCGAATGCGAGCAGTTGATCAGCAGGCTGCTGGAGGTTCCGGCAGAAAAAATATATGTACGCCAGCGCAAACGCATGTCGCACCGCCAGGAGCAATACGAAAAACTGGACCTGCAGGAAGAATTCTTCACAGTGGAAGAGAACAAACTGAAATTTCTTGTCAACCTTACAGATTACCTGGATACAGGCTTGTTCCTGGACCATCGTATTACGCGCAAAATGGTGCAGGAGGAAGCGGCAGGTAAACGCGTGCTGAACCTGTTCTGTTATACCGGCTCTTTTTCGGTGTATGCAGCGGCGGGGGGCGCAGCGGCTGTTACATCAGTCGACCTGTCCAAAACCTATCTTAACTGGGCGGCGGATAATTTTGCCATCAACCGCCTTAAAAATGAACAGTACCGTTTTGAACATGCTGATGTTAAGCAGTACCTGAAGCAATTAGGGCCGGGGCAGTTTGACCTGGTTGTGATGGATCCGCCCACTTTCAGTAACAGCAAGCGTATGAAAGATTTCCTGGATATCCAGCGCGATCATGTGGAACTGCTGAACGATGTGCTGAAAGCCACTACCCCTGGCGGCATCATTTATTTCAGTACCAATTACACCAAATTCATCCTGGATGCGGAGAAGATCCATGCCGCTTCTATCAAGGATATTACCAAGGCCACTACTCCATTTGATTTTGAGGGGAAACTGAAACGGTGGTGTTTTAAACTGACAAAATAGCGTGCCTCACTTTATTTTACATCCTTTAGTAAATACTGCTTGTGAAAAAAGCCCAGGCGATAGGTGAAATGAATGGTATACGATTGTACCGTGGTGTCTTGGGTATTGTATAACAGGGTTAGTGTATATTCCCCGTTTTTGCGGTAGGCAATACGCTGTTCTTTATAAATGCCCGGTGTGGCAGCATCCACAGCTGTTGTACGGCCCAGGTATTGCTCCATGGTAAACCTTTTTTGCCCCAGGGGAATATACCCCCAGCGATAAGGCAGTGTAAGCCCTGCTGCGCGGGGAATAGCAAAAAACACGGCAAACAGCAGTGTGGCCACCAGGGCTATCAGTATACCGGTTAAATAAGGTTTTTTGTTTTGTATCTGTTCATGCAGAGAAGGCATCAGGCGGATTGTTTTGCCAGGGATAAAAACTGTTCATGCAATTTTATCACCTGTGGTATCAGTAATTGCTGTTCATTGTTCACCACAACAAAATCGCAGAGACGCATTTTAATATCTTCATCGATTTGCCGGGCCATACGCAGCAGTACCTCTGAGCGGTCTACACCGTCCCTGTTCATCACCCTTTGTATGCGCAGGGCCTGGGGGGCATATACGCCGATGATATAATCCAGGTGTGCGGTAGAACCGGCTTCAAACAGCAGGGCTGCTTCTTTGACGGTATAAGCATATTGCTGGTTGTTCATCCAGCGTTCAGCGGCGGCAATCGTTGCGGGATGAACCAGGGCATTGAGCTGCTCCAGTTTAAAAGGATTGCTGAACACAACAGCGGCCAGTTTTTTCCTGTCGGGCAATCCTTCGCTGAACACTTCTTCGCCAAAGGTTTGCCGGATGGATTGCTGCAGGGCAGTGTCGGTGGCCATGATCCTTTTGGCCTCACTGTCTGCATCAAATACAGGTACGCCCATGCTTTTAAAAATACGGGCTACAGTACTCTTACCGCTCCCGATACCACCCGTTAAACCGATTTTCAGCATCGCTGTTCTGTTATAAAAGCAAAGCCACTCTGCGGGAGTGGCTTATACTGGTTATGCACTGTTATTATTTTGCATCTGTGCTGGCTGCGGCAGTGGCCTTGTTCAAAGCGGCTGTCCACTCCTGGCTGATCGCAGATTTTTCAATCTTGATATAGCTTCCGGGGCTTACTTCCAGCTGCAGGGTATTGTCTTCATTCACCTTATTGATGGTACCATGTATGCCTGCGATGGTAACGATTTTATCACCTTTCTGCAGGTTTTCGATAAATTTCTTCTGCTCTTTTGCTTTTTTAGCCTGGGGACGGATCATAAACAGCCAGAATACCAGGATAATGGCCCCCATCATGATCAGCTGAAAACTACCCCCACCCTGCTGACCTCCCTGAGGTGCTGCCAGTAATACCGTTAATAAAGAATTCGTCATTGTTGTTTCGTATTAATTAAAAATGTAGAATCTGCGTTGCGGGACAATTTGAAAGAACCCGTTTATTGGGCGTCTTTTTCTTTGATATCCCCGTTAAAAATAAGTTCAAACTGCTGTTTGTTCCTGGTATTGGCGGTTACCATAATGGTTTTACGCACCGTACCCGGATGCGCCCTGTTGCTGTCGAATGCGCCTGTTACCATCCCTTCGGCACCGGGGGCAACCGGTGTTTTGGTAAAATCGGGCACTGTACAGCCGCAACTTGCCACCACATTGGTAATAATCAGCGGTTTATTACCGGTGTTCTTAAACCTGAACTGTACGTTCACATGCTCACCGAAACGGATGGATCCGAAATTCACCATAGAATCCAGCCACTGGATATCGGTATAATTGGCAGTATCGGCCTGTACTTTCTGCAAAGCCGCAGCAGCTGCTGCTGTGTTATTTTTTCCTTTACAGGCGGTACCGGCTATGGCAGCCAGGAACAAAAATGTACATACATACTTCATATCCATGCAAAATTGCGATGCAAATGTAGGGAGTTTTGTTTCAGCTTTTAACGCTACCGGTAAGGCTTAACTATTCTTAAAACCCGGTGCGGTTTTCCCGGAAATGACAAACCTGGTGATATTATCAGGCCTTTTGCCTGAAATCGGTTTTATTGATCTTTTGCTGTGCCAGTAATTCTTTATGAATACCATCCAGAATACCATTGACAAACTGCCCGCTTTGCGGTGTGCTGTAATCCTTGGCTATATCGATGTATTCGTTGATGGTGACCTTTGGCGGAATGGTTTCAAAGTACAGGAATTCGGCTACCCCCATCTGCATCAGTATCATATCGAGCAGCGCGATGCGTTCGGGATCCCAGTTTTTTAATTTGGGCTTGATAAGTTCTGACAGGTATTCCCTTTTTTCCAGTGTGGTGGTGAGCAGGCTGCGGGCGAACTGCCATTTTTCGGCGCCCATCATATCCTGGAGATTGTAGGCGGATGGTTTCTGCAGGTAGCTCAGCATCAGCTGCAGCATCATTTCTGCATCATCATCCCAGTTGGTAAAATGTTCTTCCACAAAAGCCAGGAAATCTTCATTGGGCAGCATCAGGTCGGTGAAAATAAATTTGATCATATCTTTCTCTGCCTGCTTATCCCTGCCCTGTACAGCGATATAAGCCTGGTATTCTTCAGAAGCCACCAGGTTCAGGTAAATTTTCCGCAGCCATTCTGCGCTGTCTTCCACCTTTTCGGGTTTATCGGTTGCTACGGCTTTTTTATAAGATTCGTTTTCCAGTATTTTCCAGAGAAGTTCGTTGCCGGCTATCTTGGTATTTACATTCAGATCGTCTTTTGTCAGCAGGTTTTTAGCAGCGCGTTGACGGGCATCGGTTTCGGCATAGCGGGCCACTTCCAGTAAAAAATGCAATAAAAAAACAAAGAGCTCGCGGGACTGGTCAATTTGCTGGGTTAGTTTTTTTACGGGGTCGGCTTTGCCCTGGCCTTGGGTTTCGTTTTCGTTCATGGAATCCAGTGCATAAATCAACTGCATCACCTTAACCCGTATATTTCTTCTGCTGATCATGAAAAAAGAACTTTTAAGAGCGGCGAAGATAGCTATTTCTGCTGAAAGCCCCGTTGGGTTTTTATGTTGAAGGTTTAACGTTTAACGTTGAAGGTTTAAGGTTTAACGTTGAATGTGTTCTGATACCCCACTACCGTTATGATGTTGAAGGTTTAAAGTTTAACGTTGAATGTGTTCTGATACCCACTACCGTTATGATGTTGAAGGTTTAAAGTTTAACGTTGAATGTGTTCTGAT
>CBJLMB010000082.1:0-9988 GCA_966424055.1 uncultured Deminuibacter sp. | reverse complement strand
CTGATCTCCGTGGCCCTGCCCCGTGTACGTGACTTCAAAGGTATCAGCGATAAGGCATTTGATGGCCGCGGTAACTACACACTGGGTGTTACCGAGCAGATCATCTTCCCCGAAATCGATATCGATAAAGTGAATAAGATCACTGGTATGGATATCACTTTCGTAACCTCTGCAGGCAGCAACGAAGAAGCTTACGAGCTGCTGAAAGAAATGGGAATGCCATTTAAAAACGCTGCCAAAAAAGAAGATTAATTTAATTCAATATAAACAACCTGCCGGTGGCAGGTTCCGGGATACCGCTACAATGGAAAACCGGGCCGAAGGATATCTTCGGGAAGTTTGAAAACTGAAATTTCAATACAACATGGCAAAAGAATCAATAAAAGCCAGACAAAGAAAAAGGGAAGCACTGGTAGCCAAATTTGCTGACAAACGTGCCGAGCTGAAAGCCACAGGCGACTATGCAGCGCTGGATAAACTGCCACGCAATGCATCTCCCGTTCGGTTGAAAAACCGTTGCCAGCTCACCGGCCGCCCCAAAGGGTATATGCGTTATTTTGGCCTGTCCAGGGTAACCTTCCGTGAAATGGCATTGAATGGTAAAATTCCAGGTGTAAAGAAAGCCAGCTGGTAATACCGCTGATATCAACTGATTCTAAATTTTAAACAACTTTTCCAATTATCCCGTGAGCATTCCCGGGACGTAGGAGGGCAAATAATATGGTAACTGATCCTATAGCAGATTTCCTGACCAGGATTCGTAACGCACAGTTAGCAGGTCACAGAATAGTAGAAATCCCTGCTTCTAACCTGAAAAAGCGTATTACTGAGATCCTGTACGATCAGGGTTATATCCTGAAATACAAATTTGAGGATGATAACAAACAGGGTTTGATCAAGATAGCATTGAAATACGATGCTGCTACCAAACAGCCTGCCATCCGTTCCCTGGAAAGAATCAGCCGCCCGGGTCTGCGCCAGTACGCAAAGCCCGCTGATTTCAAAAGGGTGATCAATGGCCTGGGTGTTGCCATCGTGAGCACATCCAAAGGTGTGATGACCGACAAACAGGCTAAAGCCGAGAATGTTGGTGGCGAGGTGCTGTGCTATATCTATTAATTATTTCGTAAGGTTTGCCTGATAATTAAGCCTTTTAGTCGGGGCTGAACACTGGCAGATGATTCAAAACATATAATAAACCAATCGACTATGTCACGCGTAGGTAAACAACCGATTCATCTTCCCAAAGGCGTTACTGCTACAGTAGCGAACGATAACACCATTACCATTAAGGGTGCAAAAGGTGAATTGAAACAGGTTGTAGACAGGGATATCAAAATTGAAGTAAAAGACGACGTGATCACTTTCTCACGTCCTACCGATCAGATCCGTCACCGTGCCCTGCATGGCCTGTACCGCGCCCTGATTGCCAACCTGGTAAAAGGCGTTACAGATGGATTTAAAAAAGAACTGGAACTGGTAGGTGTGGGTTATAAAGCCGCCAACCAGGGTAATATCCTCGACCTCTCTCTCGGTTACTCTCATAATATCCTCTTTGAAGTTCCCAAAGAACTGAAAGTGGCTACTGTAACTGAAAAAGGGCAGAACCCCAAAATCACACTGGAAGGTATCGACAAACAATTACTGGGTCAGGTAGCTGCCAAAATCAGAAGCCTGCGTAAACCCGAGCCGTACAAAGGTAAAGGTGTTAAATACAGCGATGAGTTTATCCGTCGTAAGGCTGGTAAAGCTGCTGGTAAATAATATGCTCAATAGTGTAAGGTTTAATGCAACCCGTTAAACCTTACACTTTGAAACTTCAAACTTTGAACAACACTTCCCGGCAGTATCGGGGAGTTTAAATAAACAACAATGGACAGTAAAGTTGTAAGAAGACAGAAAATCCACTACCGTATTCGTAAGAAAGTAGCGGGTACTGCCGAAAAGCCCCGGTTATCAGTGTTTCGCAGCAACAGCGATATCTATATCCAGCTGATCGATGATGTGAGTGGCAAAACCCTGGTTTCTGCCAGCACCAAGGATAAAGATATCCAGGCTCAGAAAGTAAATAAAAGCGAGCAATCTAAACTGGTTGGTGCTGCCGCAGCACGCAAAGCTATAGCATTGGGTATTACCACTGTGGTATTTGACCGTGGCGGTTACCTGTACCATGGCCGTGTAAAAGCAGTTGCTGAAGGTGCACGCGAAGGCGGACTGAAATTTTAAATGTCAGGTTGTTCAAAAAAACAACAATCTGCATCGAACATCTAACATCGTAAACCGATATAAATGTCTAAAGTAAACGTAAATAAGGTTAAAGCTACTGGCGACGTTGAACTGAAAGAGAAAGTTGTTGCCATTAACCGTGTAGTGAAAACTACAAAAGGCGGCCGTACTTTCAGCTTTTCTGCACTGGTTGTAGTGGGTAATGAAAATGGAGTGGTAGGCCAGGGTTTGGGTAAAGCCAAAGAAGTTCAGGAAGCCATCACCAAAGGTATCGAAGACGCCAAGAAAAACCTGGTGAAAGTACCGGTTATGCATGGAACCATCCCGCACGACCAGCTGGGTAAAGAAGGCGCTGCCAAGGTATTGATTAAACCTGCAGCACATGGTGCCGGTGTAATTGCCGGTGGCAGCATGCGTGCTGTACTGGAAAGCGCCGGTATCACCGACGTTCTGGCTAAAAGCCTGGGTTCTGCCAACCCGCACAACGTGGTAAAAGCAACCATTAAGGCTTTAACCCTGCTGCGCGAGCCCGTACAGGTAGCTAAACACCGCAACCTGCAACTGAAAAAAGTATTTAACGGATAATAATTCCGCTTCCCGCCAGGGCAAGTGAGGAATATATTGCTAAACTTAATAAAGGGTCCGCACCATAGGCGGATTTGGGGTATGAAAAAGATTAAAATCACTCAGGTAAAAAGTGCCATTGACCGTCCCGAGCGTCAGAAACTGACCTTGAAAGCACTCGGTTTAACCAAACTGAATGCTACCAGGGAAGTGGAAGCCACGCCCCAGATACTGGGTATGGTAAACAAAGTTCACCACCTGGTAAAAGTGGAAGAACTGGCCTAATCAGTTTGAAAACAAGTGGATGAACAGGTATTCCCTGTGATGATCCCGGTTTTCTTATGGACATATTAACTAAATTAAAAGCGAGGGGCGATTCCCCGTTGAGTTAAAAATCAGATACACATGAAACTGCACAATTTAAAACCTGCTGAAGGTTCTACGCACAAAGAGAAACGTTTAGGCCGTGGTGAAGCCAGTGGTAAAGGTGGTACTTCTACCAAAGGTAATAAAGGTGGCCAGAGCCGTGCCGGTTACCAGCGTAAAAATGGT
Organism: uncultured Deminuibacter sp.; assembly: GCA_966424055.1. Taxonomy (GTDB): domain Bacteria; phylum Bacteroidota; class Bacteroidia; order Chitinophagales; family Chitinophagaceae; genus Deminuibacter. The sequence continues at coordinate 6,646 of CBJLMB010000082.1, read as the reverse complement.
CATGAAGGTGGCCAGATGCCTATCCAGCGCCGTTTGCCCAAACGTGGCTTCAAAAACAATAACCGCGTTGAATACAAAGTGTTTAACCTGGGACAAATTGAGCAACTGTCTGAAAAATACGGTTTTTCAGAATTTTCACTGGAAAACCTGTATATCAATGGTTTAATCAGCCGTACCGATAAAGTGAAAGTACTGGGTAATGGTGAACTGAAAGCCAAGCTCAGCTTCAAGGTAAATGCGGTAAGCGAGAAAGCCAAATCGGCTATTGAAGCAGCCGGGGGCAGCGTTGAAGTTTTGAACTAAATTTTAACGATATTTGCCAGACGCACATCTAACTGAAGAGGTGCGTCTTTTTTGGTTTTAAAGCATTTCACACAATTAACCACAGTTCAGTGAAAAAATTAGTTCAGACTTTAAAGAACATCTGGAGTATTGAGGAGTTGCGAAATAAGATTGTTGTAACCCTTGCTTTACTTGCTGTTTACCGCCTGGGCACACATATCGTGCTGCCGGGTATCAATCCTAACTTGCTTGAAACCGCCAAAGCCAATGCCAGTAAAAACGGTTTGCTGGGTTTATTCGATGCATTTGCCGGTGGTGCCTTTTCACAAGCTTCGATCCTCGCTCTGGGTATCATGCCCTATATCTCCGCTTCTATCTTCATGCAGCTGATGACCATCCTGGTTCCACAATTGCAAAAAGTACAGAAAGAAGGAGAGAGCGGCCGTAAAAAAATTAACCAGTGGACACGTTACCTCACGGTGATCGTTACACTGTTCCAGGCCAGCGCCTATGTGGCTTACCTGAAAAGCCCCGGTTATGCTGAGGCCATTATACCTGCTTACCAGCCTTATTTCTTCGCCTCTACACTGATTGTACTTACAGCAGGTACCATGTTTGTAATGTGGCTGGGCGAAAAAATACAGGATAAAGGTTTGGGTAATGGTACTTCTATCATCATTATGGTAGGTATCCTTGCCAGGTTGCCGCAATCGCTGATACAGGAATTCGGCGCCAAACAGGCTAAAGGCGGTGGCGGATTGCTGATCTTCCTGATCGAGATCGCTATTCTTATTGCCATCATCATGGGTCTGGTAATACTGATCCAGGGTGTACGTAAAATACCGGTGAATTATGCCAAACAGATCATTGGCAACAGGCAGTTCGGCGGTGCCCGCCAGTTTCTGCCACTGAAGGTGAACAGCTCTGGTGTAATGCCGATCATCTTTGCGCAGGCTATTATGTTCCTGCCAACATTGTTTAACTTCACCAACCTCGATTCTGCAAAAGGTATTGTGCGTATTTTCAACGATCACAGCAATGCCTGGTATATGATCATCTATGCGGTAATGGTAATTGGTTTTACCTTCCTGTATACAGCCCTGATCTTTAATCCCAAGCAGATGAGTGAAGACCTGAAGCGCAACAATGGTTTTATCCCCGGTGTAAAACCCGGTCAACCTACTGCTGATTATATCGGTGCTATCATGGATAAGATCACCCTGCCCGGTGCCATCTTCCTGGCAATAGTGGGTATTTTACCCGGCTTTGCACAGCGTTTGGGTGTAACACAGGCATTCAGCACTTTCTTCGGTGGTACTTCCCTGCTGATTATGGTGGGTGTAATTCTGGATACCCTGCAGCAGATCGAAACACACCTGCTGATGCGCGAATACGATGGTTTAATGAAAGGTGGCCGTTTGCAGGGAAGACAGGCGATGACAACAGCCAGTTACTAAGCAGGAAATTGATCAGGCGCTAAAGAAATAAATAAACATAAGTAGTAACCTGTTGGTCTTGTGCTGACAGGTTATTTTTTTAAGATAAAGGAACAAGGCTTAATGTTTAGGGTGGGCCTTAACTTTAAACAGTACACCTTCTACCTTACAATGACCAGGAGATACAATATGATTATTTACAAGACAGATGCAGAAATTGCCATTATGAAGGAAAACGCTACACTGGTAAGCAAAATGCTGGCAGAAGTGGCGCTGATGCTGAAACCGGGGATCACCACCCTGCAGATTGATGAACTGTGTAAAACAATGATCGCTGATTATAAGGGGATCCCTTCTTTTTATAAGTACAACGGGTATCCATATAATATCTGTGCTTCGGTAAATGATGTGGTGGTGCATGGTTTTCCCAATCACCAGCCCCTGAAAGAAGGGGATATCGTATCGGTAGACCTGGGTATCACCCGCGACGGGTTTGTGGGGGAGCATGCCTATACGTTCATTCTGGGAGAAGTTAGTGCAGAAGTACTGCAACTGGTGAAAGTGACCAAAGAATCATTGTACAAAGGCATTGAAAAAGCCATTGCCGGCAACAGGATTGGTGATGTGGCTTTTGCCATACAGGAACATACAGAAAAGAAATATGGTTATGGTGTTGTTCGCGAGCTGGTAGGTCATGGCCTGGGCCGCAGGATGCACGAAGACCCCCAGGTGCCCAATTACGGTAAAAGAGGTACCGGCGCCAAACTCAATGAAAATGTAGTGCTGGCAATAGAACCCATGATTAACCTGGGCAAAAAAGATGTTTATACAGAAGATGATGGCTGGACGGTGCGCACCGCTGATGGCAAGCCTTCTGTACATTTTGAACATGATGTATGCGTGAAAAAAGGCAAGGCGCTGATATTGTCTGATTACAGTATTATTGAAGCGGCAGAAAAAAAGAATCCTAACTTAAATACCAGCTATTTCGCCTGATAGGCCGCAGCCTGCCGGCATGCTATTACTGGTATATTGGGCGGGATGCTTGCTGAACAGGCTACTGCATTATGCAATCAGCAAAGACTTTGGTGGTTATCGGCGGCGGAGCCGCCGGTATTTTTTGTGCTGTGAATGCAGCCCGCCTGCATCCCCGCATGAAAGTGCTGGTACTGGAAAAAAGCAGTAAAATTTTAGCCAAGGTGAAGGTAAGTGGCGGAGGCAGGTGTAATGTTACCCATCATTGCTTTGATATTGCCGAGCTGGTAAAACGCTATCCTAGAGGCCAGCATTTTTTAAAAAAAGCATTTCACTGGTTTCATCCCACACATACCATTGAATGGTTTCAGCAAAGGGGCGTAGAGCTGAAAACAGAAGCCGACGGCAGGATGTTCCCCGTTACAGACAATTCTCAAACCATTATCGATTGCCTGTTGCGCGAAGTAAATACCTATGGTGTTGAGCTGCGGATGAATACCGCTATCCAGCAGATAGAGCGGTATGGAGCAGAAGGCTTCAGGCTGCATACACAGAACGGACAGCTGATCCTGGCCGACTATATATGTGTGGCCTGTGGCGGTTATCCCAAAGCAGAACAATTTCATTGGCTAACAGCCCTGCAACACACGATAGAGCCGCCTGTGCCCTCTCTTTTCACTTTTAATATTCCCCAACACCCTGTCACTGCACTAATGGGGGTAAGTGTGGAGCAGGCCATTGTAAAAATCAACGGAACAAAATTACAGGAGCAGGGCCCTCTGCTGATCACCCACTGGGGCCTTAGTGGCCCGGTTGTGCTGAAGCTTTCTGCCTGGGGAGCAAGAACACTGGCGGAGAAACAATACCAGTTTGCTATAACAGTTAACTGGTTGCCGGGTTATCATGAACAAAGCTTGCGCGATGAATGGGGGCAATGGCGCCAGCAACTATCAGCACAGAAAATAAGCGGCAGGAATCCTTTCGGGTTGCCCGCCCGCCTTTGGTTGTATTTGCTGGAGCAAAGCGGTATTGGTACTGACCTGCGCTGGGCCGACCTGCCAGCTAAACTGCAAAACAACCTTATACATCTGCTGGTGGCCCAGCCCTTCAATGTGCGTGGTAAAACCACATTTAAAGAAGAATTTGTTACCTGCGGCGGCATCCGCCTGGCCGAGATAGAGGTGAACACCATGCAAAGCAGGAAGATACCTGGTTTGTTCTTTGCCGGAGAAATAATGGATGTGGATGGTATAACCGGTGGCTTTAATTTTCAGCATGCCTGGACCAGCGGCTGGCTGGCAGCCAAAGCCATTGCTGCCAAAGCCGGGCAGGCGAACGAACAAGACCAATAAAAAAGCGGGAATTGCTTCCCGCTTGTATAAGCACCATAAACAACCCTATTTATAACCCGGCCATAACCGGTTATCTTTTCTTTGTTGATACCTGATCGGTTCAATTACGCCAGCACTGCTTATAGCCGCGCAATTGTATAACCAGCCAATTGAATTAACTAGCTCTTCTTGTTGTCTTTGAACCTTTTATCGGGAGTACCGTCTTTTTTCAGGTGTTTGGTTTTGGCAGAATCTTTATTTTCTTTGAACCGTTTATCAGGAGTGCCATCCTTTTTCACATGTGAAGTTTGGGCTTTAGCATCTTTTTTAGGGGTGGTTTGTGCATAGTTGGCAACTGTTAATAAGCAGGAGGCGATGATCGCCAGGAACAACTTTTTCATATGTTGACTGATTTTAGGCGATCAAATTACAGTTCTCAGATGCAAAATAATGTTAATGCGAATGAAGAAAAGATTAAAAAAAGTTCAGCCTTAATGCTTTTTTAATACTATGGTAGCCGAATGCAGCTGGAATCCTTGAAATACCATGATTTTATCGTATTTTTGCACCCCCGAAATTAAATCCCTTCGGGACTATTTTATGTTTCAGAATTTAATTGTTAAACACTTAAACGCAGATGAACAGGAGAGTGCTGCCCCGGCAGAACCTACTGCGACAACAAACGCACCTGTTGCAGAACCTGCAGCTGCTCCCGTGGCAGAAGCACCGGTAACTGCACATGATGATTTCGACTGGAGTATTGACAAACGCAATGTTTCTCATTATGCTCCTGATGAAAAAGCCAAATACGACAAAGTATACGAGAATACCTTCGTATCTATCGAAGATGGCGAAATTGTAACCGGCGGTGTGGTTGCTTTAACCAAAACCGACGTGGTGGTTAACATCGGTTTTAAAAGCGATGGCCTGGTTTCACTGAATGAATTCCGCGACCTTGCCGGTCTGAAAATAGGCGATGAAGTGGAAGTAATGGTAGTGGAAAAAGAAGACAGGCAGGGGCACCTGCACCTGAGCCGTAAACAAGCCCGTATTCACCGTGCATGGGAAAAAATTGTTGAAGTGCACAAAACAGGTGAAGTGGTTACCGGTACAGTTACCAGCAAAACCAAAGGCGGCCTGATCGTGGACGTATTCGGTATGGAAACCTTCCTGCCAGGTTCACAGATCGACGTGAAACCTGTAACTGATTACGATCAGTTTGTAGGTAAAACCATGGAGTTTAAAGTGGTGAAAGTAAATGAAGCCATCAAGAATGCCGTAGTCTCTCACAAAGCCCTGATCGAAAGCGATATTGAAGCACAACGTGCAGAGATCATCAGCAAACTGGAAAAAGGCCAGGTACTGGAAGGTACTGTAAAGAACATCACCGACTTCGGTGCGTTCATGGACCTCGGTGGTTTAGACGGCCTGCTGTATATCACCGATATCAGCTGGGGACGTATCTCTCACCCGAGCGAGGTGCTGAAGCTGGATCAGAAACTGCAGGTGGTTGTACTCGATTTCGACGACGACAAACGCCGTATCAGCCTTGGCCTGAAACAATTAACTCCTCACCCTTGGGATGTGCTGCCTGAATGGATCCATGAAGGCGCTACCGTAAAAGGTAAAGTAGTAAACATCGAAGACTACGGTGCATTCCTTGAAATACAGCCGGGTGTAGAAGGTCTGGTTCACGTAAGTGAAATCACCTGGGCCAATACCCCGATCAATGCAAAAGAGTTCTTCAAACTGGGCGACGAGCATGAAGCCAAAGTGGTAACACTTGACAAAGATGCCCGTAAAATGAGCCTGTCTATCAAACAGCTGTCTGAAGATCCCTGGAGCACTATCGAAACCAAATTCCCCGAAGGCAGCAAACACAATGGCCTGGTGAAAAACATCACTCCTTACGGCGTGTTTGTTGAACTGGAACCCGGTATCGGCGGTATGATCCATATCAGCGACCTGAGCTGGCTGAAACGCTTCAATCATCCTTCTGAGTACACCAAAGTAGGTGAACGCATTGATGTGGTGATCCTGAGCATCGATAAAGAAAACCGCAAACTGCAGCTGGGACATAAACAACTGGAAGAAGATCCCTGGAATGCACTGGAAGACACTTTTGCAGTAGGTACTATTCATGAAGGTACTGTTACCCGCAAAGATGACAAAGGTGCTATTGTACAGCTGCCTTATGGCCTGGAAGGTTTCGCTCCTAACCGTCACCTCGGTAAGGAAGATGGTAAGAGCATCGGTGCCGATGAAACTTCACAGTTCATGGTAATTGAATTTGACCGCAACGAAAAACGTATCGTTGTAAGCCATTCACGCATTTGGGAACAGGCTGCTATTGAAGAGAAAGAAGCTGCGAAGAAAGAAGCAAGAGCAGAAGCTGATAAAACCAAAAAAGCAGTGAAAACCATCCAGGGTAAAGTAGAGAAAGCCACACTGGGCGACCTGGGTGCACTGGCTGAGATCAAAGAAAAACTGAAGAAAGAAGAAGGCGGCAACCAATAAGCCTTTGTCTTAATTCAACACATAACAGCCTCCCGGTTTTCCGGGGGGCTTTTTGTATGTTAGGCATGCTCACTAACTATAGGGTGGGAGTCCCGAATGCGCTGT
>CBJLMB010000081.1:0-10884 GCA_966424055.1 uncultured Deminuibacter sp. | reverse complement strand
CCAATACCGCGAGTGGCGAGTGGTGCTAACGCACCGTGAATCGCGAGTTTTTTTTTGTGAGTGATATCGAGAAAAGAGAAACGACATATTCTAATTACCAATCCCCTTTTCCTACCAATCAACCATTCAACCTCTCAACCAATCAACTAACCCACATATCCCAATTCCTAATTACCTATTCCCTCCTTACCAATCACCCTCTCAACCCTTCAACCAATCAACTAACCCACATATTCCAATTCCTAATTACCTATTCCTTCCCTACCAATCAACCTCTTAACCCTTCAACCAATCAACTAATTCAGGCTTCTAAAATCCACCGGCACCAGCTTACTTACGCCAGGTTCCTGCATGGTAACCCCGTAGATCACGTCTACAGCGCTCATCGTCATTTTATTATGGGTAACGATGATGAACTGGGAGTTTTCGCTGAATTTCTGGATCATTTGGGTGAATTTGCCCACATTGGCATCATCCAGCGGGGCATCCACTTCATCGAGGATACAGAAAGGCGCGGGTTTAATAAGATAAATAGAAAACAGCAGGGCTGTCGCTGTCAGTGTTTTTTCCCCACCGCTCAGCTGTGTAATAGAAGAAGGCCGTTTGCCCTTGGGCTTGGCCACAATATCGATACCGGTTTCGGCCAGGTTCTCGGGGTTTACCAGGATCATATCTGCCGTATCCTCCTCTGTGAACAGGGCCTTGAACACCCGCTGGAAGTTTTCGCGCACCTGGTTGAACGTATCCAGGAACTGCTGGTTGGCAGTGGCTTCCACTTCCTGGATGGTTTGCAAAAGGCTGTCTTTCGCTGTGACCAGGTCGTTTTTCTGCTCCAGGATAAACTCGTACCGTTTCTTCATTTCCTGGAAAGCCTCTATGGCCGTTGGGTTCACCTCACCCATGTTTTCCAGCCTTTTTTTCATGCGGTCTGATGTGGCCTGCAGCTCTTCCAGTGAAGTATCAGTGGTTCTGGGCTGGTCAAGTATTTCGTCGAGCTCTATTCTGAACTCTACGCTTAGCCTTTCCTTCATACCGGCCAGCTGCAATTTCAGTTCATTCAGCTTATCCTTGATCTCGGTGAGCAGGTGATCGATCATTTCCCTGCTTTTCACCTTATGCCTAAGGGCGCTTTCTTTTTCCTGCAGTGCATTGCGCAGGTTATAATAGGTTTGATCGGCTTCATTCAGTTTTTTCTCTGCCTCCTCTTTCTGCCGCATCAGTTCGAGCAGCAGCTCTTCGGCTTGGGCCTGCACCTCTTCACTCTCTGTGATATTGGCAGAAGATTCAGAGAGCTGGGTGGTATTGCTTTGTATCTGGCTGTGAAGATCGTTCAGCTGGTTTTCTTTAAATACCAGCTCCTGCTTCAATGCAGCAATTTTACTTTGCTGACGGGTGAGTTGCAGGTTGCTTTCATTGTATTGTGCCGAAGCAAAATTGTATTCCTGCTCAGCCAGCTGGTAATCCTGTTCCAGCATTTTCATTTCTTCGCCGGTCTGCTGCAGCTGATCATTCAGTTCCTGCAAAGCATCGCGGGTAGAGGAAATAGCGTCCTGTTCATCCTGCAGGCGGCCATCCATATCTTCCAGCCGCTGCTGGGCATTGTGCTGTGCGGCCTGCAGGTTTTCTATTTTATTGCGGGTAGCAAAAACCTGGTTGGTCAGCTGGTTGATCTCGTTCTCGGTTTGCCTGATCACATTTTCCTTCAGCTGTTCATTATAACCGATCACTTCATTCTGTTTAGCCTGTATAGCAGCTTTTAGTTCATTGACTATTTTTTCCTGTTGCTGTATCTCTTCATGCAGCTTTTCCAGGTTTTTGGCGCGGCCGATCTTTTTACCCTCAAACAATCCTACACTACCGCCGCTGAGGGTATATTTCCCTTTTACATATTTCCCTGTTTTTTCCAGCACTACAGCGCCATTGCTGTTTTCCAGTGCCGATTCATTTTCGGCGATATACACATTGCCCAGCAGGTATTCTGCCAGCTTGCGGTATTGTTCATCCACTTCAATCACATCCATTGCACGGATGGTGGCTTCGGGCTGATGTGTTTCCAGCCGGGCATCCCTGAACTGCTCCAGCATGAAAAAGTTGGCTTTCCCTTTCTTATTGGCATCGAGCAGTTGTACAGCCTGCAATCCTTCCTGCAGGTTATTCACTACATAATAGTTGAGGTAAGGTTCCAGCACATTTTCGACCGCAGCACGGAAATCTTCTTTTACATAAATGATATCAGAAAGAATGGGCGCGGTATGGTTCCAGTTGGGATTTTTATGCAGGAATTTCACGCTTTCAGGATAGCCTTCCATTGAATCGATCAGGCTTTTCAGCAGGTCGTGCTCATTGCGGCGGGCATCCAGTTTGCGGCTTTCTTCGGCAAGCTGCACCCGCAGGTTTTCCAGCTGGGTCTGGGTTTCGAGTATCTGTTCTTTTGTTCTTTCATGATGTTCCTGCAGTTGCTGCAGATCGATACGCCTTGCTTCGAGTATTTCCTCTTTTTCCTGCAGTTCTTTTTCCAGTTGCTGTACCTGCAGGGCGCGGTTTTGTTTTTCCTCGTTCAGCTGGGCATGAGAACGCTGCAGGTTCTGGATAGAAGTATCGGCTACAGCGACTTTTTTCTCGGCATCGAACTGGTTGCGCTGTATCTGCTGGTATTTCCCGCGCAGTGCGTCTACGCTACCCCGTTTTTCATCAAAAATGCGGCGTTTGTCTTCGATATCCAGTTTGGCTGTTTCTACCCTGTCTTGCAAACTTGCCAGGCGTTCTTCCTCTTCCCCTACCTGTATCTGTGTGTATTGAATAGAATCTTCAATTGTTTTCAGCTGGCCTTCGGCTTTCTGCAGAAAATCTTTCAGACTGGTTTCTTTTTCACGCAGGTACTGCAGTTTTTGGGTAGCCAGGTTTTTCTCATTTTCCTTGGTGCGCAGGTGTTGCAGCAGTTCATTGAATTCGTGCTGCATGCTTTGCAGCGCGCGTTCTTTTTCAATAAAGCCTACTTTCTCCTGTTCAATGGCAGCTTCTTCAGTGGCGATCTCTGCTTCGAGGCGCAATTTTTTATCGGTCTCGGTATCCTGCTGTTCATTCAGGTCTTTGTAAGTAACGTTGAACCCTTCCAGTGCTGCTTTAGCCAGTTCAACGGCTATCTCTTTATAATCTTTCTTGATCTCGTAATACTTCTCCGCTTTTTTGGCCTGGTTTTCCAGTGTTTTAAGCTGGTTGTTGATCTCGAACAACAGGTCCTCAATACGGTTCAGGTCCTGCTCAGTAGCATCCAGTTTGGATTTCGCTTCTTTTTTGCGGGTTTTGTAGATGGTGATACCGGCAGCCTGCTCCAGCATGCGTCGGCGGCTGTTTTCTTTGTCTTTGATGATATCATCCACCATGCCCAGCTCGATAATGGCATAGCTATCGGTGCTTACACCGGTATCCATAAACAGGTTATGAATATCTTTTAAACGGCAGGCCACATCATTCAGGCGGTATTCACTATCGCCGTTTTTGTAAAAGCGGCGTGTAATGGTTATTGTACTGAACTCGGTAGGTAACAGGTTTTTGGTGTTCTCAAAAGTGAGGCTCACTTCTGCCAGCCCGCTCGGACTGCGGGTTTTACTGCCATTGAATACCAGTGCTTCCAGGTTCTCACTTCGCAACGCCGAGATTTTCTGCTCCCCGATCACCCAACGGATAGAATCGATGATATTACTTTTACCACAGCCATTGGGGCCGATGATGCCGGTAATACCCTCATCAAAGTTGACAACGGTTTTGTCAGCAAAGCTCTTAAATCCTTTGATCTCTAATTGTTTTAATCTCACAGTCTACACCATTTTAGCAACCGCGAACATAAGCGAAAACGGGTAATAAAGCATCAGGGGCCCGAAATCTGTGGAGAAGTGGTGAATTGCCTGCCAGGTAAAAAACGCCGCTTCAGGGCCAAAGCAGGCCTTCAGAAGAGGTACAAAAAGGATAATGGACAAAAAAATGAAATATCTTTTCCAATTAAAATTCCAAATAATTTATATTTAATACTATAAATCAGTCAATTACTCATATTTTTCACTATTTCCGGTTTTAAAACCAGTGCAGGTTTCTCCTTGTGGGTGCATAAGTTTTTTGCCCTGAATTTTATTATCAACATTTCCTGCGGCAGGCACAAATCAGTTAGCTTGCATGAAAAATATTTTTCATACCAGGCTCATACCCATAAAGAAAAATTATGGCCATCAGAACAGCAGTGCCGGCAGACTGGCCCGCGATAGAAGCATTACTGGATACATTGGGCTACCGGGATACGGCCACATTTGGCCGGCAAAAGCTCATCCGTATGCTTACACATCCCGATGAACAGGTGCTGGTTTATGAAGAAGATAACCAGCTACTGGCTTTTCTCTCCCTGCATTTTATTCCGCAGATAGCGCTGGAAGGCGATTTTGCACGCATCAGTTATTTTTCTGTTGCGCCAGGATCCAGGAGCAAAGGCATAGGACGGCAGCTGGAAGAGCATTGTACACAGCTGGCCAAACAGCGGCATTGCGACCGTATAGAAGTACATTGTCATGAAAAACGGGAAGCGGCACACCGTTTTTATTACCGTCAGGGATACACCGAATCGCCCAAATACCTCATCAAGCGGCTAAGGGCCGGCATTTAATATTCCGGCAAACAACAGGCAACTGCGGCCGGCAATACAACTGGAATGATTTCTTACATTAAATGATCCACCATGCAAAAACAGATAATGGCCATTTCCGGCAGCCTGCGTGCAAAATCATCTAACCAGCATGTCCTTAACAGCCTGGCCGAACTGGCGGGTGATGAAGCAGTTTTTGTGTTTTACAATGAACTGGAAACACTGCCGCATTTCAATCCTGATGCAGATAATGATCATCCACCGGCCGCAGTGCAGCGGTTCAGGAGCCAGTTGCAACAGGCGGATGCCGTGGTGTTCTGTACACCGGAATATGCACATGGTATTCCGGGTGCGTTGAAAGATGCGCTGGACTGGATTGTATCTTCCGGCGAATTCACAGCCAAGCCTACGGCGGTTATCAGTGCCTCTCCTCTGGCCACCGGCGGGGAAAAAGCACATGCAGCCCTGCTAACCACCATCAAGGTAATGGGAGCTACAGTACCCGATGCCTGCAGCATGGTATTGCCCTTTGTGTACAAAAAATTTGATGATAACGGCCGCCTGACGGATGAAACTACCCGGACAAACCTGAAAATATTGTTCACCGCTTTGCGGGAATGTATGGAGCAAGTGAAACAATAGGACCTGCAGCCTCCGGCTGAGAGATAGTGGCCACCAAGGATGTATGCAGCTGCATTTTGTTCGCACCTCCTGTTATCAGGCTTCTTCTTTGTCGATATAAGAAGTATACCGGGTGTCTTTTACCACCACGTAACAGATCAGCGATATAAATATGCAGGCTGTTACATACCAGTAATACCAGGATTCATGCCCTTCATTCTTACAGTACAAGGCAATGTATTCTGCAGTACCGCCAAATACGGCCACGGTAACAGCATAAGGCAAACCTACGCCCAGCGCCCTTATCTCCGCAGGAAAGAGCTCTGCTTTCACCACCGCATTGATAGAAGTATAACCGCTTACAATGACCAGGGCTGTTAATATCAGCCAGAAAGCCGTGGATGCAGCAGAAGCATGGCTGATCGCTGTTAAAATAGGTACGGTAAACAAAGTGCCCAGCACACCAAAACCAATCAGCAGCGGTTTACGTCCCACCCTGTCTGACAATGCACCCATCAGCGGCTGGAGAAAAGCGTAGATCAGCATGAGCCAGAAAGTAAGCTCAGTAGAACGTTCTTTCGACAGGTGCACGGTGTTCACCAGGAATTTCTGCATATAAGTAGTGTAGGTATAAAAAGCCAGCGTGCCGCCAAGGGTTAATCCTACCACCGTTAATACAGCGCGCGGATGTTCCCGTATCAGTACGGTGATCGAGCCGCGCTGTTTTTTATTTTCATCATCCAGGGAGATAGATTCCTGCATATGCCTGCGCATGTACAAAACAAAAAGAGCGAGCACAGCACCAATAAAAAAGGGAAGGCGCCAACCCCATTCATGCAACTGTTCAGAGGTAAGAAATACCTTCTGTAGCAACAGCTGCACACCCAACGCCACCAGCTGCCCGCTGATCAGTGTTACATACTGGAAGCTGGAATAAAAACCGCGCCTGCTGCTGGAAGCCACTTCGCTCAGGTAAGTGGCAGAAGTGCCATATTCACCACCTACGCTCAGCCCTTGCAGCAGTCTTGCCAGCAACAAACAAACCGGCGCGCCGATACCGATGCGCCGGTAAGAAGGAGTGATGGTAATTATCAGCGATCCCAATGACATCAGCAATACCGATAATGTCATAGAAGCCTTGCGGCCTTTCCGGTCGGCGATGCGGCCAAACAACCATCCACCCACAGGGCGCATGAGAAAGCCGACTGCAAAAACAGCCGCGGTATCAAGCAATTGAACAGTGGGATTGCCTTTGGGAAAAAATACCGGCGCAAAATACAAGCCGAATGCGGTATAAACATACCAGTCGTACCATTCCACTAAATTCCCGGCCGAGCCTGTTAAAATCGCTTTGATACGCCAGGCGCTGCCTTTCGGCTTTGTTTTTTCAAGATTTGTGTGAAGCATATGGCAGAAAGCAGTAAAGCTAAGAAATGAATGGTAACTTTTGTATCTTTAACCTGACACCATACCCTGTGCATGCTGCCACATATCACCTGTTTAAAAAGGGATGATGTTAACCCTGATTTTTGACCAAAGCCGTCATTCTGCAATGAAATTATATAAATCACCTGCTAACCTTTTTGCAGTCCTGCTGCTGGTTTGTTCGGGCTGTGTGAACCTGAAAAAGGTTAACGATTATTCGGCCAGCTCGCTTGAAAACCTCCGCCAGTTTGAAACGATCGGTTATACCTTTCAGCAGGCCTGCCTGGATGCCTGCCAGCAGGAAAGGATCCACACACTGGCATTACAAACATCCCGCTGCGATTGCAGCCGCGAGCAAATAGCAGACAGTGTTACATTGCTTATTTACCAGGCCTGTAAAAATTATTTCGACGGGCTCGCCGGTTTATCAGGCAATACCCTTACTAATTACAAAGTGAATACGCTGGCCAAAACCATCAATGAAGGCCATCTTATCAGCAATACACCGGCTAAAAAAGAAATAACCGATGCATATGCAGAACTGTCTAATATTTTACTGCGCATGGTAACGGATGGCTACCGTAAAAAAAAGCTGAAAGAAGTGATCGCCAGGGCCAACGAACCGGTTAAAATACTGCTGCACTATTTATCTTTTAACCTGTATGCCGATTTAACAGGCAAACTGAATGTACAGGAGGAGAAATGGAAAAATGGTATTTATCCTGAACTGATGCAGGAAGCCAGGTCAGACCTGGAGAAGAAAATGATCATTGATGATTATAACCGCAATATTTCGCTGATCGAAAGCCGGAAAAACCAGTTGGCCAGTTTTGCCAAAGGGCTTACCCAAATTGCCAACGGGCACGATGAGTTATACCGGCACAGGAACGATTTGACGGCTGCTGCATTACAAATTCAGCTGACACAGTATATCAGTGATATTGAAAATGCCATCAGTGAGTTCAACAAAATTAAAAACGCAAATAATTAACCATGGCACAGCTTACGGCCGAACAGGCAAATGCATTAGCCAATGATTTTCTTGCCATGGCCCAGGCCATTGGCGACTACCGGTATAATTATTTCAACACATTGACCGATGACCAGAAGCAGCGGATAAAAGACCTGCACTGGACCCTGCTGAATTATGCAGATGATCTCTACACGCAGTCTGCCATACTGGTGATGAACAATGTGAAAGATGCGCTGACCCAGATCACCACGATCAGTACGGAAATAAGAAAAAGCTACCAGGCACTGCAGAATGTGCAGAAGGCCATTGATGTGGCTACTGCAGCCGCCACGCTGGGTGCCGCCTTCATGAGCAAGAGCCCGCAGGCTGTGGCCAAAGCATTGCAGGAGCTCGAAGACAGCTGGAATAAGTAAATACACACTCCGGCGCTGTCGTTAGTTTTTGTACATTACACCTAAATGCCGCCGCTATGAAATATCAAACCATTGCACCTCCCCCACAGCTGGCGCCTTATGTAAAAAATTTCTGGATACTGGAAGAAGATACCTTGCCAACCGGTAGCGCTTATATTCACCGCACAATGGCCAATGGTTATGTAGAACTTGTTTTCCATTACCAGGGCCCCTTTGATGAACTGACTGGTGACAAACAGCTGTCTTTTTCATCCACTGCCTTTATACATGCACAGTCGCAGCATTACCGGCGTTTTATTGTGCAGCAACGGTTCGGGATATTCGGCATCAGCCTCTATCCTTTTGCTGTGCCGCTGTTGTTCTCTATGCCTGCAACTGAATTGAGCGATGAAATGCCTGGCCTTGAAATAGTTGCCGGAACGGAAGGCGCAGAGCTGAATGAAAAAATAATGCTGGCCCATAACAACAGAGAAAGACTTGCATTGATCATACAATTCCTGGAAAGCAAATTATTGCCAGCCTATGACCGGCTAACAAGGATACATACAGCAGTTCGCTATGTAATGAACACCTGGCCTGCAGAGCCGGTACAGCAGCTGGCCAGCCGGTACTGCCTCTCTGCAAGGCAATTTGAAAGGCGTTTTAAAGAGCTGGCAGGGTTTAGTCCAAAATTATTTTCCCGCATCATCCGTTTCCAGCAAACACTGAATGCCTATGGTAAAAAATACCATTCACTGGCAGAAGTTGCCTACGATTGCGGGTATTACGACCAATCCCATTTTATTCAGGATTTCCGGCAGTTCTCCGGCTATCATCCCAAACAATATTTTTATGGCCGTACTGAAGGTATTGAATTCAGGGAGGTATAGCTTTTCGGCATGGTAACAGCGTTGATGAGGATGTCGTGTTTTTCCTATTTTGCTGTACAGCGGCACAATAATTTCGTATAAAAAACAAGCTCTATGTCACAGACCAATATTCCCGGTCATCACCAGACAATTATGCCCTACCTGATTGTACAAAATGCAGAAGGCTTTATCCGCTTTATGCAACAGGTATTTCATGCAGTTGAGACACACAAAGGAATGCGCGATGCGCATACGGTTATGCATGCAGAAGTGAAAATAGGCGGCAGCACAATTATGCTGGCAGATAGCACAGAACAGTATCCGCCGCAGAATGCCGGTTTGTTTGTGTATGTAGACAATGCCGATGATACTTTTGCAAAAGCGCTGGAAGCCGGTGCATCAGTGGTATTGCCACTTGCGGATCAGGGCTATGGACGCAGTGGCGGGGTGAAAGATCCGTTTGGGAATACCTGGTGGATCACTTCGGTTTAGCTGTTCCCTATCCCGGAGCTATGGAATAGCTGTTATCTGCTACTTATACGATCGGCAACACCGGGAATGGCCCTCCCAGCACGGCCTGCACATCTTTCTGATCAAGGTAAAACCATTGCTGCAGAATAGTGGTGTACAGCGATCTGAAATCGTGCTGCATAACGATATTATCATTGACGGTTACATTGGCCGGCAATACCGGGTTGGAGCCTACCAGGTTGCCTTTAACCGCATTACCAAAATAAAATACCGGTGCCGCCGCCCCATGATCGGTACCACCACTTGCATTGGATTTAATACGACGGCCAAACTCGGAGAATGTCATCCCCATCACCCTGTCACCTGCCTGCAGGTAATTCAGGTCATCCATAAATACGGCGATGGCTTCTGATACTCTTTTCAGCAACATGGCATGTGTACCGGTACTATTGTCTGTTGCATCGGTTTGCCGGGAATGTGTATCAAAGCTGCCGGTATTTACCATATAAATTTTTGTTTTGAGCCCACCGGCAATCAGGCGGGCAACTATTTTCAGCTGATCAGCTAAAGGGTTTTTACCGGGTGTGGGATATTTATCTGACTGCTTGGTCACTTTCAGCGCCGCCTGTTTGATCACATTGGCATACTGATCGGTTTTTACCGACATGGTTTCAATATAACTCAGCTGCTCGCCCCAGCGGGTATTGGCATCAATATTAACTTTTCCATCCAGCAGGTTATAAAAGCTGGCAGGATTGCTGATAGCCAGTCCCATGGTAAATGCTGGTCCCTGGAAAGTAGTGGACACCACAGAACCCACTTGTATAGCCAGCGGATCTGGCACTGATTTATTGGGATAGTTTTCGGGAAAATCGGGATACACGGTATCCAAATAACGTCCTGCCCAACCGGTGCTGACAACTTTATCAGAATCAGAACCCGTCATCCATATATCTGTAGCCCGGAAATGCGAGAAATTAGGTTTGGGGTAACTAACGGCCTGTACAATACCCAGTTTACCCTCATTGAATAATTGTTGCATCTCTGTCAATGCCGGGTGCAGGGCTGTTGCGTTTTTCCCGTTCAGCTGCAGCAGCTTGTTTTCCGGTATGGCAATATTGCTGCGAGCCGCCTGGTATGCACTGTACTGATCAACAGGTATCACTGTATTTAATCCGTCATTGCCACCACTCAGTTGTATCAGCACCAGTACCCTGTCATCGTTCATGTACCTGCTCAGTGCATGCATCATGGGCGTACCGGCCATTGCCCGCAAGCTCATGCCATTCAGCAGGTAAGGCAGTACCACACCAGCAGCGGTGTTCTTGAGGAAATCTCTTCTTTTCATACAAAAGATTTATATGAGGGTTCCAATTGTGCTTTTTACACAGCCATTTACTCATTTGCTATTCATCTATCGCCGCGAGGCGCTAGTGGTGAATCGCGAGTTGGGTTCCAGTATTTATTTTTTACACGGCCATTTACTCATTTGCTATTCATCTA
>CBJLMB010000080.1:0-11246 GCA_966424055.1 uncultured Deminuibacter sp. | reverse complement strand
GTTTTTGATTCACATACAAAACATCACCGGCCTACCCCTTGGGTAAGAAATGATGATGATGGATATGTGCAAATAAATTCATGATCCTGGTTATTTTTTAAAGCCCGGTACTGCCGCAGCCTTAAGTGGCGCAAAAATAGGAGAAAAACATTGCCGGAAAAATTTTTTTTAGCCTGGCCAGCTCCGGGCATGTAGCCCCCTGAACGGGTAAATATAAAAAAATCAGGCCCCTGAAGAGGCCCGACTATTTCAGCTTGTCCTTTAACGTATCCGCTATTATTTTCTTTTATTCCAGTTAAAGGAACGCGAAATATTGAATCCAAAAAAGATATCGCCTTTCCCCCAGCTACCGCTGTTTTTTGCCAGGTAATAGGGTGCGATCATCCCCTGGGAGTTGGTAAATACCAGCTGGAACACATGTCCGCCGGTTTCAATATCGATACCAAGGGAAAGGGAACGGTAAACATTTGTTGAAACCACCTGATTGGGAAAAAGATAGTTGTATTCCGCATCGAAGCTCATGCGTTTGGTAAATTTCATCCTGCCGCCTATGCCCAGGGCAAACACATCATTTTTATCGGCGGGTGTAGGCACCAGGTTAAAATGCGTCCATGAAGGTGTGATCTGTAGTGATAAAGCCCTGGTAACCTTGCGTGCAATAAGCAGCTGCGTGGTATAGCTGGTACGGTAACGGGCGTTCATATAAGGCTTATCGCTATAGCGCAGGGTTGTATTGGCAATAAGGCCGTACAAACTCACGGAAACAGGTATGCTTCTTTTTGTTTGCTGCAATAGTTTATATTTCACTGACCCGTCAAATACTTTATCGAGCGAGCTTCTGCCGATGCCTACAGACAGCCTGTCGGTGATGCCATAATCCAGGCCGAAACGGATCGATGCATTGTCCAGGCCGAACAATTCATACGCCCCCTGGTTCAGCTTGCCAAAGCGGTGCATGATGATGAACTGAAGACTTTTTTTCCCGGGTGATTCTACGGTAGGGGTATTGATCAGCTGCGTAGCTTTGAAAGTACCGGTAACAATTTCCGGTGATTTACCGGCGTCCAGTGAATCATTCAGCCATTTCAGCATAGTACTGTCCTGCGACAATGCCCTGCCCGTGCAGAACAACAGCAGTAAAAAGAATAGCCTGTTTATTTTTCCCATATGATTTTATTTTGATGGCGTGCATTCAACCTGTACATGTATGGTTATTTGTGATTCAATTTTATCTTTTACCAGGGAGGGTATCCTGATATTATAATCTGCCGGGGTTATTTTAAAATCTGCCTTACCTGTCAGCTTGCCGGTTTGTACTTCCAGCACAGCGGGCGTTTCCACCGGTCGGGTTACACCATGCAAAGTCAGCTGCCCTTTTACCTGAACAGGATAGCGGCCGGGCTGTGCTGCATTCACATCGCCATTGATCGTTCCCATAAAGCTTGCTTTGGGATATTTTTCACTTTCCACATAGTTTTCGTTGAAGTGTTCCTGCATCAGTTCCTTATCGAACAAAAAACTCCTGAGCAATAATGTAAAGCCAAGTGTTTTCTTCACAGGATCGATCATCGCATATACCTGCCGGTTTTCGGCCTTGATATCTTCCAGCGGTGTTTTAGAGGAAAAACCAATATACCCGTTCCTGGTAAAATAGGTTTGCGCAGTTGTCGCCTCTGTTGCGGCCAGTGCCAGCGCCAGTATGAACATTATTCTTTTCATTGCTTTAATTTTTTCAATTGCAGCCTGCAGCATTGTTTGTTACCTGCAACTATTTGTGCAAGGCTTTATCCTGATGCCTGCTGTTAATTATTCTGCTTACCGTTGGCAATCCAGTCTTTTATTTTGTTGATATCACAATCAGACAGCATAGGTTTTCCCAGCGGCATGGCTGCATAACCTGTTGCATGGGTGATCACCCCGATCAGTTTACCATTGTCGGCCTGTGCTTTCAGGTTGGCATAACCATCGAGGTTGATACCGCCTGCTGCGCCACCATTGCCGTGGCAGCCATAGCAATTGGCCTGGATAATGGGCAGTACGTTGGCATTGTATTTCATGTTAACGGTGTCGCAGCCGTTTCCGCCACCATTATTTTGTGAAAGACTTACTTCATTGCTTTTGGAGCAACCGGTTACCAGTAAAGCCACTACGGCAACCAGGCCGGCCAGGAATAAACACATTTTGCGCATACTGCATGCTTTAAGTGATGATATAATTTGATGATTGAATACTATATATGCAGCCCGGGATAAGGCATTATTTTACCCGGCCAGGCTTTATTATCGGGCAACGGCTCACTGCTCTATCACGGCATCTGTGAGGTTTACATCCATCAGGAAACCAGAGCATCTTCCTTTAACGCGTATTGTTGCACCTTTTTCCAGCCTGGGTAAAGACTGGCCGGTTGCTGGTGCAAGACTGCAATTGACCCCACCCGGTACATTGCCGGCTGACAGCAATACCGAACGCATACCTGATGCATCTTTATCCAGTTCTGTTACGGTACCTGTTACTTCGATCACCTTACCCAGGTACTTGCCGGTGGCGGCCTGTTCATTCTGTAAAAAAGCAGTGTACAGCGATGCAGCGGTTAGTGCGGCATCGGCGCTGGCAGCAGCTACTCCCGCCCTTGGCTTGTGATACAGGTAATAACCCCGTACAGCCAGCAACAGGCATAGAATAGCCCCTGCGAAAAAAAATGTTGTTTTTCGCTTCATACCGTTTAATTAAAATCGATGGTAAAACCCTGCGGGAAAATTTTCCCACGCAGGTGATCATCATGCAAACTGCCGCCCTGCGGGCACAAAGCAAGCCGATGAACGCCTAACGGATAGATTTGGTGATACCGATATTCACCCCTACACTGGATATAGGCAGGCTACCCACACCCACACCTTTCAGCGGCAGTTTCACATAAGGCTCTACACGCAGCACACCCAATACACCTATATTTCTCTCATACCCCACACCTGCCTGCATAATGGAGAACCAATCTTTCGATGAGTTTTTATACTCCCAGTTATTATCGTAAGAGGTACCATTCTGTTCAATTGAATAATTGTATTTTTCCTTGCTCATCAGGTACGATGATAAACCAGCTGTAGCATACCAGCTTCCTTTTTCACCCACTTTAAAAAAGTAGCGTGCGCTTACCGGGATTTCAATCATATTGCACCAGCCATCTACCCGGTTAATTTTAGCATTAGCAGGTATGGGGATCTTTTTGGTGCTGAAGTATTCCCCTTTGGAATAATAATATTTCCTGTCCAGCAATACCCCCGTTTCCACTGCTACTTTATTGGATATCCTGTATCCTATCACGATGCCGGCACCGTATCCCATACTCTGTACACGTTGTAATTTTACTGTACTGATATCCGGTGCAATGATCAGTCCTGCATACAATCCCTTTTTCACCTGTACTTTTTTCTTTTCCTGCCGTTGTGCTGCAGTAACTGCCTGTGCTGTTTTTTTTGCAGGTATCGTATCGGATATCTGTTGCGGCGCACCATTCATTTCTGTTAGATTGCCTGCCGGTACGATCATTAACAGGCTATCGGCAGTGATGGCCACAAAAACCACTGATGAATCAGCAGCCCCCACACCTGTTATACCGGCAGGCTGTTGCCGGCCCTGCGCTGACATAGCCCCCTGCGGTACCATTTTAACCAGCTGTGTTGCACCGGTCAGCGGCTTCACTGCGCGGGGTTGTACCTGTGCAGTATTACCGCCTGTTGCAGCCGCATGATGCTGCCCGCCGGTGGGTGTATGGGCTCCGGTACTGCTGTCAGCCGGCGCCTGCTGCGGCTGGCTAGCCTCTGTTAGGGCTTTTGCGGAATCGCTTCCGGCAGCAGCGCTGGGCTGGAGTTGTACTGCCGGTGTATGCTTACCTGCTGTATCTGTTGTTTTTTTACTGTTCAACAGCCAATATCCCAGCACACCAACAAACAACAGGGGCAATAGCAACAACAACCATTTTGGCCGGCGGCGAACAGGGGCAGGCGGTACCGTTGCCGCATCGCCGGGTTGTTCCAGCTGCTGAGCAATCTTATCCCAGTCGGCGCCATCTGTTTTTAAAGGGTAGTCCTCAGCCGCTTTCCGGAACAATTCGTCCATATCGTCATTTAAAGACTGCTGCATACATCAGCCTCCTGTATATCACCTTTGTTATTTTTGGTCATTTTTTTTTGCAAGTGTGCCTTTGCCTTCGCCAGGTTCGATTTGGATGTGCCCACAGAAATACCCAGTTGTGCGGCTATCTCCTGGTGCGAAAATCCATCGATCACATGCATATTGAACACTACCCTGTATGAAGGCGGTAACTGCTTCACCTGTATCATCAGCTCCTTGTAAAACAGTTTCTGTTCAGCTGAAGGCCCCTGATCGGGTTCTTCCCATACATATTCGGGTATTCCGCCTATTTCGGGCAGCATATTGTGTTTGCGTAATTCGTCAATCGCTGTGTTCACCATGATCTTTCTTATCCAGCCCATTAATACCTTTTCCATATTTTCCTGATCGTCGCAACTAAACCGGGTAAAGCTTCTAAAGAGTTTCACATAGCCGTCATTCACCACATCTACCGCCTTATCGTAGCGGTAGATATACCTGAACACTATTTTCAACGCATAGCCATAGTATCTTTCATACATGCGTTTCTGACACCTGGCGTCGTTGCTGATACATCCTTTTATTATGGTATGCAGCTGTTCCAAATCAATAATAGCGGTTGAGATTCGTTATATATATGATACGGCTCACGGAAAAAAAGGGTTGCCTCATGGAATTTTTTTTCTGAAAAAAGTAGGACAAACCGTGGAAAAGAATCGTCAACCGGGTTGAATCAGGCTCCCGTTTCCCCTTTATTGCCAACTGCATGATTATTGTTTAACACAAGTATGTTTTCTGATTTTCTTTATTTTACAAATAGTAAATTGTTCAAAATCTATTGAATTAGCTAGTGCCGTTTTGTAAGTCAATATGGTCCGTCCTGTTTTTTCTGCTGGTCATGAATACTTTATTGCATGCCCAGCAGAAAGACACAATAACAGTTCCACACAAAAAAAGCAATATCCTGCAGACAGCGCTCAATGCGGTTAGCAGAAGCCATCCTACTGATACGGGACAGGTGATCCTGAACACCAAAAGTGAAACCCCTTTTCTGCCCTACGAGGGGAAAGGTATCCGTCACATCATCATCAGGCAATTCGGCTTTGAAAAAACATTTGCCGATACGTCCCGGGGTATCAAGTATTTTGGCACCCGTTTATTGAACAGCCTGCACAAAAATACCCGTCAATGGGTAATACGCAATAACCTTTTTCTGAAAGAGGGCACCGCCCTGAACGCCTACCGGGTAGCCGATAATGAACGTTACCTGCGTTCACTGGGGTTTATCCAGGATGCGCGTATCCTGGTCAATTACCTGCCCGATAATCCCGATTCGGTCGACCTGGTGGTCATTACCAAGGACCTGTTCACTATTACTGCAGAAATCAACGATTTTAGTCCTGACCGGCAGAAGTTCAGGATAGGCGATGCCAATGTAATGGGTATAGGCCAGCAGCTGCAGTTCACCAGCCTGGTAGACAAGCGGCGGGCGCCCACTTTTGGTTTTGATGTTTTGTATACCAAAAGCAATATTTGTAATACGTTCGTTAATGCTTCGTTCGATTTCAGCCGTATCAACCACAACCGGCGCGATGGCACAGAGAATGAATCGGCCTGGTATTTTAACCTGGAACGGCCACTGGTATCGCAGTATAAACACATTGCTGGTGCGTTGACCATCGGCAACAGTGAATCGTACAACAGTTATGGACAACCCGACAGCACTTTTTTCCGCTACCGGTACAGTACCTATGATGGCTGGATAGGTTACAACCTCGATGTAAAAAAAATACTGGCCAATAAAAAAAGAACCCTGCGCAAATTTGTAAGCCTGCGCTACCTGCAGAACAATTTTTCAGAAATCCCTTACCAGGTGCTGGGTAAATACGACCAGCGGTTTAACGACAGGAAGGCGGTACTGGGGCAGATCACTTTTTTTAAACAGGATTTCTATAAAACCAATTATATCTACGGCTTTGGTGTAACAGAAGATATGCCTTATGGTTACAATGTGGCGCTTACCGCAGGCTGGTATAAACAATTCAACCTGTCAAGGCCTTATGCGGGTATTGATGCCAACCGTTATATTGCCACCAGTAAAGGTGACTTTATCCAGTATTTTGTACGGGCCGGTGGTTTTGTGCACCAGAACAGCCTGCAGGATGCGAGCATTCTTGCGGGTACCAGCCTGTTCAGCCGGCTGTTCTTGTACAAAAACCTGAAAATGCGCCAGTATATCCGCTTTAGTTTTACCCGCCAGTTCGACCGGGTAGCGCTTGATCCGCTGCGCATCAACAATCCTTTCGGGTTAAGGTATTTTATCTCCGATTCGGTGCAGGGCGACCGCAGGATATCCATGCACAGCGAAACATTCTTTTTTCTGAAGTATAAAGCGTTCGGTTTCCAGTTCGCACCTTTTTTATTTGGCGATGCCACCCTGCTTACACCTGAAAAAACCAGTTTTTCTAAATCGGATATGTATTACGGATTGGGCGGCGGCGTGCGTACCAGGAATGAGAACCTGGTATTCGGCACCATAGAAATGCGGGCTATTTATTTCCCGAGAAAAGTGGAGAACCTGAATACATTTAAAATAGAGATCAATGCCAACCTGCGGTTCAGGTATAACACCAATTTTGTGAAAGCACCCGATATCATCCAGCTGAACACGGATGATGCGAATAATATATTCTAACCCGGCAGTATGTCTTATTCTGCTTTTTGCAGGAAATCCCGGAACCAGTAACCCGAATTTTTTATCGTACGCAGCTGGGTGTTGAAATCCACGTGTACCAGGCCAAAGCGGCTTTTCATACCTTCTGCCCATTCAAAATTATCCATCAGCGTCCATGCGAAATAGCCTTTCACATTTACACCTTCCTGCCTGGCTTTAAGCATGCCCGAGAGGTATTCTTTGAAATAATCGATGCGCTGTTCATCCTTCACC
Source organism: uncultured Deminuibacter sp. (assembly GCA_966424055.1). Lineage (GTDB taxonomy): Bacteria > Bacteroidota > Bacteroidia > Chitinophagales > Chitinophagaceae > Deminuibacter. Next base: position 4,189 of record CBJLMB010000080.1, on the reverse strand, counting down.
TCACCATTCACCACCTCATCTTTAAAAGCAGCACCATTTTCCGTTACGATAATCTCTTTCACAGTGCCATACATCCAGAAGCGTTTCAGGATGCGGTAAAAACTATGCCCATTGATCTCCCAGCCCATGCCTGTTACAGGCACCTTGCGCATTTTTGCTTTTACCTCTGAGGCCTGCACAATAGGGATAAAAGGGTTATGCCGTATTACCAGCGGGAAATAGTTCTGCAAACCGATAAAATCAAAATTAAACCGCATACGCTCTGTGTATTTCCAGGCTTTGTTGTGCAGTTCCAGTTTTTCCAGGAACCGGAAATCTTCATTGGGGTATCCCCTGCCCAGCGCCGGCTCAATAAACAAACGGTTCATCAGTATATCAATGCGCTTAGCCGCCTGTACATCTTCGGTACTTTCTGTATAAGGAATGATTTCAGAGCAGGAAAAAGTGGTGCCGATATGTGCATGCGGTACAAGATCGCGGATGATGCGCCCGCCATCGGCCTGGCACAATACGGCATGATGGATAGCTGGAAAAAAATGTTCCAGCCCTGTTTTGCCCGGCGCATGTTTACCCAGCATATACCCCAGTGAAGTAAAGCCCATGGGCTCATTCAGCACGATCCAGTTTTTTACCCTGTCACCATATTCTTCAGCACAAACAGTGGCAAAACGTGCAAACCAACGGGGCATGCGGTAGCTGGTCCAGCCGCCTTCTTTTTCCAGTGCATAGGGCAGGTCCCAATGGTACAGCGTTACATAAGGTGTAATATCCAGTTTTAAACACTCATCTATCAGCCGGTGATAAAAAGCGAGCCCTTCTTTATTCACTTTACCGGTGCCATCAGGAAGAATGCGTGGCCAGGCAATAGAAAAGCGGAAAGCTTTAAACCCCAGTGCTTTCACCAGTAACAGATCATCTTTATAGCGGTAATAAAAATCGCAGGCAGTGTAAGGTTTGCCGCCGCCTTTAATTTTTCCCTGGCGCCGGGCGAATACATCCCATATTGATAGTCCCCGCCCGTCGACGGTATAAGCGCCCTCATTCTGCTGCGCCGCGATGGCCACTCCCCAGGTGAAATCTTTGCCAAAAGACCTGGCATGCAAATGCGTTAAAGTAGACAAACCGTTTTGTTTACTGCAAACTTGACGCAATTACAAAGAAGCCTGTATTAAGATTGGGTTATTTTTTAAATGAGTGCGCTGCAAGAAATTCTCAAGTTGCCAGTTACAGCGGCGAGCTGATAGCGATGAGCTGTGAGAAATGCATCTCGCGGAACACGCAGAAAGGATGATCATTTTCAGAATGGCCTCGCAAAACAATTTATTCTATTTGACAGCACATTCCTGCCTCATAGCTGGATGCTCATGGCTTGCAGCTGATGAGTGGGCTATTCCAATTCCATATCTTTCAAGATATAGAATAACTGCCGCTGCTTTATTGCTCTTTCAGCAGCTCATTTACCGTGCGTTCAAACTCCTCTTTATACCGGTCGTAATAAGCGCCGGTTCCCGGGCCAAAAAAGCCGGTATCTATTTTACGCACTTTACCCTGTTTGTCCAGCACGATGGAAGTGGGAAATGTTTTAATAGGCGTGAATTGCGGCAATGTTTTCTCTGTACGTAAACTATCCATTACCGTAATCCCGGTAACCAGTACAGGATAATCCACATTGAAGCGTTGTTTAAATTTGAGCAGGTCACGGCGTGAGCGTTCAAAATCGGTGCTGTATTCATATGCCAGTGCTATGATCTCCACACCGCGCTGATGGTTCTTTTTATACCAGTCACTTAAAAAAGCTGTTTCATCCATACAGTTGGGGCACCAGGAGCCCATCAGCTGCAGTATCACTACTTTGTTTTTAAAGCGGTTATCATGCAGGGCTACCTGCCGGCCATCCAGGTCTTTAAAACTGAAATCAGGGTGCCCGTCTTCACCCGGTTTCAGGTACATGGCAGAGAGATCGGGCAAAGTAGCAGTATCATTTTTCACTGCAGACCATGCGGTTTTACCGGCTGCACTGCTATAAAATATTCCATGCTCCAGTTGCTGATCATTTACGGTAGCGGTAAACAGGAATGCATGGCTGCCGTCGAAAGTGGACAATATCAACGAATCGCCGGTGAGCAATCCCTCCAGGTAGCGGAAATCACCGGAAGGTGTGAGCACACTGCCGTTCACCTGTGCACCTGTTTGCTTCAGTACCGCGATAGCAGGCTCTGTTGCTTCACCATGGCGGCTTTTAAAGCTGACAGACCATTTGCCGCTTAGGTTATACAAAGGCTTACCTTTCACCGGTATAAACCTGGCTGTGTGCCTGGCGCTGGCATAAAAAGGCACAACCACATCTTTCCCGGGAGTACCCTTTACCCATTCACCCTGCAGGCTGTCTGCCGATACAATTCTTGCCCTGAATGCCGATTCAAAAAAGGGCATACCCACGAACAGGGAATCGCCTTTTAGCCTGATATCCTTTACTTCCAGTTGCTCGCCTGCATTCAGCACATACCATACAGGTTGCCTGTTTTGTTGATGTATGCGGAGGTTAAATACAATCTGCTGCCCATCTTCCCGCTGCAGGTACGCTTTCCATATACCCTCTTTTAATGATCCCTGCGCCTGTGAAGCCATTGCCGTTAACAAAATGCTAACACATAACATCCATCTTTTTTTCATCATCTCTTGATTAAACAGTCTACAAATATACCATATTAAACAACAGGCTGAACATCCTGGCTCTCTGCTCTGTTGTAATGATCTATCTTTGCCTGGGCATGGCTAAGCCCCTTCTCAGGGCAATCCAAAGGTTCTTTCACACCAAAATAACGTATATGAAAAAGCATGGTACTATTATCGTTGGCATGTTTTTATTCATAGCCTGTGGTGTACAACAGAGTATGGCGCAGGTAGAAGCAGGGGTAAAAGCAGGCCTTAGCATTCCCAATCTCACATCCGGTTCATCGGCTAATCCTATCAACAGTGGATACAGTTCGCGTTTAGGTCCTGATTTCGCAGTGTTTGCAGAATTTCACTTGTCCCCTCTTTTATCTATCCAGCCGCAGCTCGAATATTCATCGCAGGGTGGTAAGAAGAATGGCAACCAGGCCTTTACCACTCCAACCCAACTGTCGCAAAGGTTTCCCGGCGGCCAGGTACCCCAATACCTGTATGCTGATTATAAAAGTGTGGCCAAGCTGAACTATTTATTACTGCCCATACTGGCCAAATTCAATTTCAGGCTGGGTGTTCACTGGCTGCTGTATGCCGATGCAGGCCCGTTTGCGGCCATATTACTCGACGCTAAAAATATAACCAGTGGATCGAGCAATGTTTACCTGGACGAGAAACACACGCAGCCCGTTATTACAGACCCCAATTCACAAACACCACTGGTAATGTCGTTCGACAATACTGAAAACATTAAATCGCAGCTGCACACCTTCAATGCAGGTGTTGAAGGCAGTATTGGTTTGGCCTGTCAGCTGGGCAGGAATAAAATATTTATAGAAGGCGGTGGCAATTATGGCTTCATCAATATCCAGAAAGGCAATACCAATGGCAAAAACCATACAGGCGCTGCCACTATTGCGCTGGGTTATGCCTGTAGCTTCCATAAAAAATAATCCACACATTAGTGGGCAGCCTGATCGTGAGACGTCAATCATCATTCGTGGGTGATTGCAGTGGGCTTGTTTCAGTAGGCAGTTCTCAGTCGGCAGTAAGCAGTCTGACCGTGAGGCGTCAATCATCATTCGTGAGTGTTGCATGCTTTGTCCTTCACTTGCCACTCACCATTCACCACTCGCGGTAGTGTTCAATCAACAACCGGCAGTACAAAGTTTTATGTGAGTATATTCACCTCCTACTAGCGATTCACCACTAGCGCCTCGCGGCGGCGTACAATCAACAGCCACCAGTACACAGCTTTACTGTAAGTATATTTTACCCCCTACTAGCGATTCACCACTAGCCACTCGCGGCGGTGTATAATCAACAGCCACCAGTACGCAGCTTTACCCTAAGTATATTTCACCCCTACTAGCGATTCACCACTAGCCACTCGCGGCGGTGTATAATCAACAGCCACCAAGTACGCAGCTTTACCCAAGTAAGCTATCCAGTACACAATAGCTATCCAAACAAAAAAGCCCCATCTTTCGATGAGGCTTTCAATAAATATGGCAGCTACCTA
>CBJLMB010000079.1:0-13139 GCA_966424055.1 uncultured Deminuibacter sp. | reverse complement strand
AAATTGGTGAGGCAGATGAGGGATGCAAGTACCCAGCCTGCGGTAGTCGCCAGCTTCCGGTGGATATTGATCTTTTGCAAAAGGGCATCCAATGTAAACAACAATAGCAACAGCAGCAGTGGAGCAATGATGATAATGATCCTGTTCTGTGCCACAGCCGGCTGAAGAGCCAGGAAAGTACCAGCACATAGCACGCCGGTGTATACAGCAGTATAGAAAATATACTTATTGGTTTTATAAGCCGCCCATGCCCCGTACAAAAGCAGTACTGCAAACAGCAGCGTGCTTATAAAAAAATGGCCGGGCGATACCGCAAAGCCAAACTCTGCCAGTGTTTCGCGCGAAAAATAGATCTGCGCATTGCCGGCGATCCGCCTGATAAAACCGGTAATTGTTTCAGTGCCCTTCTCCGGGTGATACAGGTCTTTTGCCATAACCTGCCCCAATTGCCCAACGGCCGTATTTTTGCCATAGCAGAGATGGATCATTATTTCATAAGGAATTTTGAATAGCAAGAATGAGCCTAATGCCAGTGCTGCCAGCCGCCATTTCTTGCACAACAAAAAATACAATACCAAAGCAAAAGGAAGTACAATCGCTATATTCTTGCTCAGCGAAACCAGCCATCCCATACCACCCACCAATAACCACTGCAGTTTACCGGGCCTATTTTTAACCGGTATAACAGCCAGCAGCTGGAATACCAGGACCAGGTACAGGTGTTGCACCATCATAAAAAAAGCTTCAGACAGGTTGGAGCTGCTGTAATACTGGATGGAACTGTTCAATGCATAAAACAACAATACAGTATACAATATCCTGCCAGGCACTTTATTGTAAAAGCAGCGGTAAAAAAATACAAATCCCAGCACTGCACAACAAAAGCTGAAAACCTTCAGCAACGGAATGTGGATGCCGAATATACCCACCGGCACCCCCAGTATCATGGCATACAATCCCGATTGTCCATCGGGGTAATTATTGTATTTAATAAACCGGCTGGCTTCCAGGATATAGTTGGCATCATCTCCCATTAAAAACAGCTTTATATCAAACTGCATAACGGCCATCAAGACGAAGACAGCTGTGGATGCGAGGAAATAGCGGTTATACCACCGGTGCTGTGTTGTTGTTTGGGCGGGTTGCGGGTTTGTTTTTTTATTTGCACCAGCTAAAGTTCTTTGGGCCCCGGCTTTTACTTTCCTCATTCCGGTTTTCCGGGTAGGACACATTACCCTGGCTGCCACCCTTATGAAGCGATGCTAATTTACAACAGCAAACAAGCAGTACGATAAGGGAAAACCGTTATACAGGGCTGGTTCTCTGTACATAAATAAACCAACCCGCCAGCAGCGGCACCGGTTAATAAGACAACATTAACGAAAAGCGGGAAAGATATTTTAAACGTTCAGTCCCCGGTGCGGTCATACCCGCAACCTAATCGACATGTTATGAAAAAAGCTTTAGCTGCATTAGTCGTTTCATCAGCCATGTGTTTTATGGCGGTAAAAGCTACTGCACAATTCAGTTTATCTGTAGGTATATCTATCCATACTGCACCTCCGGCGCTTCCCGTTTATACACAACCACCCTGCCCTGTTGAAGGCTATTTATGGACACCCGGTTACTGGGCCTACGATCCTGTTAATGGTTATTACTGGGTACCCGGTGTATGGGTAAGACCACCCATGCCGGGTTATCTCTGGACACCAGGTTACTGGGGCTTTGCCGGTGGTGTATATGGCTGGCATAGCGGTTACTGGGGGCTTCATGTAGGTTTTTATGGCGGTATCAATTATGGCGGCGGCTATGGCGGTACAGGCTTTGCAGGTGGCCAGTGGCAGGGCAATGTGTACAGGTACAATACTGCCGTGACCAATGTGAACACCACCGTAGTACACAATACTTATATCAATAAAACAGTGATCAACAATACCACGATCATCAATAACAACCGCACCAGCTTTAATGGTACCGGTGGTATAAATGCCAGGCCCAGTGCAGATGAGCAGCGGGTAGCAGCTGAACACCACCTGCAGCCGACCACAGAACAGTTTACGCATAACCAGCATGCCAGCACCGATCATAGCCAGTTCGCGTCTGTGAATCATGGCAGGCCTGCTACTGCTGCGATGAACAGGACGGGTGGCCAGCGTTTTACTGCCGAAGGGCGTAATGCACCGGCACCACAGCATGCCACAGCATCCAACCGCGCAGCTATGGCCCAGCGCCCGGTAACTGGTGAACACCCGGCGGTTAACAGTCGCCCCGCTACTGCCGATGCCGGTAATTATAACCGTGCAGCTATGGCCCGGCGTCCGGTAACTGCTGAACACCCAGCGGTTAATAGTCACCCTGCTGCTGCCTATGCTGGCAATTATAACCGCGCAGCGATGGGCAACCGTCCGCAGCAGGCCATGGCCCCAAGACCAAGGATGCAGGAAGCACCGCAACAGAGAATGCAGCCCCATGAAGCGCATCCCGGAGAAGGCCGCCGTGAAAGAAGATAATGTAGACGATGCACAAGAGAACAGCATTTTCATTTTAATACAGGTATTACCGGGCCGGATCTTATCCGGCCTTTTTTGTGTACCTGTTTCATTAAGGCAGGCAAATTTTATATCGGTGGCAACATACAAGCAACAATAACACAAATAGCCCTGATCAAAAGGGGCCAGGTAGTACCAGATGCTTCGCAACTACAGTGATCGTTGTTTTTTGAAGCATTAGCTGCCTGCTGCTGTTCCTACAATCCTTCTGCAGCCTTATTACCCGACAACAACGCATAGATCGCCATAGAATGGCCATGTCCCAGCTCGAAATCTTTTTTCAGCCAGGCAACAATATCTCCGGCTTTTACACCAGCCTTTAGCTTGCCGTTTTCTGTAAAGCCTTTTTTGGCAGCCAGCTTTCTGAAATCATCCGGCCCCTTGCCTGTTTTTTCCTTGATGGTATTAAGATAGCCCTGAAACGACATATATTTTTTTTACAAAAATACCTTCCCGCCTGTAAGTCTGTACCAGCTGATTGCGGAAAAAACAGGGGGGTATCCCGTCACCAGGGCCGTTAGCACATAAGGGTATATGCCGGTGTGGTGTGTCTATGTTACCGGGAAACAGATTGTTTCCCGGTCATATTCCTTTCGCCATCAACTCAATATTTTATATGAAAAAGATCAGGCAGATCACCGGTTTATTGTTTGTGCTGATTGCTGCGGCATCCTGCAAAAAAGAAACTTCAGTCAATGATCCCGGCAAAAACGGGCGGCTGGCCATCAATGATGTGGTACATACCAGTTACACTGCAGAAAGCAGTATCTATTCACTGGGTAAGGTGGATGATGCATTGCGCCGGCTTGACTGGCTGTATTTCGGCAACAACCATATGATGGATTCACTGCATTATACACCTTACAGTGTAAAACTGCCTTCACTGCATACTGGCAATAACTCGAGCGTATACCTCGTGGGCAGCCACAGGGAAGCCGGTTTTTTACCGGTATCTTCCGGCGGTTTGGCATATGCCCATTACCCTGCAGATCCCAATACTTTTGTCAACTACCTGTATGTACTGCCTGATAAAAGTAAATGGAAAATAGTTGCGATATCTATTATCGGCGGCCAGTTTTATTATGCTGTAAAAGACGTGGAGCTCAGTGCCGGCGGTTCTGCTGTGATCGATGACCTGAAGCAGGCCACAGAGGCCGAACTGGCTGCTATCATCGATAAATTATAATGTTATCGTTGCTTAAAAAATAAGGAGGTTGTATCACAAAAGTGATATAGCCTCTTTTTATTCGGGTACCTGATGGAGACAGGTAGTCGTTTAGGCTATTCTCAGAGCCTTCGTTTATTTTTGATACAGCCTCTTATTTTAATGACAATTCCTATTGTTCAGAGCGCGGAAATAAAAGACCAATGCTGGTTCGCTTTTATTCCCATTTACTTATTAACCACTGCCATACTTTTTTATTGGCAAAACCCGCTATCCTGGCATCAGTTGCAGTCGCTATGCGGGGTGTAAGCCTGCCAATATTCCCTTTTTCCGTTCTGCTGAAAATTTCATTGCCTGCTGTGTACCAGAATCACCCTTCTCCTTATACAAAACAAAGCTGCCCTGCCATTTCCGGTTTTTCCTTACTGTGATCAAAGCCGCGCATTCCAGTTCTGCCAGTGTTTGCAGCAGCGATGCATTATTTGTTTATAACCTGCGGGCCACATTCCGCGCCAGTATATTATACCTGTTGCAGGCCAGTAAAATAAGATCGTATGCCTGCAGGGGCATTTGTGTTGTTCGCCGGTTCATATTAATCATTTTGCGGCTGCACAGCTGATACATTTCATTATCTTTAATAAAGCCTTTATTCAATTTCTATATATGCGTGTTGTTCCAGGAAGCGTTATTCTCAGGTATTATAGCATATTCAGCATACTATCGGCCAGCCTGTACATTTTTCTGCTGGCCTGTTCATCTTCCGGCAACAATAATGCAGACCATCCCGCACATTTTGACCCTGTTTTCCAGCGAATAGACCATTTTGGACCGGAGCAGGTGCCAGAGGCCTTCCGTGTACTCGATTCTGCTTATGCCGGATTTCCCAACCCAGGCCCTATGGACCTTGCCCGCAAATACCAATATAAACTGGAATACTTCTGGTTGAGAAAACAAGACCGGGCTGTTTCCAAACCGTATGCTGACAGTATACTGCATGTGCTCTCCGGCAAAACCACACAACCCGGCTATGCCAATGAATACGGCAAAACACTGCTGTACCTGGGCGATATGCTGCAGGATGAAGGTAAACTGGACAACGCTTTTTCTCTTTACTACGAAGGACAGGCATTTATCCAGCAATCCGGTGATACCTGTTCTTTTAATGAATACAACAGCCGGCTGGCCATGGTATATTATGCACAAAGAAAATACCAGCAGGCCATCCCCTATTTTAAAGAAACATTTAATACACTTGGCGCCTGTGGCCAAAAGGCCTATTACCAGTTCTGCTACCAGCAGGCCCAGCTGGATAATATCGCGCTTTGTTATGACCATCTCGACCGCAGGGACAGTGCCCTGTTCTTTTATGACAGTGCATTGCATTATATCCAGGTACATAAAACACCGTTCGAAGATATACCCAACCATATCAATTTTATACAGGCAGCCAATGCAGTGGTATATGGCAATAAAGGCAGCCTGTTGCTGCGCAAAGGCGATACGGCCGCTGCCGAACAATTGTACAAGGAAAGCATCCGTATTAACATGAAAGCCGGCAATGAGACCAGGGATGCACAGATCACCATCGGTAAACTGGTAGAGCTTCAGCTGGCGCAGAAACGGTTTACTGAAGCAAGATCATGGCTGCAAACCTTGAGACGATCGCTCGATTCATTGCCCGTGAGCAGGTCAGAACTGCTTTGGCGCCAACTGCAATCGGAATATTACAAGGCACAGGAGCAAACACAGGATGCCCTTTATTACCTGCAGCGCTATGTACAACTGAAAGATTCGCTGGCTACAGCCACCGATTCCTATCATGCAGTGGATATGCAGAAGCAGTTCGGCTATCTTTCGGGGGAATACGAGCTGAATATGCTGAAAAAACAAGATGAGATCAAAACAATTTATCTCTATGCGCTGATCCTGTTTTCCATTATGGTGCTTGTTATTTTTTTATTGTCATGGCAATACTGGAAAAGATCTAAAAAATATACCCGCGAACTGGAAGAACTGAACCAACGCATTTCCCGGCAGAATGAACACCTTGAAGAAAGTCTCAGCTCATTGGAGCAAAGCCAGCAGGACAATACCAAGATGATGAAAATAGCGGCACATGACCTCCGTAATCCCGTTGGCAGCATGGTTTCCACAGCATTGTATATGGAAGCTTACGGAGCTATTACCGACAAAGACAATCTTGATTCGCTCAAACTCATCCACCAGTCGGGCACACATGCCCTGGAATTGATCGATGATCTGCTTCACCTGAACATATCCGCAGAAATGCGGAAAGAAATAGTGGAAGTGGATACTGCTTTACGCTATTGTGTAGACCTGCTGCAAACCAAAGCCAAAGACAAAGAACAGCGTATTGTTGTACAGCTTTTCCCTGTTACCCTGCTGGCCAGCAGGGAGAAGATCTGGCGGGTCTTCAGCAACCTGATCACCAATGCCATCAAGTTCAGCCAGGCAGGCAGCACAATTGAAGTTGCCATGCAGCTCAGCGGCGATTGTGTACGAGTTTCTGTAAAAGATGAAGGCATGGGCATACCCGGTACCTTGCAAGCAAAACTGTTTAATCTTACCCAGGATGCCAAACGCAGCGGCACAGCTGGTGAGGAATCATTCGGATTGGGACTGGCTATTTCCAAACAGATTGTAGAGGCGCACGGTGGTAAAATATGGTTTGAAAGTGAAGAAGGAAAAGGAAGTACCTTTTATGTGGAACTCCCCCTCAATGCCGGCGGCCAAACCGGTACTGCTCAACAATAAAAACAATAAACTGCCAGCCGGCACTATGCCATTCCCCCGAATACAATGTATTAAAATAATAGGCGGCCCATCGAAATAGGCCGCCGGCGTATTTATCAACTAAAATACGCACATGAGACTCATTGATCAGCAGTTAGTTCATGGTGTAAAACCGGCTTATATAGTAACCGGTATACAGTAGCCGGGTTATACTGCAGTCGGCATATTTTTCTGTTTCAGATATGGCTGTTTTCTCCGGCCATCTCTTCTGTCTGCTTTCTTTTCAAGCTATCCAGTTTGGCAAATCCAACAATAATAATAAACAATACCGGGGCAAGAAGCAAGGTCAGCCATATTCTTTGCCAAGTATTGCTGGTACAGCAAAACCCATAAAAGAAACTGATCAGGGCTGCTATTGCCAAAACGCCCCAGCCGTATTGCAGCATCGTATATTTAAACAAAGTACGGGGTTCTGCCGCTATTTTTTTACCCTGGTTGCCCTGTTTATACAAATTCCTGATTTCCGGGAAGCTCCGGTAGGCGGCAGAAAAAGTGGCAAAAGCATTGTGGCCGGAATATTCCCAGCCGGAAGTTCCGGGAATGGTTAAATCAAGTACCGGGTTGTTTTGTTCAATGTCTGTAAAAAAATCGAGCAGGCTGTCTATAAAAACATCCGGGTTCAAATAAAAGCCTGCCATTTCCACCAGGTCAATATACAATGCATTGTCTGAGCTTTCCAGGCTGTTTATATAATTTACCCAGTCGTCATAAAAAGACAGCATCCTGGGGTATACCTGTTCCATATACCTCCTGCGCATACGGGCCCTGGCAATGGCGATATCCTTGTTCACCCGGATATCCGTATCTACCTGTCCTACGTTTTCAGCATACAGGCTTCTGTAAGCCGGTCTGATCGATTCCAGCACATCCCTGTCAAGCAACATCAGCCAGAAGGCAGCCAGGGAATTATTGCCTTCAAAGATCACCTCGTACCTGTCGGATGCTTTCCTGATGAGCAGGTGCGTTCTGTTTCCCATACTTTTAATTAAAGCATTTTAATAGACAGGGCCAGGTATTTAACCAGGCAACTGATCATGATGCCCATGCCTTTTTGCCGGCAGGCGCATGCATCATCCTGTAAAATAGAACAGCGGCGGTGGCCGTGGTTAATAAGTTGCTATCTGCTGTGTTCTTTCTTACATCCGCTGGCCTTGCCGGTCTATGCGTTGATAGGCTCACTGTAAAAAATCCATTAAAGCCATTGGTGCACCTTGCGTCTTTGTACCCTGGGCTCAACCTCGCTCCTGCCCGGGTTGTTCGTTAAAAAAAACGGATATCATCCCGGTGTTGCCGGATATGAATAAAATGGCATCGTTTATTGATCTGCCTGTTATGCGCAGTGTATGGCCTGGTATCTTTATCCTGTACATGTATGCAGAAAGTTCCGGAGATCCCCGTTTTTATCCGTTGCCTTTGTTCTTTTAAAAAATAAAGTCTTGCTATGCAAGCAGGACAAAAGAAATACCGGTTTTGTTCCCGCGCTAACCTCGGGAGCCTAAAACGGTATACCGGCGGGATGCCTGCTACATTTTTGGGGGAGACAAAAATAGCGGCATCCCCTAAACCGGTTCTTTGTTATCAATGAGCACGCTTTTATCATCTATATGATAGCTCAGCCCTAGACAACCTATGGAATTCACTACTGTATGGCCCTGGAACTATTTATCAGTAAATATTCCGGGGCCTTTTTTAAAGTATGATGGATGATACTATAAGCTGGACATGACAACAGCACTAAAAAACGATCATGAATATTGCAAACTCACAGGCCAAAACCATCCGGCAGATACTTTTTGAACTACAGCAACACTATCCTGCTGCACAGGTACGGAAGCCCCTGCTGGGCGCCAGTGTTCTGGTGATCCCTTACCATGATTTCAAGTTTTTGCTGCGGTACAAAAAAACGCACCTGCAGCTGGATTTTACACCGCCGGTTGCCTGGATAATAGCTGGTATGCTCGGGTCGTTTGTATTGTTCACGGCCATTTACAGCCTGCTGTTTCAGCAACTGGTTATCAGCATTGGCGGTGTTATTCCGGTGCTCATTGGCCTGTTGCTGGTAAAGCAACTGTTTAAATCGACACATAAAAAGGAGTTTGATCATTTCCAGGGTGAGACGAATGTGCTGATCAATACCATCATACCAGGTCCAGGGCAGCCAGCTATCTCTTCAGCCGATGCAGGATAATTTTGATACACTTTAAAAACCGTGTATTTTAGCCATACCTGTACAGGTACCAAAACGCTTTTTAACTGTATGGCAGCAAAACACGATCATGATACGTACGCTGATAATAGATGACGAACCGGCTATCCGGAAGGATATTGAATGGCTGCTGCAACGCCACCCAGGGTTTGTTGTACTCGGCAGCTGCGGCAGTGTGGCAGATGCCCGGGTAATGATCCCGAACACGGCACCGGATTTACTGTTACTAGATATTGAGCTCTCAGATGGTACCGGATTCGATCTGCTGCGCGATCTTCCCGACCGGCCATTCAGGGTCATTTTTATTACTGCATACAACCAGCATGCTATCAGGGCCATTAAGTTCGGCGCCTACGATTACCTGCTGAAACCTGTGGATGAAGATGAACTGACCGCCGCACTGGAACGCTTACGGTCAGAAAAAGAAAGCATAAGTAAAATACAGTTCGAGGTTGCCGAAAGCCATCTGCAAAATAAAAGACCCGGGCTGCAGCACCGTATTGTACTGCGCTCACAGCAATACCTGCAGGTGGTCGCCTTCGATGAAATATTGTATTGCCAGAGCGATGGCAGCTATACCACTTTTTTTCTTTCAGACAAAAGAAAGATAACGGTTTCAAAGCCCATCAAGGAATACGAAGAACTGCTGCCTGAAAACTGGTTTATCCGCACGCACCAGTCGTATATTGTGAACCATCATTTCATTGACCGCTTTCTCAAGGACGGACTGATCATCCTGCGCGATGGAACAGAAATTCCCGTGGCCACCCGTAAAAGGGAATATATCCGGCAATTTTTGACCGGCGAACAATAATTTAACCAACATGCCTGCATACTACCGGCCTGCAATCCTGCTGCTTTTTTGTATCATACTGCTATACAGCTGCGACAGGTCGTCCGGCTCACATACTTCTTCACCTAAAACCAGCGATGTTGATTCATCGCTGATCAATAAACTGCTGCAACGGATAGACAGTGTAGACCACTGGAGCTGGTATGCAGCGCAGAAAGAGCTGCCTGCATTAAAAGCCAGCGCACTGCATGCCGGCAGCAAAGCCCGGGGCCTGTATTATTACCTGGAAGGTTCGTTACTGGCAGACGCAGACAGCACCGCAGCGGCAGACAGCAGTTTCAGGCAGATGCTGCCACCGGGGCACTTGGATACAGCAGCCAACCTGAGCCTGGTGGTACTGCAGCAACTGGGCTTGCAACACCTCGCCGTCACTAAAAAAGTAGATGATAGCAGTTTTGCCCAACTCTATTCACTGATCGATTTCACACAAAGATTCCAATACCCCGATATGTGGAAGGTATACCAGCTGGCGGCCGAAGAACATTTCCGTTATGGTATGCTGGATAAAGCCGAAATTTTTACCCGGAAGGCCATTGCCAGTTACAGTGACCGGAAGGATTATTTCAGGTATTCTATTTTCATGGAAGAGCTTTCGCGTATTGCTGAACACCAGGAAAACCTGCGCAAGGCCCTTCAATATGAAGACAGCGCGCTGCATTATGCGCTGCGTCAGCCCGATTCTATACGCATTGCCACAGTGTACAGTGCACTCGGTGTACTGTATGAAAAAAACAAAGACCAGAAAACCGGTCATGAGCTCATGATCAGGGCACTACGTATCAAAGAACCCAGGAACAAAGTCACTTTCAGGGAATACCTTAATTATGGCCAGGCACTGATGGAAGAAAAAAACTACCCCGCTGCTATTGAATATGTAGAGAAGGCCCTGGCCAAAGCACGCGTTACCCCCAGTACCAACCACCTGAATGCAGCATACGGAACGCTTTATGAGCTGTATTACAATATGGGTGATTACAAACAGGCGATATTGTACCTGGATTCCACCAGTAGCACAGCACTAAAAGAGCTGCAGGAAGAGCAGCTGAAAAAAGTAACAGAGCTGCAGGCTGTCAATGATCTTAAAGAGCAGCAGCACAAAACATTCGACCTCTCCCGTCAGTACAATAACCAGGCAACCATCCTGCGCCAGCAGCAGTTTATCCTGGTAATATTGGCGGTACTGCTGGCAGTGGGTGTAATGCTTACTTATGTGCTGATCAGGCAGCGCAAACTACGCTCGCAGAAACAGGAAATAGAACTGGAACAACGCTTGCTACGCAGCCAGATGGAGCCGCATTTTATTTTTAACACACTGGCTGTACTACAGAGCTTTGTACGCCAGGGCGAAAAAGAAAATGCCGTAAAATACCTGAACAAATTTGCCCGCCTGCTAAGGCTGAACCTGGAAAACTCCCGCCAGAACCTGGTTCAGCTATACCAGGAAGTAGAAGCACTGGAAAATTACCTGAGCCTGCAGGCGCTCCGCTTTGGCAATACATTCAATTATACCATTCACAATATTGATGACTGTGCACAGCAGGATATACTGGTGCCGCCCATGTTGCTGCAGCCATTTGTTGAAAACGCTATACAGCATGGCATGCGCAACCTGCCTTATAAAGGAGAGATCACGGTTACACTACAGCTCAGCAATGATTTACTGCATTGTGTGATTGAAGACAACGGGCTGGGATTGCAGCAACCGCAGGAACAGGAAAAAGCTTCATTGTCGGGCACTATTACGCAGGAAAGACTTAAACTGCTGAGCCAGCAAACCGGCAACCTGGCATCGCTTACCATTACCGATAAAAAAGAAAGCGGCAGCAGCGGTGTGAAAGTTACCCTGATCATCCCTGTACAGCACCAGCGCTGAGTAATATCCGGTGTTAGCGGTACTGGTAAAATATGCCTGTATCAAATATCGTCCAAACACATGCTTTCTGGCCACAGCTTTTCAAACCATTATTGGCCCAGGTATTACAGGTATACAGCAGGCTATACCTGCCTTCTGCTTCATAAAAAGCGTCGGACAGGCCATAGTTGGCATTGGTTTTAATGAAAACAGGCCGCTGCGCTGCGTTTGTTTTAAAACTGCTTTTTATAAAATGAACCAGCCTGGCATATTGCGCCCGGCTGATGGATATTTTCCTGCAATCGCTCCCTTCCTGCATTTGCTGGTAATAAGTTACATGCATGGCGGCGGTGCTTAGCCAGAAAGCGGCTTTAAAAGCTGTGCTCCATTTCAGGTCGGCCCAGGTGGGGGTTTCCAGGTAAAAGCCCTTATCACCCCAGCCAAAGGCAATAAACTGCGCCGTTGTATCATTAGCAACGGTATTGGCTGGCGATACAAAATCCATCCAGTTGAGCTGCCCGTTCTTTGCGGGCAATACCAGGTCAGTATGCACACCGTTGGTAAAGATGTAAATATCCACTTCTTTTTTTGTACCGGGCGCTGCAGCAATGCTGATCCTTGACAAAACAAAAGCAGCTAAAAGGTAAACACCTGTTGCCAGCAGCAGGCCCAGTAAAAGCCGCACGATAAGTGTAAACAGTTTTTTCAATCCTGTATTTGACAATGGTTTTATAAAAACAGCCGAACAAATGCCGGCTGCCTGTCAAATGTAAACAGATATCGTTATAAAGTTTCAATAAGTGTAATAGTGATACCAATAAAACAATCATCCGCGCAGTTATTTTCAACATAGCCGCAGGAAGAGATCATGCCATTGTTGTTTGTTTCAAAATAAGTGGTAACATCTTTTCTTTTAAGCAGCCAGTCTGTTCTGGCTTTTTCATATACCTGGTCCAGTGTAATGGGCGCTGCAGCCGGTGAAGCGGTATGGCTATTAATGCTGCCCTCCTCTTCAGTCCACTCCAGTTCATTGACAGGAACATTTGAAGGCCTGTCCCTGGGCGGTGTGAGCTTAAACGCACGCCGGGTGATTTTCCCGTTTGTAACGGTGATCATTGTTTCCCATCCAAAACCGACCCAGGTACCGGCAGCCACTTTATACTTATAATTATTACCTGTGCGTTGTTTAAAAAGCAACCATTCCTTATAGCTCTTGTCGAAGCTGCTTTCGTATTTGATATCACTTTTATGGCAGGATACCCATAAAATAGCCGCCAAGAGCAAACCTGTTAAAATAATAATAGAATGTTTCATAGTTGTAGCTGGTTAGTTTAATCTGAAACCAGGCTGACAATGGTTGTTACCTGAACGTTGCATTAGCCTGGAAAAAAGAATATGGTGTTGCGCACGCAATGATGGATCCGCAAGTGGCAAGTGGTTGCTACGCAACGGTGAATCGCTAGTGTGTATCGGAACAATCTTTTTACAATGCAACAAACTCGCGATTCACCACTCGCCACTAGCGGATAAGTGCGTACACAAGATGAAATACTAAAAATATTAGTAAATCCCAACCTGTCATCCTATCTTTGGTTTCATTTATGGAGTTTCGGATTAAATACCCTGGCCATTCCTGGCTGGGGTTGTTGTATGTTAGGCATGCTCACTAACTATAGGGTGGGAGTCCCGAATGCGCTGTT
>CBJLMB010000078.1:0-13628 GCA_966424055.1 uncultured Deminuibacter sp. | reverse complement strand
CCTGCAGGCATAGCCGTCACCCGCGGGACGCGGGCGACTGAAGAAGAAAAGGGCAACATTTAAATAAATACCGCCCTTGCTATAAAAGCACAAACAAACAATAAAAAACTTATTTGAAACCTGCGATCGGCAGCCGGAAGCCTGCAGGCATAGCCGTCACCCGCGGGACGCGGGCGACTGAAGAAGAAAAGGGCAGCATTTGAATAAATGCCGCCCTTGCTATAAAAGCACAAACAAACGATAAGAAACTTATTTGAAACCTCCGTTGGGCAGCCGGAAGCCTGCAAGCATAGCTGTCACCCGCGGGACGACTGAACCGCTGCCGGGATGATTATTTCAGTAACCCATCCAGCGTCCAGCTCAAGTAATACAAACCACCCATTGTAGGGCCGCCCACATACTGGAAGTAGCGGTTATTGAGAATATCGGTTCCACCCAGTTTAAAACTGCTTTTCCATTTGGGTACCTGCAGGGTAACCTGTGCATCCACTGTGCTGTAAGCAGGTACCGTACCATTGCCAAACAGGTTCTGCCAGTAAAAGCTCTGCTGCCAGTGCCATACGATATTGAAACCAAAGTTCTTCACCACTTCCCTGTTACCAAAACTGATATTGGTAAACCATTCGGGTGTATTAAAGCCGGGTATCAACGCATCGTCTTTGGTTTTATCCTGCGACAGCTTGTTGAAATTGGCATTACCACTGACGGTATAGGCTTTATAGAAATTATAGGTAATACCCAATGCCACACCGTAATTGCTTACCGTAGAGCGGCTGTTGGTCCATACGCGGTAGCGGTTCTGCAGGTTTTTATCTGTCATCTCGTGCAGCACGGTTGCATCGGCATTATTCACATTACCGGTGAGCGGAACAGTGGCATCTACCTGGCCGATAAAATTTTTGTACTGGCTGTAATAGCCATCCAGGTCGATAAACACTTTGTTATTGAACAATACACTTTTGTAGCCGGCTTCAAAAGCATGGATCTGTTCGGGTTTGATGGGGTCCAGGTTGGCCACTTTAAGTATAGATGCATTTTTGGCTTCTGCCTCAGCCTGTGTGGCACCGGGGTTTGCATTGATGTATTGCTTTACCGCCGTGCTGTATTTGTCGGCAGTAGTGGTCAAAAATGAATTCTTGAAATAGCCCAGTCCATCCTCGATAAAAGGCAGTCCGCCCACACGGCGTACCTGGCCATTGTTCACAAAAGAAAAAGCTTCGAACAAGGCAGGGAAACGGTACCCTGTTTGGAAAGACACACGGAAATTGTGTTTTTCTTTCAGCGTGTACACAGCAGATACACGCGGGTTGAACTTGCCGGTGAAATAATCGTTTTTGTCGTAACGCAGTGAACCTGTCAGCTTCAGGGAGTGCAGTACAATTTTTGAAGCCTGTATGAACCCACCTGTTTTGGCATAGATCACATCTTTACCGCCAGGCTGGTTCCTTTTATCCAGTGGCCTGGTGAAATCGACAAAATTGTTGCCATCAGGGATGATCTGGTAGCGGCGGTAATCGGCACCGATCAGCACATCTGCAAAGCGGATATATTTTTTCAGGCTCCAGGTACCTTCTACATGATAGAAATGACTTTTTTGTATCAGCGCAGCACCACCGGTATGGTTGCTGGTATCCTTGGATACAGGGTAAATATCCCAGTCGTTGCGTTTTTTGATCTTAGCCACCTGCTCGTTAAAAGCAGCCGTACCTGGTGTAAAACGGCCGGCATCGGCAGCAGCACGTGCAGCCTGGTGGGCAGCCAGTAATTCAGCATCGGTCGGTGTGCCGCCAGGCAGTGCAGCGTTAAGTGCTTTGGTATAATCGGCAACCCATACCTGGTCTGATTTGAACGATTTTTCCAGGTTATCGGCCAGGGGGTTCATGTTGTAGGAATCGCCTGTATTCTCGATGGATTCGTAAGCCTTCAATGAAAAATCAGGATGCACCAGTTCTAGTTTATGATTCTGCACCACCACACCTTTCAAGCCAATACGGTTACCACGCTGGAAGAAACCATCCATCTGCCCGATGCGGTAAGCATAAGAGATCAGCAGGTTGGGCCTGATCTTGTATTGCAGTGCAATATCAAACTTGGTATTCCGCACTTTATTGTCGCCAACCAGGTCTTTCTCCCAGTAACCTGTGCGGTGTACAGTGTATTGTTTTTTATTTTTATCGGTGATATTGATGTTGGAATTATCGCCATACTTATTCCAGCCATCGTTGGCAATATTGTTTTTCCCGTTGAGAATAGGAAAAGAAGGATTCAGGTTGGGAGTGAAATCAGAATGATTATCGGCATACCAGTCTGTACCTTCCAGGAACGTAAAATTCACTTTAAATGCGAACTTGTCGTTAAATGCTTTGGCATAACGCAGTGATGTTTCTGTTAAAGGTTTGGGTGAGCTGCCAGCCCCATCAAAATGGTTGAAGGCGATTTTCTGGTACACGCTTAATCCCTGGTATTTGAAAGGATCTTTCGTGATAAGGTTCGACATACCATTCAATGCATTCATACCATACAATGCAGAAGAAGCACCCGGTGTAACTTCGATGCTTTGGATATCCAGTTCAGAAGGGCCGATGGCATTACCCAAAGGCACACCCAGTGTGGCAGCCTGGTTATCCACACCATCCACCAGCTGCATGAACCGGAAATTATTGGGCACATTGAACCCGCGGGTATTGAAGATCTTAAACGTAAGACCGGCAGTTGTCATCTGAACATTTTTAAGGTTACCGATGGCATCATAAAAAGAAGCCGCCGGTGTTTCCTTCAGGGCACGGATATCCAGTTTTTCAATTGTTACCGGAGATTGCAGCAGCCGCTCCTGCTGCCTGCTGGCCGTTACCACCACTTCATTGGCAATATAGGTTTGGGTGGCCAGTTGCACGGCCAGTTTACTGCTGGCATTTCTCACTTCAAACTCTTGCGGCACAAAACCAATGGAAGACACCAATACACGGAAAGGAAAACGCTGGCTTACAATCAGTGAAAAATTACCCAGCGAATCGCTCAGCGTACCCTTTTTGGTGCCGGCCACCTGTACGCTGGCCCCGCCAACAGGCAGGCCTTCGGGAGTGGTTATTTTTCCACTGATGATAACCGAGCCATTCAGCTGGGCCCCTGCGAAAAAAGGCAGCAGAATAGCAAGAAACAGTACAATTTTTTTCATTTGCGTTGGGTTTTGTTTATAGTCTATTATTTCGCTAGACTAATTAGGTATAAAAAAAGAAGCTTTATTTTTCTACTGCTCCCGTTTGTTTTATTGTTTACTTATTGCCAGAACACTTTGATGATAATTCGCAGGCTGCAGATAATCACCAGGGTACCCACGCAGATAAACATGGTTTTCAGCGGCAGTTTACCCACCAGCCTGGCAGCAATAGGCCCCGCGATGAGCCCACCGATGATAAGACCGGCCACTACCTGTACAGGTGTTTCATGCATCACCACAATAAAAGTGGTTGTACTGGCAATGGATGTAAAAAATTTGCTCAGTGTGGCAGAACCAATGGTGTACTGCGGACTGCGTCCTCTCGAAATAAGTGTGCTGGTGACAAGTGGGCCCCATCCCCCGCCAAAGGCATCAAGAAAACCACCCAGCAATGCCACACCGGTCACCTTGGTGATCTTGCCCTGTTGCTTTTTCTTCTTAAAAGCCTTGCCTATAATGCGAAAGCCGAGATAAAACGTGTACACCGATACCAGTGGCCGCAGCCAGTGCGCATATTTATCACCCATGGTCGATATCACTATAGCACCACATACTGCACCGATAGCACCCGGGATAGCCAGTGCTTTCAGCAATTTCTTGTTCACATTGCCAAAGCGGTAATGACTGAGGCCGGTGGCACCTACTGAAAACATTTCGGCCATATGCACGCTGCTGCTGATAGAAGCCAGCCGCACACCGGCAGACATCAGTAATGTGGTAGACAGTACGCCATATCCCATGCCCATTGCACCATCCACCAGCTGCGCCAGGAAGCCGGCGGTAAGCATCCACCAGAAATTGCTGTCAACATAGCCGGTTACAAAACGCTGGCCGCCGCTGATCCATTCCTGCGGAATATAAGAGAACAGCACATGCCCCACTATCATCAGCACCAATGCAGCCAGGCTGTAATAAACTATTTTTCTTCCCTTGCTTTTACGTGGTGCGCTGGCAGCAGTTTGCGGCGCATGATCTTTAACCAGCACTTCTGTGATATTATTCAGCTGCCGTACTTTTTCATTAAAATCACCGTTCAGCCTTTGCCTGATCAACTGCAGGTTATTGATCACACTGTTGAGCTCATCGGGCAAAGCCTGTTGCAGTACCTCCTTAATCCGTTTGGCTGCCGTGGGCGATTTACCATTGGTAGAGATGGCAATTTTTAAATCACCTTTCTGCACAACAGAACTCAGGTAAAAATCACAGAGCTCTGGCGTATCGGCCACATTCACCAGCAGTTTTTTCTCCTTTGCCAAAAAACGGATATAAGCACTTGTTTCTTTATCGTCTACAGCCACCACTACCAGGTCTTTCCCTTCCAGGTCTGCCGCAGCAAAAGCACGTTCTTCCAGCTGTACAGCCGGATAACCGGCAGCCAATGCGGTTACAGCTTCTGACAGTTTGGTCGCGACAACAGTGATACGTGTTTGCGCTGCATTACCCAGTAATGCCTGTAATTTTTCCAGTCCTACTTTTCCTGCACCTACCAGCAGTACATGCAGCTGTTCCAGTTTCAGGAAAACGGGGAACAGGTTATTCTGCTGTGCAACTGCATCTGCAGATGACGGTGACAGTGGTGCTGTTTCTGCCTCTTGGTTCATGCGTCAATGATCATTAAGCTGCAACAATTTTTTCGCGTACAACAAAATCGCCAAAAGTTTCGCCTTTCTTTCTTTTCTTGCTGTACAATGCAAACAACTGGTCAAGTTCCTGTAAAATGGCTGGCTCATCCAGGTTGTCCCTGTATTTCACATTCAACCGCTGCCCCTCCCGGTCACCGCCGATATGCATATTGTAACGGCCATACGCTGTACCAATAAAACCGATTTCTGCCACATAGGGGCGGCCACATCCGTTGGGGCAACCTGTCATACGTATGCTGATGGCCTCTTTTTCCAGCTTATACTGCTGCAGCAGCCATTCAATTTTACCGATCAGTGAAGGAAGGTAACGCTGTGCTTCGGCCATTGCCAGCGGGCAGGTATTAAAGGCCACACAAGCTATTGCATTTTTGCGTACATCACTGGCATCACTGGTATGCGCCAGTATGCCGTATTTCGCCAGGATGGTATTGATAGCGTCTTTGTCTTCGGGTGCAATATCCGCCAGTATCAGTTTCTGGTTGGTTGTAAAACGGAAATTGGCCTTACGTGTCTGCGCAATTTCCAGCAGTGCTGTTTTCAGTTGCAGTTCTTCCGTATCCAGCACGCGGCCGTTTTCGGTAAAAACGGTGTAATACCATTTGCCTTCATGGTTCTGCTGCCAGCCGAAATAATCGCGACGCTCTGTGAACTGGTAAGGCTTTGCGGGCTCCAGGGTAAAGCCACAGCGTTTTTCCAGTTCTGCTTTAAATACCTCCACGCCCATTTTATCAATGGTGTATTTCAGCCTGGATAATTTGCGGTCGCTCCTGTTACCAAAATCACGCTGAACGGTAATAATTTCGTAAGCCACTTTCAGCACCTTTTCTATGTCGCAGAAGCCCAGTACCGTAGCAAGGCGGGGATAAGTATTGGCATTACCATGCGTGGCACCCAGGCCACCGCCTGCGGCTATATTGAAGCCTTTTAGTACACCATTTTCTACAATAGCGATCAGGCCAAGATCGTTGGCAAATACATCCACATCATTGTTTGGCGGGATGGCGATGGCTATTTTGAATTTACGGGGCAGGTAGCGATCCTGGTACAGCGGATCCTCTTCCTGCTTTTTATCAGTCAGCGGGGCTTCATCCAGCCATATTTCGTAGTAGGCATGTGTTTTGGGCAAACCCAGCCTGCTCAGTTTATCGGCATATGCAAATACCTGTTCATGGATAGGCGATTGTTTGGGATGTGCTGCGCAGATCACATTCCTGTTCACATCACCACAGGCGGAAATTGAATCCAGTCCGGCCGTGTTGAAATCTTTGATCGTGGGTTTAACATGCGATTTTAAAATGCCATGCAGCTGGATAGTTTGCCGGGTAGTGATTTTAATAACCCCGGTTGCATGCCTGCCTG
Organism: uncultured Deminuibacter sp.; assembly: GCA_966424055.1. GTDB lineage: Bacteria > Bacteroidota > Bacteroidia > Chitinophagales > Chitinophagaceae > Deminuibacter. The sequence goes on along the minus strand of CBJLMB010000078.1, from coordinate 7,409 downwards.
CAATATGGTGCAGGGCCTCCCATTGTTCGCCGGTGATAAAACCACCGGGCAAACGCAGGCGGATCATATAAGAATACAGCCATTCCAGTTTTTTAGCACTGCGCTCTTCCCTTCTGTCACGGTCATCCTGCTGGTACATACCGTGAAATTTTACCAATGCCTGGTCATCTTCATATAAAGCGCCTGTTAAATCGTTCATCAGGCTTTCTTTCAGGGTGCCACGCAAGCCGTCGCTCGCCTGTTTAATTTTTTCGACGGATGATAAATTGGTATTGCTGGTCTGCTGGTTTTGCGACATGTTTGGTTGAATTGATCTTAAATACTTCGTTTAATAAACATCTTTCAGGTAACGGCCTTCAGTCTGCAGGTGTTCCAGGTAATGCCTGGCTTCTGCCGGTGATTTGGCGCCCTGTTCTTCAATAATGGTCAGCAAAGCCTGCTCCACATCTGCACTCATGGGGTCTTTCGTACCGCATACATACAAATAAGCGCCGCCATTGATCCATTGCCATAGCTCTGCAGCATGCTGGTGCATCCGGTGCTGCACATAGATCTTCTCCTGCTGGTCGCGGGAGAATGCCAGGCTTACTTTTTGCAACACACCTGTTTCAGCATAGTTCTGTATCTCTGTCTGGTACAGAAAATCGGATACAAAATGCTGTTCTCCAAAAAACAGCCAGTTACGTCCTTCCGCACCTTGGGCATCACGTTCAGCAATAAACGAGCGGAAAGGTGCGATACCGGTTCCAGGGCCTATCATGATCACATCTTTGTCTGCCTCCGGTAAACGGAACAGGTTATTGCGGTGGATATAAAAATCAATGCTGCTGCCAGTTTCCAATTGTGAAAGAAAATCGGAGCATAACCCGTATTTTTTCTCCCCATTCACTTCAAAACGGCTGCGTGAAACTGTCAGATGAATTTCACCGCTGTGTGCTGAAGGAGAAGATGCGATGGAATACAGGCGGGGAGCAATAGGTTCCATAACCTGCAGCACTTCTTCGAACTGCGCGGCATCTTTTACCGGGTAAATTTTCAGCAAATCGACCAGGTCGATACGGGTGGCTGGAATATCCTGCTGTACAATGGCTGCATATTTGGCCACCACACGTTCGGGCAGGTGATAAATATTGATCTTTTTATGCAGCAGTTCCTGCACGGTATATGCTACATCTTTATACAGTATTTCCTTATCTGCATCCAGCCCTGTGATAGACAGTATATTTTCCACCGCAGCTATTTTATTGTGCGGTATCAGGCCAAGGGAATCACCGGGCAGATAATCCACTTCATCCGCTGTAGTAATTTCAATATGATGTGTTTGCTTAGCCGATCCCCTGTCGTTCAGGTTTACATTTGATTGAATGGTTCCTGTATATGTTTTTTTGTGCGTGCTTTTTTTGACCGGTGCGGTACCTGGCGAAGCAGGCGCAGTACCGGCATTTGACAGGGTTTGCAATACCTGTTCAAACCATTGCTGGGCATCTGTTTCGTATTCCGTATCACATTTCTGCAGGGCCACCACCCGGTTACCGCCTAGCTTAGCCAGCTGAAGGTCTACATCTTCTGCAGCTTTACAGAAAAGCGGGTAAGAGGTATCTCCCAGCCCCAGTATGCCATATTTTAAATTAGGCAGCGATAGTTGTTGCTGGTGTATATGATCGTAAAATTTCTTTGCAGTAGCCGGTGGCTCGCCATCACCCTGTGTACTGATCACGGTAAACAGGTATTCTTCCTTCGCCAGGTCGGTTAAACGGTATTGATCCAGCCCGCTCAGTTTTACGGTAACACCTTTTTTCTTGGCAGTGGCGGCAAACTGTGTTGCCAGCTTTTTGGCGTTGCCGGTTTCAGTACCATAGGCAATGGTGATCTTCTTAACCTGAACGGCTGCGGCTGTTACAGCTGGTTCAACGGGAGCCGCCTCTCCGCTTCCGCTCTGCATCAGGCCGGCCAGGAAGCCATTCATCCAGATGAGCTCATCCCTGGAAGCTTTACTTACCAATTCCTGGAACACTTTTAAATTAGGCTCTGCTAACATGGCTTGGAATATTGTGTTGTTGAAGAGATGTATGAATGGAGGCAACAGGTTTAAAATAATGTTCCCTGCTGTTGCTGTTCTGCAGCCAGGCAAACTGCTGATGAAGCGATGCCACCCTGCCGATGATAACAATGGAAGGTGATATAAACGACCGCCCCTGCCATTTACCCCCAAACTCGTGGATATTGCAGGCATATACGTTCTGCAAGGGTGTGGTGGCCTGCTCTATCACGGCAATATGTACATCGGTGCCAATACCGTATTGCAACAAGTTGGCCACCACATGATCTACTGTTTCTGCAGACATATAAAACACCAGGGTATCAGAGGTGGATGCCAGTTCTTTCCAGTAGGCTTCGGTAATAATATCCGATTTATAGTAGGTCAGTAACCTCACTGCGGTGGCATGGCCTCTTGCTGTAAGTGGCATACCTGCATAAGCAGCAGCACCAAGTGCAGCAGTAACGCCAGGCACAATTTCGTAGGGTATACTGTTTTCTTTCAGTACCAGCAGTTCGTCGAGTATGTTGGAAAAAACAGATACATCTCCGCCTTTCAGCCTTACCACCAGTCTTCCGGCAGCGGCATGACGCACCATCAGTTCATTGATCGTTTCCTGGGGTGTGGAGTTGCCTTTGCGGCATTGCTTGCCTACATAAATCACCTGCGCCTGCAGGTTGGCATACAGCTTCAGTATATCATCACTCACCAGGCGGTCAGTCAGTATCACTTCAGCCTGCCGGAGGTAACGGATGGTTTTGGCCGTTACCAGTTCCGGATCGCCCGGACCGGCAGCTGCGAGTATCACTTTACCATCTTGTTGCATCACAGACATCCCTTTTATTTTATTAAACAATGTTTTTCCGGGCTGATCAATCAGCCCTTCCCGGTTGTTAGTACAGGCCTTCGATAGAAAGGTATCTTTCTCCTGTATCATAATTGAAAGTGAGCACTTTTGCACCAGCCGGTATCTCCGGTAGTTTTTTTGCTACAGCTGCCAATGCAGCGCCGGTAGAAATGCCAACAAAAACACCTTCTTCTTTTGCAAAACGCTGGGCATAATCAAATGCATCATCTTTGCCCACCTGTATCACACCATCCAGTAAATCTGTTTTCATAATGGCCGGTACAAAGCCGGCACCCAGGCCCTGCAACGGATGCGGACCGGGATTGCCACCGCTTAAAACCGGAGACAGCTCTGGTTCTACTGCATATACTTTAAGCCCGGGAAATCTCTCTTTCAGCACTTCTGCCACGCCGGTAATATGTCCACCCGTTCCAACGCCCGTGATCAGGTAGTCGATCCCTTCGGGGAAATCGGCCAGTATTTCATGGGCAGTTGTTTTGCGATGCACTTCTGTATTGGCTTCATTATCGAACTGCTGGGGCATCCAGGCATTGGGTGTTGAAGCCACCAGTTCAGTTGCTTTTTCTATGGCACCTTTCATACCCTTTTCACGCGGTGTGAGTACAAAGGCTGCACCATAGGCGGCCATCAGTTTTCTTCTTTCCACGCTCATGGATTCAGGCATTACCAGTATCAGTTTGTATCCTTTTACTGCGGCTACCAGCGCCAGGCCGATACCCGTATTACCTGATGTGGGTTCTATAATAACACTGTCTTTTTTCAACAATCCTTTTTTCTCTGCATCCTCGATCATCGATAAAGCGATGCGGTCTTTGATACTGTTCCCGGGGTTGGAACGCTCCAGCTTGATCCACACTTCTGCTTTATTATCACCATAAATTTTATTAATCCTGACATGTGGTGTATTACCGATTGTTTCCAGAATACTGTTTGCTTTCATCCCAATTGTTTTTATATAACGAAATTTAAAGGTTCGGGAAAGGGATTGTTGTCTTTCACCCTGATCTCACTTTTATGGTATACGACAGAAGAAGCGGGGATACTGTATGTAAGAAATACATTTCCGCCTATAATACTGTCCTGGCCCACTACCGTATCACCACCCAATATGGTGGCACCTGAATAGATGATCACATTGTCTTCAATTGTCGGATGCCTTTTCACCTGGCAGCCCGCATCTTTCTGCACATTCAATGCACCCAGTGTTACGCCCTGGTAAATTTTTACATGATCACCAATCACTGTTGTTTCGCCGATCACAATACCGGTGCCATGATCTATTGCAAAAGCCTTTCCGATAGAGGCACCTGGATGGATATCGATGCCGGTATGGCTATGTGCATGCTCGGTTAAAATACGTGGCAGCACAGGCACATCCAGTTTCCATAAAGCATGTGCAAAACGGTATACAGCAGTGGCATAAAAGCCGGGATAGGCGATCAGCACTTCTTCCAGTGACCGCGCTGCAGGATCGGATTGCAGGATAGCATCGGCATCTTCCAGCAGTACATGATAAACAGCCGGTATTTCTTCAAAAAAATCAGCCGATACTGACTGTACAGTTGCGGCACTGGTGATCACTTCCTGCAACAGTGTTTGCAGATGGCTTTGCAGCAGGCTGTATTCATTTTCTACATCCAGGCCGGTGCGCAGTTTTCCTTTGTAAGAGGCAAATAAAAACTGGAACAGCCTGTCTGTAAACTCTGCCGCCAATGCCTTGCTTGGATAGCCTGTAAAGCCATGCTGGTTACGCTGGAATAATTCCTGTATGAATGACTGGTTTAACATGTAGCCTTATTTTATTGGATCATGCAGGCGCCTACCGTTACATGACTGGTTTCATCGATGAGTATAGCACCGCCGTTTACACGTAATTTTTTATACGCATCAAATGCAACAGGCCTGGCCACTTTGATGGTAGCACGCACAATATCATTCAGCACAGCCTGCTCGGGGTCTGGCTGCTGCTGCAGGGTATTTACATCCACTTTATACTGCAGCGCTTTTACCACGCTTTTCACCACTGTACTGTTTAACTGCAACAGGTATTTTTTGCCGGCAGCGAGTGGCTTGGTATCCATCCAGCAGAGCAGCACTTCCAGTTCCTGCTCTACATGCGGCAGGTCATCGGTTCTTACAATTACATCTCCCCGGCTGATATCTACATCATCTGCCAGGTGCAGGATAATGCTTTGCGGTGCAAATGCTTCTTCCACCTGTTTACCACCGGCTTCAATAGCACTGATCGTGCTGGTAATGCCAGAAGGCAATATTGTAACGGCGTCTCCTTTTTTGTAGATACCGCTCACCAGTTTGCCGGCATAACCCCGGTAATCGTGCAGTTCCGGTGTTTGGGGCCTTATCACATACTGCACCGGGAACCGTGCATGTGTTAAATCGATATCATCTTCTAGCTGTACATTTTCCAGGAGGTGCAACAGGGCTTCCCCTTCATACCAGGGCGTTTCTGCTGATTTTTCCACGATATTATCGCCTTTCAATGCGCTAATGGGGATATACGTTACCTCTTTTAGTCCGAGTGATCTGGCCATAGCTGCATAGTCGATCACGATATTGTTAAACACATCCTGCGAATATTCCACCAGGTCCATTTTATTTACGGCCACTACCACATGAGGCAGCCCCAGCAGGGATGCAATGATGGAATGACGCCTGGTTTGCTCCACTACCCCCGCCCTTGCATCTACCAAGATAATGATCAGGTCGGCGTTTGAAGCGCCTGTTACCATATTGCGGGTATATTGAATATGCCCGGGTGCATCGGCTATAATGAACTTGCGTTTAGGCGTGGAAAAATATTTATAAGCCACATCAATGGTAATACCCTGTTCACGCTCAGCACGCAAACCGTCGGTTAGTAATGCCAGGTCTATTTCTCCATCCTCTTTATTCCTGCTCTGGCGTTCGATGGCTTCCAGCTGGTCAATCATGATGCTCTTGCTATCGTACAGCAACCGGCCTATCAGTGTGCTTTTACCATCATCCACGCTGCCTGCTGTGATAAAACGAAGTAGATCCATACGTTCAGTTTAAATAGTGTGAACCGTTATTATTGTGTGTTCTTTTTATTAAGCAATCCGGCTATTAGAAATAGCCGTTCTTCTTCCTGTCTTCCATGGCTGCTTCCGAAACCTTGTCATCTATCCTGGTTTCACCGCGTTCACTGGTTTTGGTAGCGATGATCTCTTTGATGATATCATCCAGGTTATTGGCAACAGATTCTACGGCGGCGGTACAGGTCATATCGCCCACTGTTCTGTAGCGTACTGTTTTGGTTACGACCACATCTTCCGGCTCTATCTGGATAAAAGGAGAAACAGCGACCAGTTGCCCTTCATGTTGCAGTACTTTGCGTTCATGTGAAAAATAAATAGAAGGCAGCGCGATGTTTTCACGGCGGATATAATTCCATATATCCAGCTCGGTCCAGTTACTGATGGGGAACACGCGCACATTTTCGCCCTTGCTTATTTTCCCGTTATAAATATTCCAGAGCTCGGGGCGCTGGCGTTTGGGATCCCACTGGCCAAATTCATCACGAACAGAGAAAATACGTTCTTTAGCCCTGGCTTTTTCTTCATCACGGCGGGCGCCGCCGATACAGGCATCAAACTCAAATTCTTCGATCGTATCGAGCAGGGTATACGTTTGCAGTGCATTGCGGCTGGCGAACTTGCCTTTGGGTTCGGTAAGTCCTTTGGCCTTAATGGTATCTTCCACTTTCCGTACAATCAATTTTTCACCGATCTGTTCAGCCAGCTGGTCACGAAAAGCCAGGGCTTCAGGAAAATTGTGCCCTGTATCAATATGCACCAGCGGGAAAGGGAACTTACCCGGGCGGAAGGCTTTTAAAGCCAGGTGTACCAGGGTGATGGAATCTTTTCCGCCGCTGAACAGCAATGCCGGCCGTTCAAACTGCCCCGCCACTTCCCTCAATATATGTATCGATTCTGATTCCAGCTGATCCAGATAATCCAAACGATATTTACTCATAAAGGCTTTTTAAATTCCAGTTAATAAAATTTGTACGTTCTTTTTGTACGCCAATAATCGCGAGTTATTTTACGTTACTTTTTAACGTCAATTAATCATTCAAGCTATTCATTCAAACCTGTGTCGCTAGTGGTGAATCGCGAGTAAGAAGCAAATGTTTTCTTGCTTTTTAACCTTCGCTCCCTGATTTTATTCAACCACTCAGCTATATAACGTTGTGTCGCTAGTCGCTAGTGGTGAATCGCGAGTTTTTTTTGCAACGTTATTTCTCCACACCTCTCAACCATTCAACTTCCCAACCAATCAACCATCCAGTGGTGAATCGCGAGTTTTTTTGCAACATTATTTCTCTACACCTCAACCATTCAACCTCTCAACCAATCAACCATCCAGTGGTGAATCGCGAGTTTTATTGCAACATTATTTCTCTACACCTCAACCATTCAACTTCCCAACCAATCAACCATCCAGTGGTGAATCGCGAGTTTT
>CBJLMB010000077.1:0-13644 GCA_966424055.1 uncultured Deminuibacter sp. | reverse complement strand
GATTTGTGTATATCTTTACAAGTAATGAATCACCAGAGACCAGTGTGTATTATGACAACCTGCAGGTATCAGTAGTACAGGGGCCGTTGTTGGAGGAGACACATTATTATCCATTTGGGTTGACCATGGCGGGGATTAGTAGTAAGGCGGCGGAGAAGTTACAGAACAGGTTTAAATACAATGGTAAGGAGTTACAGAACCAGGAGTTTAGTGATGGAACGGGGATGGAGGAATATGATTATGGTGCGAGAATGCAAGATCCGCAAATAGGCAGGTGGCATGCAATTGATCCTCTTGCTGATCTTTCCAGAAAATGGACACCCTATAATTATGCCTATGACAATCCAATCAGGTTTATAGATCCAGATGGAATGTTCACCTATGATTGGAATAAGCAAAAATATATAGGAGATGATGGAAAAGAAGTGAGTAACGAAGATGCTCTTGAGCACATAAAGGGAATGGGTGAACCTGTATATCAATCGGGTGATGATGATATTATTAATATTGACACTAAAACAAAAACAGCTACCATTGACAGAACAGATGACGAGCTAGATGTAGTAAGTGTTGATGGAGGGAAGCGATATGTGCAAGATAAAGGTGTTACAGAAGAAGAACTGAAAAAGAAAGGATATAACCTTTTACATCCAATTGCAAATGGCACAACTACTTCTGATTTTGCATCTTCAATAAGTGTTGGAAGAGGAATATGGGGTGTGATTGGTTTTTTATTAAGGCAGTTTTCTTCTGCCACAAAGGAGGAGTTAACTTCTGCAGAAAAAGGGAACATTATCGGTTGGGGTAAAGGTCAAAAACCAGAGGATATTCAGAAAACAATTGATCTGACAAAAAGCTTAACTAAAGAAATTGTAAATGGCTTTAAGAAAAGCGGAGTCGATAAGGAATGGGTTCAACGACAACTTGGGATGTACACTAAGGCTATTGAACAGGGTGGTACTAAATTAAATAATCAGCAACTATTGCCAAGAAAGGAACTCATGGAAAAGATTTTACAATTATGGAATTGAAAATGACACTACACGAACTGTTATTGCATTGGAAAAAACAGAATATAAAGTTATCTGGCGGATGTTCAGATAGTAGGATTCAAAATTTTGAATCCCAAATGAATATTGTATTTCCTACTGATTTTCTATACTATTTTAAAATGACTAACGGAATGGAATCATTGTATCCGAATGATGCAGATGAAAATGGTTTTTTGTTTTATCCATTACAAGGCCTAAAGCTCGTGAATACTATCAGCGATAGTACTGAGAGGCTAACTAGCTGCCTAATTTTTGCGAATTACATGCAGGATTCTTGGGAATATTATGTAAAATTTTTCAGTAATAACAAATATGAAATAGGAATCAGACCGGTTTCTGATGTTTTTAACTATATCACAAACTCGCTATCAGAATTTCTACATTACTATATTTCAGATGATGCCATACTTTATACTTATAAAATTTAATGACCCCTGCTATCCTTAGACTTCCCAAAACTTTGCTTTAAAGTATTGATAATCAATACTCATGAACCAAGGCAAATACGTCTTCTCCCAGATAATGGAATTGGTTTCTCATAAGGTGTTCTATACCTGCGTCGATCGGTACAAGGGAGATTTTAAATCCAAACAGTTTTCATGTTGGAAACAATTCCTGTGCATGGCTTTTGGCCAACTAACACATCGGGAGAGTTTATCCGATACCATAGTATGCCTTCGAGCCAATGCTGGAAAACTATATCATCTAGGTATTGGCCAAGCTATTGCAAAAAGCACTTTATCCAAGGCCAATAAAAATCGCGACTGCAGGATTTTCTCTGAGATGGCAATGATCTTAATCGACGAAGCCAAATCATTGTATCTAAAAGATAGCGACTTGGAGGTCGATCTTAAGAACAATGTGTTTGCCATAGACGCAACGGTGATTGAAGTGTGTCTGTCAGCATTCAGTTGGGCAAAGTTCAGAACAACAAAAGGTGGTGTCAAAGTCCACGTTCAATTGGATTTAAAAACTGCCATTCCGGAGTTTATCCAAATTACGCCAGCTGCGGTTCATGAGGTGAATATCCTGGATAATATCGTCTTTCAGCCAGATAGCTTTTTCGTTGTAGACCGCGGCTACACTGACTTTGGTAGATTGTATGATATTCATAAGGCAAAAGCCTTCTTTATCACGCGGGCCAAGGATAACCTCAACTTTTCCAGAGTGTCCTCCGTATCTCCGAAGAAGCTATCAGCAGAGATCATGTGCGACCAAATCATCCGCTTAAACGGATTTTATGTCAAACAGGACTTTCCCATCCGAATGCGAAGGATAAAATTTTATGACGCCGATAATGATCGCGTTCTGGTTTTCTTATCTAACAACTTTGAGTTGAAAGCTACCGAAATAGCTCAGCTCTATAAGCATCGCTGGAAAATCGAACTGTTCTTTAAATGGATCAAACAGCATCTAAAAATTAAATCCTTCTGGGGCAGATCTGAAAACGCAGTGAAAATCCAAATTTGGATCGCCATTTCCGTGTACGTTCTGATTGCTATCGCAAAAAAGAAGTACCGATTAAAGCAGTCCTTATACGAAATCATTCAGGTAGTCAGTATCTGCGTCTTTGGAAGGTGCCTTTACACGAACTATTTGCTGAACCTATACAACAAAATTTCAAAGAGCAAAATAACAATCAGTTGAAATTCTTTTAATTAAGACGAAACGTTAATGAAATAATATTTATATGGAATCGAATGACTTACTAAATAAATTAGAAAGGGTCGAGAGAGCTATAAGTGTTTACAGAAATAATGATGAAAAACTAATTGAAGAAATTGATATTGATATTCCTGTTGAAAAATTAAGGACAATGGTCATCCCGAGAGATGGGGATGAGTTATTGTACATGGGGTATGTTCTTGACGAAGATCAGTTGAAGCTTTTTAATGCCGAGTTAGGTAATATAATAAAGCCAGATTTTAGTTTGTATTATTATGTTTTAGAATGTCATGGCATTTATAATTGGTAAAACACTAAAGCCCGGCTGCAGACAGCCGGGCTTGTTTATTTAGCAGCAGCAATATTTTGTTGGAAGAACTCCTGGAACTTTTGTTTTGTAAGCATGGTATCGATGATGGACATAACAACGTTTTTATCTTTATCATTGAGCAGGGATAAGAGCCGCAGTTGTTCAGCGGTTGTTTTGTCTTCGATGTGTGCCGCTTTTAGCACGCCCTTTTTATAATGCACAACCTGGTCAATGGTAAGCCCGTAGTAGGCAGCCAGCTTATCGAGCATGTCGATGGATGGCTCCATCAGCCCATTTTCAATTTTGTTGTAATGTGCAGGCTTTTAACCGATAGCTGCCGCTACTTCCTTTTGCATCAGTACTTTGCCTTCCCACTGATTGTGTTGTAAAAATATCCAATCTGGTTATTTTGTGCAATATCTATAGTGGTAGATGTTGGTCCTGCAAATAAATTAGGAGAAAATTCTGTTTTAGCAAATACCAATCTGGGTCTGGAAAACGCCAATGAAAATAATGGCATAGATACAAATACGGTGACAACCGTTATATATCCTGGTTCGAGAGAATATTTTACGAACCCAGATAAAGCGTTTGGTTTATTTTATACAGGTGGACAGATTCCTACGCAAAGTCAGATTAATAGCTTGGGTACATTTTTAATTCTAACGCACCCTGCTGCAACGGCGGCAGCAATAAAAGCAATAGAAAATGAAAAGACTGTTCAAAATTTTAATTAAGCAAATCGCATTAATATTATCATTTGTCAATATTTGTTTGATTAGCTATGGCCAATCAAAAGTAGAAGGAGTGTATGTTAATCAAGTTAATGCCACTTCCACATTTAAGATTAAAATTAAAAACATAAATGACACGCTGAGTTACTACGAGCTAGAAGGGAGAGAAGATTTAGGTTTTGAAAACGCTACTCTTGAAGAAATTATGAATGAAATTGCAAATCCAATTTTATTTGGAAAGTTATCTGAAGAAAAAGTTTTAGAGATGCGAATGAGATTGCAATAGTAATAAACTAACTCCTGCAGAAAATTACAGTGAAATTGTCAATATAATCAAGTTGAACACATATGTTGATTTTGTAATTAATACTGATTGTTTAAAGTTAGATAAAAAAATATTTCTAAAGTATTTATTAATCTGGCGAGAGATAATGAAGCTACCCCTAAAATGAATATTGATTATTTGAAAAATTGGATGCAAGGGTTTCAACATAAATATAGTTTTAGATATTTTATTTGTCAGATGGATAATGCTGGCAAAGACGAATACTATTTTGATAGTAATAGGATAGGGAAAATATACGATGAGATTAGTTGATCAGTAGCCACTCAACGCAACCTAAAAGCAATGTCAACACAACCTAAGCATAACAAAGGATGGTGAAAACCTTTACAGAAAAGGATTTGAACGTATTTGCTTATTTCATCCGGCATAACACGATGACGGGTAATTTGAAACAAGAAACAGATTAGTTCCACTCTTCCTTAAGATAATGAACGAATTTTTTGCAGTATAAGCACTACCTCCCTTTCACCACCACTCCTTCCCCCGGTACCCATTTATCATACTCCATGTATGCCGCTACTTCTTTGGCTAGCTGCTGACCCTTTAATTTGGCTACCAGGTGAAGTGCGCCATCGATGCCGGCAGAGATTCCGGCAGTGGTGATCACCTTACCATTGTCAACAAACCTGGCATCCGACAAAACTTTGGTATCTGGCAGGGTATTGCGAAGCGATTCGATACTGGCATGAAAAGTGGTTGCTGACTGATTTTTCAGCAGCCCGGCTTTCCCGATAATAAAAGCACCGGTACATACGGAAAAAAGATAAGAGGCCGAGCGGGCACGCTGTTCTACCCATTGTACCACAGCACTGTCCCGGCAGGCGATACCGGCATTACCGCCAAAAAAAGCAAGTATATCTGCCCGGGGAGCATCATCTATCGAATAATCGGGCAATATCTTTAAAATGCCCTGCGCAACAATAGGCTCTTTTTTCCTGCTTACCGTAAAAACGTTGAAGCCTGCATAGGAAAAAACTTCCATAGGACCGGCAAAGTCCAATACTTCCACGCCGTCTTGCAAATAAAAACAGATGGTCATTTTTTTAAGATAGTTTTGAATCAATTTTTTCCGGTCTGCCAGGTTTTGCTGCTGCAGTGGCATACCACAATGTGAGCAGGAGCCGGCCTGGTGAAAAACAAGCGTATCGCAGCTGTCACCACAGATGCTGCAGAACCAGGCTGTGCTGTCAGGTGCATTTTTCTTTTCTCCTGAATGCTGTGCATGCGCTATAACTGTATAAAGCAGCAGTACAACGATAAATAATGATTGTTTGATTTTCATGCACCAAAAATAAGATCCCCACTCCTGGGGGGCCAGGACAACCGCACGCAGTATCAGGACAAAATCACGATAGCGCCTTAAATGCTGAAGGGAGCTGGCCGGTATGCTTCCAGATAATATGCCGCAACTGGTTGGTGCTTTGAAGGCCGCATTGCTGGGTTATCTCTTCCAGTTTATGGTTATTGCCAAGCAGGTGCACGGCCTTTTCAACACGCAGCTTTTCCAGGTATTCACCTATTGTAATACCGGTATGTTGTTTAAACTGTCGCGTAAGATTCCGCTCACTGGTGAATACCATTGCTGCCAGTTCTTCTATCCTGATCTTCTTGTGTAAGTGACGTATCATCCAGTCCTGCACTGTATGGATGTCGTCATTCACATGGCTCCTGTACTGTAGATAAATACTGTGCTGCGGTTCCGTACCATCCCGCCGGATATAAGCCACCATTTCCCGGGCTACACGGAAAGCCAATTCAGGCCCGTGCTTTTCTTCCAGCAGGGCCAGCGTCATATCGAGGCCGGTCATCACACCGGCGCTGGTGTAAATATTGCCGCTTTTCACGAACAGCCGGTTGTTGAGCACTTTTACTGCCGGATAATCATTTTGCAGGCGTTCAGTGTATTTCCAGTGCGTGGTACAGGATTTTCCATCCAGCACACCCGCGGCGGCCAGTGTAAAAGCGCCGGTACAGATAGAGCAAATGGTTGCGCCTTTTTCATTTGCATCCTGCAGCCAGTTGAAAAAATGCCTGTTGCCGGAAGCGGGTAATCGATTCAGATCATAACCGGGGATCACCAGTATATCTGCAGCATTGATTTTCAGTTGTGTATAAGGCCGTAACCCTGCCAGCTGCAGGTTGGAGGATGTTGGCTGCCTGCTGTTATTGGATACATACACCATTTTATAAGGATTACCATAATTGCCGCATTCATAAAACGCCTGTACTGCACCTGCAAGATCCAGGATATGCGTTTCGTTGTTGATAAAGAAGATGACTTTGTTGCCGGCCATGCAAAGGGAAAGATAAGCAATCCCGGGCATCCGGGATAAGAGGCCCCAACCTGTTCCGGGTTTTGTACCTTTATACTATGGATAGTGCGCTTGTTTCTTCTATAACAACATTTAACAGCGAACTGCAACGCACAGGGTTCAAAGTGTACCAGGTGGGCGCCCAGCGCAATATGATGCAGCTGTATAACCGGAAAAATTTTTATAAGATATGCCTGATCACCGGGAAAAGCCTGATCCATTATGCCGACAGGGGTATTAACATTGATGGCATAACGCTTTTCTTCGGTAACCCGCATATTCCTTATTCATGGGAGGTGCTGAGCGAGTACCAGGCCGGCTATACCTGCCTGTTTGCAGGGGATTTCCTGAGTGCCGGCGACCGCAGTGAAAGCCTGCAGCAATCGCCACTATTTAAAATAGGCGGAACGCCCATTTTTCATTTAACCCAGGAGCAGCGGGATTTTATTGCCGCTATTTTTCAGAAAATGATCGCTGAACAAGGGCAGGATTATGTTTTTAAGAACGACCTCATCCGCAATTATATAAACCTGATTATTCATGAGGCCCTGAAAATGCAACCTTCGGAAAATTTTTTTAAACACAAAAATGCCTCTTCCCGCATCACCTCCCTGTTCCTGGAATTGCTGGAAAGACAGTTCCCTATTGAAAGCGCAGCTCAGCCCCTGCAGCTTAGAACTGCGCAGGATTTTGCCCAAAGGCTTTCCATCCATGTTAATCATCTCAACCGCTCAGTAAAAGAAATCACCGGCAAACCTACTTCGGCGCATATTTCAGGGCGGATCATTACAGAAGCCAGGTCACTGCTGCAGCATACCAACTGGAGCATTGCTGAAATCGCGTATTCACTTGGCTTTGAATACCCTATCTATTTTCACAATTTCTTTAAACGCCTTACGGGAACAGTGCCTACAGCTGTACGGGGATAAGGAATGTTTGATTTTCTTACAATGTTGTTTGATAATCGTTAGCAGGGCCACAGGGTGATGGAATAATTTTGTGCCTGGTAATTGCTATCTGCCTGTTTAGCTGTATCAACGTTCCGACGGTTGGGAGTATATCACCGGAAGGGTGATACAATCTGCAATGTGGCTAAACAATCAGGAGCTGGTCCCGTTAATAAATACAAAGCAAAGTTTTATGGAAATTAAACGTACCGGCTCCCAGCCATCTGCTGCAGGGCCTGGAGAATATTTTACCGGAACAGTGCGCATCGATCCGTTGCTGAGCCCTCCCGATCCTGCCCGCGTAGCTATGGCGCTGGTCACTTTCGAACCAGGTGCACGCACGGCCTGGCATACACATCCGCTTGGTCAAACACTGATTGTTACTGCAGGTTGCGGCTGGGCACAACAGGAAGGAGGGGAGAAACAGGAAATACGGCCCGGTGATGTGGTATGGTTTGCACCGGGTGAAAAGCACTGGCATGGCGCCACAGATACCACTGCTATGAGCCATATTGCCATCCAGGAAAAATGGAACGGCTCACCCGTAGACTGGATGGAAAAGGTTACAGAACAGCAATACCTTAACAGGTAAGCTCAACTATTGTATTTGATCATTTAAAGAATAAACAACAAATGAAACAGCCTATTCAGGATAAAGTGATTGTTATTACAGGGGCCAGTAGTGGTCTTGGTGAAGCTGCCGCCCGTGCGCTCGCAGCAGAGGGTGCTATAGTGGTGTTAGGCGCCCGGCGTACCGAGCGTATTGAACAATTGGCCGGGGAAATAAATAAAAACGGCGGCAAAGCGCTTGCGCTGGCTACCGATGTTACACAGTTTAACCAGGTAAAACAATTGGTGGATACTGCAGTGAAAACTTTTGGGCGTATCGATGTTATCATCAACAATGCAGGACTGATGCCGCAATCCCCGCTGGAGCGCCTGAAAATAGATGAATGGGATCAGATGATCGATGTAAATATCAAAGGCGTTTTGTATGGCATTGCAGCTGCACTACCATATATGAAACAACAAAAATCCGGACATATCATCAATGTGTCTTCTGTTGCGGGGCATAAAGTTCGTGCCGGAGGAACTGTATATTCTGCTACCAAACATGCTGTACGGGTTATTTCAGAAGGTTTACGCGAAGAAGTAAAACCTTATAACCTGCGCACCACCATTATTTCGCCAGGCGCTGTGGATACAGAATTACCGGGTTCTATCAGCGAACCGGATGTAGCAGAAAGTTACCGGCAGTTCTACCAGAATTTTGCCATCCCTGCCGATTCATTTGCAAGAGTGGTCAGTTTTGCCATCAGCCAGCCGGAAGAAGTGGATGTCAATGAGATCCTGTTCCGCCCAACACGGCAGGATTTTTAACGGAACTGTTCTTCGAAAAAATAAGATAAAGAACAACCAGCCGGCAGCAGAATACCTCGGGGTATCATGCTGCCGCCTGTATTTTGCTGGATGGTAAACGAACAAGAATCATACACAGCCCAGTATAGCTCAGCTGCAGTTTACCGCTAGTCCATTAGCATTTTCAGTGGCTGAAACACTGGCAGCAGCCGGGTTTTGAAACTTCAACTGGTTTTAATGCAGTTACTGGTGAACAGCGGCCGCTTCCTGTTATTTTTTTGGATACTTCTTTTTATAAAGTGATAGATCCACCTAAGCCTGGCTCAACACATAGTTACTTCTGCTTATCTTGCGGCGGCAAACAGAACTGTATTATTATGCCAGCACAAATGGAAGCCAATTTTGAAAACAGGATCTATTTTTTTGTTGTAAAAAATAAAACAGCCACAGAAATTACCGTTGAAATGTACGGCACAATATACAAGCTGGAAAAAAAAGGAACGGAATGGAAGAATACATTGGGCAACCGGATGAATATGGCCCAGGGATTGATCAATGCAGTGGTCAATGTGGTATTGGAAGCCGATAACGGCCAGGCGCAATAAGATTGTAAAAAATAAGCCGGTATAATGTCACCACGCTTAACGCATAAAGCCACAGTATAATACAGAGCTGCTATACTGCAGCGCGGTTTTTCATGACCAGGACTTGCTGCCGCATTACAGTAGTGCCGATAAACGATTTGAAGTGGATGGCTTCAACGGAAAAATTTCTGCGGCTGCATTCTGCAATCACCCTGGAGCGAATAAACAATAGAGCGTTTATAGAAGAATTAGTGTACTGCATGCTATTCTGCAGTACAGGCTACGATGGCTTGTGTGGCTGATGTGTGCTGGTATTGAACAGGTTTATAGCCTTGTACTATCCATCCTGCAGGCTTTTCAATGTGTCGATGATGGCAGCCAGTAAGCCGTTGTCTACAGGTTTATCTGGCTGGCCTTCGGCATGCAGCACGCGGTAATGCTGTTCATCGTCTTTCTCAAAAATAAATTCCTGGTCATTTATCGTAATATGAAACCTGTAAGCATGACCGAAAGCGACCAGTCTGCCTGGTAAACTCAGTTCTTCTCCTTTGTATGTAACCGGGAGTTCAAAAAAATGTTCCATTGTCTGCATTTACATTCCTGCAAAACAAAGCCGGGTAAGATGCCTGTTCTTAACAGTAAATGATCGGCAGGCTGTCCTGCTTCCTGTTCTTGTTTTGCCGGCGGGCTAAATATACAATAGATCCTGGCATTATGACGGCTACCTGCTGTGTTGGCCCGGCTTGTTCTTCCAGTATAAAATATGTGCAGAGAATGGCAGCAGGCATTTCTGTTGTAAACAATGTTGGGCTTAGTCCGGCAGCGATTGTATCATACAGCGATGACCCAGGGGCTACAAGCTTTGAAAAAGAAAATGCTACAGAGCATGTTGAATTCCGCGAACTGCTGCGGGCTTAAAGCACCTGATAATCTTTCCTTAAACCCCGAATTAATTTTAAACGCTATCCAATAACCTGGTACCATGTTCCTTTGCCTACACCATTTTTTTGAAGATGCTTATTTTCAACTAATGCCTCCAGGTGTTTTTTAATAGTATTTCTATTGGCATTGGTTATAGCAACAGCCTCCTTTACCGTAATGCGCCCTCGTGATTTAGTTATTTCAAGAATTTTTAGTGATAACTCGGGGAGCTGGCCCATTAATAGTTTTTCCCGTTCCAGTTTTACTGCTAAACGCTGCTTTTGATGATTTAAGGCGCTTAAAAAAAATAATAGCCAGGGTTGCCAATTGGGAACATTGCTTTTTATGGTACCCTGGGTTTGGCGCAGCGCGAGATAGTAGCTTTCTTTACTATGCTCTATTACTGCCTCCAGGGAGCTGTAAGGAGCATAAATATACCCGCATCTGATAAGTAAATAAGTTGTCAGCACCCTTGATAAGCGCCCGTTTCCGTCCTGAAAAGGATGAATAGCTAAGAACTCCACAATAAAAAGAGCAATAATGAGCAGGGGATGGAGCTTTTTCTTTTCTAATGCATCATTTGTCCATTCGATAAGATTTTGCATACGCATTGGCGTTTCAAACGGGGTTGCCGTTTCAAATACAACTCCAAGGCTTTTGCCATCAATACCAAAAGCTTCTACATGGTTGGACGACTTTTTGTAATCTCCTTTATGCCAGCTGTCCTTGCCGCTGTATTGCAGGAGTTCGGCATGGAGTTGTTTAATATAGTTTTCAGAAAGCGGGATGACATCATAATGCTGAAATACTAAATTTATGACGGAGGAATAACCAGCAACCTCCTGCTGGTCCCGGGTTTCAAATTTTTGTATAGACAGGTTGCTTAACAACTTTTCAACTTCCTGATCACTCAATTTACTACCTTCTATACGGGTAGAAGAGCCTATGCTTTCAATGGTGGCCACTTTTTTAAGGGCATTCAATTGTTCCGGTGCTAATTGTCCTAAAGCTTTCCAGGCTCCTTTGAATTCATCTATTTCTGAGATCAAGGATAAGATTTCCGGCGTAATTTGTATGCTTGATGAATTTATACCCATATTTATATCCAAAATTAGCCATAATTATCTCTAATATCCGTAAAATTACCCAGAAATATCCATAATTAGCGTGCACAATAGTATTTGACTATTTACAATACAAATGACGGGAGCCATACTTAAAACCATAAAAACCGACAATATTTATCTTTATAAAGAAAGCTATTCATTTGCCTGAACAAGAGATCAATAAAAAAATAGCATTATTCCGTTCCATTTTTAAGGGTCGCGAGGATGTATTTGCAACCCGTTGGGAAATCCCACCGCGTTCGCCAGGCGGTAATGCCAAAAGTGGTTACATGCCGGTGTATTTATATGACCCCTATCGGTATCGGGCTCATAAGATGAAAGGTGGTACTTTTCAAAACTATGCAGATAAAAAATATTTGCCACTCACAGATGAACAACTCCTAAAACATTTGAACGGTGAGCAATTAGTAGGTTTATATCCATTATTACCGGATAACAGTTCATGGTTCGTTGCCGCAGATTTTGATAAACAAAATTGGTTATCCGACAGCCAAAAATTTATCGAATGCTGTACATCTAAAAAAATACCGGCCTATTTGGAGCGTTCCCGTTCAGGAATGGGCGGGCATGTATGGATATTTTTCGAGAGACCTTATCCTGCCATCAAAGGCAGAAAGATATTCCTGTCGCTCCTCAATGAAGCGGGCGCGGTTTCTATTTTTGATAAAAACTCAAGCTTTGACCGGTTATTCCCAAACCAGGATATGCTTTCGGGAAAGGGGTTGGGTAACCTGATTGCATTGCCATTACATAAGACCGCTTTAGACCAGGGAAACAGTTGCTTTATTGATCTGCAGACCTTGCAGCCGTTTCCCGATCAATGGAATTTTCTGTCAGAGATTCAAAAAGTAGATAGTGAAACGCTGGATGAGATCTACCATTCGATATCCTTTGGAAAATCAGCTGCTGCTACTGTTGATCAAAAAGGATCTACTGATCATCTAACAATATCCTTGAATGACAGGCTGTATTTAAACCGATCGGCGGTACCTGTTCCGCTTATCAACTTCCTTAAAGAAGAATTGAATTTTACGAACACGGCATTCCTGATCAAAAAGAAGATCGGGAAAAATACATTTGGCACGGAACGGTACTTTCGACTTATAGAAGAGATAGAAGGAGCTGTTATTATACCGAAAGGGTTTGCCGGTAGATTATTGCGATTTTGCAAAAATGCCAATATCATTTTTAGTTTTGAGGATCATAGAACGAAGAAGGCGCCTGTTCTCTTTACTTTTCAAGCTGGGTTAAGAGATTACCAGGCGCCGGCAGTGGAAGCTGCTGCAAGAAAAGACATGGGTGTCATTGTGGCCCCACCTGGAGCCGGTAAAACAGTCATCGGTTTAAAGATCATTGCAGAAAAGCAGCAACCTGCTTTAATCGTTGTGCACCGAAAACAATTGATGGATCAATGGATGGACCGGATTGAGGCATTCTTTGGAATACCCAAACAGAAAATAGGAAAAATCGGTCAGGGCAAATTGAACATTGGAGAACATGTGACAGTTGCTACTATTCAAAGTCTGGCTAAAGAATTAGCGAAACCAATAAGCGCTGGAATTAAAGATGCATTTGGAACAATACTGATAGATGAGTGTCATCATATCCCTGCAGAAAGCTACCGAAGCACCATCCAACAATTCAACGGTTATTATTTATATGGTTTTACGGCAACGCCTTTCAGAAAATATAATGACGGAAAGTTGATTTTTATTCACCTGGGAGAAATTATCGCAGAAATAACGGCACAACAAACCGGCAAGCATAAGCGTGCTGCTGTTATTGTGCGAAATACGGATCTGGACCTGCCCTTCAATCCAAAAACAGATCGATTTGAAACACTGTCAAGAATCCTGGTACATGATTCGGGCCGTAATAAACTGATTTTGCAAGACATCACCACCGAATTGAACAATGGGAAAAAAGTAGTTATCCTTACGGAACGTAAAGAGCATATCGATTCTTTACAACAATACCTGAAACAATCTTATGAAGTTGTTTCATTAAGTGGTGATGATACGGAAAGCAGCCGCACTGCTAAATGGAAACTATTAAATGCAGGCAATTACCAGGCATTAATAACGACCGGCCAATTCTTTGGTGAAGGAACAGACCTTCAAAATGCCAACTGCTTATTCCTGGTGTATCCTTTTTCTTTTGAAGGGAAGCTTATACAATATATGGGAAGGGTAGAGCGATCAGAACTTGCGCCTGTAATATACGATTACCGCGATATTAAAATTGACTACCTGAACAGGATGTTCCTGAAGCGGAATACTTATTACAG
>CBJLMB010000076.1:0-14249 GCA_966424055.1 uncultured Deminuibacter sp. | reverse complement strand
GTGGTTTAGTGGGGGAGTGGTGGAGTGGGTGAATGTTTGAGTGGTTGAGTGGTGGAATGGTGGAGTGGTGGAATGGTTGAATGGTTGACTGGTTGAATGGTTGACTGGTTGAATTGTTGAATGGTTAATTTGAAAATGTGGTAATTTGAAAATTTGAAAATGGATATGATGGGTGAAGGGTTAGATGGTTTGATGGTTGAATGGTTAATTTGAAAATGGAGAGGGATGGTTGATTAGTTGAGTGGTTGAATGGTCGCATATTAAAAGAGAATGGGTTGGTCTTGTATCTTGCTACTTACATCCTGCTACTTTTCAGCGCTTATCCTCCCAGTTTATACAACATGCTGAACAGGATCACACTTAATACAATGATCGTGATAAAAACATACTGGTAATCTTTCTCTATTGCAAATGCCAGGATGGAAAAAGCCACCCTGATGATGGGTGTTGCAATCAATACTACCACCCCCAGCTGGATAATGGCAGCGCCATCCAGCTGGCTGATACCCCGGAAAATGCCTGGCAGGTGCCGCAGGTATTCTGCCGAACCATGAAAAATATGGTATTGCGGTATGTTCTTTCCATAACTGTACAGGTAAAAAAAGCCACCGGTAAAAGCTATGATACTGGCCAGTACAACACCCACACGCAGCAACTGACCGATCAGTTTTTCAACATCCCGCTGTTGCCAGTATTTGGCAGAAAATAAATGTTTCATATGCCGTATTTTTTTAGATATGCCATATCTGACAGATATGGCATATCTAACATGATAAAATAGATTGATCAAAGTTTTCCACTCAGTCCATTATAGATCATTTCCAGTGCAAGGAAACTGATCACAATACTGAACAATATGCGTAGCGACCTGGTATTGGCTTTTACCAACAGCTTCGATCCGCCAAATGCCCCTGCCAGTACACCAATGATCACCGGCAATGCCAGCCCCGGATCGATATAACCTCTTTGCAGGTACACCACTGCACTGGCAGCAGCCGTGACCCCGATCATGAAATTGCTGGTTGTGGTAGATACTTTGAAAGGGATGCGCATTACATTGTCCATCGCCAGCACTTTCAAGGCACCTGAGCCAATACCCAGCAGTCCTGACATAATACCGGCAAATGTCATCAGTGCATAACCACCCGATACATGCTGCACTTTGTAATCTATTACACCTTCAGGACTGGGATAGCTGCCGTTGAGCTTCAGCTTGCGGGCAAGCACACTTTTATCTGCCAGGTTGGTGTGATCATGTTTTTTGCGGATGGCCATAAACGCAGAAAAAATGAGCACGACACCAAAAATCACCGCTACAATATTGGTAGGTGTATACACTGCCAGCAATGCACCGATGATGGCGCCCGTGGTGGTGGCTATTTCGAGGAACATGCCTATGCGTACATTGGTGATCCCCTCCTTAATATAAGCGGCCGCTGCACCGGATGAATTGGCAATGGATGATACCAGTGATGCACCAATAGCATAACGGATGTCTACATGAAAAATCAGCGTGAGCAGTGGTATCAGTACCACGCCACCGCCCAGGCCTGTTAAAGAACCCAGCATACCGGCGGCAAATGCACCCAGCAGCAGTATCAGTGTAAAAGTTAATGTGGTCATCATATCAATAATTTTTTTGCAGTAGTTCAATTGTCAGCTGCAGAGCTGCTGCTGCTTTCTTATGAATAATGGCATCAACCAGCTGCACATGCAATACATGTGTAGAGGCAAAACTGGCGATGCTGGCATTGCTCCGTTTACGGAAAAAATCGCGGATGGTATGGGTGAATGCCTGGTACAGATCGGCCAGCACACTGTTGTGTGAGGCCAGGGCTATGGCCATATGCAGGGCAATGTCTGCATCTTCACAGGCTGCTTCATCGGCTGCTTCCAGTGCGGCGGAGCGGCCGGCCAGCGCTTTTTGCATGGCTTGTATATCTTTTTTGGTATGATGTTGTACTGCCAGGCGGATAATTTCTTTTTCCAGGATGAACCGCACATCATTCACTTCTTTCAGCTCTGCACGGCGCAGGCGCTGGGCCAGTGGTTCTGTGGTGGCGGGTGACTGTGTGATAAAAGTACCCGCGCCCTGCTGCACTTTCAGTAAACCGGCGCTGGCCAGTGTTTTGATGGCTTCCCGTATGGTTGACCGGCCTACATTATAGGCTTCCATTAGTTCGGGTTCGGGCGGAATACGGTCGCCTGGCCGGTATTTACCCATGGAGATATCTTTCTGTAGCCCGGCAATCACTTTATCCGCCAGTTTGCCAGCAGCTGTAGAAGGAGCGGTACTGTGTTTCATATAAAACGAATTTCACTGTAAAGGTATGATGTTTTAAATAAACATCTGATGTTTGGTTGTTAAATTCTTTTTGACTGGATATGGTGGTTGAAAAAGGATTGGCAAAACACCGGTACACAGTTACCTGGTCTTCGGGACAGCCTTCTATTTAATTCCCCCGAAAATTTGCTGATACGGCCTGATTATTGTAGCTTTTTGCCACCCAAGTTCACCGATATGAAATATGCAGGCTTACTGTTACTGGCAGTTACTGCTGCCGGGTGTTTTCAGGCGGAAAAAAAACCGCCTTTTAAAGGAGATATGGCTACCGTGAAACAAAAACTGGCCGAAGCCAATGAACGGCTAGGACTTTTCTTCCGGCAGGGTAAAACGGATAGCCTGGCTGAGATGTACACTGAAAATGGCAAGCTTTGTCCCAATGGCGAAGATTTTGTGTATGGCCGTGAAAATATCCGCGGTTACTGGAAAGTGAACCTCGCTGAAGGCGATTCCATTATGGATATGCAAACCGAGAACAATACCATCGATGGTTACCGTGACCTGGTATATGAAACCGGCAAAACCTATCTCAAATTAAAAAGGCATGGCAAAGATTCAGTATACAATACTATCGTAAAATTTTGCAATGTATGGAAGCTCGGCCCCGACGGGCACTATCAGCTGGATGTAGATATCTGGAACAAAGCACCGCAATAGAGTAAAGTATTGAACAGTAGTGCTGCATTTATTACAAAAATGTTTTTTTACTGCCGGCAGTGAGCGGTTTGCAGTAGGCAGTCTACAGTCGGCAGTCTGCAGTCAAGACATCCAGCCCTAGCCACTCACCGCTAATAGCAAGCAGCATACTCCATGCTATATTTCTCCAATTCCGCGTTTTCTGCGCATTCCGCGAGAGAACCGGTCAGCAATCAATCGCATTTGCAGGACTATCAGCCAAAGGTTGTTTTTGCTTTTACTAACAGCCCACAGCCACTTACCGCTAACAGCATACTCTATGCTGCATTCCTCCAATTCCGCGTTTTCTGCGCATTCCGCGAGAGAACCGGTCAGCAATCAATCACATTTGCAGGACTAGCAGCCCGCGGCTCGCCGCTAATAGCTAGCAGCATATTTCTCCAATTCCGCGTTTTCCGCGCATTCCGCGAGAGAACCAGCCAGCAGTTATGTATGCTTGTAACGGAAGATCATTGTTGCAAACTATAGTTTTTGCTCAATCATCCAATGGTGGCCAAAAGGATCCAGAAAGCTGCCCTGGCGATAACCATAGTCATAGTCCTGCGCGAGGGATAGTATTTGTGCGCCGGCTGCAATGGCCTGCTGCATCACTACATCCACATCCGGCACAAATAAGCCGATGAGCACTGTAGTACCCCGTGCAACAGCAGGGGACAGCTGTTGAGCCGAAGTTTTGTCTTCATGCAGGTGGAACATAGTGCCATCAATAGATAATTCTGCTACATGTACACTGCCATCTTCATTATTGAAGCGGCGAAGTTCGGTAGCACCCAATGCCCTGTTATAAAAACTGATATCAGTAACACCGGAAGGAATATACAGCTGCGGTGCAAAAAAAATATTGACAGGCATACAAATGGTTTAGACAGGTAAGATACAAATCGAGCAGGGCAGTATCAAACATCCGTTCCCGCAAAGGATATTTTCAAAACGGCATCAATCTTGATTGCCTAAAGCAGTAAAATAACTACAATGGATCATTTGCATACCTCCAGCACCCGCAGTACAAGGCTGATCAAGGCCAGTCCGGAAACTGTATACCAGGCGTTTACCAATCCCGAAGCACTGGCTGTATGGCTGGCACCGGGTGATATGACCGGGCAGGTACATCATTTCGATGCAAAGCCCGGCGGCGGCTATGAAATGTCGCTGTTCTATCCTGGTGCAACAACCGGCAGTCCCGGTAAAACCACGGCAAGGGAAGACCGGTTCCGTTCCCGTTTCGTGGAACTCACACCGTATAAAAAAATTATTCAGGCGATCAATTTTGTAACAGATAACCCGCAGCTTACCGGTGAAATGATGATGGAAGTGGCCCTTGATCCTGTGGCATCCGGTACACAGGTAACGATCCTTTTTACCCACATTCCACCCGGTATAAAACCGGCAGATAATGAGGCCGGTACGGAACAAAGCCTGGATAAACTGGCGAAGTATGTGGAGGGGGGAAGTAGCAGGATACAAGTAGCAGGATATAAGTAGCAGGTAGCAGGAAGGGGCGGGCTGGCTATGAGCTTGCAGCTAACAGCTGATGGCGGGCATTTGTTTTCTGTTTAAGCTGTACATTTACCTAAAAATGCTATACCTTATTCAGGAAACACCCACTGAAATACGCCTGGCAATGATCGATGATGAAGTGAAAGGTAAACTGCCTTCACAATTGCATGGTTTTCGTGTTGTCGCTGGCAAACTGGAAACCTGGGAGAAAGAAGAAAAAATACCGGCCCGGTCTGTTGATAAGCTGCAGCAGCATGGCTACCGTTTTATCTCAGAAACAGCATACAAAGAATACCGCTCTAAGGCGGCTGAGCTGTTGTTACCTAAGACCAAAAAAACTTCCGGTAAGGCATATAGCCTGGTGCCTTGGGAAACCATCCATGCACAGTTCGCACCCGCATTCCTCAATGATGTAGATGAGTATTTGCAAGATCCGGTGTACCGTCAGTTTTGCCTTTATTCCGGTGATACCGTGATTAACGGAAATGTGGTGATCAATTTTTCCGAACTGGACACCACCGCACAAACAGAAACCCGCAATATTGTTGTCGATGGCGATCTCACCATCAACGGTGACCTTGATGGTGGCTATGACATAGCATCACTGCCGCAGTTTGTGTACGTAAAAGGCAACCTCAAAGCCGGTAACCTGCTTTTATCGGGCTGGCTCGATGTAGTGGTAGAAGGCAATGCCATTATCGAAAATACAGTGCTGGGCTATGAGGGTGAGCCTGGTGGCAGGCTGCTGGTAAAAGGCGATCTGCAAGCCACTAACCTGCTGAATGGGGGCATGTATACGCTGGATGTAAAAGGCGATATCAGGGGTAACTGGTACAATTTTGGTGACCAGGATAGCACTGGCAAAAACAAAGCGGTCCATATACCCGGCAGCTTTACACAGCAAGAAAATGTAAACGCGTACCCACTCCGGGAAATAGTTGTTCCCTATAGTCAATCACTGAAAGAATATCGTTTCCATTTTGAACAGGCTTGTGCATTGCTGCGTAAAGGCGAAACTATTTTTAAATAAAAGCCGAGAACCAAGGTTTTACTGCCGACTGCATACTGCCAACTGCTGACTGCACACAGCCGGCTGAATAAGTTTTCCGTTTGCAGCGATTCCTGCTTAAATTACATTCTGTAAACCAACATAAAGCACAGATGAAACAAGGCAAGAATCTTCCTTCGGCCATTACGATCTTTGGCGCCAAAGGTGATTTGACAAGAAGAAAACTGGTTCCGGCATTATACAACCTCTATATTGAAAACCACCTGCCCTCTGTATTTACCATTTATTGCGTGGATTTCCTGGCGGTTGATGAAGAGGCGTTTAAGCAAGAGCTGCTTTCAGGAGTAAATGAGTTTAGCCGGAATGGCAAGGCCGGTGAAGCAGAATGGAAAGAATTCGCTGCGCATATACACTATCTGCAGGGCGATTTCATGAAAGCTGAAACCTACCAGGCACTGAAAAAACAATTGCTGCAGTTTGATAAAACACACCGTAAACAAAGTGTCCGCATTTTTTATTTCGCAGTAGCACCCCGTTTTATTGAAGTGATTGCTGATGCATTGTATCAGCAGGTGATCTGCAACCGCGGCCACCTGGACCGTATTGTGGTGGAAAAACCTTTTGGGACCGATCTCGATACAGCAAAAAAGCTCAACCGCTTTTTAAGAGCCCGGTTTGAGGAAAAACAGATCTACCGTATTGATCATTACCTGGGTAAAGAAGCCGTGCAAAACATCATGGCTTTCCGTTTTGCCAATTATGTATTTGAACCTTTGTGGAACCGTAAATATATCGATCATATCCAGATCAGCGTGGCAGAGGAAGTAGGCGTAGGTAAACGTGGCGGTTATTATGATGGTAGCGGCGCATTGCGGGATATGGTGCAGAACCACCTGCTGCAGCTGTTGTGTATCATCGCCATGGAGCGCCCCGGGTTTTATGAATCTGAGCTGATACGTGATGCCAAGGTGAAAGTGCTGAAACGCATCAGGCAGTACACACCGCAGGAGGTATTGAAAAACGTGGTACGCGGGCAATATACTGCCGGCAATGTGCATGGCAGCATCCGCCCTGCATACCGCAAGGAAGAGCAGGTACAGCCGGCCTCCAGCACCGAAACATTTGTTGCAGCCCGCTTGTTTGTCGACAACGACCGCTGGAAAGGTGTGCCTTTCTTTTTGCGTACCGGCAAATCACTGCCTGTACAATCTTCTGTGATCGTGGTGCAGTTTAAAGATTCGCCGCATAAGATATTTAAAGATGATATCATTCCCAACCGCCTTATCATCAGTATTCAGCCCGA
Organism: uncultured Deminuibacter sp.; assembly: GCA_966424055.1. Lineage (GTDB taxonomy): Bacteria > Bacteroidota > Bacteroidia > Chitinophagales > Chitinophagaceae > Deminuibacter. Next base: position 7,400 of record CBJLMB010000076.1, on the reverse strand, counting down.
GCTGGAGATCAGCCTGCTGTTCGAGAGCAAAGTGCCTGGTTTAAAAATGCGGCTGAAACCTGTTGAAATGGATTTTACCTACCAGGAATCTTATACAGAAACCATCCCCGAAGCCTATGAAGCTTTACTACTGGATGTGCTGGATGGCAATCCTACTTTATTCATGCGCGGTGACCAGGTTGAAGCTGCCTGGAAAGCTGTGATGCCCATACTCAATACCTGGAAAAAATATCCCTCTAAGGAGCTGCACCTGTATAAAGCAGGCACCTGGGGGCCCTCCGCCGCTACAGAGCTGCTGAAACCTTATGCCAAAGACTGGTTCAGGCTCGCTGCCCGTGGGGAGAGTATTAAGTAGCCGGCAGCCGGCAGTAGGCAGTAGGCAGTCGCTGACAAAGACTATTGTAGTTGGTTGACAACCGGTGATTGGCAATCGTGGATGGTTCAGCGTGTTCAGCGAAAAAACACTTCTTTTAATCGAACATTGATTTTTGTGCGGGTTGTTTAGCCGGGATGGTGAGTAATAGTTTAAATGCTTTGTTCATCTGCTGAATAAAATGGGTGGCCAGCAGGGGCGATTCCAATTCCACATTCTGGTGTACAAAAAAATAGAGCTTTTGCAGACCTTCTTTACGCCATTTTTTTATGCGTGTTAACCATTCATCCAGGCGGGGTACATCAGTGGGATGATTGGCACCCACATAACGAACAAATGCCACGGGACTGGTAAGCCGCATATGCAGCATATCACGGCGGCCTGCAGTGTCTACTATGATATTGGCCATACCTTGTTTTTCCAGCAGCTCGCCATATTTATTACGCACAGCCTTATCTGTAAACCATTCTTCATTGCGAACCTCCACACCCAGGGGAATGCCTTGGGGAAAATGTTCCAGCACCTGTTTCAACCGGTCAAAATCTTTCGGCTTAAAATTATCATGCAGCTGTAAAAAAGCCATGCCCAGCCGGTCATCGAAATTGGCGATCGCATTACAGAACTCTTCTACAGGTTTCTGTACATCAATAAGGCGTTTAAAATGACTGATGGTATTGGTAAGTTTGGGAAAAAATTTAAACCCTTTGGGTGTTTTCTGTTTCCAGGTTTCTACCTGCTGCCAGGTGGGCATACCATAAAAAGTGGCATTCAGTTCAATACTGTTGAACTGTGTAGCATAATATAGCAGCTCATCTTTAACACCTTTGGGATAAAAACCTTTCAGGTCGGTACGGTTCCATTTGGCACAGCCCACGTACACTTCAAAGGGCGTATCTATGGCATGGGCTTTCAGCAGCTTGGTTGTTTCCGGCGCATCTTTGGGTAATGTAAAATCGATGGAACCGGGATCTGGTACTTTTCCGAATTGCATAGGAACAGTGTTGGTATAATACAAAATAACGGAATAAAGGCTGTTCCGTTATTGATTGGATGGGTTATTTTAGCAGGAGTAACACAATGGGACCGCCATATAGCACATTTTTGCTGGTATCAAATAAAACATTATGGTAAGCCTGCATTTTATCTCTCCGTTCTTTATTGTATCGAACCTGCAGAGGGCAGTTTCATTTTATATAGATAAGCTGGGTTTTGAAATAAGGTATACCGCTCCGGGAGCAGACCCTTTTTTTGCCATAGTGGGGCGGAACAATGTTGCTATTATGCTCAAAGTAATTGCGCCCGGTGTGTTGCCGCTTCCCAATTCAACCCAACATGCATGGGCCCGCTGGGATGCATACATCAACACATCCCAGCCCGATGAACTGTTTAAAGAATTCAGCTCGCGTGAGGTGGTATTCCTTCATCCTGTCCAGGATACTGCAGATGGTTTGCGCGGTTTTGAACTGGCCGATGCCGATGGCTATGTGTTATTCTTCGGCCGTCCCCTGCAATAGCGGCCTCTTACATTTTGTTCAGCAATGCATCTTTCTGCATTTTATTGAATTGGATTATTTTAGCATATGCGTATAGAACAACCATTGATACAGCCATCCAGTTTCCAGTTTTTGCAAAAACTTAAAAAGAACAATAACAGGGAATGGTTCAATGCCCATAAAGCAGCATACCAGGTACAGCTGTCGCTGATAGAAGCTGTGGCTGATGCGCTGCTGGCAGAACTCAATACCCATGACCAGATAGAAACACCTTCAGGAAAAAAAAGTCTTTTCCGTATTTACCGTGACACCCGCTTTTCGGCTGATAAATCACCCTATAAAGCACAATGGAGCGGTAGTTTCAGGCGTGCCACCAAATACCGCCGCGGCGGGTATCATTTCCATATTGAGCCGGGTAATAGTTTTATTGCCGGTGGCTTTTGGGGGCCGGTACCTGCCGATCTCAAGCGCATCAGGGAAGATATTGCTTTTGATGCTGCACCGCTGAGGAAGATATTAAAAAGCAGATCATTCATATCTATGTTTGGTACGCTGCAAGGTGAGCAGTTAAAAAATGCACCACAGGGTTTCGATCAGCAGCATGAAGCCATCGATCTGTTGCGGTATAAGCAATTTCTCCTGGTCAGGCCATTTTCGGATGAGCTGGTGTTGAGCAAAAAATTTATCAAAGAAGCCAATCTCACGTTCAAAGCCATGCGACCGTTCTTCAATTATATGAGCGAGGTATTGGTGACGGATGGGAATGGAGAGTAGGTTATTCACTGGGGATACTTTCAGCTATTCCATATCTTAAAGATTTGGAATAGCTATTCCTGGTTCTCGCTGGATTTCGCCACCCATACCGTAGCATGACCACATTCAGGGTCACTCTCCGCATACAGCAATACTTCAAAACCATTTTGCGCTAATAGCTGCTTATAGGTTGCAGTATCCAATGACGCATGAAACAGGTTTTCCCCGCCAACGATGCTCCAGGCCTCACCATGTTCGGTGCCTGAAGTAAAAATAAGCAGGCCGCCGGGATGCAGGTGCTGCCGGAAAACAGGAAACATAGCAGGCTGATCGGCAGCGGGCAGGTGAAAAAAACTATGCCAGGCAATGATGGCATTAAAGCGCTGAGGCAGCTGCAGCAGGCGCATGTCCTGTTGTATAAAGCAAGTGTTCGGAAAACTGGCTTTGGCCAGCTGCAGCATGTGGTGACTGGCATCAACGCCTGTTACCTGCAGCCGGTGTTGCAGCAGGTATTGCAGGATGGGGCGGCCGGTACCACAGCCCAGGTCCAGCACACTGGCCCCCGCAGGAAGCAACTGCAGCAGCAGGTCCAGGTATTTTTGCTCCATCAGGCCGGTGTTCCGGTTTTCAGCAAACCAGCCGGCAATGATATCGTAGGTTTTATATGCATTTTGTTGTTCTCCGGTACTCATGATACATAAATATACTGTTCAGTAATGGCATTTGCTATTTTGTGTACATAACAATCAGTTAACATGATTATCTTAGTGATCAACTTATAGCCTGTTAACCTTATGAATTCACCTGTTGTCCTTTACCCGGCGCATTTGAATGTGAGGGTAAAACCTAAAAACCTTAAAGAAGAAGACACCTGCCTGTTCCGTGATGCGTTTGAAATACAGCTGCCCATGGTTCATGGGTACCAGTTTTTGCGGACCAGCATTATAAAAAACACCATTTTTCAGTTGAGCCGTTTTCGTTTTTATACTTCTCTCACCTGTATACAACAAAGTTCAAAACCCCGCATATATAAGACCTTATTGCGTTTTTTGCTGCCATACAGGAAAGTCAATACGGCTGTTTGGATTACAGATGAATGGAGCTCCGAATATTTTCACTGGCTGACGGATGCACTGCCAAGATTTATTGCCGTATCCAAAATGACTGATGAACCGCTCATTTTATTGCCAGAGGCTTACCGGCAAAAATCCTATATCAGGGAAACAATAGAACTGTTGAAATTGCAGGCACACTATTTTAAACCGGGGAGACGATTGTTCGTTAAAACGTTATTGGTTGCTGAGCATACAGCGCCAACAGGGAATTATAATAAAAAACTGATCAATGAACTGCGTGAATGGTGGCTGAAAGGAAATACAGCTATACCCGGTAAAAAAATATATGTTAGCCGCGCAAAAGCTGGTAAACGAAAGGTGCTCAATGAAGCAGCTGTGATAGAACAGGTAACCCGGTATGGGTATGAAGTACATTATTTTGAAGCGTACAGTCTTGATGAACAGGTGCATTTACTGGCATCCACCAGGTGCCTGATCGGTTTACATGGAGCCGGATTAACCAATATGCTGTTTATGAAAGCAGGAGGACAGGTACTGGAAATACGCAATGAGGATGACACGCACAACAATTGTTTTTTTTCACTGGCCTCCGACCTGGGGCATGATTACTATTATATCGCCGGTAAAGGCACTGTAAAAGATACAAACCTGGCCGATTTTACAGTGGATACCAGCCGGCTGGCCGAAGTAATTGAATTGATAGAAAAGGAAAGCGTTGTATGAGGGCTGACGGTTGAAGGCAAAAAATGCGCGATCCAAGGCGTGCAAGCGCACCCGCCACTGGCAGATACAACAGCCTCATCAACCGCATGCCATTTAAATAAACAAGGTTCTTCAAACCAGTGTCTACATCATCCATCGCTCCGCAGGCTCTTGCTGGGATTCGCTCTTGCCGCCTTAATGGCTTTGATGCTTACAGTAAGCAGGGCGATGAAAAAAGTGATCAATGCTGCCAGCAGGAACAGCCAGAAGCTCATACTTGTTTGGTAAGCGAAATCCTGCAGCCAGTTATGCATGGCAAAATATCCCGCGGGTATAGCAATACAGGTAGCGATGAGCACAGGCTTCAGTAAATCTTTTGACAGCAGCAGTACAATATTCTCCACTGAAGAGCCCAATACCTTTCTAACGCCGATCTCTTTCACCCGGCGTGAAGCGGTAAACGATGCCAGGCCGAACAGTCCCAGGCAGGCGACGAATATGGCCAGCCCTGCAAAAGCCGTTAAAATGGTTTGCTGGTGCAGGTTATTGCTGTACATTTCGGAGAACTGCTGATCGAGAAAGCGGTATTCCAGCGGGTAGGCTGGAGCAGCTTTGGCATATTCAGTTTTAATTGCCTGCATGGCGGCATTGATTTGCCCGGGCTTTATTTTAATCAGCGTCATCCGCCTGTCTTCTGCGGGCGAAATAACCAGCGCGTCGATCTGTTCTTTTAAAGAGAGGAAATTGTAGTCATCTATCACACCGATAATATGGCGTTTTAAACTGTCACGTACCGTGTTTTGGATCCATTTGCCGATAGCCTGTTCCGGTGTCCAGCCCAGTTTGGCAGCGGCTGTTCTGTTGATCAGCACTGCATCAGTCGTATCAGTACTGTATTGAGGCGAAAAATCCCTGCCTGCGATGATCTTCAGTCCAAGGGTAGATACATATTCAAAATCGCTGAACTCAGTTCTGGCCTGCCATTTCTCTGCATGCCCTTCTACATCGAACATATGCGAATCATGAAAACCGCCGGGTTCACCAGACATCATGGATACACCGGCTATACCCGTTTCATGCTGTAATGCTTTTTTAAAAGTATGGAGATGGGTGTATATATCTTCATTGTCGATGGGGATCATCACCGTTTGCGCTTTATCATATCCCAGCTGTTTGTTCCTGATATAATCCATTTGCCTGGCTACTACAATAGTGCCGATGATAAGAAATACGGATATGCTGAATTGCACCACTACCAGTGCCTGCCTGAATGCTGATCCTCCTTTACCCAGCCGTAGCCTGCCTTTCAGCGCCTCGAAAGGGGTGAAATTTGAAAGAAAAAATGCAGGGTAGCTACCTGCCAGTATACCTACTACAACCGTAACCGCGAGGCAGAATAACAATAACAGGCCGGTGTGGTCAAGCAGGTTGAGCGAATAGCCCAGTACGCGGTTGTACCAGGGCATAGCGATGGCCAGTACAATTACAGATAACAGGCAGGATATAACTGTCATCAGGATGGATTCGCCGATAAACTGTGCAACGATCTGCGTTCGTATGGCTCCCATCACCTTACGCAAGCCTACTTCTTTAGAACGCTCAACAGCTCTTACGGTGGACAGGTTGATAAAATTGATACAACCTATCAGCAGGATCAAAGCTGCTATGGAAAGAAAAATATATACCACCGATTTGTCACCATGGCGGGCGCTGTCGAATGCCGCTTTTTCAAAATAAATATCCCGCAGTGGTGTCAGTGATAAGCTGAAATTAAAACCATACTTGCGCATATCAGCACCCATGTATTTCTCCATAAAAGCGGGTAGCTGTTTTTCTACCTGTAATTGCGTGGTTGTTGGAGCAAGTTGCACATAGGTATACATGCCGTTGTTGATCCAGGTGGTCATAGTACCCCTGGTTTTATAGTTGTCTAATGGAACAACCAGGTCGAATGTTAAATGGGAATTGGATGACACATTCCTGGCAATACCTGTTACTTTCAGGGGCAGGTTTTTGTCCAGTTCAATCACTTTGCCCATAGCATTGTCGATGCTGCCGAAATATTTCTTTGCCGTGGTTTCAGTAAGAACGACCGAAGATATATTCTTCAGCACCGATGCAGTGTCGCCCCGCAGCAGGGGAAAGGAAAACAGGCTGAAAAAATCGGGATCTACATCGATGATCTTTTTTTCATGGAACGATTTGTTGCCGATAGTCACCAACCCATCAGTAGGATCTACTCTGACCGCTCTTACGATCTGCCCGTTAAAATCATTGAGCAAGGCGGGTGCATACCGTCCGGACAAATGCGATACACTTTGATCTTTCGAATCACGCTTCACATGACGCATCACCCGGTACATACTTGCAGTCCGGGTATGAAACCTGTCGACACTTATTTCATGCATGATGAATAAAAAGATCATCATACATACACTGATGCCAATGGTTAAACCAAGAATATTGATGAAAGAAAACATCTTATTCTTCATCAGGTTGCGCCAGGCGATTTTGAAGTAGTTTCCGATCATAAGGGGCTGTATAATAGGTTCATGAACAACCAATTCGATGCCAGCTATCTATCTTCATCACAATCATGCCTTTATTATTCATTGTTTTGAAGAAAGTGTACGGTTTTGATACAGTTGGTGTACGAAATGCTTTGTATATCTTGTCAAAATCAGCGTACTGATTTAAACTTGGGGAAGTCGCTAGTGGCAAGTGGCGCTGACGCGCCGTGAATCGCGAGTTCGCTGATGATGTAAAGGGATGCAGTACTACCCACTGGCCATTCACGTTGCGGTAGCAACCACTCGCCACTCGCGCATCCGTCACTGCGAAACGAATCAAGCTTATCAAACAGGTGTACCTGTAAACAACCTTACGGAAGTACCCGCTAGTGGCGAGTGGCGCTGAGGCGCCGTGAATCGCGAGTTTGTCGGTGATGTAAAGGGATGCAGTACTCACCACCGGCCACTCACGGTTGAGGTAGCAACCACTCGA
>CBJLMB010000075.1:0-14708 GCA_966424055.1 uncultured Deminuibacter sp. | reverse complement strand
GTTCCAGCCGGAGGCTGGATGGATAATCGTCACCCGCGGGACGCGGGCGACTGAATGTATTAGTCCGCTTATATTTTTCTATTGACCTCAGCAGATAAAAACGCAGCCGGCAGATGCTGCGCTATCTTCCGGGTGGCAATGGCCACCTGGTTGCGCACGGTAAGCTGTGATACATTCAGGATTTCTGCTACCTCTTTATATTTCAGGCCCGATTCTTTTACCAGCTGGAAGATCAGCCGGCATTGCGGGGGCAGCTGACGCACCGTTTCATTGATACGGGTGATCATTTCGGCAGAAATACACAGTTCTTCCGGGTTGGCCGCTGAAAGCGTAAGCTCCACCTCTATCTCGTCCAGGTGTACAACAGGGTATTTCTGGGTTTTGGTGAGGTAGTTCAACGAAAAGTTTTTAGTGATCGTGTACAGGTACACCTGCAGGTTATTGATCTCCTTTAAGCGGCCCCTGATCTGCCAGAGCTTGATGAATACATCCGATACAATTTCTTCGGCAGCTTCTTTCGATTTTACCAGTGAGCAGGCAAATTGCTGCAGCCTGGGCGCCAGCAGCTCGAACAGGCGCTGATAGGCCTTCATATCTTCATACAAGGCGATACGGGATGCTAGTGTTTGTATTTCTGGAAGGCAATTCACAATCGATCAGGCACAAGTTCAATTAAAATAGTGAATCCCTGAAAATTTTTTCTTTTGTACCGGTATCTGTATTCCCTGTTTATTTATTAATGAACAGGTATTGTAATTATCATGCAATGAATGCTGATACTATACCCAGGTAATGATCCTGCCAGTATATTTTCCGTCAGTTTTTACAGGATCAATCAACCGATTGATATACGCCTCCTAGTCCTCCAACGTTAAATTTTTCAAAAAATACATCAATTACTGGTCTATTTCGCTGTAATCCTTACATTTGATACGAAATAATTCGTAATATGACGACATCCAAGAACATCAAGCCAACCGAAAGTGAGCTGGAAATTCTGCAGATTCTCTGGGAAAAAGGACAGGCCACCGTTCGTGAGGTGCATGAACAACTGAGCATATACAAGGAAAGCGGTTATACCACCACCCTTAAACTCATGCAGATCATGTTTGAAAAAGGGATCGTTTCGCGTGACGATTCCAGTAAAACGCATATTTACAAAGCAGCTATCAGCAAAGACAGCACCCAAAAACAAATGGTGGGCAAAATGGTGACAGCCCTGTTCGGCGGATCCACTTCACAACTCGTGATGCAGGCACTGGGCACCACCACGCCATCCAAAGAAGAGCTGGATGCCATTCAGCAACTATTAGACAATCTGAAAAAACAATAACGCTTATGCAGGCACTGTCCCACTCACCCTTTTTACAGGCACTGGGTTATGCTATAACCAATAGTTTGTGGCAGATGGCTTTGTTGTGGATAGTGGTTGTACTGCTTAACAGTGTGTTCAGGTTTTCTTCTGCCCTCAGGTACCGCATTGCATTGCTGGCACAGATGGCAGGTTTTGCCTGGTTTATTATCACCCTGCGTTTTTATTATAACCAATGTGCTGAAGCCATAAGCGCAGCGGGCAATGCATTGGATATAAACAAAGCCGCCTGGCTGATCAAACCGGCAGAACCAGGTTTCCAGTCGAGGCTGCTTACTTATGTTATCCGCGCGGAACAGGTGCTCCCCTATTTGTCTATCGCTTATCTCTGCCTGCTGGTGTTCCTTTTTATCCGCTGGATGCGCCAGTATAAGCAAACCCGGATCATCCAGACAACAGGTTTACAGAAGATCGACATTCACTGGCGGCTATTTGTGCAAAAAATTTCGGCACAGCTCAATATCAAATCCAAAGTACGCATCTATCTTTCTTCACTGGTCAACAGCCCGCTCACCATCGGCTTTTTTAAACCGATCATCCTGGTACCGCTGGCCAGCATCAACCACCTCAACACAGAACAGATGGAAGCCGTGCTGCTGCACGAGCTGGCGCATATTAAACGTGCAGACTACCTGGTTAACCTGATCCAATCTATTATTGAAATAACACTGTTCTTCAATCCTTTTACACAACTGCTGAGCAAGCTGATAAAAAAAGAAAGGGAAAACAGTTGTGACGACTGGGTTTTGCAATTCCAGTATAATCCCTCAATGTATGCGGAAGCGCTGTTGCGGATCGCCTACCTGCAGGCCAATCCTGCACTGGCTATGCATGCAGGCGGCGCAGCCAAAGGCGATTTGTTGTCGCGTGTTAAAAGGATGCTGAACCAGAAAGAAAAAACCTTTCACTACAAACAGCAGCTGTTTGCCCTGTTGCTGATGACCGGTTTGCTCAGTTCCATAGCCTGGCTGCAGCCTATGCAGTCTTCTGCCATGCAGAACAATGCCGCACAAAAAAGCAAACAGCCGGTGATCATAGAACCCATTACGGCTAAAGTAGATAACCCGCTGTTCAATCCAGTTTTCTTTCTTTCCAAACCACTGAAAGAAGAAGTAAGCCGTGTTGCTGAAACCGCAAGCAAACAAATTGCAGCGGCCTCCACAGCTGCCATGCAGCAGGTGCAGGTTTCCCTGGCCCGTATCACACCTTCTATCATTGAAAAAATAGACCTGCCCGATCATAGCAGCATTATCAATGATGAACTGAACAAAGCTTCCCGGGAGCTGGACAATCAAATGATCAAGCTGCATTTTACAAGCGATAAAACTGCGGCGGATAAAGAAGATTCCATCCGCTTTGTGATGAACCTGGTGAAAGATGCAATACAGCAAAGCAAAACAACTATCGACTGGAATAAAATAAAGCAGGAGCTGAACAAAGCCAAAACAGAAATGGCCATTTCACTCAGCAAAAACAAGTCTGTTGCCGGTTTCAACAATGCAGCATTCAATGCCACAATCAACAATGCACTCGGCAAAGCTTTTTCTGAAATAAACGCAGCATCTTTTAACTGGAACAACCTGTTCCAGGATATCCAGGTACAGCCTGCACCTCCGGTTGCGCCAGGCCCACCTGCCCCGGGTGTATTGCCGCCAGCCGGAAAGGGTAAAAAACAGAACATCAAGCAGTCACCCACTGTCCCTGAAACTTCTGGTTCGTCTAATATCAACCAGCGGTTCAACAGGCAGATCATAAAGATCGATTCGCTACACACCCGGATGCAGATCAGCCTGGTGAAAGAACTGGAGCAGGCCAAACAGGCTGCTGTACAGGCAGCTCAAACCTGGTCGTACTACAAGCCGGTATATGTGGAAAAAAATACAGATCCTTCTTTTGTTCATTTCACCAGCGAAGCGGATGATCATGCCAGTGCAGATAACCAGGCCCAGGAACAGGCTGCTCCTGCACCCGAAGTTTGCCCGGATACCCGGCAGGCTGTAGCCAGCTTCCGCTACAAACAGGTAAGAATTATGGTGTACAATAGTAAAAAGCTCAACAGCAATTGCCGCCATAGCAACAAGCACTGCCGCCACAGTTCATCCGTGGATGTGCGGAAAATTCAAACCAATGGCAACAATGTTGACCTGGCCATTGAGATCAACCAGGATTAAAGCAATTTCTGTCACCAGCAAATACCAACCAGCTGGCGGCTGCATCAAGCACCGGTATTCCTATTTTTTTTCTAAAAGAAAAAGAAGCTATTTGCAGCGCGGCGCTGTTATTACCAGATATTTCTAGGGCACCAGTCGCCATACTTATTTCCCAGTAAAAAACCGACGAGCAATTCATGTGTACCCTTGCTCACCGTATTCAAACGGGATGTGGTGAGGTCATATGAATAACCAATATTAATAGTGCTGTTGATATTCACCCCCAGCATACCTGCATACCCATCTTTATAACGGTATGAAGCACCCAGCCATACAAGATCCCTGTACTGGAATTTGGCATTCAGGTCAAAACTAACCGGGGTGGGCTGTACATATTTCAGCATAATGGAAGGCAGAAAACTTATATCATCCCCCAAGAACATGCGGTAGCCGGCGGAAAGAAACAAATGCGGTATCAGTTTCCCCTTGACCAGTTTAATAGAATCGCCTACAATACGACCGCCATCATACCCCAATCCCTGCGGAACAATATTTTGTGCGGCCAGGCCTACAAAATAATCAGCGGAGTATAGCCAGAGGCCTGCGCTGATATCGGGTTTCAGCCTGTTGAGATAGCCTGTTCCGGCAACGGCCGGGTCAACCGGGCTCTGCGGACCAAAATCGAGCTTCCCCGTATTTAATGTCATTTCCTGTACACCCGCCGAGATGCCTGCACTCAGATTGGTTCTTGGTGATAAGCCCAGGTGATAAGCATAAGTACCATAAGCCGAAAAGCGGTTAAGCGGGCCGGTGCGGTCATTTAAGATGGTCAGCCCTACACCACCATGTGCAGGCGGAGTAGTATAGTCCTGCCAGTATGCCTTGCCTCTGGGGTTTTCGCCGGGTGCATGAAAAGTGGTGGCGGTTTCCCTGTCGTAGTCACTTTTCTTCAGTGGTCCCTGGATGGTAAGATAAGTGGTGACCGGTGCGCCATCCAATCCCACCCACTGATGCCGGTGGCTCACCTTTACGTCCCAGTAATTTTCGATGCCGGCCACGGCGGGGTTAATAATAAAATTGTTCAGTATATACTGTGTATAGTGAGGGCGTTGCTGGGCATAAGCAGGACATGTCATTACTACCAGCAAATAAGCAGCTAACCGGAATTTCATACGCAGATAATGGGGATTCTCACTTGCCGGTTACGGATTACCGTACCGGAATTTCTATAAAGATAAAGGAAATGACTGCGGAATTGTCATTGGAGTATGAGGAATGCTTATTAAAAAAATAATAACTATGAAAAGCTAAGTATATCACCTGCTCAGATAAGCCCGGGCAGCGGGGCCTTCCATAAATAAAAGATCAAGGATACTCAAATTGGGCTGAAACCCTATTCTGTCTTCAAACAGCTGATAATAAGCAGGTAATGGGCTTTGTTGCCAATAATTCTTTCCCCGCATATCAATACAGCTGTCCTGTGGGCAGGCCGGTTCTGGCTGTTCAGTTTGAGACAATACGGCTTCCAGGCCAGTTGCTTTTTGCAGCCATTGTAGTGTATGCCAGTTAAGCTCCCATAAAAATGCAAATCTTTTTTCCAATATGGCCTGGATACCGGGGGCATAATATTCAAAAAAAGGCGCCTTGCTGTAACAGGAAGTAACCGTGCGCCAATGCTGCAAAATCCAGTTCTGGTGATAGCTGATCTGCAGGTCGCGGAAACAGGCTTTCTGATCGCGTCCTTTTAACAAAGGCACTGATAAATCGATCACGCCATTGCTGCCTGCCACCCTGCAGCGGTTGCGGAAAATGCCTTTTTGGTGCTTTTCATATATATCTATTTTTATATGTGAATAAGCAAACAAAATTCTAGTATATTCAATGCTTGGAAAATACTGGCTATCAATCATTACTGTTTTACTCATGGCCAAAATCGCTTAACAATTTCAAAAGCTGTTGTTCAAAGCTGCATGGAGCTTTTAGATTGTTTATATTCTTATTTTAAATAACAAATAACAATACTAATTGACTATTATGCAAGTTATTACATAAAATTTCTACTACTAAAATAATTGGGCTATCATTTTTGGTTGTTGAAACGGTATTTTTCCAATTTTTTTAGCAGGAAAAACAGGCTACAAAAATAACAGAATTACTATAACCGGGAAGAATTCTGTTTTTCAGCCGGCGGGTCTCTCCTGCCCTTTTTAAAAAAGGAAAAGCCTGGGTGTTCAGGTAGATGCCCTTGCTTTTCTATAAATTTTATCACTGTCATCAGCCTTTGTTTGGGTTTGCCGTTTAAATTGCATCAATGAAAAAACTGTTGCTTTCAACCCTTCTTTTATCTTTTTTATGGGCCTGTAAAAAACCACAGGGTTTTGAATACCGTGATACCAAAAACTTTAAAGTGGATAAACTGGGCTTTGACAGGTCGACCATTATGATGGAGCTGGTTTATTTCAACCCGAACAATTTCGGGGTGCAGTTGAAACATGTAGACTGTGATATTTATCTCGACCACAACTACCTGGGGAAATATGTGCTGGATACCCTGATGCATATTGACAAAAAAGCAGAATTCAGTTTACCCTCTAAAATGGAAGTGGATATGCGGAATGTGTACAAAAACACCCTGCATGTGCTCATGGGCCAGGATGTGCTGGTTGAAGTAAAAGGCATGACCCGGCTGGGTAAAGCCGGCATTTTTATTAATGTGCCCTTTGTATACACCGGCAGGCATAAAATTGAGTTCTTTTAACCCTGAACTGTTTTTGTGCTGCTAACGATAAATAAAAAGCATGATGCAGGTGAAAATCATCGGCATCATGCTTTTAAAGTATTATTTCTATCCCGCTCTACTGAGGAGGCATATTACAGGGCTTGCCTTTCTGGGGGCCTCCACCTTCTTCGGGCCTTTTGCAGATAGGTGGCAGCATTTTATAGCTGTCTTCCGTAGCCCTGCTGGAATCTGCATCAAAGCCGGCATTGTTGATCGCTGTTCTGATATAATCCAGTGTAATACGGGAAGGCAGATACTGGATCCTGATGGTACCGGCATTCATATTGATCTGCCAGCGCATGATCCCGGCATCGTTATTAGGCCCTTTTTCCCGGGTGAGGTATTGCTCCAGCCGTTCCTTGCATACCCAGCATTTGAGCTGGGGGATTTTCATGGTGGCCCATTCCAGTTTTTTTTCCTGGGCATGTACAAGCAGGCTGAAAGCCAGGAAGCCTAAAAGCGTTGCTAATTTTTTTGTATGCATGAAGAAAGTTTATATATGGTACAATGCTCCTTCGACTGCGCTCAGGAGCGGCTGTTTTTACACTGTTTCCGCAGCAAACCCACCCTTCGACTGCGCTCAGGGTTTCCAATTCGCCGGATCATTCCGCCAGCCCAGTAAAACCTGTTCCTGCTCTGGGGCCACGATCCCTTTTTCCAGGGCCAGGGCAATCAGGGTGGGATAATTGGTAAGTGAACGGTAAGGCACACCGGCCGCTTCAAAAGCCGTTGATGCCTGGGAGAAACCATAATTGAATATAGATACCATACCGATCACCTCCACACCGGCATTGCGCAGTACTTCCACTACCTGGAGACTGCTTTTGCCCGTGGATATCAGGTCTTCTATCACCACGGTCTTCTGTCCGGCCTCGAAAAAACCTTCGATCTGGTTACCCAGGCCATGTTCTTTTGGTTTAGGACGAACATATACATAAGGCAGTTTCAGCTGGTCGGCAGCCATGGCGCCCCAGGGTATCCCTGCGGTGGCCACACCCGCCAGCAAACCGGCATCGGGAAACTGTTCAAAAATCACATTACACATTTCACTCTTCACAAAATCACGTACAAAAGGGAAAGACAAAATCTTACGGTTATCACAATAAATAGGACTTTTCCATCCGCTGGCCCAGGTAAAAGGGTTATCCGGGCTCAGCTTAACTGCATTCACCTGCAATAATTTTTCTGCTACTGCTTTTTCGTTTGTCATGCAGCGAAGATAAGTTCCGATTACAGAATTTAGCGTGTAGATTGCAGTTTCTTTCTAACAGAACAGTCCGGTACCGAACTTAAAGCGGCGATAAGTGTTTTGCCATTTTACGTGAACAGCATCCTGCAGCATCCGCTTAAACAGCAGGCGCAGGTAAAGCCCATCCTCCCGGGGGATGGCAGCCAATATCCGTAATAAGCAACCGGGCATACAACCGGTGCAGCAACCCTTTCATGAAACCCCACCGGGATTAACCTAAACAATAAAAATCATTTAAGATGCAACAGAAAATAACAGCAGCAGGCGGACTGGTAACGAACGACCAACAGGAATTATTGATGATTTTCAGAAGAGGCAAATGGGATTTACCCAAAGGCAAACTGGATGAAGGTGAAAGCATAGAAGCATGTGCTGTTCGGGAAGTAGAAGAAGAAACGGGGTTAACTTCTC
Source organism: uncultured Deminuibacter sp. (assembly GCA_966424055.1). Lineage (GTDB taxonomy): Bacteria > Bacteroidota > Bacteroidia > Chitinophagales > Chitinophagaceae > Deminuibacter. The sequence goes on along the minus strand of CBJLMB010000075.1, from coordinate 6,747 downwards.
TCGAACTGGGTAACAAAATAGGTATTACTTACCACACCTATCAGGAAAATAATATCACCATTTTGAAAGAGACCCACTGGTTTGCCATGCAGGCAAAAGGCGAGCAAACGCTGGTTCCGCAAACAGAAGAAGACATCACCCGTATAGGCTGGATAAACCGTTCTGAACTACCTGAAAAATTAAATAACACATATGATAATATATTGGAGATCATTGAAAAAGGAAATTTTACTACAATTAAAGTAAAAGAATAAGAGTAAAAATTAGTTATTCATAAAATACTGATTTTCAAACTAGACATTTTTGACAAAATGAAAAATAGGCTTGGCAGGTAACGATAATGGACCCATATTTGCGCACCTTGTATCTCTTCTAAGCCATCATCCCAATTTTATGGATTGACGACCTTAAAAGACGGATATCATGAGTAAAACAATTATTGTATCGAACAGGCTACCGGTTAAAATTACAGAACAGGATGGGCAAATTACATTCAAAACCAGCGAAGGTGGCCTGGCAACAGGCCTGGGATCTGTATTCCAGGGTGGTAGCAGCGTATGGATCGGCTGGCCCGGGATGGAAGTACCCGAAGAGCAGCAAAAGAATGTAACAACGCAGCTGAACGAACAAAGTCTGATTCCGGTTTATTTATCCAAGGAAGAAATTACACAGTATTATGAAGGTTTTTCCAATGAAATACTGTGGCCGGTTTTCCACTATATGTCCACTTATGCCCGCTATGAACAGGTATACTGGGATTTTTACCAGCGGGTAAATGATAAATTTAAACAGGTCATTGTACAGATCGCGCAGCCGGGCGATACTATCTGGATACACGATTACCAGTTACTGCTGCTGCCGGGTTTGCTGCGCACTGCCATGCCGGATATTACCATTGGTTTCTTCCAGCATATTCCCTTTCCATCTTATGAATTGTTCCGGCTACTGCCCTGGCGTTCAGAATTATTGAACGGCATGCTGGGTGCCGACCTGGTAGGCTTTCATACTTATGATGATGCCAGGCATTTTCTTTCATCGGCCTCACGCATCCTGCAAGTACAGTCCAGCTCCAATACCCTGCAATACAATGGCCGTTCCATCGTGGTAGAATCATTCCCCATGGGTATCGACAGCGAGAAATTTGAATCGCTGATAGACAATGATAAGGTGCAGGAAAATATCCATCATCTACGCGAAACATTTGGAAATGTGCATATTATCCTGTCAATAGACAGGCTGGACTATAGCAAGGGCATCCTGCAACGGTTGCAGGCTTTCGACCTTTTTTTACAGGAACATGCCGAGTATAAAGAAACCGTATCCCTTTACATGATCGTAGTGCCCTCGCGCGACACGGTATCGCAATACCGCGAGCTGAGGGATGAAATAGATAAACTGGCCGGCAATATCAATGCCCGCTACCGCACCAATAACTGGACCCCGGTGAATTACTTTTACCGCTCCTTTCCCCTCGAAACGCTTTCGGCCCTGTTCCAGTTTGCCGATATATGCCTGGTAACTCCCATGCGCGACGGGATGAACCTGGTTTGTAAAGAATATGTAGCCAGCCGGGTGAATGAAGATGGTGTACTGATATTAAGCGAAATGGCCGGCGCCTCAAAAGAGCTGATCGATGCCATCATTGTAAATCCCAACAACGTGGTGCAGATGAGCCAGGCCATTGTAGCCGCACTGAATATGCCGGTTGCTGAACAGAAAAGACGCATGAAACAGATGCGTGAACTGGTACGCAAATACAATGTAACCAATTGGGTTAAAGTATTTATGGAACGTTTAACGGAAGTAAAAAGAATGCAGCAATCCCTACTCACCAAATACATCAGCCCCCGTACCCAGCAATACATCAAAAACAAATACAACCGGGCACATAAACGCCTGCTATTACTGGATTATGATGGTACCCTGGTCGATTTCAATATCAATATCAACGCCGCAACACCCGATAGGGAACTGTACCACCTGCTGGAGGAACTGGCAAGGGATGAGAAAAACAAAGTGGTCATCATCAGCGGGCGCAAGCATACCACCCTGCAGGAATGGTTTGGGCACATGAAGCTGGACCTGGTTGGTGAGCACGGGGTATGGCATAAAACCGAGCATGGCGGATGGGAAGAAATCAAGGGACTTACTACGGAATGGAAACAACATATCAAACCCATTCTTAACACTTATACCGAAAGAACACCCGGTGCTTTTATTGAAGAAAAAACCTATTCGCTGGTATGGCATTACCGTAAAGCCGAACGCGGCCTGGGCGAATTAAGGGCCAGCGAGCTGATGAATAACCTTCGCTATATGATGGGCGACTGGGGTTTACAGCTATTGCCCGGAAATAAAGTGGTGGAAATAAAAAATATTGAAGTCAACAAAGGAAAGGCGGCCCAGCGATACCTGCAAACAGAAGAATACGATTTTGTGCTGGCCATGGGTGATGATATTACAGATGAAGACATGTTCAAGGCGCTAAAAGACCAGGCTATTACCATTAAAGTGAACAGCAATCTTTCAGCCGCCAAATATTACCTGCGCGATTTTTCAGAGGCCCGGAATTTCCTGAAAAGCCTGCCGGCCAAAATGTTCATCAGCAGAATGCTCAACAAAGTATTGAACCTGATACCTTATTCACCTTTCAGCGCAAAAAAAAAGTAACACTGTAAGCGTATTAGCTATTCCATATCCTGAAGATATGGAATAGCTTTTCCTGCTAAAGAAAAATAGGTTTATCCTGTTTCATGGCTATACGGTAGGCGGCATTCATCAGTCCTACATGACTATAAGCCTGCGGGAAATTGCCCCACTGGCTGCCTGAACTTTCATCCACATCTTCACTAAATAAAAGCAGGTGATTGCTGTAAGCCAGTAATTTTTCAAACTCTTCCACCGCATCATCAAGCCGGCCCACACAGGCCAGTGCTTCCACATACCAGAAAGCGCAAACCAGGAAGGTGGATTTAGGCTTGCCAAAATCATCGGCATGCAGGTAACGGTAAAACAGTCCGCTGGGTGTTTTCAGTTCTGCTTCCAGCGCTTTGAGGTGGTTCCTGGCTTTGGTTGAATTGGGTTTGAGATAATTCATCATGATCAGCTGCAATGTACTGGCATCCAGGTAAGGACTATTGGCAGCATGTGTATACACCTTACGCCCGGGATCGTAGCAACTTTCGATATGCAGTTCTGCTTTCTTCCTCAATGCAATGGCACGCCCCTCAAGGGTTTTATGGCCTATTTTGCGGGCCATTTTAAGGGCGGCTGTACAACCTGCCCACTGGAACAGGTTGGTATAACAGTGTGTATTGGCAAAATTGCGGAACTCCCATATACCGGCATCCTTTTCATCGATGGTGAGTTCTATTTTATTCAGCAGAAAATCGATCCATTTAGCAGAATCCTTCCGTTCGGTAAATACAAAACGGTGATCGGTATACAGTGGCAGCAGGGAAATCAATACCTGCCCATAAATATCGTTCTGGATATGTTCATAAGCCTGGTTACCGATGCGTACGGGTTTATTGCCGAGATAACCATCGAGGTCGAGCACCCGTTCTGTCAGTGTTTTTTCGCCGGTAACGCCATACAGGGGCTGGTATCTTTCCAGTTCAGAAAAAGAAATATCGGTGATATAATTAAAATAATTCTCCAGCTCCTCAAAATGACCGATATGGTTTAAAGCGGTCAGCACATAATAAGTATCGCGCAACCAGCAATAGCGGTAATCCCAGGTACGGCCTGAGCCCGGGTATTCGGGCAGGCTGGTGGTGCTGGCTGCAATGATAGCGCCAGTATCTTCGAACTGGTGTATTTTGAGCAGCAGCGCTGAGCGTATCACAAATTCCTGGTGAAACTGGGCAATGCTGGAATGTTTGATCCAGATACGCCAGTAATTCAGCGTTTCACGCAGGAAATGCTCGGCAGTACTGATCAATGGTGCTTCCAGGTGTTTACCATAAGTAAGCACCAGGTATTTGGGTTCATTGAGCACAAAATATTGCTCATCGTACACATAATTGATGGGAATATTGGTGGTGAGCCTTATTTTTTCATCATGCCCTTCATATTCCAGGTGATTGCTTCCCCGGTAGGCTTTAAATGTATGCCGGCCATAATCACCCACGGGATCGCATTTTACGCGGATGCGTGGGGAATTAACCAGTGGCTCAATTTTACGTATCAGCATCAGCGGTTTATAGTACCGTTCGTATTGATAGAACCGCGGCGCAAAATCTGTGACCCGGTACCTGCCGCTTTCGCAGGTGATCTCGGTGCAGAGTATATTGGTATTTTCTAAGTAATACTGATCGCTGGTGAAGGTTTTGTCATCGGGCATCACACTAAATTCACCGCCTTTTTTTGCATCCAGCTGGCCGCCGAAAATAAAAGAGCTGTCGAACCTTGGCCAGCAAAGCCACACTACATTCGTGTTTTTATGAATATGCGCCAGAAAAGAACAGTTACCGATGAGGCCGGTTTCATAAAGATGTTTTTCCATAATCCCCTATTTAAGCCTGCACCTTCGGCCGGTGCGGTTAATTATTTCCTTACTTAATGTTACGTTCTTTTACGCTATATACCAAAACTGTAAGCCGGCTGATACAAACCAGCTGCTGCTGTTCATTTTCGATACGGATATCCCATACATGGGTTTGTTTGCCCAGGTGCAAAGGCCTGCAGGTAGCAGTTACGGTGCTGGATTGTAATACCCGGCGTACATGATTGGCATTGATCTCAAGCCCGACACACCGGTACACTGCCGGGTCTGTTACCAGGGCAGAGGCAATACTGCCGATGGTTTCGGCCAATGCGGCAGATGCGCCGCCATGCAATATACCATAAGGCTGCCGGGTACATTCAGTTACCGGCATGGTTGCTCTAAGGTAGTCATCACCTATTTCAGTGAACACAACACCCAAGAACTCGCTCATGGTGTTGTTGCAGAATTCCTGCACCTGAGCAATATGTATTGCTTGATTAAACCAGATAGCCATATAAAACCGGTTATGCGGGTAATGGAAATGGGCCGCAGGTTGAACAGCCGACGGCTTATTTGCTATAGATCGATTTACGTACCACCTCGGGCAAAAACTGGCCGGCATCCCCTCCATTGCGTATTACATCGCGTACCAGCGTGGAAGCCACAGAAGTGTAAGGTGGTGAGCAGGTAAGAAAGATACTTTCAATTCCGCTGTCGAGGCTGCGGTTCATATCGGCGATCACTTTTTCATATTCAAAATCGCTGACATAACGGATACCTCTTAAAATATAGGTGGCACCTACACGGCGGCAGCAGTTAACGGTAAGGCCTTCATAAATCAGCGCTTCCACCTTGGGCTCGTCTTTATAGATCTCTTTGATCCAGGTAAGTCTTTGTTCATCGCTGTACATGGGTTGTTTGTTCACATTTGTACCGATGCCTATATAGAGCCTGTCAAACAGTCCCAGTGAGCGGTTGATAATATCCACATGCCCGAGCGTGATGGGATCGAAAGTTCCGGGAAACAAGCCTATCCGTTGTTCCATGATTTGTCAGAAGTTAGAGCTACGAAGTAAGCATATTTATTCAAAAATGAAAAATATGGCGGGTGATGCGGCCCGGAAAGGGAAATGTGGATGGAAAAATCAGGTGCCTGGCACCTAATTTTCCCTGTTCGCCAGCAGATACAGGGCTGCCATACGCACAGCCACCCCATTCTCTACCTGGTTGAGTATGATGGAAAAAGGTCCGTCGGCCACATCAGAATCCAGTTCTACTCCCCTGTTGATGGGGCCCGGGTGCATGATCACGATCTCCTTGTTCAGGCTTTCCAGCAGTTTACGGTTGATGCCATAAGCAAGACTGTATTCCCGGAGCGAGGAAAACAGCGGCTGGTTCTGTCTTTCCAGCTGGATACGCAGCACATTGGCCACATCGCACCATTGCAAGGCTTTTTTTACATTGTATTCTACCCGCACATCAAGTGCATCTGTAATGTATTTGGGGATCAGGGTTGGCGGACCGGCTACTGTTACTTCCGCCCCCATTTTGGTAAGCAGGTAAATATTGCTCAATGCCACCCTGCTATGCATAATATCACCGATAATGGCCACTTTCAGTCCCTCGAGTTTACCCAGTTTTTCCTGCATGGAAAAAGCGTCCAGCAAAGCCTGAGTGGGGTGTTCATTGATACCATCACCGGCATTGACAATAGCCGCCGGGATATGTTTGGCCAGGAAATGCGGCGCCCCACTGGCGCTATGGCGCATCACCACCATATCCACTTTCATACTGAGTATATTGTTCACTGTATCCAGCAGGGTTTCTCCTTTGGCTACTGATGAGGCACTGGCCGTAAAATTGAGCACATCGGCCGACAATCTCCTTTCCGCCAGTTCAAACGACATACGTGTACGTGTTGAGTTCTCGAAAAAAAGATTGACAATAGTAATATCCCTGAGCGAGGGTACCTTCTTTACAGGCCTTTGTAAAACTTCCTTAAACTGTTGTGCGGTAGAGAGAATTAACTGGATATCTTCCCTGTTGAGATTTTTAATGCCTAGCAGATGTTGCGTAGATAGTTTCATTAAAGAACAAAGATATAGGAAATTGTTGATTAGTTGAATGGTTGATGGGTTGAATGGTTGATTGGCTGACGGGATTAGGAATTGGGGGACTGGTGTCTTGGAGAGAGGGAGCTGATTGGTTGATGGGTTGAATGGTTGATTGGCTGACGGGATTAGGAATTGGGGGACTGG
>CBJLMB010000074.1:0-16846 GCA_966424055.1 uncultured Deminuibacter sp. | reverse complement strand
TTTTTTCTGCGTTTTCTGCGCATTCCGCGAGAGAAATCAGTCGGCAGTCTTCAGCCGGCATTTTGCAGTCAGGGCATAATGGTGAGTGAAAATACAAGCGCATTACCTGGTGGCCTTTTTTCTGCGTTTTCTGCGCATTCCGCGAGAGAAATCAGTCGGCAGTCTTCAGCTGGCAGTTTGCAGTCAGGGCATAATGATGAGTGAAAATATAAGCGCATTACCTGGTGGCTTCTTTTCTGCGTTTTCTGCGCATTCTACGAGAGAAAACAGCCAGGCAGATAGTGGTTGGCCATTCATGCTTAAGCCTACTGATATCGCCTGGCTGTTTTAACCTGGATTATAAAACAATTATTTTTTCTTCGCTGCCCATGCATCCATTTTCTTTTCTGCTATTTCCAGTGGCATACAGCCATCTTTCAAAAACTCATCATGAAAATCGGCCAGCTTAAATGCGCTGCCCTGTTCGCGGGTATATTTATCGCGCAGCTCCCTTATTTTAAGCGCACCGATCTTATAGCTGAGCGCCTGACCGGGGATAGCCATGTACCGTTCAATTTCAGCTGTAGCACCCTCTTCACTGATGGCCTCATTATCCATCATGTATTTGATCGCTTCTTCTCTTGTCATGCCTTTTGTGTGGATGGCCACATCCACTACCAGGCGTATAGCACGGTGAATTTCATCGCCCAGCGCACCCATATACTGGTAGGGATCAGTATAGAGCCCCAGCTCTTTGCCCAGGCTTTCGCAATACAAAGCCCAGCCCTCGCCATAAGCACCATACCAGCTAAACCGGCGGAACTTGGGTAATTGGTTATTCTCCTGCTGCAGGCTTATCTGGTAATGATGGCCCGGGATGGCTTCATGCAAAAACAGGCTTTCCATACCACTGGTGGTGTTGAATTTTGTTGCATCCAGTATGGGCACATAAAATACCCCCGGCCTGCTGCCATCGGCTGAACCCTGGAGATATTCTGCACTGGCACTGGCTGCACGGAATGCCTCTGTTTGCCTTATTTCAAAGGGCGTTTTGGGTGTACGCCCGAACATTTTTTTCAGGTTGGGCTCAATTTTCGCCTGGATGGCCCTGAAAGCATTCAATACTTCTTCAGGTGTTTTATAGGGCATGAATCGTTTATCCGTTTTCATATACTGGAAAAAAGCGTTGAGATCGCCTTTAAAGCCAACTGCATTGCGCACGCTGTCCATGATACCGCGTATCCGTTTTACTTCTACAATACCGGTGTTGTAAATTTCTTCCGGTGTTTTGCTGGTGGTTGTCCAATAGCGAATTTCATAGTCATAATATTTTCCGCCATCGGGCAGGGCATTGATACCGCTGGTAGTGCGGGCCTTGGGCAGGTATTCGTTTTTCAGAAAATCGCCCAGCTTTTTATATGCGGGTACCAGCTGCGTTTGTATGCTTGTGGTAAAAGCATCTGTAAGCCGTTTTTTATCTGCTTCGCTGAAAGCTGGCGGCAGTTTATTGATGGGACCGTAAAAAAGGCTTTTAGAAGCACTGTCGGTAACCATCGCTTCCATTTGCGGGATCATTTTTACTACCAGTGCCTTAGGCAAAACATAGCCGCTTGTTATTCCCTTGCGGAAGTATACAATGGCACTATCAGCCCAGGCAGAGAATGCGCCGGCCCTTTTCAGCCAGTTATCATAATCCTGTACGGTTTTAAAGGGCTGAACACCATCACCGCTGCCCATCTGGCCCATGGCCAGCGTTAATCCCACGAACTGGTTAAACGGCATATAGTTGTCATGGTATTTCAATCCCTCAAGGCTCATCTCCATTTCACGTTTGAAAATATCATAGCTGATGCGGTCATTATCATTCAGGTTTTCCCGGTCGTACTTGGAGAGAAAGTTTTTATAGCGGCTGAAAAAATCAGCCTGTTTTTCCCGGTAGCTGTCGGTAAAGTCAATGGGAAGCTGATCATTGAAACGGTTATCCCCGTTCTGTGTTGCCTCGAGCGGAAACAGGTGCATACGCTCTTCATAATAACGGTCGAATAAATTTGCCAGGCTACTATCTGCAGCGCGGGTGGGGTTTTTGCTGCTCAACTGGCAACCTGTAAGGGCCGCACCAGCTAAAAGCAGGAGGTATATTTTTTTCATACTCATTTGATTCAAGGAGGGAAATTAGCAAATAAAGCGGTGTTATAGGGAACAGGTCTTTATCACATTAAATATATATTTAATTTATTCATATGATTTTCCCTCTCCCAACCATCTTTGCTGAACTGCCCGGCAACTGCTAATTTTGCAGTCCCTTTAAAACAGGAATATGAGCCAACATTTGTCAGAGCAGGAGATTATTCGCCGCGAGAAATTACAGGAGCTGAAACAACTGGGTATCGATGCATATCCTGCACCCCTGTTTCCCGTAAGTCATTATTCAGCTGATATCAAAGCACAGTTCAGTGAAGAGAACAAAGACCAGTTCAGCCAGGTTACTGTAGCCGGGCGTATCATGAGCCTGAATGATAAGGGTAAGGTGTTTTTTATCAAGATCCAGGACAGTAAAGGCATCATCCAGTTATATGTACGCCGTGATGATATTTGTCCGGGCGAAGACAAAACGCTTTTCGACAAAGTGGTGAAACACCTTATTGACCTGGGGGATATCATTGGTGTAACCGGTTTTGTGTTCACTACACGCACCGGTGAAATTTCTATCCATGCACAAAGCTTTACCCTGTTGACCAAATCGCTTAAACCACTGCCCGTGGTGAAAAGGGATGAACAAGGGCACGTATTTGATGCAGTAACCGACCCGGAATTCCGTTACCGCCAGCGTTATGCCGACCTGATCATCAATCCCGAGGTAAAAGACACTTTTGTTAAACGCAGCAGGATCATCAATACCATCCGCGAATTTTTGAATGGGCATGGCGCGCTGGAAGTAGATACCCCTGTACTGCAGGCCATCCCCGGTGGTGCAGCCGCCAGGCCTTTTATTACGCATCACAATGCGCTGGATGTGCCTTTTTACCTGCGTATTGCCAATGAGCTGTACCTGAAACGCCTTATTGTGGGTGGCTTTGACTGGGTGTATGAGTTCAGCCGCAATTTCCGTAATGAGGGTATGGACAGAACACATAACCCCGAGTTCACTGTACTGGAATGGTATACTGCCTATAAAGATTATTTCTGGATGATGGAAACCACCGAGCAGTTGTTCGAGCGCCTGGCCATTGCCGTACACGGCAGTACCGATGTGCAGGTGGGTGAAAAAACCATCAGCTTTAAAGCGCCTTTCAAAAGAATATCTATTTACCATGCCATTAAAGAAAATACCGGTATCGATGTTAGTGCAATGGATGAAGAGCAGCTGCGTGCTACCTGCAAACAGCTGAAGATTGATGTTGATGCCAGCATGGGTAAGGGAAAGCTGGTAGATGAACTGTTCGGCGCCACCAGTGAACATACCTTTGTACAACCGACATTTATTACTGATTACCCTGTTGAAATGAGCCCTCTTACCAAAAAACACCGCGAAAAAGCCGGCCTGGTAGAGCGTTTCGAGCTTATGATCAATGGCAAGGAAATAGCCAATGCCTACAGCGAGCTGAACGACCCGCTTGACCAGCGGGAGCGTTTCGAAGAGCAGCTGAAGCTGATGGAAAGAGGTGATACAGAAGCCATGTATATTGACTATGATTTTCTCCGTGCGTTGGAATATGGTATGCCGCCTACATCGGGCATAGGCATAGGCATCGACCGCCTGTGTATGCTGCTTACCAACCAGCCTTCTATACAGGATGTGCTGTTTTTCCCGCAAATGCGCCCGGAGAAAACAGAGAACGACCCTCAGTAAAAAAGAAAGGCTTAACCGATTTTTAATGGTCAAAACCGTTATAAAAAAATCCTTGTAAAAAGGATTTTTTTTATTTTGGCACCATCGGAAATATAATTCCGGCATACCTGTTGCCGGTATCTTAACGCACATGTTAGAATGCTCAATGCAATGAAAGTAAGCGCCTTCACTTATGTCAGGAACGGTCTTATGTACGACTATCCGTTCATAGAAGCGATCCGTAGCGCCCTGCCGCTCGTGGATGAATTAATTGCAGTGGTCGGAGACAGCACAGATGGTACGAGAAAGGCTATTGAGCAGATCGGTGACAGTAAAATAAAGATCGTAGACACTGTATGGGATGATAAAATGCGCAGCAAGGGATTGATCTTCGCGCAGCAATCCAATACCGGCTTATTGAATGTAAGCAAAGATGCCGACTGGCTGCTGCATATACAGGCGGATGAAGTACTGCACGAAAAAGATTATCCCGCCATACGCAAAGCAATGGAAGATTATTTGGAAGATAAACGGGTGGAAGGGTTCCTGTTCAGGTTTCTTAATTTTTTTGGCGATTATAATCATTATGCTCCCAGCCGCAGGTACCATCAGCGGGAAATAAGGATCATCCGTAATAATCCAAGTTATCACAGCTACCGTGATTCACAGGGCTTCAGAAGGTTTGATAACCTCGCCGCCTATCCCGACGAAAAAGGATATAAGCTGCATGTAATACCCATTGATGCCACTGTTTACCATTACAGTTATGTGAAGAACCCTTCGGTGCAATTAAAAAAACAAGTTGAGTTTGGTAAACGCTGGCGCGAAAATGACGATTGGATTGAAAGCTACCTGGCCCGTTTCCGCTCTGGTTATGAATATAACAATATCGATTACCTCGCAACATTCCAGGGTACGCATCCGCAGGTAATGCAGCGGCGGATAATGGCGCAGGACTGGACTTTCAAATACAATCCCAGACACAGCAATATGCGTTTTAAAGAACGGCTGATGAAACTGCTGGAAGATATTACAGGCAAACAGTTCTTTATTTACAAAAATTATAAACTGCTGAAGAAGTAGATCAGGCGGGGTTATCCGGCACAGTATCCAGTTTGTGTTTCTTTACAAATTCACCACGGTATTCCTGCAGATTGTTGTGCAGCGCAGCAACAGCATCCAGGGTTTTATCTACCTGTTCATGAATATCGGGCAGCTGTTTTTCCAGCAGGGATACGCCTGCGTTGATATTGTCCGCTTCCACCTGCGATAGTTTTTTGAGTACGGCGGTCTGGCTGTTTTTTACATCATCCAATTCGCGGAGCATTTTATCTATCAGCTCCAGTTGTTGACGCTTTTCCATAGTTGATTTTACGATGGATAGATCAAACACCCTACCAACAATAGCAAGGATCTGCTTTTTTAACAAGTCGCCCGCGTCCCGCGGGTGACGGTTATCTTTTCAGCATCCTGCTGCAGCCGGAGGCTGCCCAATATTCGTTACCCGCGGGCCGCGGCAACTGAACGCAAGACTGGGTAATAAAATACACGCCGGAAACAGGATGCGCTATGATTGGCCTAAATAAACAGGTCAGGATATAACTGTCCGCCCGGCTCTACCGCATATTTCGATAGATCTGTTATCCCTTCAGCCGCTAGCACTTCTTCATCAATGAAAGTACGGCCGGTATACTGCAGTTGTTGCTTGGCCAGGATAAAATAAGCAGCATCAGCAAGTATATCCACTGTTCTGCTCATGCGTATCAGTGCATCGCCACCCAGCAGGTTTTTCACTGCAGCAGTAGCAATGGTTGTTTTGGGCCACAGTGCATTCGACGCAATACCCAGCTCCCTGAACTCACCAGCCCAGCCCATTGCCATCATGCTCATATTGTATTTGCTTATGGTATATGCCACATGGGGTGCCAGCCATTTGGATTGCAGGTTTACAGGCGGAGAAAGTGTGAGGATATGTGGATTGGTTCCTTTTTTTAAATAAGGCAGGCAATGCTGTACTACCAGGAATGTTCCCCGCACATTAATATCGTGCATCAGGTCGAAACGCCTGGCAGGTGTTTGTTCTGTGCCTGTAAGCTGGATGGCCGATGCATTGTTGATCACCACATCGATACCGCCGAATGTTTCAACAGCTTTACTTACAGCCGCGGCTATCTGGTCTTCCTCCCGTATATCTACCTGTACAGGCAATGCTTTGCCGCCGGCGGCTTCTATTTCGGCTGCAGCGGAAAAAATAGTACCGCCCAGGCGGGGATCTTCTTCTACGCTTTTGGCGGCCACAACAATATTGGCGCCTTCAGCAGCCAGTTTAAGTGCGATGGCTTTACCAATACCGCGGCTGGCCCCGGTTATCAAAACAGTGGATTGATGAAATGACATGCAGAGATCGTTTTGTGTTTAACAGGCTGATATATTCTTTCATCAAGTTACGGCAATTCATGCAACATTGTTCCGGCAACCTGTTAAACAACCTGTATCACCAGCCAAGAAACTGCTTGATCACGCTTTCTGTTTCAAGACAGGCTTTATGCAGGTCGTCATTTACAATGGCATTATCAAAATGATGTTTAAAGGATATCTCGTACGATGCTTTGTTAACGCGGGTTTGCAGGCTTTCTTCCGTCTCGGTTCCCCTGCTTTGCAGCCTTTTTTTCAGTTCTTCCACGGAGGGCGGTTCAATAAAAATGGAGAGTGACTGATCAGGATATTGCTGCTGAACATGTATAGCGCCTTTTACATCAATATCCAGCATGGGTACTTTGTTTTCGCTCCAGATGCGTTCCAGTTCGCTTTTCAGGGTTCCATAATATTTTCCTTCATACACCATTTCCCATTCTACAAAAGCATTTTCCTGTATTTTATGCTGAAACGCCTGTTCGCTCATAAAATAATAGTCCACACCATTTTTCTCACTGCCACGTGGCCGGCGGGTAGCGGCAGAGATAGAAAAAGCCAGTTGCGGATACTTGTGCAGCAGGTAATGGGTGATGGATGTTTTACCTGCACCGGAAGGAGCTGTAATAATGATGATTTTTCCCTGCGCTGACATGCTGTTTTGTTTCGGGCAAAGAAACAAAATTAACGGCATAGTCAATACATAACCGCCGGCAGCAACAGGCTACCGGCGGTTTCAAAAAAGTATAGCTTATTCAGTCACAGTTATAGCCTGTACTGCGGTTATCGCTGCCATTGCACTTTTTGTTCAAGGGGAACAATGCGTTTACCGGTTTTATTGATTTCATCGCTGTAACCCATATACAGCAGGCCCAGCATTACATCATCAGGCTGCAGGTTAAAATAGGTTTTCATAGGTGGTTGCAGCGTCATACCGCCGGTGCTCCAGAGCACACTGATATTAACGGCTTCAGCACCCAGCAATATGTTCTGCACGGCGCAGGCGGTGGCGGCAATTTCTTCCAGCACGGGAATTTTGGGGTTATCACCTCTTTTCACATACACTGCAATAATATGTGAAAGCATATCACCCATGTGCAGCAGTTTATCAAAACTGGCCTGCGTGAACTTGTCTGCAGGCGTGCTCTCTTTGTATAAGTTTGCATGATCGGCGCAAAAACGTTGTACGGCATCGCCTGCATATACCACAAAACGCCAGGGCTCGGTATGGGCATGTGTAGGTGCCCAGTCGGCCAGCTGCAGCAATTGCCGGATGGTTTCGTCTGCTATCTTTTTCCCGTTCATCTGTACAGGCTTTACACTGCGCCTGTTCTCAATAATTGTTTCCAGTTGTTCAAATGCGTTCATCCTTTCAGGTTTATTTTTTGATGGGCGGGTGAGCCTGCATTTTGTTGCAGGAAAAATCTGTTCAGCCCATGCCATTACCGTAAAAATAGCGGCTTGCAGGCAGAAGAAAGATTTGGAAAAAAGAATTTACTTTTCTCGAAAGCGCCACCTGTTTATATCCTCCTGATCTCTGCACCGAGGTTGCGCAGGCGTTCATCGATATACTGGTAGCCACGGTCGATCTGTTCAATGTTCTGTATCACGCTTTTGCCTTCGGCGCTGAGCGCTGCGATCAGCAATGCCTGGCCGGCACGGATATCAGGACTGCTCATGGTAATACCGCGAAGCGGGTACCTGCGGCCCAGTCCGATAACTGTTGCCCGGTGCGGGTCGCAAAGAATGATCTGGGCGCCCATATCAATCAGCTTATCTACAAAAAACAGGCGGCTTTCAAACATTTTCTGGTGTATCAGCACACTGCCTACAGCCTGGGTAGCCACCACCAGCACAATACTAAGCAGGTCGGGGGTAAAACCCGGCCAGGGATGATCGTAAATAGTGAGTACCGAGCCATCCAGGAAGGTGGATATTTCGTATTTCTCCTGTGCGGGTATAAAAATATCATCCCCCTTTATTTCCATGGCAATACCCAGCTGCCTGAATTTATCCGGGATCACTCCCAGGTGTTCTATGCCTGCGCCCTTAATGGTGATCTCACTTTGCGTCATTGCAGCAAGACCGATAAAGCTGCCTACTTCAATCATATCAGGCAGCATGCGATGCTCGGTTCCGCCCAGTTC
Organism: uncultured Deminuibacter sp.; assembly: GCA_966424055.1. GTDB lineage: Bacteria > Bacteroidota > Bacteroidia > Chitinophagales > Chitinophagaceae > Deminuibacter. Next base: position 8,479 of record CBJLMB010000074.1, on the reverse strand, counting down.
CATCACCCCTTCAATAGTAAGCAGGTTACTGCCAATGCCGCTGATCCTGGCGCCCATACGGTTGAGCATTTTACACAATTGCTGTACATACGGCTCGCAGGCTGCATTATAAATAGTGGTGATGCCTTCTGCCAGCACTGCAGCCATGATAATATTGGCGGTACCAGTAACAGAGGGCTCATCCAGCAGCATATAAGCACCTTTCAGGCGGGGAGAGCTAAGCTGGAAATAGCCCTGGTTATCATGATAATCAAAGCGGGCACCCAGTTTTTCAAACCCGATAATATGGGTATCCAGCCTTCTGCGCCCGATTTTATCACCACCGGGTTTAGGGATATAGGCTTTTTTAAACCTGGCCAGCATAGGGCCGGCCACCATTACACTGCCACGCAGTTTGCCACCTTTTTTGCGGAAAGCTTCCGATGCCAGGTAATCAGCATTAACCTCGTCGGCTTTAAAAATGCATACATCCCTGGAAGGGCGTTCTACTTTTACACCCATATCCTGCAGCAGCTCTATCAGCAGGTTCACATCAAGTATATCGGGAATATTGGCGACGGTCACTGTTTCTTTTGTTAACAGTACAGCCGATATGATCTGCAGGGCTTCGTTTTTTGCTCCCTGCGGAATAATGGTACCCCGCAGGCGTTTACCCCCTTTTACCTCAAAAGAAGACATGGAATATGTTGTATTAGGTTTTGATTGAATAGAATGCGCCAGGCGAAAATAAACCGCCCCCGGGAAGTGAAAAAACCGGATTACAGGATTGTTGATAAGTTGATACAAAAAGACCGGCGGATGCCGGTCTGTCAAAATTTTTTACTGCCTGTGCGATATTGTGTTAGGGTATAAGCACCGGTACTTATTTAAACCGCTTTTTAAAGTTCTGGCCACGGTTATTACCGCCGTTATTGCCATTGCGGTTGCCACCATTGCCGTTGCTGCGGTTATCGCGGTTATTGTTATTATTACTGCGGTTGTTCCTGTTCTTAAAGTTCTGCTGATGCCTGCGGCCACTGCTTCCTCCGCGGTATTCATCCCGCTCTACCTGCGTTCTGTGCTTGATATACGGCGTATTGCTGAATTCCAACTCGCCGCCGGTGATATTGTTTAGTTCACCACGGATGGCATCATCGTGCACCAGCTCTTTATGCCAGTTGCTGTAGGCCAGCTTCATATAATAAGCGATGGCATGGGCAAAACCGGCTTTCTTTTCTGGGTCGGCTTCATGCATGGCTTTATCGATCACCACTTCCAGGTTTTTACCCAGGTGCGAATACCGGGGGTAACGTTTGGGATAAGGAAGCGGGCCAGGCTTGGCTTTATAGGTTTCTTTCTGGGGAATGGGGTATGGGCTTTCTACATCCAGTTTAAAATCACTGATATAAAAAAGATGATCCCATAACATATGCCTGAAATCTTCCACATTTTTCAGGTGGGGATTTAAAAAACCCATCAGCTCAATCACCACTTTGGTCTGCTGCTGGCGTTCTTCTTTGTTGTCGATAGATAACAGGTATTCCACCATTTTTTGAATATGGCGGCCATATTCACGCATCACCAGGTAATTTCTAGTAGTATTATATTCCATTAAACACTTATGAGATGTAAAGTTACAAAGGTTTTATTTATCAGGCCTTTTTTATGAAAGTGGCCTTATCAGGCGGAAGCATTTGGGTATAACCTGAATGTTCAGCACTTCTTCTGTTTCCCTTGGTTCGCCATCAACATGCAAAGGTGCCAGTTTGAGGTTGCGGATGGTTAATGCCGGGGTTTGAAAGTACAAAATATTTTTTTGCGAAATATCATCTACCAGCTGCTGCAGTTTATTATTGCCCCTGATCTGCCGCAGGATGGCAAAAGGCAGCCTGGCTTTATTCATTTTCTGCACAATTACCACATCCAGCAGCCCATCCTGTAAATCGGCCTGGGGGGCAATGGTAAAGTTGTTACCAAACTGGTTGCTGTTGGCCACGCTGATAAAGAAAGCATCAGTGAAAAAAGAAAAATTGTCCAGTATAATTTCAAACTGGTAAGGCTGTGCCTTGAAATAATTCAGCAGGCTTTGCTGGGTATACGTTAACAGTCCCCGGCTGGCCTTAGAAGCAAAATCATGTGCTACCTGTGCATCAAACCCTAAACCGCTAAGCATGCACGAAAAGCGGCCATTGATATGAAACGCATCGATAGGCTGTGCTTCGCCCTTTAAAATAAGTTCAAATGCCTGTTTGGGCTTTTTGGGAATACCGGCTGCGAGTGCCAGCCCGTTTCCGCTGCCGAAAGGGATAATACCAAAACGCACACCTGTTTCGTGCAGTGCATCGATCACCTGGTTAATAGTGCCATCGCCACCAAAGATGACCACATCTGTTATGGTGTCTGCGATGATCTTTTCTTTCAGGAAATCATAGTTGCCGGAAGCATTTGTTTGAATAATTTCATATGACAGCTGCCGTTGTTTACTCACACCCTCAATCACTTTCAGCAGGGATTCTTTTTTGGATGTGCCCGAGATAGGATTGACGAGGTAAACAAATTTCCGTTTTGTTCCTTCCTTATTGCTTTTTTTGTCGCGCTTAATGCCCAATGTATCTGTTGTCATACTCATCATTGAATCTGTTCCGTAAGTCATTCGTCATTGATTATTAAGTGATCATTTGTTGTGCCGGCGTTAAGCAGGCCAATGATCGGGCCAAAACGTTCATTGAATTTACGCAATAATACATCCCTGATTGCCCGAATGTTTAACGCTAACCGATTTTACCATCTTATTAACGCCGAGCCCCAGGTAAAGCCACTGCCAAAAGCGGCGAGGCATACAAGGCTGCCTTTTTTTATAAGGCCCTGTTGCCAGGCTTCACACAAAGCTATGGGAATAGATGCCGAGGTAGTATTACCATATTGCTGTATGTTGTTAAACACCTGGTCATCGCGCAAATGCAGCTGATGCTGAATAAACTGGCTGATACGCAAATTGGCCTGGTGAGGAATTAACAGGTCAATATCGGCAGGTGTATAGCCCTTGGCATCCAATGCCTCCATGATCACTTCAGGAAATTTTACCACTGCTTTTTTAAACACCGCGGGGCCATCCATAAAAGGATAGTTTTGTGCTTTATCTATCATGGCCTTGCTCATAAACATTTCACCCATCGGTGCATCATCAAAGTCGGCCAGCCGGTGATCAGTCCAGTGATTGGCATGCGTGCCGGGGTTATACATGGCCAGCAGTTCGGCACCGCTTCCATCGCTGTGCAAATGTGTGGTGAGAATTCCACTGTTTTCCTCATCTGTTGCCTGTAATACAGCAGCACCTGCACCATCGCCGAAAATAACCGCCACATTTCTGCCTCTTGTACTGAAATCGAGACCGAAAGAATGTTTGTCGCTGCCTACTACCAGCACATTGCGGTACATACCGCTTCTGATAAACTGGTCGGCAGTGCTGAGTGCATAAATAAAACCGCTGCACTGGTTGCGTATATCCAGTGCGCCTATTTCACGCATTTTCAGCTCCCGTTGCAGTATTACCCCGCAACCGGGAAAATAATAATCAGGCGAAAGCGTGGCAAAAATGATGAAGTCAATATCCTGTGGCGTAACACCCGCATTATGCATGGCCATCTTCGCGGCTTCAATGCCCATAGTGGCAGTGGTTTCTTCCGTTCGGTGGGCATAATGCCGTTCCCGAATGCCTGTGCGCTCCTGTATCCATTCATCACTGGTATCCATGTATTGAGTAAGGTACTGATTGGAAACTACTGTAGCAGGTACATACATACCGGTACCCGTTATCCTGCTTCTAGGCATGATGGCAATCGTTTAAATTATCAGAGCAAAATAACAACTTTTAACTGGCAGAAACAGGATAAAAAAAGTATTGTGCAAACAACACTTGCAGGAAATATTGTATGAATGAAATTTCCTTAGTCACCCTGTTCCTGTTTAAACAGGGAATACTCAGCCTGCTGTTTCTGCTGAGGGTTGGCAGGTTTCAATAGCCAGGAAACCGGTATAATCGAAGAGATGCCAGAAATCCAGTGGCGGGCAACGGTAAATTTGCAGCAGCTGGTTTACACGACACAGGCGGTAATCGCATTTTCCGTTTTCCATTTTGCTGATCAGTTCTTTGCTGATACCCGCTTTTTTGGCTACATAAGATTGTTTTAATCCTTTTTGTGTACGAACCAGCCTTAATGCGGCACCTACATTTTTTTTATTATACTCAAGCTTCTGCACAGTAATCAGTTTAGCCAGTTGGGACAAGCAGTTAGTAAAGTGGAATGATATTCCACCGAATTTATGGAGAAAAACCATAAATGTTCCCACTTTAAAAGATATTTGTTTTTCAATTGGGGGTTCAGCTAACCTATGAACACACTTTTTGCAACGCTTTTTAATTTTAAGTGAAATCCTCAGCTTTCGGCTAATACATTTCGGCACCCCATTGTATTTTCCTACCTTTGCACGCTGATTTTAGTGAGCAGGAACCGAGTAACCGGATTATTATTCATAACTGTTTACCTGTCAAAAAGATAGGTATCATTTTAGCGGCAGTGTAAAAACGTCCCGCCAGCAAATAATCCGCCGTGAATGGTGTTTATACATTCAATACAGTAAAAATTATTTCAAGTGAACATCCGCAACATTGCAATCATCGCGCACGTTGACCACGGAAAAACGACCCTGGTAGACCGCATTTTACACACCACCAAGGTATTCCGTGATAACCAGGAAACCGGTGAGTTGATCATGGATAACAATGACCTTGAACGTGAAAGAGGCATTACCATTTTCAGCAAGAACGCAGCAGTTACATATAAAGATGTAAAAATCAATGTAATAGACACTCCAGGCCACGCCGATTTTGGTGGTGAGGTAGAACGCGTGCTGAAAATGGCCGATGGTGTGATATTGCTGGTAGATGCCTTTGAAGGCCCTATGCCGCAAACCCGTTTTGTATTGCAGAAAGCCCTGCAGCTGAACCTGAAACCGATCGTGGTGATCAATAAGGTGGATAAACCCAACTGCCGCCCCGATGAAGTACATGATGCGGTATTTGAACTGTTCTTTAACCTGGACGCCACAGAAGAACAGCTGGATTTTCCCACCTTCTATGGCAGCGGCAAAAACGGCTGGTTCAATGATTCACTGACACCTACTGAAGATATTACGCCACTGATGGACGGTATATTGAAATATGTACCTACCCCCACCGTAGCAGAAGGCACGCTGCAGCTGCAGATCACTTCACTGGATTATTCTTCTTTCCTCGGCCGTATCGCCATTGGTAAAGTAACCCGTGGAAGCATTAAAGAAAACCAGCCCATCGCACTGGTTCAGGCTGATGGCAGCATCAAAAAAAGCCGTGTGCGCGAATTGTATGTGTTTGAAGGCATGGGTAAGAAAAAAGTGACCGAGGTTATCGCCGGCGATCTTTGCGCTGTTGTAGGCCTGGAAGATTTCAATATCGGCGATACTATTGCAGATGCAGAGAACCCTGAGGCACTGCCCGTGATCAGCGTGGATGAGCCTACTATGAACATGACTTTCAGCATTAACAACTCACCTTTCTTTGGCCGCGATGGCAAATTTGTAACCAGCCGCCACCTGCGCGACCGCCTGATGAAAGAAACAGAGAAAAACCTGGCTCTGCGCGTGGTGGATACAGATAATGGAGACACTTTCCTTGTATACGGCCGCGGTATTCTGCACCTGGGTGTATTGATTGAAACCATGCGCCGGGAAGGATACGAGCTGACTGTGGGCCAGCCACAGGTAATTGTAAAAACCATCGACGGCAAAAAATGCGAGCCTTACGAAAACCTGGTAGTGGATGTACCACAGGAATTTGCCAGTAAGGTAATTGACCTGGTAACCCGCCGCAAGGGTGAAATGCATGTAATGGAAACCAAGGGTGATATGCAACACCTGGAATTTGAAATACCTTCCCGCGGCTTAATCGGTTTGCGTACGCAGATGCTGACAGCCACTACCGGCGAAGCTGTAATGGCCCACCGCTTTGTGGAATATAAACCCTGGAAAGGCCCTATCCCCGGCCGTAACAATGGTGTGCTGCTGGCCAAACAAACCGGTACGACCACCGGCTATTCTATTGACAAACTGCAGGACAGGGGTACTTTTTTTGTTGACCCGGGAGAGGAGGTATATGCCGGCCAGATCATTGCCGAGCATATCAAACCAGGCGATCTTATCGTGAATGCAATTGAAGGTAAAAAGCTTACCAACATGCGCGCCAGCGGCAGTGATGCAGCCACCAATATCGCCCCGAAAACACTGATGACACTGGAAGAATGTATGGAATATATCCAGCAGGATGAATGTATCGAGGTAACTCCCAATTTCATCCGCATGCGTAAAGCCATCCTGGATGAAGAAGAACGCAAACGCTTCCAGCGCTCTATGAAAGCGGAAGAAGCTTAGGATATGTACGGTGTACGATGTGGGATGTACGATGTGGGTTGATGTGGGATGTTATTGATGTAGAATAATATAAGTACAAAATAGAAAATGCGGGTATCTATCACGATGCCCGTATTTTTTTGGCCACACAACAACAATCAAGTACGAAATACGAAGTACACGGTATATAACGCAGTCCTGTACTTCGTACTTCCCAATTAGTACTTTCTTTTTTACTACATCGTACACCCCACATCGTACACCGTACATCAGCGAACATCCCTATCTTTGTACTGCTAAAAGGTTGTATATGAAAAGAGGTGTTGTTTTACTGTTGCTTATCGCTGTTTTTCTGCTTCCTTTATTTACGCAGGCACAGTGCTCTATCTGCACCAAAACAGCCCAGCAGTTGGGTGAGGGTCCGGCCAAGGGCTTGAATGCGGGTATCCTGTACATGATGCTGACACCATTGGGAATTATGGGCATTATCGGCTACCGCTGGTGGAAAAGAGAAAAACAGGTACAATAAAGCCGCTTCTCTTTATGCTATCTTCCCATGTTTTATGGGGGTGCCATCAGGATTCAAACAGGCCCAGTGTAAGATAGGCAGGACGCAGTTTATTGTGGGCAATATACAGGTTCAGCAGCCGTTCAGATAAAAAGGCCTGCACTCTTCCCTGGTACACATCCCGGTTATTAAGATTAATACGCTTTTCCACTTCAAACAAAATATCGAACACCCAGGTAAGATAGGTATCCCAAAGATCCCATCTTGCAACCATCATGTTGTAATACGACATGGTGACCTGATTGCAGAACACCCGGATACTTTCGGTATACTCGGGGTATTTTTCCCTGATCACATCCATGGTAATATCCCAGTCTTCCGGGATATGCATCTTTTTATAGGTCTCCTCGATGGTATATATCTTCCCCGTTTTCTTCATGGCATAGGTTGGCCGCTGAACAATAATATCATGCTTGCTTAACAACCGCTGCATTGTTTTGTATAATTCAGGAGAAAGCAATCCATCCAGCACCTGCTGCGAGGTTTCAAAATAGTAGCGTGGTCTTTTTTTGAATACCAGTTTGTATTTGTCACGGATAAGGTAACGCCTGTAATGGCAAAGTCCCCATGCATCTGTATTGCGGGGCGCATTTTTCATTATCCAGTAGGCGGCAGTAAGCTCACAATAAAGATGGTTCAGTGCAGACATATGATCGCCGGTATCATCACCGATCATATTTAAACGAGGTGCATTCACCGCACCAACCTGGATAGGGGTTACAAAGGGTGCCCGGGGGTACAGGGGAAAGTCTTTATGATAAACGCTATACAGTTGAATCGTTGGATACATCGATTATCAGCAGGTTTTTGCAAAAGTAACCGAAAAATGTATGCTATTGGTAACTTTTGAGGGAGGTGGGATAAACTGTACGTTAGGTGTTGAATGCACGTATACAAGCATACACATTCGTGAATCGCGAGTGGTGAATCGCGAGTTTTTCCTATCTCCGTCCCACTTGCGATTCACGGCGCGTTAGCGCAACTCTCCACTCGCGTTAAGGTGCGGTAAACTGTACGTTAGGCATTAGAATGCACGTATACAAGCATAAACATTTCGTGAATCGCGAGTGGTGAATCGCGAGTTTTTCCTATGCGAAGATTTTCCTATCTCCGTCCCACTTGCGATTCACGGCGCGCCAGCGCAACTTGCCACTCGCGTAAGGATACGGTAAACTGTACGTTAGGCGTTAGAAGGCACGTATACAAGCATCAACATTTCGTGAATCGCGAGTTTTTTTCTATGCGAGACTTTTTCGGATCTCCGTTCCACTTGCGATTCACGGCGCGTTAGCGCAACTTGCCACTCGCGGCGGTACGGTATAGTAAACTGTACGTTAGGTGTTAGAATACACGTATACAAGCATTAACATTCGTGAATCGCTAGTGGTGAATCGCGAGTTTTTCCTATGCGAAGATTTTCCTGCCTCCGTTCCACACTTGCGATTCACGGCGCGTTAGCGCAACTTGCTGCTTGCGTTAGGGTACGGT
>CBJLMB010000073.1:0-17377 GCA_966424055.1 uncultured Deminuibacter sp. | reverse complement strand
CTCCTCCGACCCGACAGTGATGATCACTATCGAAAGATAGAGGGAGCGAAGGGAAATTGTTTTCCAGTTTTTAATCATTAACGAAAACTGGCTTGTTGACGAACAAGTCAGGAGGGACGAAGATGAGCAAAACAAAACCGTTTAGTATCAGTCGAAGGCTGGTAATGGTTGCCTATCAGAAAGTAAAATCGAACAGAGGTAGCGCAGGAGTGGATGAAGTAAGCATGAATGAATTTGACCGAGACTACAGAAATTATCTGTACAAGCTTTGGAATAAAATGAGCTCAGGTTCTTACATGCCGCCACCGGTGAAACTGGTTGAGATACCAAAGAAAGGAGGTGGACTAAGACCTCTTGGCATACCAACCATCCAAGACCGGATTGCCCAAACCGTAGTAAGAGGTTTACTCGAACCTACGCTTGAGCCACTGTTCTTAAATGACTCTTATGGTTATCGTCCAAGAAAGTCTGCTGTACAAGCTGTAGAGAAAGCAAAGAAAAGTTGCTGGAAGCAGTCCTGGGTAGTAGATATGGACATCAAAGGGTTCTTTGACAACATTCCACATGATCTGCTGATGAAAGCAGTCAGGAAGCATTGCGACACGAAGTGGATACTTCTATACATCGAAAGGTGGCTAGAAGCTCCACTGCAACTAAAAGATGGAACAGTGGTAGCTAGAACTAAAGGGGTTCCTCAAGGTTCTGTTATCGGGCCACTGCTTGCAAACCTTTACCTCTATTACACAATGGATAAATGGTTAAGCATTGAGTTTCCACAGTGTACTCTTATTCGCTATGCAGATGACGCTATCATTACTTGCACATCACAGAATGAAGGCCAGACAGTGATGAAAGCATTAGCTAAGAGGTTATCCGAGTGTGGTCTTCAAATACATACATTGAAAACAAAGCTTGTATTCTGCAAGGACAGCAACAGAAAGTTTTACAAGGACTATCCAAATGTATCGTTCGACTTTCTTGGCTTTACGTTCATGCCGAGAAGTGCACAGAACAGTATACGAGGAGAATGGTTCACCAACTTTCTGCCCGCTGTAAGCAAAAAAGCAATGAAATCGATGAATGAACAAATGTGTGAATGGGAGGCATTAAAGAAGACAACCAACACACTACAGGACATTGCTAAAGAAATCAATCCTGTAGTAAGAGGATGGATCAATTACTATGGGAAATTTTACAAAACAAAAATGAAAGAGTTTATGCACATTTTAAATGTCAAGCTCCAGGGCTGGGCAAGACGAAAATACAAGAGACTTCGAACAGGAGGAATGAAGACAGTTAAATGGCTTCATCAAATCTCAGTGCGCAGACCAAAGTTGTTTGCACATTGGGAACTACTGAACTCGAAACCAACGGTAGGGAAATCGGAGCGGCATAACGGGAGACTGTTACGTGCCGTTCTAACAGAATCTCAGGTTGTGATACCTGGGTTTACTTACTAAAATACAATCATATTATCATTAAAGACGAGCGGTATCCTGTACGGGTGCCGCTCTGTTTTTATGTATATCTTCAGCCTATAAAAACAAGCACAGATGCATATAGTGAATACGGTGCTCTTTGATATGGACGGTGTACTGATCAATTCAAATGCAGCCATTGAAGATTTCTGGCGGCAATGGGCAATAAAGGAAAACCTTGCTTTTAATGAAGCGGTGATCAACCGTTTTATCCATGGCCGGCCTACACAGGAAACCATTCAAAGTTTATTTGCTGCATCTGCTGAGCATACAAAAAAGGAAATTGCTGAACAGGCCCGGCAGTTTGATAACCATATGCGTCCGCCCCTGATAAATGGCGTTGATAAACTGCTTCATAGTTTGCACCGGTTGCAGGTTAATATTGGCCTGGTTACCAGTGCGCCTGCAGAGCGGGTAGGTTACATGTTAAAACCACACGCCGTGTATGACCTGTTCGCCGCCATGACCACCAGTGAAGACTGTGCCAAAGGCAAACCCGACCCCGCACCCTACCTGCACATGGCCACCAGGCTGCATGTATCACCCGGCGAATGTGTGGTATTTGAAGATTCTGATGCGGGCATTACAGCTGCCCGTGCTGCAGGTATGCAGGTGATCGCGGTGAACAATCATACCACAACTGAAAAATTATTGGGCAGTATTGGTGACTTTACCTGTCTTACTGTAACAGATAATTGCTTATACAACCAGCTGGATGCTGTAGCCTACCTCAGTTTTTCTTGTTAAATTCGGAAAAACAAAGCGTATGCGTATAGTAGTACTGGCTTTGTTGCTTGCCGTGCAGGTAACAGTAAAAGCCCAATACAATGATCGTTTACCTCCCGATAAAATATATGGCACTTTGTTTACCGACGTGCAGATGCACCGGATTTTCAAAGACGGTAAAACTTTTGTGGATTGTGTGCCCAAAAAAGATCCGAAAGAAATTGTTGCAGCATACTTGCAATTGAAGAACAATCCTGCGGTTCGTTATTCTTTTAAAAATTTTGTACTGGATAATTTCTACGAGCCCGTTAACCCGGCAGATACCTATCAGTCTGATCGCAATGAACCCGTTGCCACACACATAAAACAATTGTGGAATGTGCTGAAACGCATTCCCGATACAGTGGTCAATGGCAGCTCGCTGCTGCCCCTGCCCAATGCTTATATCGTACCAGGCGGAAGGTTCAGGGAAATTTATTACTGGGATACTTATTTTACCATGCTGGGCTTACAGGCAAGTGACGACTATGAGATGATCGAAAACATGATTAAAAACTTTGCCTTTATGATCCAGCAATACGGCCATATTCCCAATGGCAACAGGTCGTATTTTCTCAGCCGCTCGCAGCCGCCTTTTTTCTCACTGATGCTCGATCTGCTGGCAGAAAAAAAGGGAACAATGGTATATGCTGAATACCAGCTGGCCCTGCAAAGGGAATATGATTACTGGATGGATAAAACCGCACCAACCAGGCATGTGGTAAAAATGCCTGACGGAGCGCTGCTCAACCGGTATTACGACCAGGATATAGTGCCGCGCCAGGAATCGTTTTATGAAGATTCGATACTGGCGGCCAGCTTTCCAGGTAATAAAGCCGAGCTGTACCGCAACCTGCGCAGCTGTGCAGAAAGCGGCTGGGATTTCAGCAGCCGCTGGCTGGCCGATGGTATGCAACTGTCTACTATACAGGTCACCGACCTGGTGCCTGTAGATCTTAACAGCTTATTATACCACCTGGAGCTTACGCTGGCAAAGGCATACAAAGAAACAGGCAACCTGCTGCAATCGAATTATTATAAAAAGATCGCTGCCCGCCGTAAAGCAGCAGTGAACCGGTATTGCTGGTCTGCGAAAGAAGGCTGGTATTTCGATTACAACATAAAAGAAAAAGCCATCTCCAAAGAAATGACCATTGCCGGCATGTCACCCTTTTTTCTTCAGCTGGCGTCTGAAGAAAATGCAGCATCCGCTGCTAAAATTGTACAGGCACATTTTGAAAAAGCAGGCGGTGTAACGGCTACACTTAAAAACACCGGCCAGCAATGGGATGCACCGAATGGCTGGGCACCCTTACAATGGATAACGATACAAGGACTGGAAAATTACAACCAGAAAACACTGGCAAAAGAAATTGCCCTGCGTTGGATAGACCTGAATGTAAAGGTGTACAAAAACACCGGCAAACTGATGGAGAAATACAATGTGGTAGACACACATATCGAAGCCGGTGGCGGCGAATATCCCTCGCAGGATGGTTTTGGTTGGACAAACGGGGTACTGCTTAAATTGATGCAATTGTACAATGTGCAGGAGTAACACACATACATTATCCATGCAGCCAGTGTATGCGCAAATTGCAGCGAACGGGGCCAACGCTGCACTACTAACCGGCCAATCACTACTTTTGCATCATCCTGACTAAATCACCGGCATGCGTTATTTTAAAAAGAAAGGGCTGGCCTTAATCAATTTATTGTACTGGTTCTTGCTGGTATATATTGTGGCAGCATTGGTGTACTGGTTTATTTTGCTTGAAACACAGAACCGGCAAATGTTCGTTTACCGGGTGCAGCAATTGAAAAAAGATGATCCGGCTTATTTTTCAGCTGTTTCAAAAATAATGGATGATACCCGCCGCAAAACCTCTCAATACATCGGCGAAGGCTCAACATTCCTGGTGCTGATACTGATCGGTGCTGTATTTGTTTACCGTGCCATACGCCGCCAGCTGAGGCTTTCGCAGCAACAGCAGAATTTTATGATGGCCGTTACACATGAGCTGAAAACGCCAATTGCCATAACCAGTCTTAACCTGGAAACACTGCAAAAGCGAAAGCTGGAAGAAACACAGCAGCAGAAGCTCATTGCCAATACACTCCAGGAAGTAGCGCGCCTCAATACACTCTGCAACAATATACTCATCTCCTCACAGCTGGAGGCCGGTGCTTACCTGTTGAACAAACAGGCCATGGATTTCAGCTCCCTGGTCGCAGGCAGTGTAAAAGATTTTCAAACAAGATACCCCCAGCGGTTGATACAGTCTGCTGTTGCACCTGGTATTTATGTAGAAGGCGAGCAGCTTTTATTACAGATGATGGTGAACAACCTGGTGGAAAATGCATTGAAATATTCCCCCAAAGATAAAACCATACAGGTAGCACTACGCAATGAACACCGTCATGTATACCTTTCTGTGAAAGATGAAGGCGAGGGCATCCCCGATGAAGAGAAGAAAAGAATATTCGATAAGTTTTACCGTATAGGCAACGAAAATACCCGCAAAGCAAAAGGTACGGGCCTGGGGCTTTACCTTTGCCGCAAGATAGCTGCCGACCATAAAGGGAGCATCCAGGTAACAAATAATGAACCCAATGGCAGTAATTTTACAGTAACCTTACAATCAACAACGGTATGAGCACAGATACAAAAGGCAATATCCTGCTGGTAGAAGATGAAGAGAACCTGCATGAAGCGCTCAGGCTGAACCTGGAGCTGGATGGCTACACCGTATCTTCTGCATTTACCGGTAATGAGGCCCTGAAAGCAGTAAGCAACGAGTATTTCGACCTGATCATACTGGATATTATGCTGCCCGAACTGGATGGTATCAGCGTTACAGAAAATATCCGTGTACAGCATATAGATGTGCCCATTCTTATCCTCAGCGCCAAAGACAGCAGTGCAGACAGGGTGCTGGGTTTGAAAAAAGGTGCGGATGATTACCTGGTAAAACCGTTCAACCTGGAGGAGCTGCTGCTGCGGGTGGAAAAACTGATACAGAAAAGCAAAAAAATACAGGAAAAAGAAAGCATCGGCGATACTTACAGTTTTGGTGGCAATACAATTGATTTCAGCGCACAGGAGGCACTCACCTGGAACGGACAAAAAGTACAGCTGAGCAAAAAAGAGGCCATGCTGCTGAAACTGCTCATCGAAAATAAAAACGATGTAGTGCCCCGCGAAAAAATACTGCAAATGGTTTGGGGCTATAATGTTTACCCCACTACGCGCACCATTGATAATTTCATACTCAATTTCCGGAAATATTTTGAGGAAGATAGCCGCAGCCCCAGGCATTTCCATTCGGTTCGTGGTGTAGGGTATAAATACAGTGATTAACCGGTTGCACGCGCTGACTGAACAAGGCTCAGGCTATGGGAAGATTATCCCGCCAGGCAGAAAGCTGCTTTATCAGTTCTTCCAGCTTTTGCTGAACAGCGGTTCTGTTCTCTTCCTGTAAAAAAGGCGAATAAATGGCATGATCGCATTGCCGGTATAAATCTGCGCATTGCTGCGGAAGTGAACCTGCACGGTCATCTTCCTTCAGCTGTTGTACCAGCTGCGTTGCTTCTGTATTGTCTGCAGGCAGTATTTCACGCAGGGCTTGTGTAAGCAACTGCTTGGCTGTTGAGAAAAACAGCTGGTTATCCTCGATATGCGGAAGCATTTTGAGCGCGGCTTCAAAATCTATCCCCGGCGGCTTGGGTGTTTCTTCCACAGGCCTGGCTGTTGCCGGGGAAGTGTTGGCTGTGGTAACGGCCTGTGCAGACTGGCCTGCTGTATTGCCTGCGCCAGCCCGCTTGCGTTTTTTTTCCTTACGGGCAGTCACCCATAAAATACCGATCACCACCAGCGCAATAGCCGGTACAATCCAGAGGTATTTGCGGGTGGTGAAATCATCTTTTATAATAGCCGGATTATCTTTCAGCGATTTGGCTACCGCTTTGCTGAAACGGAGCGGGATACTGTCGGTATGTATTTCGCGGTATTGCTCTTTTTGCGGATCAAAATAATTGAAAACAATAGGTGGTAATACGGTTACACCTTCCTGCGAACCGATAAAAGGTACTTCAAATGTGCGTGTGCCGTTCTCGGGAAAATTCAGTTTGTTGATATTGTCTTTTGTACTGGCATCAAAATGATCAATGCCCTGCGGCCAGCTGATGGCAGGCAGGTTAACATGTTCTACACTGCCCGTGCCGCTTACATCAATCAGCAGGCTGTTGTTATCTCCTGCAGGTATTTCGCCTTTGCTTGTTTCGGCATGAATGCTGAACTGGCCTACCAGGCCTGAAAAATTCAACGGTTTATTTTTTTCAGGCAATGGTTTTACCTGTATGCTTACAGGTTTATTGCTAAGTGTGGCGGTAAACGATTGGGTCCTGTACGATTTATCGGCCAGTGCAAAGCTTACATCGTTTTCAACAGAAGCCATATCCAGCTTCAGTTCGCCTGGCTGTAATGGTGTAAGCTGCACTTTACGTATCAGGAACACACGGTAGTTTTTCCCGTTTAACTGTTCCAGTACCGGCGGCTCATCTGTTGTCATCTCCAGTACACTGCAGCCACTGAATGCCGGCTGCTTCACCACTTTCGATTCGCTTTTCAGTGCGGTGTACAGTTTATAGGTTACCAGAACAGGCTCTCCTGCATAGCAGGTGTTTTTGCTGGTGTATACTTTTACAAAAATATTGTTGCGTATTTTTTCATCCGGGCTTTCGCCGGGTTTTAGTATCGGGTCCTGCGCAAAACTGCTGCCTGCACCCTGGTCGTCGAAAAGTGACTGTAATTGCTGTTGCAGCGATGTAGGGGGCGGGGTATGAATGGCCGACGGATTGTTTTTGCTTAGAACTGTTATCATTGCTGGCTGGCAAAAAAGCCTTTTCCCGTCTGCATCAATGCTGGTGGCTGGTACGGGTATCCGCCCTGGTTTATCCGGTGTCAGCAGATAAACATAGCTGATCTTTTTTTCAGAATGCCCGTTGATCACGGTTTCTTCCTGGGTAAACGAAGGGCCCGACACAATGCTCCATCCTGTGAACACAGGTGGTGTAAAACCCGAAACATTGTTTGCATTCCTCACCGTGTATTCTACCTGCAGTTCATCGTTCCTGAAAATTTCCACAGGCGTTGCGCGCAGGGTAAAGCTTACCTGGCCGTTCACTGCCAGCGCAGTAAACAGCAATACAATGCAGCCAAGTAGCGAAAAAGTACGTGTCATCTAGTACAAATATAATTGTACGGCCGATTGGTTGAGGCAGGTGATGGTTAACGGCGGGTTAAAGAACAGGTAAGCACTTGTGCAACAACATACAGCAGTTGCAGATATACCAGCCCCGGTGAATTTGTCGGTGCTAATTTGAACCATGATGCCGGAAATAAGTATGTTTGCCGCAAAAGAATCCCGTACATGTCATTCAGCTCAATAGAAACAATTATCGACTTCCTTGACCCGGTGAATACGTATGAATTATCCAATGACGAAGGCTTCCGTGAGGTACAGCTGGGCAAACACATTGCGGTATATGAAACGGAATTCCCGGATATCAGCGGGGCCGATATTGTGCTGGTGGGTTGTGGCGAAAACAGGGGCTGTGGTATTGCCCAAAGCAGCAGTTCCGGTGCACCCGATGCGGTACGTAAAATTTTTTATAGCCTGTATCACTGGCACCAGGATGTTACAGTGGCCGATGTTGGCAATATTAAACCAGGCGCAACACTGGCAGATACCTATGCCGCATTGAGGGCTGTATTGTCTGAACTGATGGCCCAGGGCAAAAGGGTAGTGGTGCTCGGCGGCTCGCATGATGTTACCCTGGCCCAGTACCAGGCCTATGCTGCCGCAGAAAAAATTATTGAAATGGCCTGCGTGGATGCACGCATGGATATGGATTTCGACAGCCAGGTGCCCGATGAAAATTTTTTGCTGGAACTGCTGACCACCGAGCCCAACTTTGTACGGCATTATAACCATATCGGTTTCCAGAGTTACCTGGTGCACCCGCATATGCTGGAAACCATCGATAAACTCCGTTTCGACTGCTTTCGTGTAGGCCGGGTGAAAGAACACCTGGAAGAAATGGAACCGGTTATCCGCAATGCAGAGCTGTTCAGCTTTGATATTGCTGCTATCCAGCACAGCCATGCACCAGCCAACTATTTAAGTCCGAACGGGTTTAATGGCGAAGAAGCCTGTACCCTGATGCAGTATGCGGGTATGAGCCCTACCGTGAGCTCAATAGGTATTTACGGCTACCAGCCCGGAAAAGACCAGCACGAGCTTACAGCAAAGCAGATCAGCCATATGCTCTGGTACCTGATGGATGGTATTTCCAAAGGAAAACAGGAAGCTGCTTTAAGTGATAGCCACCAGTTCAATGAATACCGTATTGTATTTGCAGAGCTGGAAACTGTTTTTTTGCAAAGCAAGAAAACCGGCCGCTGGTGGATGCAATTGCCCGATGGTAAACTGATGGCCTGCAGCCACCGCGATTATATGATCGCTGCCAGTAACGATATCCCCGAACGATGGTTGCGGGCAATGGAAAGAAGCTAAAACGAACAATGGTATGCTGCCGGCCATCTTAACCTGCAGGCTACCAAAAGGTGCCGGGCCGCGGCCCGGAGGATCTTCCTTTTGGCATCCGTGAAAGATACATGAATGATTATCAAATAATTATTATTTTATCTGCCACCTATTTGGGTCAAACTGCTGCAAACCCTAATTTTGCGCAATCTTTGAACTAAATGAGCAATAAACTTTCCTCCAACGAGTCCATCCCGTCTTCCAAAAAGAAAATCATTGTTTTAGGTAGTGGTCCTAACCGGATTGGTCAGGGTATCGAGTTTGATTACTGTTGTGTGCATGGTTTAATGGCCATTAAGGAATGTGGTTATGAAGCCATTATGGTGAACTGTAATCCCGAAACCGTATCCACCGATTTCGATATTGCCGATAAACTCTACTTTGAACCTGTTTACTGGGAGCATCTTTGGGAAATCATCGAACTGGAAAAGCCCGAAGGAGTGATTGTTCAGCTGGGTGGCCAAACAGCCCTCAAGCTGGCCAAACGCCTTGCCCAGAAAGGCATCAAGATCATCGGCACTTCTTTCGATAATATGGATATAGCCGAAGACCGCGGCCGTTTCAGCGACCTGTTGAAAGAGCTGAATATCCCTTATCCACAATACGGTACAGCTTATACTGCCGATGAAGCCATCGAAGTGGCCAACCAGGTAGGTTACCCGGTACTGGTTCGCCCCAGTTATGTGCTGGGTGGTCAGCGTATGCGTATCGTGATCAATGATGATGAAGTGGAAAAAGCAGTGATCAGCCTCTTGAAACATATTCCCAACAATAAGATCCTGATCGACCATTTCCTCGACCGCTGCCAGGAAGCAGAGATCGACGGCATTTTCGATGGTGAAGATTTTCATGTAATGGGTGTGATGGAGCATATTGAGCCTGCCGGTATCCACAGCGGCGACAGCAATGCAGTGCTGCCTTCTTTCAATCTTACCCCGCTGGTGGTGACCACCATGGAGTATTATGCGGAGAAGATTGCTCGTGCACTGGATATCCGTGGCCTTATCAATATCCAGTTCGCTATTAAGGACGGAAAAGTATATGTGATCGAAGCCAATCCCCGTGCATCCCGTACCACACCTTTTATTGCCAAGGCCTACCAGATACCATACCTCAACATTGCAACCAAAGTAATGCTGGGTGCTGCCAAACTGAAAGATTTTGTGATGGAGAAAAAATTGGAAGGCTATGCTATCAAAGAGCCGGTATTCAGTTTTGATAAATTTCCCGGTGTTAATAAAGAGCTGGGACCTGAAATGAAAAGTACGGGTGAAGCCATCCGCTTTATCAAAGACCTGCGCGATCCTTATTTCCGCAGCCTGTATAAAGAAAGAAGCATGCACCTGAGCAGGTAATAGCGATACATATTGAAACAAGCTGCTGGCAGCAAGTACTGCAACCGGCAGCTTGTTTTGTTTTATAACAGCCCGCAGTTTATTGCGGGTTGCACTTGACAAAGCAAACAGGCTGCAGTAAATTTATTTCATGTCTTTTGCTGCTACCTGGAAAACACATCCGTTTGTAAAGATCACGCCTGCCTTTATATCGGGTATCCTGTTGCAGTGGTACCTGCAGTTATCACTTACTGTTATTTTCGTTCCTGCAATGGTAGCTGCACTGATGCTGTTTGCAGGCTGCTGGCTGCCTGCCGCCGGGAAATATGCGTTCCGCTGGCTACAGGGATTGCTGATCATGCTGCTGATCGCTGCAACCGGTGCTGTATGGACATACAGTAAAACCAGCCTGCATCAGCCTGGCTGGCTGGGAAATAATAACGCTGCAACAGCTATACGCGCAACAATAGAAGAGCCATTGACAGAAAAGCCCAAAACCTACAAAACCACTGCCCGTATTACGGCTGTGCGTAATGCTGATGGCAGCTGGGTAAAGCAGGAAGGAAAGATCATTGTTTATATCAGGAAAAAAGACAGCATACCTCCATTGCACTATGGTGTGCAGATATTGTTCAGCAAAACAGTACAGCCCATCCGCAACAGCGGTAACCCGGGAGCATTCAATTACCAGCAATACTGCGCCTTTCAGCATATTTATCACCAGGTGATGCTGGGAGAAGAAGAGTATGTGCTGTTGCCAGGCAACGATGGCAGCCGGCTGCAGCAATGGCTTTACAGCTGCAGGAGGCGTTTGATAAATATACTGCAGAAAAATATTCCTGGTACAGTGGAGCAGGGTGTGGCAGAAGCATTACTGATCGGCTATCGCGACGATCTGGATAAAACATTACTGCAGTCTTACAACAATACCGGCGTGGTACATATCATTGCCATCAGCGGATTACACCTGGGTATGATATACAGCATAATGGCTGCATTTTTCTCCCTGTTGCCGGGCAGCAGGCGCCATACCTTGTACAAAGGCATCCTATTGCTGACCATTATATGGCTGTTTACATTGCTGGCCGGGGCAGCACCATCTATATTACGTGCGGCGGTCATGTTTTCATTTATTATAACTGCCGGTATCCTGCAGCGTAAAAACAGTATCTGCAATAGTCTTGCAGCTTCCGCCTGCTGCCTGCTGTTATACGATCCTTTTTATTTATGGGATCTGGGCTTCCAGCTTTCCTATGCAGCAGTGCTGAGTATTGTACTGTTCAGGAAACCAGTTTACAACTGGTGTAAAGTGAACAACAAATTGCTGAACAGCCTGTGGCAGCTGCTCTCTGTTACCCTGGCAGCACAGGTACTTACGTTGCCTGTTGTATTGTTTTATTTTCACCGCTTCCCGCTTTTTGTATTGTTCAGTAATATGGTGGCCGTGCCGTTATCGGGACTGGTACTGTACGTTGAGCTGCTGTTGCTGATGGTATGCTGGTGGGCAGCCGCAGCACATTATGCAGGGCTGCTTTTATACTGGCTGATAAAACTGCTTAATGCGTTTATTGTACATATGAACAGCATACCCTATGCGGCTATTACACAGGTGCAGCTGAACACAGCACAGGTAATACTGGCTTACCTGTGCATTATGGCTGTTTACAGCTGGTTGGGGCATAAAAACAAAAAAGCTTTTTGGGTGGCCTGCTGCAGCCTGTTACTGATGATCGCAGTTACGGCAAGTCAAAAACAAAAGAATATGCAGCAGCAGAAGCTGGTGGTATACAACATTAACCGGCAGGCGGCTGCAGAAATCATCCAGGGTACAAATGCCGGTTACTGGGGCGACAGCACTGTGCTTGGCAACCAGGCATTGGTGCAGAACTATCTGTTGCCCGCACATACACAATGGCAGGTGCAAAAAGCGCGTTTACTACGCAATCATGTGTATACCTGCAATGGCAAAAAAATCCTGTTTTGTACAACACCGGTATTGCCTGCTGCCGGCAGGCGCCTGTTGGCTGTGGATATCCTGGTGGTTTCGGGCAATCCTGCCCTGTCTGTAATGCAGCTGCAGGCTTGTTTTACCTGCAAACAACTGGTTTTTGACAGCAGCAATCCTTTGTGGAAAATAGAAAAATGGAAAAAAGCCTGCGACAGCCTACATTTGCGCTTTCATTCGGTGCCCGAACAAGGCGCTTTTATAGCAGATCTGTAGCTGTAGCGCGGCAAACCGGAATTGATGCATTGTTGCCCGGCTGCGGTTATACATTCCTGCCCACTCAATAATTATAGTTTTATGCAAAAGAAAATCCAGTCTGCCCTCATCTCTGTGTTCTACAAAGACGGCCTGGCCCCCATTGTACAGGAACTGAACCGCCTGGGTATTACTATTTACTCAACCGGCGGTACCCAGAAGTTTATTGAAGAACTGGGGCTGCCCTGCGTGCCCGTGGAAAGTTTAACCACTTATCCTTCTATCCTGGGTGGAAGGGTAAAAACCCTGCACCCTGCAGTGTTTGGTGGCATCCTGGGCAGAAGATATGAAGCGCAGGACCTGGAGGAGATGAAACAATACCATATTCCTGAAATTGACCTGGTGATTGTAGATCTCTATCCTTTTGAAGAAACCCTGCGTTCAACAACAGAAGAAAAAGCGATTATCGAAAAAATAGATATCGGCGGGCCTTCTATGATCAGGGCTGCAGCCAAGAATTTTAAAGACCTGGTGGTTATTGCCGCAAAAGAAGATTATGCCGAACTTGAAAACCTGCTGAAAACACAGGAAGGCACTACTTCACTGGAACAGCGGAAAGCGTTTGCTGCCAAGGCTTTTGAAGTAGTGATGCAGTATGATATTGCCATCAGCAATTATTTCAATCCCGGTAAGGCCCTGCAAACTGTTCAGCAGAAGATCCAACAATCATTGCGCTATGGTGAGAACCCGCATCAGCAGGCGGTGTTTTATGGTGATCTGGCAGACCTGTTCACCCAGCTCAATGGCAAAGAGCTTTCTTACAATAACCTGGTAGATGTGGATGCAGCTGTTCAGCTGATCGGCGAATTCAGTTCAGCCAAAGACACTGTTTTTGCCATTATCAAACACACCAATGTTTGCGGTATTGCTGCAAGGAACAGTGTGAAAGAAGCCTGGGATGCAGCCCTTGCAGGCGACCCGGAGAGTGCATTTGGCGGAGTGCTTGTTACCAACGGCACCATAGATAAAGCGACAGCCGATGCGATCAATGAAATATTTTTTGAAGTACTGATCGCCCCTTCTTTTAGTGAAGAGGCCTTGCAGGTGCTCAAAAGCAAGAAGAACCGCATTTTACTACAGTTCAATAAACCGGTTGCAGCCACACAGCAGTTTAAATCACTGCTGAATGGTACGCTGGTACAGGATACTGATCAGGGTAACTACAAAGAATGGAATGAAGTGGGGGGGAGAAATACCACTGCTGCAGAAAAAGAAAACCTGGAATTTGCCAACCTGGTATGCAAGCACCTGAAAAGTAATGCTATTGCGCTGGTGAAGAACAAACAGCTGGTAGGCAAAGGCTGTGGTCAAACCAGCCGTATCGATGCCTTACGCCAGTCTATTGAAAAAGCAAAGCAGTTTAAGTTCGACCTGAAAGGGGCAGTGCTCGCTTCAGATGCTTTCTTTCCTTTCAATGATTGTGTTCAGCTGGCCCATGCAGAAGGCATTGAAGCCTTTATTCAACCGGGCGGTTCCATCCGGGATAAAGACAGTATTGAATATTGTGTAGAACATAAACTGGCCATGGTGATGACCGGCCTGCGTCATTTCAGACATTAAAATAACAGGAATAAAAGAGGATGTATCAAAAATAAACGAAGGCTCTGAGAATCGCCTAAACGACTACCTGTCTCCATCAGGTACCCGAATAAAAGAGGCTGTATCGTACTTTTGATACAGCCTCTTTTATTTTGTTGCTCCAAATACGATCCGGTGAACAGACCAGCGCCAGCTGGCGAGCACTTCTTCATTGGAAAGACCGCAGAGGTCTTTTAAAACAGTAATAGATTCTATACCAAAAAAAACACTGAGCGCATGCACCATCTGCCTGAATGTACGGGCATCGGTCGTTTTTTTTATTGGTTTAAGCGCTTCACGAATAAGGGGAATACGTCTTCCTCCCCGCGAATAGCTGTTTTTATTGGTTACAGAATCGAAGATAACAGAGCTGAGGAATAGCCTGAATTCATTTTCGTTTTGTGTGAATAATGAAAAATGATAATCGATCAGGCGGTCCAGTCTTGCCTGGATATCTGTTTCGCTGATACCTGCAAAAAGGTCTTCACTTCCTTGTGCTTTCAACTGCAGCGAAGCTTCTCTTTTCAATCCTTCTGTGCCCGAAAAATAGCGGTAGGCGGTTGCTTTTGAAATACCTGCTTCCTTTGCTACCTGTTCAATGCTTAGTGTGGTGCCTTTTAAAAGCATGTCATTGGCAACTGCAATCAGCTTTTCACGGGTTTTGAGCTTTTGCTCCACCCTGCCTTTTTCCAGCGATAATTTACTCATCGTGAGATTTTTTTCTCATAAATGTCTTTTTCTAACCTAAAAACACTAATTTTATGAGACAAAAGTATCATAAAAGATGCTCCAACTGTGAATTAATAATATAAAAGAAGATGAAGCACCAAATTAAAATAAGGGGGATACATATTACCTACGATGATTATGGCGAAGGGGAAACACTGGTACTGATACACGGTCAGCCTTTTAACCGGAGTATGTGGAACAGCCAGGTTGCCGCGTTGAAACACCAATACCGCTTAATTGTTCCTGACCTGAGGGGCTATGGCGAAAGCGGTAAGGCTGCCGATCCCTGTTTACTTGACGAGCTGGCACTCGATATGCTTCACCTGCTGGAAGAACTGAATATACAGCAGGCTTTTTTCGCCGGGTTATCAATGGGTGGCCAGGTCGTTTTTGAATTGTACAGGCTGGCGCCGCATCTTTTTAAAGGAATGATCCTGGCCGATACCGATGCAAGGGCCGAAACAGCCGAAGGATACCAGAAACGCCTGCAACTTGCTGCCGACCTGTTGACCAATGGAATGGAAGCTTACACAGATGCCACTATACAACAGTACCTGTGTAGCAAAACATGGCAGCATAAAACTGATGTAGTGGCAGATCTTAGACTGATGATGGTTTCCACCAACGCGGCGTGTGCAGCGGCAGTGCAAAAAGGACGGGCAGAGAGAAGGGATCATTCCGGGATATTATCTTCTATCAGTTGTCCTGTACTGGTTATTGTAGGCAGGGAAGATATATTTACACCTGTAAGCACAGCGATGGAAATGCATGCAGCGATCAGCACATCGCGTCTGGTGATCATAGAAGATGCTTCGCATATGCCCAATATGGAGCAACCTGCGTTGTTCAATGCGCATCTAAAAGATTTTTTACAGGAAAACTGCGATTGAGCCAGTAGGCCGTAGCAGTGTAACCGTGCCTTATTTGCTTTTACCGTACTTGTCCTGCCACATCTCATTAAACGTTTTCTGGCTGAAGTCGAGTGTGCTGCGGTGTGTGATCCAGCCTTTGAAGGTTTTATTCACTACCCAGTTCTTCAGCTTGCCATTGCCCATATTCATCATTTTGCGGCTGGTGCTGGCTTTTTTCCATAGCTTCCAGGCTACACGTTCTGCAAAGCTGCTGTCTCCCTCTTCCACTGCTTCATGGCGGTTTTCCAGCAGTAATTCGTGCAGGTTGATGCGTACCGGGCAAACCTCTGTACAATTGCCGCAAAGGCTGGAGGCATAGCTCAGGTGTTTGTATTCGTTCATGCCACGCAGGTGTGGCGTAATAACTTTACCTATAGGGCCGCTGTAAGTGGTATCATAGCTATGCCCGCCGATATTCTTGTATACAGGGCAGGCATTGAGGCAGGCGCCGCAGCGGATACAATACAGCGCTTCCCGAACAGCATTGCCCAGTAAATTGGTGCGGCCATTATCCAGCAATATCACATACATCTCCTCCGGTCCATCGGTTTCTCCGGGTTGCCGGGGACCGCTGATAATACTGTTGTATACCGTCACTTTCTGCCCGGTGCCAAAAGTAGCCAGCAGGGGCCAGAACAGGCTCAGGTCAGTAAGAGAAGGGATCACTTTTTCTATACCGGCAATAACAATATGTGTTTTAGGCCAGGCACAGCTGAGGCGGCCATTACCTTCATTTTCAGTTAAAGCAACTGCACCGGTATCGGCGATGATAAAATTGGCGCCGGTAATCCCTATTTCGGCACTGGTGAATTTTTCCCGCAGTTTTTGCCTGGCCACCAGGGTCAGCTGTTCAGGAGTGAGCCCGGGCGCTGTACCCAGCTTATCGGTAAACAGGCGGGCAATATCTTCCTTGCTTTTATGCATGGCTGGTGTAACGATATGGTAAGGTGGTTCTCCATCCAGTTGCTGGATGTATTCACCAAGATCGGTTTCTATGCTTTCAATCCCTTTTTCTTCCAGGAAATGGTTCAGGTGAATTTCTTCTGTCACCATGCTTTTGCTTTTCACCACTGTTTTGCACTGCTTCGCTTCGCATATCCGGCCTATTTCTTCCAGGGCCTGCGCTGCATTTTCTGCCCACAGTACTTTAGCGCCGCGCCTGGTAATTTGCAGCTCAAATTCTTCCAGTTGCTGATCCAGGGTTTCAATAGCACGCCATTTTAAATTTTTGGCCCTTTGCCTGGCCAGCAGCACATCTGCAAACTGCTGTTTACCCTGCGGTACAACTGCATTGTAACGGCCAATATTGAAATTGATTTTACGCCTATGCTCCAGGTCAGCGGCTTTGATGGTGCTTTTGGCAATAAAACTGGCTGCGTTTTCAGACATGGTTAGGTTTTTTACAAATTTAATAAAAATGCTGCCTGAACACCCGCGAGTTAGGCTGGGGAAGTTTAAAAGTTTAAGGGTTTCAAAGTTTAAAAGTTTCACGTTGGGGTGAATAGTTACCTACGTGATCTCTGGAACGCTACAGAAGTTCAAAAGTTTCAAAGTTTAAAAGTTTCAGGTTGAGATGAATAGTCACGTACATAATCCTCTGAAACAATGGAACCATGCGAAAGTTTCAATGGTTCAAGAGTTTCAAAGTTTCAGGTTGGGATGAATAGTTACGTACATAATCCTCTGGAACGCTACAGAAGTTCAAAAGTTTCAA
>CBJLMB010000072.1:0-18663 GCA_966424055.1 uncultured Deminuibacter sp. | reverse complement strand
AAGACACAAGACAAAGCCCTTTCTTTTAGCATACGACCACAACCAATCAACCATTCAACAACTCAACCAACTTCGTCAATCGTGAATCGTCAGGCGTGAGTGGCGGGTAGTAGCAGGATACAAGTAGCAAGACACAAGACAAAGCCCTTTCTTTTAGCATACGACCACAACCAATCAACCATTTAACAACTCAACCAACTTCGTCAATCGTGAATCGTCAGTCGTGAGTGGGCCGAGAAACGATATATTCTAATTACCCATTCCCTTTTACTACTACTAATCAACCTCTCAACCATTCAACCATTCAACCTCCCCCGATACATCCCAATCCCTAATTACCAATCCCCCCCTCCCTACCAATCAACCATTCAACCTCTCAACCATTCAACTAATCAACACAACTGATACTGCGGCAGGTTCATCAGGTATTTGTACAATGCACGCAGTTTATTGGTGACATTGCGGGTATTGGCGATATCATCAGGACGGTTCTGCATGTTCTGCCAGGCCTGTGTCCAGTAATGATCAGACATTTTACCCTGCAGGCCAGACAGCAATACACCCGATTTCAGGTAGTCTTTATCTTTCTGCGGCAGATCCATCGTATACAGCAATTGCACCGATTCGCTGATCAGGATATCAGGGTTGGAAGGATCGGATACCAGCCGGGCGAATGCTACCGGGTCGATGGCGGCTTTTACCTTCGCTCTTGTAATAAACCCGTTATAAGCAAAACGATCGGTGTACACATTCCGTTTGGGCAAGGTGTCGGAGTTGATCCAGGTTTTATCATACTGGGGCTCCTGGTAGTAAGCAGGCCATCCCGCTACATTAGGCGGGTCGCCGATATTCTGTTGCATATTGGCGGCCTGTGCCTGTATCTGCAGCCACAGTTCATAACGGTTTACAAAATCTGCAGCATCAGGAAAAACCACTCCAAATTCCCGACATAAACCCACGGTATAATCAACAGGACTTTTGATCATACCACCACGGTTTCCTATATCGAAAAAATGACGGCTTTGCAGCAGTTCTTCCAGTACAGGTTTTATTTCGTAATTATTTCTGCGGAATGTTTTAGCCAGTGGCTGGATGATGTTTTTCTCCGTGATATCATCAATATTATGATACACAAAAAAACGGTACAGTTTGCGGCAGATGAATTTAGATACTTCTTCCTGTGCAAAGATCATATCCAGCATATCTTCCACTTCCTTTGCGCCCTCAGTGGCTTTTTTACCCTTTACCACATGATGACCATAAAAAGCAGAGAACTGTTTATCTGTTTCATCATGCCGGCCTGCGCCGAATGTACTGGTGAAGGTTTTATAGTCAATATAAAAACCGGTCAATACCCGGGCAGCGGCTTTTACATCATCTTCAGTATAATGCGATCCCGGCCCCTTCCCTACAGTGAATAATTCCTGCAGTTCACGGCCATAGTTTTCATCCGGAGCTTTTTTGGTATTGGCCCTTCCATTTAAATATACCAGCATGGCAGGCTCCTGTGTAACAGCACTTACCAGCTGCCTGAAATTGCCCAGGGCAAAGCTGCGCAAAAGCGTATTGTAGCGGTAACACATCAGGGCATTGTCGACCATCCTTGTTTCGGTTACAAAATGATTGTGCCAGAACAATACCATTTTTTCACGCAGCGTAGTAGCCTGGTTCAGCATTAAGCCCAGCCACCATGCCTTGTACGAATTTTTACGGCGGCCATTGTTCATGCCATCGTATTTCAGCTCGTTCACCCATGTAGTACCGGGTGGCACCAATGGGTCGGTATATTTATCATCATTGTAATAGTTCACCGGCGGGTCGGGAACCGGTTCCTCCGTATACAGCAATGCATGCACCGCATCACTGAGCGATCTGGAAGCAAACAGGTCAATATCTGTTTTTTTGGCCCCGAAAGTGGTGCGTTTCAATAAATGTTTCGCTTCCTCTGCAGACCATTGGCCCCTGTATTTTTTCAGGCCGCTGGTAACTGCCGGCAGAGATCGGCTGGTGTCATTGCCCGGGCTGTGATACATACGAGTACTTTGAGGATTTCAGTATGTGTTAACCAAAAAAGATGCCTTAATTCAGGTGATAAGACTTTGTGTTTTTACTGAAGTTTAAACCTCTTGCAGGAATGTTAAAAAAATCACCGCCCCGCGTAGTGGCAGCGATCATTGTCAGAACAAGGATCCCTGCCTTTTACCGTATAGCTGCAGCGAATGCGTTATTTTTTATGCATGTGATATAGGGTGTTCAGTGAAACACATCGCACTGAGCAGTTTATACCCGGTTTCAGTACCCGGGACTGTTTTGAGCAGCATGGAAAAAGCAGCCTCAAATTTCTTGAAGCCTAACCGCTGCTGTTTGCCGGATCATTTCCGGTACATTTTTACCTGAATGGGGCCAGCAGGGTGCGCAGCTGCCCTATGCCCTGTGTAGCAGGTGCTTCTATGGCAACGATGCCGTGCTCGGTGTAAGGGATCTTCTTATCCACGATAAAACGCGGGATACCGCGCGGCGTATAATGAAGCAGGCCCGCCGCAGGATATACCACCAGCGAAGTACCCACCACCACAAAAATATCCGCAGCCGCTGCATGAACGATCGCTTCTTCTATCATCGATACCGGCTCTTCAAACCACACAATATGCGGGCGGAACTGTGCGCCATCTTCTGCCAGATCACCCAATGCTATATCCCCTTTTATCTCCTTCACCAGCATTTCATTTTTTTCGCTGCGCATTTTAAATATCTCCCCGTGCAGGTGCAATACCTGTGTACTGCCCGCGCGCTCATGCAGATCGTCTATGTTCTGGGTAATGATGCGCACATCAAAATCTGCTTCCAGTTCTGCCAAACCATAATGGGCAGCATTGGGTGAGGCGGCCGCTACATCGCGCCGGCGGTAATTGTAAAAATCCAGCACCAGCCCGGGATCTTTGCGCCAGGCACCGGGAGTGGCCACATCGGTAACATTGTGTCCTTCCCATAAACCATCACTGTCGCGAAAGGTTCGCAACCCGCTTTCAGCGCTGATGCCAGCGCCTGTTAAAACAACCAGTTTCTTTTTTGCCATAGTATAAAGTTATTAATACCCGCTAATGGATGCATCAGCGCAAATAAAAAGCCCGGAGAAAATTCCGGGCCTGGTTGCCGGGTACGGGCAATTGCATATGGTACAACCATCTTTCCATCCGCACTGTTATGCATGCGTACCTGCACCTGCTTTCAGCCATTTCTTTCTTTTCCACAGTATCACTATCACCAATGCCAGCAGTATAAATGGCCATAGGTATACCAACACCAGTAAAGTATTCATCATACCGGTTCCCCCTGAAGCAAAGGCTTCTTTCAGTTTCCGGAAAAAGCCTGGATTTTCTCCTGAACCATTCTGCAACTGGTAATAGGTCAGTTCAATGGTACTGTATGCAGCATCATGCTCCAGGAATGTGGCACGGGCAGTGGCCGATTCAATCTGTTCCTGTATTTCATTCACTTCCTGCTGTATATCCAGGATATCCTTCATCGACCTGGCCTGTTTCAGCAGGTTCAGGTATTGCAGCCTCACTTGTTTTTTCGCTTCTATTCTTGCTTTTACATCCACAATTTCGGCGGTCACATCTTCAGCGGTTATTTTTTTATCCTGTATCGCCGCGCTGTCGAGCGGTAACTGCTTAAGCAGGTCATCAAACTGCGCTACCGGCACTTTGATGGTGATGGCATTTTCCAGCCGTTCTCCATACTGGCGCTGCTCTTCCTGCACAACATAGGCGCCATATTGTTTCAGCAGTGCATGCATATCGCCATCGTACCGCTTATAATCTTTTACAACCAGCTGTAAACTGGCTTTTTTAATTATTTTTTTGTCCCAGTCGGGCAAAGGCTGGCCAGCCTTTGGCGCAAGCGCAGCACTGGTTACATCGCCTGCGGCGGTGCCGG
Organism: uncultured Deminuibacter sp.; assembly: GCA_966424055.1. Classification (GTDB taxonomy): domain Bacteria; phylum Bacteroidota; class Bacteroidia; order Chitinophagales; family Chitinophagaceae; genus Deminuibacter. The sequence continues at coordinate 14,724 of CBJLMB010000072.1, read as the reverse complement.
CTTCTTCTGTTTTCCCGGTTGCAGGTTGGGATACATCCTTATTTGCTACAGCAACCCCGGCAACTGCATTATTTTTTTCTTTTGATTGCACTTTGCCGCAAGAGCAGGCGATAGCGACCAGCGCCAGGAAGCCCAGTATATTTTTCATGGTTTTGTGTTTAAGATGGAAAAGAAAATAAAGAACGGCTAGCAATCACTGCCATCCTGTGTTGACTATAGACCGGCTGAACCTGTTGCCTGCAGTGCATTTCAGCTGCCGGTGTATTGAGATGAGGTGTTTTTAAAAAGATGCAGTAATCAGTTGGTTTACATAAAAACGGGTTCAGTTTTGTTCCCGGTAAAAAAGCGGTGCTGGTTTGGTTCGACTGGCAAAGCAAGCCGGGCGCCGGGTTTCATACAACAGTTTTTGTTTTTAAAATGTTTTTTAGTACTACAGGCCTGTGAACATTGATTACCCGGGCAGGCAATAAGTAACCAATGTTTTTTGTTAAAGAAAATAAAAACTACGGTATAGTACTTTTCCCTGTACCCTTACTCTTATCAGACCAATGGCTTTTTACATCAGTTACAGACCTGCCGGCGAACAGGTTTTGATTTCTGCTTTTTAAATAATATTTTTGTAACACTTCACAGTTGTGTTGTGGAAAATCACTCCGGCTGCGGCCATATGTCCGTTAATTTAATTTTGTTATTGAATCTATGCCAGTAAAAATGATGCATAAATGGCTTTGCTTTATACTCGCCTTGTCGTTCGGCATGATGAGTTTTGCGTTGCCCGGCAATCATTTTACCAATAAGGCAGTAACCGGCATTGATTATCTCTCGCTCGAACCGGATGCAAGTGTACTCTCCGGTTATTCAACAGACGGGTACCTGCTGGGTTATTTGCTGGATATACTTTCCGGCAGCCAGTCAGATACGGGTGATGATGCACCGGTGAAGAATTTCAATTTTCATTACAGCTATTTTAATCTTCACAAAGACCATGCAGATGCGCAGGACAAAAAACTGCATGCTGCGCATAAGCCATTCGGCCTTACCCAGGTTACGTTGCCTGTTGCAACAGGCAACGCTGTTACCGGAGGACGACCGTATAAACAACTACTGCCATCTTACTACAATTTCCTGTTCCGGTTAACGCCATTCTGATACCTGTATCATTTGTATTTTATTTTGGCCCGGGCGGCACCAGCTTTCCGGGTAAAGAACATCGCTTCTTTATGGCCCCTGAACATGCATACCGTTAGCGGTATTTGCATAAAAGCCATCATTAAAGCAGCCTGTACCCGCATGCTTAGTCAGCTGCTTCTTCCATGATTGTTTCATCCATTGCATGCATGGTTCCATTCTTAACACTTAATTGATGATGATACGGAAAAAAATGCTTTTCCATTTATCAGCAGTGATGGTATTGTATTTCACTGCCTGTAAAGCAAATGGTTCTTCAGACAATAATAAAAAAGATGTACAGGAACTGCCTGTTATCGAACTGCAGCAAAAAGACACACTGATCCATACCAACTATGTTACGGCTATCGAAGCCATGCGCAATGTGGAAATAAGAGCCAAAGTGCCCGGGTTCCTCGATAAGATATATGTGGATGAAGGCCGCGAAGTACAAAAAGGACAGCTGCTGTTTCAGCTGAACGATAAAGAATACCGTATTGCACTGGAAAAAGCCAGGGCCAGCCTGGCCAATATGAGCGCCGAAGCCAGGGCAACAGAACTGGAACTGGAAAGGGTGCGCACACTGGTCAATAAAAAGATCATCTCGCCCACTGAGCTGGAGCTGGCACAGGCCAAACTGAAATCGGCCGAGGCCCGTGTAAATGAAGCCCGCTCAGTTGAATCGGAAGCAGCAACACGTTTGTCGTATACATTTATTTATGCACCTTTTTCCGGTATCATCGACCGTATCCCTTTAAGGGCAGGCAGCCTGGTAACTGAAGGCGCATTGCTCACAACAGTGTCTGATCTCAGCTCGGTATATGCCTATTTCAATGTATCGGAAAATGAATACCTGCAAAGAGCGCAATCGAAACATCCCGGTAGTAGTAAACCGCAGGATTCAGCCAGCCTGATACTGGCCAATGATACCCGCTACAATTATACCGGCCAGATAGAAACGATGGAAAGCGAGTTCAATGAAAGCACAGGTTCTATCGCATTCAGGGCTACTTTCCCCAACCCGGCCCACCTGCTGAAACATGGTGCATCCGGTAAAGTGCAGCTGGTTACACCACTGCAGCAGGCTTTACTGGTACCACAGAAAGCCGTGTTTGAAATACAGGATAAGAACTATGTATTTGTGGTGAATGCCAACAATACCGTATCCATGAAAAATTTCATACCGGCACGGCGTATTGCTGATTTTTATGTGGTGCAATCGGGCCTCTCCCCAGGCCAGAAAATTGTGGTGGAAGGTATACAAACACTGCGCGACGGGGCTACTATACAACCCAGGAGCATTGCTATGGACAGCCTGGTGGCTGCTACTCCTCACCACTAAAATAAACTGCATTTGATCAGGGTATCATATGCCCTTGTGCAATGCAGGCATTTTCTTTTTTTGATTACCGCATATACCCGGCAATAACCATCGCCCGGAATATGAAAGAATAGCTATTTATCATGATTGAAACTTTTATCAGACGACCGGTTTTATCCCTGGTAATATCGCTGATCATTTGCCTGGTGGGCATACTCGCCCTGTTCTCCTTACCGGTTACACAGTTCCCCGATATTGTTCCACCTTCTGTTGTAGTAACAGCACGGTACACCGGCGCCAATGCAGAAGTGTGTACCAAAGCAGTGGCCACACCGCTGGAAAGGGCCATCAATGGTGTGCCAGGTATGACTTATATGTCTTCTGTTTCCGGCAACGACGGTACTACGCTGGTGCAGGTATATTTTAAAGTAGGTACCGATCCTGACCTGGCTGCCGTGAATGTACAGAACCGTGTTACCACCGTGCTGGATGAGCTGCCCGAAGAAGTGATCAAAGCAGGTGTTACCACCGAGAAAGAAGTAAACAGTATGCTGCTTTACCTCAACGTGATCAGCCGCGATTCCAGCATGGATGAAGAATTCATTTACAATTTTGCCGATATCAATGTGCTGCAGGAGCTGAAGCGTATAGATGGTGTTGGCTTTGCCGAGATCATGGGTGCCAGGGAATATTCCATGCGTGTTTGGCTGAAGCCCGACCGTATGCTGGCCTATAATGTTTCTACCGAAGAAGTGGTACAGGCCCTGCGCAACCAGAACGTGGAAGCGGCGCCCGGTAAAACCGGTGAAAGCTCAGGCAAACAGGCACATCCACTGCAATATGTATTGCGCTATACCGGCAAGTTCTTTGAACCTTCCCAATATGAAAATATTGTGCTCAGGGCCAGTGAAGACGGTACATTGCTGAGGCTAAAAGAAATTGCCGATGTGGAATTCGGTACCCTGAGCTATGGCATGGTGTCTAAAACAGATGGCAGGCCCTCTGCATCGATCATGATCAAACAACGCCCCGGCTCCAATGCAAGGGAAGTGATACAGAACATCAAGGCCAAAATGAAGGAGCTGAAAACAAGCAGCTTCCCGCCGGGTATGGATTATAACTATGCATACGATGTATCCCGTTTTCTCGATGCCAGTATCCATGAAGTGATCCGCACATTATTTGAAGCATTGTTACTGGTATTTGTGGTGGTATTTGTTTTCCTGCAAGATTTCCGCTCCACGCTGATACCGGCACTTGCCGTACCGGTTGCATTGGTGGGCACACTCGCATTTATGCAGATGATGGATTTCTCCATTAACCTGCTTACCCTGTTCGCACTTGTACTGGCCATCGGTATCGTGGTAGACAATGCCATTGTGGTGGTAGAAGCTGTGCATGTAAAAATGAGCCAGATGCATCTTTCTGCCCTGCAGGCCACTATCCATGCAATGAAAGATATCAGCAGCGCTATTGTAGCCATCACATTGGTGATGTCGGCGGTATTTATTCCTGTCGCTTTCCTGTCGGGACCTGTAGGTGTTTTTTACCGGCAGTTCTCCCTAACACTGGCAGTGGCCATTGTAATATCGGGTATCAATGCCTTGACGCTTACACCCGCCCTCTGCGCGCTTTTGCTGAAGCATGATACAGCAAAAAAGAAAACAGGATTATTACAACGCTTCTTTGGTGGCTTCAACAAAGCATACAATAACACCGAGAACAATTATAAAAAACTGGTAGGGCGTATCGCCGGTAAAAAATGGGTAACATTCAGCCTGCTGGTATTCTTTTTTATTGCCACCTGGGGTGCGGGCAGCCTGTTGCCTTCAGGCTTTATCCCTACTGAAGACCAGGGGATGATCTATGTAAACGTAACCACCCCACCGGGTGCTTCGGTTGAAAGAACGGAAAAAGTGCTTGACGCCATTAAAGATGCAACAACGGGTACAGAAGGTGTTGAAAACATCAGTACCCTGGCGGGTTACAGCCTGGTGAATGAAGTGGCAGGCGCCTCTTACGGCATGGGCATGATTAACCTCAAAGCCTGGGATAAACGCAAGGCTTCTGTACAGGAACTGATTCAGCAGTTGCAGCAGCGAACCCGGCATATCAGTGATGCCACCATCGATTATTTTCCGCCGCCCACGGTACCGGGTTTTGGTAATGCCAGCGGTTTTGAGTTCAGGTTATTAGACAAAGGCAAAAGCGGCGACCTGATGCGCACAGCAGAGGTGACCAATCATTTTATTACCGCGCTGAAAAAAGACCCTGCCATCAGCAATGCCTTTACCAGCTTCGATCCCAGCTTCCCCCAATACATGATCCATATCGATCAGGAAATGGCCGCCAAAAAAGGCGTTACCATCGATAATGCCATGCAAACTTTACAAACGCTGCTGGGCAGTTATTATGCTACCAATTTCATCCGCTTCGGGCAAATGTATAAGGTGATGGTACAGGCTTACCCCAACTACCGCGGTAAACCGGAAGACCTGCTGCAACTGTATGTAAAAAACAACCGCGGTGAAATGGTATCCTATGCCACTTTTATCAAACTGGAACGGGTATATGGCCCCGAACAGCTTACACGGTACAATATGTACACATCTGCATTGATCAATGGCGATGCAGCCGTAGGGCATAGCAGTGGCGATGCTATCAAGGCCATTGAAAAACTGGCGAAAGAGAAGCTGCCACGGGGATATGCTTATGAATGGTCGGGCATGACACGTGAACAGATTTTATCGGGCGACCAGGCAGTGTATATTTTCCTTATCTGTCTTGTGTTTGTATACCTGCTGCTGGCAGCGCAATATGAAAGCTTCCTGCTGCCACTGCCGGTGATCCTCTCCCTGCCTACCGGTGTAATGGGCGCTTTTCTTTTTCTTAAGCTGGCAGGACTGGAAAATAATATTTATGCCCAGGTGGCGCTGGTTATGCTTATCGGCCTGCTGGGCAAAAATGCTATCCTCATCGTGGAATTTGCCATACAGCGAAGCAAAGAAGGACTGGGTGTTTTACAGGCTGCGCAGGAAGGGGCAGTATCCAGGTTACGGCCCATCCTTATGACTTCATTCGCATTTATTGCCGGGTTGATACCGCTGTGTATAGCCAGTGGTGCAGGCGCCATGGGCAACCGTTCTATCGGCACCGCAGCCGCAGGCGGTATGCTGGCGGGTACGGTGTTCGGCCTTGTGCTGGTACCGGGCCTCTATGTGATTTTTGCCGGCATTGAAGCACGCAGGAAAAAGCGGCAGCATTTCCACGCACATTCTTAACTGAATAATAAAAATTTCATGATACGATTTTTGTTTTATCTTTTTTTACTATTAATTGTTGCAACCGGATGTAAAGTGGCCAGGCCTGTTCAGGTGCCTGAGAAAGTAAGGGTGCCTGATACATTATGGACACCTGCAGACAGTAGCATAGCTGATCTGCCCTGGAAACAGTTTTTTACCGATCCGCTGTTGCAACAGCTTATTGACACCGCTTTACAAAACAACCCGGATGTACTGATAGCCCTGCAGCGGATGGAAACTGCACGTGCCAGCCTGCTCAGCGCCAGGGGTGCAATGGTACCCCTGGTGAATGCAGTGGCTTCTGCCGGTGTAGACAATTACGGCGATTACACGATGAATGGTGTGGGTAATTATGATACCAACCTCTCCCCCAATATTTCCAAGAACCAGCGTATCCCCGATCCGCTGGTGCCCGATTATTTCCTTGGCCTCCGCAGCAGCTGGGAAGCAGATATCTGGGGTAAGCTCAAAAACAGGAAACAGGCCGCTATAGCCAGGCTGGCAGCATCAGCCGAAGGCCAGCGACTGGTGACCACCATGCTGGTGGCACAAACCGCTGGCTGGTATTATCAACTGCTGGCACTGGACAACGAAAGCAGGATCATTCAGAAAAATATACAGCTGCAGGAAGCAGCACTCGAAGTGGTCAGGGCACAGAAAGAAGGCGGCAGGGCCACTGAGCTGGCTGTTCAGCAAATGGAAGCACAGGTATATAACACCCGCAGTTTCGCCTTCCGTGTTAAGCAGGAAATTGTACAGGCCGAAAACCAACTTAATTTTCTGCTGGGCAGGTTTGCACAAGCCATCCGGCGTGATAGTGTTTTTTTGCAGAAACCCGTTCCGCAGCAGGTTATGGCAGGCCTGTCTTCACAGGTACTGCTGCGCCGCCCGGATATACGCGAGGCCGAATGGCAGCTGGTGGCAGCAAAGGCCGATGTACAGGCAGCAAGGGCCGCATTTCTGCCATCGTTCCAGCTGAACCCTTATGTAGGGCTGAATGCATTCAAAGCATCCCTGCTGTTCAATGGACCCTCGCTTGCTTTTGGTGTACTGGGCAGCTTAACCGCCCCCCTGTTTAACCAGAAACAACTGCAATCTGCCTACCAGGTATCTGTTGCACAAAATAAAGAAGTTTACTACCAGTACCGTAAAACCATACTCAACAGTTTCCGTGAAATCAATACTTCCCTGCAGCAGCTTGAAAACACCGGTGAAATGTTTGTATTGAAGCAAAAACAGGTAACAGCCCTGCAGCAGGCTGTGGCTTCATCGCAGGATTTATATGTTGCCGGTTATGCATCTTATCTCGAAGTGATCACTGCGCAGAAAGGTGTGCTGGATGCAGAGCTGGAACTGAATGAAACACAAAAAAACCGTTTTCTCTACCTGATCGATGTATACCGCGAACTGGGCGGCGGATGGAAATAAAAAACCATTGAGGGGGTTGTATAAGCCCTGCCCCCTCAATGGTTCAGTTGTTTACCGGCACCTGGTTTTCTTAAAGGCTTATTTCTTTTTTTTATTTGAAAGTTCAAGGATCACGTTCCATTCATCATCGGTTATCCCGCATACGGATAAACGGCCCAGCCGCACGAGTGCAATAGAGGCCAACCGTTTGTCGGCTTTTATTTCCGCCAGTGTCACAGGTCTTTTGAGGCGTTTTACTGGTTTAAATTCCACCACCACCCAGTTAGGATCATCCGTTGTTGGATCTTGGTAGGCTTCTTTCACCACTTTAACGATGCCCACAATTTCCAGTCCTTCATTGCTGTGATAGAAAAAAACTTCATCTCCTTTTTTCATTGCGCGTAGATTGTTGCGCGCCTGGTAATTGCGCACCCCATCCCAGAATGTTTGCCCGTCTTTTACCAGCTGATCCCAGCTGTATTTAAAAGGTTCTGATTTAACCAGCCAATGCGCCATAGTCAATACAATTAACTCAACTTGTTTTAAAACTTGGTTACGGCCGCCAAATTACAAATTCCGCCTTTATCCTTCTATTTTTTTCCGCAGCCGCAGGCAATTGCCATGCCGCAAACTGTTTTTCACATAGGACAAACAGCTGTTCACATAATGCATTTTTCCTGCAGCAGCCAGGTATTTAGTTTAGCCGGGTAAGATAGCCTGGAGGTTCCTATGCCTTTGCCTAACCAGGCTATTGCATAAAACAGCGGACTGGGACTTTAAATTGGGAATACGGGATTGCCTTCCGGCAGTCCCTCTTTTTAAAGGCAAGCCATGAGCTTCCTGCTATGAGTTGGGAATGTACCGGCCTGGAATTTTTTCTGCGTATTCCGCAAGAGGCTAGATGCGGCTCAGCACGAACATCTCTGTTTCTCTTTCTGCCTTATTCAAACTGAAACCATGCAGGGCGATCTTCAGTCTGAGATGAGTTATATTGGCCAGGTCGCGCCGGGTAATGCCAACGGGATGGCTACTGTTCATCCGTGTTTCATCCAGTACGGGGCAATTGTACCAGGCATGGTTCAGCGTATGTATCAGCCGGTGTATTGTTATACCACCCGCTGTAAAACTATAGGGCGAAAATATATCGTACTGTGTTGCGCAGGTTAGTACCAGGCATTCAACGCGGCGTCTTTCCATCCGCCCGTCCAGCGAAAAATAGCTATTGAGCGCAGACAGCATTCTCTGGCGCCTGTCACTCACCGGTACATCAATCGGCTCAACAGATCCGTAACAGAAAAGCGGCTGGTTCACCAGGTCTTTCCTGTTGACCTCTTCATCACCTGTTAGGGGTACAATATACGCAGGCGGCAGGCCGATCATGTTCAGCGCCCTCAGGTACATATCCACCACAGACAGGTTGATCATCGACACCCTGATGGTTCTGCCAGCGGTATCGATGGTTTCTTTATAAGCAGGCTGCAGGCCTGGCTGGTATCCGGTAATGCTTGTATAACAGGTAGCGGCAAACAAGTTGGTCTCGGGCATGCACATCGTTTTGAAAAACTGCGTTGTTACAATAAAGAGCAAACTGCCATTACTGCTTTAAACGCAAGGTTAGCTGAACAAAAAAGGAAATGGGAACAGGAACAGCCCGTTCTATACCGGGTTCTTTGGTTTGCAGGCCAGTAAAAGTGCCAGGCCCCATAACAGGCCATTCTGCAGGCAAGGGGTATTGCCGCAATGATACAGTAAACAACGATCTATCGGGAACAGGTACTTCAATCCAGACATTTTTGTACGATAAAGAAAGAAGCTAATACCTCATGATAATCCGGCTGCAATACAGCCTGCCTGCGGCCTTCACAGGTCAACAATAATGCGGCAATTGTACCCCATTATTGCCTATTTTTGTTATGTTCACTAAAATAACGTCATTTGCTGTTTTCTTTTTATTACCGGGAGTGGTAAAATACCATTGTTCGGTGGTATTTTACCACTGATGAAAAGTGTAATAATCAAATTTAATAGTATGAGAGGAGTTACGCAGAATATCGATGAAGAACAGGTACACCTGGGCATCAATTTATTTAAAGTACGGCGGCTCACCGGCACCAAGCAAAGTGTGCTGGCGCAAAAAACCGGTATGAGCCAGCAGAATATTTCCAAGCTGGAACAAAGCGCTTTTATTCCCGATGATACGCTCGAAGTACTGGCGCAGGCACTGGGTGTTACAACAGATTTCATCAAAAATTTCAATGATGAAAATGCGGTGTACAATATCCAGAACAATTATGATACCTCTACCAACAATCATCAGCATTACCAGTCCACTATTACTTACGATCCATTGGAGAAAGTGATGGAACTGTACGAGAAGCAGCTGAAGAACGGGAAAGAAAGAGAAGAATTACTGGAACAGCGGATCAAAGCACTGGAAGAGATCATCGTACAACTGAAAAAAGATCTTCAGCCTGAATAAGCAACTACATTTGTATCGATCATGTATTGATGCCCCTCCACCACAAATACAAGCAATTAAACGCTGCCAGGGTGCAGCACAAACAGCCAGATCCACCCGATATAAACCGGTTGAAAAAACAACCGTGACACATTGTACCATCCCGGTTTTTTGTATGCTACATATATATTTGCCGGGAATAACAATACCAGCAACACCATCAAAGCCCAGGCAGCCTGCTGCTGCCAGGCAGTAAAGCACAAAGCCATTCCCAGCACTATTTCCAGCAACCCGCTTCCATAGTTCAGCGGACGGGCTATTTTTTTAAATACCGGTGGTATCATGGCTTCTATTTTCCCCGGTTTAATAAAATGCATCACACCAACTACCACAAACATGATCGCTGCTGCATAACTGCCTTTGGCATGATAAGTGGCCAACCCTTCCACGCCCAATAACTGTAGCAGCCACAATAAAAGATAGAAGAACGCAAGTCCGGCAAAGAAGAACATAACCTGAATTTTATACAAAATTACCGGCAGCAACAGGCTGAAACAATGAACCCGGGTTAAGAAAATACGATACGCCTGCGGATACGGCTGAGCGCCTGAGGTGTAATACCGATATAAGAAGCCAGGTATTGCAGTGGGATATATCGTACCAGATCGGGCTGGTTTTGCAAAAGAGCCAGGTAGCGTTGTTCTGCTGTTTGGGTAAGCAGGGATAATTCCCTTGCCGATTTGCGCAGGAACTGCTGCTCTGCCGCCCATTTACCCACTGCCAGTGCCGACGGACTATTGCTGTACATGGTTTCCAGCTCATCGCGGTGAATCTGGTGAACGCTGCAGGCGGTTAATGCCTGCATATGATATGCCACGGGTGTATGTGTTAAAAAAGAAGTGAATGCACAAAAGAATGAACCGGGAAATGCAAAATCGAAAGTGATTTCTTTATCGCCCTGTTCAATAAAAAAACGTACAATGCCTTTTTCCAGGAAATACAGCCATTGCTCCGGTTGCCCTTTTTTCAGCAGCAATGCTTTTTTGGGAATAGCCCGCTGCTGCAACCGTTCTGCAAAAGTTTGCCAGGGATAGGATGGCAGGTTTTTATTGTTTTGCAAGGCTGTAAGTATATCCATCAGGGTAAATGTAGGCATAAGCGGTTTAAAAAAACTGTTTTATCCGCAGCATACCTGCCCGATAGGCTTATTCAGGCGGTTTGCTGAAAAAAATGTATTTTTTGTTTGTTATAACAAAAAACGGCTTAGCTTTGTACTGTAATAAAAAATATTACAGTATGACCAACGGGCGTTTTGCCATATCCATTCATATTCTTACACTGCTGACAAAAGCGGAAGGCGAACTGTTGTCATCTGAATACCTGGCTGGCAGTATCAATATTAATCCTGTACTGGTGCGCAAAGAATTAAGCAATCTCCGGCAGCATGGCTTGATCCATAGCAAAGAAGGCAAGAATGGCGGTGCTTCACTGGCCAAACCTGCCCGGCAGGTATTGCTGTCAGAAATATATGCAGCGGTGAAACAGGTGCCTTTTCTGGGTGTTGCCAAAAATACGCCTAACCCCTATTGCCCTGTGGGCAGGCAGATCAACGGGCACCTGGAAAACCTGTATAAAGAAGCAGAAGCGGCCCTATTGGAAAAACTGGGTCAAACCAACCTGGCAGATTTCACCAATCAATTTGATTAATTTTTTTCACTTAAACTGTAACAAAAAACATTACAATTTATTCATTTAAAAAAAGCAATATGAAATTAGCTATCATCGGCGCAACAGGTTTTGTTGGTTCACATTTAGTAAAAGAAGCATTGCAGCGTGGTTATGAAGTAACGGCTATCGTTCGCGATCCTTCAAAAATCACAGAAAAAAATGCATTGCTGAAAGTGGTGAAAGGCGATATCACCCATGTAGATGAGCTGGCACATTTGCTGGCCGGGAATGATGTTGTGCTGAGCGCTTATAATGCGGGCTGGAGCAATCCCCGTCTCTATGATGATTTTATTGCCGGTTCTCAAAATATTGAAGCCGCTGTTGAAAAAGCGGGTGTAAAAAGATTGCTGGTGATCGGTGGCGCAGGCAGCCTTGAAATACAGCCGGGTTTGCAGCTGGTTGATACCTCGCAATTCCCTGCCGAATACAAAGCAGGTGCCACTGCTGCCAGGGATTACCTGAACATATTGAAAAAAAATACCGTGCTCGACTGGACATTTTTTAGCCCGGCTATCGAAATGCATCATGGCATTACAACCGGCCGTACAGGGAAATACCGTATTGGAACCGATTCACCGGTATTCGATACCAATAACAGAAGCATCCTCTCTGTTGAAGACCTTGCCATAGCTGTACTGGATGAAGTGGCCAACAAACAATTTATCCGCAAGCGTTTTACTGCCGCGTACTAAGAGACTATTATCAACTTATATCCATGCTGCCAGTGCCGCAGTACTCCATAACAATAACCAGCTTGAGGCTGGTTATTGTTTGTCTCTAACATGCGTCTATGATCAGTAAAATGCTGTTTCTTTTAGTGCTGCATGTTCCTGCATGCTAATGGCATTGCCCAATGCCTGGATAAAAACATCGGAGGCGCCTGTTCTGATCTCTTTCCAGTTGTTCCCTTCAGCATCGGCCGTTTCACCGGTACGTACCAGGTGATAGCTGGCAATTAAAGAAGTGATTTCATATACATCGTACCTGCAGAGCCTCGTTACTACATATACCGGGGCATCCCTGTCTGTCTTCTCTACATATGCCTGAAAGCGTCCATGCCCGCCGACAAAAGAAAACTCATTTGCAGCATCTGTAAACTCAAATAAAACGGTAAATCCATTGCTGTTCATATCACCCTTTTCTTTTCAGGGCGCAAAAATGCAGCCTAAAAATCAATTTTCATGTTAAGTTTTACCGGGAACCATTTACCTGTTCGCCTGACGCTCCTGCTGTATGCCTTCTTTATACCCTGTGGGTGTGTACTGGAAGGTCTTTTCAAATTTGGATGAATCAAAAATATAATCGTATTTGTTCTGGTAGTACATTTCCACCACTTCTTTCATCATAGGATCGAAAAGCCCTCCTATGCGCAGCATCATCTTACCAATGCTGGAATAGCGTGGCTGTACACCATATATTTCTGCAGCCAGTTGAATAAGCTGTTCGCCGGTCATGGCAGGTGCTGTGGGCATATGCCATATCTGGCCATCAGATTCAGGATGCCGTCCCAGCAAGTACATTGCTTTACCGGCATCCGGTACGTAGGTTAGGCTGTGTTTCACCTGCGCATTGCCTATCCACATTGCTTTCTTTCCGGCTGCATACTTAGCCAGTACCAGTACATCAAAAAAACTGTTGCGCATTTCAGCACCATAAAAATCTGCAGCGCGGGCTATACTGCCGCAGATGTTGCCGGCTTTTATTTCTTCCATCAGCATATTGGCAATACCAGCCCTTATTTCCCCCTTGATACTGCTGGGATGATAAGGCGTATCTTCTGTCATAACGCCTTTTACATAGCCGTACATATACACATTGTCGAAGAAAATAAGTCTTGCACCGGTTTGTTTAACAGCATTGATCACATTGCGCATCAGCAGGGGCCATTGCTGCCGCCATAATTTTTTGTTGTATTTCAATCCTGCGCAGAGATACACAACATCAGCATCCTGCACAGCCTGCAGTACTTCATTATATTCAAGCAGATCGGCTTTTACCCAGGAAGTACGGCCGGTTGTTTCGATAGGTCTGCGGCTCACCAGCCTTACTGTTTCATTATGGGCTTCCAGTTGTTTCGCCAGAACATTACTTACTGGTCCGCCAGCACCGAGTATGGTATACATTTTTTTGTTTTTGTTTATGAAAAGGGATAAAAAAACTATGAGTTATAAGCCGCAAACCAACTGCCGGCTGAGGACAGTCGACTGCAGACTGCCCACCGGAAACTGCCTACTGTAAACTACCAACCGGACATCGTCTAAACCGTAAAGGGCTGACATACCTGCCAGCCCTTTATTCGTAAAAGCATTGGTGCTTATTTTTTTACATCCACTGTAATACTGGAAGCCAGCTTGCCACCATAAGAGCGGTGGATACCATCGGCATACTGCAGTGTCAGTTTGTGTTTACCCGGTGCCAGTTTCACCTCGGCCTGTGTTTGGGCATTGCCAAAATGCAGGTGGGTAGAATCTTTGGGTATTACCGTACCTGAAGCCAGGGAATCACCCACATCAATAAGGATATGGTGATGACCTGAACCATCTTTCAATGTACCGGCAGAATCGAGTTTAATGCCTTCAACGCCCATCTCCACTTTCACGGGAGAGGTAACGGTTTGGCCATCTTTCAGGTTTTTGAAAAATACTTTTGCCCCGGCCGGGATAGCGGGCACAGGTGCAATTGCTTGCGATGAATCGGCCATATGATGCATAGAGCTGTCATGACCGGCAGCAGTAGAATCGCCACCTGCTTTGTTGTCGGTGCCGCCGCCACAGGCTGCCAGACCGGCCAGCAATAAAGCCGGGAGGAAATGGAGTTTGCGCATAGTTGATTTGTATTTTTGATTGTCTGAATAAAGGGTAAGGTTGGCTAAGTTACTAAAGTTTAGATAAACCCCAAGAGGCAGTTGGTGAGTGGTGGCAGTTGGCAGTTCTCAGTCAGCAGTTGGCAGCCGGCAGTCGTGAATCGTCAATCGTGAGTGGATCGGGAAACGAGAGGCGACATACCGGAAATCCCAATTCCCTAATTCCTAATTACCTATTCCTTCCCTACTATTCAACCATTCAACCTCTCAACCAATCACCAATACCGCGAGTGGCGAGTGGTGCTAACGCACCGTGAATCGCGAGTTTTTTTCCGGTATATGCTTTTACATAACCATTGAACAACGTCAGTCGTGAATCGGCAATCGTGAGTGGATCGGGAAACGAGAGGCGACATACCGGAAATCCCAATTCCCTAATTCCTAATTACCTATTCCTTCCCTACTATTCAACCATTCAACCTCTCAACCAATCACCAATACCGCGAGTGGCGAGTGGTGCTAACGCACCGTGAATCGC
>CBJLMB010000071.1:0-19145 GCA_966424055.1 uncultured Deminuibacter sp. | reverse complement strand
AGTGCTCACGATTGTTGTTTCATCATCTCGATTCTCGTCTCTCGATTCTCGATCCAACTTCTTTTCCACTCACGGCTGACGATTCACGATTGACGAGGTAGGGTGATCACTTTCCCGTCAGTGTGAAGCAGTGAAGTGAACAGGATAAATTAAAATACAAATCATGTTGCAATTCATGGTACTCTTCAGAGAAGAGGATGGCAGAACACAAACACATAGTGCAGAAGAAATAGCCGCACATCAACAAAAATGGCAGCAATGGATGGCCGCCAGGCAGCAGGAGGGAGCCCTGGCCGGAGGACGGCCACTGACGTTAAATGGGAAGGTGATCAGGAATGGGGCGATAACAGATGGGCCACATGTAACAGGTGTTGCAACTATTGTAGGCGGCTACCTGCTGCTGAATGCGGCTTCTCTGGAGGCTGCGGCCGCAATGCTGGAAACCTGTCCTGTTTTTGAATTCGGCGCTTTTGCAGAGATCAGGGAAATCGGTTGAAACAGTGTATGGTTTCCTCGTTGAAAATGACCACTGCAACTGTATGCGATAAGAAATTCATCTCTCGGAAAACGCAAAATAGAAGAGGATGCTAACGGGAAATTTTTCAGCATCATTTTTATACGCAGGGAGATCGGTCTGCGCATGGTTTGCGCTATAAAGCAATTACATTTATATCACATAAAATAGGCATCGTATGCAGGAATTGTATCAGCTGAACAAAGCCGTTGTTACCCGGTTCAATAAAGCTTTTATTGAAAAAGGGGATATGCAGGCATTTGAAGAGATCATCGATCCCGGGTTTATTAACCACACAGCAGCACCCGGTATTGAAAAAGGACCGGAAGGGATGATCCGTGTAATTATGGGATTGCGCAACAGCTTTCCCGATATTACTGTGGAAATTCATGAACAGGTTGCGGAAAACGACCTGGTTGTAACCCGCAAAACATTACATGCCACACATACCGGCGAATTTATGGGCATAGCACCCACAGGCAAAACGATCAAAGTGCCGGTGATAGATATGGTGCAGTTGCACAATGGCCGTTATATTGGTCACTGGGGGCGCGATATGCTGGTGCAATGCATCCGCGAACAGCTGGTGTAACAGCCAGCAACCCATTCAGGTAAAATAAGAAAGCCGGCATCGCCGGCTTTCTTACATAACAATATTGTTATTCCTTACAGGCTATTACCACCTGCTGTTGGAAAAAGAGCGTTTGTTGTTGCTTTTTTCTTCTCTGGGTTTGGCAACGGTAACGTTGATTGCCCTGCCTTCAACCATACCACCATTCAGTTCCTGGATGGCTTTTTCAGCTTCAGCATCGTTGCTCATTTCAACGAAACCAAAACCACGGCTGCGGTTGGTGAATTTGTCTTTGATTACTTTGGCAGATGTTACTTCGCCATACTCTTCAAAAAAACCTCTTAAGTCATCATCTTCTACGTTGAAGCTTAAGTTTGAAACGTAAATGTTCATACTGTGTGTTTAAAAAAGTAAAGAATGATCTGAGAAAACACAGTTGTAAAGAGAAGACTCACTATTAGCAGAAAGTGCGTAGCAGAAAAAATCGTTCTATTACTAAAATGCTGTATAACTCAAATTGCTGCGCAAAGATAAGAGATATTTACCTATGAAGGAAATAATTCAATATAAAAAACAGGGTATTATCCACAGCTGTTAATAAGCGTATTGTTCAGGGGTAAATGTTATCAGTTTGTTATCTTATATACTAAAAAAGCCATGCACAAGGCATGGCTTTGGATAGTGTTAGTGTTTTTAGTTGTTATTGCTGGTTTTTCAGCGCTGCTTTGGCTGTACGGCCGGGCAGGTAAATCTGGAAGCCTACATTGAGATCAAGATTGCTCGATGTGGCTGCAGAACCAAAACCGATAATCCCGTCATACTTTAACAAGCCTTCCAGGCCAATGTTCGGCGTAATGAAGTAAGCAATACCGGGACCAAAGCCGATACCCAGACCATTGGTACTGCCGCCCCCGTCAGATACGTTTACACCCTGGATGCCCACATTACCTTCCAGGAAGAAACGTGTATGTTTAAGTACATCCAGTCTTTTATCACTTACATAATAACGGCCCAATGCACTTACTCCATATCTTGTTGTAGTGGCAGAGCCTTTGGCACCACTGATGCCCAGGTTAACCATGCCACCCAAGGCTACATTGTCCTGGACAAACCAGGCTGCTTTAGGACTAAGATTAATGCCAAATCCATGGCCTTTGTTTAAACCGAAATTAAAATCGGCAAGGTCACCACCTACCATTACATTACCTTTCTGGATCTGGGCATTTACCGTGCAGATACCTCCCATCAGTACAATTGCAAGAGTCAACAATTTTCTTTTCATAACATTGTTTTTTGCGTTAAAGGAAAAATTTTGCGAACCATTCCTGTAAAAAAAATTGAACAGGTATACTTAAAAAAATATCATGCCAAAAGTTTGTATAGCCTAGTTTTCAAGTACGAAAAGATGATGTAATTAGTTGATTTTCAGTATAGGTAGAGAGGATTAACAGTTAGTTGGTTTTCCCCAGCCAGGTATTCCTGAACTGTTGCTGTATTGGGGAAATATTGCCTGATATTTTTTCACTCAATACAACCTGATAGGATGGATTTTGTTTCAGCGTAACAGTGGTTTGTTGCTGTTGGCCATGGTGTTGATAAATTAAAGATACTACATCTCCCGGTTTATGTGACGCAAGAATTTCATCCAGCTCACTTTTTTGATGAACAGGATGATTATCCACATTGCTGATCACATCATTTATATCAGCACCTGCTTCATACAAAGGTGTATTGCGAACAGTATTACTGGCAATAACGAGTTGCTTGTTACCATTTGTTATATACTTCGCGTCTCCCATCCAGGCTTTGCCACTTTGTGCCCCGGCAAGCGATATACCTGCAGGAGCAAGCAGGCCTGCATAATCGAATAAGGCATGTCCATAAATATATTGTTTAAAAAATGCAGCTGCATACTGCTGGTCGCCTGTTGTTTCGGCAAGCACCTGCTGCAAGCCTGCCATTGTATAGGGCTGTTCTGTTTTACCAAATTTTTTCCACAGGCCACGCATAAAATCATCCAGCGTTTTATGAAAACGGCTGCGCAGTTCAAGATCCAGTGCCAGCGCAATAGCCCCACCATAATAATAATAGGTGGTGAACATATTGGGGTAATTGGTTCTGTCGATAGATACGCCTGCATCTGTAAATACAGCACGCTGGCTGTTTTCGATAGGCGAATACAATTGTGCACCCGGTGTATTTTGTTTGGCATTGATTAAACCAGCCAGTGTTTCGCAGTAAGCTTCGGGCTTAACCAAACCGGCGCGCACCAGTAACAGCTCTCCATAATACTGGGTAAAACCTTCGGCCAGCCATAGCCCATCGCATACATTGCTTTTTTCAAAATTGAAAGGCTCGATGGTTTTGGGGCGGATACGTTCTACATTCCAGCAATGAAAAAATTCATGCGAAAATACACCCAGCAGCAGGTCTTCACCATGAAAAGCCAATGGTACACTGATCATCGTTGAATTGCGGTGTTCCATTCCATCGCCTTTTACATAAGGATTAATACTGGCTAAAAAAGTATAGTTGCCATAATCATAAGCGGGTGTTTCACCAAATACAGCCTGCGCCTGCTGTACAATGCGCTGTATTTTTTTGCTGAAATCATCAAGTGCATCAGTGTTGTCATCTGCATCCAGCGCAATGCGGAAATGATAGGTGGTATGGTCGGGATTGTTCACCTGCCATTCAGTATATTTCAAGCGGCCTATTTTCACTGGTGAATCCATAAAATATTGTAGTCCCTGCGCAGTGAATGTATTGTGTTCTTTTGCAGCGGGCAGCTGTGTGGCAATACTCCAGGATGGGTCGGGTACATCAAAATGAATGGTGATGGGCGCCCGGTCGTATCCTTTCAGCCACATAAATGCAGCTGGCATATTGAGGTGATAGCCATTGGCATCAATACTGGCATAAGTGCCATCGGCATAATCGCCGTACAGCGTGTATTGCACTTTCACCCAGCCTTGTTGTTTAACCTCGTACACATCTCCCTCTGATCTGCTGAAAGAGAGCGGCTGGCCGTTTTGATCAGCGAACCGGATATTGTATACATTTTTCCCGAACTCATGCGTGGCATACCGCCCGGGTGAGGAACGGCTCATACGGAATACCGCTGTGCCGGGTGTAATACCGCGGGCGGTAAGGCTGATCTCTGCTTCGTGATGGATGGCATTGGGGGCGCTGAATTCATAATGCAGTTGCTGGGCATGTAATAATTGTACAGTACAGCAGCACAGTACAGTGAGAAGCTGTTTCATTGGATGAATACGTTTTATCAGTGTTGTGGTTTTCCGGCAGATGGGCAGGAAAATAAAGCGAAGATAGTAAGGCAGGCATTATGTTGCCAGGATGTTCGGGAATGGATGGCAGGCCTTAACATCACCTGTTGATAAAACAAAACGGAGACTGGCGCAGCCAGTCTCCGCCATCATCATGCACAGCATGATGGAGAGGGGTGGACTGCCCTAAAAGTGTTACCTCCCTCTGGTATGGGCAGAACTATAACTGTATATCGTTTTGCAGACCCGCTTTATAGTAGGTCCTGAAGTATTCATCTGCAGAAATCCGGCCGCTGCCTTCAATAAAAAATACGATCAGTAAAATCAACATCAGTACCGATAAAGCAAGCTCAGAACCATTGTTCAGGGTGTAATGGGGCAGGTTAACAAAGAAGATCGCACCCAGTAAGATCGGTATTTGAATCAGGCAGAGTATTCTTGTCATCAAACCGATTAAAATAAAAAAGCCGCCAAACAGGTGCACCCAGGTGATAATGCCGGCAAGAAGGGCGGTATTGCTTCCGGCCAAACGGCTTTGCTGTATCAGGGCTTCGAGCCTGGCGCTGTCACTGATAAAGGCGATACCCTTAATAAACAGCATGGCTCCCAAAGCAATGCGTAACAAAGTCAGCCACCTGGGCTGACGCAATGAACGTTCGTGTTTAAAGCGTTGCAGGACTGGCATAACAGGTTGTTTTAATTAAAAACGGATAAGCAACCGGATAAGTTGTCTGAAAAGTTGTTTTTAAGGAAAATAAATGCCAGCGCGGGTTTCAGCCGGATAAACCCCGCAGGATGGTTGCTTTTCTCCATAAAAAAACGTATATTATCCGTTGGTTGCACGCTGCTGCTGATGCGTTGATTTTATGCCCGTTTTCTTTGCTGCAGCACAACTGTTTTTTGCAGCAAAAACGGTCAGCCGTTGTATCAGAATCAGACATGCTTTATAGACTAGAACAGGGTTATGCTATTTGTTCTCAATTGGTTAAATTCGTGGCATTTTCTTGGGAACAGTTTGTTTTTTTCAGAGAAAATACTCTACCTGTGAATGAACAAAACCGCATTTGGCAATTGCTGGCCAGAAAACTTGCAGGAGAAGCTTCTGCGGAAGAATTGTCTGCATTACAGGAATTGCTGGAACGGCATCCCGATATTGGCCAGTCTGCCGAATGGATCACCGGCTATTGGCAACAGCCTGCAACAGCTAATGAGGAAGCAGCAGCATCCAGGTTATTGCAGAAAATAAAGCAGCAACCAATAGCCAAACAGGAAAAAAATACTGCCAGTCAACCTGTACAGCAGGCCTCCCCTGTAAAAAACTTCACCAGAAAGAAAAGCCGCTTCCCGCTGCTCACCGAAGGCATCATGCGGCATTATATCATGATCGCCTGGCGAAGCCTGGTGCAAAAAAAAGGTTTTTCACTCACCAGTATCACAGGGCTGGCTGTTGGTATGGCCAGTGCCATACTTATTTTGTTGTGGATACAGAATGAACTGGGCTACGACCAGTTTCATACCAAAAAAGACCGTATTTATCAGGTGTACAACCGTGCCATAGTGAATGGCAGAACACAGGTATGGGATCTTACACCTATGGTGATGGGGCCTGTGCTGCAACAAAACTATCCACAGGTGGAAGATATGGTGCGCATTAACTGGGTAGGCGCTTTTGTAATGAGTGCAGGTGATAAACACCTGGAAACACAGGGTTATATCACTGATCCCGGCTTTTTTAACCTGTTCAGTTTTCCTTTGCTGAAAGGCAATGCAACTACTGCTTTGAATGGGCCGCGCAATATTGTGCTGACCGAAAAACTGGCAAAAAGATTATTTGGTGACGCTGATGCCATGGGGCAAACCATCCGGGTAGACAGTAATGCCAATTTTACTGTTACGGGTATTGTAAAAGACCTGCCCAATAATACCCAGTTCAATTTTGAATACCTGGTACCCTGGTCTTATACCAATGATGTTAATTGGACGGTCAGTAGCTGGGGCTTCAACAGTGTGCATACCTATTTACTGTTAAAGCCGGGTATAAGCAGGCAGATGGCAGACAACAGCATCCGTAATATCACACCCATGCATGACCCCACTGTAAAAAATGAGGCATTCCTGCATCCTATGCATCAATGGTGGCTGTATTCGGGAGTTAAAGACGGGCAGCTGTCTGGCGGCCGTATTGAAATGGTTCGTTTGATGGGTATTGTTGCAGCCCTGATATTGCTTATTGCCTGTATCAACTACATGAACCTGTGTACAGCGCGCAGTGAGAAAAGAGGAAAAGAAGTGGGTATACGGAAAGTGGCAGGCGCAGGCCGGGGTTCGCTTATAGCACAGTTTCTGACAGAAGCGGTGATGATCGCTTTCATTGCCGGTTTCCTTTCACTGGTACTGGTACAGCTATGCCTGCCCTGGTTCAATGCCCTGGTAGATAAAAAGCTGGTAATACCCTATACCAGCATCAAGGGCTGGCTTGCAGTAACCGCGTTTATATTGTTTACCGGCCTGCTTGCAGGCAGCTATCCTGCTTTTTATTTGTCTGCATTTAAACCCATTAGCATACTGAAAGGACATTTTAAAGCAGTGCATGCATTGGTTACGCCAAGAAAATTGCTGGTAGTGCTACAGTTCAGTTTTGCTATTGTACTGATGATTGCCACAGTGGTTATTTACCGGCAGGTGGCTTATGTGCGCGGGCGCAACCTGGGCTATCATCAGCAGCATCTGGCTTTTGTATTTATCAAAGGCGATGCACAGCGGCAGTATGCTGTTATTAAAAATGAATTGCTGGCCAGCGGTGCTGTTACCGGTATTACCAGGACCAACTCACCCATTACAGATGTATGGAATGTGGAAGATGATTTTAACTGGCAGGGCAAACCCCCGGATACAAAACCTTCTTTTGTACGCTTTCATACCGACAATGACTTTGCGGCAACCATGGGATTGACAATAACGGCCGGCAGGGATATCAATATATTCAGTCATCCTTCCGATTCAGCAGCAGTGCTCCTCAATGAAACGGCTGCCCGGCTAATGGGTTTCCGGCATCCTGTAGGGCAGTATGTGCAAAGTGGTGCGGGCCGCTGGAAGGTGGTGGGTGTGATACAGGATTTTGTAACCGGCTCACCTTTTGAACCTGTTAAACCCATGGTGATACAAGGCCCGGGATATGACAACTGGTTTGGTACCATTATGCTAAAGCTGAACCCTGCTTACCGCACAGCCGAGAACGTGGAAAAAATAAGTGAGGTGTTTAAAAAATACAATCCTGATTATCCTTTTACCTGCTATTTTGCCGACGCGGTAAATGCGGCAAAGCTTCGCACAGAACAGCATACGGGGATGATGGCAGGTCTTTTTGCCGGGCTGGCCATATTCATTTCCTGTATAGGGCTTTTTGCGCTCACGGCTTATATGGCAGAAAGCCGCCTCAAAGAAATAGGCGTGCGCAAAGTGCTGGGGGCCTCTGCCACAAGGATTGCCGCATTGCTATCGAAAGATTTCCTGGTGCTGGTGCTGATCTCCTTCTTTATTGCAGTGCCTGTGGCCTGGTGGATGATGAGCAAATGGCTGCAGAACTATCCTTACCATGCCGGTTTAAGCTGGTGGATTTTCGGTATCACCGGAACAGGCATCCTGCTGCTGGCGGCTGCCACGGTTAGTTTCCAGGCCATAAAAGCTGCATTGGCCAACCCTGTAAAAAGCCTGCGAAGCGAATAACAGTCTGCAGCCGGCAGCCGGCAGTCACTTGTAGCTCACAGCTATCAGCTTGCCGCGATAACTGGCGCCTTTGGTTATTAAATCAGGTAAAAAGTACCCATCCTGAAAATGCTTCCTTTCAGCGTTTTCCGCGCATTCCGCGAGAGAACCAGTTAGCAGTCTGCAGTCACTTGTAGCTCACAGCTATCAGCTTGCCGCGATAACTGGCGTCTTGGGTTATTAATCAGGTAAAAAATACCCATCCTGAAAATGCTTCCTTTCAGCGTTTTCCGCGCATTCCGCGAGAGAACCAGTTGGCAGCCGGCAGTTGGCAGTCACTTGCAGCTCACAGCTATCAGCTTGCCGCTTTTACAGCGCTTATCTATCCAGTTTGGCCTTCCCGGTTTTTACCAGGTTATTGATCATTCCGTTGAAAATAAAATAATGAAATGGCAGCATACTATACCAGTACAGGCGTCCCCATAAACCGCGTGGCCTGAATGTGGCGGTTTGGCGGAGGAAGAGCAAGTTGTTTCCTTTCATGATCCTGAACTCGAGCCAGGCCTCGCCGGGTAGTTTCATTTCGGCAAACAGCAACAGCCGCTTTCTTTGTTTATCGGCAATCAGTACACGCCAGAAATCGAGTACATCACCCGGGCGTATATGTGTGGCACTGGTACGGCCCCTGTGTAGGCCCACGCCGCCAAATGCTTTATCGATCAGGCCCCTGGCCTTCCATAAGGCATTGCCATAATACCAGCCTTTTTCACCACCGATATGCCAGATATTGGCCAGCACTTCGTTTTCATCGCCGGGGATGGCGCGCCATTTTATATCTTTAAAACAACCATAGCTGGGCACTTCCACATACTGCATCATATTCACCGGAGTATTGAAAGCACTGAAGGCATCTTTCCAGCTGCTGAGCACCATCTGTTGTTCTATTTTCTGAAAAGCCAGCTGTACGGCGGTTTTGTAGGGTATCAGTTCAATCTGCAGGTCAGTAGCAAGATGATTGGGCCGGCAGATCATATTTACCTTCATACTGTTGACCAGGTTCACCGCAAGCGGGTAGGAGGTGGAGGTAATAAAATACAACCAGTAAAAAGAAATGCGGGTGGTCATGGCAGGAAAAATAAAGATCCATCTTTTCAATTGCCGTACCGCGGCAAACTGCAGCAACATCTCTTTGTAAGAAAGCAGTTCAGGTCCGCCGATATCAAAATCGTGGTGATAGGTATTTTCTTTCAGCATCACCCCCGATAAAAACTGTATCACATTGCGGATGGCAATAGGCTGGCACAGGGTGTTCAGCCATTTAGGTGCCAGCATCACCGGCAGTTTTTCTACCAGGTCCCTGATCATTTCAAAAGAAGCACTGCCCGAGCCAACAATAATACCTGCCCGCAAAACCGTTACCGGCACACGTCCTGCACGCAGCATTTTTTCAACCGCCAGCCTGGAAGAAAGGTGTTTGGATAAATGGGCAGCATTAACGATGCCGCTGAGATAGATCACCTGCCTGCATTGTGTTTGTTCGATCAGCTGCAGAAAATGTGCAGCAGCTTTTTTTTCCAGCGCTTCAAATGCAGGTCCTGAACGCATGGAATGGATAAGAAAAAAAGCCACATCGATCTGCGGGGGAAATTGTATGGATACCGGATCGTTTACAAAATCAATTTCCAGCACATGGATCCTTTTATCCATATGTTCCTGCTCAAAGCGGGTGCGGCTGCGTACACAGCAGTAAAGTTCATGCCCCTGTTCCAGCAATACAGGTATCAACCGCTGGGCGATATAGCCGTTGGCGCCGGTTAAAAGTATATGTATGCCGGGTGCTGCCATGAAAGTATCTGTTGCAAAGCTAAGAAGGATGTAGGAGGCAGGATACAAGATGCAGGATATAAGATAAAAGATGCAGGATATAAGACACAAGATATAAGATGCAAGATGAAGGATATATAGGATATGAGAAATAAGGGATATGTGTATGGGGTAGATGCTGCCGGGGATGATATTGTATTGTTGTTTTTCTAATCAATAAAAAACAGGCCGGGTGTTCTATATAATTATTGCAGTTTCTAGAAAGTGGTTTTTGAAATAAGAAGCCTGGTGAATTGGCTGAAAGGGGCCAGTATCAACGTGTTCAGCGAATACGTGTAGCATTGGATAATGTAAAAGAATAATATATTTTACTGCGGGGTATAAAAAAAATTACGCCATTACAGGCAACACTGTATAGCCGTTGTGTATCTCCCTATTTTAAACGCTTATGCCTGTATAACCCCGGTACAGGGTTGATGGCATAATTCTTGTTAAAATTTGATTGCCATTAAACATCGCCTTTATCGCCTAATTTCTACTTTAAATATTCACGCTATGAAAAGGAAACATATGTTTCTTGGTATGGCTGCCATGGCCATTGTAACCACCTTCACAATCGTTGCCTGTTCTAAAGACCACTCACAGGCAAATACCCCGCCTCCCGGTAAACAGAATGTATCGCTTTACCTGACGGATGGCCCGGGCTTTTTTGATCATGTTTATATAGACATCCAATCTATCAATGTAGTGATAGATACCTGTAAAAACAGTGGTTTCGGCTACTGGAATGCAGGCGACAGTACCTGCACTGTAAAAGAGAACCTCAATGTAAAAGCTGGGGTATATGACCTGCTCTCGCTCAGCAATGGTGTAGATACACTGCTGGCACAGGGTGCTATTACCAAGGGAAAGGTGAAACGTATCGTGATTAAACTGGGTACCAATAACAGCCTGGTAAAAGACAACGTTACTTATCCGCTTAACCTGATAAGCAGCAGTGAATATGTTATACTGAACCTGCGTGGTGATGAGTGGGAAGATATTGCTGAAGGCTCTGCAAGGCTGTGGCTCGACTTTGATGTGGCCAGGTCTATTATCCGTGTGATGAATAACAAGTTTTTCCTCAGCCCTGTTCTGCACTGCTTTGTAGTAAGCAATACAGGCAGCATACAGGGTAAGGTATTGCCGCGTGATGCCTATCCTGTACTGAGTATATACAGCGGTAAAGACACAGCATATGCACTGCCCAACTGGAGCGGCGAATATA
Source organism: uncultured Deminuibacter sp. (assembly GCA_966424055.1). Taxonomy (GTDB): domain Bacteria; phylum Bacteroidota; class Bacteroidia; order Chitinophagales; family Chitinophagaceae; genus Deminuibacter. The sequence continues at coordinate 7,977 of CBJLMB010000071.1, read as the reverse complement.
AGGTAAGGGGACTGAAAACCGGCACTTACAGCGTGTTCATCAATACTTCCAACGGGTATAAGGACACTACGATCAGCAATGTTACCGTTAATGTGGGCAAGGACACGAAACTGCCTACTATAACACTTCATAAATAAGGATCATCTTTCTAAAGAAAAGGGGAGAAGAAGGGCGCCATGTGCGCTCTTTTTCTGTTTATAAAAAATAAAGAAATATCTTTTTTAAACCTTTACTTTGCAGCCTGATTCTCTATTGAATTAGTAGGATAATAAATATGCGCATTAAATCCATTGAGCGTTTGCAAAGGGAAGCTGCTGAGCAGGGATCCCATACCCTTAAAAGAAGTTTAGGTGCGGTGAACCTGGTCGCCATCGGTATCGGGGTGATCATCGGTGCAGGGCTGTTCTCTCTCACAGGCATCGCGGCCGCCAACAATGCCGGTCCGGCCGTAACACTGTCTTTTTTGCTGGCAGCCCTGGGCTGCGCATTCAGCGCCCTGTGCTATGCCGAGTTTGCCTCGATGGTACCGGTGGCCGGAAGTGCCTATACATATGCTTATGCCACCATGGGCGAACTGTTCGCCTGGATCATCGGCTGGGACCTGGTGCTGGAATATTCCGTAGGTGCCGCCACCGTATCGATCAGCTGGTCGCAGTACCTGGTTAAGTTCCTTTCTTACTACCATATTTTCCTGCCTGCTGCACTCACCATTTCACCTTTTGAATCAGTAAAACTGGCAGATGGCAGCCTGGTGCATGGTATTATCAACCTGCCCGCATTACTGATCGTAGTGGCCATTACCATGATCATCATCCGTGGTACCAAAGGATCTGCCCTGGTGAACGGGCTTATTGTAGCGCTGAAGCTGGGTGTGGTTGTTTTGTTTATTGCGCTGGGCATATGGTATATACAGCCGGCCAATTATCATCCTTACCTGCCACCCAATACCGGCAACTTTGGTGAGTTCGGTATCAGCGGCGTACTTCGCGGGGCCGGAGTGGTGTTTTTTGTTTTTATCGGTTTCGATATTGTTGCTACCATGGCGCAGGAAGCTAAAAATCCTGCACGCAATATGCCCATTGGTATCATTGGCTCATTGCTCATTTGTACAGTACTGTTTGCATTGTTTGGCCTGGTACTGACAGGTATGGCGCATTATACCGAATTTAAAAACAATGCGGCGCCTGTTGCTGTGGCTATCGAAAAAACACCTTACCTGTGGCTGAAGCAGGTGATTGTACTGGCTATTATTATCGGCTATACTTCTGTTATCATGGTTGACCTGCTGGGGCAATCGCGTGTATTTTATTCAATGAGTAAAGATGGTTTACTACCCCCGCTTTTTGCAACCCTGCATCCCCGGTTCAGAACACCTTATAAATCGAACCTGCTGCTTTGCGCATTTATCTGCCTGTTTGCGGGGTTTGTTCCCATGAATGTGGTAGGGGAAATGGTAAGTATTGGTACCCTGCTGGCCTTTATTATGGTATGTGCGGGTGTGCTGGTATTGCGCAAAAAGATGCCTGATGCCCCCCGTGCTTTTAAAACCCCCTGGGTACCGTTTGTCCCAATTATGGGCATCCTTACCTGTCTTGTTATGATGCTTTCTCTTCCGCTGAGCACATGGATACGGCTGATTGTGTGGCTGGTGCTCGGATTATTTTTCTATTATTTGTATGGCAAAGAAAACAGCCGCTTATCCTGAATGTTTGGATATTCACTATTTTGTTACTACTTTTTCCCTTTAAATTAATCGGTAACAGGGCTTTGTAAAGGATGGGCCCTACCGGGAAAAAGTACCGCGACCGCTCATTTTGTCCCTTTGAAAATAAAAAAAATTAAACAAACGTTTGATTTATTGCTGGCAATCACCTTACATTTGCATGCGAATGCTGTAAGTGCCGGATACCAGTTAAAGCAATGTTTGTTTCTCGGCATGGGAAAAATTACTTAGCCAGGACAGGCCATTACAGACCAATACTGATTTTTCAGACGGATGCTGCTCACGTCAACCAACCTGCAACAGGGATACCTGTTGCGGAAACAAACGAGTACTGTATTTATCAGCTGAACCCAACCAAAACGGGCTGTTGTTACATTGAAAAAGTACTACCTACTGCAAAAGGCTTTATTAGATAAAAGGAATTTTAGACTTATGAAACGATTCAAGTATACACTGGTGCTTCTCCTCTCGGGGTGCGGGATCTCCTCTTTACAGGCACAAACCAGGGGCGATTCCCTATTAACCAATGCCACTTTGCAAAATTGTGTGCAGTATGCGTTGATACATCAACCATCTGCGCAGCAGTCACTGATTGACCAGGAAATCACGGAAAGCCAGATCAAGGGCAAACTGGCCGACTGGTATCCGCAGATTAACCTGAACGCCAACCTGCAGCGCAACTTCCAGCTGCAATCGCTCAAATTTGGTGACAATATCATTAAAGCCGGTACCGATTATAACTCGGCGGCGCAGTTTTCACTTACACAAAACCTGTTTAACCGGGATGTACTGCTGGCCAGTAAAACTGCCAGGGATGTACGCACCCAGTCCAGGCAAAACATCTCCAGCAATAAAATTGATATTGCGGTGAATGTAAGCAAGGCCTTTTATGATGTGTTGCTCACCCAGCAGCAGATCAAAGTGGTGAACGAAGACATCATCCGCCTGGAGCGCAGCCTTAAAGATGCCACCAGCCAGTACCAGAGTGGTGTGGCGGATAAAATCGATTATAAAAGGGCCACCATATCGCTGAACAATGCAAGGGCGCAGAAAAAATCCAATGAAGAATCGCTGAAAGGCAAATATGCTTACCTGAAACAGCAGATGGGTTACCCCGCTGAATCAACCATTAACCTGGTTTACGATTCACTGCAGCTGGAAAACGAAGTGCAGCTGGATACACTGCAGCAGGTACAGACTGATAACAGGATAGAAATGCAATTACTGCAAACCCAGAAACGCTTGTACGAAGCCCAGCTACGGTATACCAAATGGAGCTTTATACCTACTGTGTCTTTGTTTGGCCAGTACAATGCCAACTTCCTTGACAACAGCTTTTCTAAACTGTATTCAAAAAACTATGCACAGTCTTACGCCGGTTTGCAGGTGGCATTTCCCATCTTCCAGGGTGGCAAGCGTACCCAGCAGATCAAGCAGGCTGAATTACAGTTGAAGCGTACCGACTGGGATATACAGAATGTGCGTAACCAGGTGAACACACAGTATGTACAGGCACTGGCCGCATACAAGAGCTACCTGGTTAATTACAATATATTAAAAGACAACCTGGAGCTGGCGAAAGATGTGTACAACACCATTAACCTGCAATACAGGTCGGGTGTAAAAACCTACCTGGAAGTGATCACTGCCGAAACAGATCTGCGTACCGCACAGGTAAACTATGCCAATGCTTTATACCAGGTATTGAGCAGCAAAATAGATGTACAGCAGGCTTTAGGCACCATTCAATATTAATTCACGTGTAAATTATCTCTTTATATGAAAAACAATGTACGTTGGTCAGGTTCTGTAATGATAGGCATGTTGGCACTGGCCGCTTGTGGTGGTAAACAGGCGCAGCAGGGACCTCCGCAAGCCCAGGCTGTTCCTGTAACGGTAGCGGATGTTACTACCACCGATGCAGTGTATTACGATGAATACCCCGGTACAGTAACTGCTTTAAACCAGATTGACCTGCGCCCGCAGGTAACCGGCTATATCACGGGCATCTTCTTTAAAGATGGTGACCGCGTTTCCAAGGGGCAAAAACTGTATACGATCGACGAGCAGGTGTACAATGCCAATTACCAGAATGCTGTAGCCAATGTGGCGGTACAGGAAGCCAACCTGGTAAAAGCACAGAAAGATGCTGCCCGTTACCATGAGCTGGATAAAAATGATGCGATTGCCAAACAGCAGGTAGACAATGCCGATGCTGCCCTGGCTGCCGCACAGAAACAGGTGGAAGCCGCAAAGGCCAATGTACGCGCTGTACAGGCCAATGTCCGGTTTTCTACTGTATACGCACCTTTCGATGGTACTATTGGTATCTCGCAGGTGAAAGTAGGGGCTTCTGTAGCAGCCGGTACTTCTGTACTGAACACTGTATCTACCGATAATCCTATTGCTGTTGATTTTGTTATTGATCAGAAAGAGCTGTACCGCTTTTTAAAGCTGGAGCAGAAAGGTGCCAATGCGAAAGATTCCACTTTCACCATTGCCTTTAATGGCGAGGCTTATCCTTATGCCGGTCATATCAGTTTAATTGACCGTGCTGTAGACCCGCAAACCGGTACTATCAAAATAAGGCTGGTATTTAATAATGATAAAAAACTGCTGAAAGCCGGTATGAACACGACCGTACGTGTAAGGAATGATGCTTCAGTTAAATCTACCGTTATTCCGTTCAAAGCCGTCACTGAGCAGCTGGGTGAATTTTTTGTATATGTAGTAGGCGACAGCAGTAAAGTATCGCAGCAGAAAGTAGCCCTGGGCAAACAGCTGGGCACTACTGTAGTGATCAAAAGTGGTTTGAAAGAAGGAGAGAAGATCGTAGTACAGGGTGTGCAAAACCTGCGCCAGGGTGCAGTGATTACTGTTGCTCAGCCTGGACAGCAACCTGGTGGAGCGCCTGCGCAAAAGAAGTAAACAACCGCAGCGGGGATCATTATCTGAATAATTGTTCCCGGCTGCTGATACCGGAACAGTATTTATCAAAAGAGAGTTGTGGTATTGTTGCCAAGCAATGCCGCAGAAAAGAAAGTAAAACAATGATAGCAGATACTTTTATAAAGCGCCCGGTTACGGCCATCGTGATATCGATCGTAATTGTATTGGTGGGTATTATATCCATACTCACATTGCCTATTGCGCAGTATCCCGAAATTTCACCACCCACCACATCTATATCCGGTATCTATACCGGCGCTGATGCGGAAACGGTAGAACAAACCACCACCACTGCCATCGAAACACAGGTGAATGGTACACCCGGTATGACCTATATGAGCAGTACCAGTACCAGCAGTGGCCAGAGTTCTATTACTGTAAACTTTGAAATAGGCACCAATATCGATATCGCCACGCTGGATGTACAGAACCGTGTGAGCATTGCAGAGCCTACTTTACCTGATGCGGTAAAACGCCTTGGTTTAACTACCCGTAAGCGTAACCCGAGTATCATGATGGCGCTGGCGCTGTATTCGCCCAACGATTCGCATGATGCGGTTTTTCTGGGTAACTATACCAATATCTATATCAAAGACGCCCTGTTGCGTGTAAAAGGAGTGGGTGATATTGTAACCAGGGCCGACGATTTCAGTATGCGTGTATGGCTTGACCCGAAAAAACTGGCTGCGCTGAACCTGACCACCACCGATGTAACCAGTGCATTGGCAGAACAGAACCTGCAGATTGCAGCAGGTACTATCGGCGGCAGTCCCCAGCCCTCAGTACAAACTTTCGAGTTCAATATTCTTACCAATAGCCGTATCAACCAGAAATCACAGTTTGAAGATATCGTGGTACGTACCGTACCTTCTACAGGAAGCCTGGTGCGTTTGAAAGATGTGGGCCGCGTAGAGCTGGGTAAATTCGACTATTCCAATAACGCATTTGTAAATGGCCATCCCTGTGCTTTCATCCTCCTGTACCAGGCACCCGGTGCCAATGCGCTGGCAACCTATAAGGGTGTAATGAAGGCCATGGAGGAAATGAAAAAACGTTTCCCCAAGGATATGGACTATGCTATACCATTGGAAACAGCCACCGTGGTATCGGTTTCTATCGATGAAGTATTGCACACTTTTGTGGAAGCATTGATACTGGTGATACTGGTGGTGTTCCTGTTTCTGCAGAACTGGCGCGCCACGCTGATCCCCGTGCTGGCTATCCCCGTTTCACTGATCGGTACTTTTATCCTGTTTATACCCTTTGGCTTTACCATTAATACACTTACCCTGTTTGCGTTTGTACTGGCTATCGGTATTGTGGTGGATGATGCCATCGTGGTGGTGGAAGCGGTGCAGCATTATATAGACCATGAAAAAATATCGCCCAAAGAAGCAACGCAGAAAGCGATGAACGATATCTCTGGTCCGGTAGTGGCCATTGCGCTGATCCTGGCGGCGGTATTTGTGCCGGTAAGTTTTGCACCCGGTATCGTGGGGCGCCTGTACCAGCAGTTTGCCATTACCATCGCGGTATCCGTGATCATCTCCGCTTTCGTGGCCCTGTCGCTTACACCGGCTTTGTGTACCATTATGCTGAAGCCGTCTAAAAGCCAGGATGCGAAAAAGAACCTGCTGGAGAAATTCTTTGAAGCATTCAACCGCTGGTTTAATAAAGTAACATATGCTTATACAAAAGGTGTGGCCAAATGGATCAGGGGCGCGCGTTATGTGGTGATCATGATGATCTGTTTGATCATTGGCCTGGCTTACCTGTTCAAAAGCAAGCCTACTGGCTTTATCCCTACAGAAGATGAAGGCCGTATGTTTGTAACCTACGAAATGCAGGAAGGTACGTCTACCACCCGCAGTGTGGCCATGTTGAAGGCCATCATGCAGCGTGTAAAAGCCATTCCCGCTGTAAATGTGGTGGGTGGTCTGGCAGGTTTGAATGCCGTAAGCTTCTCCAATAAATCGAATGTGGGTACCATGTTCGTGATGCTGAAACCCTGGGATGAACGCAAGAGCAAGGCCGATCAGCTGGATGCAGTGATCGGGCAGATCATGCAACGCACCGCTGATCTTACCACTGAAGTAAGAATATTGCCCATTAAACCGCCGGCCATCCCTGGCCTGGGTGCAACATCCGGTTTTACTGTAGAGTTGCAGCAAACCACCAGCACAGACAGTATCAAGGTATTTGAGCAGGTAGGTAAAAAATTCCTGGGAGCCTTGTTCCAGCGGCCTGAAATAGGTATGGCATTTACGTTCTTTAATGCCAACACACCCAATTACCGCATGGATGTGGACAGGGATAAAGCTAAAAAACTGGGCGTGGCATTGTCTGATGTGTACAGCACCATGTCTACTATGATGGGTAGTAGTTATGTGAACGACTTTAACCTGTATGGCCGTAATTTCCGCGTGGTGGCCATGGCAGATAGTGCCTACAGGACTTCAGATGAGGCGCTGAAAGAAATTTATGTACGCAACAGCCAGGGTAATATGATCCCGCTGAGCTCACTGGTTAACATCAGTAAAACAGATGCTGCTGCGGTTATTTCGCATTACAATATATACCGTGCCATCGAGTTCAATGGTGTGCCTAAACCGGGTTACAGTAGCGGCCAGGCTATTGAAGCCATTAAAGAAGTAGCAGCCAAAACATTGCCGGCTGGGTACAGCTATGAATTTTCGGGTATGACCAGGGAAGAGATCATTGCCGGTAACAGTACGCTGATGCTGTTTGCTGTGTCTATTGTATTTGTGTTCTTATTCCTGGCGGCATTGTACGAAAGCTGGTCAGTACCATTCTCCGTATTATTTGCTGTACCTATCGGTATGTTCGGCTCCATTCTTGCGCTGGTGCTGATACCCAGGCTGAACAACAATATTTATGCGCAGATCGGTATGATCACCCTGATCGGTCTGGCAGCGAAAAATGCTATCCTGATCGTAGAGTTTGCCAAAGAAAGGGTAGACAGGGGTATCGATATCACCCATGCAACATTGCAGGCGGTTCAGTTGCGTTTGCGGCCTATCATCATGACCTCGCTGGCCTTTATCCTGGGTGTGTTACCACTGGCAGTAGCAACAGGTGCAGCATCCCAGGCGCGTAATACTATTGGCTGGACGGTGTTTGGCGGTATGCTCGCGGCAACCACACTGGCTATTTTCGTGGTGCCGGTATTGTTTGTATTGATATCGAAACTGTCGTACAGTAAGAAAAAACTGGAAGAACTGAAGCTGAAGGCACTCGGTCATGAGCATAGCCTTCCGCATGAAGAATAATAGTAGCAGGGATAT
>CBJLMB010000070.1:0-19348 GCA_966424055.1 uncultured Deminuibacter sp. | reverse complement strand
AAGCTCATGGCTTGCAGCTATAAATACATGGATTATCCCGCAACTTGGGTTATTAGACTTCACAACCTTCAATATGGCTATCTTAATTTACTTTTCTTATACTATTGAACCTGCAATACCGCATCCGTATGCGAAAAGGAAAACCTTTATTTTTATAATAAAAATTGCATTTCCTATCCATCCTATAAATAATATGTATTTATCTATCTGGCCAATTTACAAACCTTAAGACAGCATGTTAATAAAACAGACCACTTACAATAAAAAAAAGTTGAGAAACGAAATAATCTTCTTGTTTATCAAGATTCCAGTGTACCTGCTGGTATTATATTTCGATTTTACCTATGATGAGTTATATGTGAAATACAGATGGCTGGGAAGAATGAGCGATGCCATTCTACTTTTCCTTGGTACTAATATTTTAATCTCAGTAGGCTGGATTATCATCATCGCCTGGTACTTGCGGAGAAACAAGCTGCAGGCATATACCAAGGACAACTTTGTGCTGGGTATTAATCGTATCTCTTCAGTATTAAATTCAATGACACTGATTATCTCCATCATGATTTTTATTGGAGTGGATGTCAAGGATATGTTTGTTAGCCTAAGCATCGCTGCAGCGGCTTTTGCCGTGCTTTCCAAGGAGTATATTGCCAATATGGTCAATGGTCTCATTATTATGTTTTCCAACCAGATCTCACTAGGCGATCAGATCCGTGTAGGTGAATATAAGGGAAGAGTGCTGGATATCACCCTGGTCAATGTTGTAGTACAGAATGATGATGATGATATTGTCCTTATTCCCAATTCGGTTATTTTTTCCACCATGGTTCTCAACCAGAGCAAGCAGAATATCAAAAAAATGACCATTGAATTTGAATTAGACCTAAAATACAATGTTTCGATCGAGGTTCTGGAAAAAGAGTTGAAATCTGTTCTGAGCCCGTTTGCTTCCTATATCACTGCCAATAGCTTTTCCTTAAAAATACTGGATATCAAAAAAGACCTTGCGCATTACAAGGTACAATTCCTGATTCCACAACCGGACAAGGAAACCGAGCGAAAAATGCGCAGGCTACTGTACAATACAATTCTGTCCCTCTCCGGGAGAGAACTGGGTACAACTGAGCATTCATGATGGGTGCAACCTGAAGACTGGAGGATACAGCTGCCATCGTGTAAACAGCCATTGCTCGAGTTGATCTGTAAAAAGTTCACACATTTGATTTTAAATATTAAATTAAGCGATTGTGACACGATCAATATTATTCTCAATGTCCGCCGTCAGTAAAAGAGGTAAAGCGTAGTGGAGTTTGAATAAATTTTTTTGCGACCAAGGCAGACCGGTCAATTAAATTTCTTTTAGTCACTATTTTCCTCTTTGCATGTTGTAAAAAAGATGTACTAGGCACAGTCCTCGCATCTTCATATTGCACTCAATTTTTTCAACTGATATAGTAACCGTCAAAAAAGTTATAAGGGGTCAACGGTGCCAGAATTTCCACTCCAAAAGACGGACACCAGTTGTACTGTAACCGTACAGTGCGGCCGGTAATAATTGTATAATAATTTGTATAACAACGCATTATCAGGCTGGCATATACTTGGTTGCATGCTCTGTGCTATTGTAAACTTCCACTATGCTTAAGAGTTACATTAAGATCGCCTGGCGGAACATTGCCAGGACACCGGGGTACAGCAGCCTCAATATCCTTGGTCTGGCCACCGGCATGGGGGTAGCACTCCTCATTGGTCTGTGGGTATACAATCAGTATTCTTTTGACAAATTCCTGCCTGATTATGGCCGGTTATACCGTGTAAAGCGGAATTTTTACAGCAATGGTGATACATTGACCTTCTCCTCCACATCGCTGAAGTTGGCGGAAACACTGCGCAGCAATATCCCTGACATTGAATATGTGGCGGAAAGCGACTGGATGGGTTATCATGGCTTGATGACCGGAGATAAGAAATTGTATGTGACAGGTGGTATCGTAGGCGAAGACTTTCTGAAAATGTTTCGGTTCCCCCTGCTGAAAGGAAATGCTGCAGTGGCAATGAAGGATGCTTATTCCATCGTACTTACACAATCCACGGCTACAGCGCTTTTCGGCAGTGAAAATGCGATAGGCAAAATGGTGCGTTTTGACAATAGCCACGATCTGAAAGTTACCGGGATATTGAAAGATCTGCCAGCCAATTCTTCTTTCAGGTTCACCTTCCTGGTACCTTTCAGCTACCTGGATCAAACGAACAGCGATATAAAAGCTGTTCGGGTTGGATCTTTTGACGACAATACATACCAGATATTCGTAAAGCTGAAACCGGGTGCCGCATACAGCAATGTCTATCCACAGATCAGGAATATTGAACATACGGAGAAGGGCAATATAAATGCGATGCTGTCTTATGTAACGCTTCAGCCGCTGGAGCGCTGGCACCTGTATTCCGATTACAGGAATGGGCAGGATACGCCAGGCTTCTTGGTATATGTTCGTATGTTCTCGATCATCGGGGGATTGGTACTGCTTATCGCATGTATCAATTTTATCAACCTCACTACAGCGCGCAGTGAAAAAAGGGCTAGGGAAGTGGGTGTGAGGAAAGCCATCGGATCGCGGCGGAAAGACCTGATCGTTCAATTCCTGCTGGAATCATTCTTACTGACTTTTATCGCTTTTATTTTGTCATTACTATTGGTACAGGCGGCTTTAGCACCTTTCAATACGTTAACGGGCGGCAGTATCGCTATCCCTTATGACAATGCCGGCTTTTGGATGGTGACCCTGGTTTGCGTTTTGGTCACGGCACTCATCGCGGGCAGCCGGCCGGCTTTTTATCTATCTTCTTTTCAGCCAGTAAAGGTATTGAAGGGAAATAGGCAGGGTGGTCAGGTGGCATCCCTGCCAAGAAAGATACTGGTGGTTTTACAGTTCACCTGTTCGGTTGCATTTATCATCAGCACCATCATCATTTACCGGCAGATACAGCATGCGAAGAGTAGGCCGAATGGATATGATCTCGACAGGCTGATGCTGACTTACTCGAATGTTGACCTGGAAAAGAATTATACGGCACTCAAAAATGAATTGCTTCAAAAAAGCCTCGTTTTGGGCGTTACTTCAGCTACTAGCCCCGCCACCGATATTTTCTGGCATACAGATGTTGGCTGGCCCGGCAAAGGCGCCAATGAAACAATTGAAATGGGAGCGATGCAGGTGAGCGACGACTACTTCAACACAGTAGGTATGCGCATGACGGAAGGCCGGGATTTTATGGGCCCCGACGATTCAGCCAGTGTTATTCTCAATGAGGCGGCTGTCAGCCGTATGCGTCTAAAAAATCCCTTGCAGCAATTGTTGTCCTGGAACAATGGGAAGTACAGGATTATCGGCATCGTAAAAGATGCACTGATGCAGTCCCCTTTTTCACGTCCGGACCCAACGATGTTTATGTATAACCCGCATGTACATACTGCGGTGCTGTACCGGCTGGCCCCCTCGATAAAGACACAGGATGCGATTATACAGTTAACAGCGATCTTTAATAAATACAGTCCTTCCTTTCCGTACATTTATACATTCGAAGATGAGAACTATGCGGCAAAGTTTTTGCGTGAAGCGCTCATTGCTAAGCTCTCCGGATTGTTTGCCAGCCTGGCCATCTTTATCACTTGCCTAGGTTTATTCGGGTTGACCGCTTATATTGTTGAAAGACGAACAAAAGAAATCGGTATCCGGAAAGTATTAGGTGCTTCTGTATTACAGATATGGCTGATGGTGGCAGGCGATTTTATTGTATTGGTTTTGATCAGTTGTATTATTGCTTCCCCTGTGGCTTTCTATTTTTTGCACCGCTGGCTGCAGGATTATGACTACCGGATAACGATCAGCCCCTGGATATTTATTGCCGCTACCGTTGCAGCAGTCATCATTACCATCGCTACTATCAGTTCTCATGCCATAAGGGCTGCTATTGCCAACCCGGTAAAGAGTTTAAGAAGTGAATGACAGGCTCTCCTCGCGGAATGCATGTAAAGTGGGAAAAGAAGATATTTAAGGTTACTTTTACTGAAAGAAGCCAGGTGGAAAGCTTCTGTTTCTGCTTCATAGCCGGAAGCTCAGTGGAAAATCCGGACCTGGTTGACCCCTCTTGCCGATTTGCGTGTTCATCCTAAATTGCAATATATCAACACAAAAAAGCGGTCAAGTCAAAAAAGTTATAAGGGGCCAAGGTTGCCAGAATTTCCACACCAGCTTGAAGAAACTGGACTTGTCTTTTATCCAGGTTGCCGATCTGCGTCCGCTTTCATAATGGAAAGATTCACTCCATGCACTCTCTCGAGTTAGTCAGGTAGGTCACTGGCAGGGCCTAGAGCTCGTAAAGCCACCCACCCGGAAGGACGAATTTTCTACTACTGCAATGAGGTATATTTCTGTTGACATTTCTTACACCAATCTGCCGGATTTGCAACCTGCTGCTTAACTACTTGGGAGTATCGCTTGTAATAAGCGTTGAATGCTTCTCACATAATGTCACCCATTTTGCGTTTTTCATCTAAGCCACTTTGCATCCCGTGGTACATCCCATATAGTAAACTGGTTTTGTTGGCTACTCAGCTGTACTACAATTAAAGCCTTCAGAAGTCAGTTCAGGGGCGTAAGAAAAATAGAATACTTTCTGTTCAGGTTAACGAATCTCTATGCTTAAATCATTCCTGCCTCCACAATATTTTTACATGATCCAATTACACTCATCAAAATCAAAATGCCTCACCCAGCTGGAAATACAAACCGCTGCCATGGCCGCCGGCCAGGCCGTAATCAAGGCGGAGATTGAGTTTTTCGCTTTTGTTCAGCGCAAAGCGAATACCGGCGCCATAGGAATATTTCAGGGAAATCCAATCGTAATCTGTGGGTTTATGCGCCACATCACCCATACCACCAAATACCACAACACCCCATTTACGGTATACGGGAACACGGTACTCTGCCTGGAATACCAGCTGCTGTTTGTCTTTATAACGACCGTCGTAAAAACCACGCATACTGTTCGAGCCACCGAATGATGCAAGACTTCTTACCGGCACATTATTGCCCAGGTTGCTGAAGCTGAACAACTGCATGGCCAGCACCTGCTCTTTGTACACCGTGATAAATTTACGCAGATCGATCACGATATTGGTATAAGTATAATCTGAACCGAGAAAGGGTGCAAAATGGTTAAAATAAACCTGTGCAAAACTGCCTTTATCAGGTGCAAATGCATTGTTGCGGCTATCCCAGGTAAAGCTCAACCCCAGCCCTGAAACCAGGTATCCGTTGCGGCCGGCAATTTTTTCCCTGTCAAACAAGCCGCCTTCTTTGTACTGCATGTGCAACACATTCTGCTGCTCGTACAATATGCCCGCAAACAGGTTTTTCGATAATTTTTTCATCAGGTGCAGGTAAATATAGTATTGCCTGAACTTGTACGATTCCTCTGCAGTATCGGGTGTATGTTTACCCAGGCCCCAGAACTTATCGGGAAAATAGCTGTAAGATATCTGGTGATTGAGTATGTATTTTTCTTTGGGAAAATAAACGCTTCCATTAATGGCAGCAATAAACTGGTGTTCCAGTGAATACAGGGCCAACCCTTGCAAATTGGAAGTGCGCGCCAGGGTATCGTGCTTGTCCAGTTTGTACGTGTAGGAAACCACACTGCCAAACGACCAGCTCGTTTCAATGGAGCGTGCCACAACCGGCAATATCAGCAGGTCTCTTTGCCGGTGTTTATTTTTTGTACTGTCCTGCTGTGCGGCAGTCCGCTGGAGCGAAAAAATGCACAGGAGGATCGTACAGCACAATGAGAAAGGCTTCAAATTGCTTTTTTTAGTGGCGCAAGATATTAACTATTGCCTTACCAGCCCGGCGGGAAAAGCATCGAAATCGGGGGTTAATTCACAAATAAATATATATAAATTATTTACATATTAAAATTACACACATGTAATAATAGCTAAATTCCCCGTTTGTTATTTTTTCCCATCTGCGACAATGAAACCTAAAAGTTTCCCGATTTCATAATTTAATAATCCTAGATTTGCAGATGCTGAAGGCTGTTTTCTTTGAAAAACAGGCGTTTACTTAATTCAATCAATTCTCATTGCGTTTTACAGCGCATTTTCTTAAACCTGGAAAGCCCTGTAAACCTTTGATCAAAAACAGTAAGCATCGTTTTTCAGAAAAATGAATTTAGCAGGAAAATTTGGGAGTAAGTGTATCAACCAAGTTACCAGAACCTTACCGTATGGCATTAGATTAGTAAAATTAAAAATCTCATGGCAACTAATTCATTACCCCCAGTAAGAGAATGGATAAAATTTCATGTATTCAGGCCATTGTTATTAGGCGTAGGTAAAGCAATCGGCCCCTTCTCACCTGCCGGTAACCACCCGGTGTTCGACAACAACAATTTCTCCTGGCCTGCCCTGCTGGAAGCCAACTGGCCTGCCATCAGGAAAGAGCTGGATCAGGTGATGTTGTATAACGAGGCATTGCCCAATATCCAGGATATTCAGCAGGAGCAGAACGTGATTACCTCAGACAATAAATGGAAAACATTTTTCCTGTTTGGCTTTGGTACCAAATCGGAGCAGAACTGTGAAAAATGCCCGCAAACCACCCGTGTGCTGGAACAGATACCCGGTTTGCTAACGGCTTTCTTCTCCATTCTTCACCCCAATAAACATATCCCCGCCCACAATGGTTTGTTCAAAGGTATCATCAGAACGCACCTGGCACTGATTATACCCAATAACAATGCAAATGGCGAATGCCGCATGCAGATCAACGGCAAAGACTATTACTGGAAAGAAGGTAAAGTAATTGTATTCGACGATACTTACCTGCATGAAGTATGGAACGATTCCAACTCTGTCAGGGTGGTATTGCTCATTGACACCATTCGCCCGTTCAAAGGCTTTTTTGATAAGCTTAATAAGGGGATCATTAACCTGATCACCGGTTCATCGCATGTAAAAGAAGCGGTGAGCAATCACAAAGAATGGGAAAGCAAATTCAACAAACTGTTCTCTTAGTTTTACCAGAAGTAAAGTCGTTGTGAGGCTTGTGTTGTTATTCATTTGTACATCTTAAATAGTTTGTTATGCCCAAAATAGATATTGCCACTTATACCCTGGGAAAGGAATTAACCAAAGAGCAGCTGGATTTTTATGATAAGAACGGCGTTATCTTATTCCGCAATTTTATTGATAAAGCCACTGTTGATTTATTCATCAGTGAAATCAACCGCATCGATAAAGAATGGCTGGCTGAAGGCCGTACCAAAGTAAATGGCACCCTGCTCAAATTTGGTATTGATGAGTTCGGCAATAAAATTATTCAGCGTTCCTGCTTTTTGTCGCAGTTCAGTCCTGCACTGCACGAACTGCTGCAGGATCCGCGCATCAGTGCATTATTGCCTCTGCTGGGCCCTTACGAAGGGCGTATTGGTGAAAATGAAAAAGATGGCCTGGTGCTGAACCACTATATCAATGTAGAAAATGGCACCTACAGTAAAATGGGCTGGCATACCGATTGCCCGCGCGACCTGTTCCTGGGTCAGCGTATCATGCCCATGCTCAATGTAGGTATCCATCTGGATGATTGCCCCTACGATAATGGCGGACTGCGTGTTATTCCCGGCACACATAAACAGGGTACATTCGGACTGATGTTCGGCAAACGTTATTACAGCAATGGTGATGACCGCCGCGAAATAGGTTTTGATATTCACCCCGGCGACCTCACCGTTCATGACGGCCGTACCTGGCATCGTGTACAGCAGTCGCCTTATACCGGCGCAAAAAGCCGCAGGCGTGTAATGTACATCCCTATTATTACAGGTAAGTACATGCCCAAACACGAAAAAAGCAGAACTGCGCTTTACCATTATTTCAGGTAGTCTTCACACTGCTTCAAATTTGCTTATTTTGCAAAAAGATATACCGGTGTTTAAGCCTGTTCACAAACGGGTTTAAACACCGGTTCACCATTTACCATCTGTTTTATGGCTTACGCATTAATCACTGGTGCCAGCAAAGGCATTGGCAAAAGCATTGCATACCTGCTTGCTGCAAAGAAAATCAACTTGCTGCTGGTTGCAAGAAGTGAAACGCTGCTGAAAGAAATGTCAGCAGCTTTACCGGCACAATATGGCATCGATGTTCAATACCTGACCATTGACCTTGCGCATGAAGATGCAGCCGAAAGCATTTTTAGCTGGGTTAACAGGAACAACTGGCCGGTAACCATGCTTATCAATAATGCAGGTTATGGTTTAAGCGGCGGCTTTGAAAAATACACAGCCCAGGATCATGCTGCTATGATGCAGGTGAATATGACAACACTGGTAAACCTGGTTGCATTGTTTTTACCGTTGCTGAAAAAACAGCCCGGTCAAAGCTATATACTCAATATAGCCAGTACAGCGGCTTACCAGGCCATTCCTTATCTCAGTACCTATGCCGCCAGCAAATCGTTCGTGGTGAGTTTTTCGAGGGCTTTAAAACAGGAGCTGAAAAAAACCAATATATCTGTTACCTGTGTATCACCCGGTGGAACCGATACTGATTTTTCGCAACGTGCACAGGTGGGTCCTAAAGCAATGAAAGCCGGTGAAAAAGTGAATATGACACCCGATAAAGTAGCTGCGATTGCGGTAGATGCCATGTTGCATAAAAAAACAGAAGTGATCACCGGTTTTATCAACCAGCTGGGTGCTTTTCTTGCATGGCTTGCGCCCAAACGCTTGTCAGAAAAAGTAGCGGCAGACCTGTACAAGTAAAATGGTGGTTAAGCCCGCAATAATTTTTTGCAGCCTGTTGATTGCTAACAACATCAGTTATAAATATTTTCAGTTTTTTTTCTGCAATTCAAAATCTATTTTTATATTTGCAGCCCCTTAGGGGAAGAGGCCTTGTAGCTCAACTGAATAGAGCATCTGACTACGGATCAGAAGGTTTCAGGTTTGAATCCTGACAAGGTCACAAAAAAATGCGCTGGTTGGCTCCATAGCTTCAATTGAATAGAACAAGAGACTATGTTTGAATTCTAGCGGAGTCACAGAAGACACAAGTTTATAAAAAAGGGTCAGTATTAATAATGCTGGTCCTTTTTTATTTTTTTCGGCTCAAGTCAAAAAGTTGTGGAGTTTTTTTGCTCCCTAAGCTTCCGTTTTTTATTACCAGATTGCAAGTGAATTTTTCAGGCATATTTCAATTACACTAACATTGTAATTAAACAGGAAACCATAACTGATAACTGCACCAGTATTGCAGCCGGTCATTATACATCCCGCAGGGCCAGTCTTTTACCAATAACATAGCAGCCGTAAGTGAAAAGTGGTGCAGCCAGTACATCCAGCGTATAATGCACATGCTGTATAAGCACAAGCAAACCCACCAGGATAGTGGCCGTAAGCGCCAGCAGCTTATCTGTTTTCTTTTCAAGACAAAGGAACAGCAGGAACTGGTTAGCCGTATGGCCGGAGAAAAAAAGGTCTTTGGTAATAAAATTTTTACCATAGAAAATACCGGTGATAGGGTCGTGCAGGGGAATAAGCCCATGCGGCGGGTTCAGCGGTACCAATGAAATAGTGATCAGGCGGGATACACACAATATCAGGAAACTGTATGCCAGTGTGAGAAATTGTGCAGGCTGGCGGATGGCACGGGTAATGGTGAAAACCGTAACGCTCCAGATGATGAGGAAAATGGGAACAGATACATCGTGCGGGGCCAGTTGCAGCAACAGTACATCATTCACCTCCAACCCGTTCCTTTTTTCAATATAGGCAAGAAAGAAGGGAAAAATAGCCAGCACAAAGGCAAGGATGATCATACAAACAAAAAACCTTCTCTTAAAAAGGAGAAGTTGCCATGCGTCTTTCCAGGTTTCAGCAGACAAGCTGATGCTCATTTTATCACTTGTATCCATTCCTTTTGCGGGGTATTAGCCTGCCTGGTTTTCATTACAGCAGGCAGACCTGCAAAGGTCGTGGATTTTTTCGAGATAAAACGAAAAGAGTGGAGCTGTTTTCAAACTGCTCCACTCTTTTAATTTTAATTTACACGATTTTTAATAATGCCATCTTACAAACGCTTCCATGGCTGCGTATTTCGACAGGCCCAATTGCGCATATAATTCAGCTGTATTGGCGTTGCGGTCTTCAGCACGCTGCCAGAACTCCCTGTTATCACTGCCCTGGAAGGGAACCATATCTTTCTGGCTCTGGTGGATAAAAATGCCATAGCGTTTTTTCATCACCTGGTCGGGGCTCATCGGGATAGCCATTTCGATATCGGCAATATCCCATTCCTGCCAGGCGCCTTTGTACAACCAAACCCAGCAGTCTTTGATCCATTCATCACCCGCAGCTTTGATGCGTTTAAGGCTTTCAAAAACAATATCCAGGCAAACTTTGTGGGTGCCATGCGGGTCGGCAAGATCGCCTGCGCAATACACCTGCTGGGGTTTCAGCTCGCGCAGCAGTTCCATGGTAAGCCGGATATCCTCTTCGCCCATGGGTTTTTTCTCGATGGTGCCGGTTTCGTAAAAAGGCAGGTTCATAAAATGCCAGTTGCCTTCTTTCAAACCCACATAGCGGCAGGTGGCCTTGGCCTCGCAGCGGCGGATAAGGCCTTTGATCGACCGGATTTCAGGGGTATCTACCTGGTTTTTCTTTTTGGCAGCCAGGAATACCTGTGCATCGGCCAGCATTTTTTTGCTGAGGTTGCTGTCAACGCCGAACATGTCTTCAAAACCTACAGTGAAATCAAGGAAGCGGGTTACAAACTCGTCGGTAACTGCAATATTACCGCTGGTTTGATAGGCTACATGCACATCGTGCCCCTGGTCGTGCAGGCGCATAAATGTGCCGCCCATGCTGATGATATCATCATCGGGGTGGGGCGAAAATATCAAACAGCGTTTGGGATAGGGGGTGCTTCTTTCAGGGTGAGCGGGTATCACCGCATTTGGCTTGCCACCGGGCCAGCCGGTGATGCTGTCGCGCAGCATATAATATACCTGCAGGTTGATCTCGTACACATCGCCGCCTTTTTCTACCAGCAGGTCGCCGATACCGTTTTCAGTATAATCCAGGGCCGTAAGGCTGAGTATGGGCTTCTGCAGCTTCAGGGCCATATTCACCACGGCACGTTTGATCATTTTGGGTGTCCATTCCACTTCACCGGCCAGCCAGGGCGATTTAAACCGGGTGAGATCGCTGGCTGCAATTTCATCGAGCACAAAAGTGGTATTGCTGTGCTGCTGCAAAATGCTGGCAGGTACCTGCTCGGTAGTATGGCCTTCCACGGCCCTGGCAATAATAGGTGCTTTCATGCCCCAGGCCATCAGGATAATGCGTTTGGCCTTTAAAATGGTGCTGATACCCATGGTAATGGCCAGGCGGGGTACCTTGGCAATATTCTGAAACTCCCTCGCATTGGCAATACGGGTGCTGTTGTCGAGGTTGATAAGCCTGGTTTTGGAAAAAATGCTGGAGCCGGGTTCATTAAAACCAATATGCCCGTTGTTACCGATACCCAGCACCTGCAGATCGATGCCACCGGCATCTTCGATCTGCTGCTCATATACCTGGCATTGTTCTTTTACCTGGTCTTTGGATAATTCACCATTGGGTATATGAATATTGGCAGGGTCTATATCTATATGATCGAACAGGTGCCGGTGCATAAAGCTCCAGTAGCTTTGCAGGGCATCTCTTTCCAGCGGATAGTATTCATCCAGGTTAAACGTGATTACATTTTTGAAGCTCAGGCCTTCTTCCCTGTGCATCCGCACCAGCTCGGCATACATGCTGATAGGAGTGGAGCCGGTAGCCAGGCCGAGCACACAGGGCTCATTTTTTTGCTGTTTGTCTTTAATGAGCTTTGCTATCTCCTGTGCTACATAGCGGGAACCTTCCTTGGGTGTAGGGAAAATTTCAACAGGGATCTTTTCAAATGAATCAACCATATCTTGTACATTTTATTTTAAAGCCTGACCGTTTCTGCCGGGTTGTAAGGCTGCGGGTATCTTTCATACACAATAGGGAAAACAGAACCGGTAAGTAAAGCATCATATATAATTATCAAGACATACGATGCCAAGTGAGCAGTAAAGGTAATTTGTAATGAAAAGAGAGAAAAGAAATTTTCTAAAAAGCACAAACGATTGCAGAAAGAAATAACAATAATTTTCGCAAGGCTTTTAATGCCTGGCTCAATAAATTACGGGCAACCTGGTAATTGATCTGCATAATTTCACTGATTTCTTCATAGTTCAGGTTCTTATAAAAACGCAGGTAGATGATCTCCCGCTGGCGGTTGCTCAGGCGGCCCAGCAGCTCAGCGATCTTATCGGCCCGGGCTTTATCTTCTTCCGCCTGCACCAGCAGGGTTTCCCGGTTAAGGGTGAAGGGAAGGTCCAGCATGGCCGTATCTTCCGGATAAAACACTTTTTTTTGCTGCATTTTTTTATACAGCTTGTATTGCAGGGCTTTAAAAAAATACGCTTTGAGCGATCGTATCACTATTTTTTGCCGGTTGCTCCAGAGCTCGGAAAATAGCTCCTGTATACAGTCTTCCAGCATGGCTTTATCCTGTGTTATTTTGCAGCCATAACTAAAAAGAGGGGGATAGTATTCCCTGAACAGCAAACGGAAAGCCTGTTCGTTTCCCTCGCGGGAAGCTTCCCACCATTCTGTATCAGTAGCGAGTTGCTCTGCCAATTAGGTTTGTTTCTTTTTGGAAAGATAAGCAAGTATTGTTTATCCGGGCGGGTTTAGTTGCCGTTTCCGGAATCGTGTTCTTAAAACACAAAAGGCGGCAAATGCAGTCCGGATCTGCCTTGTATTGAATGGCAGCAGTTTGAGGCAGTTGCAATCGGGTGCATGTGCGGCAATAAAAAATAAAAAAGATGGCAGATACCGTTACAAAAAACAAAAACCCGGTACATTAGATAAAACCTGCTTGTTGAACATGGATATATTGTACACGCAACCAGAGGAGTTTTTGGCAGATCCGTCTTTTATTGACTGGGCAACAAAAAAACAGGGCATTCATTTTAACGCATGGGCCGCCTGGATACAGGCGCATCCCGAAAAACGCCCTTTGATTAACGATGCGCTGGCTTTGCTGGCACAGCTTTCCCTGAACGAGCAGCTGCCTGAAGCGCAGCTGGATGCTGCAGAACAAAGACTGGTGGCCGCTATTTCCGGCGGGGCAGGGTTGGTGGTATTCAGGCGCAGGTGGCGCTGGGTGGCTGCGGCCGCTGCGGTAATACTATTGCTGGCAGGTGGTATCTGGCTGCAGCAGTATTCATCCAAAACCTCTATCAAAACTGCTTATGGGCAAATCAGTCACCAGCAATTACCCGATGGCTCTGATGTGATGCTGAATGCCAACAGTACGCTGGCTTACAGCAAAGGATGGACAGAAGGGCACGACCGTGAAGTGTGGATGAAAGGGGAAGCTTTTTTTCATGTGAAGAAAACCGCCGGTAAAAGCCGTTTTGTTGTGCATACCGGAAATGTGGATGTGATTGTAACCGGCACCCAGTTCAATGTGCAAAACCGCAATGGAGGCATGAGCATATTGCTTACAGAAGGTAGCGTATTGCTGCAAACAAAAGATGGTCAGCAGATACAGATGAAACCCGGCGATTTTGTAGCCCTGAACGATAACAGCAAACTGCAACTGAAAGAAGCCAAGGAAGAAAAAGTACTGGCCTGGAAAGAACATAAACTAATATTCGATAACACCCCTATGAAAGAAGTGGTTGCAACCATCAATGAGAATTACGGTGTACACATTAAGATGACAGATGAAGCCATCGGCCATCAAACCATCAGCGGCATATTGCCCAACGACAACCTGGATGTGTTACTGCAATCGCTTGAAGCCACTATGTCTTTTAAAATAACGAAGAAAGAAGATACGATCGTTATCGGGCGGCCATAACCAGAACTAATTTTCATAAACTGCATACAATGAGAAAATCTAACATTCCTCTCCGGATGCTGGGTTGTCTTGTGGGGGCACAGCTATGGGCCTGTATCAATGCCCATGCCCAGTACTCCTATGTGTACAATCCCAAAAACAAAAACCCCTATGCAACCCAGGCCAGTACTAGTTACGATAAAGCCGGGGAAGATACACAGAAACAAAAATTGTTTACTGTACTAAAAGAATTAAACAGGGAAAAAGGTGTGTACTTCCTTTTCTCCGACCAGGACCTTGCCACCAAGCTGGTGAACCCCGTTGAAGAGAAGCAGGCCAGTATTGTAAAAATACTCGACCAGGTATTGAAGAATACCGGGCTTACGTATAAAAAAATTGCAGACAATACTTATGTGATCGTATCTGTTGCTGATAAAAGCAACAAACAGCCTGCTTATAAAATGGCTGATTTCCTGGATGCGGTTTCTCCCGGTTTGTCGAAAGATGAAGCGAATGCTCATGCACACTATGCTGCCATTACCGGTAAGGTGACACTGCTGGATGGTAGTCCGCTGCCGGGCGTAAGTGTTGTGGTGAAAGGCAGTAACAGGGGCGCATCTACCAACAGCAATGGCATTTTTAAAATAGATGCCAGTGAAGGCGAAACCCTGGTATTTTCTTATGTAGGATACGATAACAAGGAAATACTGATAGGCAGTGAACATGTGATCAATGTAATACTTTCAGAAACACTGAAACAGCTGAATGAAGTAGTGGTTACCGCACTGGGCATTCAACGCAAAACAAAAGACCTGACCTATGCCACGCAAAAGTTAAACAACGCTGATCTCACTACGGTGAAGGATGCCAATTTTGTTAACAGCCTTACAGGAAAAGTGGCGGGTGTAACCATTACCAAAAGCGCCTCTGGTTTGGGTGGCTCTGCCCGCGTGGTATTGCGTGGCAACAAATCAACCCGCGAAAACCAACCCTTGTATGTTATCGATGGGATACCCCTGGCCAATTTTACACCGGGGCAGCCTGCAGATGTATGGGGCCAGTCAAAAGGTGTTTCCGGCAGTTCCTTTACCAGCTCTGCAGGGCGCGATGGGGGAGATGGTATCTCTAACCTGAACCCTGATGATATTGAAAGCATCACCATCCTGAAAGGCGCTTCCGGCGCTGCGCTCTATGGTAGCCAGGCGGCAAATGGTGCCATCGTGATCACCACTAAAAGCGGTAAAGCCGGTAGAACCAGGATCAATTTTTCTTCCGATCTCACTGCCGAATCACCCATGTACCAGCCCGAGCTGCAGTTCAAATACGGGCAGGGACTTGATGGCGCCGCTGCCACTTCGCCTACTACGGAAGATAGCTGGGGCCCTGTGGTGAATGCGCCCGATCATGTAAAATCTTTTTACAGAACAGGGCTTACCACTACCAATGCCATTAGCCTTACAGGTGGTACGGAGAGAGCGCAGACTTATTTTTCTTATGCCAATATTTCCAGCAAAGGCATTGTGCCTGGTTCTTCTTTCCTGAAACACAATTTCAATTTCAGGGAAACGGCTAAGTTTTTCAACGACAGGCTTACGGTAGATGCCAATATTTCGTTCATCAACCAGATTGCAGATAACAGGCCAGTATCCGGTCTTTATGCCAACCCGCTTTCCGGTTTGTACCTTTTCCCGCGCGGGCTCGATTTCAATTATTATAAGAACAATTACCAGTATTTTTCTCCCACCCGCAATATGTATACCCAAAACTGGTTTGATATAAATGCAGATAAGGGATGGGGTGGACAAGATCATGAACAAAACCCTTATTGGTTATTGTATCGTGCACCGCACAGCGATAAAAGAGACAGGGCATTTGGCAACCTGGTGCTGCGGTATAAACTTAATGAATGGCTCACCGCGCAGGCCAGGGGCAATTTTGACAAATCGTACGACACTTACGAATCCAGTATGGGCGCAGGTACCCAGTCTGTACAGGCTCCGCCAAACGGCAGGTACACATTCGACAGAACAGTGTACACACAATTGTATGGTGATTTCCTGCTTACTGCCAATAAAAACCTGAGTAAAGAGCTCAGCCTGCAGGCAACACTGGGCACCAGCCTTACTGATTCAAAAACAGAAGACCAGAGTTATGATACAGATCCTTATGCTACACAGGGTTTGTATTATCCCAATAAATTTGGTGTGAATTTTATTTTGGGAGATGCGCTGGTATCCAGCCAAACCCTGATACACAAACAACAACAGGCAGTATTTGCCAGTGTGCAGCTGGGTTTTAAAAATTACCTCTATATAGATCTTACCGGTAGAAATGACTGGTCATCTACATTTGCCTTCACGCCCACCAGTCATAAAGGGTATTTCTATTATTCAGCAGGTGCCAACCTGATATTGTCTGATGCATTTAAAATGCCTGAACCGGTCAGCTTCAGCAAACTGCGGGTGTCTTATGCCAAAGTAGGTAACGATGTGCCGGCTTATATCACCAGGCCACCTGATTACAAACAAGACAACCGCCTGGGCGCACAGGTAAATACCAAAGCACCGCTGCCCGGTACCTACCTGTTGCCCGAAGACAACCGCTCTTTTGAGGCAGGCACTGAATGGCGGTTTTTTAAAGACAAGCTGGGTATTGATATCACGTACTATAAAAACAACAACTACCGCCAGTACATGGAAGTGGCAGCACCACTGGGTTCGGGCTATTCCGTTTACTACCTCAACCTGGGTAATATACAGAACACCGGTATCGAGGCAACCTTGTATGTTGTGCCGCTTAGTACCAAAACGTTCAAGTGGACCAGCACCATCAATTTTGCTACCAATAAAAACAAAGTGGTTTCTTTATCCGATCCCAATATAACAGGCGCGAATGCAGGCAATGCATTTGCTTTAACCAACAGCAATGGTGTAAACATGTACTATTCCTTTATCAAAGAAGGAGGCGCCTGGGGCGATATCTATGGCGCTACTTTCAAGCGCGCCAAAGACGGGTCGATACAGGTTGATTCTACAGGTGCACCGCTTAAAAACAGTGACCAGTCATACCTGGGCAACCCGAACCCGAAATTCACACTTGGCTGGAACAACAGCTTCGAGATTAAAAATTTCACCATCAGCTTTCTGGTCGATGGCCGCTTTGGTGGTAAAGTGATGAGCGTAACGCAGGCTATACTCGATGTGTATGGCGATAGCAAAGCTTCTGCGGCTGCAAGGGACAACAAAGGTGTTAATATGGATGCAACCATTTCCGGCAGTTCTCATGACGGGCAAAAATGGAGCGGCCCGCTGCCTGCACAGATCTTTTATAAAGCTGTTGGCGGCAGAAACGGTACAGCAGAATATTACATGTACAATGCTACAGCGGTACGCCTGCGTGAACTGGCCATTGGGTATAAACTGCCGGTACACATAAAAGGCATCAATGATATCCGTGTTTCCCTTATCGGGCGTAACCTGTTTTTCTTTAGCAAAAAAGCACCTTTTGATCCGGAGATATCCATGGCTACCAATAATGGTTTGCAGGGTATTGAAACTTTCGGTATTCCTTCTACCAGGAGTGTGGGTGCCAGTTTGAAAATCGGATTTTAATTGTAAACAACTAAAGAGACCTGTATGAAATATATAGTGAAGGCCAAATGTATACTATCATTCAGCTGTATGGCTGTAACCGGTATAGTATTGCTGGCGGGCTGCACCAAAAAATTCGAGTACTACAATACTGATCCCTACGGTATTTCCAATGAACAGCTGAGTGCAGATTTCCGCTTACTGGGTGATCCGCTGAAGCAGGCCCAGCAGAACATATATGTGTTCAACCCTGCGTGGAATGCACAGCTGCAGGAGAACCTGAATGCGGATATCTATTCTGGTTATATGACACCTCCCACACCGTTTGGTGGCACCATCGTAAACAATCCAACCTATGCGTTGAACGATGGATGGAATACTTACCCCTGGGATGATGCCTATAATGGTGTGATGGCACCAACCAAGTCGGTTATCAACAATGCCAAAACCTCTTATCCTGCATTTGTGGCCTGGGCACGTATCATCAGGGTAGAAGCCATGCACCGTGTGAGTGATATTTACGGCCCCATCATTTACACCAAATATGGTGCTGTAAATACAGATGGGAGTGTATCTTACGATTCGCAGAAAGATGTGTACTATGCATTCTTTGACGACCTGGATTCTGCCATCACCACCCTGACACCACTTGCGCAGAACAATGCCGTGAAAACGTTCACCAGTTTTGATCTCTCCTATGGTGGCAGTTATGCGCAATGGGTGAAGTTTGCCAATACACTGCGGCTCAGGCTGGCATTGCGGGTGGTAAAAGCAGATCCTGCCAAAGCAAAAAGTGAAGGCGAAAAAGCTTTGGCCAATCCATTGGGGTTGTTAACAGACAATAGTGACAATTACCTGGTAGACCTGGGCACTTTTGTTCACCCGCTGAATATTTTCAGCAATACCTGGGGCGATGTGCGGATGGGGGCGCCTATGGAATCTATTTTAATCGGTTACAATGATCCGCGTTTACCCAAATATTTTCAGCCTGCCACCGACCCTGCTGTTGCCGGCAAATACAAGGGTATCCGCAACGGGGTGAACACCGATACGAAAGACCGTTATGAAGGCTATTCCGCACTGGTGAACCAACCCAATAAAATACAGCTGATGACCTGTGCAGAAGCCTGGTTTTTAAAAGCAGAAGCTGCACTGCGGGGATGGGCGGGTGCCGGTAATGCTCAAACCAATTATGAAACAGGTGTAAAAAAATCATTTGAACAGTACAGTGTTGATCCTGCTGCGTATATCAATGATGCGTCCAGCACGGCAAAGCCCTATACCGATCCTAAAGCCGCTACACCGGGACAGAATGATGTGGCGGCCGGTTCGCCTTATTTAAGCACCATTACCATTAAATGGGATGAAAGTGCTTCTATGGATCGTAAACTGGAAAGGATCATCACGCAGAAATGGATAGCGATGTACCCTGACGGGCAGGAAGCCTGGAGCGAGTTCCGCCGTACAGGATACCCTAAATTGTTCCCTGTAGTGATCAACAATAGTGGTGGAACAATTTCCACCACGGATTTTATCCGCAGGCTGAATTTTGCACAGAGTGAAAAAAATACCAATCCTAATGGCGTAAAAAATGCGATCACCCTGCTAGGTGGCCCAGATACTGGTGGCACCCATTTGTGGTGGGATAAACCCTGAGTTGATTTTTGTTTTAGTTCCCCCTTCAGTAAAGGCAGGCCATAGGCCTGCCTTAGTTTTATATACAGTCGCCCGCGTCCCGCGGGTGACGTCTATCCACCCGGCATCCTGCCGG
>CBJLMB010000069.1:0-20409 GCA_966424055.1 uncultured Deminuibacter sp. | reverse complement strand
AACCCAACAGCAGCAACAACAATACCCTGAAACATACCATCACCAGTTACCTGGGCAGCCATGTGTATGAAAACAATATGCTGCAGTTCTTTGGCCAGGAAGAAGGCAGGATAAGATACAAACCAGATAACAGCTATGCCTTTGATTATTTTATCAAAGATCACCTGGGCAATACCCGTATGGTACTGACAGAAGAACAACAGGTACAAACTTACCAGATGGCGACCATGGAACCTCAGAACCAGGCCCAGGAAACCACCTATTATGCCAATGTCAACGAGACCCGCAGTCCCAAACCTGCCGCCTATCCACAAACAGATAGTACCAACCGTTTTGTAGCCCGGGTAGATGGTAAGAACAAAAAGCTAGGCCCTTATATTATTTTAAAAGTAAACAAAGGCGATAAACTGAATATCAAGGTAGACAGTTGGTACCAGCATCAGGGCAGTGACCCGACTAAACAAAAAACCAACCTGTCCGAATTGGCCTCGGCTTTACTAGGTGGTAATGCTACCCTAGCCGGCAAAGCCTCAGCCGGTGTGCTGAGTGGCGGTACCAGCCCTTTATTACCCGCCCTCACGGCATTGGTCAACAGCCGTGATAACCAGGAACTGAATGCACCGAACAAAAAGCCCAAGGCCTACCTGAACTGGGTATTGCTGGACGATAAACTGCAGGCGATTAAAGCAGACAGTGGCATAGGCAATCCCCTCAAAAAGAAACCAGAGATCAATGGTTTTAAACAGGTAGGTGAACCAGGCGAATTAAAGCAACTGATAAAACAAGACTGGGAAGTGTCGAAGAGTGGATTTGTATATATCTTTACAAGCAATGAATCCCCAGAAACAGCAGTTACTTACGATAATATGCAGGTAGCAGTGACACCTGGGCCATTATTGGAGGAGACGCATTATTATCCATTTGGGCTGACCATGGCGGGGATTAGTAGTACTGCTCCCGGGAGGTTAGAGAATAAGAAATGGAAGTTCCAGGGACAGGAATTTGCGCATAAAGAATTTAGTGATGGCAGCGGGTTGGAACTATACGAGTTTAAGTACCGTATGGATGATCCGCAAATAGGACGGTTCTGGTCGGTAGATCCACTCGCTGATAAATATGCATATAACTCCACTTACGCATTTAGTGAAAATAAAGTAACGGGGCATGTTGAATTGGAAGGGCTTGAATCTTTTTCGATACAAAATCTTTGGAGAGATGCCGGAATTTCAAGTAGCACAGATCCAAAAGAATTTGTAAAAAATGTTGGAAAGGAAGCATCAAAGCCAAGCACTTGGGTTTCGGCAGGAGCGGCAGTTGGACAGGTAGCCGGAGGAATACTTCTGGGGCTACTGACTGATGGTATAGGTTCAAGTAGTATGATTGCTACGGAAGGAAGTGCTATCGGTACTTCTTTAGAAACATCTACGACTGCTGAATTGCCTGTTGCAAGTTTGGAGCAAAGAGCTCAAGAAATTCATGGAACATTATCACCTGCGACACAGAGCCGAACCACAACGGCAGTAGCAACTGCTACAACTACGGAAGGAAATAGTGTAACTTTAGTGGGCTCAAGTGAGAATAAATTAAGACCAGCACAGTTAAATGCTCTAAAACCAGGTGAAATTCCTGTACAGGGAAGTGGGCATGCGGAAACGACGATTATTAACTACGCCCAGACTAATGGTATGCAAGTTAACCAAGTTGCTGCGAGCCGTCCAATATGCCCAACCTGTGCCACAGCAATAACTGATGCTGGTGCGACTCCTGCAAGTCCATTAAAAGCAGGCGGATCTAAGCCAGCTGTTGATGCGACATATGTCAAACCGCCTGTTGTATTGCCTCAAAAAAAGCCATAATGAATATATTGACAACAAAGGCAATCTTAAAGGCCAAGATTGCTTTTGTTATTATTTTCTTGAAGTGATAATAAGGTTTGGATATCGTCTGTGTTAATAGAGGACAGATTGGCTAAAAATGAAATGATGCCATTTTGTATAAGCAATTCCCTTTTCATAAAAGGATGTTCATTGATTTTAGCAAGAAGTTCATTATCTGAAATGTCAATATCCTCAAATTCTCTTATGTACATATTGACACTATCAGTTCCATAAGACGAAATATATTCTATTTTAGAAAAATCTTTATCTACAAGAAAATCTAAACTATCTAATATACATGTGCATGCATCAAGTGCAAATGAAGTAAATATTGTTTCGAAATCTTCTGTGTCAGGTGTGTTTTTGTCTACATCGCTTTTCAAGCGGGTGATATTAACAGTTTGTAGGTCGTTTATAAATAAATTACTGTAGAGAAAATCAATAGCATTTCTAAGTATTGCAGGATCTCCGAATTTATATGCGTTCGAAAAATATTCATAGTTTGGATATAGTCGCTCACAGGTCAGATACGCAAAAACCTTCTGACTGGTAAAATCAAGAGTTTTTAAATTATTTAAATTTATAATTTCCATGAGTAAAACAATTCTGATTGTAATTTTTGAGCAAGTTAAAAAGTTGTACTCTAATTGTATTAATATTTATTATTTGTTTTTTTAATTTTCTCAATATAGCCAATGTCGAGGTGAAAGCATTGGATGATATAGAAAAGCCACCAATAATAGACCTACTTTTGTTCCCTATAACAATACAAAAATGAATAATTTGTAGTAGCGATATGAGTTCAAAGCAAATAAATTTTTTTATGAGTGAAAGCAACCTCAATGAGATATATAGCTTTCTGATAGAAAAAAACAGCAGGATTATTCCAAGGAGAACAAGTAATCCAGATAACTATAGTGATTATAATTTTGCTGAGAATCCTGAAAGCATTTTTCAATTTTGTTTATTTAATAAGGATTTGCCAAGGGGTGTATTTTATGAAAAAATTGAATCGAAAAATGAGTATTTTATCGATACACTCCGGAGTGCTTGTATTGAATTTTCAATCGGCGGTTTTTATCCATATAGCAGTAAGGACTTTCATTCAAGCAGATTTTACTATGTCTTTAAATATTTTAACAACGGAGTGGAAGTGATGAAAGGCGATAAATTTATCGAGTGGGGGGATGATTTAATTAAATCCTTCAAAAAGGTGTTTTTATTAAAAAAAGAATCCGGGATTTTTCAGACCCAAAAATTTGCCGAATGGGTTCAAATTAATAAGCCTAAGATGTCTGTTGACGGTACTAAGTTCATCCTTCCATAGTGTGATGGTTAGATAGAGTAAGATTATTTATAGGATCAAAAGCAGAAAAGGGGAAATGAAACAGGAATTGCTTCATACATACTGAAGAATTGTTGTACGAGTAATCGGAGGAACTAGGATATTAATTAATCAAGAATTTGATAAGACAGTCAGAATAAGATATTTTTGTATCTGAAAGGTGATATAAAAATTAATTTATCCACATACAAAATGGAATCCTCCAACGTGTAAAATCCTTGACTAAAACACTTCGTTGCTTGCCTCAAGCGAAATACGACATAAATGCGACAATAACCTCACTGTCGCATTTATATCCAGTGCCAGTCTGCATTTGAGCTAAATGCGACAATGCGACACGGGAAAAGACTATTAGTAAAATTTTGCCGTCATAACCCAATCATTGCAAAGCAATGAATACCAATTAAATCTTCCGTCGTTTAAGCAATAATCAGCCGACTGGAGGAGCTGGAACGCACCCTGCAGCAGCACTATCCTCTGCAATAAACGCCGGTTTACCTGTAAAAAGCCATCCCCGGTATACTTCCCTTCAGAAGCGTCAAAAGGCTCAAAAACGCATAAGTGCAAGTTATGTTAAGCGGAAAAACACTGCCATTACTACCTGTGCTGTGCTTCATTAATCCCTTCCTGGTTACTCTTTGAATATCGTTACTGCCAATTTTTTATCACCAAAAACAATCCTGGTATGAAGTATTACATCATCAACCCAGACATGGGCAATAAGCAAAACCATGACTACAAAATCATAAGCGTAAAAGAAGTGGATGAGAGCGATTTTTTTAAGAGATACGGCAAGCAGATCATAGCCGAGGGAAACACCCTGCTGGAAGCAATACTGAGTTTTGAAGAATGGAAAAATAATCAGCAGGAAGAATAGCAGATATGTTTTTTTCTTTCAATTGAAAATAAAAAAGCCTATTTTGTCAGTAATAGAAAGTTCTTTGAACAAAGCATTTGTAGCTTCCCGTAAATCCAGGAAAGCTTTAAAAGGAGGGCGGTAATTATTATCCATTTGGATTGACCATGGCGGGGATTAGTAGCACCGCTCCCGGGAGGTTAGAGAATAAATATAAACTTTTTGGAAAGGAGTTACAACATAAGGAATTTAGTGATGGGAGCGGCCTTGAATGGTATGATTATGGAAATCGGGAATATGATCAGCAAATTGGAAGATTTTTTAGAGTAGACCCACTCTCTGACAAATTCTATGACTTAACAGTATATCAATACTGCTCCAATAATCCCATTAAGCATGTTGATCTTGATGGATTAGAGGGATTGGATTTTAGGTGGATAACTCCGTTGATTCAAAACACTGTTAAAAATCCAAATAGCACATCTGCAAAAGTCCTTGGTGCAGTAACAGGTTTAGGAGGTGCTGTTTCGGGAGCCATTGGTGGTGCAATAAATGCAGTCCGACATCCTGGACAGGCTTTGAAGGGATTAGGGCATATGATCACAAACTCTCCTGCGCAAAATGCGGCGGAATATGGATCTGGCGTAGTGTCACAGTATAGTGGAGCTGGCGATAACGGATTTTCGAGGTATGCTATCGGTACGAACATACTCACTGATATAGCAGCGGTGCTATCGCCATTAAAGGAAAGTTTTGTTGGTAAAGCAAGTTCTGTATGGGATTTAAGCCCTTCAGCCAGAGGGTTTGCAGTTGAGGCCCAACTAGGTGGCAATCTTCCTAAGGCCTTCCCTGTGATTGATAAATTTGTTGATGGTGTTGCAACCAGTATCAAGAGTGTTGACCTTACTGCTGAGACTTATGGAAAAGGAAACAACTTATTGAATACTTTGAAAGGGTATGTTAACAAGCTTGATAATTTTGATGGTGCAAGATTTGCTGGCGCAAATGTTAGAAGTAGTGACATAGTCAGTAAAGCTTTAGAAGTAGCAGTTCAGCCAGGTAAGGCAACTGTTAGCCAGTGGGAACAAATTGGGAAAGCCATGCAATATGCCAAAGACAATGGAATTGAATTTAATCTTCGGTTTATAAAATAAGTTTAAAGAATGCCAACAGCAGCCATTTATAAGATAAACAAGAAAGGTTATCTACTTCATTCTGATGTTAAAGCCATTAGCGGCTTTAGAGTTGCATCAGATCCTTTTATACGAATACGAGAAAGCGATGCAGATATAAATACTATTGTAGATGCAATAAAGGGAGTGCTTGAAACGGATGATGCAACAAGGGTTGCTGATCCTAAAGATTGGAATGAACATAGCAAAGATTTCTTGCGAAAAACGGGATTAAAGTCTTTAAAGGAACTTAATAAGCCATCTACAATGTATTGTGGGATTGAGAAAAGAGATGGCGACATAATTTTTACACCCACAAAGCATGCTGAGAAGCCGGATGAAGGTTTTGTAAATAAAAGTAAAGATGAACCTAATGTTGTTATTCCGTACGATTCCTCAAATGAAGATATTTATCAAGCTTTTGAGTTAGCGCTAAGTAGGTGTGAATGAGCATGTTATTAAATTACATCAGTGCGCTTTTAATTTTACGATTAGCGATAAATGAATCGAGGAACTCAAAAACGAGTTCCTTATCTTTTTGAGAGAGTTTAGCGATATCCAGTATGCGGTTGATGGTAGCGGTATCAAGTTCGGTATCAGTTTTGCCCACGAGCCAGTCAAGGGAAACTTCTAAAATTTTAGCCATTTTGGTAGCCACAGATATAATATCTCAGTTTAAAACGATTGAATGACTCCTCTTATGGCTGGATAGTTAGTTGAAAAATCTACAGAAATTGGCTTTCCTCAATTTCAGTGGACATCTAGCCGGTCGCTGCAAGGGTGGCGGCTTTCCGGGCCTGCCGGGCGGCCCTGTTATGGACAAAACATATGGTCTTGCCTTCTTACAGGAGACCTTGCGGGTATAATAGCTGTTTGATAGTACGGATTATCTTCATCAGATCATAGCCCCAACAATCATCTCTATTTCGCATAAAATCGTCTAGCTCATACTGTTTATCCTCCTGTATCCATTCGTGCAGTGGCAGGCAAAATGGCCCTTTTGGATGTAAATGACGTGTATAGGCAGCAAGGGGGATATAAGGAGGCGCCTCTTTTACTGCCGTTGTAACTAATCGTTCATATAAGTCAGGGGCAAGGGTCATTTTATATTCATCCAATAATTCAAGGGCACAGACTTCCCCAATCCCCTGACGAAGCAGGGTAACATAACCGTTCACCTTCTCTTTTTGAAAGTAGGTAATAAGCCATTCTTTGAACGGAGTATCAAGTGCATCCAGCACGTCTTTGGTAAACATCTTGTACCAGGAAGGGAAGCGCGTCAAATCAAATTCATCTGAAAATCTGGCGGTCACATAACTAATCGCACGACTTTCCAGTTCGTCTATTTGGGCAATAGTTGTTCCTAAATAGTCGTATTTGGTTTGAACAAACAGGTCGAAGTAATAGCTTTTAAAAATCTGATTTTTCCGGTCATAGGTCACTTGAACATACAAAGGGTAGGTTGATCGCCCCTGAAACATAACGGTTTTTATCCGTTCATTTGCGTAGGTAGAATAAGTAACTTTATAAAACTCCTTTGCCATGCTGTTTAACGGCTTTCCTCAAATATAGTAAAAGTTCTGCTGAATTTATTTTTTTAACTGAACAATTGTTTGTATATTAGGGTTGTTGTTTTGTACGAAGTCTCTATATGCGAACTTTTAAACTGATTTTTTATGGTTAAAATAGCCGGTCCATAGGTTTTTAGACTCTTTATTAAGGGTGCAGTTCTTAATTTATCGGGAATGAATTTTGTGTGTTTAAAAATTAGCCATGAGTGAGAAGGAAGAAGAGTTGTTGAGGTTAGTGGCTTCTTTAATGGTTCAAATTATTTTAAGCGAAGAAAATGAAAGCAGTAGGATATGTACGGATTAGCAAAAAAGATCAGTCCGTCTATTCATTGGATGCCCAGGAAGCCACCATAAGAGAATATTGCATTCGGAATAGTTTGGAAATACTCACCGTTTACCGGGATGATGGGGAATGTAGCGAAACATTCGACCGTCCGGATTATTTAGCCCTTGAAACTTTTTTAAAGAATCACAAAGGAGTGGTGCGGTATTTAGTTATTACCGACCATGATCGATTTAGTAGAAATATCAGTGAAGCCCTGGCAAAAATTTCGCAGTTGGAAAAGAGATTCGGGGTAAAGGTATTGGCTGTGGGGGAATCTGTTACGTTGGACCCAACGGACCCCGATGTTTTTTTGGGCAGGGCTTTAAAATATTTATTAGCTAACCATGAGCTATTGAATATACGTAAACGTACCTCTCGGGGAATCAGAAACGCAATGGAGGCGGGACGAGTGGTTAATAATGCTCCTTATGGTTATTGCAATGGCCGCGATGAAAAAGATAAGCCGATCCTGAAAGTAGATGAGGAAAAAGCAGCAGTGGTCAAGGCCATCTTTGAGCAATTTATAGGTGGCGTTTCCTTTAAATTAATTATCCGGTATGCTTCTAAGAATGGGTATCATAGAACAGGGCATAGTGCCTTGATCCGCTTATTGAGCAACTGCCTATATGCCGGATTAATAAGATTGCCAGCTTATGACGATAAACCTGAAAGAATGATCAAGGCATTACATCAGCCTATTATCCCTGAATCCGTTTATTGGGTAGCCCAGGAAATCCTAAAAGGGCGTAAAGGTCATCGTTCCCATCCGAAAAGTGATTTTCCACTTAGAGGAATTGTAAAATGCGATTGCGGTGCGCATTTGACCGCTGCATATAGCAAAGGAAAAA
The DNA here is from genome assembly GCA_966424055.1 of uncultured Deminuibacter sp. Lineage (GTDB taxonomy): Bacteria > Bacteroidota > Bacteroidia > Chitinophagales > Chitinophagaceae > Deminuibacter. Next base: position 12,415 of record CBJLMB010000069.1, on the reverse strand, counting down.
CTAAATACTATATGTACTATCAATGTGTGAAAGAGAGGGGGCGCAATCATCGGGGCGAAAAGTTGCATGAGCTGGTTGAAGAAGCGTTAAATAAACTGAGTTTCAGCGAAGAGCAGCTTAAAAAGATAGCCAAATATGCAAAGGAAGAATTGACAAAGGCCATGGAGTATAAGACTGTTCATTTGAAAGCTAAACAACAGGAGTTTGAAGCCGTGGCCGGGAAGATTGTAAAGCTGGAAGAAAAGATGATTAACGATCAGATTGAGGCAAGTACCTATAAGGTATGGTTTGCTAAACTAAATAGTCAGAAAGGGGCTTTAGAACGGGAAATAATGGATTTGAAAAAGGATAATAAGAACATTTTTGAACGATTAGACGAAGCAATCCCGGTATTGAGTAACCTTAAAAATTTGTATTGTTTGTTAACGTTGGAAGGCAAACAAATGCTCTTAAATAAGGTGTTCGAAGTTGGACTCATTTATGATGGAGAGGTACTTCGAACACCTATGATCCATCCGGCGTTGATTCGTAACTATTTGAGTATAAAAGAAAAAAGGCCGATCTTGGTAGATCAGCCTGATGATTTTCTCCTCAATTTAGAAGGTTGTACCGCGTACGGGAATCGAACCCGTCTTTCCTCCGTGAAAGGGAGATGTCCTAGCCGATAGACGAACGCGGCGCTTTTTTTAACCCTCACCGCTTGTACGATTTGGGAGCGCAAAAATAGCATCTTCTTTAATTCTGCCAAAAAAAAATGAAGAATGTTTTAAAAAATCTTGCCCTTTTCCCCTGCCCGTACCCTGCCTGTTACCCTGTGATCCTTTAATGGCATGGCTTTGGGGGGATATACAGTAAAAAAGCTTGGGGAACGGATGGTATAAACCGGAACAGCAATACCAGGAAAAACAGGCTGTTTTTCTCTTCGGCGAAGCGTAAAGTATTAATAGTGAAATGCCAAAAATATCTGTCGAATTCTATACAATACTTGTAAATTCGCCGTGCTTTTTAAAATCTAAAAATTGAACGTATGAGCACAGTAAAAGTAGCGATCAACGGTTTCGGACGTATCGGCCGCTTGGTTTTTCGTCAGATCTACAATATGGAAGGCATTGAAGTGGTTGCAATTAATGATTTAACAAGTCCTAAAGTGCTGGCGCACCTCCTGAAATACGACAGCGCACAGGGCCGTTTCGATGCAAATGTTACCCATTCAGAAAATTCTATTACCGTTAATGGTGATGAAGTAAAAATATACGCACAGAAAAACCCTGCTGAAATTCCCTGGAAACAACATGATGTAGATGTTGTGCTGGAATGTACCGGCTTTTTTACTGATAAAGCAAAAGCTGAAGCTCACCTGACTGCAGGTGCCAAACGTGTGGTGATCTCTGCACCCGCTACCGGCGACCTGAAAACAATTGTATTCAATGTTAACCACGATATACTCGATGGCAGCGAAACAGTGATCAGCTGTGCTTCTTGTACTACCAACTGTCTGGCCCCGATGGCGCAGGTACTGGAAAAACAATTCGGTATCACTGCCGGTGTTATGACCACCATCCACGCGTATACCAACGACCAGAATACACAGGATGCCCCTCATGCCAAAGGCGATCTGCGCCGTGCAAGGGCAGCTGCAGCGAATATCGTTCCCAACAGCACCGGTGCTGCCAAAGCCATCGGCCTGGTATTGCCTTCACTGAAAGGTAAACTGGACGGCAGTGCACAGCGCGTGCCCACATTAACCGGCTCTTTAACCGAGTTAACCACCATACTGGGTAAAAAAGTAACAGTAGAAGAAGTGAATGCCGCCATGAAAGCTGCTTCTAATGAAAGCTTCGGTTATACTGAAGACGAAATCGTTAGCAGCGATATCATCGGTATCCATTTCGGTTCACTGTTCGATGCAACACAAACAAAAATCGTTAGCTCTGGCGATCTGCAACTGGTGAAAACCGTAAGCTGGTACGATAATGAAATGAGCTATGTAAGCCAGCTGGTACGTACCGTAAAATACTTTGCAGGCCTGATCAGCAAATAATTGCTGCGGATAACAACATATAGCAATATATCGGAAAACCGCAGCTGAATGGCTGCGGTTTTTTCTTCTGAATAGGCTGCTGAAGAAATTGCCAGCCGGCACCCGATTCTGGAAAAAGAGGATATCCTGGCTGCAAGGTTATGTTAATTTCAAAAGATGCAGGCTTTCCCGGGTTGATCAATCGCTATGACGCTTCTCCTAAACTCATTAATAAATAGCCGGATGGGAAACTGTGATAACAAAGTTTTATAGCAGTTTTTACGTTCACGCTTAAGGATATGATTCACGATCTGGTGGAAGCCAATATTCACATCATCGAACTGGAACCATAAAAACAACTTTTCTATGAGCAAATTCAGCAATTATAACTTCAATGGCCATAAAGCCCTGATACGTGTTGATTTTAATGTGCCCCTCGACAAACAGTCTTTCGCCATTACCGATGACACACGTATGCGTGCAGCAGTGCCTACCATTAAAAAGATACTGGCCGATGGTGGTAGTGTAATACTGATGAGCCACCTGGGCCGCCCGAAAGACGGACCGGAAAATAAATACTCATTACAGCACCTGGTAAAACACCTGTCTGAACTGCTGGGTGGGATAAATGTACAGTTTGCTGATGACTGCATCGGTCAGCAGGCTGTTGACAAAGCCGCAGCCCTGAAACCCGGCGAGGTATTACTGCTGGAAAACCTGCGCTTTTATAAAGAAGAAGAAAAAGGTGATGCCGCTTTTGCCGAAAAATTAAGCAAGCTGGGAGATGTGTATGTAAATGATGCGTTCGGCACAGCACACCGGGCACATGCTTCTACTGCAGTGATCGCCCAGTTTTATCCTGCCGACAAGAAAATGTTCGGTTTGCTGATGGAAGCTGAAGTGAACAGCGCTGAAAAGGTGCTGCATCAGTCGCAGAAGCCTTTTACTGCCATCATCGGCGGTGCAAAGGTGAGCGATAAAATACTCATCCTCGAAAACCTGCTCGAGCGTGCTACTGATATTATTATCGGTGGTGGTATGGCATATACTTTTATGAAAGCACAGGGCGGCAAAATAGGTAATTCACTTTGTGAAGAAGACCGTCTTGAAACAGCTACCGGGCTGTTAAAGAAAGCAGAAGCCAAAGGTGTTTGTATCCACCTGCCCAGCGATTCTATTATTGCCGATAAATTTGATGCGGCTGCCAATACATCTTCTGCACCCAGCGATGCCATTCCTGATGGCTGGATGGGCCTGGATATCGGGGCCTCTGCCTGCGACCAGTTTTCCAATGTGATCAAAAAATCAAAAACCATTCTCTGGAATGGCCCTATGGGTGTTTTTGAAATGGAGAAATTTCAGCACGGCACCAAAACCATTGCCACAGCTGTGGCTGCGGCTACTCAGCAGGGTGCTTTTTCGCTGGTGGGTGGTGGCGACAGTGTTGCTGCTGTTAACCAGTTCGGATATGCTGATAAAGTAAGTTATGTATCTACAGGGGGTGGCGCCCTGTTGGAATACTTTGAAGGAAAAGTGTTGCCGGGTATCGCTGCCATCAGCGAAAAGGCATAGCAATTAATTGTGATCATTACAATAAACCGGTTTATACGGGCTGCCCTGGCAGCCCGTATTTTTTGGGCTAATTAAAAAAACATCCTGCACGATCAGGGCTGAATGCTTATTTTTAATACCATCACAAACGGTTGACAACATGCGCCCGGCAGAATATCGCTGCAGGGGCATCTCTGACCATTGAAAAAAATATCAACAGATGAAAAAAAGCCTTATCAAGCTCAGTTCCGGTGTTTGCATTTTGTCGGCGGGGATGGCTGCCGCCCAGCAGAATGATAACATCCTGGTAAAAAATGACGCCGGCAAACACGAGGTACAGGTGCTGATCAATAATCAGCCTTTTACCAGTTTTTTGTACGATGATACACTGGCCAAACCCATCCTGTTCCCCATTTATGCACCCGGTAATATCGTGGTAACACGCGGCTATCCGCTGGCGCCGCGTACAGGCGAATCAACAGATCATCCCCATCACCAGGGGCTCTGGTTCAATTATGAAAGTGTGAACGGGCTCGATTTCTGGAACAATTCCTGGGCTATCCCGGCCAATAAAAAACAGTTATACGGGTCTATAAAAAATACACAGGTTACCAGTACGAAAAGCGGCACAAAAGCTGTGCTTTCCTGGACTGCCGACTGGATCGATATCAACAAGAATGTATTGTTAAAAGAATCCACTACTTTTTTCTTCAGCGGTAATAAACAGCTGCGCATTATCGACAGGATCACTTCGCTAACCGCACAGCAGGATGTGGCTTTTCCCGATACCAAAGACGGCCTGCTGGGGTTGCGTGTTACCAAGGAGCTTGAACTTCCTTCCAACAATGCCAAACAATTTGTAGATGTGCATGGCAATATAACCACCGTGGCGCCTGATGCAGCAAAAGTTGCCAACGGCAATTATCTCACCAGCGAAGGAAAACAGGGCGATAGCGCCTGGAGCACCCGTGGCGACTGGTGTTTGCTGTATGGTAAAAAGAACAATGCCACCATCAGCATTGCCATACTCGACCATCCTAAAAACCCAGGCTATCCTACCTACTGGCATGCCCGCGGTTATGGTTTGTTTGCGGCCAACCCGCTTGGACAAAAAGTTTTCAGCAACGGAAAAGACAGCCTGAATTTTAAACTGGAGAAAGGACAAACAGTTACTTTCCGGTACAGGATCATTGTTGCTGCAGGCGATAAAGCGCTGGAAAGCGGCGCACTCAATGCACAGGAAAAACAATTTGCCAAACAGTATTGAGAAATGATGTTGTGCGTGCTTGTAAACGCATTTTACATCATTGGTTCTCCCATCAAAATTGACCGGCCTGTTGCAAATAAAGAAATAACCGCTTATAATTGTGCTGTTGCAGTCATCAGCAACAGCTACCCGTTTATACAAACATCCTGACGTTACGTCAGGAAACAGCAATGGGGTATTTCTTTTGATGTATATATTTAAACAAGAAAAACAGTTGATATGAAAACAAAAAACCTTGCATTAATCGTAATTGTAGCTATCGTACTAATCATAGGCGGTTGCGGATGCGGAGGGTACAATGGTTTGGTAAAGCAGGATGAAGTGGTGAAAAATGCCTGGGCCAATGTTCAGAGCGATTACCAGCGTCGTGCCGATCTGATCCCCAACCTGGTAAACACAGTAAAAGGGGAAGCCAATTTTGAACAGACCACCCTGCAGAATGTGATCAATGCAAGGGCCTCTGCCACCCAGATCAAAGTAGATGCCAATGATCTTACTCCCGAAAAACTGCAGCAGTTCCAACAGGCACAGGGGCAATTGTCCGCTGCATTGGGCAGGTTACTGGCAGTGAGCGAAAACTATCCCACGCTGCGTGCCAACGATGCTTTCCGTGGCCTGCAAACACAGCTGGAAGGAACAGAAAACCGTATTAAAGTATCCCGCAACGACTACAATGCAGCCGTTCAGGATTATAATGTGAAAGTGCGTTCTTTCCCCATGAATGTTTTTGCCGGTATGTTTGGTTTTAAACCTAAAGCAGGGTTCCAGGCAGATGCGGGTTCTGAAAAAGCTCCGGAAGTGAAATTTTAACCCAGTCATTATGTTTAGTTTGTTTCGCAGGAAAACCGAAAGTTTTTTTTCGCAGGATGATAAGAACATGATCGTGCAGGCTATCCGCACGGCAGAACTGAATACAAGCGGTGAAATAAGGGTATATATTGAAAGCCGTTGCCGTTTTGTAGATCCGCTGGACAGGGCTGTGGAAGTGTTCCAGTTACTGCAGATGCAACAAACTGCACAGCGGAATGCCGTGCTGGTGTATATCGCACTCAGGGACAGGCAGCTGGCTGTGTACGCCGATGAGGGTATTTTCCGGAAAGCAGGAACAGCATTCTGGGATGAAAGCGTGAAAAAGATACTGGCCGAATTTAATAGGGAGCACTATGTTAGTGGTATTGCTGCCATGGTGCTCGAAATAGGCCAGGTACTCAGTTCGCATTTCCCCTACGATGCTGCAACAGATAAAAATGAACTGCCAGATGATATTGTTTTCGGCAATTAATGTACTCTAAAATACAGGCATGCACCCTGCATGCCTGTTTATTTGAATAATGAAGCGGATTTTATTTCTACTCATACTACTGGTAGCTACAGTGCCTGTCTGGTCTCAGGATGTATTGCCAAAGCCCAACCCGCCAAGACTGGTTGTGGACAAAGCCGGTGTATTATCGCCCGAACAGCGGGATATACTGGAATCCAAACTGGTGGCACTCGACGACAGCTCCTCCAACCAGATCGCTGTGGTCATCATTCCCACACTGAACGATTATCCCATTGACGACTATGCCCTGAAGCTTTTCCGTTCCTGGGGTATCGGCAATAAGAAAACCAATAACGGTGTGCTCATACTGCTGGCCGTGAACGACCGGCAGGTGCGTATAGAAGTGGGGTATGGACTGGAAGGCGCTATTCCCGATATCACTACACGTGCTATCAGGGAAAACGATATGAATCCCAGCTTTCGCGAGGGAAATTACTACCAGGGTTTAAACAAAGCGATTGAATCACTCAGTAAAGCCGCGGCTGGCGAATACAAGAACCCGCGTGAAAGAACGCAGGATCACTCACCGGGTGGCGGAGGGGTGGTCTTGTTTGTCATCATTGTGATCATCGTGCTGGCCATACTCCGCGGTGGCGGTGGACGAGGGGGAAGAGGAGGCGGTGGCCTGTTTATTCCGCCGATCTTCTTTGGCGGCGGCGGATGGAGCGATCGCGGTGGCGGTGGTGGCTGGAGCGGCGGTGGAGGCGGCGGCTTCGGCGGATTTGGTGGTGGCAGCAGCGGCGGTGGTGGATCGAGTGGAAGCTGGTAACAGTAAAAAATAAAACCGGGAGCGCAGTAATGGAATATCCATTTTGCGCTCCCGGTTTGTTTTATGCCGTTTCTTTCATAAGAAACAGGACTGGCTTATTTTCTCAGTTTCTCATCCAGTATGCTCAATTCTTCGGCAATCGCTGTTTTATCAGCCACAGAATCTTTTAAGGCCTCTTTCTTTTTCTTCAGCTTTTGCAGTTCTTTGTTCACCGCTGCAGAATAACGCGGGGCAATGCTGCGCAGGCGGTTGCTGTAATCAGTCACCGCGGTAACACCTGTTTTAAAATGCTGCGGGTTTTGCACTTTGGATAAATAGGTGATCAGCGTAAAGCTCTGTGCCAGTTTTTCAAAGCGCGGGGCAGTGTTGAACTTATTGTAAATGGTATCAAAGTCAGCATCTGTTTTGGTGAGTACATCCAGCTGATCGAGCGTGGCTTTCAGGTCGCCTCTTGCATCCTCTTTTAATGAAGGCATGGCCGCAATGGCTTTGGTTTCATCCAGGTCGGCCAATGCAGCCAGTGCGGCGGCAGCTACGGTATAGGACGAATCGTGCAGGCTTTGTTCAAATAAAGGTTGATATTGTTTGTTCTGTAAATCGCCCAGTAAACCGATGGCCAGTGCACGGTTAGGCCGGTGTGGATCTTTTTTGGCGATCTCTTCCACTTTTGCCAGTGTACTGGTTGCGATATCAGTATTGACCAGGCTTTTCAGCGCCAGTGAACGAATGCCTTTATAACTGTCGTCAAGTGCAGTATTCAGCAACTGAACTGCACCGTCTTCCTGATGGTGGTCGGCGGCATATTCAATAGCTTCTCTTCTGTCTACATAATTGCCGGCATATTTATACTGGTGTGCATACTCGGCCAGTGTTTTGTGTTCCTGTTTCTGTGCCAGTAAAATTTTATCACCATCCACATTGACCAGGTCAGGTTTTGAACTTACCTGGAAAGCAAAAGTGTCGGCTTTGTCTTTCATCCATACACTATACCGCTCTTTTTTATTGCCCACATACACATCAATATCGATGGGCAGTGTGAATATTTTGTCCCCATCCTGTGTTTGGCGGATGAATACTTTGGCCATACGTTTTTCCGCATCATAGCCATAGCTGATATCCAGCCTGGGATGCCCGCTGCCATCATACCACTGGTTCCAGTACCAGTTAAGGTCACGGCCGGTAACTTCCTCAAATGCCAGTCGCAGCTGCTGGGCTTCCGTTGCTTTGAATTTATTGGCGGCGAGATAGGTGTGCAGTGATTTAAAAAATGCAGAATCACCAACATAATGACGCAGCATATTTAAAATACGGCCGCCTTTGTTATAAGTTACCGCATCGAACATATCTTCTTTATCTGCATAATAAAACCTGACCAGGTCTTTGTTGTCGCCGCGGCTTCTGAAATAATCAAGCATATCGGTATAGTTCTGTTCGGCACCGGCATCTTTACCGTATTTATATTCTTCCCACAATGTTTCACTGTAATTGGCAAAGCTTTCATTCATGGTAAGATTGCTCCAGCTTTCGCAGGTGGCCAGGTCGCCAAACCATTGATGAAACAATTCATGTGCAACAGTGGTTTCCCAATTATTGCCATCTGTTAATTCCCGGGCATTTTGCTGTGCGTTTTCCTGGTGAAGGGTAGCCGTGGTATTTTCCATAGCGCCGCTTACATAATCGCGCCCTACGATCTGGGCATATTTGGGCCAGGGAAAATCGATGCCGGTGATGCGGCTATAAAAAGCGATCATTTCGGGGGTATTGCCAAAAATGCGGCGGGCTACTTTTTCATAAGGTTTCTCCACATAATAACTAACCTCTTTGTTTTTATAATGGTCTTTGACAATTGCATAATCGCCAACGCCCATAAAAAACAGGTAGGGGGCATGAGGCAGATCCATCTTCCAGTTATCGGTACGGGTACCGTCTGTGTTTTTTTTCTGGCTAACCAGCAAACCGTTGCTCAGGGTAACATAGCGGTCGGGAACGGTCATGCTGATTTCTTCAGTTGTTTTCTGGTTGGGACGGTCAATGGTAGGGCACCATACGCTGGTGGCTTCTGTTTCGCCCTGTGTCCATATCTGTGTGGGTTTATCTTTGTCTTTACCCTGGGGATTGATAAAATACAAGCCTTTGGCATCGGTGATGGCTGCACTGCCTTGTACTTTCAGCTCATTGGGTTTGGCCACATAATCGATATAGATGGTGTATTTTTCATCTGCCTGGTAGGTACGGCCCAGGTTGATATACAGGTTCACTGAATCGTGGTAATCGAACTGCAGTGGTGTGTTTTTGCCATTGCTTACCATGGCCACCGTATTAATATTCATGCCCTTGGCATCCAGCCGCAATGAATCGGTGGGATAGAAATGCGGCTGCAGGGTGATCCAGGCTCTACCATAGAGATAAGCTTTGGCATAATCGAATTTCACATCAAGCCGGGTATGCACCAGGTCATTGATCTTGGTATCTGCAGCGCGGTAGATCTTCTTCCAGCTTTCTTCCTGATTCGTACGTGAATGTATTTGAGCAAAGGCCGGCAAAGACGCCAATGCACAAATGGACAGAAATAGTTTTCTCATTAAAATAAAAAATTTGTGGGCATAAATTTAACATCTCTGTGATGAGCGCAACTGAATATTTTTTGTAACTGGTGCAAACATGGCCCGATTGTGGTTAGGAGATGTGCCTGAAAGCCCGGGCCCGGCCATTGTTTAACTTAACAGCAGTCCCGGTTACAGTCTTCGGGACTTTCGTAGTTTTAGCATAGTTTTGTTTAAAATCTGTATTCAGGATGAATACCCGGCACAACTGCATTTTATCATGACCGGCCGGGATTGTATCTGACCACTGAAAAAACAAATATGAACAGATGAAATGGCAATTTTCGGGTAGAAAAACCGTACTGTTACTTGTTACTTTATTCCTGGGCCGCTTGCTTGCTGTAGGGCAGCAGAATCATTTTATGTATATCCAGTCGGATAGCAAAGAACCTTTTTATGTACTGCTGAATAAAAAGAATTTCAGCTCCAGCAGCTCCGGTTACCTTATTATTTCACAAATAGCCAGTGGTCAGTATACCTTTACTGTAGGCTTTCCGCAGAATAAATACCCTGAACAACGCTTTACCTGCACCATTGATAATAAAGATGTGGGATATGGTTTAAAAAACCTGGGCGATAAAGGCTGGGCACTGGTGAACCTGCAAAGTATGGAGATGATCCTGGCAGGCAGCGGTAATGCCCGCCAGTCTTCAACCACTGCAGCACAGCCGCAAACTGCGGCCGGCAATAGCAGTGCTGCGCCTGCAACCGGCACAGGCACCCCTGCTACAGGTAAAAAAGACAGCGGCCTTTTTGGTGATATGCTGTCACAGGTGGTGGACGATCCCAGCATCAAAAATGTAAACACTGCAGCACCTGCTGTTAAAAACAATACGCCCAAAAAAACTGCTGCAGCACAGCAGCCTGCTGCAACTCCTGTTCAGCAGGTACAGCAGGAGCAGGCTAAAGCGCCTACCTCTGTTACAGAAGCTGCGGAAGACGAAAGACCTGAATCCAATACCCGCGGAGTGATCAAAACCCGCGAAGAAGCCAGGAAAGAAGGCCGTAATGTTACCTTCATCGATTTTAATGCAAATGGTGGCGACACAGTAAAAATATTCATCCCCAAACCTGGCAGTGCCGATTATACAGGCAATAGCAATAGTGGTGCCGTAGCAGAAGCAGTGCCTGATAAAAAACGCAAAACACTTTTTGATGGCGATGCCACTGTGAACGGGGAAGAAAGCAAAACAGTGAACAACCCTTTCTACGCCAAATCAAAAGACAGTAATACCGCGCCGGCGGCAACGCCTGTTGTAAACAACAGCAATACCGCTGCAGATGCATCTGTTGCTGCAGCTGCACAAACTACGGCCGTGCCTGCAACAGAAGAGAAGCGCCGTTCTTCCGGTATTGCCAGTTATAATTCCAACTGTGCAGGTATGGCCAATGATAACGACCTGGCCAGGTTGCGCAAACGTATGGTGGGTGCAGGCGACGATGATAAAATGATTGAGGTGGCGAGGAAAGCATTTAAATCAAAATGCTATACCACTGAGCAGATCAAAAACCTGGGTATGTTGTTTTATACCGATGAAAACCGGTACAAGTTTTATGACGCCGGTTATCCATTTGTGTATGATGTAACCAACTACCCAAGCCTGGAATCGATGCTGATTGATGATTACTACAAAAAACGTTTCCGCGCAATGCTGCGGTTGTAAGATATTTGAGGTGTTGACCCATAAACGTCAGGTCTTGCGGCCTGACGTTTATATTTTTGTCCATATATTTTTTTCATGCCACGTTATTTTATAGAGCTCTCGTACAAAGGCACACGGTACAGTGGTTTCCAGGTGCAGCAAAATGCGCTGACCATACAGGCGGAGCTGGAAAAAGCCATGCAGGTATTTTTCAGGCAGCCTTTTTCCCTGACCGGATCGTCCCGTACCGATGCCGGTGTACATGCACGACAGAATTATTTTCATTTCGATACTGATCTTTCCATTCAGCCCGGCCAGGTGTACAACCTGAATGCGTTGCTGCCCGGTGATATCGCGGTTACACGTATTGTGCAGGTTGCAGATGATGCACATGCCCGTTTTCATGCCACAGCCAGGGAATACCGGTATTATATTTACCAGGTGAAAAATCCCTTTCTTGCAGACAGGGGCTATTTCTATCCCTATAAGCTGGATCTGGCCCTGCTTAATGAAGCTGCCGCAGTGATAAGAGAACACAGCGATTTCACTTCATTTTCCAAACGCAATACCCAGGTAAAAACTTTTTTATGCCAGCTGTCACTGGCCGAATGGATGGAAGAGGGGGATTGCCTGGTGTTTCATGTAAAAGCTAACCGCTTTCTGCGTGGGATGGTACGCGGGCTGGTAGGTACCATGCTGCGGGTAGGGCGGGGCCATATTGGCATTGCTGAACTAAGGCAGATTATCGAAGCCAAAAACTGTGCAGGTGCCGATTTCTCCGCTCCGCCGCAGGGGCTTTTTCTGGAAACCGTATATTTTCCTGAAAATATTTTCACTATAACAGCAGGGGCTGAAATACAGCGGTAGCAGGCATTCCAGGCTTTATGGCTGTTTATGTCCGGGGCATGTTGCGCGGATACAAAAAGTATAAAATAGCAAAAAGATTTGGCGGCAATATTTTCCCGCTTATCTTTGCGGCCCGCTTTGAAAAACAAGCAGCAGTTCTTTCACTCAACGCTTCTGTCACAACCGGAATTATTTTAAAAATAAAATTGGTGCGAAATGTAAAGATGACTATCTTTGCAACCCGAATCAAAAAACGGTTAGTTCATTGAAGATCAAAAGGTTAAGAAAAATAAAAACTGAAAATATTTTAAAGTTTTTGTTGCTGAAATGAAAATAGTTCTTACCTTTGCAACCCCAACGCAAACAGCGTGAGAGAGTAGGGTTTAAGTTCTTGA
>CBJLMB010000068.1:0-20418 GCA_966424055.1 uncultured Deminuibacter sp. | reverse complement strand
GCTGTTTTTCTCATCCTGCAAATTATACAGTGCAGGTGCAGGCATTACCAGTGGTAAATATCACTGGTGCCCAATCGCTTTGTGCGGAGCAACCTTTAAAGTTGAGTGCAGATATTACTGCTGATGCTTATAGTTGGACAGGGCCGAATGGCTACACCGGTACAACATCAACGGTCGCTATTCCTTTCAGCTCAACTAATAACAGTGGTACTTACCAACTGACAGTAAAACAAGGTAGCTGTTTTTCTCATCCTGCTAATTATACTGTGCAGGTACAAGCTTTACCAGTGGTAAATATCACAGGTGCTCAATCCCTATGCGCGGAACAACCTTTAAGGCTAAGCGCAGATATTACTGCTGATGCTTATAGCTGGATAGGGCCGAATGGTTACGCGGGGACAGCATCAACGGTAGTTATTCCTTCGAGCTCAACCGATAATAATGGTATTTATCAGCTGACGGTGAAACAGGGTAGTTGTTTTTCTCATCCAGCAAACTATACAGTGCAGGTGCAAGCTTTACCAGTGGTGAATATCACTGGTACACCATCACTCTGTGCAGAACAGCCGCTGAAACTAAGCGCAGATATTACTGCTGATGCTTATAATTGGACAGGACCGAATGGTTACACAGGTACAACTTCAACAGTAGAAATATCTTCCAGCTCAGCTAAGAATAGTGGTACTTACCAGCTGACAGTGAAACAAGGCAGCTGTTTTTCTCATCCTGCAAACTATACAGTGCAGGTGCAGGCATTACCAGTGGTGAATATCACTGGTACACCATCACTTTGCGCGGAACAACCTTTAAAACTAAGCGCAGATATTACTGCTGATGCTTATAATTGGATAGGACCGAATGGTTACACAGGTACAACTTCAACAGTAGATATACCCTCTAGCTCAATCAATAACAGCGGCGCTTACCAGCTCATGGTAAAACAAGGCAATTGCCTGTCTCATCCTGCAAATTACACTGTGCATGTGCAGTCTTTGCCGGTAGTAAACATCATTGGTGCAGCTACTGTTTGTGCAGAGCAGCCCCTGAAACTAAGCGCCGACATCAGTGCTGATTTGTATAGCTGGGCCGGGCCAAATAATTACATAAGCTCTGCTTCTGCAATGGAGATCGCTTCCAGCTCAGTAGCCAATAGCGGTGTGTATCAATTAACGGTAACAAAGGCTGGTTGTGTATCTTATCCCGCGCGTTATATGGTAGCTGTGCAGTCATTGCCAGTGGTGAACATTACCGGTACTGCATCACTTTGTGCGGAGCAGCCTTTAAAGCTAAGCGCAGATATTTCTGCGGATGCTTATAATTGGACAGGGCCTGGTAATTATGCCGGAACAGCGGCAACAGTTGATATTCCATCCGGTTCAATTGTCAATAGTGGTACTTACCGGTTGGTTGCAATGAAAAATGGCTGTGTCTCTCATCCCGCCAGTTATAATGTATCAGTAAAACCATTGCCTGTTGTCTCGATTGCCGGGAACAGTACGGTTTGCGAAACTGCTGCTTTGCATTTGACAGCCAGTTCGAGTTTGGGTGGTACCGCTTTTCAATGGATGGATCCCACAGGACAAATCATCAGTACATCGAATGAATATAACGTTGCTGCAGCATTAACGAACCAGGGCGGTTTGTATGTGTTGAAGGGGACTAAAGATGGCTGTATATCCCACCCGGTTCCATATCCGGTTGTTGTGAACCCGCTGCCAGTGATCAGTGTAGATGCCAAAGGCAGCTTCTGCCAGCAATCAACGCTTGAGGCAAGAGCCAGCGCTTCGTTGCCGGGTACTTATTTTGAATGGACCACGGAGGACGGGCGCAAAACACCCGGCCAGAACATGAAACTTGCAGGCCTGACCGGTGATTCTGTAAGATTGACCGTAATGGCAGAAAAAAATGGTTGCAGCACAAGTAAAACAGTAGTATGGGCTGTAAAAAAATCGCCGCAGGTGGTATTGCCACCTATCAGTAATATCTGTCAGAATGCTGGTGTAGCCCGTTTTACGGCAAGTGAAACAACGGGGTTGCCTGGCAAAGGCGTGTTTATTGGCGCGGGCGTAAGTAGTTCGGGGTATTTTAACCCGGTAATTGCTGCAGGATCATATACTGTGATTTATCGTTATACTACCACCGATGGCTGTGTTGATGAAAAAACAACGGGCTTCAAAGTATACCCTGTACCGGTGGTTAATGCAGGAGCCGACCAGGTGATGTATGAAGGCCGCGCTGCCAAGCTGGATGCTTCTATCACCGGTATGTACCGCTCGTTCCAATGGCTGCCCGGAGATTCTGCCATGCAGCAAACCCTGCAACCCGTGGTGCACCCGCATTCGGGTACCACTTACCGCTTAACGGCTACCAGTGAATTTGGTTGTACTGCTTTTGATGAAGTAAATGTGAAAGTGCTTAAGTTCAGAATACCCAATGCTTTTTCTCCCAACGCAGATGGTATTAATGATAAATGGGTGATAGAAGGCCTGTATAATTTCAGCAACTGTCTGGTAGAAATATACAACCGCTGGGGTACATTGCTGTACCGGAGCAGGGGCTATCATACACCATGGGATGGAACATATAATGGCCAGCAGGTTCCGGTAGGTACTTATTATTACCTGATCAATCTCAATGATGGCCTGACGAAAGAACCTGTAGCAGGATGGGTGGAGATATTGCGTTAAGAGGGGTGGAGTTTGACACCAGCAGACTTTTGCACATTCAATTCAACTAATGCTTATTTTCATCGAACAAAGCCATTCTATGTATCCTGCCTACCGGTTGTATATACCCTTGTTATTTACGGTGCTTTTTTATTTTCATGGATATGGACAACAGTTCGGCGGAAGTCCTTCTTCACTCAGATGGAAACAGATCAATACAGATACCATCCGGGTAATATTTCCGGAAGGGCTCGATTCTACTGCATCACGTATAGCCAATATCACCCACTATCTGCAGAATAAGTACAGTCATACTATCGGCACACATATACGCAAGGTGAGCCTGGTACTGCAAAACAATTCCACCTTATCCAATGCCTATGTGGCGCTGGCACCTTACCGCAGCGAGTTTTACCTGATGCCGCCACAGAATGCATTGGAGCTGGGAGCGCAAAGCTGGACCGATAACCTGGCCATTCACGAATTCAGACATGTACAGCAGTACAGCAATTTCAACCATGGCTGGTCTAAAGTGATGTCTGTGCTGTTTGGGCAAGATGGCCAGGCCATCGCCAACGCAGCAGCTGTGCCCGACTGGTTTTTTGAGGGGGATGCTGTATTTAATGAAACCATGTTAAGCAGGCAGGGAAGAGGCCGTTTACCTTTTTTCTTCAATGGTTACCGGTCATTGTACCTGGGCAATAAGCAATATAATTTTATGCAGCTGCGCAACGGATCGTTGCGCCATTATATTCCTGATCACTACCAGCTGGGATACCTGCTGGTGGCTTATGGCCGGGAAAAATACGGGGATGATCTCTGGAAGAAAATAACACAGGAAGCTGTACGCTTCCAGCCCTTGTTTTATCCTTTGCAACATGCAGTAAAGCAGTATGCGGGTGTACCATATACACAGTTTGTGCAGGATGCGCTGGATTTTTATCACCGGCAATGGCAGCGATCTTCTGTGCAACCCCAATGGCTCACAGCAGTGGAAGCCAATAACGTGGTGGATTACCGTTATCCGTACCGT
Source organism: uncultured Deminuibacter sp. (assembly GCA_966424055.1). Taxonomy (GTDB): domain Bacteria; phylum Bacteroidota; class Bacteroidia; order Chitinophagales; family Chitinophagaceae; genus Deminuibacter. Next base: position 16,719 of record CBJLMB010000068.1, on the reverse strand, counting down.
GCACCGGACGGAGGGTTGATTGTATTAAAAAGCAGTTACAAGGCCATTCCTGCATTCTATCATATCAGTCCTGAAGGTAAAGCGCAGAAAATCGCTATACGGGATATCGCGTACGACGATTATTTTTCTTATAACAATGGCAAAATTGTGTACGCAGCCTATCAGGCAGATACACGCTGGGGCAACAGGGAGTTCAGTAATATAAAGATCCTGGATATTGCAAGCGGGGAAAAGAAAACCATTTCCTGCCATGCAAAATATTTTTCACCCGATATAGCCCATAGCGGGCAGATGGTGGCTGCAGCCGAATACACGGCGCAACAGCAGTCAGGTATTGTGCTGCTGGATGAAGAAGGCAAGCTGCTGCGGAAAGCAGCGGCAAAGGATGGCCATGTATTTTCCTATCCCAAATTTGCTGCCGATGACAGGTCTTTATACTGCATAGAGCGCAACAGGCAGGGTGAGATGGCTATCCGGCAACTGTCGCTGGAAGATGGAAGCTGGAAAGATATTTTGCCTTTCAGCAACCGTATTATTGGCTTCCCCGTAGTGCAGGGAGATACCTTATTGTACACCTGCAGTAACAAAGGGCAGGATGAAATATGGGCTTATACAGGCGGGCAGCAACAGCATTTCAGGCTGGCTGCTTATGCTACCGGTCTTTACCAGGCAGTTACCGGGGTGGGGAATACTATTGTGGGTTCTGCATTTACGGCAGATGGTTACCGGCTGGCGCAGCTGCCTGCTGCATGGGAGCATACCGCTGCGGCTGACACCCTTACCCCTTTGTATGTGCAGGCTCCGTTCAAAACAAATGCAGGCAATACATTGCAGGAACTGCCGCCAAGGCAGTTCCCTCAGTCGAAGTATGGCAAGGCATTTCAGCTGTTCAATTTTCATAGCTGGAGGCCTTATTACAGCCAGCCCGAACTTACCGTGGCTGTATATGGCCAGAATGTGCTGAACACCCTGCAGAGCCAGTTGTACTACACCTATAACTACAATGAAGGTTTCAGCAAAATAGGGTATACGGGTATTTATGGCGGCTGGTATGTACAACCGGTACTGGGCATCAGCCAAACCTGGAACAGGAATACATTGTACACCCGGGACACCAGTTTTTACTGGAACGAGTTCAATGCCAATGCAGGACTGCGGCTACCCCTGAATTTTTCGGAAGGGAAACAATACCGTTATCTTACGCTGTCTTCTACCTATAATATCCAGCAGGTGCACTGGACAGGGCTGGCCAAACAGCGTCAGGACAATATCAGTTTTGGCTACCTGGAATCCAGCCTGCAGTATACCGGGCAGGTACAGCAGGCGGCACAGCAGATATACCCCCGCTGGGCCCAGAGTGTGCTGCTCCGGTACCGGAATATTCTTTCCAGGTATACCGCCAGGCAGTTCCTGGCAAGCGCCAATTTCTATGTGCCCGGGTTATGGAGAACACATAATATTGTGCTGGGTGTGGCTTACCAGGGCAGGGATACGGCCAGGCAGTATTATTTCAGCGATAATTTCCCGTTTTCCAGGGGATATACTTCCATCGATTTTCCGCGAATGTGGCGGTTGAGTGTCAATTACCATTTACCGTTATTGTACCCTGATTGGGGAGTGGGTAACCTGGTTTATTTCCGCCGGGTGCGGCTGAATGCATTTTATGATCATACCATAGGCCGGAGCCTGCGTACGGCTATCAATACCCCCTTTAATACGGTGGGCGGCGAGCTGTATTTTGATACAAAATGGTGGAACCAGCAGCTGGTGAATTTTGGTATCCGGTATAGTCACCTGCTGAATAATGAGTACAGCGGGCGGGCGCGAAGCGGGGTATGGGAGCTGATTTTGCCTGTTAACCTGTTTTAGTGGGCCCTATTTAAAGCTGGAAAGTGTACATGAATTGTTGTTTTTCCCGATCCAATTACATGATATTATTTTTTAATATGAAAGTGTTTCTTTTATCTAAAAAGCTGTATTTTCGCCCCTTATCTGCGCTGGATTAAAAATATTTTCAAAATTTTCATTATTCCATTGTATTTTTCTATCTTTGCGCTCCCAAAAATCGTATGTCTAAACAACCACTGATTAAACAAGATGGTGTAATCATCGAAGCCCTGAGTAATGCAATGTTCAGGGTGAAGTTGGAAAACGGTCATGAAATACTGGCGACCATCTCAGGTAAAATGAGGATGCATTATATCAGGATCCTCCCTGGCGACAAGGTAGGTGTGGAAATGAGCCCGTACGATCTGTCAAGGGGAAGGATCATATTCAGGTATAAATAAAATAGCTTCAGGCTTTTTGCTGCGAGCTGAGTTGTAAAAAATACAATTATGAAAGTTAGAGCATCAGTTAAGAAACGTAGTGCCGACTGCAAGATTGTTCGCAGAAAGGGCAAGCTGTACATTATTAACAAAAAGAATCCCCGCTTCAAACAGCGTCAGGGATAGTCCTTCGACTACGCTCAGGACAGGGGCCATGGCCCTTCGACTGCGCTCAGGGACCCAGGATTCATAAATCGTAAATCTAAAATAATACTATGGCTCGTATTGCCGGTATAGACTTACCAAAGAACAAAAGAGGCGAAATAGGTCTTACCTACATTTATGGTATTGGCCGTTCCACCGCTCAGTATATCTTAACCAAGGCTGGTATAGACTGGAATAAGAAAGTACATGAGTGGAACGATGAGGAGCAGGCTGCCATCCGTAACATCATCAGCAGTGAAATCAAAACCGAAGGTGCTTTGCGCAGTGAGGTACAGATGAATATCAAACGCCTGCTGGATATTGCTTGTTACCGTGGTTTACGCCATCGTAAGGGTTTGCCTGTTCGTGGACAGCGTACCCGTACCAACAGCCGTACCAGGAAAGGTAAGCGTAAAACTGTTGCCGGTAAGAAAAAGGCACCTAAGAAATAATTAGATTCCAGGTAACAAATTCCAAAATCCACCAACATCGGATTTTGGAATTTGCTTATTGGAATTTGTTATATAAAGCCGCCGGATAGTTCCAGTTCACTGGAAAAGGAGGGGCTGCATTTTTAGAAGATTACCTCAAACAAGAATTATGGCGAAAGCACAGAACAGCGCAAAAGCCGCTGCCAAAAAAAGAATTGTAAAAGTAGATGCTTATGGCGATGCCCATATCAATGCTACTTTCAACAACGTGATCATCTCCCTGACCAATAAGAACGGACAGGTGATCAGCTGGTCATCAGCAGGTAAAATGGGTTTCAAAGGTTCTAAAAAGAATACACCCTATGCCGCACAGATGGCCGCTTCCGATGCTGCAAAGGTTGCCTTTGAAGCAGGTTTGAAAAGAGTTGACGTATATGTAAAAGGCCCCGGCGCCGGTAGGGAAGGTGCTATCCGCTCCCTGTCTCAGTCAGGTATCGAAGTAGCCATGATCAAAGACGTAACGCCTTTGCCGCACAATGGCTGCCGTCCTCCCAAAAAACGCAGGGTTTAATATATTATGTACGATGTCAGATCTGGGATGTACAATGTGTACAGAACCTGCATCTGACATCGTACATCTAACATCTTACATTTTAAATGGGTGTTTTATTCATTTTAGATTTTTACAGATAAAGCACCGTCACTAAAAAATCAAAAAAGAACAATTATGGCACGTTACACAGGCCCCAAAACCAAGATCAGCCGTATTTTCGGCGAGCCGATCCTGGGCAATGGCAAATGGTTAGGTAAAAACAGCAATCCTCCCGGTCAGCACGGTGCATCCCGCAAGCGTAAAACCCTGGGTGAATATGCTTTGCAGTTAAGAGAAAAACAAAAAGCCAAATACACTTATGGTGTATTAGAGCGCCAGTTCCGCAATACATTTGAAGAAGCTGCCCGTTTAAAAGGCGTTACAGGTGAAAACCTGATCAAATTACTGGAAGCCCGTCTGGATAATACTGTATTCCGTTTAGGCATTGCTCCCAGCCGTCCTGCCGCCCGTCAGCTGGTTAGCCATAAACACATCACCATAAACGGTGCTGTTGTGAATGTACCTTCTTACCAGGTAAAACCAGGTGATATCATCGGTTTAAAAGAAAAAAGCGAAGGCAACACTTCTCTTACCAGCCAGATCAGGGGTAAAAACCCTAAGTTCAGCTGGCTCGACTGGAATGATACCGAGAAAAGAGGTACATTTATCACTTATCCTGAAAGGGAAAGCGTTCCTGAGAACATCAAGGAACAACTGATCGTCGAATTGTATTCTAAATAATCGTGAAGCGTGAGGCGTGGATGATAGGTGTTTGCTTATCTTCACGCCTTACGACCAGCGTATCGCACTCAATGAATGCCGGGATATTTGCCGGCGCTGCAGTGAGTGACACAACACCAGCCCGGCGATGCATATTGGCCGGTCAACAAAAAAATTAAAACCCGGAGTATAAAATGGCCATTTTAAACTTCCAAAAGCCAGATAAAATCGTTCTTCAGAAAGCAACTGATTTTGAAGGTCAATTTGAGTTTCGTCCGCTTGAGCCTGGTTATGGCTTAACCATCGGTAATGCCTTGCGCAGGGTATTGCTGAGTTCTTTAGAGGGTTATGCTATTGTAGGTATTAAAATTGAAGGGGTAGACCACGAGTTTGCTACTATCAAAGGCGTTACGGAAGATGTAACTGAAATTATCCTGAACCTGAAACAGGTTCGGTTTAAGAAAAGCGTTGAGCACGATGTGGCCAACGAAAAGATCACTTTGTCTGTAAAAGGCAAATCAGAGTTCACTGCTGCCAATATCGGCGAAGCCACCCAGAGCTTCCAGGTGATGAACCCTGACCTGGTGATCTGCACCATGGATCCTTCAGCTAAACTGGATGTGGAATTTACCATCGCCAAAGGCCGTGGTTATGTTCCTGCTGAAGAAAACAAAGTAAAAGATGCTCCCTTCGGATATATTCCCATCGATTCTATCCATACACCCATCAAAAATGTGAAATATGGTATAGAAAACTATCGTGTGGAACAACGTACCGACTATGAGAAGCTGATTCTCGATGTAGCTACTGATGGTACTATTCATCCCGAAGAAGCCGTTAAACAGGCTTCCCGCATCCTGATCCAGCACCTGATGATCATCACCGATGAGAACATCACTTTCGATAACAAAGAAGATAAGAAAGAAGATGTGGTGGACGAACAGGTACTGCAGCTGCGCAAAGTGCTGAAAACACCGCTGGAAGATCTCGATCTGTCAGTACGTGCTTTCAACTGCCTGAAAGCAGCCAAGATCAACAGCCTGAGCGAACTGGTACAGTACGAACAGGAAGACCTGATGAAGTTCCGCAACTTCGGTCAGAAATCATTGAGCGAAATTGAGCAGGTACTTACTGAACGTGGTTTGCACTTTGGTATGGACCTGAGCAAACTGGGTCTCGATAATTTGGATTAGTTCCAAAGTTCCAGGGTTCAAGGTTTCAGGTTGGGTTTAGTTAAACATGAAACCTTAAACATTCAACCTGGAACGTTATAAAGAAGTTTCAAAGTTCCAGGGTTCAAGGTTTCAGGTTGGGTTTAGTTAAACGTGAAACCTTAAACATTCAACCTGGAACGTTATAAAGAAGTTTCAAAGTTCCAGGGTTCAAGGTTTCAGGTTGGGTTTAGTTAAACATGAAACTTTAAACCTTAAACATTCAACTTGGAACGCTTCCAAAGTTTCAGGGTTCCAAGGTTTCAGATCGGCGCACAGCCAACGTGAAACCTTAAACATTCAACCTGAAACGTTTTATAAACAAGTTCGCAATTCCTGGCACGGTGCGAACTACAAAAACAATAAGCCATGCGTCACGGAGACAAAATCAACAACCTGGGCCGTAAGAAAGCCCATAGGGATGCCTTACTGGCCAACCTGGCCAGCCAGCTGATCAAGCACAAACGTATTGTTACCACCCTGGCCAAAGCCAAGGCACTGAGAACATATGTTGAACCCCTGATCACTAAAACCAAGAAAAATGGCAGCCAGGCTGAGATCAGCCATCAGCACAGGATCGTGTTCAGCTACCTGGAAGACAAAACTGCAGTGAAAGAACTGTTCACAGTAGTGGCTCCCAAAATAGCTGCCCGCCCCGGTGGTTATACCCGTATCATTAAACTGGGTATCCGTGTAGGTGACAATGCAGAAACTGCCCTGATTGAACTGGTAGACTTTAATGAGATCTACGGTAAAACAGTGGCTAAAGCTGCTGAGCCTGCCAAGAAAACACGCCGCGCAGGTGGTAGCGGTGGCCGTAAAAAAGCTGCTCCTAAAGCAGAAGAAGCTGCTGCTGAAGCTACACCGGCCGCTGAAGAAACAAAAACTGAAGAAAAAGCCGCTGAATAAGATGTCGTTTTTTCTCTCAATAAAAGGCAAAACTGTTTACCGGTTTTGCCTTTTTTCTTGTACCGTGGCAAAGCCAGGGCTAGGCAATATGCTGAATGCCATGATAGAAAAGCATTTGCGCGGTTTTCAGAATTGTGGGAAAATTTTACCGGCTTTTTTGACGATTAAATAGTTTTTTTGCAAAAAAAATCACTGATATAAAATGCCCCAAACACAACAACCTGCGGTTTTATTGTTAGATGACGGACATGTTTTTTATGGTAAAGCCTTCGGACAAAACGGCACTACAACAGGCGAGATCTGTTTTAATACCGGTATGACGGGGTACCAGGAAGTATTTACCGACCCCAGTTACTCAGGCCAGGTGCTGATCATGAACAATGTGCATGTTGGTAACTATGGTATTAACCAGGTGGATGTTGAAAGTGCAACGGTAAAGATCAGGGGACTTATCGGGCGTAACCTGGAAGAACGGTTCTCCCGGTACCAGGCCACCGATTCACTGGATGCTTACCTGAAACAGAACAATATTGTTGCCATTGAAGGGATCGACACCCGGGCACTGGTAGCGCATATCCGCACCAAAGGTGCAATGAACTGCATCATTTCTTCCATAACCACCGATATCGACCAGCTGAAAGCTGAATTAGCCAAAGTGCCCAGTATGGATGGCCTTGAACTGGCCAGCGAGGTAAGTACAAAAGAGGAATACGAAATGGGTAACCCCGAATCCCCGCTGAAAGTAGCGGTGCTCGATTTCGGGGTAAAGAAAAATATCCTGAACTGCCTGGTAGAAAGGGGCGCTCATATAAGGGTACACCCGGCTAAAACACCGCTGGAAAGATTGAAAGCGTTCAATCCCAACGGTTATTTTATATCCAATGGCCCCGGCGATCCTGCAGCCATGCCTTATGCTGTGGAAACACTGAAACAGATACTGGCCGAAAATAAGCCCCTGTTCGGTATATGCCTGGGGCACCAGCTGCTGGCACTTGCGAACGGTATCCGCACTTTCAAAATGCATCATGGACACAGGGGGCTGAATCACCCGGTTAAAAATATTGTTACGGGTAAAAGCGAGATCACCACGCAGAACCATGGTTTTGGTGTAGATCCTGAAGCTGTGCGCAATCATCCTGATGTGGAAATTACACACCTGAACCTGAATGATGATTCTATTGAAGGTATCCGCCTGAAACACAAACCGGCATTCAGCGTGCAGTACCATCCTGAAAGCACCCCCGGTCCATTTGACAGCCGCTACCTGTTTGATGATTTTATAGCGATGATGAAGAAATAAGCAAGCACAAATCATAGAAAGCCGGACAATACAATACCCGGCTTTTTTTATGCAAAAAGATGAGTGAAAGAAATGGAAAAGCCCTCGCGGAAAGCGCAGAAGCAAGAGGGAAGACAAAAGCAGCAAGCCTGAGCTACGGGAAGTTGCCTCTCATCGCTATAACCCTACAGCTCAATTGAACTGCAATGTGGGCATCCTGAAAAGCTGCCCGTCGTATACATACAGCTCTTCAATATGGTAGGTCCAGTACTTGTATAAAGGTGATTTAGTAAGATGCTGGTCTGCCTCTGTTTTATTCTTCACGCGGAAGGTGATCCAGATGGTTTGCGATTCCATGCTTACTGCATAGCTGTCGATCACCTGTTTATTGATAAGATAATTAATGTACGTGCGGTGGGGGGCTATCAGTGACATAAACTCCTCATCCATTTCAAAGTGTACAATTGCCTGGAAACGTTTCATGTGATGAACCATTTAATGCTGAACAACTAAACCGGTGTTCATTGAACCAAGCGTGCAACGGGCGCCGGTGATAGGTGATATGAATCTTTCTCTCTAAAGGCAAGCCCCGGTAGAAAACAGCCGGATCCGGAAATGCTTCCGGATCCGGGCGGTCATCCGAATATACAACATTCAGTTTATAAAATTATAAAACGAATTAAGCCATACGGGTAAAGCAGGGGCGGTAGCCGGCCTGCACGGTACGGGTTACACAGGCAGACGCCTGCTTTCATTAATCTTCATCCTCTTCATAATCATAGGTATCCTGTGCATTGTTATACACTTCCTGCCAGTTTCTCACCACATGATCACTGAGTAATTCGATGATGTCGTAAATGGGATCGGTTTTCTTCTTCCATTCCATGACCTCTGTTTCGCCATATTTGCACACATACATGGCATAATCAGACACCACTGGAATATGCACCATGGTCAGCGGTGCATTTTCTTCTTCCTGAATCAGGTAATAACAACCAGGTTCCAACAAAGCATACGAAAACATAAACACTCCTTCTTCTTTAAATCAATAAAAATTCCATTTCAATGGCTGAATCTAGAATTTAATGGGTCGTCAGCTTTAGCTTAATGGGGTAGCAAGTTGGAATTAGTTATACACCACAACCCTGGATTCGGGTGTGCGGGAACAAATGTAAGAGAAAATTATGAGCGAGATTTCGGGTGCATAATAAATCTTTGCAAATAAGTTTTTTAATGATAATCAATAAATTATACATTAAATTTTAAACTATCGTAATCTCCCTGATTTTCAGAAAATCTGAGCCGAAATTTTAATGGATAGTCCAGTCAACCACCTCATTGGCCAGCTTTTGCTGAAAGGGGGTGCTGATGCGGATATAATTATCGGTATAACCTTCCATCATCCCGTTCTTTTCATGGCCTTCAAACAGCACTTTCCGCACTTGGCCCTCATGCTGGCGGGTGAAATACTGCATTTTCATGTACGAAAGGTTGCGCAAGGTTTTATTGCGCTCATGCCGGGTGTTGATGGGTACCACAGGTTTGATATCCAGCGCTTTGGTATTGGCACGTTCAGAGTAAGTGAATACATGCAGGTAAGAAATATCCAGGCTGTGCAGGAAATCGAAGGTTTCTTTAAAATCAGCATCAGATTCGCCCGGGAAGCCTACAATCACATCCACACCGATGGCACAGTGGGGCATCAGCGCTTTGATCAGCTGCACCCTTTCGGCATACAGCTCACGGCGGTAACGCCGGCGCATCAAGCCCAGGATGCGGTTACTGCCGCTTTGCAGGGGGATATGAAAATGAGGCATGAACTTATTGCTGCCAGCTACAAAACGGATGATCTCAGGTGAAAGCAGGTTGGGTTCGATAGAGGAAATACGGAAGCGCTCGATGCCTTCCACTTTATCCAGCGCCTGTATCAGGCTGAAAAAATCCTCTTCCCGTTGCAGGCCGGTTTTTTCATTGGCTGTTTTACCAAAATCGCCCAGGTTCACCCCGGTAAGTACAATTTCCTTTACCTGGTTGGCGGCCAGTTCTTCGGCATTGCGCACCACATTGGCGATACTGTCGCTGCGGCTTTTGCCTCTGGCCATAGGGATGGTGCAGAAAGAACAGGTGTAGTCGCAGCCATCCTGCACTTTTAAAAATGTGCGGGTGCGGTCGTTCAGTGAATAAGAAGCATGAAACCCTTCCACCTCCCCGATATCACAGCTGCTGATCCTGGCTGAATCGCCTTTGGCCAGTTCGCGCAGGTGCTGGCCGATATTGAACTTTTCGGCGGCACCAAGCACCAGGTCAACACCGGGGATCTCAGCTATCTCTTTGGGTTTCAGCTGGGCATAGCAGCCGGTGATCACCACCAGGCTCTCAGGTGATTTCCGCTGGATGCGGCGTACCAGCTGACGGCATTCTTTATCGGCATTGTCAGTAACCGAACAGGTGTTGATTACATATACATCTGCCTGATCATCAAACTCTCTCTTCTCAAAACCATCATTTTCCAGCATGCGGGAAAGGGTGGAGGATTCGGAAAAATTGAGCTTACAACCCAATGTGTGAAATGCCACTGAACGCCTCTTTTCCATAAGAGCGCAAAGGTAGTTGATTCGATGGATATGGAGCAAGATCAGGTAGCAAGATGCAGGTAGCAAGATGCAAGTAGCAAGTAGCAGGAGAGCGCCGGGCTGCCGACTGAAGACCGCCAACTGCCATTACTGCTCGTTTCATGATTCATACCCTACTCCGTTCGCAGGCTTTTCACCGGATTGGCCAGGGCCGCTTTGACAGAGTGGAAGCAGATGGTGAACAAGGCAATACCAATAGCTGTGAAACCGGCAATTGCGAAGATAGTCCAGCCAACAGGGGTTTTATAAGCGAAATCCTGCAGCCATTTGTTCATAATATACCAGGCCATGGGGATGGCCACTACGATAGCCAGTACCACCAGTTTGATAAAATCCCTGGCAAGCAGGCTGATGATCCCGGGCACACTTGCCCCCAGTACTTTGCGCACACCGATCTCGCGGGTGCGTACCTGTGCAGTATAAGCGGCCAGTCCAAATAAACCCAGGCAGGAAATAAGGATGGCCACTGCCGCAAAAACATTGAACAGTTCGCCGGTCTGCTCCTCAGAGCGGTAAAGGCTGGAAAAAGTTTCATCCAGGAATGCATAACTGAACGGGAAGCTGGCATTGTATTGTTTCCATTCATGTGCTGCGGCGGCAATTGCCTTTGATGCATCCTTTCCCGTTGTTTTTACATATATACGGTCGCTGGTTTGCGGGGCATAGTAAAAAACGGCAGGCTCTATCTTCTGGCGCATAGATGCAAAATGAAAATCTTTCACCACACCCGATATAATGCCATCCTGCTGCCACAAACGGAACTTTTTCCCGATAGGATTTTTAATACGTGTTGCTTTTACGGCCGCTTCATTGAGGATAAAATGCGCAGAATCGGCTACGGCACCGGTAAAATTACTGCCTTCCACCAGGTGCATTTTAAAGAAGGGAATAAAATCTTTATCAACAGCATTGGGGTGAAGTATCAGGGTTTCAGTAGCGCCTTTACCATCCCAGTTATTATTACCTGTTTGCACATCAAGCGATATGATATTATCACTCGAACGGGTAACATCCAGTACACCTGGTTGCTGCAGCAAAGCTGCTTTCACCACGTTATACCGGCTGCTCATATTGCGCATGGGAAAAGAAAATACCTGGCTTTTATCATAACCCAGCTCTTTCGACCTGATATATTGCAGTTGCCTGCTTACCACCAATGTGCCGATGATCAGTATAACAGAAAAGGCAAACTGTGTTACCACCAGTATTTTGCGAAACAGGGTATCATTGATGCGGGCCGCTATTTTTCCTTTCAACGCCCTGATGGGTTCAAAAGAGGAGAGCAGCAGTGCAGGGTAAATGCTTGATGCCACCAGTGTTCCTGCAATGGTGAGCAGCATCACTTTCCAGATATGCAGGTTGGTAAAATCCAGTACAAGCGCTTTTCCGGAGAGGTGATTAAAGGCGGGCGTCAGCAGCGTCATCAGCACCAGGGATAGCATGGCTGCCAGTATAAAAAGAATGGTGGTTTCTATGATGAACTGCATAAACAGCTGTAACCTGGCGGCGCCTACAATTTTGCGCAGGCTCACCTCTTTTGAACGTAGCAGCGAACGGGCGGTGGACAGGTTTACATAATTGATACAGGCAATGGCCAGTATCAGCATGGCAATAAGGATAAACATGCGTACTGTTTCGATACCGCTGTTGGTGCCATCTGCATTGTATAAATGCATTTTGTCCAGTGGTTGCAGCAGGTATTCCACATCGGTATCATCTGGTTTGTTGCGGATATGTATATTGAACAGCTTGGAAGGCAGCGATGCCGGTGATGCGCCCGGGCGCAGCAATACAAAAGATACATATTGAAACTGGTGAAAATCGTTGTATTCATTCATACCCGTTTTATTGCCATACATGTACCGGTGCAGTAGCGACATAGGCAAAAAGATACCTGACTGCAGGAAGGAGTTCCTTGGTATGTCTGCAATAATACCGGTTACACTGAATGGTATGCTGTCGTTTGCGATGATGATCTTGCCGAGGGGGTCATCCTTGCCAAAATACCGTTGGGCTGTACTGGCTGTAAGCACAACAGAATGTTCATTGGGAAAGGGTGCTGCCGGATTGCCTTTAATAAGCGGGAAATCAAATATCGAAAAAAGGGATGGATCGGTAAAGCAACCATTTTCCTCTACGAATGTGTTGTTGCCATATTTGAAAAGCGTATAAATCGGATTGTTGGTGATACGCGCCACATCTTCTATTTCAGGTATTTCTTTTTTGGCAAGGGTAGTGATGGGCGCAACAGTAACAGTCCAGATTTGTTTACTGGTACCTGTTCCGCCCCAGTTCTCCAACCGGTAAATACGGGAACTGCGTTGGTGGAAATGATCAAAGCTTAATTCGTCCTGTACCCAAAGTAATATCAATATACCCACAGCCAAGCCGGCCGATAGCCCGGCAATATTGATGAATGAATAAAATTTATTTTTCAGCAGGTGGCGCCAGGCGGTTTTGAAATAGTTCTTTAACATAAGCAGTGGTTAAACAGGCGGAATGGGTGCATATCTCCGCAGCGAAAAAAATACCAGTTATGATGGCTGTTGTAAAACAGGCAATTAGTTTTTGTATCCGGAAAACATTGTTCGCTTTTGATACAGTGGTTGTCCGGTCTATGCGTTTGCTCACCTGCAGGGTGTCTGACACATAAACCCAAACGGTCATCTGGTAAACCCCAAAATATTCCTAAAATACAGTAAGGGTTACGTGGTAAGGAGAATTAATACTAATATTAATCCAGGTTGCGGGTTGATCGGGGCGTTTATGGCTGCAAGCTATGAGCTTTTAGCTATGAGACGGGAAGGGATGGCAAACAAAATGTTTCACCAAGCTCCCTGCTGAAAAGTTCCGACAGAAAGTCTTCTTTTCAGCGTTTTTCACGTATTCCGCGAGAAAAATTCCTCGCAGCTCATCACTATCAGCCCGCTGCTTTTAGCTTTATGGCTGTAAGCTATGAGCTCTTGGCTATGAGACGGGAAGGGATGGCAAACAAAATGTTTCACCAAGCTCCCTGCATGAAAAGTTCCAGACTGAAAGTCTTCTTTTCAGCGTTTTTCACGTATTCCGCGAGAAAAATTCCTTGCAGCTCATAGCTATCAGCTCGCCGCTGTTAACTTGGATCAATATTGGTTTCATCCCGGCCTTCCATCTAAAAATCAAGTCTAATTTTTTGTCATGACATTCAAACGGATCAACAACATTACAGGATGGGTTGTGTGTTTGATAGCCTGTGCAGTGTACATCCTTACTTCAGAAGCGGGCGGCAGTTTATGGGACTGCGGCGAATTTGTAAGCAGTTGTTTTAAACTGCAGATACCGCATCCGCCGGGTGCACCTTTATTCGTATTGCTGGGCAGATTGTTTATTATGCTGTTTGGCGATAACCCGATGACGGCAGCCAAAGCCGTGAACATCATGAGTGCACTGGCCAGTGGTTTTACCATCCTGTTCCTGTTCTGGAGCATTACGCATTTTGCCAGAAAAATGGTGCAGCAGAAAAAAGACGCTGTATTAAGCAGCACCCAGCTGCTAACCATTATGGCCGCCGGTGCTGTGGGTGCACTGGCTTATACTTTTACTGATTCGTTCTGGTTCAGCGCTGTGGAAGGAGAAGTATATGCCATGTCTTCTTTTTTTACCGCCATTGTATTCTGGGCCATATTGAAATGGGATGAAGCTGCAGATGAACCCGGTGCCGATAAATGGATCGTGTTCATCTTTTTTATGATGGGACTTTCCATTGGTGTGCATTTACTCAATCTGCTTACCATACCCGCTATCGTAATGGTATTTTATTTCCGCAAGCGGCATATTTTTTCTTACAACAAGCTGCGTCGGTATTTTATCCGCATTGTGCTGGCAGGAGGCGTTGCAGGAGTAGTGGCTGCACTGATCGGTGCCAGTGGTGAGGCAGATGCAGAAAGAGGTATTCCCATGGATGCTACCATGGCCGGTCTTATGTTGCTGGGAACCGCCGCTGCTATCGGATTGCTGTTTGCCATAGAACGGTTGAACAAAAACAAAAAAGCCATTTATGGCGGCGCATATATCTTTTTTATCATTGGCTGTGTGATGGTGGGTATTATGCAGGTAGCGGTGATACAGTACTCCATTAAAGCTGCAGGCTATTTCGATATCTTTTTTGTAAACAGGCTGGGATTGCCCTTCTTCTCCGGTTTTGCCATCTTTTTTGTGCTGCTGGGAGTGGGTATCTGGCAGGGACTGCGGCTGGCATCGCGTAAAAGCTGGCCATACCTGAAACTGGGCTTATGGTGCCTGGTATTTGTGCTGGTAGGGTATAGCACTTACCTCACCACCATGATCAGGAGTAATGCCGATCCCGCACTGGATGTATTCAATGTAGACAATCCCATGAGCCTGGTAGGTTACCTGGGGCGCGAACAATATGGTGATTTCCCCATTGTGTATGGCCAGAAATTTTCAGCACAGCCCATCGACTATAAAGAAACAGGCACACGCTACCAGAAAGGAGACCGCAAATATGTGGCCGCAGGTAAAGAATCGCATGCGGTGTATGCACAGGAAGATAAAACCATATTCCCGCGTATGTGGGATGCCAGCAACGACCAGGCGCATGCCGATTATTATGCCATGTTTATGGGTATAGGTAAAACCAAAGACGGTGCGTATGAACGGCCGCCCGATTTCATGGATAACCTGCGCTATTTTATCAGCTACCAGAGCTATTATATGTACTTCCGCTACTTCCTGTGGAATTTCAGCGGTAAGCAGAATGATATCCAGGGTATGATGAACGGCCAGCCCAGGGACGGCAACTGGATAACCGGCATCAGCTTTATCGATAACCTGCTTTATGGCAACCAGGATTTGCTGCCAGACAGCATCAGAAACAGCAAGGGCCGCAATAAACTGTACATGCTGCCATTGTTATTGGGGCTGCTGGGACTGGTATACCAGTATAAAAAACAACGGTCAGGTGCTTTGATCAACCTGCTGCTGTTTTTCTTCACCGGCTTTGCCATCGTTATTTACCTCAACCAGCCGGGCATGCAGCCAAGGGAACGGGATTATGCTTATGTGGGCTCGTTTTATGCATTTGCCGTTTGGATAGGTTTAGGGGTATTACAGGTGAAAGACTGGCTGGCAAAGATGATGAGCCAGCGCTGGTCGGTAAACCTGGCCACTGCGGTTTGCCTGCTGGCAGTGCCTGTTTGGATGGCCCATGAAGAATGGGACGATCATGACCGCAGCAAAAAACAGCTGGCCCGCGATCTTGCCAGGAACTACCTGGAAAGTTGCGCACCCAATGCTATTTTGTTCAGCACATCAGACAACGATACCTATCCGCTGTGGTATGCGCAGGAAGTGGAAGGCATAAGGCCCGATGTACGTATTGTGATCACCACACTGCTGGCCAGCGACTGGTATATCAACCAGCTGCGTTATAAGCTGAATGAAAGCAGCCCTGTGGATGTGATCTGGAATAAAGATCAGATAGAAGGTAGTAAAAGGGATGTAGCCCTGTACAAACCCAGGCCCCAATTTCCCGAAAACAGGTATTACGACCTGTATGATATGATGAAAAACTATGTGGGCAGCGATGATCCCGCACGCATGGAAGACAGGGGTATTGCACAATACAACACCTTTCCTGTAAGAAAAGTATCGGTACCGGTGGATGCATCCATTGTAAAGCAGAATGGCACAATAAACCCAGGCGATACGGTTTTGCCGGAACTGCGTTTTGAGATCAACAAGAACATCCTGTACAAGAACGACCTGGCCATACTCAATATTATTGCCGCCAATAAATGGAAACGGCCTATTTACTTCACTTTTCTAAACAATACCAGCGATCTGGGACTGGATACCTACCTGCGTAAAGACGGGCTGGCTTACCGCCTGGTTCCGCTGGTGGCCAATAAAAACATCAATACCGACTGGATGCTGGATAAAGTAATGAACAAGTTCAGCTATGGCAATGCTAACCTGCCGGGTGTATATTTTGATGAAGAGAACAGGCACCAGCTGAACTTTTTGCGCCAGGCCGATACCGAACTGGCTATTAACCTGCTAGATACCAACAGGCTGGAAGATGCCCGCCGGGTACTGCGCCGGGCCGATAAGATGATATTGCAGGAAAATATGCCCTATGGCATGGTGTCGAAGAACAACGATCACAATAAAATATCCATGCAGTTCCTGGCAGCCTGCTACAGGGCCCATGAACCCGAACTGGCAGAAAAAGTGCGAGATTCTGTAAAAAGAGACCTGCAGCAGCAATTGCGGTATTATGATTCCCTTACCGGTGAAAAAGCCGATATGATGGCTTATGATAAAAATACAGCTGTGGCCCTCCTGGACAACCTGGATGCATTGGAAAAAGCCTATGGTATCAGGCGTCCCCTTTCCGGTGAAGGGGGACGGGTATTGCGAACCGATTCTCCCAGGTAATACAAAAGCGGGGGAGCCCTTCGCCTCCCCCCCTT
>CBJLMB010000067.1:0-20430 GCA_966424055.1 uncultured Deminuibacter sp. | reverse complement strand
ATATTAAAATTGACTACCTGAACAGGATGTTCCTGAAGCGGAATACTTATTACAGAAAACTAATACGCCAGGCAAGTTTATTCGACGATCCGGTTGAAGAGAAGGTCCCTGTTGCTGAAAAAAGCGCGCTTGTGACGCTTGACAAGGAAATTAGCGTGCCTATTGAGTTACTGGAATTCAGATATGGAAGCGTTGCATTTACCTATACAACTGATGCTGCTATACAACTGGAATTTGAAATTCAGCATGATGATATGCGGCCCGAGTTTGAAGTGCTGAAACCTTATTTTGTAAAAGCATTGAAATCTAAACATGTCAAAGTTGATATTTATGTTGAAATAGAAAAAGGGCAACTTGTAGCACAATTGGCATCTTCAGAGGACCTTAAAAAGATTGACAGGCAGATTATTGACAATGTCAAATTTCAATTCGTTGCTAAGCCACTTTTTGGAAGAGCAAACCCAGATAACAAAAACGAATCTGATCAACAGCTCCAAACGAAACATCCTTTATATGAATCAGGCGAGGAACTGCTGGAAGAAGCATTAAAATATACTCAATTCAAACATCACAAACACCTTCGCTATCTGGCCGACAATCATGCAGGGCATTTGGTGAAAATCCGATTTGTATTACAACCATTTTCTTTTGTATTTCTTCTGGAAGGCCCAAAGCAATTTCATATTATCCTGGAAACGCTGGATACAGAAGAGGCAAGTTACCTTTGGCACATTCCAGAAGGGGTATCGGAATTACCCCAAAGACTAACAGAAATTGACAGGCACCTGGATATTATCCGTAAGCAGGGCCGACAGGTATTTTTAATGGCTCCGCCGGAAAACTTCAGCCGGGTATTGCATGATTATTCCGATGATCAAAAGGGATTTGTTCTTTGGAAGCATGCGCTGGAAGAGCGGTTGGGTTGATAAATATTTCCAGATGAAAAACACTCTTCAAACTGATTTCAACTTTTGTCTGTAGGGTTTTGTAAAAAGATCTGCTTTTTAAAATGCCACAAGCCCGTGACTTGTACTGCGGCCATCTCCTCGTTCTTGCTGTAAAATACCTTTTTCTATTAAGTCTTTTATATCCCGTAAAGCAGTACCCGGAGAGCATTTTGCTATTTTAGCCCTTCTCAACGCGCAGCATCCTTCCACTTAAACGTGGCGATCACCGGGAAATGATCGGAGAGGCCATGCAGCTTGCGTACAAAACAGTCGGTTACCTGCAGGCGTTTATCTGCAAAGCATACATCGATGCGCAGCGTGGGTGATAATGCATCATAGGTTTGACCAAACCCAAAACCTTTTTCCAGGAATGCATCCTGCAGCTGGCCACGTACCATCCGGTACGAGTAAGTACAGGGCACTGCATTCATATCTGCACAATATACAAGGGGATGCGGACTTTGGGAAAGCGCGCTATCGATAATGTAACTTTCATTTTCATGCATAATAGCACTGCGCTTTATTTTGCGCGCCACAGATCTTTTACGCTCGTAGGTAAGCTTATAGATATTCTCCTTCGACAAAGAGGTCTTCGCTGTGTCTACATACAAAGCCAGTGACGACATATGCGCAGTGAAAATACGAACCGGCTTTTGCTTGAACAGGATATCGCCATAGGTCAGGTGATCGTTCTGCGGGTTGCGCAGGGATACCCGGCCGGTATCGACAAACGGATATTTGGAAAACAGGACAGCCCCGATTTCAGAATAGCCGTTTTTCACAGAATAGCGATGATCATTGGAAAAAAAGCGGTACCGGTAACCCATACCTGCCAGTACCTGGTTCATTGACACGAGTTCGGGTACATCATTGTACGAAAGGAATTCCTGCATGCACAGCACATCGGGGTTCATCTGCCTGATGGCTTCGATCATTTTATTCCTGGGATTCTCGGCATTATCATCTTTTACTTCATGCCTGTTTAAAAAACAAAATACATTCCAGGTGAGCACACGCAGGGTATTGGTATCATTGTGCTCCAGCTGATGCTGTGTAAAAGGATGCATGGCCACACTGGTGTTCAGGTTACGGTAGCCGATAAGCAATGTGATAATGGATACCACCAGCATTTTCTTGTTGAAAAATAAGCAGGCCAGTATCACGGCTGCCAGCGCCAATAAGGCGAAGGGATAACCCAGCGCCAGTGCATCGCTGAAAAAATAGCGTGACGGGGTAAAATAGGCGCTGAATGAACTGAGCAGATAGGCACCAATAATTATCCAGCACAATAGCCGGAATAGAATAATCCAAAATCTTTTCATGATGGGTTGTTGAATTCCGGAACAGGGGTAACGGAATAACTGTATACTATTTGGTTATTTAAATATCCTGCTCTTCGCTGGCCCGTTTCAGGAAATCTTTTTCTTCATCTGTCAAAAAATGATAACCTTCCTGGTTGATCTTATCCAGGATTTCGTCAATGCGCTGCTGGGTAATATTTGATTTTTTTTGGAAGGGTTGACGGGTGGTTTTATAAAAATGCGTTTGTTTGGATGTTTGGGGTACATGCTTTTTCTCGGGGTTGAACAAGTCATCCAGCCAGTTAAGCAGGTTGGTCATCCATTGGCCCCAGTCTCGGCCTTTGCGCAGCTGCCGTACAAATACAAAACCCATAGCGCCGCCGGCCAGATGTGCCATGGCGAAACCGGCATTTACGCTGGCAATAGTGGCATAGTCTATGGCAATAAATACCAGGGTGAGTACCCATAAGGGAATGCCTCCGTTGATCATGGGAAATATCCGGTAATCGGGTGCCAGGGTAGTCGTGGCCACTGCAATGGCCATAACAGAAGCCCCGGCGCCTACGAGGGCAGGCGACTGGTCAATATTCTGGTACAATACCGGGAATGCGTGCATGCTCAGCAAAAAAAACACGGCGCCGGTAATACCACCATACAGGTAAATGGGTATGATTTTGCGGTTACCGGTTAAATCCTGCAGTATATAACCAAAGCCCCATAGCCATAGCAGGGTACCTATCAGGCGCCAAACACTGTCCTGCGTAAACATATGCGTCAGCACTACCCAGGGCCGTGTGGCCAGCATATGAAGATCGGCCGGTAGTGTGAACCAGTTCATGATCTGCTGCTGAAACACTTCGCCGGAAATATCAGACAGGAAATAAATGATTTTGATGAAGTTGATCAATACAAACATCACGGCATTGATAATAATCAACCAGGTGAGTGCATTGTTATCCTGCCCCAGCAGCATCCGATTGCGTTTACTTTGTTCCATGACGCCCATACTATCTAAGTTTGTTTCATCCGTTTACTAATTTGTTATCATTGGCCGGATGTAATCTTTCTAAGAACAGCCTTTTGCAAGGCATACCAGGTACCGTTTCATCTTAACAAAGTTGATGCGAAAAACTGCTCCGCGACTGTTAAGTTTTGTTAATAAAACGTACGGCGGTTTGTTTTGTTCCAAAAATATACCAGTATCAATCCTACAAGTGCCCCGCCCAGGTGTGCCACATGGGCTACATTATCGCCGGCGCTGCTGCGTATAGCCATAACCAGCTCTACTCCTGCATAGAGTATCACAAACCATTTTGCTTTAATAGGAAACAAAAAGTACAGGTAAATAGAGGTATTGGGAAACAGGTAGCCAAATGCCGCCAGGCAGCCGAAAACCGCGCCGGATGCACCCAGAGTGGGCGTATTGATCTGGTCATTGATCCTTTGCAGGTAAAACTGCTGGTCAAATGCCGGCAGCGCATAGAACTGGTGCAGCAGGGTTCTGTTTTCGAAATACAGTACAATCATATGGCAGAGGGCTGCACCCAGGCCACAGGCCAGGTAAAAAGTGGCAAACCGCTTGGGTCCCCAAAGATTTTCCAGAATAGCACCGAACATCCACAGGGCCAGCATATTGAAAAACAGGTGATCCCAGCCGCCGTGCATAAACAGGTAAGTGATAAACTGCCAGGGCTTGAACAGCGGGCTTTGCCAGGCATGCAGCGCAAACAGGTCGTCCATGGGAAATGAGGGACTTTTACCAATGGTGATCTGCGCCAGAAAAACCAGTACATTAATAATAATGAGGTTCTTAATGATAGTGGGTAACATCTGGAACCTGCCGGGCCTGAACTCTGTCATAATCTCTTGCTTTTGCTCTACGGTTTTAATTTCAACTGAACTACGTTCTCAATATGGTGTGTGTGGGGAAACATATCAACCGGCTGAATTTTCTCAACCGTATATTTCTCTCCCAGCATTGCCAGATCCCGGGCCTGTGTGGCCGGGTTACAGCTCACATATACGATAACGGGTGCTGCTATTTCCAGCAATTTATTTACCAGTTTCTCGTGCATACCCGCCCTTGGTGGATCGGTGATCACCACGTCGGGCCTGCCATGTTGGGCAAAAAAGGCGTCGTCGCAGATATCGATCACATCACCGGCGAAAAAAGCGGTATGCTGTAACCCGTTGAGGGATGCATTTTCCTTGGCATCTTCAATCGCTTCGGTCACCACCTCAACCCCTACAATTTTTTTGGCCAGCCGGCTCACAAATATGCCGATGCTGCCGGTGCCGCAATATAAATCATAGACGGTCTGTGTGCCATTCAACGCTGCAAACTCGCGGGTGATACGGTATAATTTTTCTGCCTGCCGGGTATTGGTCTGGAAAAACGACTTAGGACTTATCTTAAACCGGAAATCTTCCAGCTGTTCAATGATATAGCCTTTGCCATGATAAACCTGCGGTGAAAGATCGAACAGGCTGTCGTTTTTCTTGGTATTGATGGTGTACAACAAAGTAGTGATTTGCGGGAAACCGGCCAAAACATAGTCCAGCAATTCTTTCTGCTGTTCCGGTGCCTCGTATCCCAATACAATGTTCACCATCAGTTCGCCGGTTGTGGCCAGGCGTACCTGCATAGTGCGCAACCAGCCATGATGCTCCCGGATATCATAAAAGCTCCAGCCTTTTTCCAGTGCATAGGCAGCAATGGCTTTGCGGATGGCATTGGTGGGCTCGTGCTGCAGGTGGCATACATCTATTTCCACCACCTTATCGAACATGCCTTTGGCATGAAAGCCGGCTACACCTGGTTTTTCTTCCCCGGCAGCATCGCCATTCTGCAGGGCGATAAACTCGTCCCTGGGAATAAAACGCTTGGTAGAGAAAGTGTATTCCAGCTTATTGCGGTAATGTAGGGTTTCATCACAGCCGGCTATGGGTAGCATCTCCGGCAGGGGGATCTTGCCGATGCGCTGCAGGTTATCCCGTACCTGTTTCTGCTTGTAATGCAGCTGTTTGTCATACGGCAGCATCTGCCATTGGCAGCCGCCACATACACCAAAATGACTGCAGAAAGGCTGAACCCTGTCTGCAGAATATTGTTTAAACTGGAGTGTACGGCCCTCGGCCCAGTCTTTTTTATTTTTTAGTAGCTGAAGATCAACTACATCGCCCGGAACAGTATTCTCTACAAACACTACTTTACCCTCTACACGTGCCAGCGATCTGCCCTCAGCCGCATAGTCCTCCACCAGGACATCTTGTAATACAACAGGTTTTTTATACTTTCTCACCGTGCAAAGGTAATATTGTGAACCGAAGGATGGGCACCGCAGGCGATTTTATGATTTTATTGGTGCCGGGGCTGGTTTCATAGTTCCATGGTTCCATGGTTCAATTGTTCCATGGTTTCATTGTTCGATTGTTTAGTAGGTTCAGGGGATGACTGCTGGTGAGGCTGGATTACTCATAGCTAGAGGCTCATGGCTCACAGCTTATGACGGCTACGTGGTTCCATGGTTCAATGGTTTCAATGTTCAAGAGTTCAAGGGGATGACTGTTGTGAAGTTGGATTACTCATAGCTGGAAGCTCATGGCTCGCGGCTTATTACGGTTCCATGGTTCAATTGTTTCATTGTTTAGTGGGTTCAAGGGGGAAGTGGGGAGGAAGGACTGGTTGTTCGTTGCTGGAAACCCATCGCAGCAGTCCATGGCTTTTCTGCGTTTTCCGCGCATTCCGCGAGAAAAAACACCTACTCCATCATCCCCAGCAACAAAAACAATAAAAACCCCGCAAAAAAAGCCGATGTAAGCCACGCATTCTCTTCTTCCTCATGCGCTTCTGTAAGCAATTCCTCTGTAACCAGGTATAGCAGGGCTGCCAGTCCGAATGAAAGTACGAATTCCATAGCCTTGTCAGGGAGCTGGTGCAGCAGGCTGCCACCGGCAACAGCGCTGATGAAAAACAGGGCTGCCAGTATCAGCATAATACCCAATACTTTTTTCCGTGCAACAGGACCGTTACTGGTTATAGAAGCGGCTGTGGCCAGTCCCAGTGACAGCAGTTCGGCAGAAAGGGCCAGTGAAAGCAGTACCCCTTCTTTTTGTCCGGCTGCAAAACCTACGCCCAGGATAATACCATCTATGATCAGGTCGATACCTACAGCGGCCAGCAGGCCCGCCGGCAAGCCGGGGCGGCCTGAGGCCTGCGTATTGACTTCTTCCACCTTCCTGGTCATGTTTTTTAATACCAGCATCAACACAACACCGGTGATAAAACCTGCAGCCAGCTGAACAGGTGCGTGTTTACGGATGATATCAGGCAACAGCTCTACAGCTACCACTGAAAACACCACCCCTGCAGCAAAATGCAATACTGCACTACGGAAAAGCCGGCCCGGCGGACGCAGTACGGTGAGCAAGGCGCCCAACACCATGGTGGCCGCCGGGATAAGGGAAAACAGCAATACTTTTTTCAGTAGTTCATCCATAGGTACCTGTTTGTTTGGCCGGTTACCGGCAAATGAATTGTTGCAGAAGAAGGCTACCAGAAAACATTTTAAAATAAATTTACGGCTCAATTAAAACCTCCATGCGGCGAATCCTGTTTTTTTCGGCTTTTTGTTTTCTTTCCCTGGCCATCTGCGCACAACCAGCAAAAAAAAAGACCGGCAATACTACTGTAACAACGGGCTACCAGCTGCCGGTAACCATAACGCCTTTTAAAAACTGCTGGATGTACATCGGCTGTTATTATGGCAAGTTTAAAAACCTGGTAGATTCTGCCTGGGCAGATGAAAACAGTCATGCGGTATTTAAAGGAAAAGAAAAGCTGCCGGGAGGCATTTATTTTGTGGTATCGCCCAACCGCACCATATTATTTGAATTTCTGATGGATGCCGACCAGCACTTTTCCATCAAAGGAGATACACTGCATCCCGGTAGTGTAACCATTACCGGTTCTCCTGAAAATGACCTGTTCCAGCAGTATACCGCATATTTGAATACCAAAGTGCCGCATATGAACGAGCTGCAGGCCCGGTTTAAGACCGCCAAAACTGCATCCGATTCTGCACAAATACGCAATGAGCAGGTAAAAGCCAATAAAGAACTGAGTGATTACCGTGATGGCGTGATGCAACAGCATCCGCAAAGTATGCTGGCGGTTTTCTTCCGCTCTGTTAAACGACCCGAAGCACCGCCGGTGCCGGTATTGCCCAATGGCAAAAAAGATTCATTGTATCCTGCCCGCTATATAAAAGAACATTTCTGGGATGGCGCCGATTTTAATGATGACCGCCTGCTGCGTACACCCTTTTTCGATCCCAAGCTGGAAGAATATTTCCGGTATTATGTGGTGCCAGAGCCTGATACGCTGATCCAGGAAGTCAACTACATGCTGCTGTCTGCCAGGGAAAGCAAGGAAATGTACCGCTACCTGCTGGGTAAATTCACTGATAAGTATATTAACCCGGAAATCATGGGACAGGATAAGGTGTTCCTGTTTTTGTTTAACCAGTATTATTCCAAAGGCGATACCTCCTGGCTCAATGCCAAACAACGGGAATATATTTTTAACAGGGCCTACAGCCTGATGGCAAACCAGATTGGTGAACAGGCGCCCCCATTGGACCTGGTTGATACCACGGGTAAAACAGCTTCTGTTTACCAGCTGAAAGCGCCCTTCACTTTTGTATTGTTCTGGGACCCCAACTGCAGTCATTGTAAAGTGCAGGTACCCGAAGTGGATTCGATGTATAAGGCCAAATGGAAGGCATTGGGTATAAAAGTATATGCGGTGAATGTGGATGAAAATGCCCTGCCTGCCTGGAAAAAATTTATTCATGATCATCAGCTGAATGGGTGGATACATGTTTACCAGACCAAAGACCAGCGAGAAGCCGATAACAAAGCCGGCCGTGCCAATTTCCGTCAGCTGTATGATGTTTTTCAAACTCCTACCATGTACCTGCTGGATGATGCCAAGCATATTGTAGCCAAAAAACTAAGTGTGCAGCAGTTTGATGAACTAATCCAGGCAAAGCTGAAGAAAAAGCCGGCAAGCACAGCGCATAACTGAGTTGAAAAAAAGAACGAAAACAATTATATACTGCGAACGGCAGCCAGAGCCTGCCAGCATAATCGTCGCCCGCGGGACGCGGGCGACTGTTTTATATAAGACTTAAGTAAAAAATAAAACCAGCCTCATTACAAAGTAAAAATTCAGAAGCACGCCAATAACTTCTTGTATCACATCGTACCTCGTACATAGCCAAGTGTGAACTATGAAGTAAAAAGTACAAACACCACCCCCATTTATCACTACGCCCCCACATCGTACATCCCACATCCTACGCCAGTTCCTTCACCACATTCCATATCACCTTGGGTTTGCCCAGTGTATAGTAATGCAATACAGGTACACCGAATTTTTTCAGCTCTTTGCTTTGTTGTATCAGCCATTCAGTGCCCACCTGTTCGCAGTCTGCATCTGTTTTGCATTTCATGATCTCATTGGAGAGTTCAGTAGGAATATCCACATGGAATATACGGGGTAAAACAGACAATTGTTTTTTGCTGGTGATCGGTTTTAAACCGGGTATAATGGGAATAGTGATGCCATTTTTGCGACAGGTATCTACAAACGCGCAGAATTTCTGGTTATCGAAAAACATTTGCGTCATAATATATTCTGCACCTGCCTGCACCTTATCTTTCAGCCTGTTCATATCGATCTCCAGGTTGGGTGCTTCAAAATGTTTTTCAGGATAGCCGGCCACGCCGATACAGAAATTGGTTTTACCGCCACTTTGAATATCCTCGTCCAGGTATATGCCATTGTTCAGCTGGGATACCTGTTTCAGCAGGTCGATAGCATAACGGTGACCGCCGGGTTCAGCTTCAAAAGATGCCTCGTTCTTTGCGGCATCACCACGCAAAACCAGTACATTATCGATACCCAGGAAGTTGAGATCGATCAAGGCATCTTCTGTTTCCCTTTTATTAAAACCGCCGCAGATGATATGTGGAACTGCATCCACGCGGTAATGGTTCATAACAGCGGCACAGATACCTACAGTACCGGGGCGTTTGCGTACATCTACCCGTTCAAAAGTGCCATCGGCTTTTTTCTTGAACATCGTTTCACTGCGATGATATGTTACATTGATCCAGGAAGGCTTAAACTCCATCAGCGGGTCAAGATGCTCATATATTGAATTAATACTTTTTCCCTTGAGTGGGGGTAATACTTCAAATGAAATCAGGGTGTCTTTTGCCTGCTGAATATGATCCGTAACTTTCATAACCTTTATTACCGCGCAGGGTGCGCTGTTATCGATGTTTCAAAATTGTTGCAATATAGGCTGAAACCAGGCATGATAAAAAGTTTTTCTCATCTGCTGCTGCAGGCTGCCAAACGGCGCCCGGGCCCGCAAAAAGCCTGTAGAATAGGTAGAACAGCTCAAACATGTGTTAATTCAAAATTTGTACTGTGCGCATTCTGCCACAAAAGCTATTTTTGCCAAAACCGGATACATTGAGTAACCTGATGATACATACGCAGGACCTGGTAAAAACCTACCGTAACCGTACGGTGGTTAACCATGTGTCTATTGAAGTGAAACAGGGCGAGATAGTAGGTTTGCTGGGGCCCAATGGTGCAGGCAAAACCACCACCTTTTACATGGTTGTTGGACTGATTAAACCCGATGAAGGTATTGTATCGCTGAATGATGAAGATATCACGCGCTTACCTATGTACAAACGGGCACAGATGGGTATTGGTTACCTGCCGCAGGAAGCCTCTGTTTTCAGGAAGCTGAGTGTGGAAGACAATATCCTGGCCGTACTGGAAATGACCGACCTCACTAAACAGCAGCGTAAAGACAAGCTGGAATCCCTGCTGGATGAGTTTAACCTGCACCATGTACGCAAAAACAATGGTGACAGCCTGAGCGGGGGCGAACGCCGGAGAACGGAAATTGCACGCGCCCTGGCTGTAGACCCTAAGTTTATTTTGCTCGATGAGCCTTTTGCCGGTGTAGACCCCATTGCCGTGGAAGATATCCAGACAGTGGTGGCCCGGCTTAAATATAAAAACATCGGTATCCTGATTACCGACCACAATGTAAACGAAACCCTCTCTATCTGCGACCGCGCCTACCTGCTGATAGAAGGCAAAATATTCCGCCACGGCACTGCCGAAGAACTGGCTGAAAATGAACAGGTACGCAGGCTTTACCTGGGTACCAACTTTGAACTGCGGCGAAAAGACTGGATCATTGATATGGAAAGAGAAAATGCTGCCAAAAACAAAGTGAACAGCAATACATAACCAACTGTACACCGATATTTTAAAACATTTTGAAGCAATTTCCCGGGCATTGCTTATTTTGCTGTAACCGGCCTGGCCGGGCATATATTCATTTTTGTTTACAGCGAAATGGTTAAACCTACCCGGTCTGACCTTTGAAAATTACAGCCTGAACAGATGTAACCGGGCAAAAGCAGGTTCCGCTTATTTTTGAACCATCTTCTGCAACGGTTCTTCTGAACCATTGAAAAGCCAATTTAAACGGATGAAACTACTAAGCCCAGCCATATCACGATTAGCTCGCCTGCGCCATTGGAAAATAGAACAATGGATGCAGAACCCCTATGCAGCACAGCGTGAGGTGTTACAAGACCTGGTTACCCATGGCCAGTACACCGATTTTGGCAGGCAGTATGGTTTTAATGCACTGTTCAATATCCGCACATTTAAACAAACCGTACCTATACACGATTACAACGATCTCAAACCATATATCGAGCGCATCATCTCCGGCGAACAGAATGTTTTGTGGAATACACCGGTATACTGGTTTGCCAAAAGCAGCGGTACCACCAGCGATAAAAGCAAGTTTATACCCATCAGCGAAGAAAGCCTGGAAGACGGGCATTACCAGGGTGCACGCGATGTGCTTACATTGTATTATAATTTCAATCCCGAAAGCGACCTGCTCACTGGCAAGGGACTGGTTATTGGCGGCAGCCACCAGGTAAGCAAGCTGAATGAAGAAGCCCATTGCGGCGACCTGAGCGCTGTTCTGCTGCAGAATGCCCCTTTTTACGGGCAATGGATGAAAACGCCCGAGCTGTCTATCGCGCTGATGGATGAATGGGAAAATAAAATTGAACAGCTGGCCCGTTCTACCATCATAGAAAATGTAACATCGATCTCCGGCGTTCCTACCTGGACGATGGTACTGATTAAACGCATACTCGAAATAACCGGCAAAGCAACCCTGAAAGAGGTTTGGCCCAACCTGGAGCTGTACATACATGGCGGCGTATCATTTGTACCCTACCGCGAGCAGTTCAGTAAACTGATAGGGGAGGGCATCAACTACCTGGAAATGTACAATGCCAGTGAAGGCTTTTTTGCCGCACAGGATCATCCCGGTGAAGAGGGTATGCTGCTGTTTTTGCAACACGGTATTTTCTACGAGTTCATGCCGCTGGAAGAATACGGTAAAGATAACCCTCAGACCATCGGCCTTAAAGATGTAGAACTGGGAAAAAATTATGCCATGGTGATCTCCACCAATGGTGGCCTGTGGCGTTACCTGCTGGGTGATACCATCCAGTTCACCAGTCTTCACCCGTTCAGGATAAAAGTAAGCGGCAGGGTTAAACATTATATCAATGCATTTGGTGAAGAGGTGATCGTAGACAATACCGATCGTGCCATCGCTACTGCCTGCGAAAAAACAGGGGCAGTGATCAACGACTATACTGCCGCACCCGTCTATTTCAGTGAAAACGGCAATGGTGCACATGAATGGCTGATAGAGTTTGAGCGCCTGCCGGCTGATATGCCCCAATTCATTGAAGCACTCGATACCGCCCTGCAGGCTGTTAACAGTGATTATGAAGCCAAGCGGCACAAAAGCATTGCGTTGCGGCTGCCACTGGTGCATGCAGTACCCAAAGGACTATTTGGCCGCTGGCTGAAGGCCAAAGGCAAGCTGGGTGGCCAGCATAAAGTACCGCGCCTGAGCAATGACCGCACTTATATTGAAGAAATATTGAAACTGCTGCAGGAAACCGAAGCCTTTCCCGGTTAATCACTGATACTGTTCTGCCAGAAATAATAAACAGGAAATTCTTGTACGATATACAGGATCGCAATAAGTTAGCGGATGACAAAAACTAAATGTTTTACATTTGTCCGCCTGCTGCCGGTTGGCATTGCAGTACAAGAGCAGCAGCGTATTATACAAACAAACCATAACACATGAAATTATTAGACGGTAAAGTATGTATTGTAACAGGTGCTGCCAGGGGTATTGGTGAAGCTATTGCTGTTAAACTGGCTGAACAGGGGGCCCAGGTAGCGTTTACATTTGTAAGCGACAGCAGCGCCGCTAAAGCCACAGCACTGGAAGATAAATTGAAAGCCCTTGGTGTAAAGGCCAAAGCCTATCAGAGCAATGCTGCCGATTTTGCCGCCAGTGAAGCGTTTGTCAATGATGTAATAAAAGAATTCGGAACGATAGATGTTTGTGTAAACAATGCCGGTATCAGCAAAGACAACCTGTTGCTGCGTCTTTCACCCGACCAATGGGATGAGGTGATCAATGTAAACCTGAAAAGCGTGTATAATATGACCAAACAGGTGATACGCCCTATGATGAAAGCCAAGGCCGGCAGCATTGTGAATATGAGCTCTATCATTGGTATCCGTGGCAATGCGGGCCAAAGCAGTTATGCGGCATCCAAGGCCGGTATCATTGGTTTTACCAAGTCGATAGCGCAGGAGCTGGGCAGCCGTAATATCCGCTGTAATGCCATCGCCCCGGGTTTTGTAGAGACTGATATGACACATTACCTGAAAGAGGGTGCAGGTGCGGATGAATTCCTGAAAAAAATTCCGCTGGGCCGCTTTGGTAAAGCGGAAGAAATAGCCAATACCACTTTGTTCCTCGCATCAGATATGAGTAGTTATATCACGGGCCAGGTAATAAGCGCCTGTGGGGGATTGAATATTTAGGAGGTATTTCTCGCGGAACGCGCAGAAAGCGCTGAAACAGCGCTATAATAAACCAGCCACCGTTCTGCGTATTCCGCGTGTTCTGCGAGAAAACCCCTATCCGGTTCTGCATACCCCGCATATTCTCCGGCGCAACAATGCCGTCATCTTTTTGTTAAACTTTACCACCGGCTTTTAACTTTTGAACCAGGATATTATTTTTGTTAGCCTCAGATATGAAATTGAGAAAGAAAATAATAACCCTTTTTTGCCTGCTTGTATTAAGCATGCAGATGCTGCCCCTAAGGCAGATAGGGTCACTTCTTTCCAGTAACCAGCTCACCGAAGAACTGCCTCATTCTATGTGTGGCAAAAGCGTGGTGAAATTTGAACCCGGCACCATGGATCCTTTTGAAACCATGGATGCTGTGCTGGAAAATTTCCGGGGATTCAACAAGCTGGATTTTGTTCATTTTGCTTCCGAATTACCAGCCTGCCATTCGGGAGAAATTCATACACCGCCTCCCAACCTGTACCAGGCATAAGCCTGGAATCGGGATAACAATTCCTGTTATCTGTTTTCTTACAACAAGTACGTATAAGTATTACTCAACCGCAAGATGTGGCTGATAGCGCAATTGTATCCGTGCTGCTGCATTGTCGCTGGGTAGTATGCCGTTTCAATTCCATTGATCAAGCATTGGTTACTGCTGCTGCCGGGAGTGATATTCCCGTGCGGGTAACCGTCAAATAAGGGTGTGCATGCCCATAAAAGAAGTGGCGTGTACCATCCTGAAAAATAATGAACAAATGAAAAAGTTTTGGACAAATGCGGGGGCTGATTTTCCCGCAGCTATAGTAGTGTTCCTGGTAGCACTACCGTTGTGTTTGGGCGTGGCACAGGCATCCGGCGCACCACTATTTTCCGGCATTATTGCCGGAATGGTGGGCGGGATCGTTATCGGCATGGTAAGCAAATCCCAGCTGAGCGTTTCGGGGCCTGCTGCCGGCCTTACTGCCATTGTAGCTGCAGCCCTGCTGCAGATGCCTTTCCAGTCGTTCCTGGTAGCAGTGGTTATTGCAGGCGTTATCCAGATCATATTGGGTATTATAAAAGCCGGTGTGATCGGCGATTTTATTCCCAATGCAGTGATCAAAGGGATGCTGGCAGCCATTGGCTTGATCCTTATTTTAAAAGAAATACCGCACCTGGTAGGTTACGACAAAGATTATATCGGAGATGAAAGTTTTGCACGCGGTGGTGAAAACACCTTCAGTGGTATTTTTCATGCGCTTAGAGCTATTTCGCCCGGTGCTATTGTTATTGGTGCGGTATCAGTAGGAATTATGTTGCTGTGGGAAACCAAATGGTTTAAAAATAACAGGTTACTGAAGCTGGTACCCGCACCATTGTTTGTGGTGGTCGTCGGTATTCTGCTTAACCTGCTGTTCCGTTCAGCATTTCCGCAGCTGCTTATCGGCAATAAACACCTGGTGCATTTACCGGTGGCTGAAAAGCCTGCTGATTTCCTGGGCTTTTTTACATTCCCCGATTTTAAATCACTGCTGCAGAACAGCCATATCTGGACAACCGCGTTTACCCTGGCCATAGTGGCCAGTCTGGAATCATTGCTAAGTATTGAAGCCATTGATAAGCTGGACCCCTACAAAAGGGTAACACCCACCAATCATGAGCTGGTAGCGCAGGGAACAGGCAATATCATATCAGGATTATTGGGTGGATTGCCGGTTACTTCAGTGATCGTGCGCAGCTCTGCCAATGTGAATGCAGGTGGGAAATCAAAATTATCCACCATTGTTCATGGCAGCCTGTTGCTGCTATCGGTACTGCTGGTGGCTCCTTTTCTCAATATGATACCCAATGCTGCACTGGCGGCTATCCTTATCCTTACCGGTTACAAACTGGCTAAGCCCAAACTGTTCATAGAACATTATAAAAAAGGATACGATCAGCTGGTGCCGTTTGTGGTAACCATAGTAGCCATCCTGCTTACTGATTTGCTTAAAGGCATTGTGGTAGGTATTGTGGTGGGATTGTATTTTATGCTGCGCAACAATTTCCGGTCGGCTGTTTTCGTGGTGAACGATCATAAAAAATACCTTTTCCGGTTGCGGAAAGATGTATCTTTTCTGAACAAAGCCATCATCAAAAACAGGCTGGAGAAAGTTCCGGAGGATTCCTATATCATCATTGATGCCACCCGTGCCGATTTTATTGACAAAGACGTGGTTGATGTGATCAATGAATTTATGCTGCATGCACCACTGAAGAACATCAAAGTAGATCTAAAAAAAAGTTCCACAAAAAGCACCCACCGGCTCATGGTGGTACAGCCACAGGCGGTGGCTAGCTAATGTTCGTTTAAAAAATAAAAAAAATACCGGATGATAGTAACTTGTAGCATCATTCTGATGTTATAGGTAATGGTTCATTGACTGAAAAATTACTAAAATGAAAAAAACGCTTACTTCTTACGAAAAATTATTGCTGGAAAACAAAGCATGGGCACAAGAAAAGATCCATGATGATCCCGAGTATTTTAGCCGCCTGGCAGATATACAGACCCCCGAATTTTTATGGATAGGCTGCAGCGACAGCCGCGTGCCTGCCAATGAAATAACCAATACACAACCCGGCGAAATTTTTGTACACCGTAATGTGGCCAACCTGGTAATACATACCGATGTGAATATGCTGAGTGTATTGGATTATGCCGTGAACCACCTGAAGGTTAAGCATGTAATTGTATGTGGCCACTATAATTGTGGCGGTGTAAAGGCCGCTATGACCAACCATAATTTCGACCTGGTACTGAACATGTGGCTACGCCATATTAAAGATGTGTACCGCTTGTATAAAGATGAACTGGATGCTATTGAAAATACAGACGATAGAACTAACAGGTTGGTTGAGCTGAATGTAAAAGAGCAGTTGATACATCTTGCCAAAACATCCATTATCCAGCGCGCCTGGAAAAACAGGCAGGCACCCTCTCTGCATGGATGGGTATATGGTTTGAAAGATGGCGTGATCAACCCGGTATTTGAAATGGAGCCGGGCACAGCAATCGATAGCCTGTATGTGTATGACGATATTTAGTTGATACGCATAACTACGATAAAAGATCCGCTGCATGCAGCGGATCTTTTTATAAATGGATATTTCTTTTACAGATATATGCATGCCATAGCAGGAATGCTGCAACCGTCCGGTAAGGGCGCCAGGCTTCGGTTAATGCAAGCAGTGTTTCCCTGGTGGCCCCGGGGGGCGATGCTGTGGCTTCTCTTAAACTGGTCATCAGTGCAATATCGCCGGGAGGAAAGCAGTCTGGCCGGTGCAGTACCATCATTAAAAAAATATCTGCTGTCCAGTCGCCGATACCTTTCATGGCTGTAAGCCGTTTGCGTACCCAGGCATCAGGCAAATATTCCAGCTCTTCAATAACCAGTTGCTGCTCCAGTACATTATGTGCCAGCTCGCGGGCATAAAGGGTTTTCTGCCTGCTGAAATAACAGGCTTTCATTTCTTCATCTGTCAGCTGTAATAATTTTCCGGGTGTGATAGCACCTATTTTTTCCTGCAGTTTAAGAAAGGCTGCTTTTGCAGATGCCAGTGATACCTGCTGTTCCAGCACAATATGTATCAGCGTGGCAAAACTAGCTGTGCGGCTCCAGTAAGGTGGATAGCCATATTGTTGCAGGATGGTTTTAAAAACAGCATGCGTTGCCGCAAGATGGTCGCAGGTATTTTTCAGGCCTTCTTCTGTAAAACCCGTCACAGCCATGTATTAAGCCGGTTGTTTCTGTTTGAATTTCTGGATAAAATCTTTGGTATGCTGGCTGAGCACCAGTTTGCCGCTTATAGCAGCGCGTTCATGCAAAAAATGATCCCAGTGGTCTGTACCATGCCAGAATGACTTTTTCAGTTCAGCAGTGGCTGCCGGATTCGTCTGTGTAAGATGATCAGATAAGCGGGCAATGGATTCTTCCATGCTTTCCAGGCTGGGATGCAGCTCTGCAAAAAGCCCTTTACGCCTTGCCCAGTCTCCGTTGCGCCACATATGTGCATCAATGGCCAACTGGCTATATGAGGATAAACCGATTTTCCGTTCAACGGCAGGACCAACTACAAACGGGCCAATGCCTACAGCCAGTTCACTTAATTTTATTTCGGCACCTTCCAGTGCAATGGCATAATCGGCAGCAGCTGCCAGTCCTACACCACCGCCTACACATTTACCATGAATGCGTGCAATGATGAATTTAGGGCACTTGCGCATGGCATTGATCACATTGGCAAAACCGCTGAAAAACTGTAAGCCTTCCTGCTCGTTCTGTATGGCTGCCAGTTCATCGAAAGAGGCGCCGGCACAAAATGCCCTGGTACCGGCAGAGCGTAGTATAATTACACGCACATCTTTATTATTGCCTGCATAAACGATTTCATGTGCCAGGTCGGCCAAAAGGCGTGATGGTAGTGAATTGCTTTGTGGATGGTAAAATTCGATGGTGGCAATTTTCTGGTGTATCTCTGTTTTTACATATCCTTCCTGTACATCTTTCATCTCTATTAGCATAGGAATCCGTTTTAAGTGGTAAGTAATGGTATATGCCAGGGTTATTCTTTCTTAAAGTTAGTAAGAAACAGGGGTATAGTGTATGTTAATCTTCTATAACAGTACGCTAAAATGCGGCGAACCGAATCATTTTTTATGTAAAGGAAAGTGCATCATCAACATCACTGCATGGCCTGCACAACGGAGGTGCCGGTGCACACGGGTACTGTATTGTGAGTAAGCCGGTGAAAATGCACAATATATAATCTGCCATACAACAGCGTTATATACGCTATGCAACCGGCTTTTTTGCTACCATGGTTAAAATAGTGGCAACCGCAACGGTTTCGCCGGTTTCATCGCTTACCTCTACATACCATTTTACAATGCCTTTATCAATATCGGTGGGTTCTTTTTTGTCCTGGCTGATTTTTTCCTTAACTGTCAGTTTTACACCTATGGTGCTGCCGGCATAAACGGGTTTGGTAAAACGGAGTTCATCGATACCATAGTTAAGCAGCACCGGGCCTTTTTTTGCATCGACAAATAAACCGGCCGCGGCGCTCATAATAAAATAGCCATGCGCCACGGGTTTCTCGAATAAAGTGCTTTCGAGGGAAGTATGATCCGTATGGGCATAAAAATGATCCCAGCTAAGGTTGGCAAAATTGCTGATATCGGCTTCTGTTACGGTTCTTTTTGCGGTTACCAGGGTTTCACCTATTTCCAGCTCTTCAAAATATTTCCTGAAAGGATGAACATTGTCTTCTTTCTGCTGTGCCCCCGGCTGAAATACATGACTGATGGCGGTGATACTGGTAGGGCTACCCTGTAAGGCCACCCGCTGCATATAATGTTTTACGCCCCTGATACCACCCATTTCTTCACCACCACCCGCACGGCCCGGACCTCCATGCACCAGTAAAGGCAGTGGCGAGCCATGCCCGGTGCTCTCTTTAGCCGAAACCTCGTTCAGTACCAGTATACGGCCATGATAGGCGCCGGCACCCAGCACATATTGCCGGGCAATAGCATCACTGGCTGTAACGATCGTGCTTACCAGTGAGCCCTTGCCCATACGTGCCAGTGCTATGGCATCGTCAAAATGATCGTAGGGCATGAGCGTGGCTACCGGTCCGAATGCTTCTACTTCATGTATGGCCGTATGGCGGAACGGCTGTTCGCTCAGTAGCAGGATAGGACTGATGAATGCTCCTTTTTGTGCATCGGCGTCGATCACTTCCACGCTGTCCAGTGAACCGTAAATGATCTGGGCACCGGCCAGCAGCTTCTGTACCTGCTCTTTTACTTCTCTCCGTTGTGCCTGTCCGGCAAGGGCGCCCATACGTACTTTTTCATTCTGCGGGTTTCCGATCGTGGTTTGAGCCAATGCTTTGCCCAGCGCCTGCCACACCTCTTCCAGCCTTGAAGAGGGAACAATGATGCGACGGATGGCGGTACATTTTTGTCCGCATTTAACCGTCATCTCTTTCCTGATCTCTTTAATGAAAATATCCCATTCGGGCATGCCCGGTACAACATCCGGACCGAGTACAATACAGTTAAGGGAATCTGCTTCCATATTGAAGGGTACAGATTCGCTCAATATCCTGGGGTGTGCTTTCAGCAACAGCCCGGTAGAGGCCGATCCGGTAAAAGTGATCACATCCTGCGATACCACATGATCCAGCAGGTCGCCGGCGCTGCCGCAAATCAGTTGCAGCGCACCTTCGGGCAAAATGCCGGATGCGGCTATTTCTTTCACCACCGCCTCTGTTAGAAAGCTGGTTACAGTGGCGGGTTTCACCACTGCAGGTACACCTGCCAGCAGGTTCACCGCAATTTTTTCCAGCATACCCCATACCGGGAAATTGAATGCATTGATGTGTATGGCAACCCCTTCTTTGGGTACCAACAGGTGGTGCCCCATAAAACTACCGCTCTTACCCAGGTTATGTGCTTCACCATCCAGGCAGAAAGATTCGTCGGGAAATTTGCGGCGAAGGGAGGCATAGCTGAATAAATTACCAATGCCGCCTTCTATATCGATCCAGCTGTCGGTGCGTGTGGCACCGCTGCAATAACTGAGCTGGTAAAATTTTTCCAGGTGCTGGCGCAGGTGAAGTGCCAGTGCGCGAAGCATCAGCCCGCGCTGATGAAAGCTCATGTTGCGAAGGGCTGCACCACCTTTGGTGCGGCCGTATTGCAGTATAGCTGCGAAATCCAGTCCTTTGGTGGATGCGTAACCCAGTGTATCGCCGGTTACCGCATTATAAAGTGGTTGGCCATCGCCATCGCCTGTTATCCAGTTGCCGAGTATATAATTTTCCAGTTTCATACAGCAATCACATTTGTATTCAACAAAACTAATGATTGGTAGCTTTTGAATGGGATTATTGTTGATGAAAATTCGGGGAATGTTGTTTGAGGGCAGCCAGAGGTTGTAGGGATAGTAGTCACCCGCGGGACGCGGGCGACTGATGGTTTTTTGTATACAGCCAGAGGCTGTGGGGATAGTAGTCACCCGCGGGACGCGGGCGACTGATGGTTTTTTGTATACAGCCAGAGGCTGTGGGGATAGT
>CBJLMB010000066.1:0-21308 GCA_966424055.1 uncultured Deminuibacter sp. | reverse complement strand
ATGCCTGAAGGATAAGCCCCCGGCTGGTATACACCCTGGTTGCCACTGCCAACACTGCTACTACCATTGGGCTGGTTGCTCTGTGCCATAGCGGTAATAGTTACCAGTAAAAAGGCCGGTAATACTATCCCCTGTTTCCGTTTTATGTTAGTCCTGGTCATACCTGTTTTTTATAGGTGGTGCACGATAGGTTAATATGCTGATCTTTGTAATTGCTGTACTTGTCGTTGCAGTTGTTTTAACAGCCTTGCCTGTTCGATCAGTTGCGATTGTTGTTGTGTTAGCTGTTTTTGCTGCTGATCAATTAGTGCCTGCTGGATAGATAGCCGCTCCTGTTGGTTATTGTTATGTTTATCCTGTACTATTGCATACAATGTGAGCTCTTCTATTTTTACCTGCTGTTGTTTAATAATTTCTCCAAGGTCAAGGCCAGCTTTATTTACTTCTGTTGCGGAAGGCATATCCGGCAGGTGATTATTTTCTTTTATAAACCGGTCGACTTCATTTAAAGGTTTTAATGTATAGGAAGAATCGAATACATAGTCGGCCCAATTTTGCGATACACGTACTTTTTTTGCCAGGATATTGCCGTTGACTGATAATTTTTCAGTTGGCGTTGTTGTTCCTATACCCACATTTCCTCCATCCGGATTTATTGAAATATTCTTGATAGCAGAAAAATCATAGGCATACCCATTAATAGACGCTATACCAGACCTGTTTCCTAAGGCTAAGACATCTGCATTTTCCGTCGATGAAAAAGAAGCAGAATAAGCGCCACCAGGGTTTATCACAGTCAGCCTTGTCTGCGGATTGATGGTTCCAATACCAATATTGCCATTTGAATGCATAATGGCAAGAGCTGCTTTTCCCGCATTTCCATAAGATATGGAAGTATTAACAGTACCTGAAATAATTTCAGAATAATTACCGCTCCCTGATTGTAGCCTTAATTGCCCCGCGTCTCTTGTCAAAGTCAATTTATCTGTAAAATTACCTGTTCCATCGACATGTAGTTTGTATAGTGGGCTTACAGTGCCAACCCCAACATTGCCTCCATCCGGATTTATTGAAATATTTTTGACAGTAGAAAAATCATAGGCATACCCATTAATAGATGCGATACCTGATCTGTTTCCCATAGCCACGACATCAGCATTTTCCGTTGATGAGAAAGATGCAGAATAAGCGCTGCCAGGATTTATCACGCTCAACTTTGTCTGCGGATTAGCCGTTCCAATCCCAATACTCCCATTCGAGTGTATAATTCTAAGTGCTTCCTTTCCCGCATTTCCATAGGAAATAGAGATTCCAACAGTTCCTGAAATAATCTCAGAGTAATTATCATTACCGGATTGCAGCTTTAATTGTCCGGCATCTCTTGTTAAAGTCAGTTTATCTGAAAAAAGCCCAGTCCCATTTACCTGCAATTTAGACAAGGGGTTTGTAGCATTAATACCCACGTTCCCCGTTGCAGGATCTACTGTAATCTGGGCCTGCGAATACAGGCAAAGCAATGATGATATTACTGAAGGAATAAGTTTTTTCATCTTATGTTTTTTTGCGTCTTTAGTTCATGTTATTGCCGGCCCTCTTTTATTTATTTGTTTCTTTTATATCTTCAGCCCGGCATGCCATCTAACCCGGTTTGCGTTCTGTCAACAAGCGCCTTACTATACGCCGCAATTCTTTCAGTTCTTTATCCTGCTTTTCCATTCGCTGTTGTTGCTGATCAATTAATTTTTGTTGTTCTGCCAGCAGTGTTGTGTATACATCTTTATTTTTATCCTGCCTGATTGCATACAGAGTGAGCTCTTCTATTTTCACCTGTTGCTGTTTTGTTATTTCCCCAAGGTCAAGACCTTTAGCTTCTATTTCTTTAGCGGAGGGCATGCCTGGCAGGTGCTTATTCGCCTGGATAAAATTGTCTACTTCTGCCAGTGGCTTCAACAGGTAGGCAGGATCAAATACATAGTCTGCCCAGTTTTGGGAAACACGTACTTTTTTTGCCAGGATATTGCCATTCACAGCCAATTTTTCAGAAGGATTAGTGGTACCTACGCCTACGTTGCCGTTACTGCCGATCAACATAGAAATGCCACCGGTATAAGCATTGTCTGCGGTTACCGAAGCAGGAGGTGTAGTATAAAAAACAATACTATTCTGATTGGGTCGTCCATTGCCCGGGATAAGAATGGCTGCGCCAGATAAGGTATAATGTGTATTGGCTATCTTCAAATTATCATCGCCGCTGACGAACAGGTTAGATGCCATCAATACAGACCCATGGTTATTGGCACCGAAGTTTCCATAATTTTTAGGAGTGGTTACTCCATCTGCAGTACCCACACCCGTGTAAGAGGAGTAAATAAGGCCGTTTACATCCAGTGCAGACCTGGCTGTAGTGGTACCGATACCAATATTACCGCTCATGTCCACAGAAAACCTGGGACTACCGCCTGTAAATAACTTTATACCTCCAAAACTGCTTAACCATGCCGTAGGGCCAGATGCCTGCCAGGGATCGGGCTTCCAGCCCAGCGAGTAATGCCCCAGCGTTTGGCCGTTGTAAGTAAAGTTGTCTGTAAGAGAAGTCGTGTAGTAATTACTCAAAAAACCGGTAGCAGCTGCAATACCTGCTACTTCCAATTTTTGTCCGGGCGTTGTTGTTCCCATACCTATATTGCCATTGCTTCCAATATACATAGCCATATTCCCCCGGTAAGCATCGTTTGCCGTTACCGGAGCAGGTGGCGTGGTATAAAAAAGAATACTATTCTGGTTGGCCCGGCTGTTTCCCGGGATAAGAATGGCGGCCCCAGACATTGAGTTATGCGTATTGGCAATTTTCAAATCATCGCCATCGCTCACAAACAAATTAGATGTTACCAGTACAGAGCCATGATTATTGGAACCAAAATTGGCATAGTTCCTGGGTGAAGTCATCGTATTATCCACACCCAGTCCTGTATTGTAAGAGGAAATAGAGCCTTTTACCTCCAGTAATGATTTGGGATCATTGGTTCCAATACCCACATTGCCAGATGAAGGAAATACGTTCTGCGAGTAAGACCACACCGGTATGAGCAATGCCAATAAGAAGATGCTTCTGTTATACATACACATTATTTTTGTTCCAGTTTTTGCAAGCGTTTTTCCAGTAATTCATTTTTCTTTTTCATCTCAATCAGGTATAAAGTAAGTTCCTCTATTTTTACCTGTTGTTGTTTGACTATCTCTCCCAGGTCAAGACCTTTAATCTCTATTTCTTTAGCAGCCGGCATATCGGGTAAATGCTTGTTTTGCTGGATAAAGCTATGCACCTCTTCCAACGGCCTCAGCATATACGCGGAATCAAATACATAGTCGGCCCAGCTTTGGGATACCTGTACTTTTTTGGCAATAATATTGCCGTTAACAGAGAGTTTACCTGCTGGATTTATCGTTCCAATGCCTACATTACCATTAGGATGAATAAACATTCTATCATACCAGTCCTCCGTTCCAGGGCCGGGATCTGAAAAGGAATTTTTGGTAGAAAAAACAATTCCCGGAACGTGATAACCAGGCGGTACTGCAAATGAAATAGCAGCCGTTTTATCAGTATTTTCCTGATTAAAAATAATACCTCCTTTTTTAGTCAGCACGGAAGGATTAATTGTATAGTTGGCAGCCCTGATCATTAAATAGGTTCTGTCTGCAGCATCAATCTGCATATTATATATAGGCGACGTGGTGCCGATACCAATATTCCCATTCGGATGAATAAACATTCTGTCATACCAGTCCATTACACCCGTGCCAGGTGTATTATAAGAAGTTTTAGTAGAAAATACAATTCCAGGGACATGATAACCGGGTGGAATTGCAAATGAAATCCCGGCTGTTTTATCTATATTTTCCTGGCCAAAAATGATTCCTCCTTTTTTAGTAAGTACTGAAGGATTGAGGGTATAATTGGTAGCCCTGATCATCATATATGTCTGATCGTTTGCATTAATATGCAATGGATAAAGCGGATCAGAGGTCCCAATGCCTACATTCCCGACTGAAGGAAATATATTTTGTGCGATACTGCTTACCGAAGTACAAAGAGCTACTGCAATTATTCCGTATATTTTTATATTCATAGTTATTTCTTTTTTGAGGCTTCTTAGTTCTTTTATCCGTCAACTTGTTCTAGATGTGCTATTTTTCACATCAGGTCTTCACTTCGGTCACAGATGGTATTTGGCAAATGCTCTTAGTTTTAATATCGCCCCGGCATGCCATCTAACCCGCTTTACGTTCTGCCAACAAGCGCCTTACTACACCCTGCAATTCTTTCAGTTCTTTATCCTGCTTTTCCATTCGCTGTTGTTGCTGATCAATTAATTTTTGTTGTTCTGCCAGCAGTGTTGTGTATACATCTTTATTTTTATCCTGCCTGATTGCATACAGAGTGAGCTCTTCTATTTTCACCTGTTGCTGTTTTGTTATTTCCCCAAGGTCAAGACCTTTAGCTTCTATTTCTTTAGCGGAGGGCATGCCTGGCAGGTGCTTATTCGCCTGGATAAAATTGTCTACTTCTGCCAGTGGCTTCAACAGGTAGGCAGGATCAAATACATAATCGGCCCAGCTTTGCGATACACGTACCTTTTTTGCCAGGACATTACCATTAACCGAAAGCTTTTCCTGGGGTGACAAAGTACCAACACCAATATTCCCACCACCAGGATTAAATAATAAAGGCGTATTCGTTCCTTCACCTTCTCCAATTTGGATCTTAGTTTCCCAGGCAGGAGCAGCAGTTGTACCTATCTGGAATAAAATCACCTCGCTGTACGCATCCCGGTAAATCCTGAAACCGTATGTACCGTCACTTCTACTTAAATTGATCGAGTGGTTTGAGTTGGATGCCAGGTGTAGCTGGCTGACCGGATTGGTGGTACCAATACCCATATTGCCGCTCTGTTTAATGTATGCCAGTGATCTATTTGATTCGGAATTATAAAACTCCCATCCACCGGTTGTTTCCATTGAGGAACAATCAAAACGCACTGTTCTGTATGCATCGGGGGAAGGCTTGATATAATGGCTTTGGGTAGTATATCCTGATTCGGCATCTACGCCGATATTCAAACCCTGGCTGTTCCTTATGCTGATTCCATTGGTTGTTGTTGAACCCGCATCTGTAACTTGCTGCAATGTTGTTTGAGACATTGCATAAAGTACAGACATAGAAAAGAGACCGCTTAGTAGTGCATTCTTTTTCATACAATCCTTTATTAAATAAAATCTACTATTGTTATCATTAACTATCAACATTGCCGGAAATCATTTATAGGTTTCCAATTTTTCCATTCTTTCCTGTAACAATTCAATCAGTTGCGTTTGTGCATCATTTGTCTTTTTAAGTTCTATCAGGTATAAAGTCAGCTCTTCAATTTTTACCTGCTGCCGTTTTACTACTTCTCCCAGATCGAGGCCCTGCTGGTCTACTTCCTTTGCAGAGGGCATACCGGGCAGATGATTGTTAGCTTTGATAAACCGATCAACATCCTGCAGTGGACGCAGGGTGTACGCTGAATCAAAAACATAATCTGCCCAGCCCTGCTGGGTCACTACTATCTTCTTTGCACGGACATCACCGTTTACTGTTAACTTCTCCGGAGGCGCAGCAGTACCTGTTCCTATACCAACATTTCCATTGTTATGAAGGAATAAACTTAAACTACATATGCCTCCACCACAGGGATTAACCGCGTCATAACACATAAAACCCAAACCAGAGCCCCAGGTGCCTCCATCCCGCCCTGCCCAGATAGACCATTCCCTTATTTTACCTGCTGTTCCTTGCCCATTATCCACAAATCGGAGGCCCGAAAATATATAAGGATCATTCCCACTTATGATCGACATAGCATTGGCATTTGTATTGACAAGGTGTAGTTGTGCCTCTGGAGTTGACGTTCCGATACCTACATAACCATTTGTGGTAATCTTCATTCTTTCAGTGACTGTAGTTGTCCCCGTTTGAAATTGCAGGGCTTGTCCCTGTAATACAATAGGTGTATACAGCGCCCTGGCATGATCGTATGAATACAGGTAAGAGCTGCCGTTAAAATCAGGATTAATCAGAAAACCTGTATTGGTACCCCGAATATGTAATTTTTCCCTGGGACTAGCCGTTCCTATGCCCACCATGCCATTGGCATCTTCTATTACCAGCTTTCTCCACGCCTCCCAATTACCTTGCGGTAAACCCTGCCGGTAATAAATACCACCATCATTAAAGTTTAACTGATGGTTTTTATTGCCGCTGTTATCTCCCCAGGGTGCAATGGTCATCATACCTGAATAGTTCCCTGAGCCAGGCACTTCTACTGCGGTTCTGGCTTTGAACTCAAAGCGAACATTCCGGCCATAGTTAGCAGGTATTGAACTAATATCTCTTGTGTCGTTTACAATAATATTATCAGCATTTTGAGCAAAGGAGCTTATTGTATATGCAATGCCAATCAGCAGCATCCATGCCCTATTTTTCTGTTGCGCTTTCATGCAGTGTTTTTATTGAGTTAATTTTTACGTCAATCTGTTTATTGAGCCTGGTATTGATAATCAAACCGCTTGATGATATTATTATTCAGGTCCCTGATCAATTTCAGCCTGCCTAACCCATCATACTCGTAATAAGTCGTTTTACCAGAGGGATCTGTTTCGCTTGAAATACCCAGCAGTGGTATATAGGTATAAGTGGTTACCAACGCCTTGGGCAAATTGACACGGATATTATTCAATGCGGTCCTCACCTGGTCGGGAGAATAGTTTCCTGTATTGGTTAATACATCCTGGTTTACATACTGTATCACCTCGTTGTATGAGCTG
This sequence comes from uncultured Deminuibacter sp., assembly GCA_966424055.1. Taxonomy (GTDB): domain Bacteria; phylum Bacteroidota; class Bacteroidia; order Chitinophagales; family Chitinophagaceae; genus Deminuibacter. The sequence continues at coordinate 14,441 of CBJLMB010000066.1, read as the reverse complement.
CCCAGGATTTTTGCGACTGGATACTGGCTATTGTATCCCCACAAATACACCTCATGCGTATCACTTGTTTTTCCTTGTTCAAGAATATTGGCCCAGTTATCATAGTTATAAAACTGAATTCTTTTTTCAGCAGCCCCTGCCCCGTTTTGAACAGTGATTATTTCGGGTTCAATTACAGTGGCCGTCCAGTTCCGGTAATCTGTTTGTGTGTATTTAACCAGGTTACCATTATTGGTAATGGTTTGCTCCAGCATAGGCGAAATGATGTGTGACTGTATCAATGATTGTCTCGCAGCCTCTGCTGTAGAAGATAGGTTCGTTATATTATCCTGGGGATATTTATTGGTGGTAGAAATCGTCTGGTTTTTACTATTCACCGTTTCTGTCCTGGTAACTTGTGCATGAACAGGATTATCATAATAAAAAGAGGTAGTTACTTCAGTTGCGTTTTGCCCGTTTATATCGTAGGTACGATCTGTAGTGCTGGTTTTGTAGATCCAGGGACATAATACTTTCGCTTTTGTGAGAATACAATAAAAATGAGATCCGTTACAAGAGGTGCCTATAGAGCAGTCGCTGCATCCGGACGGACATACAGCAAACATATATCCTTTTTTTAAAGATAGCTCGAGGTAATTAGGTACAGTTCCGTTTAGATTGGCATCGATATTATAATTACTCAACGATTCCTTAATCAGAATACCCTGAGCATTGTAAATAGCTTGCCTACTTAAATTGCCTCTATATACATCAAAATCAGTCAACGTTTTGTATGACAAACTTGTTGGAGACAGAGTGCCATTTGTCAACTCATAATTTTGTCCGTATAAATCGGTTGGTGCTGTGGCATAATAAGATTCTTTTGTACCGTTCACCGTTCCCCCGTTAGTCACCTCCAATGATGTAACGAGTTTATACCCAATAGTGCTTCCTTGTGTTGTACTCAAATAATTGGCTGTATACGAGGTGCGAACCATATAGCCATATTGGAATTCAATAAATTTAAAATCCGACATAATATCACCGGAAGATCTGGATGGATCATCTTTCATTACATAGGTATAATTTTTCATATTTTGGTTTCCGGTGATGGCATCTGTGTTGATGATTTGTTTAATACGAACCCCACCACCTTTTTTAGTTTTAATAATGTTGCCTGGTGTGGTAAAATACACTGTTCCTGTTGCATTTTGCCCTGTACCATCAACACTTGCAGTTAGTTCATAGTTACCCTGTCCAAGAAACACATAATCCATGTTTGTTGAATTAATCATGATCTTTGAATACTTGTTTGTTCTGCTGCCGTCACTATTTACCAGATTTATGACAACAGAAGGTCCATTTTCAACCGGTGCTGGCCCGGTATATGATCCGCTTGTTTGAATACCTACATTTTGCGAACCTGAAATTGAAAATGTTTTAGTATTGACAGGAACATTTACAGAAGACGATCTGGCGGCTGATGCAACAACTGAATTTTTTACTTTTTCAGTTTCGTTTAATGGTGTACCAGAAATAAAACCATAGTCATTTCCTTCATAAATAAAAGTGGTAGTACCACCTGTTGGATAGATTACTGTTTTTAGTGTACCTACCACAGCATTATCTGCAACGGGCTCTCTGTTTGCGCCGCCAACAACTTTAGATATTTGTGGATAATCTATTGGGTCAGCACCTACGAGTAAGGTTCCATTGGCATACCCATTGTAGAAACCCCAATAATCCTGGGCTTTGGAATCAAGAGCCGGCACTTGTTCAGGCGAGTAATAGGTGAACGTATGGGTTTTTACCTGGCCATCATTGTTCACTGATACTTCTTTAATATTGTCCAGCTTTAATCGAACATCATCAGCCCTTGTGGAGGCAGTGTTACCGAAATAACTATGATCAAACGTGAACTGTTTGCGCAGTTGCCCCTGCCCATCTTGTATGGTTATATTATCCAGTTGCGAACATTGAGGAATATCTTTTCTATTACGAGAAACATTGAAATTAATAGCCACACCCGGGGCAGTGATTTGCTGCAACACATTGCCGTTGGTTTCTATTGATGAAACATTGGAAGACCCGTTTTTATCAGCGGATACATTTCCGGTAGCCCTGGTAAAATCAATCTGAGACCTTTGCACAGAAGAATTAAACTCATTATTACCATTGTAAGTAAAATTGATTATCCCCGCAGGCGTGGTGATCTTTGATAGATACCAGGCTGAAACAAAGCTCACACTTTCATTATTGGTCGTTTCCTTTACATCAAATGTATAGATATTGCCTTCACTATCTGTTATGGTAAAACCATTAAGGCTGTTATCATGCTGGATCTGCAGGTTTTGAAATGGAATGCAATGTGCATTGTGCCCGTCATTAGCATCCATCACAAATTTTCCAGACCTTCCGGCAAAATTGAAATAAAATATATCTGGTTCCAGGTCATAGCCACCTGACCAGGCAGGACTATACAAATACGGTGATGGTCCTAAAATCTGTGCATCACTCCAATTACCTACAGACCAATACCCACTGCCTCCCTCATCCGGTTTGCCATGCATTGACCTGGTTATAACCCCACCAGCACTTAGCGACCAGCCCAGTCCTACCCAATTGGATTTTTCTTCTACTTTCAGTCCTGAAGAAGTGTAGTTCATCGTAATAGGCAGCAAATATTTACCCAGCGTAATGGTATAAAGAGGAATACCAATGCTGGGAGCTCCCGTATATTCACCTACATTAACATCGCCATATTTTCCAAGCGAGGCTGCATTGGGTGAAGGCGGAATCACATGAGGTATATCCATGAGTGGACTTGCACTGCTTGCCTGTGCATACACCTGCTGCTGAAACAACAGGGAGACACAGCTACAAAAGATTAAAAACTTAATGCGCATTGATATAGATTGTAAGAATGTTAAAAATTATACCCCACCCTAAACTTCAACGCCTGTGCCTTCGGCACCTGCGCCTGGCTCAAAAAATCCCATAGCAGCTGAAACCGTCCTTCTTTCTTGCCGACTTTATATTTTTTCGTGACACCGATAAGCCCCGAACGTTGCCATTTGTTGATGTTGTTGTAAGTACGGCTCAGGCTGTCGAGCCCCGGCAGGTAGTTCAGTTCATAACCACCACTGATCCAGAAACTGCCTTTGGCTTTGATGTCGATAAAGCTGCGGATTCCCATACCCTGGTTCGACAGGCGTACATGATTGAATAAACTGCCCCAGCCCTGTTTGTAGCTACCGCCGATACCGATCACTGCGTTATTACTCAGCTTGTATCCCAGGGTCACCCCCAGGTCGGTAGTAGCCGGCAATACACCCCGGTTGTTCTGTGATTGTATATTGAAACCGTATTCCAGCCGCTGTAAAAAGGTTTTGGTTTTCTGGCCATTGGGTTTGAAACCGGGCATGGCCAGATCACTGCTGCCGCCACCGGCTTTGTTCAGTTTGTCTTTGAGTTGATCAAGCTGACCCTGGGCTGCTTGCAATTGTTGCTGTACATACGCATCACCGGAATTTTGCGTGCTGCCACCTGGTGAACTGGCGCCGGCGCCGGTCCGCTGGTTGATCATGGCCTGTACCTGGTCCCGTGTTTGTAAACCATCGGGCGATATGGTGGAAGCACTACCAGCTCCTGCCATGGGGAACAGCTGGGACAGGTAGCTGTTCTTCTGCATAAAATCTTTGAAAGCCGGTAGATCGCGCAGTACAGACAAGGCTTTTTCTTCTAGCTTTTTCCTGTCTTTCAACAGGGATCTGTATCCGGTTAGTCTTTGCTGGTAATAGTATACTTCTTTGTTCAGCTGGCCGAGCTGTTTGGTAAGACCGAACTTGTCCATCTGTGCCTTGATCAGGTCCCGCCGCTCTTTAATGAAGGCTTTGATATCTTCCGCCTGCTGCAGTTTTGATTGTAAGGATTGCAGCTGGCTACTGACAGCCTGCACCTGTTTTAATTGATCGGGCGATAAAGCGCCCAATTTTGTTTTAGCCTGCTCTAAAAAACGCATGGCCGATTGCATGCTGTCTACAGCGGGAATATATTCTTTCAGCGGATGAAGGGATGTTGCACTGTTAAGCGGCGCAGCCAACTTTGCCTGTAATGACTGGTATTGCTGTTTCGACTGCGCGAATAATGATTGAGCCACCGCACTATCTTTTGATTGCAGCTTTTTCTGCAGCTTAGCTTCCTGCTTCTGCATGCGCTTCAGCATTTTTCCTGTTTGCTGCTGAACAGATTGTTCAAGAGCACTGTACTGTTTTTCTATTGCTTTCAGTGAGCTGGCAGGAATGTCAACAGCGGAGGCAGAAGATACCTCCTGGGCATGGGTAACAATAACAGATAGTACCCATAGGAAGATACAGGATATTGTTTTACAAAAAGTGGTTAGCCCCGGTATATTTCTCAAAAGCAAGGGTTTAGTTATTGATTGCAGGGCGAAACTAAAAGCAAGCTTTCAGGTTTGCAAGTTTTGAAAGGCTTTTTTATTCAGATTATATTTTCTATATTCTGCAGAATGAACCTTTATTCGCAACAACCAGCTACTCAACCTGTTTTATTCAATAACCAGGCTAATCCATAATAAACGGCAGGTGCACATTCTGGTATGCAGGTTTTTGTATCTGCATTTTCAGGTTCCTGAATGTTTCTAATGGACCTTTGGTAATAAACAGGTTCACCAGCCATGTGGGGATCGAGCCAGCAGGATCAGCCTCCAGTACATATTCTACCCGCACAGTTTTTTCTTTAGCAGGCACTATCAGCCATTTTCCTACTGAATGGGTAACCCGCACAATGTTCTTTTTAACAGGTGCATAGTCTGCCGCCATCAACCCATCTACAGTCACCGCTTTTGAACGTGGATCCTGCGAGGCGATCAGGTGGCCAACAAAATCACGGTTACTGGCAGGCCATGGCAAATGCACTTCTGAATAATAATACAGTTCGGCAGGAGATATTTTTTTCAGCAGGAAACTCGACTTCGTACTGTACACCCAATCCGCACCAGTGTTTACATCCATGATCACCGCCACCAGCTGCGACAAGGTAGCTGGTAGTACACAGCATACTTTTAATGCTTTTACACCCGATTGCTTTGAAGGCCGGGTGTATACTTCAATGCCTTCTTTGTTAACCTTCAAGGCCCATTCTTCCTGCCCCAGGGCCGCTATACCGGCCAGCACAGCAATACATACAATAATTACGCGCTTGTTCATATACCACAACTTAATCAGTCAATAATTTTCTTTGATTGAAGATGTACATGCATCTGCAATAGTTTTCCTTTTCTTACCCGCAGTATTTGTGCAGGTAAAGACATTGGCTTGGCTGGCTATTTCAGTAGTGTAGTAGGTATTAGTGAAGACGCTTTGGTAACTATCCGGGATCAATGGCTGCCGTCCGGTTGACTCAGGACCGGCAAAGCGCCACCTCCCTTCTGTTACAAAGATAACAATTCTTTGAAAAGATGCTATACCCATGGATTAAAACATGCACAAAACCGGTCTGGTATTGGGTTTGGCTGCCGGCTAACCGGTTCAGGCCGCTTTTTTGCCGGCTCAACCGGCTATTTATACAAGTGCTGGTCTTTCAGGTAATCTATCCCGTTTTCCTTGAGGTAATGCATACCCCATTCACTCAAAAAATCGTACAGGGGGCCAAAAGATTTTCCACGCGGTGTCAATGCATAAGATACACGGTAAGGCTTTGCCGACAGCACCGTTTTTTCGATCAGCCCGTCTTTTTCCAGTTGCTTCAGTTGCTGGTTGAGTATTTTTTCAGAAACACCGGGCAGGTTATCACGTACTTCACTGAAGCTTTTCTTTTCAAAGCGATGCAGGTGCGAAAGGATCAGTATTTTCCATTTACCATGGATAAAATGAAGACTTACATCGATGGGACAGGTAAATGTTTTGTCATGCAGTGTGATCATCTTCGGTAGTATTAACCAGGCTTACTTTTTAGTAAGGTATTGCCCTGGTAATGTTATTAAAATAATTTTGGCTATAACCTTCATCACATGAAACAGCTACGCTTTATGGCATATCTTTTTTCCCTGTTGTATGCCGGCAGCAACTTTGCACAAACCAGTAACAAAAATATGCAACCGGTTCATCAGTACATTACAGAAATTATCCGCTATACCATCCCGGCAGCGCAGCAAGCCGGTTTCGAAAAGGCTTATGCCGATGCGGGACAGTACCTGCAAACATCCCCCTATTGCCTGGGCTACCAGGTGATACATGGCGCGGAAGAAGCAACCCATTATATTGTGATCATTCGCTGGACATCCACGGATGATCATTTAAACGGGTTCAGGCAGCGTAAAGAGTTCGCCGCTTTTTTTAACTTAGTAAAACCGTTTTACAATAATATCGATGAAATGAAACACTACAATTCAACCAGTATTGTATGGAACAAAGAAAACTAACCCCCACACTGTATGAATGGGCAGGTGGCCGCGAAGCGATGGAACAGCTGACAAAAGTATTTTACGAAAAAGTACTGCAGGATCCGCTGCTGGCACCTGTTTTCAAAGACATGTCTGCTAATCATAGCCAGCATGTGGCACATTTTATTGCAGAGGTTTTTGGTGGTCCCAGGTTGTATACAGAAGAAGATAAAGGCAGCCATGCCCGTATGGTGGCACATCATATTGGCAGGCAGCTGGATGAACAAAAACGCAAAAGATGGATGGACCTGCTGCTGCAAACCGCTGATGAAACAGGTATGGCCAGCGATCCCGAATTCCGATCTGCACTGGTGGGTTATCTTGAATGGGGCAGCCGCATTGCCGTGATTAATTCATCGGCCGAAGAAAACCCGGTTAAAGAAAATGCGCCCATGCCTGAATGGGGCTGGGGCGAAACCGGAGGTCCCTACCAGGGTTAAAGCAGTACAGGTGGCTGTAATAAGGCAAGCTGCGTTGTTAAAATGAATCATCAGGATGCATTATTTGAATTTCGCAAATAATGGATTGAATTGCTCAAATACCAGGACGGCCGCATGTTTCATCTTTGCATAATAAAAACAATGCAGGATGGAAAAGAAACATACAATAGCCCTGGTCACCGGTGGTAGCCGTGGCCTGGGAAAAGACATGGCCTTACGGCTGGCAGAAAAAGGGATCGATGTAATACTCACCTATCACAGTAAAGCAGCAGCAGCACAACAGGTAGCCGCACAAATTGAAAGCAGCGGCCGCAAAGCCGCTGTACTGCCATTGCACACCGGCGACATCAACAGCTTTGATACATTTACCGCTGAGCTGAAAAATATACTGCACAACAGGTTTGGCGCCAGCCATATCGATTTTCTGATCAACAATGCAGGTGTAGGCGGCTATGCAGCTGTCAGCGATGTATCTGAAGCATTTTTCGACAACCTGCTGAACATCCATTTTAAAGGCGTTTATTTTTTAACCCAACAACTATTGCCGCTGATGAATGATGGCGGCGGTATTGTGAATGTATCCAGCGGTCTTACCCGTATTGCGATACCAGGCTCTTCTGTTTACGCTTCGATGAAAGCTGCCGTAGAGGTGTTCACCCGCTACCTGGCCAGAGAACTGGGTACAAGAGAGATAAGGGCCAATACAATTGCCCCCGGTGCTGTGCTCACTGATTTTGGCGATGGCCATCTCAGGAACAATGAACAGCTACAGCAATTTGTGAGCAATGCCACAGCCCTGGGCAGACCGGGTGTACCGGAGGATATCGGCGGTGTTGTTGCCTTTTTATGCACCGAAGATGCCCGCTGGGTAAATGGCCAGCGCATCGAGGTTTCGGGTGGCTTGCAATTGTAACCTTTTAAAAAAATTATGGAAGCAGGCGAAACACCTGCTTCCTGTTCCCTCTGTTATTCACTATGGCGGTGGTCACCGGTTAAAATACTAACTTTGAATGGTACACATCGCCATGGTCACCAACACTTCACTGGAAGAATTTTATCAGCGTGCTTCTGCCCCGGTTCCCGGAGACGTTGCTAAGGAGGTCGGGCATTTCAATGTTTTTGAAACCGAAAAACTGTTCGATAAGGCAACAGGCAACCGCGTGATGCCTTACAGCAGAAGAGCTTATTACAAGATCAGTTGGATCAGGGGTAAAAGCAGGGCCGAGTATGCAGATAAAGTGATCGATATTGAGCAGAACGCACTGCTGTTTGCAACACCCAAAATACCCTACCACTGGCTGCCCGCCGATCACCATAGCCAAACAGGCATGTTCTGCATTTTCACCGCCGATTTTCTTTCCCCGCGGAAATCAGGCATTATACTGGAAGAGCTACCCATATTCCAGCCAGGCCAGTTCCCCGTGTTCCAGCTGCAGGAACAGGAAGTAGCAGAAATTGAATACATCTTCCGTAAAATGCACAAAGAACTAGCCACCGATTATACATTCAAGTACGACCTTCTGCGCAACCTGGTACTGGAGCTGATCCATTACGGACAAAAACTGCAGCCCTTGTCTGCACTTGGCAATACACAGAATGCTTCACAACGCATCTCTTCCCTGTTCATCGAACTGCTGGAAAGACAGTTCCCGCTGGAATCTCCCCAGCAACGGTTGGACCTCCGCTCGCCCAAGGATTATGCCAACCGGCTGGCCATACATGTGAACCATCTCAACAAAGTTTTAAAAGAAGCTACCGGCAATACCACCACCCAAATCATCACCCGCCGGGTGATACAGGAGGCCAAGATACTACTGAAACAAACTGACTGGCCGGTTGCCGATATCGCCTATAGCCTGGGCTTTGATGATATTGCGCATTTTTCCAATTATTTTAAGAAACAAACTTCCTGTACGCCGGCAGCTTTCCGCTCTTAATGAAAAACGCGGCTAACGGTCACTGTCGGTTTTATACAATTCCGGCAATGTTTTTGTCGATAATCTTGCAGCAGCGAATTAAAAATAACTGGTCTGCAGGGCAAACGGGCTGTATACAAAAAGCACAGATCGCTGTTCTTAAAAAACCAGTTACCGGCTTATTCTGCACACAACAAGAAAACAATTCTATCAATGATACAACAGGACAAAATAACAACAGAACCAGACAGCACCGCAGTACGGGTAGCCCTGTGGAGAGCCTTGCATGTTCAAACAGATCCACCGCCGCATATTATTGAAGATGAAATCGGCTTCCGGCTGGCAGCACCGGATGAAGGATGGCAGCAACGCCCGGACATGAACGCAGATGCCACCAAACCCATGCGCGCATCTATTGTAGCCCGCGCCCGTTTTATTGAAGAACTGGCAATAGAACAAAGCAGCGAGGGCATCGATCAATATGTGATACTGGGTGCGGGGCTGGATAGTTTTGCACAACGCAAACCAGAGGTTGCTTCTCGTATGCAGGTATTTGAAATTGATCAGCCCGGTACACAGGCATGGAAAAAACAACGCCTCACCGAGCTGGGATTTGGTGTTCCGGATTGGCTGCATTTTGTACCGGTGAATTTTGAAGCGGGCGCCTCCTGGTGGGAGCAGTTGAAGCTTGCAGGATTCAACCCTGATAAACCTGCCGTAGTAAGCTGCACCGGCGTCAGTTTATACCTCACCAAAGAAGCCAATTTTGCTACCCTGCAACAGGTGGCCACCTTTGCACCAGGCTCAACACTGGCTATGACGTTTATATTGCCTGCAGCATTGATAGATGCGCAGGACCGCTCTATGCAGCAGACTTCAGAAAAAGGTGCCAGTGCATCCGGCACACCTTTTATCAGCTTTTTCTCCCCCGATGAAATGCTGTCAATGGCCCGTGAAGCAGGATTTAAAAAAGCAACTATCGTATCAGGCCTGGATCTGGGTAAACGTTTTTTTTCAGGCAGAACAGATGCGTTTTTTCCTTCCAATGCCGAACAGTTCCTGGTAGCAAATACCTAAATTATTTTTGCAGCACTAAAAACCATCTTCCGGATCCGGCAGATAAAATATGCTCGATGTGGATCCTTTTACAAATACTGTCGCTCATCCTCACCCGAAACCCCGTTTTAATTTTTGGCACCTCAGTTATGGTGATGCGCTTTCAAATATTTTTTCATGAAGCGCCTTAGCAATTATTGGCCACATCAATTATGCTTATCTGAATAAGTCCAGCCATAGATCCAGTCAAGCTGTTGAATTTGTTTGCCGATAAAGAAGCCCATGAAACGGTCACGGAACCACGCTGTTATTGCATTTGTTTTTGTTTTGGTATCACCTACCTTTCTGGCATTTTTTATAACTTTTTCTACTCTGGGCTGGCGCTCAGACTGAAAAATCCGGAACGCAGTGCTGTAATCGCTATGTGATTTTAATAACCCAGCAATTACAACGGTGTCTTCTAATGCTAATGATGCCCCCTGCCCAATATGTGGAGAAATACCATGCGCGGCATCTCCAATAAGACAAACCCTGCCTTTATACCAATGCGAGAGCCTGGGTACATCATAAATAGGATAGGCAATAATCTCGTGGCTATTTTTAATTATTTTGGAAAATAAAGGATCATCGTTTTTATGAACCTTTATTAAATGATCCTGAATTTCAGTTTTCAGCGTTTTCTCTATTTCCTTTGGTTTCGGCTGTTGCTCTCTGAAATAGTTATTGAACCACCACACCTCGCCTTTGTCAGAAACTGAATAAGCAAAAAACCCCCTTTCACCAAAGGTCATTCGTATAGAATCCAACGGTTTTGATAGCTCGGGAAGCTTTGCATAGCCACCTGTAGAAATAAGTTTGGTATACCGGAGCGCAGGAGTTTCCGGGAACAACTGGCTTCTAACATCAGAAAACATTCCGTCGCAGCCAATCATAATATCACCAGTGGCCGAAGTGCCATCAGCAAAGTATGCGATCACCTGGTCTTTTGCTTCTTCATACCTGACAAATTTTTTATCGTATTCTATTTTTATACCTGCAGCCTTTGCCGCTATCCGGGCATGTTTATTAAGGTTTGCCCGCTTTAGCTGAATTGTCTCTACACCATATCGCTGTTGCTGATAAGCTGTGCCCAGCTCGGCTATCTGCTTTCCTTTGGAATTAAAAAACTTCATGGAGCCGGGAGTGTAATCTTCTTTGAGCAGTTCCAGATCAACGAACGCTTTCAATACATTCAGCCCATTAGGCGTAAGTCCCAGGAAGACCCCCTCTTTTGTATTGTCTTCTGATCTCGATTCAAATACTTCAGCCTCAAAACCTGCTTTTTTCAACTGCAAAGCCAGTATTGGCCCTGCAACACCTGCACCTATTATCATTGCTTTATGATTCATTGCTTTTCTCCTTTCATTTTAATGCAGTACAGGTAGAACGTCTGACGCAAAAAATAACGCCACCCGCACATCATCCAGATTACGCCAATGTGCCGCTTTTTCTTGTAAGGATGATCCACAGTATTATTATCCCCTACCGGCGCTCCATTCATTATACAGTAAGCGCAGATAGAATAAAAACGCCATTGGGTAGCGTTCGGATATTTATACGTATTTTCCATACATCTTTACATTACACATATAGCTTGACCGGGGTAAAATTATCGTGCTGTTAAAAGATGCACTTGCAAATAAGGGAGTTAAACTGGTAAATTAAGGAGCAATGGGATTTGAATTAAGCAATAATGAAAAGGCCTTTAAAATGGCTTTTGACAGAAATGACGTTAGCGATCACGGCTTTAAAGAAGATACCTTTACAATAGATATCCCCTTTGGCCGGCTAATGGCTAAACAATGGCTTTTTGATGGTATCAAGCTACTATATTCCGAAACCGCCCTTGATAAACCAACCGAATTGGATTGGAAAGGAGATATAGAATTGGTGACCATGCACTTTAATCTGCAGGGAAGAATTTCAATAAAGCAGAATGGGATGAGCAATTCCTTTGAGTTGAATGGGAATCAGCACAATTTATTCTATGGCACCAATGCCGAAGGTAAAATGAAGTTGGATGAAATGCGGACGAAATCATTTATGATCCAATTTGAAAAGGATTCTTTTTTAACGATATCTAAAGATGGCAATGAATCCCTTAAGCGGTTTACAGACAAAATAGCATCTGGAACACCTGTAGCTTTTTCAAATTCTAATCTAAATATTGACCTGCCTTTACAGACCTGCATTCATTCAATTCTACATTGCGATTATTCGAATGGGCTAAAGAAACTGTTTCTCCTTTCAAAAACGATTGAACTGCTCGTTTTGCAAGCGGAATCATTTGACAAATTCCAAAATTCAAAAGCTGAATACATAAAGCATGACTACGACAAAGAGCGACTTGTATTTGCCCGTGATTATTTGGTGAAAAATATTAAATCGCCGCCTACGTTGGTAGAGTTGGCAAAAATAGCAGGGCTAAATGAATATAAATTGAAGAGGGGGTTTAAAGAAATGTTCAATCAAACAGCTTTTTCTTATCTATCTGATCTACGTTTAGATTTGGCAAAAAAAGATCTGTCTGAAGGCAAAAAACAAGCTACTGAAATAGCGTTTGAATTAGGCTACTGTTCATTGCAGCACTTTAGTAATGCATTCAAGAAAAAGTTCGGTATTGCACCAAGCCAGGCAAGACGTTGAGGATAATCACCCCTGACAACAAATTGAAAACTCCTGTCAATACTTTTAACGCCCAAGGTTATTAATAGCTCCCATGGATGTTTGCCCCATGGCGCCATGCGGCTTCATATTCCGGGCAGATTTTGATCAAATTATCTTTTTGATTTGATACCATCCAGCAGGGGTATGATCTTGCAATGCAGCGCTTTAGATTTATTACTCTTCAAAGGTGTGCTAATCAGCCAATATTCAATTCCCCTTATCATAGCCTGATGCAGCCAGGAACCGGTCCAGGTTGTTAAGATCTTCCAGGTCCAGGCTAATAATATCATGGATGGCTTTTTTCTTGTCATGGGCATGTTCATAGTAAGACTTGCAAATCGAATACCCCACGAAATAGCCCAGGTCTGCTTTTCCTTCTGTCTTGTTGCCGCCATTATAGAGCCAGTCGTCTATGTTCTTTCCGTGCATCACCGCTTTGAATTGTTGCCATACTTCCTGTTGGTGTAAATGACCATATACCATATAGGGCGTAACCAGCGGTTGCTGCAATAACTGTTCAGCCATAAAATCGCACATGCCTTCGGCAAGACAGAAACCTAATAGATTGGTTGGTCTTCTATCCTCCATGTCACCACCTTTCTGCTGGGTATGGGTCAGCTCATGGGCTACCAGTTGGGTTATGCCTTTGTTCGAGTGGAAAAAATCCCGGAGAAAGGGTGACAGGCCAGTGGCATCTGTCGTGCTGTCGGCTACAGCGATTTCTGCACCGATGAGAATATGGGTCTGCGTTGTTGTTCCGCCCGTGTTCAGGTACCCGATCATGCAATAAATGCCGGGCGCCCTGAATTCTTTGTAAAGATATTTATACCGGTCAAGCAGTTTCCGGATCTTGGGCAGTTGCTGTTGGATACGGAGTGTATTGGGCCGGATGGAGGCCCAGAAGGCTGGCACAGTATTGATGGTTTTGAGGAACCCCCGCGGTGTCCAGTTACGGATGGCTGCCATTTCTTTCAAGCCCGGCGACCCCAGATCCAGGTATAACTGCCGGATCATTCTTAACTGCTGCGTAGTATCATGGGTGGTATAAAGGCTGTCATACATTGTCCAGAATCGCGGTATATCTGAATAATAAATATCCGGATGCTCGTGAGTTTGTACATCGGTCTTTGCCTGCGATAATCGCTGAGCTTTCATGACTGGTTGCTTGTACGCATTAGGCTGGGCGCACAGTTTTCGGGGTGTTGACAATAAAAGGGAGAAAGCTAATACAGCGATAACGTGGTGAATGAAAGGTGCTGCATGTCCAGTACAGCGATCCGTTAATGTGGCAAAACAATGTATCAAGGAGGATCTAGGCATATAAGGAGATGCTATTTTGTTCTGATGGTCTTGTAATTGCAGCGCTATGTGGTTATTTGATCACATGCTGTACCAGGAAGCATAGCAACCGCTCTTCCACAATACTTAATCACTTCTTCCAGGTCTAAGATACTGTCTCTTTCTTCAAACTCATCATTTTCTGTTCCTATATAATCTTTTTGCTCTAAAAGATAAATCAGGTGTTTTATTCGCTTAAAAATGTTTTATTCCTGCTTCCTTTCCATTTTCCTGGTTCATCCATGCAGGTATACAAATATGTCTTTCCGGGAAGGTATTTTCTTAGCTAATCGATTGATTTTTAAAAAACCAGGAAAAAATTTGTTTTAAAAAATCAAATCCCTTTATATTTGCACTCCCAAAACGACAAAGCAGCATTGCAAAAATCGTTATCAGGGAATAAGGATCGGTAGTTCAGTTGGTTAGAATGCCGCCCTGTCACGGCGGAGGTCGCGGGTTCGAGTCCCGTCCGGTCCGCAAAAAGCTCCACTTGTAGTGGGGCTTTTTTGTTTGCCATGTCCTACTATGTTTATATCATTCGCA
>CBJLMB010000065.1:0-22230 GCA_966424055.1 uncultured Deminuibacter sp. | reverse complement strand
CCCACTAGCGATTCACGGTTGCGGTAGCAACCACTCGCCACTTGCGGATCCGTCACTCCGAAACGAAGCAAGCTTACCAAACAGGTGTACATGTAAACAACCTTACGGAAGTACCCACTAGCGATTCACGGTTGCGATAGCAACCACTCGCCACTCGCGGGTCCGTCAATGCGAAACGAAGCAAGCTTATTAAACAGGTGTACATGTAAACAACTTTACGGAAATGGCACCAAAGCTACCTGTTCAATAATAACCTGCATTCTGCTCTTCTGATATTGGCCCCGGATTGGTGAGCCGGTCGATATGCGTTTGCGGTATCGGCCGGAGCTTGTGAAAATCACGGATATTCGCCGCTTCTTTATTGTACTTCTTCACACGCTCTACCAGTTTTTCTGTGCGCACCAGGTCGTACCAGCGGAGGTGCTCACCACTCAGCTCACGTGCCCTTTCATCCAGGATAAAATCAACAAAACTTCCGGAAGATAATGTTGCAGGCGTTACCAGCATGGCCGCTTCGGTACTCTTGGTAAGGTCGGCCACATTGCCACCTTCCACTTTATAAAACTCTTTGGGCTTTACCTCACCTTCTTTATAGGCTGCACGCTGGCGAACAATATTGATGTATTGCGCCGCTTTAACAAAATCTCCTTTGCGCCCATATGCTTCGGCAGCGATCAGGTAGGTTTCAGACAGGCGCATCAGCACAAAATCGCGGGTGCCCACATCAGAGTTTTTATCGGGCCTTCCCGGGTCAATGTATTTATTAAGACTGGGATACAGGCGCGAAGTATATTTATCTCTTGTCACCCACATATAAGGCTTCCGTGCAATACTATCGGCCGGTACGCCCTTCTGCAGTGTAAGATAAACAGCCGTATCACCCAGCTGGTATTTGGGTTTGCCTACCAGTGAGGGATTGGGCGCATTGCCGGCATCCCATTTAGGAATGGTGGAGGCATTGTTGCTGAAATAGGTCATCTTAAAGCTCTTGTAAAACCGCGAATCGTTTTTCCGGTCGTACACATCCAGCATGAAATCGGTGGGGCGCAGCCGTTTAAACGGTTTGCCATTGTCAACAGAACGTTGCATACCGGCCAGTACATCATATTCCATCAGAAAGAAATGATCGGTCCTGTTACCATCACCATTGTACAGCGGGTTTTTGGTGAACTGGATAGCAAAAATAATCTCGCTGTTCTTTTCATTACCATACTGGTACACCTGTGCATAATCGGGCAGCAGTTTATACTGGCCGCTCTGGATCACCTGCTCAGCATAATAAGCGGCGCTGTCTGCGTCAGTGGGCTGCTGGCCGCGCTGGTCTGTAACAGTACTGGCACGGGTAAGATAGATACGCGACAGCAAATGCTGTGCAGCACCTTTGGTAGCCCTGCCATAATCGGTTTGTGTAAGCGGAAGACTGTCTACTGAATAACGCAGATCAGCAATGATCTGGCGATAAACATCAGCAACCGGCGCACGTTTGAATTCTGTTTTCACGGCCAGGTTTTCCTCCAGGTTCAGCGGAACATTGCCGAATGTTTGTGCCAGCATGTAGTAATAATAGGCCCGCAAAAAGCGCGCTTCGGCCAGCCTGTTATTGCGGATGGTGCTATTGGTATAAATCTTTACCCCGTTAATAGCAGGAATACGTTTCACGCATATATTGGCAATATTAATGCCCCTGTAATACGAATCCCACACAGCAGGCAGGTAACTGTGTGTTGAATTCAGCGCACTTCCATATTCATTAAAGGATGATTTATTAGAACCATCAGAACCTTCGGTATAGGTATCAGTTCCGTATTCAGCAAAGGTAAATGCATACTCGTTACCCCAGGGATACCGCAGTTCGGAATAGCAGGAGTTCAATGCGGCTTCAATGCCATCTTCCGTATTATAAAAATCATAGGAAACACCAGATACCAGCTGCTCCTGCAGGTATTTTTTGCAGGCGCCGAAAAACAGGCTAAGGCCTACGATGATTGTAAAAAGCAATTTCTGTTTCATACTACTTCATTTAATCGATGAAGAATTAAAAATTCACGTTAACACCAAGGGTGATGGTTTTAGCACTGGGTGCACGCAACGGCGCATTGTTGTCGCTGTTGTACACTTCCGGGTCTAGTGCAGAGGAATGGCTGAACAGGAAAAAATTTTGCAGCGACACATAAAAGCGGGCATTCTGCATATGCATACGCTGTGTCCACTGGCTGGGGAAAGCATATCCCAGCTGGATCAGTTTGATCTTCACCCATGAGCCATCCTCATAATACATCGTACCTTGGTAATCGGGCTGTTCCAGGCCTGCATTAGGGCGGGGGTAAGCGTTGGTTGGGTTCTTGGGTGTCCAGTAATCTACATTGATCTGGTTGTACCGTCCGCTCAGGCTGATACCACGATCGTTGTTCACCATGAATTTTTGCTTGGTATAAACAAACACACTCAGGTCAAATCCTTTGTAGGCCCACCGGCTGTTCACACTACCGATCCACCTGGGAGAGATGGAACCCAGTATTTCCCTGTCATCAGCGGTGATTTTATGGTCTTTGGTATTGAAGGGATCATCCAGTTTAATATAGCCGGGTTTAAAATTTGAGCCATTGGCATTGTATTGCTGCATCAATGCCAGGTCTTCAGGATTGTTTTGCCAGATACCTGTTTTCTTATAATCATAGAACACACTGATGGGCTGCCCGATGAACCATTTATTGGCCACATCATTCACTTTACCCTTGTATAAAGATTCGATGCGCTCGCGGTTAGCATAGAACATAAAATCAGTTGTCCAGGTAAAACCGCTTTTTGTTTGGATGTTCACGGTAGATAAGGATATTTCCAGACCACGGTTGCTGGTAGAACCCACATTTTCGGTGATGATACCAAAACCGGAAGCAGTTGGCAGCTGCCTGTCGAGCAGCAGGTTGGTCGTTTTCTGGTAATAGGCATCGATGGTACCCGATACGCGGTTATTGAACAGGCTGAAATCAACACCCACATTGTATTGGCCCGTCGTTTCCCATTTCAGGTTGGGGTTGGGTATCAGGTTAGGACGGAAACCGCTGGCAGCCGTTTCATCCCATACATACCAGTTCTGGGTCAATGAACCCTGTGTTTGATAGGGGTTGATACTTGAATTACCTGTTCTGCCATAACCCAGGCGCAGCTTCAGGTCGTTCACTGTTTTGCTGTGCCGCATAAATGGTTCATCAATCAAACGCCAGGCAAAAGCTGCGGAAGGGAAATAAGCGTATTTATTGCCTTCAGAAAGTACGGATGCACCATCGGCCCTTAGAGATAAAGTGAGCAGGTAGCGGCTGTTAAATCCATAGTTGACCCTGCCCATAAAAGAAGCCAGTTTTCTTTTGGAGAAACTACTGCCGATGCTCTGTATATTGGCCGCAGTACCGATATTGTACCAAAGCTGCGTACTGTAAGGCAACCCGAATGCTTTTATATCAGCGCTCTCATAGCGGTAACCCTGCAACTCCTGCAACAGCGTGGTGCTAAGGCTGTGTTTGCCGAATTTGGTATCATAATACAGCAGGTTCTGCAGGTTGTAATTAAACCGGTTGTCATTATTGAGGTGCGCATAAGAAGTACCGCCCTGGCGCGTGGTAGAAAGCACATCCTGGAATTCGCCCTGGCGGTAAGGCGCATAGTCAACACCAAAATTGAAGCGGTAGCGCAGGCTTTTGGCCAGTTTTACCTCGGTATAAAAACTACCCAGGTAACGGTATTTCCTGCGCTCATCAATTCTTCCTTTAATATCGAACAGTGGGTTATAGATGAGGCCATCGTTACCGGGCTGAAAAATAAGTTTGCCTGTTGAATCGTAAGGTTTGGCCAGTGGGTTGATATTGTTGGTAGAGCTGTACAGGTCACTGCCATAATTCTGCAGGTAAGAAGCAAAATAACTGGCCATACCCATTTTGATGCGGGAGGATATTTCCTGGTCAACAGTAAGGCGTACATTCCACCGGTTATAATCCTGGTTTTTCTGCAAACCGGTTTCCTGGTAATAGCCAACGGAGAAAAGCAGTTTTGTTTTGTCGTTGCCGGCGGTTACATTGAGGGCATGGTTCTGTGCGAAGCCATCGCGCAGTACCAATGACGCCCAGTCGGTACCTACCAGCCTGGAAGGATCGTACTGGCCGTTGACATAGGCATTCATCACATTTTGCTGCACCAGCGGATCCTGTTTGAACAGATCGCGGTCCAGGTTCTGGTCAGGTACATCAGAGGGATACTGCGATACTCCGTTGGTATAGGTATTACGGAATGCTTCTCTCCTGTATTCGGCAAACTGCGCAGCATTCATTCTTTTTTCCAGCCGCAGCGGCGACTGGAAGCCGATATAGCCATCGTAGCTGATACGCGGCCGGCCAGTTTTACCGCGTTTGGTAGTGATCAGTATTACACCATTGGCGCCGCGTGAGCCGTAGATGGCCGTGGCAGAAGCATCCTTCAGTATCTCCATCGATTCAATTTCGTTGGGGTTCAGTTCACTGATACCCACATCGATGGGAATGCCGTCGATCACATACAGTGGGTCTGATCCTGTTTTGATAGACCGCCTGCCCCTGATCTGTACCCTGGCATCATCACCGGGCCTTACACCGCTCCTGTCTACCATTACACCGGCTACCCTTCCCTGCAATGCCTGTGAAGGAGACGGTACGCCGGTTTGCGTGATCTTTTCATTGTTCAGTGAGGCAACAGCGCCTGTTACATCTTTTTTGCGCTGGGTACCATAACCCACCACAATAACATCGTTGAGTGCATTAGAAACAGACAGCATACGTACTTCCATGAACGAAGAGGTGGCAGCCAGCTCCTGCACCTGGTAGCCGACATAAGAAAATACCAGTACCGGACTGGCAGAATCGGGAACAGCAATCGAAAAGGCACCCTGCTCATTGGTAACCGTTTTCTTTTTACCGCCTTTAACGGCAACAGTTACCCCGCCCAGCGCAGTGTTATCGGGTGCATACACTTTGCCTTTTATCGTTTTAGCCTGGGCAAAAGAAAAAACCGGGAGAAAAAACAACAGGCATAACAAGCCTGTTAACCGTGCATTTTTTTTCATTCTCATAGCAAGCATTTTTCGGTGAAGTGGAAAAGGATGGGTGTGAACAAGTTCTTTAAAAAAAAATTAAATTGTTAAAAAGACAGGTATCTTTTTAACGGAAACGTTTTCGTAGGTTAAATGGGTCAATTGGTTTATATATAATTTTTCTTTTTATATCATCAAACACTTACCGGAAAACAACCAAAATTCTTTTTTAAGATAAAATTTAGAATCTCTTCAGTTTTTAACCCTATTTTGCTAACCTGTAAAGCCAAACAAAAAACCTACATGTATCAACCATTATCGTATGCGCATGTGCTGCAACATGCTGCATTACCACCGTATATAGCCCTAAGGGAGCGATCGTCGCGGTTATCCCATCGATCTATTGCGCCTGTTGGGCAGGGAAACCTTGTTTACCATAACAGTTTATCAACCTATTCCCTGCTGCAAAGCGGATCATGTAAATCATTTTGCCTACAATGATCGCGGCCCCTACCTATTACCCAACTGAATCCGTCCCCGGCACCATGAGCCCCTATAAAAAATCCCTGATATGGCTGATCGTCATTGCCACTTGCTGCAGGTGTATTGTTGCATCTGTTGTTGAGCTGGGCAATGATGAAGTGTATTACTGGACCTACAGTCAATACCTTCAATGGAATTATTTCGATCATCCGCCGATGGTATCACTGATGATCAGGTTGTTCACCGGCGACCTGGCCCTGCAGTCGAACGAATTGTTCATCCGTATGGGCAGTATTGTTTGCAGCGGACTGGCTACCTGGGTTATATTCAGGCTAGTGACCGATTTAAGTTCAGAGAAAGCCGGCTTTGTTGCAGCATTGCTGTACACCACTTCTTTATACAGCAGCGTTATTGCAGGTATATTCTGCATGCCCGATTCTCCGCAGATGCTTTGGTGGACGCTTTCTTTATGGACCCTTGCACGGCTTACACAGCCTTCACAGGAGTACAGAACACGCTGGATACCCTGGCTGCTACTGGGGATATTCACCGGGTTATGCACCATGAGCAAGATACACGGCGTATTTATCTGGGCCGGACTGGGATTGTACACGCTGTTCTATAAAAGGGAATGGCTTAAAAATCCCTGGCTCTACCTCAGCTTTTTCATCAGCATCGCCATTGCATTGCCTATTTTCTTCTGGAACTATAGCAACCATTTCATCACCTACCAGTTCCACAGCCAGCGGGTAGGTGTTCGTCATTTTCAGTCAGACAGCTTTTTCAGGGAAATTGTGGGGGAGGTCTTTTACAACAATCCTATCAATTTTATCCTGTCGGCAATAGCGGTAACGGCATTTTTCAAACACAAAAAGCTGGCAACAGCACCGCCGTTTTTAAAATTAGCGCTGTTGATCGCATTGCCTATGATCGGCGTATTGATCGGCATGTCGATGTTCAATGATACATTACCGCACTGGAGCGGCCCCGCCTATGTAACGCTGATACCGATGGTATCCCTTTACCTGACCAGGCCTGCGGCAAAACCTTTTGGCTGCCCTGTTATTGTAAAATATGCGCTTGGCCTTATCCTGTTCACACTGGTTGCGGCCGTTTATGTGATAGAATATTTCCCGGGTACGCTCAGCAATAAAAAAACCGAATCGGTGGCCGGCGAAGGCGATTTTACACTGGATATGTATGGCTGGCGCCAGGCAGAAAAGAAAATGGCACAGATAAAAGCCACCGACCTTGCCACGGGACAAATTTCGCCGGATGTATGCTTTATCTCCAACAAATGGTTTCCTGCCGCCCATATTGATTTTTATATAGCAAGGCCCATGGGCATGAAGGTGATCGGGCTGGGCACAATGTTCGACCTGCATCATTATGTATGGCTCAATACCTACGCCCTGCAGAACAAGAAATCATTTACAGATGCATACTGCATCGTTCCCTCCAATTACACATCGAATGTGCGGGATTTATATAAGAACGATTTCAGCACCATTGATTCAGTGACCACCTTCCCCGTGATGCGTGGCGGAGAAGTATGCCGCTTTTTCAGCGTGTACAGGCTGCGCGGTTTTCATGGAACCGTTCCTGAGATAAAATAAGATAATGATCTGCTCATTGAGCAGGCAGAACATATACATGAATGATGGTATTTTTATTGCCGGCGTTAAACCGCCGGCTTTTTTATTATCTAAATGCTGTTGTATTCCCCTCTTCGTTGCATGCCATACAAACGGGTTTACGGTATATGCTGCCTGCTCGGGTATCAGGGGATCACTGAAAAAAATACAAAAGATGAAACAAACCTTTCTAACAATTGCTTCCTGCACACTATTGCTTTGTTCTGCCATTTCACAAACGCCTGCCGTATTCCAGTACAATGCCGCCAGGCTGGTACAACTGAAACAACGTTACGATAAAGGTGATGCTGCCGTAACCGGTTTGCTGAACACTGTTTTGACAGATGCCGCTAAAGCACTTACAGCCACACCCCATTCTGTAATGGAAAAAAGTTTTATTCCTCCCAGTGGTAATAAACATGATTATATGAGCATGGCACCTTATTTCTGGCCCGATCCTTCCCGGCCCGATGGCAAGCCTTATATCCGGAAAGATGGACAGCGGAATCCTGAGATCAATAAGATAACCGATAAAGCCTATATGGGCAGCGTGGTGCAGAACACCCAGTCACTTGCCTTTGCCTATTATTTTACGCATGAAGAAAAATATGCAGTCAAGGCTGCACAGCTATTGCAGGAATGGTTCCTGGACAGCAGTACCTGCATGCATCCCCATCTTAATTATGCACAGGCAGTGCCCGGTGTGAATGATGGCCGGGGTATCGGTATTATTGAAACAGCAGGACTGGCCAATCTTGTTGATGCCATGGGATTGCTGAACGGCTCGCCCGCATGGGCCACTGTTGAAGCGGGCATGAAAAAATGGTTTGATCAATACCTGAACTGGATGCTCACCAGCAAAAACGGGAACGATGAGCATCATGCCCTTAACAACCATGGCACCTGGTACGATATGCAGGTGCTTTCTTTTTCCCTGTTTCTTGGTAAAAAAGATTTTGCCAGCAGGTATATCCAGTCGTCCCTGCAACGCATCCCTGTTCAGATTGAGCAGGATGGCAAACAGCCCAAAGAGCTGGAACGTACCACTGCACTGGGCTATAGCACCTTTAACCTGGAAGCCTGGTTTAAACTGGCCTCGCTGGCAGATAATGTTCATGCCGATGTATGGCATTACAGTGCTGCGGGCGGGCAAAGTATACGCAAAGCCCTCGACTGGCTGCTGCCTTATGCCACCGGCGAAAAACCATGGACTTACCAGCAGATACACGAATACAGCAAAGGCCAGCTGTACTACCTGTTATTACAGGCCGGCCGGCATTTCAATGACGACAAATATTTCAAAGAAGCCGGCAAAATAAAACAATCAGCAGGCAGTGCCCTTACTGAATTGTTATACGGTACGGTATAAATAATATTCAGCGCAGCTGGCAGCTATTTCAACAATTGTTCCAGCTGTGCTGCTGTTACCACACCGTTATTGCGCCATACCTGCTGGCCGTTTTTATAGAAAAGAAAAACAGGCAGGGCAGTTACACCCAATTTCTTCACCAGTTCAGTTTGCTCACCGGCATCAATCTTTACCAGTTTCACATCAGGATGTTTTGCCTGGAAGGCGGTGAGCACGGGCTCCATTTTACGGCAGGGTGGGCACCAGGGGGCACCGAAATCTACCAGTACCCATCCTTTCCCTGTAGCGGCTGTAAATTGTTCATCTGTCATCTGTGGTACGCTGGCGGTACCGGCTACCGGTTCACTTGCCTGCCGCCAGGCATTGATACCACCCTGCAGGTTATTTACATGGGTAAAACCATTGTCCCTGAGCCAGGTGGCAGCCTGTGCACTTCTTCCGCCACTGAGGCAGTACACATATACCGGCTTTGATTTATCCAGATAAGCCACTCTTTCGGCAAACTGGTTCTTTTGCAGCCAGTCGGCCTGTAAAGCATGTGCTATATGGCCATTATTGTATTCGTCAATGGTGCGCACATCCAGCAGCTGAACAGCCGTATCCCGGATCGCATCTTTGAAATCTGCTACTTTCATCATATCCTGTGCCTGCACAGCATTCAGCCACAACAGCAGCACCAGGCTGCCGGTAATACAAAACTTCTTTTTCATATGCCTGCTGCCCGTTTAATACCGGGACAGGGTGTAAAGTTACGCCCGCGGCGCTAAATTGCTGTTACTACGAAAAGCGGGATTGTATATTGACTGGGACACTTCAGTTTTTTTTCATATCCGGTTGATTTCTTTACCGTGGTATTGCGCCGGATAATTCATCCCTGAAAACGCCCGGTGCGCCGGGTAAAACAATATTTTTGGCATTATGTAGTTAAAAGATTATGGCAAGCGCTAAAGGAATATCTTTAACGCGTTAAACAAGCCAAACAAAGGTTCCCTGAACTGCATCCGGCAGGATCCCGATTCCGCAGCTGAAAAACAGCTGTTCACCAATGTAGTACACATGATGCTGAAAACAAGATTTGCTGTTATATCCAATGTTCCAGCCGGTAATTATACGGGTATTGCGTCCGGTTCCCTGTTTATGCGAACAGGTATCAGAAAAAGGGCATGGATAAAGGCATTCCTGGCCAGCTGGCTGTTATTGCTTTGTGTTGTATCAGGTGCACAAACCATCCGGGTATCAGGTACAGTCCGGGATTCGCTTACCCAGGCTCCTTTGTCCAATGTAAGCGTGTATGCAGGCAGTGGCCTAACAGGAACCCGTACCGATGGCAATGGCCATTACCTGTTACCTATTTCTTCCCCGGTTAGCTCTATCCGTTTTTTACTTACAGGCTATCACCAGCTCACCAGGCAGATTTCCGCTGAACCGGTACAACATATCGATGCTGACCTGTCGCGCTCGTACACCCAGCTGGAAGACGTAACGGTGAGCAGCAGGCAGATGGGCAGGTACTCCAACAAACACAATCCTGCAGTAGAGCTCATACGCCAGGTAATTGCGCACAAATCGCAAAACGATATTGGCGCCTACCCTACAGCCAGTTATGAGAAATATGAAAAGCTGATGATGTATCTCGATAAATTTCCGCACTGGATCATCAACAATAAACTGATGAAACAGTACCGGTTCGTTTTTGAGAACAAAGACACCACCAAAATTCCCGGTAAAGAACTCACACCGGTTTACCTGGAAGAAAATTTCTCCCGCAATTATTTTCGCAGGCACCCTGAAAAAAAGAACACCATCGTGATCGGGCAGAAGAAAGTGGACTATGGTGAATTTATCGACACACACGGTATCAGCGTAATATTTAACCGGCTGTACGAAGACATCAATATTTACGATAACCATATTGTGGTTTTTACCAGGCAGTTCATTAGCCCGATAGCAGAATCGGGGCCCTTATTCTATAAATATTTTATACGTGATACCATCACCGAGAACAACCAGCGTATTGTGCAGTTGTTCTTTATGCCGCGCAACCCCGCCGATCTGCTGTTCACCGGCACACTGTACATCACCCTCGATGGCCGCTATGCAGTGCGTAAGCTGAATATGCAAACCAACAAACACATTAACCTGGGCCTGATACGCAGCCTGACCATTGCACAGGACTTTACACCCGACAGTGCATTCCGCTATCACCTGAGCTATTCTGATGTGATAGGCGATTTCGGTTTAACCCGTAAAGGTTCGGGCATGTTTGGCGAACGCACCGTTGCCATCACCGGTTTTAAAAGCGGGCAGCCTATTGAAGACAGCCTGTTTAAAACACAGCGGGAACTGCCTGAACAGGAAATACGCAGCCAGCAAGACAGCTTCTGGCTGGCACACCGCGCCGATACACTTAGTCATATAGAAGTTAAAACCTACAAGAACATCGATAGCCTGCATAAAATGAAATCGTATTTGCGGGTGACCGATTATGCCAATATGTTCCTGGCAGGGTATAAATCTTTCGGCCCTGTTGAGATAGGCCCGGTAAATACATTCCTCACCTATAACCCCGTGGAAGGGTACAAACCCCGATTTGGCGGCCGCACCACCACACGCCTGAGCAAACGCTATTACCTGGAAGGATACACTGGTGTTGGCCTGCGTGATAAAGAGTGGAAATATTTTGGGCGCTTCACTTATGCGCTGAACAATAAATCAGTGTACACCTACCCTTTGCATTATATCCGCGCCAGCTACAGGAAAGACACCAATATCCCTGGCACGGATGATGAATCGATAGACGATAATATTCTTTTTGCCATCAAACGGGGCGACAACACCAAGTATTTGTACAACCAGATCTTCCGGGTGGATTACCTGCATGAGTTTGGCGATCATATTTCATACGGACTTGGCTTTAAATACAAACAGCAGCGTGCAGCCGGCAGTCTTTACTTTATCAAAGGCAATAGCGGTGTACCCGACACATTGGCTTATATGCGCACGGCAGAGCTCTCATTCATGCTGCGATGGGCGCCCCATGAACAATTTTATCAAACCAAAGTAAACAGGGCAGGTATCACCAACCGCTATCCTATTTTCACTTTTGGTTATACCAGGGGTATAAAGGGATTGTTTGGCGGCCAGTACAATTACAATAATTTCAGCCTGAACATTTTTAAGCGTTTTTACCTGGCGCCTATCGGCTATTCGGATGTATCGCTCAGCGGTGGTTATGTTACCGGTAAATTACCCTGGCCGCTGATGATCATTCATACCGGCAACCAGGGATTTATTTATAGCGGCAGTTCGTTCAACATGATGAATTACCTTGAATTTGTCAGCGATCATTTTGCCAGTCTTAGTGTTGATCATTATTTTAAAGGGTTCTTTTTTAACCGTATCCCGCTGCTGAAGCGGTTAAAATTGCGCGAAGTAGTGGCAGGCAAAATACTGTTTGGCGGCGTACGTCCCGAAAACAGGCCCGATGCGCAGAACGGGCAGGTATTGTTCCCTGTTACCAATAATGCGGTCGTTACTTATGCGCTCAATAAACGGCCTTATTTTGAAGCAAGCGCAGGCATCACGCATATATTCAAAGTGCTTCGTGTTGACCTGATAAGACGTTTTACTTATCTCAACCATCCCGATATCACCAAATGGGGTGTACGGGCTTCTTTCAATCTTGAGCTGTAAGCTGCCGCTTCACCGGTTTGCTTATATTTAAACCAGCAGAAAAATACACATACATGGAGCCGACACAGGCCACTGCCATGCTTACTCATTCCGCGTTCAGGTTGCAGCAGCCCGGGCAATGGGCCGATCTTGGCTGCGGCAGCGGTACATTTACCCTTGCCCTTGCCGGTTTACTGTTGCCAGGCAGCCTGCTATATGCAGTAGATATCGATGCAGCAGTATTACGCCGGCTGCCGGATGAATACAACCAGGTAACCATACAAAAACACCTGCTGGATTTTGAAGCGCAGCCTTTACCATTTACACAGGCCGATGGCATATTAATGGCCAATTCACTGCATTATGTAAAAGACCAATACACTTTTATCCAGAAAGCTGCAGCCCTGTTACAGCCTGGCGGCCGCTTCCTGCTGATAGAATATGATACCGACAAAGCCAATACATGGGTACCTTACCCGCTGAGCTTTGCTTCGCTGGTAACATTGTTTCAGCGGGCCGGTTTTGCTGTAAAAAAATTAAGGGAAATGCCTTCGGCATATAACACGGCGAAATTGTATTCGGCTGTTGCGGAAAGGGTATAGTTATTCCATATCTTGAAGATTTGGAATAACTGAAACACCCCTACCTTTATCATGCTAAATAATCACTATGGATCAGGAAACACTGGCACTGGCAAAAAAACTCTGGCAATACCACCATATGCAGCATACACTGCAAAAAGCAGATTGTATTTTAGTATTGGGCAGCCATGATTTTCGTGTGGCTGAAAGAGGCGCAGAACTTTACCTGCAGGGCTGGGCACCACTGCTTATTTTTTCGGGCGGCCTGGGCAATTTCACCAAAGAAATGTGGACAGAAAGCGAAGCTGACCAGTTTGCGCGGATCGCCATCAGCAAAGGCGTTCCGGAAAAAGCGATACTGGTTGAAAAC
The DNA here is from genome assembly GCA_966424055.1 of uncultured Deminuibacter sp. GTDB lineage: Bacteria > Bacteroidota > Bacteroidia > Chitinophagales > Chitinophagaceae > Deminuibacter. The sequence goes on along the minus strand of CBJLMB010000065.1, from coordinate 9,065 downwards.
AAATCCACCAATACCGGTGAAAATATTTTGTTTACACAACAGCTGCTGAAAGAGAAACAACTTAATCCGCAATCATTCATTGTTGTGCAGAAACCATATATGGAGCGGCGTAGCTATGCTACTTTTAAACAGCACTGGCCCGATAAAGAAGTCATGGTCACTTCGCCACAAATCAGTTTTGAACAATACCCGACAGAAGAGATCCCACTAAAAAAAGTGATCAATATTATGGTAGGCGACCTGGAGCGGATAAAGGTATATCCTGAAAAAGGATTCCAGATCTACCAGGAAATTCCTGCCGATATATGGCTGGCCTGGGAAAAGCTGGTGGAAAAAGGGTTTAATCAGCACCTGATCCGCTCTTCAGCCAGCTGATAGCGGCAGGTGCAGGTAACATGATGAAGATCGCAGCTTACCTGCCGGGAACAGCATAATTCTTTTTCCTGTTGCCGCTTTTAAACATAGCCAACAGGTTATGCCAGATAGACGCATCAGCAGCAGTTTTGTTTTTATCTGCATCCATTGCTTTTAAAACGGGCACAGTATAATCCGCTGTATGTGTATCATGTGCAAATTGCTTGGTTACCTGCAAATGATAAAAGGATAAATGAAGTTTATGCATGATTGTAGGTTTTAAATAAATAATTTATATCAGGCAGCAGACCGCTGGCAAAAAATCGATGGGCAATAATCCCGGAGCTAGCTGCAGGTGCTTGTATTTTAAGCCATTCCTGCTTTGATGGCACAAAAGTACAAAGGCCATAAGCGCAGCACAAAACAAATACCTGCCGTTTTTATTATAGCTAACGTTGTACTTGTCTTCTGAAATCCTTTACTGGCAAGGGTTTTCGTTATTTTTTTTCATGGCAGCCAAAGACCGGTACGATACTGGATAAAACTTGTTTGCCAATATATAGCAGCTTTCATTTTAACACATAGTTAAGAATTATAAAAGCCTGAACACTCCTGGCAGAGCAGTTCAGGCTTTTTTATAAAATAGCAGTCCCTCCTTGTTAATCAGCCAGGGGTTTTACTTCAATATCTTTAAAATATACTTTACTGTTGGGGTCGTGGCCCTGCAATGCAAATGTGCCGCTCGACAATACGCGGCCAGCCATATCTACGGGCCTCTGTACCTGGTCAGGCTCGGTATAGTCCACCACGGTTTGATCATTTATTTTGATCACCACATGTTTTCCCTGCACTTTGATCTGTTCCGTAAACCATTCTTTATCCTTCACCAGTACTTCTTTCACATCCTGTACAGCATACAGGCTGCCGGTGCGGCGCCAGTCGGTATGTGAGTTGTTCACCTGTACTTCATAGCCTTTTGCCGGCCAGCCTTTTTCCTGGTATTCGGTATGAAAATAAATACCCGAATTAGAGCCTGGCTCTGTCATCACCTTTGCACTGAACTCAAAATTCTTGAAGCGGTGATTATTTACATCGCCTACATAAAACAAATGAGCGGTTGGTCCATGCGCAATAATGGTTCCATTCTCCACTGTAAAAGTGCCTGCATGGTCGCCTACTTTCCATCCATTCAGCGATTTACCATCGAACAAACTGATCCATCCATTGGCGGGTTGCCTGTATTTAAATCCAAAACTGGCTATCAATGTGCCTGTTGCTACCACTGCAAAAAATATCTTTTTCATGGCAATTGTTTATATATTATAATGATTAAATATAGGTTTATTCTTATGATCGTTTTCTGCTCATTAGGTTATCCGGGAATATTTAGCGGCTGACCGTTTGCCCTGAATAATTTGGCTATGCTTTCGGGCCTTTTTAAATTCGGTTATACAATCACCGGCTGTTTATGTTCCACTGGACAAGTTTTTTAAACAATATCATCCTGCTGGGTATTATCCAGGGATTTTTATTAAGCGGTATTTTATCGTTCACTCCCGCTAACCGTCATCCTTCCAACCGTTTACTCGCCGTACTTATCCTCTTGCTTGCCACGGCCAGCCTGAATATTTATTCGATGGATCAGGACTGGCTCAACAGCAATATTGTACTGCGTATACTGTCGCGCATATTTCCGCTTGTTGTAGTGATGCCTATGGGGCCGCTGCTTTATTTTTATACACGCAGCAGCCTTGATAGCGGGTTCAGGCTCTCGCGCAGGCAACGGTTACACTTTTATCCTGTACTGCTCGATTTGTTGCCTTACTCGGTTGTATTGTTCTTCGATGTGCTGTATATGTTCAACGGTATCGGCAGCATTCACCACAAAGCCATGGTTTTTGTGGATTACTGCAATATGTATTCCGATATTCCCCGCTGGATCTCCCTTACTGCATATGCATGGTGCGCCAAACATTACCTGCACCGGCACCCTAACGAAGGTGATACGGGAACCAGGCGCTGGCTTCACCAGCTTATCACTGCATTCCTGGCATTCCAGGTTATCTGGTTCCTGTTCCTGGTGCCTTATGTAACCCCTGCCTGGACTGCGATGCTATTACATACAGTAGGCTGGTACCCCATCTTTATTCCATTTACCCTGCTTATTTACTGGCTGGGTATCAAAATTTACCTGCGCCCACAAACTACCCCGGTTATGGCAGAGAAAAAAAATACCGGCGCACTCACACTCACTACAGCAACAGTGAAAGAAGTTGCGGGCCGTTTACAAAAGGCTATGACAGAAGAGCTGCTTTATCTTGACCCGGCACTCAGCCTGGCCAGCCTGTCGGGCCATACGGGTATTTCTTCCAAAACAGTTTCTGTAGTGCTCAATCAACACCTTTCGCAAAGCTTTACTGAATTTGTTAACAGCTATCGTGTGGAAGAGTTTAAAAAAAGAGCACTCCGCGGCGACCTGGCGCAACTGACCATATCGGGTATGGCACAGGAATGCGGTTTTAATTCGCTGGCCACTTTTCAGCGTACTTTTAAACAGCTCACCGGTATGTCGCCTACTATTTTTTTGCAGCAGGCCTGATAAATGCGACCTGTTTTGCGGGAACACCTGCTCAAATTCCGGATTTGAGCAGGTATATATCCCTGATCTGCAGCAGAAAATTCGAGGTTTGTAAAAAAAACACGGATCGCATGAAACACAGCATGGAATTTCACCCGCCTATTACCACTACCGGCCCTTCGTTAAAAAAATACACCAGGCTGTTTAACCCGGTGCCCCTGATGATCATTTCCCTGTTCTTTGTTTTTGTATCCTTTTCCTTCCGCGCAGCTGCGCAGTATGATCGTTTACAAAGCCGCCGGTTCACCCAAAAAGCGCTGCAAAGCGACCTGGCTTACCTGCGCAAAGCCCTCAAAGAAACGCATCCCGGTTTGTACCGTTATAGCACTAAGGAAGAAATGGACCGGCGCTTCGACAGCAGTGCAGCCCTGCTGCACAACGGCATGCTTTTCTATGATTATTATGGCATCATTGCCGCCCTCACCAGCAGTATCCGCTGCCAGCATACAGGCTCCCTTCCGGCAGACCGGATGGAAACTTATGCGCAGCGGCTGCGGCTCTTCCCCTATTCGCTTCATTTTGTAAACAACAGGGCCTGGTTCACGCTCAACCATACAGCCGATACCATTATCAAACCAGGCGATGAGCTGATCGCTATTAATGACCAGCCCCTTGCAGCTATTGTGCAAACTATTTTTACCCATACACCGGCAGACGGGTACAACCAAACCATCAAAGAAGCCAGGTTGAATATGGGCATGTTCCCTTTTTTCTATTACCTGTTTGTAAACCGGCCCGACAGTTTTCATATCCGCTACAAAAATGAGCAGGGCATTTTGCGGCAAACCGTTACGGCAGCACTGCCTGTTCAGCAATCCATGCTTCATACCGGCCAAAACCCGGTAAACAAAACAATACTGAAAGCCAATGAAAAAAAGATCGCAGCCCAACAGAAAAAATTACAGCTGGAAATAAAAAAAGAACTGAACACTGCTGTTTTAACTGTGCGCAGCTTTGGCGGCGATGCTGCCCGGCAGTTACCTGCATTCCTCGATACTGCTATGCGCACGCTAAAGAAAATGCAGATCCGCAACCTGGTTATTGATCTCAGGTACAATGGCGGCGGCTCGGATAGTGCAGGTGTATTGCTGTTCACTTATCTTATTCAGCAACCTTCACGTTATTATGTAAGACAGCACACGATTACAGACAGTTCGTATTTTTTACGTTTTGCAGATATACCACCGGAAGAGCTGGCACATGTACGTGATGAACTGGTGAAAGAAGCCGATGGCAGTTTTTCGCAGCGCCCAGAATTTGCAGCAGGTCTTCCATTGCAGTATCCCAAGGCAGATCATTTTACCGGCAATATTTATTTCCTGATGAATGGCGGCAGTGGCTCTACCACTTCAGAGCTGATTGCGGCCAGTTACAGCAACCGGTTGGGCATTTTTATCGGTGAAGAAGATGGCGGCTGCTATGAAGGCGGTACTGGCGGATCGTTCATCAACCTGACGCTTCCTCAAACAGGTATTACAGTAAGTATTCCACTGTTGTATTACGACAATTACTCAACCCGGAGCGTTAGCCAGAAAGGCCGGGGCGTAATACCGGATCATACTGTACACTATTTTATTAAAGATGTGCTGGAAGGCAAAGACCCGCAGATGGATTTTGCACTGGAACTGGCCAAGCAGGCGCAATAAGCACCTGGCAGGTAATAATGCCTGCCTATTTCCATACCGGTATTTTTACAAAGCTGTTATTGTACCATTTTATTTGTAATGGTTCGCCTGCATCGTGTATTGTTTCATCGCTTACATCCTTACCGCTGCCATAGTTCACCTGGGCAAAAGGATTTTTATTAATATTCAGTACCACCAGTAAGCGGCTGCCTTTTTGCAGGCGACGGCTTACCATCCGGGTTCTGGAGAAAGTGATGGTCGTTTTCTGCCCGGGTGTAAGCAAATGCCGGGTGGTCATATCTGCGGCATAACTGGCGCGGCCCAGGAAATAGGAAAGATGAAAATAGCGTCCGTCGGGCAACACTTCGTATAATACCACGCCGATATCCATGTCTTTTTTATTGATGCTTGCAGTTAACGATCCGGTGAAGCAACCGTTTATATCCATCGTCCTGTTCACCGGTTCACTTAAAAAGAAGAGCCCGTTGCTTCTGTCCAGGCTGTCGCGGATAATAGGGCTGGGATAATAATCGTTGTTATAGCTTGCCCTGCCGGCCAGGTCTACTTCCTGCTGCAGGTAAGCTGTGCCTGCGGGCTGCCGGGGAGAGAGTGTATAAAAACCTGCCTCTGTTTTACCGGAAAGATAAAAGCTGAGTGTATCGTTGTTCATCTGCTCCAATGAAGGTACATGCCTCCACTCATTGGCGCCCATTACTTCAAAATTGATCTTATCTTTCAGCAGCGCTGGCCTGGGGCCACCACGTAAAATATAATCCAGCCATGCAAAGGTTATGTCCCTGGTACTGATCAATGCAACAGGATCTACCGTATACCCGCGCAGCACAGAGGTCCCGCCGCGCTGCGCACCGAAATGATCATAAGGACCAATAAGCAGGTAATGCTCAGCCTGCCGGTTATAACGGTAATGTTCCTGCAGATAGTGCAGCCCTGATATCTGCCCGTCATCATAATAACCTTCAATGGTAAGCACAGGAATATGGATACCGGCAAACGCTTCTTTATACGGCACCAGTGACTGCCAGTATTGATCATAGTCCGGGTGCTGCAACCAGCGCTGCAACCAGGGGTTGGGTGCATTGTCAACACTGTCTATACTGCGGTAGGCAACGCCACTGTTGTACCACTTGTTCTGCATAGTGCGCCACCGGGAGGGGTTAAAATAAACGGCATTATCCAGGTACCGGTTATTGGTTACATAAAAAGCCCAGCCGTAATTGGCATTCAGAAAAACATTGTTCTCCATAGGCAGTCCTATACCAGGGATGGCGGCAACATAAGGCACAATTGTTTTCAAGGCCGGATGAATTTTTTTAGTGGCAGCCCATTGGGAAAAGCCATTGTAACTGCCGCCATACATGCCCAGCTTTCCATTGCTCCAGGGCTGCTTCACCACCCAGCTGATCACACTGTTCACATCTGTCACCTCGTGTTCATAAGGCGCGATACTGTCTGTGCTCCATGCTTTTCCGCGGCTGAAAGCCAGTACACCTGCATAACCATAGGCAGCAGCCAGCTTAGCGTAGTATGCATTGTTCTTCTCTGCATAAATAGTGAACACCATTGCTGCAGGCAGGGGTAGTGGGGCTTTTCTTTTCCGTGCAACAACAACCGCAATAGTGGCGCCACCCTTTGTTGTAACCAGCACCTGGTCATCGATGATATAACGCTTCCTGTCATCGGCGGCCAGCAAAGGAATAGCAAGAGGCATAATGGCTTCATACACCTTCCACTGGCAATAACTGTTACACAGCGCCAGTGCATCTTCTATACGGATGCTGTCACTGGCAGTGGATTGAGCAAGCAGCCGCATAAAAGCACGTTTCAGTTCACCAGGCTCGTCCATAGAGTTGAATGGTGCAGCACAGCCCAATGCCGTTTTATCGTCCAGGCGGTCCAGGAGGCGACCAAACTGCGCGCTGAATGCATTACTAAAAGAAAGATGCGCCTTTTTTTCCCGCAGCCTGGCAGCAGCATAGCTTTCAAACTGTATATCTTTCAGTGCAGGAAAATCTGCCGGTTCTGTAACCGTTGTTTTCCTGGCGGAATGGATGGTGGCAAGCGCATCTTGGTATTTTGCAGCAACCAGCTGCAACCGCAGCAGGTTGAACCGATACAGCTTCCTGTCATTTTCCCGGTAACGGGTGAGCAGCTGTTCAGCAAGCACCGGCATTGCCTTTTGCAACGCTGCACTGTCTTGTATATGGCTGCCGGGAAAATAAAAGCGCTGCGCTCTTATACAGGTGTGCACAGCAAGGCCACCCAATAGCAGTATAACTATTTTTTTCATTGTAATACGAATAAATAAGTGATGGTATTTATAAGCGGCTACTGTTTTTGAACTTCACCGTTTGGCGTGTTGACACTTCGAGTACCATACCCTGTAGCAGCACCAGGCTAAGCCGTCCTTTAGGTAAGGGCTGTACCTCGCGTATATATTGAACATTTACCAGCTGGGTCCTGTTAATACGGAAAAACATATCCGCATCCAGCATAATTTCCCACTGATTGAGCGAACGTTTAACGTACACATGTTTGTCTTCAAAAAACACCCTGGTGTAATTATCTGCAGATGTTATCAGGTAAATGGAATCCAGCTTTACAAAATGACAACGTTCTCCATCCCGGATAAAAACCTGTTTTTGCCTGGTTTGTGACTGGCGCAATGCAACCTGAGCGGTCCATTTCTGTTCTATCTTTGCTATAGCCTGTGCGAACCGTTCTTCTCTTACCGGCTTCAGTAAATAATCCAGCGCATTGTTGTCGAACGCACGTACTGCATATTGATCGAAGGCGGTTACAAAAATCACTTCCGGGGTATCGGGCAGCTGCTCTAATAAATCAAACCCTGAATGCCCCGGCAGCTGGATATCCAGGAAGATCAAACCGGGCTTCTTTGCGGCTATCAGGGCCCTGGCTTCATCTGCATCCCTGGCTTCACCGAGCAGTTCAAAACCGGCATACTGCTTTAATGCCCGTTTGAGCTCTTCCCGGGCAGAGCGTTCATCATCAATAATAACAACACCTATTTTATGCATAAGCCGGAATAATTACTATTGCGCATACCTCATCGCTTTGTTCAGTAAGCTGTACTGTTGCCTGCCCATTGTATTGCAACTGCAGCCGTTCGCTCAGGTTTTTCAATCCTAGTCCGCCATTGTTCGTTCCCTTATCCATCCTGCCGGAATTAGATACCGTGATCGTCAATTGCTGTACATCTTTTACCAGCTTCACAGTGATCAGTCCACCTTCTTTTCTCCCCGCGATACCATGTTTGATCGCATTTTCCACCAGCACCTGGATGCTAAAAGGTGGCAGTAATATCGATAAACATTCATGACCTGCATCTATTAAAACCTGCAGCCTTTCTTCCAGCCTGAATTTTTCCAGCTCCAGGTAATCTGTTACCAGCTGCAGCTCATCCTTTGCAGTGATCAGCCGGTCGTTCCTGTTATACAGGGAATGACGGAGCAGGTCAGATAATAAATCGATAGCCCTTCTTGCAGCAACCGGGTTTTCTTCTACCAGGAATTTTATATTATTCAGCGAATTGAAAAAGAAATGCGGGTTCAACTGTGCAGCCAGGTTATTCAGCTGCGCTTCCTTTGCAATTACTGACAATTTCGCATTGTCCCGCGCTGTATGAATTTCCTTTTGTGCAAAATGATACAGGTGATAAGCCAATACCCAGATAGACATGAGCCTGGTGCCGGTGACAAAAAGTGTTAAAGCAGTTGTTTGTTCAAATTGGTAAAACCCAATAGTATAATCGGGTCTGAGGCACCGGCGTACAAGGTAAAGCTTCAGTGCGATCAACACCATAAACACGGCACCCAGTACCAGCACTGCTATTACCAGCCTGGGTACCAGTGCGCGCGGCCCCATGCCGAGCCAACCCCAGCGTTTGGCCACATAGCGGTAACCATGGCTGATAAGTATACATAAGACAACATCGCCCATGAACTGCAGGGCAAACTCCAACCAGTTGGCACCAGGGCCTGCCATTCCCTCGTATCCCCAGTAAAGACTGACAATACACCAACCCAGCAGCTGGCATTTCCAGTAAAGGGATATAGAGGTGATTGATTTCAACGGCTGAATATTGATCTTTCAGCCAAAATAATAGCATTCTTTTCATGCGCCGAAAAGAAAGTACAGGAACGAAGGAAACCGGGTGATGAACGCCGTATCACCTGTATTTTTTTGTTGCAGCATAATTGAATGTTGGAACTATCATGTTCCAGGGTTCCATTGTTCAAGTGTTTCATTGTTGAACAGAAGTATCCTTACTCCGGGAATCAGTTGCATGTTCAACCATCCAACATTTGAAATATTGGAACTATTGAACGCTGGAACTGCTTGGAACTATCATGTTCCAGGGTTCCATTGTTCAAGTGTTTCATTGTTGAACAGAAGTATCCTTACTCCGG
>CBJLMB010000064.1:0-22324 GCA_966424055.1 uncultured Deminuibacter sp. | reverse complement strand
TGACGATTGACGATTCACGGCTTGTGGTTGAATGGTTGAGAGGTTGAATGGTTGAAAGGAATTGGGAATTAGTAATTAGTGGTGAAATACTCACGATTGACAATTGACGATTCACGGGCTTGTGGTTGGATAGAGAGAAAGTTGGCTGATTAACTATGGTACAAAAGAAGAACATATACCGGTTATCCATAATTATTGCCGGATAACCTATTTATGGGAAAAGAAAGAGCATGCATTATATATTGCCAGTTGTACGAAGTGTTTAAGCTGTATAAACAACTGCCTATGTTAAAAATGCTGCCTGCTGTATTTTTCGTTATACTATCCCTGCCTGGTATGGGGCAATATAAGACGAATTTGCCTCAATCTGTTATCCCATCTATGTCCCTGTACAATATCCAGGGTGATACGACCAACCTGCTCTCACTGGCAAAAGGAAAGATCACTTTTATTGATTGCTGGTTTATTCCCTGTGGTCCCTGCTTCAGTGAAATGAGCCTGTTGCATAACCTGTATAATACTTACCGGCATAATGATAAAGTGGCCTTCCTGACCATTACTTTTAGTGATAGTTCATTTGTGCGTCCTTTGCTGGAAAACAGGAATACGGATAATAATGAAGTGTATGATTATTTCAAAACATCAGCACATATGGACCGGTTTGATCTGCCGGTTTTCTTTACAAAAAATTGCAGTGCTGCCATGTCCAGCTTTGTGAAGGATAAAAATGGCAAAGGATTTACCCTTAAAGGAGAAGGGGGCTGGGGCGGACAAAGACAGTCACAGTATTGTCCTGAAAAAATATTGGGGTTCAGTGGGTATCCTACTATCCTTATCTACGACCAGTATGGCAAACTCATTTACCATAAAACCGGGTTTTTTAAAGAAAAAGAAACCGGGCAGCTCAATACTATCCGTCAGGTTATTCAATCGAAGCTTGATTTGATGAAATGATCTGGCGGGGAGCTGGTGTGATCGTTGTGGTTAGTAACCAGTGCGGGGAAGTTTATGACATTCTATCCATTTATATATTGTTGAATAAAATCGTGGCTGTATTGTTTGATCTGTTCTCTTACCAGCCTGAACTGTTCCAGGATGTCTGCTTCTGTACCGGTTGCTTTGGCAGGATCGGGGAAATTGTGGTGGAATGTTTGTGCTTTTGAGGGGAAATAGGGGCAGCGCTCCTTAGCATTATCGCATACCGTGATCACATAATCGAAATCAATATCCCGGTATTCATTTATATTGTTGGAAGTGTGACTGGAAATATCAATGCCATCGTCTTTCATCGTGGCAATGGCCCTGGGATTAACACCATGTGTTTCCACGCCCGCGCTGTACACTTCCGCTTTTCCTGCGGCAAAATGTATTAAATAACCTTCTGCCATCTGGCTGCGGCAACTATTGCCTGTGCAGAGTACCAAGATCTTTTTCATATGTACATATTGTTGTTAATCGCAACAGCCGGGTGCGCAGCATGGGGTGTCCTGGGGCTTTTCTGCGTATACTGTAATGCTGTTGATGCCTGTGTCACTGTTCCTGAACTGGTGTATTTCATCTTTTGAAAGATAACCTTTCAGTATGTCATCGGGTATAACAATGGATTTCTGCTTCTGAATACGGATATTGCTAAAACCGTTGCGCCTGATCAGCCCAAGGTATTCCTGCTGCTGAATAGCGCCGGATACACAGCCGGCATACATTTCAGCTGCTTGTTGTATGGCTGCTGGTAAATTTCCTGATAATACAATATCTGAAATACTGAAATGACCACCGGGTTTCAGCACCCGGTAAATTTCTTTGAATACACCATTTTTATTGGGTACCAGGTTCAATACGCAATTGCTGACGATCACATCTGCGGTATTGGCTGTTACCGGCATTTTCTCTATATCGCCCTGCCTGAACTCAACATTATTGTAATGCAGTTTTTCCGCATTGGCGCGGGCTTTTTCGATCATGGCGGGTGTAAAATCGATGCCGATCACTTTGCCGGTTTCGCCTGTTTCGTGGCGCGCAATAAAGCAATCATTGCCGGCACCGCTTCCCAGATCTATTACGGTGTCGCCTTTTTTTATTTGTGCATACTGTGTTGGCAGGCCACATCCCAGGCCTAAGTCTGCATCTGTGTTGTAACCTTCCAGGCTGGTATAGTCATCTGTCATAATATTATACACTTCTGTTGAGCAACCACCTGCGCCGCAACAGGAGGCCTGGTTGGATGTTTTATCCTGTAAAGCGATCTCGCTGTACTTCTGACGAACCAATTCTTTTAATTCCTGGTCTGTAGACATAGTGTAATGGGTTAATTATATCGTAATATTACGATTAAAATAATAAAGTGCAAAAAAATCTGCTAATCTCTCGCGGAATGCGCGGACTGGGGAGGGGCAGGCACAGCTGTTAGCCAATAACAATAGGCTATAAGATTTTGTGGACTGCCGACTGCCCACTGCTGTCCCGGCCTCATAGCTCATAGCTAAGAGCTATAAGCTCTTAGCTATGAGCTCTTAACTATGAGACGGCTTCCAATAGGCACTGGTGCCGGGTTTGCGTTCGTCTGTGGCTTTGAGCAACAGGGTGTCATTGGTTTGGAGGGCGCCGAAAATTTCGATGCCTTTAGTGGTGGTAAGTCCCTGGCGTACATCTATCCATTCGGCTTTGCCGTTTTTTACCCTGATCACGAATTTGCGTTCCAGTGTGGTGGCTATTGCCGTTGCCGGTACAATAAAGGAGGATGTACTGCGGCCCAGGTTAAGATGGGCAGATACAAATGTGCCGGCCTTCAGTAAATGCTTGCTGTTGTCTACATCAAACTCCCATAGTTCGGTTCGGGTTGCAGGATCGATGGTTTCTGTTTTGCGGGTAAGCATGCCATGAAATACCTGTTCGGGATAAGCATCTACACTAAATGAAAGACTGCTGTTGTCAGCAGCGGCCGCTACATAGGTTTCGGGTACGGCCACCCGCAGCCTGAGTATATGGTTATCCTGTACGGTGAGCAAGGTGGATGCTGCACTTACCAGTGCCCCGGGATCGGCTTTGCGTGCCGTGATAACCCCGTTGAACGGGGCACTGATATATAAATAGCCCGATACTTCTTTATAGGCTTTTGATTGCTGCCGCACTGCTTCATAAGCTGCGCTGTCGGCGAGCATCTGGTTATGACTGCTTACCAGGTCTACCGGTGCTACAATACCCGGTGAAGATGATTGGGAAGCACGGTATAAACGCTGGTATTTGTCGGTGCTGGCAGTGTATTTTGCCCTGGCAGATTGCAGTGCTGCTTCTGACTGGCTTACCTGGGTGTTGATTTCAGGGGCTTCTACTATGGCCAGGGTTTGTCCTTTGTGTACCCTGTCCCCGATATCCACTTTCATTGCCTGTACATAGCCCTGCACTTTAGCGAAAAGATCCGTTTGCAGGTAGGGCAGCAGTTCTGCAGGCAGTTCGACCGTTTTTTTTATGGTATCTGTTTTCAGCAGAAATACCAATGCTGTATCCTGTACAACAGGAGCCGCCGGTGTAGGATGGTTGGTATCATTAGAATGACTGCCACATGCAGCGAGCAATGCTGAAAGCAGGATAACGGGTAGTGGCTTTATGGAAGATCTGTGTTGCATATACCGGATGAAGTGTTGTATGATGATTAATGAATAGCTGGCTCAGGTTGTTTATCGTCAGGGTAAAGTGATACCGGTTTATAGTGCTTACTGCCTGCCAGCCATTGGTAAATATGCGGCAGAAAGAACAGTACACTTATTGCAGAAAAAATCAAACCACCGATAACAGCTGTACCCAGCGGTGAGGTTTGATTGCCACCCTGGGAAAGTCCGAGCGCCATGGGTATCATGCCTGCGATCATAGCCGTACTGGTCATAACAATAGGCCTCAACCTGCTGGCCGCTGCTTCCAGGTGTGCATTGTGTACACCGGCTTTTCTGAGCTGCTCTGCATGCGTGATGAATAAAACGGCATTGGCTATAGCTACACCCACAGCCATAATAGTACCCATGTAAGATTGAATATTGAGTGTTTTGCCTGTGATGGTCAGCAGCAGCAATGCACCGGCTATTACCGCTGGAACGACTGATAAGCTGGCCAGGGCTACACGGAACGACTGGAAGTAAATGGCCATAGCCAGGAAGATCATTATTACAGCAACGATCAAACCGAATTGTAAGTTTTGCAGTGTTTGCTGTAAAAGATCAGGTTGCCCGCGGAGTATTATCCTGGCACCGGGTAGCTTGCCCATACCGGCAATCAGCTTACTGATCTTCGCATAGATGGCGCCATGATCCTGTTGCTGCATATTCGCTGTGATCGTAATATAACGTTGCTGGTTCAGGCGATCATATTCACCCGGCACAAGAGTGGGTTTCCATGCTGCTATTTCCCCCAGGTAATGTGTTGCCCCGTTTCCTCCTGAAGAAACCGGTACTGCCTCTAACCGGGCGGTACTGTTCATCTGGTAGTTGGGATATTGTACCTGCACCTGGTAGGCCGTGCCGGTACTGTGGTCGAGCCAGTAGTTGGGGGAGGTGAAACGGCTGGATGAAGTGGCTGCAACAACAGAGCGTGTCAGCTGGTCTACAGAAATACCCAGCTGGCCGGCGCGCACCCGGTCTATTTCCAGCTTGATCGCCGGATAGTCCAGCGGTGTAGCGATCTGGAGGTCGCGCAGTTCGGGTATAGCAGCCAATTGCTGCAGCAATTGTTGCGCGGTTCTCTTACCCTGATCCAGGTTACGGTTGACCACGGCGATCTCTACCGGGTTATTTGTTCCCAGGTTAAGCACCTGCTCTACAATATCGCCTGGTTCAAAGGATAGTTTGACGGAGGGCATTGCTTTTGTCATGGCTGCCCGCAGTTTTTCCCGGAAATCAGCAATAGGGATAATGCCCTGGCGAAGTTTTATTTTGGTTACTGATTCATTGGGGCCGCTTGTCCATAAATGGATATAGTTAACAGGATAGCTTGATGGCTGTGTGCCAATGAATGCTGAAGTGATGACTACATTGTCAGGGCCGGCCAGGCTGTCGGTAATGGCCAGCAGCTTCCGCGTTGCATCTTCAGTACGTTCTAAACGGGTGCCAACAGGCAACCGTAGCCTTACCTGTGTTTGCCCGCTATCTGTATCGGGAAAAAGTTGTGTGCCTGCAAAGCGGAACAATATGATCATTAAAGCCAGGCCTGCAAAAATGAATAATACAGTGCGTAGTACGTGGCCACTGTTGAGCCGTTGCCCGCTTTTTTTATAACGCTCCTGTATCCGCCCGAACAGGTCTGCCTGCTTTACAGGAACAAGCCGTTGTTTGAGCAGCCAGTTGGATACAACAGGTACAAAAGTTTGCGAGAGCAAAAAAGAGGCGATCATCGCAAAGCCTACGGCAAGCGATAACGGCAGGAACATGGCTTTCGGTACACCGCTCATGAAAAGTGCCGGTACAAAAACTGCCAGTATACTTAGCAGGATCAGCAATTTGGGTGCTGCTATTTCCAGGCAGGCATCGGCAATGGCCCTGCTTTTTTGTTTGCCCATCTCCTGGTGGCGGTGAATATTTTCTACCGTAACAGTTGCTTCATCTACCAGTATGCCTACTGAAAGGGCCAAACCACCCAATGTCATAATATTGATGGTTTGCCCGGTAATATAGAGGGCTGTGGCTGCCGAAAGCAATGCCAGCGGAATGGTCATGATAACGATGGCTGCACTGCGTATATCGCGTAAAAAAATCAATACCACCAGGCCGGTGAGTATAGCACCCAGTCCGCCTTCGAACAATACCGTTTTTAATGAATGGATCACATAGCCTGACTGGTCAAATTCGTAAGTTACCTTGATATCAGCGGGTATAGCTGCCTGCATATCGGGTAAAGCAGCTTTCACGCGCTGCACCACATCCCAGGTAGAAGCATCGGCACGTTTGGTAACGGGGATATATACAGAGCGTTTGCCGTTGATCAGTGCATAGCTGGTGGTGATATCGGCACCGAGGCTGACGGATGCAATGTCCCGCACATAAACAGCCGGCCCATTGCCCAGGCTGATGGGTACTTTCTGCAAATCCTGCACATCTTCAATCATACTGTTCTGTGGTGTTATGTACGTAGAATCGCCCATGCTCATATTACCAGCAGGTGCTATGCTGTTGAATTTAGTAATGGCCTGCACCACCTGGTCGGGTGAAAGATTGTAGGCGCGGATCTTTTCGGGGTCTAGCGTTACCACAACCGTTTTCTGGTTGCCGCCAAACGGTGGCGGGGCTGAAACACCGGGCAGGGTTGAAAACATCGGGCGAACCCGGAATAAAGCGAGATCGGCAATTTCGCCGAGTGAGCGGTTCTCTGAACTGAACACCAGCTGGCCAACAGGTACACTGCCTGCATCGAAGCGGGTAATAAACGGAGGAACTGTACCCGGCGGCATAAATGCCCTTGCCCGGTTCACATAGCCCACTACTTCAGCCATTGCCTGGCTCATATCAGTTCCTTCATTGAATTCAATTTTAATCAGTGCTGCGCCCTGTATGCTTTTTGAATCAACAGACTTGACACCGGTGATATACAGGAAATGATATTCATAATAAGAGGTGACAAATCCTTCCATCTGGTCGGGTGACAGGCCGCCATAGGGCTGCGCTACATAAACAGTTGGCAGCCCCAGCCGCGGGAAAATATCCACTTTGGTATTGCGGATACCGAGATAGGAGAAAAAAAGAATGGCGATCACTGTCACCAGTATTGTGATGGGATGCCGGAGTGCTGAAATGATGAGCTTGTTCATGGTGCACAGTGATTATTTCAATTGATCGGTAAGCAGGTTCAGGTTGCCTTTTGCTACGCCAATATCCAATAGCGATCGCCATACCTGCAGGTATGCATTGGCCTCCATTGTTTCGGCATTAAGCAGTTGGTACTGTCCCTGGCTGAGCTGTGTAAAATCGACCAACCCGTTTTTATAACTGAGCTGCAAGCCCTGGTACGAAAGCCCTGCAGCCCTGGACTGTACCGGTGCCTGTTTTGCCACCAATACAGTATGGTTGTAGGTGGAAACCGCAGTTTCTACCTGCTTTTGCAGGTTGATAGCAGTTTGCGAAAGTTTATCCTGGTCGGCTTTTAATAATGCCTGGTATTGTTTTTTCTGGATGTTCACCGTGGAGAATTGCAGGATAGGAAAACTCAACTGAAATCCGGCTGCAAAATTACTGCGTGAAAGTGCCCAGCCCTGTGATTTATCTATTACACCATCGGGCCTGATGCCCGATCCGCGGGCATAAGCATTTCCCCAGATGTTCAATGCTGGTCTCCAGCTTCGCTGTGCCTGTTTCAGGTTGGCCGCACTAACAGCTACCTGTGCCTGGTTATACTGGTATGCAGGGTTTTGATCGTATGTACCACTGGTGTCGGCAGCTGCAGGCAGGTGGCTGGTGATAAGGGTATCGGTAAAAACATAAGCATCCGGTGTGCCGGGAAGACCGGTAAGGCGGCAAAGTTCCAGTACCTGCGACTGGTAAATACTTTCCGTATTCAACCGCTCCATGGTAGCCTGTGCAAGCAGGGACTGAAACTGTACCGTGTCCAGCCCGGGCCTGAGGCCTTCCCTGGTAAGGATCAGTGATTGTTCTAAATTGGTGCGGGTCCTGGAAATATTTTCGTGTTGGGCAGTAAGTAATTTTTGCAGGTAGAGGATATTCAGGTAGGTGATGATGCCGGCATATTGCTGTTGAAATAATGCATTGTCGTATGCCGTGGATGAAAGCCTGAACTGTGCCGCCGCTTTTTCAACGGCTGCAGTCCGCTGCCCGAATGTAAGTGGTGTCCATTGCAGCAGTGCGGCCAGTGCGGTGCCGGGGATCAGTGTATTGCTGCTTTGCGCATTAACGGGACCGGAAATAGGCATCAATAATCCCGGGTAGCTCATACCCGAAATATTGTTGTCTGTGGCATAGTTTACCTGGTAGCCACCGGTAAGGTTGGGCACCAGTGTGTTCCTGGCAAGTTTAACATTGAGCGCAGTGGCTGAAGACTGCTCGCGGTAAGCCTGCAACTGCGGTTGCCCCGTTTGTACCAGTGAAAGAATATCCCGGATAGACAGTGCTCTTTTCTGTGCAGCCATTCTTCCTGCTGCAAACAAACATGCAGTAACTGTACAAACGACGAAGGCAAATTTTGGCGGATGCATACAAAACAGGCTTTCTTGTGATCCGCTAAGCTATACCCCAATTTGGAAAACATTTGGAAGCTCCTACCGGCTAAAGATGATCTGTATACGATGAACGCCATCCCGGTAATGATAGATCACTTCAAAATGGTACAGGCGGCAGATCTGCCTTACCAATGCCAGTCCCAGCCCCGTTGTTCTGGCATCATCCCTGCCTTTTTCAAACCGTTCAAACAGGCGCTGCGGGTCGCCTTCGAGAATGGGACCTGTGTTTTCTATGTTCAGCTCTGTGCGGGTAAGCCCGATATGGATATATCCTCCCGGTATATTGTGCATGATCGCATTGCGAAGAAGGTTGTTGACCAGTACTTCTATCAATGAAGCATTGGCCTGTAAAAATACATCAGGCTCAATAGCTGTTTTTATTTCAGGCAGTACACCCTCATAATATTCCCGGTAATACCCGACCGATCTTTCCAATAAGCTGGAAATACAGATCGTTTGTTGTTCGGGGAACTGGTTATTGTCGATTTTAGTTAGTAAAAGCAGGTTTTTATTCATCTGGCTAAGGCGCTCATTGGCTTCATTGATATCGGCCAGTAATGCGGCATTTTCTTCAGCCAGTGCAGGGTTATCCATCAGTAGCTCTACTTTTGAACGGATGATCGCCAATGGGGTTTGCAGTTCGTGCGATGCATTTTCTGTGAACTGCTTTTGGTTATGATAGGCTTTGTTGATATAATCAATCAGGTCGATCAGTGTTTGATTCAGCTGGTTAAATTCATTGACCGGTGTTTGCGTTGCAAGGGATAATGGCTTGTTTTTTTGAATATCATAGTTTTTTATATGCTCCATGGTGTTGTAGAAGGGCGTCCAGAGGCGGCGGGAGGTTTTCCTGTTGATGATGACAATGGCACCCAGCAGCATCAGGAAAATACAGGCTTCTGCAAGGCCGATTTTTATGATCAGATGAGTTATTTCAGTAGATGAAAAATAAGTGGTGACCTGGTAGGTATCCTTTCCTGATGTATATTGTTTTGTAAGAATAGTAAAGTTGCGCCGTTTGTGGCCGGTTGTATAGTCAAGTGCTGTATCTCTTTGATGATCGATCCATTCCACAGGAGCCGGGCTGCCTTTTTCGATGGTATATTCCCCTTGTATATGCAGCGGGATACCGCCGGGTGTGGCGATAAAACTATTCCAGATATTGCTCTGCTTCAGCTGCAGCTGCTGCTCCTGCATATGGTGGATATGTGCACGCATGAGCAGGTAGAGGAAAACAGAAGCTGCCAGCATCACCAATGGCAGCCACATCAAAAGCGATCTGGTATTTTTTTGTTGGAGTGTTTTGCTCATATCACTAATTTATAACCGAAACCATATACGGAATGAATGATCTCCTGGCAGCCTTTTTCTTTCAGTTTTCTCTTCAGATTCTTGATATGTGAGTAAACAAATTCGGGCCCGGGACCTTCTTCTGCAGTGCCATCGTAGATATGTTCAGCAATGGCCTGCCGGCTTACTACACGGTTTTTATTGGAGGCCAGGAAGAGCAGCAGGTCGTATTCCAGCTTGCTGAGTGCAACAGGTTGCTCATTGAAGGTGACGAGGCGGGCGGAAAGATCGATCTTCAGGTTGCCCATGGTGATCATCCTGGCCCCATCGGAGTATTTTCGCCTGATAAGTGCTTTTACCCTTGCATTCAGCTCTGAAAGATGAAAGGGTTTGGTGAGGTAATCATCGGCACCAAGGTCGAGACCGGCTATTTTATCATCGAGTGAATCCCGTGCAGAGATAATGATCACACCTTCCCTTTTTTTATCTTCCCGGAGGTATTTTAATAATTGCAGCCCGCTGCCGCCGGGCAGGTTGATATCGAGGATGATACAGTCATATTGAAAAACATCTATCCGCTGGATGGCATCATTATAGGTACTGGCAGCTTCACAGAGGAACTGCTCCCGACGGAAGAACTGCGTGATACTGTTAAGCAGGCTTTGTTCGTCTTCAACTACCAGTAGTTTCATTGAAGTAATTTAATACAAATGTATTGTTGAATGTAGGAAGAATTTGGAAAGGCGTTGTTGGAGCTGCGAACCGGGACCGGGTCTCTCGCGGAATGCGCGGAAAACGCCGAAGTGGGGAAGTAATGGTTAAGCTAAGAGCTATGAGCTGATAGCTATGAGCCATTATAGACGGACTGCTGGCTGCGGACTGCCTACGGGGCTGCGGACCGGGTTTCTCGCGGAATGCGCGGAAGGGAGAGGGGATAGTAATGGCTTGTCTATGAGCTAAGAGCTGATAGCTATGAGCCATTATAGACGGACTGCTGACTGCCTACAGGGGCTGCGAACCGGGTTTCTCGCGGAATGCGCGGAAGGGAGAGGGGATAGTAATGGCAAGACACTAAGAGCTATGAGCTGATAGCTAAGAGCCATTATAGGCGACTGCCTACTGTGAACTGCGAACTGCTTGCATTACTCGGCTTGTTTATTTAATTTCATTTTATCATAACATTTGATCTTCAATAAGATAATGTATAGATATTACCTTTCTCCGGAAAAACAAAACAACGCTTCATGAAAAAAGTACTGCTGGTGCTTGCTTTACTGCATTTCATATTCAATGTTGATCAGAAAGCTTTAGCGCAAACCACACAGGCTTCCATTTCGGGAACCGTACTGGATGACCAGTCCAAACCTTTAAACGGAGCTTCCGTTACTGTACGTAACGAATCGACCGGCTTTACCAATACCATCACAACCAATGCGAAAGGGGAATATACATTTAAGGAATTGCCCCTGGGCGGCCCTTATACTGTATTGATAAAATTTACAGGTTTTGCAGAAGAAAAAAGAGAAGTACAGTCTTTAAACCAGGGCGATGCATTAAAAGTGAATATTGCCATGCGGCAGGCTTCCCAGCAATTGGATTCGGTTACCGTTTCTGCTTCAAGACTTAGAAGTAAAGTGCCTGACCTGGGGGCAGCCACCTCTATTACACCACATACGATCAAGACCATCCCTGTTAATGGAAGGAATTTTTCCAACCTGGCCGATCTGTCGCCATTGAGTAATGGCGGAAACCTGATGAGCCAGTTGAGTTCAGGAACGAATTATACCATTGATGGTATGACTGCCAAAAACCCCACATCGGCAGGCCCTACAACAAGCCGTACCGGTGCGCCTTATTCCATGACAATAGAAGCCGTACGCGAGTTTAAAGTAGTCACCAACCAGTACGATGTAACATTGGGGCGCAGTGGTGGTGGTTCTATAAGTGCTGTATCAAAATCAGGAACCAATACACTTACCGGGAGCGTTTTTGTTTATGGTCGCGCCAACTGGCTGTCGAACCCCTATGATATCCGTGGTAATAAAAGACCCAGCAATAATGATTATTCAACCTATCAGTATGGGTTTTCATTAGGTGGCCCTATCATTAAAAATAAACTGCATTTTTTTGTGGCCTGGGACCACCAGCAGGACAACCGGTCGCTGGTGATCGCTGATATAAGAACACCTGCTGATGAACAACTTTTTAATATTACCACCAATGTACTCGATACAATAGTTGCCGCAGGCAGAAAAACATATGGATTAGGCAGCTCTCCGCAATATGGTGCTTTCCCTAAAAAACGTAGTTCTGATGCCGGTTTCCTGCGGTTGGATCTGCAGATAAACAATAAGAACTTATTAACTATACGGGATAATTTTAACAGGGACCTGAATAAACTGGGTGATATAGATAATACCTCATTAAACTTATATGAATCTGCCGGAAATGAATATACGATAGACAATAGTTTTTTAGTAAGCCTGCGAACCTCTATCAACTCCAAGTTTACCAATGAACTGAAATTACAGCATTTATATACCTGGCAAAACAGCTTTCCCAACGATCAGCTGCCCTCGCAGAACATTCCGAGGGCCATCATCCGTGGGGTTTCCTCTGTATTAACTTCCGGCGCTGTGCGGGCAACAGATGTGCAAATGGGCGGTTTCCGTTTTGCGCAGGAACATTTCAGGAACAATGTATTTCAGTTTGTAGACAACCTGTATTTCAATACAGATAAAATAAAATATACATTCGGGATAGATGCGATGTATACAAGAGCACATTCCCTGTATGGAAGTGAAGTGAATGGACGGTTTGAATACCAGGGATTGCAGAATTTTATCAACAATACCCCCTACCGTTTTTACAGGGAGGTGCCTATTATTCCCGACCCGAGCGTGTTTTCAAATATTTACAATATCGGCCTGTATGGACAAATGCAAACAAAACTGGCTACAGGCCTGGAGCTGACAGCCGGTGTGCGGCTGGATTATGCGCACTACCCCACGCCGCAGTATAACCAGCTGGTATACGATGAATTGAAATTGCGGACGGATAATAAATTCAAATCCTATATTGTTCAGCCCCGCCTTCAATTTGTTTGGGATGTAAACGAAAATCATAGAGACTATATTAAACTGGGCGCAGGCGTCTTCTCTTCTGATATCAACAATTATATGGTGATTAATAACCTGGTGTTTGATGGAAAACACTCTGCAACAGTTGATATGTTCAGGAAAGATGTGCCTGCAGGCGCTTTCCCGACACCTGATTTTGTTCAATACAGGAAAGATCCTTCAAGCGTGCCTACGATGGCCGGCACCCCTTACCAGTTACCTACCATTAACATGAATGGAAAAGATTTAAAAGTGCCCGTTGTTTATAAGGGCAATATTTCTTACACAAGGTATATTACCGATAAATTGAAAGTGGGTATTACCGGGTATGTGACACTGGGCAGGAACAATTATTTTTACGTAGACAGAAATATGTCAACAATACCTTATTTCACCTTGCCCGAAGAGGCCAACAGGGGTGTATATGTTCCCCTCAATACGATGGATGTAACAGCCGTTTCACCCAACTGGCTGAATGGGCGGATCAGTAATAAATTAGGGCGCGTACTGGAACTGATCAGCGAAGGAAAAGTAAACCAGTATGCCTTTGTTTTTGATGCGAGCTATCGCTATTTCAAAGATGGTGAAATTAATTTCAGTTATACCTGGAATGATGCCAAAGACAATGAATCTTTTAACGGGAATGTGGCCAATACTGCAACCTTATCACTGCCGGTAAAAGATGATCCGAGAAATTTGAGTAAGATGTCTTATTCTGATAACCAGTTCAGGCATAAGATCGTATTCTACGGAACGGCACCTTCATTCTATGGCGTGGTGATCGGTGTCAGGTTCTCCGGCATTGGTGGAACACGTTACAGTCTGTTATCCGGCGTAAACAGCAATGGCGATTTTGTAGACAAGACAAATGACCTGGCTTTTATTTTTAACAGGAATAATCCCAATGTTCCGCAGAATGTAAGAGACGGTATCCAAAAAATACTCGATAACCCGAATGCAAGCAATAGCATAAAAAATTACCTGAATAAGTATTCCGGGGCAATGGCAGAACGCAATGGCGGCGTGAATGGTTTTTATGGGGTGTTTGATTTGCATATCGCCAAAAACTTCAGGTTTTATAAGAAAAACGGTATCGAAATATCTGCTGATATTTTCAATGTGGCCAACCTGTTCAATAAAAAATGGGGTGTAAACAAGGCTTTGGGTAATCAAACGCTTTACTCCAGCAAACAGTTTGTTCCTGATGCCAATGATCCTCATTATGTGTATAGTGTGAACAGTTCCGGTGTACCTACACCCTCAGGCAATCCCTACCAGTTTCAAATCGGTTTAAGGTATAATTTTTAATAAAGCGTTCTTATAGCAGCAATTGTTTAATGCAATGACCGGGAGCTACCTCCCGGTCATTTTTCTTTTCCATACTGCTTGCTTATGGATGAATGCAGAAGGCTGTAGACTGTAGACTGCAGACTGTATCTCTCGCGGAATACGCAAAAAACGCAGAAGGGGAAATTTTTTCAGGCTGGGAAATTTTTCAGCATCCTTTTATGCACAGGAAGCCTGGTGAAATAATTTGATTCCACTTAACGCATCATTTCTGCAGGCAAAAAAATTAGTCAAAATAGTACAAAAGGGAATGCAGGTCTACTTAGCGCACACTGGAGCGGTGCATCTCGAATGGAAGACGTGTTTCACTAATCCTGTTCTATGGAGAACAAGTGATCGGATGAATAAATTTATTACTGTGGGTAATTTAATAAGTGTTTTACTAACAATTATAATAGATATTGATGCATTAACAAACTATATAGTTAATGTTCTCTCAAGGCAAAGTTTTCAATGAATAGAGATTGTACTTTTAATAACCCGCTTGGGTATTCATCATTTAACCTACTCTATGAAAAACATACGATCATTGCTTACTGCTTTCTTCAAAAAGAACTCCGCGCCTGCTGCTTTCGCGCAAAGCCTGTACTATAAAACAGATGTATACAACAAAAGTGAATTGTTCAGTAGTACAACGATGCCTTCAATGCTGGCGCTTTGCCTGCTCTGCAGTTGTTCAAAGGGAATCGAGGCGCCGGAGACCCTGGAGCTTGTTGTCGCGGATACTGTTTACCTGTTCTCTTATTTCAAAGGTAATGGAGAAGATGGCCTGCACCTCGCCTATAGCCAGGATACCTATCACTGGAAAGCCTTGCAGGGAAGCTTTCTGAAACCGCAACTGGGAAAGGAAAAACTGATGCGTGATCCCTGCATTATCCGTGGTATTGATGGCCTTTTTCATATGGTGTGGACGATGGGCTGGAAGGGAAAATCGATAGGGTATGCCAGTTCTGCCGACCTGGTGCACTGGTCGGCGCAGAAAGAAATCCCTGTTATGGTAAATGAGCCGCAGGCAAAGAATTGCTGGGCTCCTGAAATAACCTACGATCCGCTGAAAAAATGTTACCTGGTTTACTGGG
The DNA here is from genome assembly GCA_966424055.1 of uncultured Deminuibacter sp. Classification (GTDB taxonomy): domain Bacteria; phylum Bacteroidota; class Bacteroidia; order Chitinophagales; family Chitinophagaceae; genus Deminuibacter. The sequence continues at coordinate 7,280 of CBJLMB010000064.1, read as the reverse complement.
CAACCACTATACCCGGCCGTTTTCCTGCCACCGATAAACTGGGTGACGATGATCACAGGCTTTATTGTGTTACCACGAACGATTTTGTACAGTTCAGTGAAACAAAATTGTTTTACGACCGTGGCTTTAATGTAATTGATGCCACTATCCAGTATGACGGTAACCAATACCTGATGTTTTTAAAAGATGAAACCAGCACGCCGCCGCAGAAAAACATCCGGCTGGCTTATAGTGAAGACCTGGGCCAGCAGTTTTCTCCCGCTTCTTCGCCTATCACCGGTAATTACTGGGCTGAAGGCCCTACGGCTATCAAAAAAGGCGCAAACTGGATCGTGTACTTTGATAAATATACGCAGCATAAGTATGGTGCAGTGATTTCCTCCGATCTGCAGCACTGGACAGATATTTCTGATAAAGTCAGCTTTCCGCCCGGTGCCAGGCATGGTACAGTATTTACGGTAACAGGCGATGAATTCAGGCAGTTTTTTGGTGCGAAGTAAGTTCACAAGCCATACGCGGACTGTTGAATAATTACACGAAGACGTGTAGGCTAAACAACTTTACTTTTTTTCTTTTGTATAGCCGTTTTTAACCAGGTATTCTTTCAGCTGCCGGAGGCGGAGCATACCGGGATCATATAAAATGGCCTTGTCTACATTTGCCTTTACAAAATCCAGTCCTTTTTTAATAAACGCTTCTGTGCCATTGATCGTTTCTCCCTGCCTGTAGGGTACAGGATCGGGCAATGGCCTGGGCACCGATTTAAACCAGGCCTCCAGGTAATTGATATCTTCCATGCTCATAATCGCGCGAAAGTAATGGTTTTTCTATAAGAAAACAGGATGTAAATGGAAGCGGTGTTTATGTAACGGAACACCTGCTTTTTATAGTGCTGACTATGAACCCGGGTTTATGTATGGCTGCAAGCCATGAGCTTCCAGCTATTAGGTGGGAATGGCCTGTTAATTAGGATAAATTGTTTTCCCAGGCATCCTGAAAAGTATCTTCCTTCCGCGTTTGCTGCGAGCCATGAGGCGCAAGCTATGAGCAGCGAGAGAAAGTTCATACAAAAAAGGATCCTCTATTCCTTTTCTGTGTTTTCCGCGTGTTCCGCGAGAGGACCAGCCGGCAGTCGGCAGTCCACAGTCAGCAGTCCACAGTATCATAGCTGTTCGCTAACTGCCCTTCCTCCATCTTCCGCGTTTTCCGCGCATTCCGCGAGATAAACTCCTCGTAGCCCAGCGCTATTAGCTTGCCGCTATACATTAAGCAAGGGGCCGCCCAGTATGGCATCATTGCATCGTTCACAGTGGCTGTTGTTGCAATGGGTGATCTGCGGATTTTGCCTGATGGCTGCTGCACATAATTCAACCATATCCCTGGCATTATAACAATGCCATACACTTTTTCCCACGACGGTTTCCATTTCCACATTTTTTAGAATGCTTTCAAATTTTCCAAAGCCATCTGAACACCCCCCAGTAAATAAAGGGATCAGTTGTTTATTCTTATCGTATGCCCAGCGGATGAACAATGTTCTGCCGGCCAGCTGTTCTGCATAATGAATGATCGTTGCACTGCTCAGCGTTGTTCCCATAAGCAGGATGAAACCATTGTTTTCTACCAATTGCCTGAATGGGGCGTATACATCTTTGGCACTTTGATCTTCCGTTAAGCTTTTGGCATGGGGACCAATCGCGGTAAAGGAATTGAGTGCATGGTTACCGCGGTAGCTGCTGTTATCATCCAATACCTGTTTTGAAAAAACACCCATCTCTTCAACAGAAATGGCCTTGCTGTTTACAGAAAAAACATCCGCAGTATCCTCATATTCCCTCGATAAAAAATAAGTATAATCGCCTGCACCATTTCTTTCCGGCATATAAGGTTGAGCAGGCCTGGCTTCGTACTGGTAGGTAAAGGTGGGAGCCATAATAGTACACCCTTTACTTAAAAAAGCGCCAATGATCATTTCCATACCGCCATCTATATTGGTTTGAAAAGCGCGTATGGAGGCATGTATACATACATCCTTCCCAGCCAATCCCAGTGTGTCAATTGCTTTTATTATATCCTGCTCCTGTATCATACCTTGTATTTGCTTAATGAAAGTAGACAAACAATGATCTGTTTTGTTTACAAACCCAACCTGATCTTTTTGTTTTCCCCGCAGAGAAAGACGCGGTTGTTTGCTTTACAGGCAATTCAAACAGTAAAGCCTGATCTATTCATTTTTCTTACTTTTTTCAGGAAGCGCGTAGTGAGGAATATGGCAGAGCTGGTAAGCCCGAGTATCAGTCCCAGCCAAAGACCGGTACCGCCCATATGAAAATAAAATGCAAGCAACGAACCCACGGGTAATCCTATTACCCAGTATGAAATAGCCACAAAAACGGTGGGGATGTTCACGTCCTTAATACCGCGCAATAACCCGGCACTAACAGCCTGCATAGAATCAGATACCTGGAATATGGCCGCCAGCAGCAGTAAAGTAGCGGCAATACTGATCACCTCTGTATTGTTGTTAAACAAATGGGGAAGCCTGAAACGCAGCAGTATGAACAGGCAGGCGCAGAAAGAACCATAGATCAGCGCCATCCGGATGGTGCTGTTACCGATCTGCGATATCCGCCTCGTATCACGGGCACCAAAGGCATTGCTTACCCGTATAGAGCCTGCCTGCGATAAGCCCAGGGATATCATGAAAGTGAATGAAGCGCAGCTGAGCGCAATTTGGTGGGCCGCCTGTGTAGTGGCATGGATAGTGCCCATCAGGATGCTGGAAATGGCAAAAGCACCTGATTCCAGCGTAACCTGCAGGCTGCTGGGTATGCCTATTTTCAGCAGCTGCTTCATAGTAGCGGTTTTCAGCTTCCACTGGTTTTTTGCCACGATAATATAAGAGCGGAATAAACGGTGCCGCAGTATTACCCAGGCCATGGCTATAAAAATAAGGGTGCGGGTGGTAAGGGTGGCATAACCGGCACCCACCAGCCCCTGCGCCGGTATACCCCAATGACCATAAAGCAGCAGCCAGTTAAGCAGCGTGTTAATGGGAATAGCTGCAATGGACAATGCCATCGCGGTTTTGGTATATTCCAAACCATCGGCAAAATATTGTAAAGCCATGAACAGGATCATAGGTGCAATAGATAAGCTCATCAGGCGCATCAATGGTGCCGCATAAGCGGCTACTTCGGGATCTTGCCCCAGGTGATGCAATATGCCGGTACAGCTGATAAGAATACCTGCTATCAGTATGGCGCATAATGCAGCTAGTATAAAACCATTGAACAGGTAATGGGATATAAGCTGACGGTCGAACTGGCCATGTGCCATAGACACCATCTGCGCTACTGAAATGGTCATACCAATACCCAATACCATCGGTATATTCACCACATTCAGCACCAGGGAGGCCGCAGCCAGGTCTTTATAACCCAATGCGCCGATCATGGCCGTATCAATCAAGTGGAGCGAAACCTGCGCCAGCTCTCCAAGTATCAGCGGGATAGCCAGTCCTAAAGTTCTCTTAGCCTCTGTAACATTGTTCATACATCATGTCCTTACATTCAAAAGTAAAAAATTATATAGTAATCATTTTTTCTATACTCCGGCTGCTGTATTAAAACATCTGTCCGTTAAGTGGGGCATTCCGGCATGGTATACCCATTTTAGGGATTATGGGATACTGCATTTACACAACCGGTAAAGCGTATAAAACTATTTCCTGCTGGTAAAATCAGCTTATCCGGCTTGTATTTGAAGGCTATAGTGAAGATGCGGTAAGAAGGAAAATAAACATGTTACATGATAGCGGGCTTCCCATTTTTAACAGGGCAAAGCTGCATCCTGTATTCTTTGGTGAAGTGATTGCCGATGACAGGTAAACCCGTATTATGTATATATTCAGCTGTAGCAGTATGGAAGATCGCGAAAAAGGATGGGGCGGTTTAGTAGTATCCAGGTATGATTACTTTCTTAGTATTTTATCCATCGCTTTCCCTTTTGCCAGTTCATCAATTAATTTATCCAAATACCTGACTTTTTGCATCAGCTTGTCTTCGATTGCTTCTACGCGGTAGCCACAGATCACACCAGTGATTTTTGAAACATTGGGATTTATTTGGGGTGCCTGGGCAAAGAACGTTTCAAAATCGGTTTTCCTGTCGATATGCTGTTGCAGTGTTTGCTGATCGTACCCGGTGAGCCAGCGTATAATTTCATTTACTTCCTCCATGGTTCGCCCTTTTTTTTCTGCTTTCTGGATATAGTGCGGATAAACGCTTGCGAAAGACATTTTGTATACTCTTGTATTATCCATGGTGCTATTTTGATATAAAGGTAGGTATCTGGCAGCTTGTTGCAGAAGGTTCTCTCGCGGAATGCGCGGAAAACGCGGAAGATGGAGGAGGGGCGGTTGGCGAATAGCTATGAGACTGTGGACTGCCGATCGCCAACTACCTCTCTTGCTTATTCTGTTCGAAGGCTTTGGACGGGATTTGACAGGGCGGCTTTTATAGACTGGTAGCTTACGGTTAGTATGGCGATTACGATGGATAGTAAGCCTGCCAGCGCGAATACCCACCAGTGGATGGCGGTACGGTAGGTATAGTGTTGTAACCAATTGAACATAGCCCACCATGCGATTGGGGCAGCCAGGAGAAAGGAAATGATCACCAGTTTTATAAAGTCTATTGACAATAATGTGGTAATACTGGTCACCGATGCGCCCAGTACTTTGCGTACGCCTATTTCCTTAATCCTGCTTTCTGCCATATACATAGCCAGGCCGAATAAGCCCAGGCAGGAGATAAATATAGAGAGCGAGGCGAAGATGCCTGCCAGTATACCCTGTAACCTTTCATCTTCAAATTTGCGGGCATATTCCTGGTCAACAAACCTGGGTTCAAAAAGGTAGCCTGGATTGTATTTTGCAAAAATGGCCTTGGCCATTTTCAGGTTTTTGCCGGTTGTATTGTTACCATTCAGCTTCATCTGGATAACATTGAAACTAAGAAAGCTGCTTTTGGCACCACATATCAGTATTGGCCTTGTTGGTTCATAAGGGCTGGTGAGAATAAAATCTTTAATAACGCCTACTATATGCCAGTTAATGCCAAGGTCGCTTACTGTTTTGCCTATAGGGGTTTTAAATTTCATCACCTTAAGTGCCGATTCATTTATTATCAACCCTGTTGAATCGGAAGGGAAGTTTTTTAAATCAAAATCACGGCCCTGAACAAATTGCAAACCTATGGTAGCGCCCAGGCCTTCATCAGACAAATAGCGATCGAAGATGGTTTTATCATTGGGATCTTTCCCGTCCCAATTCTGGCCCCATCCATTGCTCCATCTTTCTGTAACAGGTGAGTTGGTTTTTACCACCGATGTTGCCACACCTGATGCAATCAGTTCATTTTTTATCAGTGAATAATTTTTAGCGATATCACCTGTCATAAAATGATAAACAAGGTTGTCTTTATTATAGCCTGCATTGCGGCTACGGGCATAATTGATTTGTTGTTTTATAATAATGGTGCAGATAATGAGTATAATAGCAAAGCTGAATTGCAATACAACCAGCACCTTCCTGGGCGTTACCAATGCATTGGCTTTTTTAAATGTTCCTTTTAATACTTTGCCCGGTTGAAAAGAAGACAGGAAAAAGGCAGGATAACTACCTGCCAGCACACCTACGAACAGGGTGAACACGGTAAAAGAGATCCATGTAAACAGGTTATTAAAATTGAGGGATAGCTTTTTACCGATCAGTTGGTTGTAAAAAGGCAGGCTTATTTGAACAATGACGATCGCTATCATACCTGCCAGGAAGGCAAAAAGAACAGATTCCCCGATGAACTGAACAACAAGCGTGCTTTTTTTAGCACCCACTACCTTGCGCACACCTACTTCTTTAGCGCGCTTTTCACTGCGGGCGGTGCTAAGGTTCATGAAATTGATGCAGGCGATCAATAATATAAAGCCGGCAATAATGCCAAATAAGGTTACAAATGTGCTTAGGCCTCCATTGTCTTCCACGCCATTGGTGAAGCTGGAATACAAATGCCAGCGGCTAAGCGGGTAAGCAAACAGTTCCCAGTTCAGTGTTTTTGATTCATCATCATATTTCTGTCTCTCATTTTTTATACTGGCGGCCAGGGTGGCATACTGTGCGGTTGGTTTCAGCAGTATATAAGTAGGTGTGCTATTGTCGGCCCAGCCAAAATCAGGTTTTTGCCTGTATTTTATATATGACCAGGGTAACAAAAAATCGAATCCGAATCGTGTATTGTCAGGTAAGTCTTTCAAAACACCGGTAACAGTGAAACTGTGTTGATCGCCAATTTTTATGATCTTACCCATTGCCTCGTTTTTGCCGAAGAGGCTTTTCGCTGTTTTTTCCGTAAGAACAACCGCATGCTCATCATTCAGGGCGGTGGCGGGATTACCTTCTACCATTGGGAAGCTGAACATTTGAAGAAAGCCGGTATCAACGACATTGCCTGATTCTATTATTCTTTTTTCGCCTACTGAAAAAACTAATTGATTGTTTGAGTATACCCTTACTGCACGCTCTATTTCCGGCAGATCTTTTTGCAAGGCAGGTGCCAGCAGTTCGGAACAGGTATTGGTACATGCGATTTCATCATTCACACGCATCCTGTTCCAAACTTCGTATATCCTGTTTTTATTTTTATGAAACTGGTCGTAGCTCAGTTCGTTTTGTATCCATAACAAAATAAGCGCGGCCGCAGCCATACCGATGGCGAGCCCGGTGATATTGATAGCCGAAAAGCCTTTATTATGAAGGAGGTTCCTGTAGGTGATCTTAAAGAAGTTTTTAATCATGGCATACCAATATACGGCAAGGATCCTCCAATTGGATGCCGAATGAATATATTATTGACTTACAGTGTAATAGCCGTGTTGTGTATATGGGAGATGTTCATTTTTGATACAATATTTGTTTGAATCTGAACAGCATTGATTTGGGTTCTCTCGCGGAATGCGCGGAAAACGCGGAAGATGGGGGAAGGGGCGGTTAGCGAATAGCTATGAGCTGTGAGATGGACTGCTGACTGCCTACCGTCGACTGCCAACTGGTTCTCTCGCGGAATGCGCGGAAGATGGGGGAAGGGGCAGTTAGTGAATAGCTATGAGCTATGAGATGGACTGCCTACTGTCGACTGCCAACTGGTTCTCTCGCGGAATGCGCGGAAAACGCGGAAGATGGGGGAAGGGGCAGTTAGTGAATAGCTATGAGCTATGAGATGGAC
>CBJLMB010000063.1:0-23574 GCA_966424055.1 uncultured Deminuibacter sp. | reverse complement strand
GTACGGTGGTGTGAGAGGACGGGTAGCCAACTAATGGCTATCCTCCTACTCGATTCAGGGTTTTTATAGGATAATATGTGGGCGAATATTGAAATGCCGAAAAAAATATGGAAATTCAAAATGGTAATTTATAAAGGTAATTTTCATAGAGTAAAAGCTTTGTAGCTCGGCTATTTCTATGGCTTGAGCGTAAGTTAGTCTTATGTGTATAAAAGCCTGGCTATTCTTGGCCGCGGCTTTTTCAGTTTTAATGGAGATTATACAAACAGGTAAATCAGAAGCAATTCATGATGCAGAAATGAGCAATGATACTTGGAGCATGCTTTTGCCAAACAGATTTTAATCTGGCTATTTCTATAGCACTGTTATGGATTGATTTTCCCTGAATTGATGAAGGCAAGCCAAGGCTATTCTTAGCTATGGCTTTTTGGCTTTCAGGCTTGATGAAGTGAGTTGGGTAGATACAGGCATAGGCCTTTTATTTTGTATTTAAGTTTTCCTAAGCACAATGATAACAGTTGAAACCCGGCTAATCATGGCCGGGTTATTTGATTTTGCTATAAAGTGTTTAATCCGGTTTGGCATCGGTATCTCAGCCTGAATTCCGGGCACTGAACGACAGTCAAGTATTTGTATTCCACACTGCCAGGAAACGCTTTTCATCATGCCCTGCAAAAATCACGGGTTTGGTTGCAGGAAATATAGTTGACACTCTTGAAAAAGCAGACCATCTTTTAAGGATGGAAAAGTACGTGGGTGATTTTGTATTATTTACGGTTTTTATTGGAGAAACAAGGGATGAGCACTGTTCATTAAAGTATTAAAACTAATTTTAAAATGTTTAATCAACAATGCAGTATTTCGTCTACAACTCGGCTATGTTTATAGTTGAGTTTATATCTTTAGCCGGTATTGCTGCACCTCCTGCCAAACCTTATTTGTTACAATCGTTTCCCGGGCTGCATTTTTAGTATATTAAATCCCTGTTTACAAAAGCAAAAGTTCCTGGCAAAAAAAGAACCCCACTATGAATAGCAGGATTGATAAAGTGAATATCCCAAAAGAATCAAACTGCAACAAAGCTATATGCCCCAATTATTATTTTGCCGGGTCTTTACAAACCCTTTCTTTAAACAGGTATTCTGGTCAATATTACTTGGCATCACAATAAGTATAAATAAACCCTGCTAAGAATAGCGGGGTTTGTTCATTTACTTGATAAATGTCCCTAAAAGTTGGTGCTAAAATTAGTTACTAACTGGATTGATGGCTTGTTATCACATCATTTATCTAGGTAAAAACATGGATTATACAAATGTCAATGAATTGATATAGTTGCATGAATATATTACTAGGTGCCTGTGATAAGTATTGGATGCGGATCAGGTGCTTCAATAGGCCCGGTGAACCTCACTTCAGGTATCATTCTCTTTGAAAGCGTAACCTGTCATTAACATTCTTTAACCGGGTGTCAAAGAGCTCGCCATGAGCACATTTTTTTACAACCACCTCAAATAAAACTAAAAATTCACTATATGAAATATGAGCACTGGAAAAATAACGAAGGCAAAGAAGATGGGCAATACTCTTCTCTTGATAGGATGCGGATGCCTGTGGATTATTGCATGACTTTTGCAAGCCGGTTACAACCAATTTGGCAGCACTGACAAAATCCAAATGCTCAAAGTATTCTCGGAATTTTTGATAATCTAAGTATGAAAGTACAGCTTCAGACATAGCATAAGGTTATGAAATTCTTATCAGTTTGAGCACGTGCACGAATTACCTTCCGGTGCATTATTATGCGCCGTAAAGCTAATGCTTATAAACAGGAGAGAGGCTGCAGCAAAAAAATAGGTTCTCCATAGCAATTGAAATTAGAAACGAATTGACATGGCTACTACAAGGTAAAAAATTATAAGGTTCATTAAAATATACCATTCATGGTATCATTTGGACTATGTATGATATTTTTTTATGCCTGAAAAAAGAAGTGGCGAAGGCGCTGCTTTTAGCAATTATGGATTTGCAGCGCGCAATTTATCCAGATAAGCGCATCTTAAAACGGTATGATACCAGTTTTTTGAATAACGATTGATGCATGCGGATACTTTAATAGCCATATTCACTGTTTGTGTATTTTCTAACTCACCATCACAATGACAATACACGCTGTTTTTACCGGACGGACTAATGAATTTCTTATAGAATTTATAAGTGTTGTTCTTGTTGGCGGCTATGCGAACCATTGATATTGTGCTATCGGGCGAAGCCTGTGCCCAAATTTCAATATTTTTTTCTGCATCGATTATCCTGGTACTTGAATATCCGAATGATCGGTCAATATTTACCGAATCTGTAAGCGTATAAATAACTTCAAGATACCTGCTGGGTCGATTTAACCCGGTTAGCATAACGTAGCCAGGGAATAGCTTTAATATTGAATCTTTCAAACTGGTAATTTTTGCCCAGGGTTGATGATAATAAAGGTTGGCAATATCCTGTGTAAATGAGTAGAAAGGGGCCAGTATAAATGGTAAAAGAACTATTCGTTTCATTATAAAATGATTTAGGATTGCGGGTTGTTAATGTATAATCAGCCGTAGCTCAGTATGGCAGGCCGCATTGTAACAGGACGCAGCGAAACAAGGTCTGAAAACAGGCGCTTGCAAATAGTACATATGCGTTTGAGCAGCTGCAGGTGATCGTTCCGGAAACAGGGGAGTAGAGTATGACCTCCTAATCATTTTTGCATTATAGTTTGGCTGGCCTGGTGGTTTTGCAATAATAACTCATCGAGCTTTTGCTCTATTTTAGTTTTCTCGCCATTAGCTTCAAACCCTACTTCTGTAAAAATGATCTTCCCTGACGGATCAACCAGGAACGCAGTAGGATAGGCGTGTACTGCAAATAGATCAGCAATATTCTTTACCCTGTCAAGTACCTGAATCCATGGGTTCTTGTCTTCTTTAAGGGCTTTTAGCCATGCTGTTTTCCCCTCATCCACCGAAATGCCCAGGATTTCAAATTTCTTTCCCCGGTATTTTTCATACATCCTTTTCATTTCGGGAAAGCTCTGCCGGCATGAATGACACCAGCTGGCCCAGAAATCAATCCATACATATTTCCCTTCCAACTGGTTAAACCGGAATGGCTGATTATTTTGATCGGGGAGAGAGAAATTACTGATCATATCATTTAGCCCCAGTTTTTTATTTCCTATTTTGGCAAATTGGCGCTTTGCTTTTTCATATTCGGCTATCTCCTGTCCCAGTTCGGATGCTTTCATTCCAGGAGATAATAAATTAAAGATCGAGCTGAGCTTTTCGTTTAAAAAAGATTTACTCTGGTTCAACACATAAGCACCAACAAAATCGTTACTGTGCTCCCCAACAAAATTTTTAATGACCAGAGTAACAATCAGTTTCCATAGGGAATCAGCTATTCTGTTGTCTATATAGAGCATGGATCCTTTTGAGGCATGCTCTTTAGTGCTTGCTTTTAGTCTTTCAATCTCTTTAAAATAGAGAGAAATAGCGCTGAAATATTGTTTATGATATAAGTCGAATGCCTCTGTTGTTTTTGATCCGGTTATTTTAGCCATTCTGAATCCATCCTGGATGTTGATATTCATCCTGGTTATTCCGGGACTGTCAATAAGAAAGCCTGCAGGGGCGATCATCCCCTTTGTTTTCGCTTCGTATTCAGTATAAAAACTCCATTCCCCGGGGGAAGTAAATGGTGCCGTTATAAGAAAACGGCCATGATTGACCGTTACAGAATCGGCTTCCCCTGTAGGGGAATGATAATAGATGCGATTATATCCTTTTGTATCTCCTTCTGCTATTCCCTCAAAAACAATTGTTCCTCCGTTCTGTATCGTTTTGAACGAAGGTGCAGCATCTTTAATGGCAATCGCTGCAGGCGATATGCCGTGGCTGGAAACCTGCGCTTCTGTATAGGTGATAAAAAATATCGGAAAGACTATCAGGTGCAATAGCTGGCTGAAAAACCGCCTATTTGTTTTGCCTGGTATTTTTTTCGAGTTTGCATTTTTCATATGCAGGTTTGCTATAATTGGTTACCAGGCTGATCCCGGATAAAATTTAAACTGATTGCCTGAGTGATGCGGGATAATGGCAAAAGGAAAACTAAGGATAAAAAATATAAACAAGGGGAAGGTCCCATGAATTATCCATAAGGAACCTTGGATAGTACAAGGATGGGCTGCTGGAAATAATATGGTATCCAGAACCGGTGGCAGACTAATATAGGCTTGATTAAATGTGTTATGATTTTTAAACGCTGCTTGTATGGTATTCTTCAGGTTTATCTGCAACAGTAAGGTCTTTTGAAAACTCCGTACGAAATTGCCTTGGCGATTTTCCGATTATTTTTGTAAATAATCTTGTAAAGTAGGCTGTATCATCAAAACCCAGCCCATGTGCAATTTCCTTTATAGTAGATTCGCTATAATAGAGGGCCCGTTTGGCTTGCTGAATAATTTCAAAATGTATCCAATGACTTACCGGGTTGTCTGTCATTGTTTTCACACAGCTATTGAGATAGTTCAATGATATATTCAGCTCCCCGGCGTAATAAGATGGGCTTTTTTGTATTTGTGGTCTTTTTCTCAGGAGTTCATAAAACTGTTTTGTAATTTGAAATTGGCGATTATCCGGTAAATTCCTGCCAGTATTATGCTGCAGGTATGCATGCGCAAAAAGCCCGATACAGCTGTTGGCCAGGTGTCTTTGAATACTGGATTCCTCTGGCTTGGCTAAGCGGATAGTATGCAACATTTCTATCAGGGAATTCAATTTGCCGGTTATTTCCGGGGAGGCATTTATTGGAATAGGATAAAAAACTTCATTTTCTAAAACAGTGTACAGGTCCCGATCAACATATATAGGATCAACAGTTAAAGACCATCCTTTTAAGCCGCCGTCAAATATTAGGAACTTGACCTGTCTTGGAAGCATAAAGAATAAAGCAGGGCCTGTTACCACAACTTCTTCAAAATCTACCCAAATAGAAAATTTCCCTTCTTTTATAAGATAGAAGACACAATAGTCAGACATATGTGGGAGTGATACATCAAATTCCTTCTTGGCTGACAACTCTTTTGATAATATTGGTCCATCGAGAGATAAGGTAAAAATGGAAGTATTGAGATAGTCCCGGATTTTATAAGTCGGTATCGATTTCGATGTACTTGTCATAGAATAAAGTCTTGAATTATGTGTTCTTCAGTAAAAATGAAGGGGGACTTGGTAATATCCAGATACGTTGTAATTGGACATTTTGTTGGGCTTTTAATGAAGTATGGGGAAAAATGATTCAAGACAGTGGTAAAAATGGTTTCAGGAGGGGAGATTTGGAAAATAACAGGACAGTGTTAATGAGTGTAAGAAAATGTAAAAGCATCCCGTTTAGCATGTAGATTCAATAAGCGTTGAACATCAGATAGTCCTGACTATTCCCCGCAGGTGCTTTTTAATATAGTAAGAGATGACGCCAGATACTGTGATGCAAGCATATTGATCATACCCGCGGTGCAAGGCCGGTGCGACCTGCCGGATCATTGTTTATTGCCGGCCCTTTGCCAATGAGGGCCGGCATTTTGGGCTCTATGTATGTTGCTATGACCCAAGCCCGTTCTGCAGGGTGTAAAAGGCCTGCCGGGATCATTGGTGACATAGCGGTAGGTACAGGTGCCTGCGCTGCGGTTTTTCCATTCATAGTGCTGCTGTACCCGGCGCAGGTAAATAGCATTAAAAAGAAAAATGGTTTGAAATATCTTTATACATGCTGGGGTAGTTCACATTTATATCAGTTACATGTATAGTTTATCTCAACAGCGCCGTTGCGTGGCACCGCCATGCCAGGCGAACCATCGGCATTCACCGCTATTTGTTCTCCCTGGATCTTATACCCGGTAAGCCGTCCATTCTTATCGATGGTATAACCGGAGTAACTGGCAGTAATCTGTCCTGTTGGTTTATCATCTTGTGTAATTTTTTGCGTCTGTTTAGCGAGCAGGTATTTTTTCTTCAGGCTGAGGTGAAAATAGTGCTCATCATAAATGGAGCTCATATCGGCGTCTACTGTTTGCCAGAGCTGCGAGGCGGCTGCCAGGGGCTTATCGGAATACTCATTTTCACATATATAACTGGCTTTCGTTGCACCGCTGGGAAAGAAGGCGTATTTAACAGGGTTGCCGGCAACCCACTCAATACGCAGCATCCCTTCGTCTTTTGCATTGGGCTGGGTTTGTTTTACGGTGATGGTCAACAGCTCTTCGTTTTCGTTATAGGTGAACAACTTCAGTTTTTCCTTTCCATCCGGGTAGGTGATGGTTTCTTTTACAGGCCTTCCCTGGGTGTTGACCGCTACCACGCTTGTTGATAATAAACGGGTATTGCCGTCCCCGCTATAACGCATGCATATAAACCCGCTGTTGGTATGTTCATATTCCGAGCTTAATGACCTGGTGTTGCCTAAAATTACCAGGGTGCTGGTTACTTTAGTGAACTTTCCATCGGTATTACCTGCAGGGTAACTATATTCCTGCGTAGTTTCACCGAAGAACCCATCAAGTTTTATGCTTCTTTTTTCAAGCCGGCATACTTCAGCCGGCGGCTGTGCAGAAGTTGCCTGCCCGTACCCGTTTTTCTGTGCATACAGGGTAAACAGGCCTCCGCATAACAAAGCAGCTATTGTTAATTTTCCCTGAATCATGGTAATGAATTTTAGATGCTAATAAGTGATTTTGTAACTATCTGAGAATTTCCCGGAGTTTTTTCTCCAGTTGGTCACCCCGCAATTGCCGCCCGATGATCTTCCCGGAAGGGTCGATCAGAAAATTATCCGGAATACCCTGTACATGGTATAATTTGCCGGTCTGGCTGTCATTTCCTTCCAGCTCGGAAACATGAGTCCATGGCAAGCCATCTTTATGAATAGCGTTCAGCCAGTCTTCTTTTTTGGTGTCAAAAGAGATACCCAGTATTGTAAAGCCTTTATTTTTATAAGTATTAAATGCTTTTACCAGGTTGGGGTTTTCTTTGCGGCAGGGCCCACACCAGCTGGCCCAGAAATCTATCAGTACATATTTGCCCCTGAAGGAAGAGAGGGTAACAGGGTTACCCAATGTATCCTTGATCGTAAAATCAGGAGCCGCCGCCTTCGAGAGAGAATCCAATGCTTTTTCCCGGGAAAAATAAGCGGCTATTGCATTTTCATATCTCCTGCCGTGTGGCGAATTTTTTACATCAGGGGACAGTTTGTGATACAGGGTCGCTATTTCTTTCATATCGGCGCCCTCCTTACCGAAACCATAATCTCTGTATATACTAAGCACCTGAAGGGCAATCGAGGAGCCGGGATTGGCCTCCAGATAGTCCAGGCAGGCAGCCCGTAATTTTTCAGGGTGACCGAAGAGTGGCCTGAACCGGTTAATGATCACTTTTTCATACTCCGCATGCACCCCGGCCCCGGAACCGCTAAGTCTGATATTCGAGAAAGAATCTGTGGAGGATACGGTGACACTGCCGGGCGTTAAAAAAAGTTCCTTTATATCCTTTGGCGTAAGCAGGCCATTGATAACAACATTCTTTGAAGTATCCGATTTTGTCTTAGCTGCCTGCAGGAGTAATTGCATAGGGTTTATTGTCCAGAAAATAATCGAAGTGGGGCCATCTATAGTTGCAAGATAGCTGTATTGATTATTCCTGACGGTAGCACTGTCTATTTTGCCATTGTAAGAAAAATAGACGGTTGGTATTGGGGTTTTCATATTATTTAGTGCCCCGTGAATGCTTAGGCCGGTAGTTTGCGCCATCGAAATAAAAGGAACCAAGATGCAAATAATTGAAAACAACTGTTTCATTTGTAAGCAGATTGCGTGATTAAATACGATGAACAAACGGGATATGCTGGTGGATGCCGATCAACATATCCCTCAATAATAGGGTGTCTTTATCTGCATTAAGGGCATTTGACCTTTATCTCGGCAGTACCTTTTTGGGTTACGTTTTCAGCAGTTTTTTCAATCTTGCATCCTGAAAGCTTTCCTTTCGCGTCGGTTGTATAATCGGAATAGTTATAGATAGTGTTAATACCAAGTGTCGGGCTTGCAACTTCCTGTTTCTTGAGGTAGTTTTTTCTTTTCAGTGCAAGGGAAAAATAATAAGTATCATAAATAGAGCTCACAACGGAAAAGGAGGAAATGTCATATACAGCGCTCATGTCCAGGTCTGCGGTTTGCCAAACCCGGAAGTTAGGTACAACAGGCTTGTCAGAATATTCATTCTGCGTGGTAACCATAGCCGTGCTGCTGATAAATTGTACATGTTTAACCGGGTTGCCATTTGCCCACTCAAACCATATTTCGTTCGCACCTGGAGTGTTAATTGACTTAATGGCTTGCAACTCGTCCTTATCATTATAGACATAAGCGTATTCAACTTTTACCTGTATTTCGAGATAATTACTAATTAGCTTTACAGGCCTCATTTTATCATTGAGCGTTACCGTATCTATAGTCGTTAAATTGCCATCGTCGATCTCTCCGGTATACCATTTGCAGATGAACCCATTGCTGGTATATTCATATGTTCTGCTGTTGACTTTCGTTTCGTCAGAATTTTTTTCAGTGATTACAACTTTCGTAAACTTTCCATTGGTGCTACCTGCGGGATAGCTATATTCCACTGCAATGTTATCGATGTTCATAGCTATTATCTTTTTGTCGAGCAGGCAGGAATCTACAGGTGGCGGTGGCGGACTGGCCGGGCCATCATTACCGCGTTTGCTGCAGGATGCTAGAAGGCCTGTGCATAACAGGATAGTCGCTGCTAATTTTCTCTGGAGCATAATTATTGAAGTTTAGGTTTTAATTGTATCGGATTGAAATAGCGGGAAACCAAATAGTCCGGTGTGTCTGCCAGGGTGAAATCTGGGATGAAAGGAAAAGGGATATTCCGACTGGTACTAGTCGGAATATCTGCACAGTAATGCTTATTCAGCATCAATCACACTTAGTCTTTGCTGTAGCTGTACCTTTTTCATCGTATGTAGAAGTGACTGGACCGCCAAGCACTGATGCCTCTTCCTTCATTTGAATCTTAAATCCTGTAAGCTTTCCATTCTTATTGATCACGAGATCGGAGTAATTATAAGTATTTGTCTTTACAACCAGAGGATTAGCCAATAGCTGCACTTGTTTCTTTAGATGATTTTTTCTTTTCAGCGCAAGCTGAAGATGATAGCTGTCATAAAGTGTGCTCATATCCGCGTCTACCGTTTTCCAGGAATTAAACAGAAAAGGTTTGTCTGAATATTCATTCACAACCGAGAGCATGGCCACGGGAACGTTGTTGCCAACAGGCACACCCAGCGAGATTTTGACCGGGTTTCCATCCACCCAATCAATCTTTAGTAGGATGTCCCCTGAGTTTTTGGATTTTATCTTGATATTTTGCAGTTCATCTTTTTCATTATAATTATAAGACCAATCTTGCTCATCCCCACTGTTAAATGAGACTTTTGCTTTTAAAGGCATATTCTTATTATTGAAGTCTACTATTTCTGTGTGTGTAGGTTTGTCGGAGCCAACCCCGCCATTATAACGCTTGCAGGTGAACCCATTGCTGGTATGTTCATATGACTTGCTCGTAATCGAAGTTTTACTATCTGCCGTTCTCCTGCGTATTTCAGTGCGTACTACTGCTATAAACTTTCCATCGGTGCTACCCGGTTGGTACTGGTATTCATCGGTAATAGTGCTACTGTCGATAGCGATTGTTTTCTTTAGAAGCAGGCAGGAATCTACAGGCGGCGGTGGCGGTGGCGGTGGATCGCCCGGACCATCATTATTGCTCTTGCTGCAGGCTGCAAGCAGTCCTGCGCATAACAGAACGGCTATTGCTGATTTTCTCTGGATCATAATAATTGAAGTTTAAAAGTTTAATGAATTTTTTAAGTATCTGGATAAAACTGACACACCTGTAAATCATACCAATCCCTATATATGGTTACCGGAGAATTTCCTTCAGCTTGTCTGCTAACTTGGAACCGTTTAACCCACGGGCTAAGATTTTCCCGGAAGGGTCGAGTAGGAAATTATCAGGGATACCTTTTATCATATATAATTGCCCTACTTTACCGAGGTTTTTCAGGTCAGAAACATGCGTCCAGGCCAGGTTATCATCGTGAATAGCTTTCAGCCAGTTATCCTTTTTAGTATCAAAGGACACACCCAGTATGGTAAAGTTTTTATCTTTAAAAGCATTGAATGTTCTTACCAGATTGGAGTTTTCTTTCCGACAGGGGCCACACCAGCTAGCCCAAAAATCTATCAGCACATACCTGCCTTTGAATGAAGAAAGGGATACGGGATTGCCCAGTGTATCATTGAGGGTAAAATCCGGGGCAGTGGGAGCATTCATTAAAGAATCCTTTGCTTTGGCGTCTTCCTTTTCTTTAGCCAGCTCTTGCAGATAATCCATGCCATCGGGTGAATTTTTTAATGATGGGGATAGCTCACTGTACAAGGCTCCTATTTTTTTCATATCGGTTTCTTCGCCCCTTGCACGGTACATTTTAAGTAAGTGGATCGCAATAGGAGACGCCGGGTTCGCTTCCAGGTAACCTGTGAAGGCAGCCCGTATTTTGCTGCTAATAGCCGATATTTCATTTATATCACCCCCTGCTGCTGCCAGTTTGGTGCGCTGTTCAATGAGCGGGTTGATCGTTTTGTTGACTACTTTGTCATACTCTGCCCAGGCCCTGGAGCCCAGCACTTTTATATGCGAAAAGCTGTCTGTTGAAGAAACCGTTACATTTCCCGGCTCTAGAAAAATTTGTGCAATACTGGCCCTGGCAACAGAGGGTGAACTGGCTGCCAGCCGCATTACTGACATGGGGGTATGTGTCCAGAGAATAAAATAAGTAGGGCGGTCTATATCAATAAAATAAGTGTATTTTCCATCTGTTACCGCAGCACTGTCTATCGGATGTTCCCCTTCACGGGTAAAATAGATAAAGCGTATACTGTCTTTGATATTGTTCAGTGTTCCATTGATGGTGAGGCCTGTTTTTTGTGCAGCTGAAAAAAGCGGGCCGCCAACGGCCAGAAGCAAAAGTAGTTTCTTCATTTTTTTACATACATGTGTTGGTTGTACAACGGTTAATAATCGGTGATCTGTTACTATGGATTCTGTGGCATACCGGGGTTGCCGTTGATTACTGCCAGTGGTAAACGAATTGTAAAACGTTCGGGCTTTAATGTATACGTACTTTTCACGGTACCAGTCGCATCATACAGCGTATGGATGGTTTTGATGGTATTTTTATAAAGAGGGTCTACAGATAACCGGCGCATATCAAACCAGCGGTATCCCCGAATGGCAAATTCGCGGATCCTTTCTTCAAGAATGAATTTTGTGAGCGCTACCTGGTTGCCGGCTATGGCTGCCGGCACTGCAGCATATTCGGCAGGCATTCTCAGTTTGCGAAATGCGTTCATATCGGTAACGGCATCGGTCAGGTTGTTCAGGCGTGATTTACATTCTGCCCGGAGCAGGTAAATATCAGACAGGGATATGCCTATGTTCGCCAGGTAGCCGTAACCCGATACCCTTCGCATATTCAGGGGGTAAGGCGGCAAAATGGCGGTTCCTGTTGGAGTAGTATAAGTAAATTTTGTTAGTCTCAGGTCTTCCGGTGTGAATAAGGCGGCTGCCTCCGGATTTATCACCATGCCAAAGCTATAGAGGGCATAATAATTGTTTGTTGTTTTCAGAAAAACGATCTCATTGTCCAGATTGGGGTCAGGTCTTTTAGGTCCTGGAAACAAAGGCAATGGGTCATCCTGTGGGTTAAAGGCTCCTCCCTGCAGCACCTCTTTATTGAAATCGTACAGTTTAACCGGGATGCTGCCGCCATCCATATCCGCTATTGCTGCATTAAACAGAGGAAGGGCTTTGTCAAACTGCCCCATAAACACATACACCTTTCCCAGCAGTGCTTCAGCGGCTGGTTTGCAGATCCGCGACCTGTTGCTGAGCTTTGCAGGAAGCTGAGGCAATGCCTGCATGATGTCGTTAATGATGAATTCGTAAATCTCTTTTACCGTGGCCCGGGTATATTTTTCCTGCATCACATTGGCAAGGGTGTTTTTGGGCACCGCCAGATCTGATGCTGCTGTAGCTTCATCGTAAGGTTTGCCATACAGGTTTACAAGCTGGAAATAGCTGAATGCACGGTTGGTGAGCGCTTCGGCACGTATGGACTGTTTTTGTGCTTCCATGCCCTCCAGAGAGCCCATTACCTCATTAATAATTTTATTGCATGTATAAACCATAGTCATCAACCCGTTCCAGTCTGTGTTCCAGTCATCCGCTCTCCATATATCGTTTTCATAACGGAATGCTCTCAGGTCCTGGCCAGAACCAAAAAGTACCTGGCTAAAGTAGGGGTCCACGCCCGCTACCTCATCTCCCATCACAATAGGAGGGTAATTCGTTATTCCGGTAATTCCATTTAAAAGCAGATCGTAGTCAGATGTTTTTTCCACTATAATTTTTCCTTTGGGATTTTCTTCAAGAAAATCCTTTGAACAGCCAGCCAGCATGAGTGCCGCAACAGCCGTGATAAAAAAGGAAACGCGATGCATATTTCTCGTTTTCATAACATTCAGTTTTTAAAAGGTGAGATGAGCGCCAATAGTAATGGCCCGCTGATTTTCAGGTCTGCTGGCGTCTCCGGAAGAAGCTTGCTGAAATTCGGGGTCTATGCCAAACTTGTTGGCCTTCCATAATAGGAGGTTGGAAAGCTGTACCCTGAATATGAGCTGTTCTGCATGCAGGCGCCTGGCGGCGGCACCCG
Organism: uncultured Deminuibacter sp.; assembly: GCA_966424055.1. Taxonomy (GTDB): domain Bacteria; phylum Bacteroidota; class Bacteroidia; order Chitinophagales; family Chitinophagaceae; genus Deminuibacter. Next base: position 10,683 of record CBJLMB010000063.1, on the reverse strand, counting down.
GAACGGTATAAGAGAGTGTGATGTCGCGTATCTTGGCAAAGGAAGCATCCACTACATTCACATTGCCATACACATAGTAAGCCGTCTTACGGTCAGCTTCATCCGAAGCTGTTACAAAAGACGGGATATTGGTATTCGCTTCATCACCTGGTTTCTTCCATCTCCTGGCAAATTCTGCATGCAGGTTACCGGAATTGAAGTTCTGGTTATTGATAAACTGGGCGCCGGTATAGGTGCGGTTTACATTCCTGAACATTTTATGTCCCAGGTTGTATATGATGTTTATGTTTAGCGAAAGGGATTTATAACTAAACGTATTGGACAGTCCGCCGCTCCAGACCGGAGCGTATACGCCCATGTGAACCAGATCTGGAAGTTTTACGGCGTTGGGATCTGTTGTGATGGTTTTATCAGCCAGTTTCACGCGTGGATTGCCTTTGTTATCCAGTCCCCCATAGTTATAAGCCCAGAGGGAAAACGCAGGGTATCCCTCCCGGTAAGCGCCACTGATAAGTGTTTCGGCGGTGGCTATATTCTGGCTAAGATCTGGTAACCGGTCTATTTTGTTCTTGTTATGGGACAGGTTGATCATCGTTAGCCACCTGAAATGCTTCTTCACGATATTGACGGAGCTGAGCTGCAATTCCACACCCGTATTGGTCATGTCTCCAACATTGCCATACATTCTTTCAAAGCCTGAAGCGGGGTTGGCACTCATATTGCCCAGGAGGTCTGTGGTTTTTTTCTGGTACAGGTCTATTGAGCCGGCGAGGCGTTGGCTGAACAGCGAAAAATCGATGCCTACATTGAGGGTGGCGGTTCTTTCCCAGGTTAAGTAAGGATTGGCAGGCGATGAGATAATCAGTTGGTTGCCGCCGGGAAGGGTGGGTGTATTTAAGGGCCTGTACAGGTCTTCGGACGAAGCGCTGCCCGGATCAGGGGAAATACCGGTGATCCCATAAGTCGATCTTAGCGACAGGCGATCGACAGCGCTGATGGTTTTCATGAATGGTTCCCTGCTCATATCCCATTTAAGCCCGATGCTCCATACCGGTTTTTTCTGCCCCGCCTTGCTTTTTCCGAAAAGATTGCTCTGGTCTTTACGCGCGGAAGCATTGATGCTATACCTGCGATTATAAGTGTAGGCAGCATTAAAATAGTAGGAGATAAATTTCGACAGGCTCTCTGATTCACCAAAAAGCTCGGAGGCATTCAGAAGAGACCGGCCATTTTGGTTATTGGGCATTACCGCATTTGCGAGACCGGTTGTTGTAAGTGTTTTATAATCGATCAACGCATAAGTCTGCAACCTGCGGTCATAGCCATATAGCATGCTTGAATTGGTAACGCTCCTTAATTCCTGTGCTTCCTGGCCGGCAATGGCAGTTAATTGATGGCGGCTGTTCTGCCAGCTGCGGTCGTATGCCAGCTGGTTCCTCACGATCCAGTTATTCTGGTTATATCCCGTAACCCTGTACTGCCCACCCGTTGTAGGCAGGGTGTATACAACAGGGGCTGAAGGACCAGTGTATGTTGCAAAGTTTACAATCTTTACCCGCTGATTGTAATTGGTATTATCATCGTATTCGGTGCTACGACGGTTACCCTTGACATAGCCGTACATACCCTCAAAACGCAATCCTTTATAGAGGTTTATGGTGATACCTATATTGAGGCGGGCCAGCATGAAATTGTTTTTTGTTTGACCGGTGCCTGCATTATCGAGGGGATTGTAGTCAAGATTTATTTTACTCTTTCCTTCAAAACTGGAACGGGCTTCTTCGCTCAGGTAGCCCATATAAGGCATAGAAATGTTTTTACCGTTTGTAGACCTGAACTGCTGGTAAGGCAGGAACCGGTTATCGGCTGTGATAGCGCGCGCCGAAGAGGTAACCTGATTGGTAAGATCTGTGATAACATATACTTTCAGCGACTTATTGAAGGTAATGTCCTGCCTTAGGTTGATCTTATACATATTGTCCTTGTTGCCCGGTATATAGTTGATTGTATTGGTATAAGCCAGGGACCCGTAAAAACCATAGCGGTCTGTGCCCCCGGTAACAGAAATGGAATGGTTCATCAGGCTGGAAGGACGGTACAGGATGTTTTTTATCTGGGCCCGGTTATCGATTCTGGAAAGGCTGTCAAGTTTTTTATTACCCTCTTCGTAAGTAAGTACACCCCTGCTTACATCATATAATATCTGCCTGTCTGGCTGCAGCCCCGTACCTGTTGTTCCGGCATTATACTGGGTTACCTGGGCATATGGCCATGCGAGTGGATTGAAAGTTTCCCTGGCTGCCTGGATATATTGGCGGCTGCTGAGCACGGGAAAATAATTGATATCCGGTTTACCCCGGAAGCTGATAAAGCCATCGTAGTCTACCCTTAATTTCTGTCTTCCTGTTCCTTTTTTCGTGGTAACAACGATTACGCCGTTGGAAGCCCTGGCGCCCCAGATGGAGGCCGCAGTGGCGTCTTTCAACACGGTAATGTCCTGCACATCCTGCGGGTTCACGGAAGAAAGATCGTCTAAAGGCATGCCGTCTACTACAAACAGCGGATCTCTTTTCGCATCGATAGTAGTAAGCCCGCGTATCAGGAACTGTGACTTATCTGCCACGGCATTCGGAGAGTTGTTGATCACCAGGCCTGGAACCAGGCCGTCTAGTCTTTGCAGGATATTCATACTGGTGCTACGATTCCTGGCAGTTTGCATATCGGGGCTAGAAAAAGAACCGGCACTTCTTTCTTTTGAGATCCGCTGGTAACCGGTATTGACGGTAACAGCTTCCAGCTGGTTGACGACGGGAACAAGGCTGAAAACATAACCATTTGCTGTAGGCGAAAGGGTCTGGTGCTCTCCGGTCTTATTGTCTTTCTCGTTGTTGACAATGATCACTGCGTCGGCTCCGGCAAATATAATATGGAAGGATTGGCTCAGGTAACCCACGCAGGAAATGAACAATGTATTTCCCGTTGTTACAGGGAGCATAAACCGGCCGTTTGCATCCGTTATAGCGCCATTGCCGGTCCCGGTTGCGTGCAAAGCAACCCCGGACAATGGTTCGCCGGCGGCATTTACAACAGTGCCTTTAATGAGTGAAGGAGAAGATGGTATGTTGAGAATTAGTGCTGATGCGGGTTTATCCGGGGCTTCTTTGTGACTGATAATGATAGACGTATTTTTAATGGTGAATTGAAGTGGTTGCCCCTTGAATATTTCCCTGAGAAAATCATTCAAGGGCAGGTTGATGGCTTTAATGGAAACAGGCGCCGCCTTTTTAATCACTTCTTCGTCATAGAGCGCGGTATAGCCCGTTTGTTTTTCAATAGCCTCCAATACGTTTTTCAGTTTCATCTTCACTCCCGAGAGCGTGACCGTTTGTGCAGCCACTTTGGCTGGCATACATAAGCTAAATGTCAGCAAGACTGCAGCGGTCAATTTTATAATGCGCAGTAAATAGTTGGAAAACCAGGTCTTTGTAAGCATAAGCGTTTCCCGGTTACAAATAGAAGTACGTAGCATACTCTTGCAATTAGTTTAATGGTTGATGGATAAGCTGGTTGCCCGGAGAAGTGCCCGGAGAGGTTAGCTGGTCATGCTTTTGTTTTTAATGATGGTTTATTTTATCGTTAAACGTCTTCCTTCCAGGTTATAGGTGATGTTGAACTGGGAGAGCACTTCCAACACCTGCGACAGCCGGAGGTCGCGCCCCAGTTTTCCATGAAATATTCTTTGCGGTGGTTCTCCCTGGTATATTAATTCCAGATCGTACCAGCGGGCCAGCTGGCGCATGAGCGCAGTTGTTCCAACGCCCTCGAGCTCGAATACACCGTTCTTCCAGGCAACGGCCGCTGTTGCATCTCCTTCCTGCACGCTGAATACAGCATCTGTAACAATGGCCTGCTGGCCTGGCTGCAGCACTGCTTTTTCCAAGCCCCGGCGCACCCGCATAGCGCCTTCCAACAGCGTGGTCTTTGTAAACGGTTCATTTGTGTAGGCGTTTATATTAAAGGCTGTGCCTAACACATCTATTTCTATATTGTCGTTGATGGTTACGTGGAAGGGTTGTTTGGTGTTCTTCGCAACTTCAAAATAAACTTCGCCGGTGACGAACACCGCCCTCTCCCGCCCGGGGAAGCTGGTGGGAAAGCGGATAGAGGAAGCGGCGTTTAGCCACACTTTTGTTCCGTCCCGTAGTGTGGTCATAAACTGCCGCCCTCTTGACGTAGAAATCATATTCCACGTTACCTGATCCAACTGTGGAGATATTGGAGTATACTGTAACTGCCCGTTCTTTAGCAGCACCTGCGCGCCGTTCTGGATGGTTACTATACCATTGCTTGCACTGTCTAATGCTACCTGTGAGCCGTTAGCGAGGGTAAGCAGCGCACCATTTTTGCCAGGTGCAATATCTTTTGCAACGCCTGCCTGCCGTACAATTCTATTAAGAGCTGGAGGAGAAGACGTTGATAATAAAAAATACAATCCTACTGCAAGTACAATAAGTACAGATGCAGCAGCCCACCACCAGCGTAACCGGTGTACTGGTGTTGGTGTAACAAGATGCTGTAACTGCAGTCTCCGCTGCAATGCATACAGACCCCGCTCTCTGCGCGCAACAGCTTCCGGGCCGACAGGCTGTAACAATTGTTCTGCCGCCTTTTCCGCCATTATCTTCTGCAGCACTGCCCTGGCTTCCGGGTCTTCCAGCATGGCAATAAAAGCCGCTTCTTCTTCCGGGGAAAGTGCATCTGTCAAATAAGCGTCGATCAGTTCAGCAAATGAAAGCTTCATGGTAGTAATAATGACTTTGGCATGTGCCTGCATTATGTACACGTAGCTGAAGAGCAGTAGTCCCGAAAAAAATAATCATTTTTTAAAAGTAGCGGTCAATGACCAGCAATATCATGCATGGCAGGTATCCTTTCCGGCTGAGGTGCTCCCGGATATGGTTCAGTATCTGCGTCATAAGGTTGGCTACGGTTTTCCGGGAAAGCTGCAGCAACGCGGCGATCTGCCCATGTGTAAGTCCCTGTTCCCTGCTCAGGGAAAAGATCAGGCGCTGCCTGCCGGGCAGATTGCTCAAGGCCTCCTGTACCAGCCGCGCCGCCTCTTTGCTATTAAAAATATCTTCCTGTGTGTAATCAGTTGCGGAGACCACTAAAAGTGCGGTACCCTGGATAAGAATATGGCGGCGACGGCGGCGCATGGCATCAATCACTTCATGACGCGTCATGGCCAAAAAATAAGGGCGGAAATCCTGCAGGAGAAGAAGCGTATCCCGCTTGTTCCAGAGTTTTACAAATACTTCCTGGATGGCATCCTCTGCCTGCTGCGGAGATTTTAAAAAAGATAATGCAAGGGTGTATACCTCATTCCAGTAATGCCGGTATAAACGGGCAAACGCAGCTGCATCGCCTGTGGCAATACCCTTTAACACTTCCCGCTCATCATATAAATCCTCCAAAATTAAAAGTTGTAGAGATCAGGGTAAGTAAAATTAAGCCGGTTTCTATTTGTCTGTATGTTTACACCAGCCCATGAAAGAAGGTTTTTGTAGGTGAATTCATTGTAAATATTGGATGATTCGTTGATGGCCCATTGCATGCGAATAAACGTAGGTCTCAAGCCGGTTAGATATGCCGATAGCTATCCAGATAAAAATGTACTGATATAAAATTATACCGTTTAAATAAGCACATCGATGGTCATCCTTTGGTTTTAACCATGTATATCCTGGAGTAGTTATAATAATTCTGTGGATTAATGACACTGGTTTTCATTCGCCCGCCGGCCCGGACATAATAGGCGGTATTAGGTGAAAGTCCCTTAAACGTTACAGTAAGGCTTGTGTCGCCACTTACAGTACGCAGGTTCCTGTATTGTGTGTTTCCTGTTGTTACACCCAGGTATTCCTGTACATCAACAGTGGAAGCTGTATTTAAAAAAGCACCGGCAGTAACGATTTGCTGAACAGGATCGTTGCTTTTAAGCTGAAAGCGTAGTGTTATTGAACTATCCGTTACGGCACCTGTTTGCAGTGTAACATATATCCAGGGTTTTACTTTGATATCCAGCTTTGTATCACCACTAACAGTGACGGTTGTTGTGTCGGCATAAAATGGGCCTGAAGGGGCTACCTTATAGGTTCCCGCAAAAATGGCGGTGTTCTTATAAGTGCCCTCATTGCTGAAATTACTTCCAAGAGCGCTTGAGTTGGTAGAACTGTAGTTGAGCTGGAACAGATTTAAAATTCCTCCCTGCCCTATGCTGTTGGCAGAGGAAACCGTATCGTTTCTTTGTATATCAATCAGTGCCCCGGATAAAGATGCATTGGGTGGTTCATAATTATCCAGCTTGTTACTACATGAGAATACAAACAACAGCATTGAAAAAAATAATGAACGACTGATTTTATGGTGCTTCATAACTATCAATTTAAAAATAAACGAATTCAATTATTGACCCTGGTGTTCTCCTGTTGCTTTGCCTGTTTTTGTTAGGCCACCTGTAGCAAGTCTTGCAAAAATTTTATTCAATTACCATTCATTCCCACCTCATGGCAGGAAGTTCATAGCTGGCAGCCATAAAAGCTCCCGCAACTTGGTTAATAGCCGGGGTTTTGTACTAAATAACTGTTGGCACCGCCTGTACTGATTTTTTCATAATACAACCTTGGTGGAAATGTACGGGCAGGCTTAATGGGTATGGGTACAATGGTAAAGCTGTACTTCATGTTTACTGGGCTGGTATTACTCACCCAGTTCAAGTAGGGAAATAAAGCATGAAAACTTGTGTTATTCAATACCTGGTCTGCAATATGCCAGCGCCTCAGATCCCAGTAGCGGTGATTTTCAAATGCCAGCTCCACTTTGCGTTCATGTCTTATCTGGTCTATAGTAACGTTGGTCAAGGTTTTAATGCCTGCACGGCTTCTTATCTGGTTAATGGCATCCAGCGCATCTGCCTGCCTGCCTAGTTCCATCGCGGCCTCTGCATAGTTCAGCAGCACTTCCCCATACCTGAATATCAGCCAGGGCTGTGAGGATTTCTGACTGCCGGGAATAAACCCAGTATTTTGTGTCAGGTATTTTCTCAGGTAAAATCCTGTTTTGGTAGCGTCACCGGCAGTGACCGGCCCGCTTGCACCTCTATAGGTAATGCTATTGGGTGGTGTGCCATAACTTTGGTTGAGATCTTCCACTACTAGCGTATCCCTGCCGTTTACAATGCCTCTTCTTATTTCAAGGTTCATGCTCATATTATTGACCTGCCAGGGTACATTTGGATACAATATGGTAGCAAAAAAACGGGGGTCTTTGTTTTTAAACAGATCGGCAGGATTGCTAAACTGTATAGGTACACCGGCATCATCTTTTATTTTTAATTTTCCCGGGGTGCCATCTGTGTACTCAAAATCTTCCACCATTTCCACCACAGGATTGGTTACACTGCTATAGTATGTCCAAAAAGGATTGGGTTGATTGTAAAAATCAAAACTGTGTCCCTTAGTCGGTAATGCGTATGCCTTCAGGAAGATGGCCTCTTTATTGGTTGTAGGATCTGCGCCATTGAATAACTGCTGAAAATTTTTTGCCGGATCCGCATCTCCCCGGTATAACTGGTACTTTCCGGAGCTGATGATGACCTGTGCTGCATCATAAGCTTTTTGCCAATACCCTGAAGCTGATGAAGCAGGTATACCCACCAGGCCATTTAATTGAAGGTTGCCGTATTTTGCTTCTGAGGCGGCGTATAGCATGGCCCGGCATTTTAAGGCAAGCACTGCATATTTGGTAGCCCTGAACGGATCGCTGGAGCCACTATAGCTATCCGGCCATTTACTGATGATGTCGTCTGCTTCACTGGCTATAAAATCGTAAACAGCCTGTTCGGTATTCCGGGGAATTTGCAGGGATGCATTGTCTGCTGTTGGTGAGAGCACTTGGGTAACCAGGGGCACACCGCCATAACGTTTCACCATAGCAAAATAGGTAAAAGCACGCAAAAATCTTATTTCAGCAAGAAAGCCTGCTTTATCCTTGTCGCTAATATTGGCGCGGGGAATTTTTTCTATAAAATCATTTTGTTGACGGATGATACCATAATCCCACCATTGAAATGTACCGTCGGGGATAATGCCCACCTCTGAAGGTGCTCCCCAGGTATACGAACGCACAGCTTCATCCACCCATTGACTGGGATAAGCAGCTTCGGCGTTTGTTGCAAAATCAAAATCTTCATAACCGGCTATAGAGAGTTTATCATAGAGTGAAGCGGTAAGTGCTTGTACACCGGTAAGGTTTGCATACGCCTGATCTCCACCAATTTGATCGTTTGGCGGAAGTTTTACAAAATCTTTACTACAGGATGATAATACAGTTATCCAAAACAGTAAAAATATAATTGTGCTTATTTTGAACATTGTTTTCAGTTTTTACATAAGAAGGTTAAAATTTCACAGTAATACCCAGTGTATACACTTTTTGTTGCGGATAATAATCTCCCCTGGAGTTTGCCACGGCTTCAGGATCCAGGTATTTCACACTTGTAATAGTAAAAAGGTTTTGTCCTGAAGCATACAAGCGTGCACTTTTAATTCCTGCGCGGCTCAGTATTCCGGCAGGAAGGGTGTAGCCTATTTCTACTGTTTTCAATCGGAGATAATCACCTTTTTGCCACCAGAAATCAGAATTCAGTTTATTGTTATCTGCTCCGTTGGTTATTGTACTGGGGAACTTGCCGGGTACCCAGGGACTGTTGGGATTGTATATATCCTGATGGTGCCAGCGATCAGTAAAAAAAGCAAAAGCATTGGAATTATTAAAGAAAGGATTTCGCAATTCGTCAGTATAATTAATATTGAAATTACCGGCACCGGCAAACAATACCGAAACATCCCAGTTTTTATAGGAAGCGCTCATGCTCAAACCGAATTGCAGTTCAGGATAGGTGCCCCTGCCGATAACTGTTTGATCGCGGCCATCAATAACATCGTCGCCATTGATATCTGCGTACTTAATATCTCCTGGCCTCAATGTAGCATTGCCGCGCTGATCCTGTACAGGCGAGTGGTTGATTTCATCCTGGCTTTGAAACTGCCCGACAGATTTATACCCGACTATCCTGTTTCTCCACCTGTAAGCGGGATTGTTTAAATAATTTTCCCGGGCGCTGCCATCAGGTGCTCTTGCAATAAAACCTTCCTTGGTCCGGTTCCAGGCCACATTGGGGGATATATTCAGCTGAACATTGCCTATTTTTTTATTAAAGCCCAGTTGCAGCTCAAATCCCCGTGTATTGTCTTCATTCAGGTTTTGTTGTGGTGCTGCTATGCCCACTACACCAGGCAGAAGCCCATTGATTTTTCCGGGCCTGCCTGTACGTTTCCTGTAGAATACATCCAAAGTGGCAGTCAGCATATTATTCAATACGCCTATGTCAACGCCGGCATTATATGTATGTGCTACCAGCCAGGTGAGATTGGGATTGGCAAATGCGCCCAGGCCCAATCCGTTGCTAATAACACCAGGCCCAAATACAAAAGATCCATTAGGATAATCATAGCCTGAAAGATAGTTAAACCCGGTAAAGTCAGCATCGTCCGGTGCTTTTACCCATGAAACACGCAGTTTTAAATTGTTAACGACAGGTGCATAGAAAAACGATTCCTTATTGATAACCCAACCGGCAGATATTTCCGGGAAGAAGCCGCCACGGTCGGGAAATTTCCAGGAATAATCGTAGCGGCCGCCCAGCTCCAGCAGGTATTTTCCTTTGTAATCATAGTTGATCCTGCCTACGTAGCCCTGGTAGGCAGTTTGATAGAAAAATTTACTGTCATTATCAACGCCTACGCCCTGGTTGGTTGATACACCAAGCTGTAACTGATCCAGCACATCTACCTGGAAATCCCTGGATACGGTGAAATTAGAACCGTTGGTTTTTCTTCTTTCCAACAGCAGCAATCCTGTGAAATGATGTGCTGAGTTGAATACATGATCGTAATTCAATGATAGCTGAATATTGGATTGCACGCCACCCTGAAAGGCTTTTTGAAACAAACTGGAAGGTGCATTCTCCGTACTGGCAACATCATAAGTTTTGGTTGCAGTATTGTAAGTATATAACTGAAATTGTTTCCGCCATACCTTGGCATTATAATTATCCGATTCATAGTTGAAACTCAGCTTTGCACTCAGGCCCTGCACATAAGGTATATCATAGTTTAGTGTTCCTATTCCGGTAAATATCGCCCAGGTATTGCGGTTATAACCAGAAATGCCGGCATCAGCGAGTGCAACAGAATTGATTATATTGGATTTGGCTAAATATAATGGATTGTTGTTGGCATATACACGGTTGGTAGGAAAATTGCGGATAATGCTATTGACGATGCCCGCCCCGGAAAATCCCGTAAACGGACCATACCGGTTCTCCAGGCGACCGCCCAGGCTCATTTCAGCAGTAAGCCTCTTGCTTATTTTTACACTCGTATTACTGCGGAAATTATACCGCCGGTATCGGGCGTCATGCGACCGCAACAATCCCTGCTGATCCAGTACGCCAGCAGAGAAAAAATATCTGGCGGTTTCTGTTCCCCCCTGAACATTGATATTGGCGCTCGACATTGGGGCATATTTTCTGAAAACAGCATTGTACCAGTCTGTACTTTG
>CBJLMB010000062.1:0-24369 GCA_966424055.1 uncultured Deminuibacter sp. | reverse complement strand
GTAACAGCGCATTCGGGACTCCCACCCTATAGTTAGTGAGCATGCCTAACATACATAGTTGAGGGGGTAAGAATACCCCCTCGTTTCCCTTATTAATCTATAATTGGGCATTGCTGCCCAACTTCTTTCGGCCCAAGGCCTAATAATATGTTTTGATCTTCGTTCTCCAGAAATCGCGGTATATCAATGACAGGCTCACCTGTGTATAATTTTCCTTTACCAACCCGCTTTGCGTAGTACCCCTGGTGCCCAGCTGCAGGTTCAGTTGATAAGATAGTTGGGAATGCTTTGAGTTTAATCCTGCTCCGAAAGTAAATCCACGGTCAGTAAGCTGGTTATTGTTTATCTGGAGGTAGGTATTGCCATAGTAGTAGCCCGCCTGCAGGTAATAACGCTCATAAATATTGTTTAGTTTATTGGAGTATTCCAAACCGGCCGACAGGCGGTTGCTGTTCACCAGCGAATACCCCAAACCCTTATAGTTTAAGTTGTTCCAGTTTTGCGCCTGGTAATCCACTGCCAGGGTGAATTTATTATCGTAGTTAAGTGACCCACCAACAGTATAGTTCTGCGGTAAAGTGAAATAACCGCTTTTATATACCGAATCGTTCACAATAACTGAATTGCCTTCTGTAACAGTTACTGAATAATCGGCACTCAGTTTTGTTTTGTTAGACGCGGTGGCACCCAGTGAAAGGCCCAGCTTTTTAGACAGCTTTACATTGTACAGCAGGCCATATTTAAAATACAGCTTATTCAGGTAATAATCGCGTTTGGTATCTAACACAGTGCCGGTAATGCTGCTGGCATCCAGCACTTCTTCCTGTGAAAGGGAGCCCCAGAGATAAGACATTTCCACCCCAACAGAAAAGTTTTTGAAGGGTTTGAAAGAGTTAGCGAGATAGGCTTTATGCAAACCGCCAGTGCCAGAGTAGCTGGCATTCAGCAGCTGGCTCGAGCCACCTTCAATCGTTTTCTGGGCTGTAAAGGAATAATTGCTGGTGCTGAAAGGTGAGATACCAAAACTGGCACCCCACCAGGGTTTAACCTTGATGGCCATGGTCATTTTTTCCATCTGCATATCGGCAGAATTGCTTACACCCGAAGCAACCGGCTGGCCTTTATAACTTACATCCTTAAACCTGCCGCAAAATTCTACAGAGAAAAAATGATCATCGAGCCGGCTGTATGATGCCGGGTTGGCATGGTACTGGAACTTACCGGAAAACAAAGACACTCCCGCATCGGCCATACCAGCAGACCGGTCGAAATAGCTCGATTCAATATCACCTATGCCAATGATAGAATAGGGTGAAGTATTGTTTTGACCAAAAGCCGTGACAGCGAAACAGGAGGTTAAGAGAAAGAATAAAATGGTATATCTATATGTATATCTCATTGTTGTTCTAACTGATTTATTGGATGGCTAAGTAATAAATGACCAGTTGCAGCTGATTTTGTATAAGCGTTGCATCATTCATTATCAGTCTGTTAAACGTAGTAGTATACTTAGGCGCAGGAGGCAGCAATAGTAATCCATTATTGTTCCTTGCAATATCACTCTTCGCAGACAGCTGGTTTTGCAAATAAGCTGTTACATCATATCTATAATCGGTTCCGTTATTGGAAGATTCATCGATCACCAGGCTACCCGTTTGGGTAATTGCAGAGCCATTGATCACCATAGTGAGGTTAGAGCCCAGCTGGTTATTGATATCGGTTACTGCTAACCTTAATTGACCGGGTAAACTATCGTACACTGTTCCGGAAAAGCTTCCTTTCACCGGCCTTACAATTAACTGTGCATTTAATATGCGTGAAAAACGGGGTATAGCAAACAGGTTAGGCAGATCGGGGAAAGTGATTTTTGCCATAGATCCCGTAATATATTGAGTGAAGGCCATGTTTTTTGTAGCTGTGGATGCAATTTGCCTTTTAGCAGGCCCAAAGCCCGCGTTACCCAATATGGTGCCGGTACGATCGATAGTGATGGAGTTGAACTGGTGCGCATTATTGGTTAAAGGGAAAACAGCTGTACGCCTGCCATCATCCGAGCTGGGCTCATGGTAGCAAATACGCATTTCTACTGAATCTTTACAGCCGAACACCACCTTACTAGATGGATCGGCATTTAGATACAGCCCTTTGAAGTAGTTGATAAAATTGGTGCTGTTTGCCAGGTTGCCATTATTGCTTTGCAGTTTGGCGAAAAGATCGCGCCCCAGGTTATCATCCAGCCGTATACTGATGGTGTCTATCGCATGCGGCCAAAGCAGCACCGATTTCTTTCCCAGCGGGTTTGACTGGCGGGCAAAAGAGGTGGTATTATAAAAATTGGTAGACTGGCCCTTTGTAATAATGTTTTCGCTTAACTGGTAAACATTCAGCCCAACAGCGGCCGAGGTATCGCCATAATAGCTTTTATTCAGCTTCACCACCAGTATAATAGAATCGTAGGAGGGATTGGTGAACTTGATACCGGTAGGCGGTGCTATTTCAAAGTATGAGCTGGCGGCAATTTTGCCCATATAACTGTCGGTATACCCCCCTATCAGCGCAGAACCACTTGCAGCGGTAACAAAGGAATCCACATATACAGTAGATAATTGCGGTTGTATCGTTTCCAGTTTTACAATGCCCGTTTGCCCGTTATCCAGGTACTGAGAACCAAAGTTAATATCTGTCTTTTTGCAGGAGGCCAGAAACACAATGGTTATGGCAAATAAGATTAAAGGGAAGTGCTTAACGCTTTTCATTAAACTCATATAAATGTGTAGTGCCTCAATTAAAAAGGAGAGCAATAATAGACGCTGTCGGTGTTAGTGAATTGTTAGTATAGATTAATATTGTTTCCATGTCGATTATCAAAGGGAATGTAATGATGATTCATAATAATTTTTCACCGGCAGATTGATTTTTAACCTTTAAATACCGCAGTTTGTCTGCAGGAATATTTTTTTCGGCGGTAAAAGTACCTTTTTCAGCAGGAAATGGCAAATTCTATTTAATTCCCTGTTTTGGCGGTACGGCCTGTGTTTTACCTTGTTTCAGGCTGCAGTTTACATGTATTTACCGGATTTTTGGCAGGTTCTGCCTTAATATGCCGTTAACACAATGATAAAACCGGGTACAGAACCCATAGCCACCCTATTTTTACCCCGGCATCCATTTCAGGGAGCAGGCGGCAGGATATACTTTTTTAACAACAGGCGGCAATCACCGCTCACCATAAGACTGAGGAGCTGGTACATGGGGCTCAAAGGAAACCTTTATTCATGCTGAAATCCAAAACCTGGCGTATTATTTTCCAGGCCATTATCTGGCTGATCGTATTCCTGTTCCCGCTTTTTTCCTACAATGTAAAAGTGCTGGACCCTCATTTCTACCTGAAAGAATGCATCAACAATGCCTTTCTGATAGCACTGTTCTATTTTCATATGAATGTGCTGATACCCAGGTATTTTGTACAAAATAAAATACTGGCCTATCTCTGTTTTGTGCTGGCTTCGGTAACACTGGTGGCAGCAGAACAGCATGTAGTAGAATACACCACTTTTAAAAAGATCTCCGCTGTACGCAGGCAGCCTGTTATTGTGGCCATGCATACCAGGATGCCCGATTCATTAACCGTTCCGGATACCATTCATTTGCTGGATGGCAGGGCGCCTGTTGTTACGCCACGCTGGCGCTTTGCCAGCCATGATGCGTTTTACAGGGAGCGCCAGATACTGTATTTGCCTGCTTTTATCTTTTTTATGACCCTGCGCAAATCTTTTTTGTCGGCACTGCTTATTTTACTTGCCAGCGGCTTTATACGCATTGCCCTTGAACTGTTTAAAACAGAAAGGGAAAAGAACGAGCTGGAAAAGGAAAAGCTCAATGCAGAGCTGGTTTTTCTCAAATCGCAGGTGAACCCGCATTTCCTGTTCAATTCCCTTAACAGCATTTATTCACTGGCCCACCGTAAGGCCGATGAAACAGCAACCGCCATACTCCAGCTTTCGCAGATGATGCGGTATATGATTTATGAATCGAACACCAGCCAGGTACCGCTCGAAAAAGAGCTGGAATACCTGCAGAACTATATCCATCTTAAAAAACTGCGGCTGGCACCCAATATTCATATCGATTATACCGTAAAAGGTAGTAGCACAGGACTGCTGATCGAGCCCATGCTGCTGATACCTTTTATTGAAAATGCCTTTAAACACGGGATCAGCTATGCTGAACAGTCTGATATAAAAATAGAAATTAATCTAACCGGGCAGCAGCAACTGCATCTTTGGGTATCCAATAAGATATTCAAAAAAGAGAACAACGACACGGTGGGCGGCATAGGATTGGAAAATGTGCGGAAAAGACTGGCCCTTTTATACCCCGGACAGCACCAGCTGCAGATTGAAAAAAACAATGATTATTATATAACCACGCTTTCCATCCTCTTAAAAAACAGTGCATATGCTTAATTGTATCGTGATCGATGACGAACCGCTGGCTGTTGAAATACTGCAGGACTTTATCCAGAAAGTGCCGTTTATGCAGCTGCAGGCTTCCTATACCAATGCACTGGAAGCACTGCAGTACCTGAATAAGCATGAAACCGACCTGGTTTTCCTGGATATCAAGATGCCCGATATTTCAGGTATTGACCTGGTGAAAAGCCTGCAGAAAAAGCCTGCCGGTGTGATTTTCACCACCGCTTACCAGGAATTTGCCCTGGAAGGCTATAACCTGGCTATAATGGATTACCTGGTAAAACCCATACCCTTTACCCGGTTTCTGGGTGCAGCCACCAAGGCCAATGAGTATATCACGGCTATCAGGAACAGTAAAAAAGAAAGCAGTGCACCCGATAAGAAGTTTATATTCATTAAAACAGAATATAAAATAGTGAAAGTAGACCTCGATGATATACTATATATAGAAGGACTGAAAGATTATTCTAAAATCTACCTGAGAGATAATCCCAAGCCTATTTTTACATTACAGAACCTGAAATCGTTCGAAACCAAGTTTTCCACCCACCAGTTTATCCGCATCCACCGGTCGTACATTGTATCGGTAGACAAGATCAATGTGATCTGCAAAAACCGGGTGGTCATTGGTCAAACGGATATCCCTATCAGTATTGGATTTAAGAATAATTTGCAGGAAATTATCCAAAAAAATTCTTAGAACAGCATTCAAAAAAAAGCCCGAATATTGCACTCGTAGTTAAATTCGCCTCGTTTATCACAGAATATTGGCCGAAAATCCATTTTAACGATTTTTCCCCGATAGCAACAGATAATTTGGGCGCCAAAATCTTGTAAAAATTATATGAGTAGGATGCAACGAGCCTGGGAACGCATGCAGAAAAAAATGGCCTCTGCAATGAACACGCCTTCCGGCTGGTCTTTTAAAACAACAAACAACGCACAGATGAAAAATTTCTTCTTTGTTCTTGGGTCAGCCGCGATAACCCTGATGGCCACCTCCTGTTCCAAAAGCAACAGCAGTACCGATGAAACTACTGGCAACTGGGTTTCCCGCAGTACGTTTGCCGGTGCAGTGAGAACCTTCTCCACCACCTTTTCTACTACAAATGGGTCAACCACAAATATGTATGTTGTTACCGGCTTAAACACCAGCGCCACCAGCGGTGCAGGCGGTAATGATACTGTTTTAAACCAGACCTGGCAATGTATGCCCAATACAAATGGTGATGTTACCTGGACACAGGTGAACAGCTATATCCCCATTCCTGCTTCAACAGGCGCTGATCCCAGCCGCCAGCGTTACCGCGCTGTTGCTTTCGGCCTGGGTAATTATGGCTATGTTGGCCTGGGACAAGACAGGAACGGCATTTATTACAAAGATTTTTACAGGTACGATGTGGCCGCTAATACCTGGTCTCCAGGTGGTAACTGGAATAGCTTCCCCGGTGCAGCCAGGGCAGGTGCCGTAGCTTTTGTTATCGGCGACCATGCTTATGTAGGCACAGGTAAGGATGGTTTTTCAACCTACCAGGATTGCTGGTCATATAGCGCCAGTGAAGGATGGAAACAACAACCCAACCCTCCCGGCAACAGTAAAACCGATGCTGTAGCATTTGTTATCAACAACAAAGGCTATATCGTTACCGGTTCTGATTTTTCAGGAACTGTGCTGGATGATTTTGTTTCATTTGATCCTGCCAATCCTGATCCCAACAAAAAATGGACTTTGTTGAGCCCTATCAGCAACAGGAGCCAGGATAGTTTTGATGATGATTACAGTGACATAGTACGCAGGCAATCTGTAGCGTTCGTAATAAACAACAAAGCCTATATTTCTACAGGTGTAGGCGGTACTGGTGGTTTGAGCGTTAAAACCTGGATGTTCAATCCTGCTGAAAGCTCTGGAAGCAGCATTGGTGGTCTCTGGCACAGAAGGTCAGATTATGAAACCAATCTTGGTAAACAAAACAAAAGAGGCGCTATTGCTTTTAGCCTGAACGGACTGGGTTATATCGGCCTGGGTGATACCGGTAGCGATAGTTCTCCTACACAATCATTTGTATCTTTTAACCCGGATCAGTCTCTCGATACCAATGATTAGAACCATTTTACTGGCACTGGTAGCCTGCATACTTACTGCTTATATTGCTATTGCCTGGGGTAATGCATCATTGGCAAACAGTAAAGCAAAAGAGGAGATGCTGCTGGTAGAACTGAAAACAGTTGCAGTAAAAGATGGCTGGGGATACGAGGTATATGTAGACCATAAAAAAGTGATCAATCAGCCCTTTATACCGGGTATTGCAGGGTACCATCCTTTTGTTAATGAGCAGGAAGCCCGCATGGTAGGAAACCTGGTCGTTGAGCGGATAATCAGGGGACAAAGTCCCGGTATATCAGAAAAAGACATGCAAGCATTACATGTTACCCTACCTGCCCAACAGCAATAAAAAGTAACATTGATCATATCAAAGATTCTTCACAAAAATGCCTGGCCAAAAGCCGGGCATTTTTAGTTGCCATATTTACCAGGTAAAGAATCGGTATTTCGTTCTTGATTATAACGGAGGCAGGTAGTTAACCAGGCAGCCTGCTTATTGCTATTGCCTGATCCTTTTGTTGCAGCAGCTTTGGATAAAGCCGGCTGTGCACAAATCTTTTAAAGATCCACATGCATGGCGGAAATGGGGCTTCCAAAAAATATGCTGGCATGGTTTTCAAAATCTTCTACGGCATCTGTTGTGTAAAAAGCTTTGCTTCCTTCCCTGCTTAGCCGCTCATCCATTTCAGGATGACGCTGCAGGTAATCGGCTAAACTACCGGCAACTATCTCGCCCTGGGAAATAATGCGGATACCCGGTGGTGTATATTTTTCAATTTTATTTTTCAGCAGCGGGTAATGTGTGCAGGCCAGTAATAATGTGTCAATATCGGGTCGCTGCTGTAGCAGCTGGTCTATTTTCTGCTTAATAAAATAATCGGCGCCTTCGCTTTCATGCTCATTGTTTTCTACCAGGGGCACCCACATGGGGCAGGCCAGCTGCGTAACATGTATATCAGGAAAAAATTTTTCTATTTCCAGCAGGTACGACTGGGATTGTACGGTGCCATTGGTTGCCAGTATGCCCACTTCGCGGGTTTGGGTAAAATGGCCAATGATCTCAGATGTGGGACGGATAACACCCAGTACACGGTTATCCGGTTGCAGCAATGGCAGGTCTTTTTGCTGAATAGTGCGTAAAGCCTTTGCAGAAGCGGTATTGCAGGCCAGTATCACCAGCGGGCATCCCTGCCGGAAAAACCAGCGCACACAATCCAGTGTATAATGATACACTGTTTCAAACGAGCGGTTGCCATATGGGGCGCGGGCATTATCGCCCAGGTAAATATAGTCGTACTGCGGCAGGCGGGCAACGATCTCTTTCAATACCGTTAATCCGCCATAGCCCGAATCGAAAACGCCAATGGGATGTTTGACTGCTGGATTATTCAAAGCTGTTTGATTATACCACCAAAAATAAGAACCATCCGGCAACAAGCCGGATGGTTCTTTTTGTACATGAATTTATATGTGCTGCTTTTCAGCAGGCTGCATTAGCCTTTGGGTTTGGCGGCAGGTTTACCGGCGCCTGTACCCGGACCGGATTTAGGGGCCTGCTGTGATTTCTCTTCATCATCGCCACCGCCCAGTTCCTGTGGCAGCGGAATTTTCAGCTCTTTTGCCACGTCTTCAAAAACATTGGATACACCTGTGGTTCCTCTTTCCAGCGTACCGGGCTTCAGGATAAGTGTGTATTTTTTTGTTTCCAGTACTTTCTGGTAAGCCTTAACCACCTGCTCAAACAATGGCTGGGCTAGTATGGCTGTTTTTTGCTGCACTTTGTTTTCAGCAATCTGCTGCCAGTATACCAGTTGCATACCAACCTGGCCACGCTGCTGCTTTTCCATATCCAATACGGTTTTGGCTTTATTAGCGGCAGAATCGGCTTTAAATGTGCTGTCCAGGCGTTTGTACTCTGACTGATAAAAATCGTATTCATTGGCCAGAGAATCGTTCTGGTAAATATTTACAAGGCTGTCTACATTCCTGTAACCAGGCATTGCACGAACCATTGTTTCGATATCGAATACACCAATTTTCAAGGGGGGCTGGCCCTGCGCCTGCGTTTTATCCGCAGCAAACAACAATCCCACAACCGCCAGCAACGAAAAAAGCACCTTTTTCATCATCTAGTTTTTTGTTTTTAAATGAATGTTGAACAACCATTCACATTTGTGGTCTTTACCCTAAAGAAGGTGTACACAAGGCTGCTGTTGGCTGTTTCTTTTGTTTTTATTTAAGAGATTAAGAAATTATTATGCCTGTTTTATGCTTCACAGAATCACTCGTTTTACTTAGCATAGCACGCAGCCATGTTATCACATTGCAGCTTTAACAATGGCTCCCGGAGAGTGTTTTTAGCTCTTTACACCCAGGTCGCGCAGTATATCATCGCTTTTATCCAGCTTGGGGTCGGCAAATATAACAGTAATTCCTTCACTTTTATCCAGGATAAAATCGTATCCACGGGCTACCGCCATCTTTTGAACAGCATTGTATACCCTGTCCTGTAAAGGTTTAACTAATTTTTGTCTTTCCTTAAAAAGATCCCCTTCATAACCAAACCGCCGCTTCTGTAAATCGCGTACTTCCTTTTCTTTATTAAACAGTTCGTCTTCTCTTTTTTTCTGCAGTTCGGCGCTTAGCATCACCTTTTCTGCATCGTAGTTCTTGTACATTTTGTCCAGGTCGGCCTGTTTGCTATCTATCTCTTTTTGCCACAGGTCGCTGGTTTGCTGCAGTTTTTTCTCTGATTCCTTGTATTCCGGCAGCCTGTCCAGTATATACTTGGTGTCGATAATGGCATAACGCTGTGCATGAACGCCGGCCATACCCATAATAAAGGCAAAGGCCACGAATAATAGCTTCTTCATACAAAAAGATTTGGTGATTCTGGTTGCAAAATACTATTCCGGTTCGAAACCGAGCATAAATGTAAACCTTCCCGCGTTTTTAAGTCCCTGTCCCGGCTGAACCCTGTCCAGACCAATACCATAGTCAAAGCCCAGCAAACCAAACATAGGCAGGAAGAAACGCATACCCACACCTACTGAACGGCGCAGCTGGAAGGGGTTGTATTCTTTGAAGTTGTACCAGCCGTTGGCTGCTTCAAAGAAGGTTAACCCGTAAATGGTACTACTGGGGTTCAGGCTCAGCGGGTAACGCAGTTCCATGGTGTACTTGTTAAAGATAGTAAAGTACTTGGATGCCCCCTGCTGATCAGGGTTTATATTTGGGTTAGACGTTTCGTATACCGGGTAACCTCTCTGGGAAATGATATCATAACCCAGCAGGGCATAGGTGTTACTCAAACCGGCATCACCCACCTGGAAACGCTCGAACGGAGAGATCTGCAGTTTGCTGTTGTAACGGCCGATGAAACCGTATTTGGCAGATGCTTTCAGCACCAGCTGTTTATTCCTGTCTTCGCCATGCGGCCTGGTAAGCGGCACATACCATTCGCCGGTAAAGCGCCATTTATGGTATTCCACCCATTTATAAGGGTTCACATCTTTTACCAGTCCGGGGTCGAACAGGGAATAAGGCAATGTTGCCTGTACACTGGCCAGGAAATTGGAACCACCCCTGGGGAATATCGGGAAATCGACAGAGTTACGCTGTAAAGCTATTTTCAGGTTCAGGTTATTGGAATAACCATTGCGCCAAACTGTACCATCTGACAGTATCAGGTTACCATCAATGGGATAGTTGCGCAGTTTATACCGTGCATAGCTAAGGGTAAAGCCCAGGTTGAAAAAGTCATCAGGCCATTTCAATTGTTTACCCAGCCCCACCGATACGCCGGTTGTTTTGAAATAAGATGTATCACCGGCTTCTTTTTCATAACGGCCGGTCAGATAGTTATAGGCATTAGAAAACTTGGTATCGTAAAAACTTACAGTAAGTGAATTACGTTTTTTACCACCCAGCCAGGGCTCAGTGAAGGATACATTGTAAGAGCGGTAAGCACGGCCATTACTCTGTACACGAAGACTGAGCTTTTGTCCGTCGCCAGTGGGCAGCGGATCCCAGGCTTTTTTGCTGAAGATATTTTTAATGGAGAAGTTGTTGAATGATACACCCACCGTACCGGTTAAACCGATACCGCCGCCAAAGCCGGCGCTCAGCTCCAGCTGGTCACTCGATTTTTCTGCCACCGAATAGTTGATATCCACGGTACCATCGTCGGGGTTGGGTACAGGGGTGATACCAATTTTTTCCTGGTCGAAATAACCCAGGTTGGCTATTTCACGTTGTGAACGGATCAGGTCGGTACGGCTGAACTTTTCACCCGGAATTGTACGCAGTTCACGACGGATAACATGCTCTTTGGTTTTATCGTTACCGGTGATGCGGATATTTTTAATGGTTGCCTGTGGCCCTTCCCTCAGGCGGATCTCGAAGTCGATCGTATCCTTATATACCGCTGTTTCAACAGGGTCGGCCTGGAAAAACAGGTAACCGTCATCCATATATAAACCGCTGATATCACCGCCTTCGGGAGAAGCCGGGCTCAGTTTTTTATGCAGGATATCGGCATTGTATATATCACCTTTCTTGATACCCAGTATTGCAGTAAGCAATGAATCGGAATATTTGGTATTGCCTCTCCAGGTAATATTACCAAAGTAATATTTATGGCCTTCACTCACCTGGAGGTCGATGTTCATGTTGCCTTTATTATTGTAGTACTGTGTATCACGCACAATACTGGCATCACGGAAGCCGAGTGAGTTATAATATTGCACCACATTGTCTTTATCGGATGCATATTTTTTATCATCGAACTTGGCTGAAGTAAACAGTTTAAGGCGCAGGTAGGGATCCAGCACTTTTTTGGTTTTGGAATAGGTAAGAAAACCCTTATCGTGCAGGTAGTCACTGAATGTATAACGCCTGGGATTGATAAAACCACCGGTATCACTGGTAGGGAACAGTGTGATACGGGTCATTTCCTTGGTGCCTTTCATTTGCCGTTTCAGCTTGGCAGCATCAACATTATCATTACCGGCAAAATTGATCTGGTTGATCTTAACCTTGGTACCTTTATTAATAACAAAGTTCAGGTTGAGGTAATTATCAGATGAAGCATCTTTTACTTCTTCAATATTCACTTTTACACTGCGGAAGCCTTTGTCAAAGAAAAAACGCTTGATGGCTTCTACGGCAGTGATCTTCATATTTTCAGTGATCACACGGCCGGGCACAAGACCTGTTTTACTTTTCAGATCGTCGCCCTCACCTTTGCGAATGCCTTTGAAATTAAATTTCGATAACCTGGGTCTTTCGGTAACAGCAATTTCTATATCGATATTTTTTCCTTCCAGCCGGGTGATATAAATCTCCACATCGCTGAAATAATTTTGCCCCCATAGTTTATTGATGGCATGTGCAAACTGATCGCCACCAGGAATGGAAATTTCATCCCCCACATTGATACCAGCAATAGACAGTAAAAGTGATTCATCGAAAAACTTGTTGCCGGATACTTTTACAGAAGCAACCTTGTATTTTTTGGGGGTTTTCTGATTGTAGAGGTTCATCAGGTCAGCATCGATAGATGTGATGTGCCCGGACGAATCAGTAGGTTTTGTTACCGGAACCTGAGCTATGGCCAAATGACTGCCAAAGCAGATCAGGATTGCCAGAAGGAAAGATTTACACACTTTATACATCCAAATTGCTGTTGTTTGTTTGAAACCACACCGTAGAGAGCAAACGCTGTCAGCAGCTGGTTTTGGGATAAGTGGCGGCAAATTAACGGGAATTATTAAAAGTGTTTGTTAAATCAACCCCACCAAACAAGTTAAAAATTAAGTTAAAAGTTAATGCAAAGCGGTTTCCTGCTGCAGCTGTTCGCTGGTTTTGCCAAACCTGCGTTCGCGCGCCTGAAAATCTAAGATCGCCTCGTACAGGTTTTCTTTTCTGAAATCGGGCCAGCGAGTGTTGGTGAAATACAGTTCTGCATATGCTAATTGATATAGGAGGAAATTACTGATCCTGAATTCACCACTGGTCCTGATCATCAGCTCGGGGTCGGGGAAGGCGCTGGTGGTAAGGTATTGCTGTAATGTTTCCTGGGTAATGTTTTCGGGATCGATACGGCCAGCCTGTACATCGCGGGCAATCAGTTTTACAGCATTCACCAGCTCCCACCGGCTGCTGTAGCTGAGTGCGATAATCAGGTTCAATCCTGCGTTATGGCTGGTTTCTTCCAGTGCTTCCTGCAGCTCGTGTGCTGCTGCTTCTGGCAGCATATCGATATCGCCTATTACATGCAGGCGGATATTGTTTTTGTTGAGAATAGGCACTTCTTTACGGATCGTGTCTACCAGCAGGGCCATCAAACCACTTACTTCATAGTGCGGACGATCCCAGTTCTCGGTGCTGAACGCATATAAAGTAAGGTATTCAATGCCCAGTTCGGCACATCCTTCTACTATATTCCTCACGCTCTCCACACCATGGAAATGGCCATATAACCTGTCCTGGCCTTTCTCCTGTGCCCAACGACCATTACCATCCATAATGATGGCAATATGTTTGGGTAAACGGTTTTTATTTATTTTTTCCATCAGTTCCTGCATAAAGCCCTATTAAAAGAGGCTGCGAAATTAGCGAAATGAATGCGTTAGTGCCTTATTAAATCTGCGTTTTGCGCTTTTTACAGGAAGAAAGATAGTTCAATATTTGCTTTTACAAAAAGTATTATCTTTTTCTTCACGCTGATCATAACAAAAGATACATATATTAATATTATATAATATATGTATTATTGCGCTAATATTATATTTATAAATTACAATAATCTGCCATTAACAGTTATGGCTTGGGACAACGGTAAGAAGATAAGTTGAAGGAAACCCCTACCTGGAGGATCACGTAGGCGTCTTTCTGGGAGCTGTTGCCCCGCTGGCGGCCCTTCACGCCGATGGGTGTACCGGTTTCATAGCTCCTGTCTTGCAATAAATAACCCACAGAGGTAGTGCTTGGGAAGGCATCCGGCGCATAGGTGGTGCTTACATCATCCAGGTAATCGGTATTGGTAAAGCGGTAGCCCAGTTCGGTAAAAATATTCATGCTGGGATTGATACTGTATTTGAAACCAATAGCCAGCGGAATACAGAGGGCGGTAGAGCTGTAAGGTTTACGCATGGGATACTGCGCACTTCCCTGCCCTTCGGTGCCCAGCGGCCGCAGGTAATATTTTTGTCCGTTGAGATAGGTATAAGGATCGTAAGAAAAAATGCCCACCCCCAATGAAACATAAGGGGTAAAATTATACCCTTCCACACCGGGATAAAATTTGAAGAAATTAAATTCGCCACTCAGGGCCAGCTCCCATACATTGGTGTTGAAACTGAGGTTGCGCCTTTTCTGGGTCTCGTTTTTACTGTATTTATCCGAATAGCCCAGCATGGCATAGTTGCCAGACAGTTTAAGTGCGATATAATTGTTGAGTTGTTTGCGAAAGAAAATACCACCGGAAAACTTGGGCCGGTTAATTGCCGCGCGGGTGTTCAGGTCTCCAAAATAATGCGCCAGTCCTATAGCTCCGCCAATTTCCCCTTCCTGCACGTAGCTATCCATATATTGCGCCCGTACAGTAAAGGCCGATACAACAATCAACGCAAGTAGTATAATTTTCTTAAACATATCGCAAAATAAGGAATGTTAGTATAACGAAAAATCGATTCGTTTCTTATTTGACAGAGAAACTATTTGTTCCTGCCAAATGATAGCAGGTCTTTGTAACAGCCGGTATCAGTTCCGTTTATCCAGTCCCCAGGTGAGTTTTGACCGGAGTGTGGAGAGAAAGCTGTTTTCGTTCAGGCGTACCAGGTTAAGGCCAAACTGCTCTTTTTTCACAGCCAGCTGCACATCTTTATCTACAATTTCCCTGCGGGCATCCAGCGCACAAATAAACTGGTTGGCCCTGCCTTCCACTTCAAAGGAAATAATATTATCATCAGGTACTACAATAGGGCGCACATTGAGGTTATGGGGGGCAATGGGGGTAATTAAAAAACTGGCCGAATCGGGAAATACGATGGGGCCGTTACAGCTGAGGTTATAGCCGGTTGAACCGGTGGGGGTAGAAACGATCAGTCCGTCGGCCCAGTAGCTGTTCAGGAATTCGCCGTTGAGGTAAGTATGTATCCTGATCATGGATGAGATATCCCTTTTAAGAATAGCAAATTCATTCAGCCCGAAGGGTTCTTCACCAAACAGCGGGATATTGGCATCGAGATGTATCAGGGTACGGTTATCTACCACATAAGTGCCATTGGCAAGCGCATCTACAGCACTGCTCAGTTCATCTTTACCCAGGCTGGCCAAAAAGCCCAGGCGCCCGAAATTAATACCCAGTATGGGCACCAGTTTATCGCGAACAAGTGTTACCGTGTCGAGTATAGTGCCATCGCCGCCCAGGCTGATAAGGCATTCTACAGAATTATCGAGGTCATGATGGTTTTTAAACAAAGTGCAGCTGGGATCGGCAGAAAGAATATCCGGATAATGCTGGGCCAGGCTTTCGTGCAGCAGTACAGAAATACGGTAACGCTGCAGTTCCTGAACCAGGATCATTAATTGCTGATGTTGTTCCAGATCTAATCCACGGCTGTAGATGGCTACTTTCATCCGGTTGATTGTTGACATTGTGCAGGCAGAATTGGCACTGCGTTGCAAAAGTAAGCACTATCTGGTCAAATGGGTGTACGATGTATGAAGTGGCCTGCACAATGCGCTGTTTCTGTGCAGCACCTGTTGTGTACACCGGCGGGCAGGCCTGTTATCCTTTTGTTACGGGCTGTGAGCGGCTTACATTCTGAGGTAAGTCATGAGCAGGTCGTAGTTTTCTTTCAGCTCATTCTCGTACGATTCTTCCCCAAAATAATACCGCACGCCATAATCATACCGCTGGAAAGTGGCAACGATATCAGAGATTTCGTTCTTGTTCACCTTCAGGCTGATGAGCAGCATATTGGTGGCGGGGTCTACAGCGGTGTTCAGCTGCGTGATATACGCATCGTTGGTTTCTACCAGGCGGCTGATCTCGCCAAAGGAAAAATTGCGTTTTTCCATTTCCAGCACAATCAGTCCGCCGGGTTCTTCCGCACCGGTAAATTTCCCGGCTGTATGGATCAGTTCGTTCTGGGTGATCACACCATCGAGGCCCCTGGTTTCGTTTACCACGGGCACCAGCGATATATCGAAAGTGGCCGCAATTTTCAGTACAGTGAGAAAATGGTCGCCAGGCAATACAGATGCACCTATCCATTGCTGTTCAAGTGTAGCAATGACACTATTTTCGTCGGTATCGAGCAGGTCGGCTTTACCTACCAGCCCCAGGTATTTCTGGTCGCCCAGTACCGGCAGGTGCTGAATATCGTAATCCTCCATCAGCTGCAATGCCAGGGATACCCTGTCAGTAGCGCTAACGGTGGGATAATTGGTTACTATCAGTTGTGAAGCTAACATTGAGGTATTCCTCCTACTATAGAGACAGCAAAACCTACACCACTGTTGCAGCAGGCTGCTTCAGTTTACTCAGGAACGATTCCAATATTTTGTTAAACTCGCCAGGCACTTCCATCATGGGGGCATGCCCGCATTTATCAATGAAGTAAAGCTCGCTGTTCGGAATCAGTTTATTGAATTCTTTTGCCACAAACGGCGGTGTAACCGTATCGTTATTGCCCCATATCAGCAGGGTGGGCTGCTTGATCTGGCTGATTTCCTCGCCCAGGTTATTGCGGATGGCACTTTTGGCCAGTGCAATAATCTTGATCACTTTAAGGCGGTTATTGGTTATTTCAAATACTTCATCTACCAGCTCTTTGGTAGCAACAGCGGGATCATAAAAAGTAAGCTCTGCTTTTTTGCGGATGTATTCATAATCGCCTCTTTTAGGATAGCTGTCGCCCATGCCATTTTCAAACAGGCCTGAGCTGCCGGTAAGTATCAATGATTTTATGCGTTCGGGATGTTTCAGCACATGGATCAATGCCACATGGCCGCCAAGGGAATTGCCCAGCAGGTGAATATTGGTGTAACCCTTGGCCTCGATAAAACGCTGCACATATTTTTCCAGCCCGCTTACAGTGGTATGGAAAATGTCCAGGTCGAACAGGGGCAGCATGGGCACTATCACTTTATACTGCTTGCGAAAATGTTCGATCAGGGAAGAGAAATTGCTCAATGCCCCAAATAATCCATGCAACAACAGCAGTGGTTCTCCTTCGCCTTCCTCTACAAAGCTAAATTTATCGTATTGTTTGATCTCGTAATTCATCACTCAGTCAATTCTTATGGCTAATGCCTTCGATAGTTACAAATAAACAGAATTCAGTTGAAAAAACCCAAACTCATCTTTTTCTATCTGGCTGTGTCCTGTTTTTCAAAGGCAGGACCGGCCATTGTACCAATTCCGGTTTACACATTTTCAAGCCGGGTTCAACCACGAATTACCGCAAACTCATCTACTAAAATACTTGTTTTAGGTTAATAAATGCTTAAGTATGTTCATAACTAAGGGCTAAAAGCGCAAAAAATATCCTTCCATCAATATAACCCAGCTGTGCCATTTGTTAAAAAAGCCTGCATTTTTCAGGATTTAGGGGCTACTGAAGCAAAAAATTGTTCCAGTTGCGTAAACAGGTCTTTAAATACAGGTACCAGCTTACCGATACCATTTATAGCAAAAGGCCCCCAGGGTTCAATAAAATGGTAACACCTGGATTGCCCAATTGTTTCGGGTTTCAGCAACTGAATTTCTTTGGCAAAGAACAGTAATACACTGAATACAGTAACATATAAAGCTACATACAGGCATATGCCAGCCAGTTTATTCAGCCATCCCAGCAGGGCCATGTTCATACCGGCTTCTATCAGTTTGGCGCACCAGCGAACCAGCAGTACCACGCCGATCATTACAATGGCAAAAGATATAACAGGCAACCAGCGTGCACTGATATGTGTGCTGCTTTGCAACCAGCCTGCCACTACAACAGAGAGCTTCATGGCTGCGGCCAGGCCAATGATCACGGCTGCAAATGAAAAAATGGCCAGCACAAAACCTTTCTGCAGCCCTTTCAGCAATGCAAGCACTACCAGAACAAGCAAAATAATGTCTATAATCATGTAGGCGGTCAGTTGTATGCAGGCTGCCGGTTTCAACCCGGCCAGTTGTAACCGGGCAGGATACGGTTTGCGGTTTATTTGGCCAGCAGTTCTTTTACTGCTGCGGAGATCGCTTTACCATCGGCCCTGCCGGCCAGTTGTTTGGATGCCACGCCCATTACCTTTCCCATGTCTGCAGGAGATGTGGCACCAACGGTGGTGATAATTTTTTCCAATGCTGCTTTCAGCTCAGCTTCGCTTAATTGTTGTGGCAGGAATTTTTCTATCACGGCTATTTCTTCCTGTTCTTTCTGGGCAAGATCGGTACGGTTTTGCTGAGTGAAGATCTCCAGCGAATCCCTGCGTTGTTTTACCAGTTTCTGCAATAGTTTTACTTCGTCTTCTTCTTTTACTTCACCGCCTGCACCGGCCTCTGTTTTTGCGAGGATGATAGCGGCTTTGATAGCCCTTAATCCCCTGAGTGCGGCTTCATCCTTTGCTTTCATGGCCTCTTTCATTTCGGCCATTATTTTTTGTTCTAAGCTCATATGATCTTTTTTATGTAGTAAGGCAGTAGTGTACTGCCAGCTGCAACAGTTATAAAATTATTGATTCTCTTTCATCTGGATTGCCCTGAACTTCTGGTAGAAGGTTTTGGCAAATTCTTTCATATCATTCACCAGTTCGTGCTGGTGTGTGGCGCGGTCGTAGGTATCGGCCATGCTCATGAGTGTCTGGTAAAAAAAATCGGCCATTTCATCTACCATCATTTCCTTTGTCCACAGGTCGATGCGCAGTGCGCTTTTATCTGCACCATCCCAAAAAGCGATCATCATGGCCTTGGCAACCTGTGCATGATCTATTGTTGTATCGCTGGCTTTCCAGCTGATCTGTTCGGGCACTTTATCTTTATCCAGTTCAACATTAATGGTAATGGTTGAAGTATGCATATATTGTTTTTAGTAATCAAAAGAGGCACAAAAATACAGGGTTTCGTGTTGGCAGCAAGTGGTTGCAGGCCAGGCAGCGGTTATTGCGGCCATGAAGCGGTAAGTTGACCGATAACCGCGGCAAATTTCCCGGCTGTGGCCTGCGGCTGAAAATTGGCCGACCGGATACGGCCTTTCTGGATCAGGGTATTGCGCAGGTTCTCGTCTTTATAAATGCGGATCATCTGCTGGCCAATAGTATTGGCATCTGTTGCATCGGTGAATAAGGCTGCATCGCCGCATAATTCAGGCAATGCACCGGTACCGGCTGCTACCACCGGCACCTCGCAGGCCATTGCTTCGATCGCCTGTAAGCCGGTATCTTCATAAGAAGCCGGTTGCAGCACCGCATAAGAAGAGGCTACAATTTTCGCCATGGTATCCAGGTGTTGCGGGGGCAGCAGCACCACATCATCCTTGAATTTATAGCTGTCCAGTTTATCGAGCTCTTCATCGTGGCGCGCAGGTATTTTACCTACCAGCAATAATTTCATATTGCTTTTCTGCCATTTTTTAAAGATGGAAAAGGCTTTCAGTAATACCCCTGTATTGCGATAGGGGTAATGTGTGCCGTAGCAAACAAAATACTCGCAGCCGCCGGCATAGGCGGCTTTTGTTTTTTCTTTCAGCGACCAGGACACCGGTTGAAATACCGCATCGGCACTAAAAGGAATTACGGAGATCTTTTCAGGTGCTGCGCCTTTATCCACCAATTGTTGTTTGGCAAAACCGGAGGCCACAATGATATGTGCTGCTTTTTTCAGGCCATGGGCTAAGCCACCTATTTTATCTTCACCCCTGAACTGCCTGGGGTATTGTAAAAAAGCCAGTCGCGGCAACAGCAGCAGCTGTGCGGCCTTCGCAGTAATGCTGGCATGGCCGTCGCTGCCAATATAGACAGCACAATTTTCTTTTTTCAGCAGGGCCGGTAGTTTGATATCGTACCATATCCGGCTGCTGACTGCACCATCAATATGCGGGGCCAGTTGTATAGCCCTGTTTTTGCCTGTTAACTCCGGGTTAATGGGCCCGTCTGCCACCAGCAGCAGGGATGCATCACTGCTGCCCTGTATCCAGGGTAACAGCAAACCGGCAGCATACCGGCTTTGTATTGTTTGCGGTGTATGTAAAAAACGGCAATTAACAGCTATCTGCATGGCGCAAAGATAACACCAGGCATTGCAAGCGCTCCGTTAAAACAATTATTTCAGGATAACAACATAGCCACTAAGCGGTTTGGCGCCATTTTTCAGGTCGATGATATAATAATACGTGCCTATTTCCAGGGGCTGGCCGTTGTAACTGCCATTCCAGTCTTTCGCCTGTTGCCCCCTGGCTGTAAAAACCCTTTGCCCGTAACGGTTGTATACATCTACAGTGGCATCGGGGTATATTTCGAGATAGCGGATATGCCAGGTGTCATTGATACCATCGCCGTTGGGTGAAAATGCATTGGGCACAACAGGTTTGTACAGCAGCTTAACCTCCAGGTTATCCTCAGCTATACAACCACCTGCGGCAGTAAGTGTGATATGATAAATAATAGCCGAAAGCGGGCGCACATAAGGTGCAGCCGCTGTATCGCTGCTGAGGTAAAGCGCAGGCAGCCAACGAAAGCGCGCGCTATCGGCAGCATAGGATGGCTTCAGTTGTACTGATTCACCTTCTTTTACCTGTACCACCGGGCCGGCATTGAGCCGTGGCTGGGCATATACGGTGATAGATTGTTGAGCAGTATCACTCCTGCAGCCTTTTGCATCCTGTACCCAAAGTGTTACCGGGAAAACGCCCGGCTCATTAAAACGGTGGTCAGGGTTTTGCCGGTTGGTTGTGTACCGGCCGCCCATGTTCCATTGCCAGGTATTGATGGCACCTTCAGTACTGGCACTATGATCTGTCAGCTGTACTGTTTTGCCCTGGCATATGGCTGTTGCCGATACGCTGAATGCAGCATGTGGCTGCGGGTAAACAGCACTGAAAGACCTGCTGAGCGATGCCGTGCAGCCATACTTGCTGGTAACCGTAAGCTGTGTGGTATAAGTGCCGGTTGACAAGTAGCGGTGTGTGGGATTTTTTTGTATTGAAGACTGCGGGTTATGGCTATCACCAAAATCCCAGTTATAAGAAAATGCATTTTCTGTAGCATCCTGTATGGAGGAGCGGTCGTTGAATGTTCCATTGCCATCTGGCAAACAAACAACCGGATCGGAAAAATCAACCAGTGGCTTGGCATGCAGGGTGATGTTTTTTTCTGTTACTGCGCTCAGGCAGCCCTTGTCTGTTTTCACCTGCAGCGCAACCCGGTAGTTGCCGGCACTATCGTACCGCGTATTGATCACCTGCGCCTGTGCAGGTGGTATGGTTGCGCCCTCTGTTGTCCAGTTCCATTGTACAATATCACCGGGCCCGGTAGACTGGCCGCTAAACTGTACCTGTTGTTTTTCGCATAGAACAGTGTTCGTCCAATCAGCAACCGGTTGCGGCCATACAGTTATGGTTTGTGTGACAGAATCGCGGCAGCCCTTATCTGTTACATACAGGGCCTGAACAGGGAAGCTGCCGGTGCCGGTGATATGCGGATCGAATTGGCCGTTGCCGCTTACACCTGTTCCCGAAAAGATAAATGAGCCGGGTACGCCCGATGTTTCTGTTGCCTCTGTCAGTTGCCGGGCAGCTGCATTAACACAGCTACCTTGCAGCGGGCTGAACAACACAGCAGGCCTTGCATGCAGTACAATGGTATGCGATTGCACTGCAACACAGGTAGTGCCTGCATAAGCCAGCATTTTTACCTCCACCGTGCGGGATGCAGGCTGGTGAAACATAGTGTAGGCATGCCTGTACAATTTGCCAAAAGCAGGTTGGTTGTCAATGTCCACCAGTTCTGGATCGCCGGCCGCATCCCAGTATACCGCGATGCGGGTAATACTGCCATAATCGATCGATGATGTGTTACGGATAAGCAGGGAATCTCCTGAACACAGTTCAGCCGCCGAAACAATATCGAAGCCGGCCCTGATCATATTGCTGCTTATCCTGAAAAGCCGGCTTGCAGAAGAAGTACATTTATTGCCAGTGGCCACTTTCAGCTTCACCTGGTAATCGCCATATGCATTGTATGCATGGCTGGGGTTTTGCTGAACAGAGGTGTTGGGGTTCTCATGTGTGGCATGAGGGTCGCCAAAATTCCAGGCATATTGCAAACGGGGCGTGGAGCCATCGGTCATATAACTGCTGTCTTTAAACCGGGCTGTTGCATCTTTACAAACAACAGGCAGTATAAACGCTGCCTGCGGGGCGGCGGCTATGCTGATCGTTTGGGTGATGGTGTTACTTTTACAGCCGCCCGCGGTTTCTACCGTTAAAGAAACACGGTAATCGCCGGCAGCAGCATAGTGCTGGTCTTTACTTTTTGTTTGCAGCAGGGTATCTTTTATTCCATTGCCATAATCCCAGTACCGCTTACTGATATCTCCTGCAGTAAGATCAGTAAACCGCACAGCCTGGCCGGCACAGAGTGTGTCGGATATGGAGAAGGCTGGTGCCGGCTGCTCATAGTTGGTGATATCCACGCTTATCTCCTGCATGCCCGAACAGCCATCGGGCATAGGATTATTGACCTGCACCGATAATGTTCCTGCGCCAGCTGAAGTAAACCGGTAATCGCCTTTCAGTTTAAAAACATAGAGCGTTCTGCCGTTCCTGGTAAATATACTGTCAGGCTCAGGGTTGTATACCATTGCATTGGCATTGGGCGTAATGATAGGATTGTCTTTCATCAGCCAGGTAATGCTAAGCGGTTTGTAGGGCAATACCACCGAAAGGTTTGCCAGCGCATTTTTACAGGGGTGTTGTGCTGAAATATACTGGTAATTGTCTTTTACATTAGTGCCCGCATTGTAGCCATAACTTTCTGCATGCCCATACCCATAAGCAATAGCATTAAAGCCCTGCAGTGAGCGGAGATGGTGCACACCTGCTTTCACCGGTAATTGCGCATAGGAAAAATCAGGACTACCCGGAACAGGTTGAAATGCCGCCGCAGCCGCCTGCCCATCGATGGAGAAAGAAGGGATATCTGTTGTTTTCAATACCACATTGATAAAATGCCATTGTATCTGGTAATGGTCAGTAGAGTTAAGCACTACCTGGCTGATATTTTGTTCAACAGGACTGAGAAAGATCATTTCAGGGTCGCCACCAAGATCGGGCAGGCTGTTGTTGCACTGATCGGCAGTGGTGATGAATTGTGCCACCATTACTTCCTTACTGCCTTCTATTACAGCCGGGGCATTGGTTTGAAATTCGTAATACCTGCCATTAATTATATTGGTCAGCGTTTTACCGTTGAGCTTTACTACAGTTGTAGGATCGGAAACCATTACACGGAAAAAGTTATTGTCCATTCCCTTTGTTGGCGCTGCAATATATTTTAAGCCCCAGGCATTGTAGGGCAATACCTGTTGTATAGTATTATCGCCGGTGGGATATTTATTTTCATCACAAACAATAGATAGTTTGCCGCTGCCACAAAACACCGCTATCCGTTTACAACTGCCCGAGCCCGTGCTGATGGTGCGTATACGCGTGCCGGTCAGGTCTGCGGCAGTATACGCATTATTGCTTCCGCCATTCAGTGAGGCGAGCAGGTTAAACACCTGGCCTTTTTTAAGCGTGGTGGTGAAAGGCTGGCTGGCTTTATGCCGCAGTGTGTTAACACTGGGCGTGATCTCTACAGTTGTATTGTCTTCTGTTGCAATTACAAAGCAGTAGGGATAGGCATAATAACTATTGGAGAATTGTTTAAACCCCAATATATAATAGTCCTGCCCCAGTGTTGTGGTGGGAAATAGCAGGGAGGCACCTGAATTGCTCAGGTCGTAAATATGTGTGTAAGCAACAATATTTTTATCACTGGTTATATGAATACCTTTGTCCGATACACCTTCTGTTGCCAAACGTGCATCGTTGCTGCCGGTTTTAGGGATAGCATCTGTTTCGGTGACAGAACCCGCTTTTACTTTGTATTTTTTTGACCATCCTGCAGCAGGCATTTCTACGGTTACCTGTGCATCTTCGTCTGATGTAAAATACAATACCATGTTTTGTGTACCACCTGAAGCATCTATTGTACCATCAAGTTTATACATGGATATATGCGATCCGTACCCTACCCAAAAATCTTTTCCCCTGTTGGAAAAGTCCTGGGCATGCAACCCGTCAAACCATACAACCATACTTATAATAAAAAGAATCCTCCACTTTCTCATTGGTGCATACGCTTAAATAATCATCACTTTTTTCGTATGGCAAAGCAATGAGGGTAACAGACAAGGGGTTTAATCAAGCAATAATAAAAGGGTCAAAAAAGATAAAGGCGGGACGGATGAAATGAATATTGGATTATAAAGGAGTTTTACCGGGTAATACAGGTTGGTTAATTCATACAATTGTGCACAAATATATACCATATAGCTGAATGAAAAAGCGTTTTCCTGATTGAACAAAATGAATATTTGACCAACAGCGATGATATAACAAATGTCAATCTTTTAGGCATGAACGGAGGGCGCTTTCAGTCGGCAGTTTGCAGCCGGCAGTTTGCAGTCAGGGCATAATGGCGAGTGAAAATACAAGCGCATTACCTGGTGGCCTTTTTTCTGCGTTTTCTGCGCAT
>CBJLMB010000061.1:0-24712 GCA_966424055.1 uncultured Deminuibacter sp. | reverse complement strand
GAACGACTGGTTGACCAGGCTTTTCAGCTCATTATTCACCTGTACCTGGCCAAACGACCAGTGAGTGAAAAGAACGGCTGCTGTTAGAAAGAATATTTTTTTCATCTGTTTGTATTTTGAATGATCCATACAACCTTGGGTTTCATCGGATCATTACTGTTGTTTGTTTTGCTATAACGGGCATATCGTTATCAGTGTGCTTCTGCCATGGCTGCTTTCTCTGCTTCAAGCTCTTCTTTTGTTTTTTTCTTTGCCTTCAGCAGAAACACAAAAGGTATGGCCAGTATAAAAAACAAAGCGATCAGTCTGAATGTATCCAGGTAAGCCAGGTAGTAGGCTTGTTTTTCAACAGCCATATCGATCATGCCATAAGCCTGGTGGGTAGCCGTTGCCATATCACCTGTTTTAGCTACTAAACCATGCGACAGGGTATTTACCTGGTCCAGCAGTTTACTGGAGTTTTCAGGAATAGCCGATACCAGGTCTGAACGGTGCTGCCCATACTGCTGGCGTACATAAATATTCGATAAAGCGATACCTACAGCACCACCCAGCTGGCGTATCATATTGTTCAGTGCAATACCTGAGCTATAATCTTTCGGCTGTAAGCCTGCTACGGCCTGGTTGGTCAGCGGCAGCATCATACAGGAAATACCTATTGAACGTATTGCGAGCGGGATAAAAAAATCCCATTTGCCCACATCGGTGCTTACCAGCGAACATTGATACTGGTAAAGCGCAAACATGATAAAACCGAATATCACAAAAGGAATGGGGGGAATACCCTTGGCTAATATCCTGCCCATGATGGGCATGATGATCACCGTGATCAAACTGGGTGGCAGCAGGGAGATACCCGTTTCATAAGCCGTGAAACCCAGCACACGCTGTGCCAGCAGGGGATAAACAAATACCGAAGTATTCAGGCCCACACCTGCAATAAAAGTGAACATCGCTGTGGTGGAGAGGTTCCGGTTGCCCAGCACTTTTATTTTTACGGCCGGGTTATCTATCTTCAATTCATACAGCACAAAGGCCAGTATACCCACTACAGCGATCACACTGCATATACGGATGGTTTCATCACTGAACCAGTCATCTGCTTCACCTCTTTCCAGCACATACTGCAAACAGCCTATGCCCGCCATCAGCAGAAAAATACCGGTATAATCAATTTTGATATTTTTTCTGTTCTTGCCTTCACCTGGTTTTTTATCAATGAACATATAAGCCAGTATGGTGGCTACGATGCCAATGGGGATATTGACCATGAAAATAAAAGGCCAGCTGAAATTTTCTATCAGGTAGCCCCCCAGTGTTGGTCCAAGTGTGGGGCCCAGTACCAGTCCCATACCGAATAGGCCAGAGGCAATCGGTCTTTCTTGCGGTTCAAATGCATCAAACAAAATGCTCTGGGAAGTAGATAATAAAGCGCCGCCGCCAAGCCCCTGCAGAAAACGCCAGATGATGATCTCCACCAGGCTGGTAGATTCTGCACACATATAGGATGCAACGGTGAACAGCACCATGGAAACGATATAATAATTTTTACGCCCGAAATAATCGGCCATAAAACCAGTAAGGGGTATGATGATCACATTGGCAATGGCATAGGATGTGATTACCCAGCTGATATCTTCAATGCTTACCCCCAGGCTACCCGCCATATCGTTGATGGCAACGTTTACAATGGAGGTATCTATCAGCTCCATGACCGCCGCTGTTACGGTAGTGATAACGATAACAAATTTTGCAAATCCTTTTGCCGACATAGTTTTGAATTGAATCATTGAACAGCACTGCTGTTAACGGATACCGGGCTATGCTGTGGTTTATACCAGCCTGCACACACCGGTTTCAGCAGCAGGTTTACCCTTAATTTACAGGTACACTTACATCCACACTTAAACCTGCACGCAGTATGCTTCTGTACTGCTCTATATTTTTCACGGTAATTTTTACCGGTACGCGCTGGGTTACTTTTACAAAGTTGCCACTGGCATTATCGGGTGGCAGCAGTGAAAAACGTGCACCGGTGGCTTCGCTCAGGCTGGAGATAGTGCCGGCGATTTTCTGGTCGGGATAGGCATCCAGTTCCATTTCTACCTGCATCCCTTCATGAAATTTTTTTATCTGTGTTTCTTTGAAATTGGCCACTATCCAGTAAGTCGTATCATCTACAATAGAGAACAATGGTGTGCCTGCCTGTACAAACTGGCCGGCACTGATATTGCGCTTACCTATTTTACCGGCCATTGGCGCATATATTTTGGTGTAGGAGATCTTCAGTTTCTGCTGCTCAATGGCTGCTTTTTTTGCCTGCAAACCAGCCTCTGCTTTTTGAATGCCTGCTTTTATCACGGCAATACGGCTTGCTGCAGCACTCAGGTCGCTATGGCTGTTGCTCACCTGTTG
Source organism: uncultured Deminuibacter sp. (assembly GCA_966424055.1). Lineage (GTDB taxonomy): Bacteria > Bacteroidota > Bacteroidia > Chitinophagales > Chitinophagaceae > Deminuibacter. Next base: position 22,297 of record CBJLMB010000061.1, on the reverse strand, counting down.
TTTGGCCTGCTCGTAGGCAAAGCGGCTGTCATCCAGTTGTTTTTTGGTGATGGCCTGGTCGGTATAGAGGTTTTTGTTCCTGTTGTAATCTTCTTCAGCCTGCTGCACTTTTACTTTATCAAGACTGATATTGCCATGGTTCACATCTAGTGAAACAACGGTGCTGTTTAAAGATGCTTTGGCATTGATGATATCGGCTTCTGCTGCTTTGTAATCCGCTTCCATCTGCAGCAGCTGTGTCTGCAGTTCTTCATCGTCCAGTTCTACTACCAGCTGGCCTGCTTTTACGCTGTCATAATCATTCACCGCAATATTTTTTACATAACCCGATACCCTGGGTAATACAGGAGATACCTGTGTTTCTACCTGGGCATTGTCGGTTGATTCGTGGGTAAGGGCAAAAGAAATTTTCTTAAAGCCATAGATCCCGCCTGCCACCGCCAGTATCGCGATAATGATAAAACGGAGCGGTGATTTCTTTTTCTGTGTTGCTTGCTTGTCTTCCATATCTGCTTTGTAAGTATTAGTGATGGATCAGGTGCGCCCTGATAATATTGCGCAGGTGTACCTGGACCCTTGTTTTAAAGGTTTCATCTTCATAGGGTATATAGCTATCATCGGTTCTGAGCATCTTGTTGCAGAATTTTCTTGATAAAAGCATATAATTCACTGTGCCGGCCAGGCTAACCGCCATCATTTCTGCATCTACGCCTGTAAATTCTTTTGTCATGATGCCTTCTTCAATCAGCTGGCAGATAAATTGGGTATTGGGCACAAATTTTTGCACGATAGTATGCTGCAGCAGCTCCCGGTTGCTCAGCATAATTTCCTGCTGAACAATGCGGTGAAAATGCCAGTTAAGAAATACCTGGTCAACATAGTTATCCAATAGTTTTTCCAGTTTCTGCAGGCAGGTGAGGGCAGGGGCATTGAGTACCTCTTCCTGCAGTGTTTTTATATAATAGGCTTTCTGCTCAACCATGTATTCAAACAGTTTTTCTTTTGAACCGAAATAGTAATTGATCATGGCCAGGTTTACACCCGCCAGGTTGGCTATTTCGCGGATAGAAGTGCCTTCAAACCCCTTTACCGCAAAAAGCTGTATGGCCGCTTCCATGATCATTTCCCGCTTATCTGTTTGCATACCTGTATTTTTTTGCTGGATCAAAATTAAACAAACGTTTGAATCAATCAAATGATTGTTTAAAAAAATTAAACAATCGTTTAAAATTTAACATTGCTTAGCATTTGCGGAAAGCGAAAAGGCATTCATCTGCAATGGCGTATTTTGCATGTCTTTAAACCTGCAGCCGATGAATACGGTAGCCAAAGCATCAGGAGATGCTACCACAGAAGAGAAGATAAAAGCGGCCGCCCGCCGCATTTTTACACAGAAAGGCTATGCAGCCACCCGCACCCGCGATATTGCCCGGGAAGCAGGCATTAATTTGTCAATGCTGAACTATTATTTCCGCAGTAAGGAGAAACTGTTTCAATTGGTAATGCTGGAAAGCTTTGAATATTTTGTGGCCGGTATGAAAGATGAGCTGAATGACCGCCATACCACCCTGGAGCAAAAAATAACCATTTTCGCCAGTAATTATATCGATATTCTTTCGCAACAGCCCGGTATTTACCTTTTCCTGATGAATGAAGTGCGTTTGAACCCCGATCTGCTGCCGCGTATCAGTCTTGTCAGCTTTTTGCGGCAATCTTATTTTATGGAACAGCTGACAGAAGCGCTGCAAAAAAATAAAGTATACAAGGATATTGATCCTACACAGATGATCATGAACCTTTATAGTCTCACCATTTTTCCTTTCACCACTAACCAAACCCTGCAAAACGCCACCGGCCCCAAGCCCGAAACATTTGCCCGCCTGGTGGAAGAACGCAAGCAGTGGATCCCCAAATGGATGATGGCTATACTGGAAATAGGCAACTAAGCAGAATAAAAGGTCATAGCTGATAGATGGCTTTGTAGCAAAGCCTGGCCTGGTTTAAACAGCTTGCATCACCGCTTTATTCGGGTAAAACAGCGCGGCGTTTTTCAATGAGTGAACCAAACTCCTGCACACGGGATTCGCCAGTCAGGTAGCGCAGGTAACGGGACAGCCTGGAGTGGATGATGCGGAAATGGCTTTCTTTTTTTTCTATTTTGATGGTTGATGTATCGGGAAAAGTGATTTCATACAACCCATCGCTGTTGTCTACGGCTTTTACCGGTAATAAAAATCCTTTGAAATTGATATCAAAAGAATACTTGGCGTAAAAAGGTAAGCTGCTGGTCATGACAAATGGTTTTTCAGGTGAATAAATCTATTATTCTCATCAGGGCGGATACTAAGTCAAATAAAACCAGCGCCTTGCTTCAGCTCAGGCGCAAAATCAGCAAATCCGGTATAAATAGGGGAATAGGCGTGTTATATAAAGATAGCTATAAGAACAGCCTGTTACCAAATATTCCACCTTAAAACTCAGGCAGTAAACTGATAGCCGTGAGCCACAAGACAAACTGTTGATCCAGTCCGGAAATACCTTCTTTTCTGCGCATTCCGCGAGATGCATTTCCCGCAGCTCATCGCTATCAGCTTGAAGCTTTTACAGCTGCAAGCCATGAGCTTCCAGCTATGAGGCAGGAATGTGCTGTTAAATAGTATAAATTGTTTTGCGAGGCCATACCGAAAATGATCATTCTTTCTGCGTTTTCCGCGTATTCCGCGAGATGCATTTCTCGCAGCTCATAGCTATCAGCTTGCTGCTTTTTAATTTGCTATGAGAAGAATGAAACAGCTTATGCAGTTGCCTTCGGCTTCGGCTTTGTGCTGCGCTTGGCCGCAGGTTTGGCGGTTTGGGATTTGGATGCAACAGCCGCTTTTTTCTTCACCGGGGCTGCAGGGGCGGGTTTGGCGGCTTCTGCAGCTTTGAGGCCTTCGCTCAATAATTTGCTCGCTTTTTTAATATGTTTCTTGAATTTCTTGTCGCTTAATTCTTTATGGAAAGGAAGCAGTGCTTCCGTCAGTTTGGATTCAATAGCTGTTCTGAGGGCTTTTTTAGTACCGGCTGCTGTCGGTGATCCATTTTTTTTACTATGGGCCATTTGGTCTGAGTTTTATTAAAAGATAATATAAAATTAATATTTGCCCAAATTATGCTATGTTAAGTTTTACGGCCGGAACAGCCTGCTACCCACCGGCAGAAAAGCAACCTTCATACCCGGCCATTTCAATTCTTCCCGAATAGCAGCCGCTTTCGCAGATTTCAACCTTTGAATGCTTTTGTTACTGAAAATGTGCTGTCCTTTATGTCATGTCTTTTTATGATAACAATACTGCCCAATTCACGGGGGTATTGCCAAGCAGTTCAATGAAGGCAGGGATTATCTTTTTCCCATTCCTGTACAGGAAATTATTTTAAATCCCAGACCTGATGTAAAATCGTACTTTAAAATAAGTAATTATTTTATTTTCAAATAAATAGAATAGTATAATTGAAATAATAATAGTAATAAAAAGACCGGGTACCTTCAATAGGAAACCTTAACCGCTCAGAAAGAAGTATGCAGAAAACTTTTTATGCGTTAATTTTCAATCCGGTTGGGTAATGATAACCAAGCCTGACCGGTTAACCTGCAGAAAAATGGGAATGGCGGCCTGGTAATTAAGCAAGGGTATTAAAAGGATCATTAAGTGTACTGTGTAAATGGATCAATATATCTTTATTTTAATCATTAATAAATTCAATTAAGCTATGAAAACCAAATTGTTGGTATTATTTGTTTTAGCAAGTATGCATGCAATGGCGCAAACAAAGATCCGTGTACTTACCTACAATATTTATCATGGGGAGCAGGCTTTTAAAGCAGGCCAGCCCAATATAGATTCAGTGGCGGCTTTGATTAACCGGCTGCATCCCGATTTTGCGGCTTTCCAGGAGGTGGATAGTGCCACCGGGCGTTCTGCGAAGATCTATGGACATCGTATCAACTTTATAGAGGAGCTGGCTAAAAGAACCGGTATGCAAGGCTATTTTGGCAAAGCCATGGATTATGATGGCGGTGGTTACGGCGATGGTGTGCTGAGCAGGCAGCTCTGCAAAGCCACGGTAGTACCACTGGCAGCGCCATCTGGTGGTGAGCCACGGGTACTGGTTTACGTGCAGGCGGATTTGCCCGGCGGAAAACAGGTGATCTTTGGCGGTACACATCTCTGCCACCAGTACAACGATAACCGGATGGCACAGGTAGGGCAGATAACCGGTCTTTTCAAGAACGGCCCGCTGCCGGCTATTATCTGCGGCGACTTTAATACCAATCCCACAGGGGAGGCTTACCGGCAAATGTTGCAGCAATGGCAGGATGCCGCTGTTGTTTATGGAGCGCCTCACAATACATTTTCTTCCGATAAACCGAGGTACAGGATTGATTATGCTTTTCTATCAAAGAATAAACAATGGAAAGTGACCCGGGTGGAAGTGCTGCCTTATCATTTTTCAGATCATATGCCGGTACTGGTGGAAATGGAGCTGGATTGAGTTAATTGCTCGCGGAAAACGCAGAAATGAGATATTTTTTTAAATAATATATTGAATATTAGTATATTAAATACTATTATTTAAACTTAATATACCCACTCACTTCGGCTCATAGCTATGAGCTTTTAGCTACGAGAAGAGACCATTAACACAGCCCGGAAATATTTTCTTTTCTGCGTTTTCCGCGCATTCCGCGAGAGCGCTTAGCTTGCCGCTTACCTTTTAACCTGTTATTTCTATTTAAAATGGCATTTCACGGATAAAAAGCAGATTTACTTTCATCATATTTGCTCCATGCCGTAATTTTACCGCCCAACAGCAGAAAAATAAATATGCCTCAATACCCCAATAGACAATTTTTAGACTTTGAGCAGCCGATCAAAACCTTATACGAAGAAATTGACAAGCTGAAACAAACCGCGGAGAAAAGCAAGATCGACATGTCTGACAGCATCCGGAAACTGGAAGATGCTATTGTGGATAAGAGGCGGGAAATTACAGCCAATCTCACCCCCTGGCAAAGGGTACAGCTGAGCCGCCATCCCGACAGGCCGTATACCTTAAAGTATATAGATAAGATGACCACCGATTTTCTTGAACTGCATGGCGACAGGAATGTACGGGATGATAAAGCCATGGTGGGTGGTTTTGCCCGGCTGGACGGAGAAACGGTGATGTTCATTGGCCAGCAGAAAGGTACCAATACCAAAATGCGCCAGCTGCGCAATTTCGGTATGGCCAATCCCGAGGGTTACCGTAAAGCCCTGCGGTTGATGAAGCTGGCAGAGAAATTCAATAAGCCCATTGTTACACTAATCGATACACCCGGTGCTTTTCCCGGTTTGGAAGCCGAAGAAAGGGGCCAGGGTGAAGCCATTGCCCGGAATATTTACGAAATGATCCGTTTAAAGGTACCGGTGATTTGTGTGATCATCGGTGAAGGTGCCAGCGGTGGCGCCCTGGGTATTGGTGTGGGTGATAAAGTGCTGATGATGGAAAATACCTGGTACACGGTGATCTCCCCCGAAAACTGCAGCGCTATCCTCTGGCGTAGCTGGGAGAAAAAAGAAGTGGCTGCTGAACAACTGCGTATCACCGCCAAAGACATGAAAGGTTTTGGCCTGGTAGATGAAATCGTTCCTGAACCTACCGGTGGCGCTCACTGGGATTATACAGAAGCTGCCGCCATTCTCAAATCGCATATCCTCAAAGCCCTGCAGGAAGTCAAGCAGGTGGCGCCTGAGAAGCGCATCGAAGACCGTATCCATAAGTTTGAAAAAATGGGTTTCTGGGATGAAGTGGCTTGAGTAATGTGCTGATTTGAAAATTTAAAATATGGCAACGGCTTTACCGTTTGCCAGTAGCTTTTCTTCACTCATTTTCAAATTTTCAAATCAGCAAATTTTCAAATCATCAAATTGCCCTTCTTTAACTAAATCGTTCATCATTTATATTGTACTATTTTTATGTCTCTCCGTTTACAACTGAAAGGAACAGGCGTTGCACTGGTCACGCCATTTACAAGTGATTACAGGATCGATTTTGATGCATTGGGTAAGGTGATCGATCATGTAATAAAGGGTGGGGTAGAATACGTGGTAAGCCTGGGCACCACCGGCGAAACACCCACACTGGAGAAACAGGAGAAGCTGGACATCATTCAATATACTTACGAAAAAGTGGCCGGCCGTGTACCAGTAGTAATAGGTATCGGTGGTAATAATACACATGAACTGGTAAAAGACCTGCAGTCTTTTCCGCTGGATAAGGCTGTTGCAGTATTGAGTGCTTCCCCTTATTACAGCAAACCTTCGCAGGAAGGCATCTACCAGCATTACAAGGCGCTGGCTGTAGCTTCACCCAAACCAATATTGTTATATAATGTACCGGGACGAACTGGGCGCAATATAGCTGCTGAAACAACCATCCGCCTGGCGCGCGAAGTGGACAATATCAAGGGCATTAAAGAAGCCAGTGGCGACATGACCCAATGTATGCAGATACTGCGTGATGTACCCGAAGACTTCCTGGTAGTGAGTGGTGACGATGCATTGGCAATGCCGCAGATTGCCTGTGGTATGGATGGTATCATCAGCGTAGTGGCCAACAGCCTGCCCAAACAGTTTTCAGAAATGGTACGCCTGAGCCTGAAAAACGATTTCGCTGCAGCCCGCAGTCTCAATAATAAACTGCTGCAGGCTTATGATCTGCTGTTTGTAGAAAACAACCCGGCAGGGGTAAAAGCATTTATGACCCAGCAGGGACTTATTGGTAATCACCTGCGTTTACCGGTTACGCCGGTAAGCAGCGGACTGTACGAAAAAATTGCCAAATACCTGAAAACCGTTTAATACAGGCCATAAACATACCCGCAGCTTGTGCGGCAGCGCTGATCAACCCCCGGTTGATACAAACTGCCATACAGCCTGCGGGTTTGTATTTAAGGTACAGGGTTATAACAGTATGCCGCAGTACCCGTCTTGTTTTTTTGCCTATTTTCAGTCTGCGAAATCATGCATCATGCAACCAGTTTTTTCTAAAAAAAATAATAAGCATCATAAGCAGGCAGTATTGAAACGGGTGATGTTTTTATGGCTTTGCTGCAGTATGGCTCATCCTTTGTTCAGCCAATACACGATACGGCTGGTGGTAACAGATGTGGCCACCCGGAAGCTGGAAGATATTTATGTAATGGGTAGCTTCAACAACTGGAACCCTGATGATGGCAAGTACAAACTGAAGCCGCTGGGTCCTACACGCAGGGCCATTGTGCTGAAAGACCTGCCTGCAGGCAAATACGAATTTAAATTCACCAGAGGAGGTATGGATAAAGTAGAAACAACAGCCAAAGGGGAAGACATTCCCAACAGGTCTGTGGAACTGAGCGGCAGTGATGTTTCCGTTGACCTGCAGATTCCAGGATGGAAAGACGATTATCCCGATAAGCCCAAACCCAATACCGCCACCGCACAGGTAAAAATAATGGATACGGCTTTTTTTATACCACAGCTTAACCGTACCAGGCGTATATGGACCTACCTGCCTAAATCATACAATTTTACCAAAGGCAAAAATTATCCGGTACTGTATATGCAGGACGGGCAGAACCTGTTTAATGAGCAAACCGCTTTTGCAGGTGAATGGGGTGTGGACGAAGCACTGGATTCGCTGCAGAAAATAACAGGAAAAGAATGTATTGTGATAGGGATAGACAATGGTGGCGATAAACGCATGCAGGAATACAATCCCTACGACAATGAAAAATATGGCAAAGGGGAAGGGCAGCTGTATGCCGAGTTCCTGGCTAAAACGCTGAAACCCTATATTGACCAACATTACCGCACAGTGAAAGATCCTGCGCATACCTGGGTGGCAGGCAGCAGTATGGGCGGTATCATCAGCCTGTATACCGTAATGAAATACCCCGATGTATTTGGTGTGGCCGGTGTTTTTTCCCCCGCCTTCTGGATCGCACCTGCGATGTATGATGATGTTGCCAAAACAAACTGGACCAGCATGCCGCGGTTTTATTTTTATGCAGGAGGTAAAGAAAGCAGTTACATGGTGAGCGATATGGATAAAATGATCGGCCTCATCGAGAAAAAGAACCGCTACGATCTGCGGCGCAGTTATTACCCGCTGGGGCTTCACAATGAAGCTACCTGGCGCCGCGAGTTTGCCGATTTTTACCGATGGCTGGTGCAGTAGCGGGTAGCCCGGATGATCAGTGCAGTATTTTTCATGCAGCCATGAATGGAAAAATGAAACAGATGAAACATGTATCCCGCTTCTTGTTTACCGCTATGCTGGTATTGGCTGCAACCGGCAGCCAGGCGCAGGATTCATTGTATGCCCGGCATATCGTGGATACGCTGACCAGTACTTATTTCTGGGGCAGGGGCTATACCCGCGATGGGATGCAGCGGGCAGCACATTTTCTGCAGCAGCAGTTCAGCAGCCTGCACCTGCAGCCGCTTGCAGGTAAATCATTTGAACAGCCTTTCAGTTATCCCGTCAATACTTTCCCGGGAAGTATGGAAGTATCCATCAATCACCACCGGCTGGAACCCGGAAAGGATTATATACTGGCACCGGAAAGCAGGGGTGTTGAATTTAATGGCAATCTGATAGAGCAGGACAGTACACATTTTATGAATCCCGCTCACCGGCTGGTGGTGGTTAAAGAAGATAAGCTCACCTGGTCTGTGGCGCAGGAGGCTGCGGATTACACAGCTATCCTGCTCGACCGGCACCGGTTCAGCGAAAAGCCTCAACAGGTTGAAGCAAAGATCGGGAACCAGTTCATCAGGCAGTTTAATACCGCCAATATCGCAGGTATGGTGAAGGGAACAGCTTATCCCGATTCATTCCTGGTGATCACTGCACATTACGATCACCTGGGCGGAATGGGCAGTGAAACTTATTTCCCCGGTGCGAATGACAATGCAAGCGGCATCGGTCTTTTGTTGTCACTGGCGCGGTACTATACAGCGCATCCCCAGCCTTATTCCATTGCAATGATCTGTTTTGCGGGGGAAGAAGCAGGACTGGTAGGTTCAAAATATTTTACGGAGCATCCGTTGATCCCGCTGAAGCAGATCCGTTTTCTGCTGAACCTTGACCTGGAAGGCACCGGTGAAGAGGGTATCACGGTGGTGAATGCCACAGAATACCCGGATGCATTTGCCGTTTTGCAAAAACTAAATGAACAGCACAATTATGTAAAAGCAGTTCATCCCAGGGGGAAAGCCGCCAATAGCGATCATTACTGGTTCACTGAAAAAGGCGTACCTGCTTTTTTTCTATACACGATGGGTGGTGTTAAGGCTTATCATGATGTATTTGACCGCGCCGCTACATTGCCCCTGAATAAAATCGATGACCTGGTAAGCCTGGTGAAAGATTTTTTTGACCGGCTGATGAACAGCAACAAAAAATAACGCGGCTTGAATAATGGTGGGCAAAAGCAGCCCTATTGTTTTTGTCCTACCTGGTAAGTAACACCTTCCAGCGCCAGTTGTGTATTGGGAAAAAGCTGCCGGGCTTCGGTTAAAAATTCGTCCAGCGATTCATATTTACTGCTGAAATGGCCGATCAGCAGTTCTGTGGTACCTGCCTGTTGTGCTATCTGCGCAGCCTGCAGGGTAGTGGAATGATAGCGTGCTGCGGCCCTTTCGGCAAGATCGTGCAGGTAGGTGGTTTCATGGTATATCACCGTTACATCTTTAACTTTTTCTGCGATAGAGGGATTGTAAATGGTATCAGCACAATAAGCATAGCTGAAACCGGGTGTATTGGGTTGGGTAACCCATTCGTTTTTGATGATCTCGCCGCTCCTGGTTTCATAATCATCACCATTTTTCAGCCGTTCGTAATAAACAGCAGGAATATCGTAGGCGATCGCTTTATCGCGGTCTATTTTACGTGGCTTCTTTTTTTCTCTTATAATAAAACCCCAGCATTCAATGCGATGGTATACAGGGAAGCATTCTATGGTATAGCGTTCTTCGTTTACGATCAGCCCTTCTTTTTCCAGCGGGTGAAAATGCAGGGGATAGGGCAGCACGGTATCTGCTACGTCCAGCTGCAGTTGAATGATCTGCTGCAGCGGTGCAGGCGCATGAATATGCAGGGCATGCTCCCGGCCCAGCAGGCCCATGCTGGTGATCAGTCCGGCCAAACCGAAATAATGATCGCCATGCAGGTGCGAAATAAAAATATGCCTGATACGGCTGCGGCGTATTTTATACCTGCTCAGCTGCATCTGAGTACCCTCCCCGCAATCTATCAGGAACAGCTGGTCGTTTAATGTAACCACTTGTGCCGTGGGATGACGATCGTACGCCGGTAGTGCAGAATTATTGCCTAAAATGGTTACACCAAACATGAGAACAAACCCGGTTTAAAGTCCGGGGTCCAAATATAAGTCGAATGATTGTTTTAACTGCCTGCTGTCATTTGTTATTGCATTGCTGCAGCAGCTATTGCTGTATGGCCGGTATAGCTGTCAGCCAGGCTGGCGCTGCAAAATAGCCCTGACGCACAATAGCCTGTTTGTCCACACCCTATACTAAACTTGCCTGAATCCCGTTATATTTGCCTGTTATCGGCACACATGGCAAATAAATTAAAAAAGAGAACGCCGCCACCGCCCAACCCGGATCAGCTGAAGCCGGAGAAGGAAGTGGAGGTTACTGTGAAAGAGATCGTGAAGGATGAACGCACCTACAAAATTGCAGGCGCAGTAAGTTTACTTTTTGCGGTTTTTCTTTTTATCGCTTTTACTTCTTATATATTCACCTGGCAGGAAGACCAGGATAAGGTGTTCCAGTTCGGCATCAAAATTTTCAGCACCACCGATGTAAAGGTGAATAACCTGCTGGGTGTACTGGGCGCATATACGGCACACCTGTTTATTTATAAGGGATTTGGCATTGCAGCCTACCTGTTTTGTACATTTTTCTTTGTACTGGGCATCAACCTGCTGTTCGGGCGGAAAGTGTTTAGCCTGGCACGCAACCTGAAATATATGCTGGTGGGTTTACTGGTCATCAGCGTGGCACTGGCTTTTTTTACCGATGGCAATAGTTTTGCCTGGGGCGGCGCCACCGGCGAACTGATGGAAGCCTGGCTGGTTAAATGGATCGGTAAGGCTGGTACCGGCTTTGTGCTGGTGTTTGCCGTATTCGCATATATCATCTGGCGTTTTAATCCCAGCTTCCGACTGCCTGAACGCAAGGTTAAACCGGAAAAAAATGCCGCTCCCATAGTAGCCGGGGGCAATACCCCTGCTGAAGCAACAGAAGAGGAAGAAACCGATGAAGATGAAGCCGGGCAGCCGCTGGTATTGCAGCCCGTAAAAGCCAATAAAAAAGAAACCGCCACAGTACCCAATAAACTGAAGAACGATGGCAAAGGCGTGGTAGTGATCATGCCGCAGCAGCCTGCAGAAACAGAAGACCCGATGACCACATTTGAGATTGTGGAAAAAGAACCAGCGCCCGAACCGGTACAGCCTGCTGCAGTGAAAAACATCGATGAACTGCCACTTGAACTGAATACTGTGGAGGAGGAAGAAGAGGAGGAGGAAGAAATAGAAGAACCGGAAGCAGAAGAGGAAGAAGAAATGGAAGATGAACCTGAAGTGGTACCTGAGATCCCGGTGAAAAACAGCCGCTCAAAAAAATTATCAGCCGAAGAACTGGCTGCATCCATGGAGCTGGAGATCAATGAAGCACCGGAAGAAGAAGAGGCCGATATAGCTGCACCGCCAAGCAAACCCATGAGCGATTATGAGCCCACGCTGGACCTGCGGGACTATCAATACCCTTCGCTCGATTTGCTGGAAACACATGGCAGCGATAAAATAGTACACGACCCTGCCGAGCTGGAAGCTAATAAAAACCAGATTATTTCCACACTGAAAAACTATGATATCGCCATCCAGCGTATCAGCGCCACGGTAGGGCCTACAGTTACTTTGTATGAAATAGTACCGGCACCCGGTGTGCGCATCAGCCGGATCAAAAACCTCGAAGATGATATCGCGCTCAGTCTTGCGGCACTGGGTATCCGTATTATTGCGCCTATTCCCGGTAAGGGTACCATCGGTATCGAAGTGCCCAATGTGCGTAAAAGTGTGGTGAGTATGAAAACGCTGCTGGCATCTGATAAATTCCAGCATACACCATTCTCCCTGCCGGTGGCCATTGGCAAGCGTATCGACAACGAAAACTTTATTGTAGACCTGGCCAGTATGCCGCACCTGCTGATGGCCGGTGCCACGGGCCAGGGTAAATCTGTTGGTATCAATACGCTGCTGGTATCACTGCTGTATAAAAAACATCCTTCACAACTGAAGTTTGTACTGGTCGATCCCAAAAAAGTGGAACTGAGCCTGTACCGTGTGATCGAGAAACATTTTCTGGCCAAACTGCCCGGCGAAGAAGAATCCATCATTACAGATACCAAAAAAGTTATTTATACACTCAATGCACTTTGTATTGAAATGGACAACCGCTACGATCTGCTGAAAGAAGCCGGTTGCCGCAATATCAAAGAGTATAACGAGAAATTTACCAAGCGCAGACTGAACCCTCAGAAAGGCCACCAGTACCTGCCGTTTATTGTGTTGGTAGTAGATGAATTTGCCGACCTGATCATGACAGCAGGCAAAGAAGTGGAAATGCCTATTGCGCGCCTGGCACAGCTGGCACGTGCTGTGGGTATCCACCTGATCATTGCCACACAGCGCCCATCGGTGAACATCATTACCGGTACCATTAAGGCGAACTTCCCCGCGCGTATTGCTTTTAAAGTATCTTCTAAAATAGACAGCCGTACCATTCTCGATGCAGGTGGCGCAGAGCAGCTGATCGGTAAAGGGGATATGCTTATCAGCTACAATGGTGAGATCACCCGCCTGCAATGTGCGTTTGTTGATACACCCGAAGTAGAACAGGTATGCGAATTTATCGGTGACCAGCGCGGATACCCGCAGGCCTTTCTGCTACCGGAATACGTGGATGAAAAAGACATGGAAGGCAAGGATATAGACCTGAGCGACAGGGATCCGTTGTTTGAAGATGCCGCCAGACTGGTGGTGCAAAACCAGATGGGCAGCACATCACTGATACAGCGGCGTATGAAGCTGGGGTATAACCGTGCCGGCCGTTTGATGGACCAGCTGGAAGCCGCAGGCATCGTGGGCCCCAACCAGGGCAGCAAGGCAAGGGAGGTACTGGTGAAAACAGACAGCGACCTGGAGGAAATACTGGCCACCCTCTTATAAATCGCTTCAAAAAAACAAGGAATGATTATTTCATTCCGGTCTTTACATTTGCACTCCCTTATTTTTTAACAACCTATACTTAAACATCGTTTACCGAAGCCGGTCTTAATTGGCATAGGCTTTGAATTATCTTTGTATTATATAGTAAATTAATATTTAGAATGAAAAAGTTTTACGTTGTATTGTTATTGGTGATAGGATCGGTGGGTATTAGCAAGGCACAGAACGACCCCAATGCTAAAAAAGTACTGGATGGGGTTAGCAACAAATTGAAGACATATAAAGGTGTTACTGCCAATTTCTCCTACACAACAAAAGATAAAAAGAATGTTAAAAAAGGATCTGTTAACGGGTCCATCAGCATTAAGGGAGATAAATACTTTATCAAACAGGGGGCCACAGAAATCTATTGCAATGGCGCACAAACCTGGAACTACAATGGTGATAACGAGGTAACGGTATCTCCTGTAGACAATGATTCCAAAACACTGAGCCCGCAAAAATTATTGTCTGATTTCTACGACAAGGATTTTAGCTATAAACTGGTATCCTCTGCCGGGCAGTTCAACCAGATCCAGCTGGTGCCGGTTGACAAGAGAAAAAATTTCAAGCAGGTAACGGTATTTGTTGATAAAGCCAAAAACATGATCACCCGGGCGCAGGTGCTGGACAAAAGCGACAACACGGTTGAATTCAGTTTAACCAATGTAAAAACCAATGTAAGCCTGCCAGATACACAGTTTGAATTTGACACCAAAAAACATCCGGGTGTGGAAGTGATCAACTAATAACAGGTAGTCTGTTTCCTATTTTGTTACATAGCATTACAAAAGCCGCCGCAAGGCGGTTTTTTTATGCATACAGCTTGCTGTTGCGGCGAATTTGCTGCATTTTTACAGCCGAATGGGAAAGATTATTATCACGATAGATGGCTACTCTTCCTGCGGCAAAAGCACGCTGGCCAGGCAACTTGCAAATGAACTGAATTATATTTTTATCGACAGCGGTGCTATGTACAGGGCTATTACACTGTATTTTCTGCGCAATCATATTGACTGGGAAAACCGCCAGAAAGTGGTGAAGGCACTGGCCGAAATCAACCTGGAGTTTCAATACAATGCCGATACCGGTAAAAGCGATATTTTTCTCAACGATGAAAATGTGGAAATACTGATCAGGGATATGCTGGTTAGTGAAAATGTAAGCGCTGTGGCCGCCACCAAAGAAGTTCGCGAATTTGCTGTAGCACAGCAGCAACAGATGGGCAAGAAAAAAGGTATTGTGATGGATGGGCGCGATATTGGTACAGCCGTTTTTCCCAGGGCCGAACTGAAGATTTTTGTTGTAGCCGATCCGGCTGTAAGGGTAGAAAGGCGGTTTAAGGAACTGTACGAAAAAAATCCGCAGATCACCATTGAAGAGGTAAAAAATAACCTGGAGATGCGTGATTATATCGACAGCAACCGTGAAGTAAGTCCGCTGCGCAAAGCGGATGATGCCATAACACTGGACAATACCAATTTAACCAGGGAAGAACAGCTGCAAAAGGCATTGAGCTGGGCCCGCGATAAAATTGATGCAAAAAGGTAGTCCGGTAAGCGGAGATGCTTTAGCATAACCGCCCGCTTATTTATGCAAAGCTAGCTGTAAGATGTTCTACTGTTTGTTCAACAGGATAAAAACCAGCCAGTTTGCGGATCACTTCTTCTACCAGCGCATCAGGGCAGCTGGCACCGCTGGTGACCAGTATTTTTACCGGCTCTTTCCCGGGTAAAAAGGGCAGCAGTGATTCTTCTTTTGTTTTCCAGTTACAATGCAGTACCTCATAACGGCTGATGATTTTATCAGCGCTGTTGATAAAGAACGTGGGCAACTGCTGCTCGCAAAGCTCTACCAGGTGCGAGGTGTTGGACGAGTTATAACCACCTACCACGATGGCAATATCGGCCGGTGTGTTGAGCATGCCGCTAACAGCCGACTGGTTATCGTTTGTGGCATAGCAAAGTGTATCCCTGGTATCGGCAAACCGTTCGCCGATATTGTCTTCATTTAACCCGTAGTGCTGTTTAATCACCTGCTTTAGAAATTCGGCGATGGCCTGTGTATCGGTGGCCAGCTGCGTGGTTTGGTTAACCACGCCAATACGCTGTAAATGCCGGGTTACATCAAACCCTTCGCTGAAGCGGTTATTGAATTCAGTATAAAATTGGGCTGCGGGTTTTTCGCCGGTGATGTATTGGGATAATGCAATGACTTCTTCCATATCATTCACCACTACCGTAGGTGTGAAAGAAGATGCATGCGAAAATGTAGCCCTGGTTTCTTCGTGCTTGGGTTTACCATGCACAACAATACTATACCCTTTACCGGCGATCTGTTCACTGCGGTTCCATACTTTTTCCACAAACGGGCAGGTGGTATTGTAGCTTTCTGTTTGTATGCCTTTTTCTTTTAGCAAAGCTTCAATCTGCAGGGTGGTACCAAATGCAGGAATGATCACCACATCATCGGCGGTAAGGGAATCGAAAGGGATAAGCTGCCTGCCATAGGTATCCTGCAAAAACTGCACACCTCTTGCCTGGAGATCGCTGTTCACCTGCGGATTATGGATCATTTCACTCAGCAGAAAGATCCGCTTGCCGGCATTTTCTTCGATGGTTCTGAAGGCGATTTCAATGGCGTTTTCCACCCCATAGCAAAAACCAAAATGCCGGGCGAGATAGATCTGCACCGGTCCAAAATCGAGCAGGGTGGGTGTAAAATCTTTTTTTAGTTTGTCTTCCTGCCTGCGTTTGTTTTTGATAGCGCTGATAAGGGAGCTCCGGTAGATATTGGGAACATTGAACTGCTTCATAAAACCATCTCCATCTTTGGCAGCGAAGGTACAAAGATTCGCCCAGTTTGCCTTTCTGCCTTCTTTCGCACTAATGCGGCAATGAGAGTGAATCAGTTGCACTGGCGCACCAGTAAATAACCCCGTCTGAGGCTTCATACAGCGGTATATTTTTTTTATGCTGCAACAGGTATTCCCGGCTGATAAGGTCCTGGTCGTTGATCTGGTTAAACCAGATCACATATTGTTCAGGATCATTGGCAAAATCATGCACATCGCTGGTATCTACAATATGCGGCAGGGAAGTGGCGCTTAAGCCTGATACAAAATAAACAGCATCTGCCGCATTGGAATAAATACTGTGCTCGGGCCTGAACATATGGGTATGTGTTTTCAGGTAGCGGGCAATAGGGGATGAGCGCCATGATTGGTCAGTATAGCCGGGTATGCCATAATCTTTTACTTCGTTGTACATATTGCGGGCACTGGCTGCACCGCCCAGCACAAAAAGTATACCGGCCACCCATAATAGCCAGTTGGCTGTTTTCATTTTTTTATAATGCATACGCCGTGGCAGCCATCCGGTAAAACTGATCAGTATAGGGATATACATTGGCGACAATAACCTGTTGTTGAGCTGCTCGTACCTTGAGAGGGTAGCTGAAAGCAGGATAAAAGAGGCATACACAAAGCTAAAAGCAGTAAAGATATTCTCGTAATCATGGTGTACCTGCCTGCGTAGCCAGCGCATGAGCAAAAACCAGGCAGGTATCAGCAGGCTGGCTACTGCGATGGCTGCAGCCCATTGATAATGATTTTGCATAAAAGGCAGCCAGTCGCACAACACACTGCCATAATAATACAGGTTGTCGGCAAATGAAGTGATCCCTTTTTCACGTGCGCCCGTAAGGGTATGGGTAATGCTGTAATTGCGCCAGAGGTTCAACACCAGCAGCAAAATGCTGCCTGCACTAAACAACAGGATATGCAGCCATTTTTTGCGCCAGGGAACTGCATAATCCAGCAGCAGCAGCAGTCCGCCGGTTCCTGCAAGGGCTATACCGGCATAACGGGTAACACAGGCCACGCTTACACAGGCCGTTACTGCCAGTAATGCCGCAATGCTGTGTGTGCGGTTATACTGCCGGTATAATACCACAAATACAACAGACAACAGGATAAACAGTGTTTCAGACCATAACATGGAATAGATTTCCAGCAGGGAAGGACTAAACACCAGGCAGGCCAGTATAAACCATTTATACCACCTGGAAAATACCGGCCATTTCTGCAGCAGGCAGCCGCAGCAGTAAATAAGCGAACCAAACAGCAGGCCGTTAAGCAGTGGGCCGCCCGCTACAGGATCGATGCGGGTAATAAATAAAAAGCAGCCGAGGAACAATGGATAAAAAGCAGGGAAATCGACCAGCGGCATATGGTTGTAATCCATCAGCGCCGGATGCTGCTGCAGGTTGCGTGCCACACTGGTATACACTACTGAATCGGGCGATACACCAATACCGCCGTAACGGGTAAGCAATAACAGCATACCCCAGCCTGCCAGTGCGGCCAGCAGGGCATCATAATTTTTTCTTAGGGATAAAAAAGAAAGTATGGAACGCATTTGATGCAGGGTTAAAACGGAACGGAAAATAGCGAAAATAAGAGAAGAAACCGATGCGAAGAAAGTTTTCTGCCAGGCATCCGGCCGTATGGGTACGCCTGTATACAGGCCGCGGCCAGGCATGTGATGGTGAAATATATTATATACCAGGATAAATATGAACATGCTATAAAAAACGGTAATCTGTTAAATTCAACTCTTTTGATTGCCCGCTAAGGCCAAATGGAGGTAATTTTATTTACGATTGCGCATAAAGTGTTACTTTCATGACTTCTCTGAACGATAAACAAAAGTCATATGGGTGATCTCCAAATCAAGAAACAATCCAAACAGTATGATGCCATCATTGTGGGTTCAGGAGCAGGCGGCGGCATGGCAGCGTATGTGCTGTCGAAAGCCGGGTTAAAAGTATGCCTGATTGAAGCCGGCCCCATGTATGATCCACAGAAAAATGTTACCCAGCTGAAAAATCCCTGGGATTCTCCACGCAGGGGAGCCAGCACAAAATTCCGTCCTTTCGGCGATTTCGACGCCTGTTACTGGGGATGGGAAATTGATGGTGAGCCCTACACCACTGCACAGGGTACCGAATGGGACTGGTGGCGGGCCCGCATGATCGGCGGCCGTACCAATCACTGGGGCAGGATATCGCTGCGTTTTGGCCCGAAAGATTTCAAGCGCAGAAGCATCGATGGCCTGGGCGATGATTGGCCAATTGGCTATGATGATGTAAAACCTTATTATGATAAAGTAGACCAGCTGATTGGCGTGTTTGGCACCAATGAAGGCTTGCCCAACGACCCCGACGGTATCTTCCTGAAACCGCCAAAACCCCGCCTGCATGAACTGATGATTAAAAAAGCAGGCACCAGCGTTGGCGTACCAGTGATACCCTCACGCCTGTCTATTTTAACGGAACCCCTTGCCAATAACAAAGACCGTGGACGCTGCTTTTTCTGTTCGCAGTGTAACAGGGGCTGCCAGGTTTATGGCGATTTTTCTTCTTCTTCTGTACTGGTGAAACCAGCCATCGCCACAGGTAATGTAGATGTGGTTACCAATGCTATGGCACGTGAAGTACTTACTAATAAAGAAGGACTGGCGACCGGTGTGTCTTATATTAATAAAGAAGATATGCAGGAGTACCAGGTAAGCGGCAGAACAGTGATACTGGCAGCCAGCGCCTGCGAAAGTGCACGTTTGTTGCTCAATTCCAAATCTCCCCGCTATCCCAATGGTTTGGCCAACTCCAGCAATGTGGTAGGTAAATACCTGCACGATTCAACCGGTGCAGATATGGGCGGTATCATTCCCGCACTGTTCGACCGTAAACGGTATAATGAAGATGGTGTAGGTGGTATGCACGTTTATTCTCCCTGGTGGGGCGATAATAAGAAACTCGATTTCCCCCGCGGCTATCATATTGAATATGGCGGTGGCTTCGGTATGCCCCTGTATGGCTTTAGCTGGGGTATTGAAAACCTGAATGGTAAATACGTAGTGAAAGGCAAACAAAAAGAAGCCGGCGGATACGGTAAATCACTGAAAGAAGATTACCGTTATTTCTATGGTGCGCATGTGGGTATGGCCGGCCGTGGTGAAGCCATTGCATTTGAAAGCAACTACTGCGAAATTGATCCGAACGTGGTGGATAAATATGGTATCCCTGTTTTGCGTTTCAATGTAAAATGGAGCGAACATGAAATCAAGCAGGCCAAGCACATGAAGGAAACTTTTGCCGAGATACTGCATGCAATGGGCGCTGTGATTACCTGGGGTGGCGATGATGGTGCTGAAAGCAATTATGGACTGCATAAACCGGGTAAGATTATTCACGAAGCCGGTACGGTACGAATGGGTGACGATCCTAAAAGATCTGTACTCAACAAATGGAGCCAGTCGCACGATTGCAAAAACCTGTTCTGTGTAGATGGCGGCCAGTTTGTTTCACAGGCTGATAAGAACATCACCTGGACCATTCTGGCTTTGTCTATGCGTGCAAGCGAATACCTGGTGGATGAAATGAAAAAACAAAACCTGTAAGTTTTTTTTAAACAGGTGCTAAATCGTATTTATAAATCATCAAAAGCGTTGATCGCGGTGGAACAAAACGGGTGAAAAGTTTTGGTAGCGGCGGTTTTTATCGGAAGCATTTTTATAATAAATTGCTGCATCAACCGCCCGTTGCAAAACAGCCTTGTGATGCAGCCGGAATCAACAGCAGCTAAATACTGTTTTTATGGACAGAAGAAAATCGCTTAAGGCGCTCATGGTAGGCACCGTATCTACCGGTGTATTGCTGGAAGCCTGTAAAACCAGTGATAAAAAAGGTACGGAAGCCAAAGCAGCCGCCGATCTATCGGCCGGCAACCTGGACCGTATGGTGGAGGAAGTGGATCATTACAAAAAGATCACGGCCTCTAAATTTTTCACCGATCATGAAATGGCCACCATCACCATTCTCGCAGATATCATCATCCCCAAAGATGAAATAAGCGGTAGTGCTTCTGAGGCCAAGGTGCCCGACTTTATCGAATTCATCGTTAAAGAAAAAGAAGAACACCAGGTACCCATGCGTGGTGGCCTGCGCTGGCTGGATATACAATGCCTGAAACGTTACGATAAATCATTCAGGGATTGTGACCAGAAACAGCAGATGGAAATGGTAGATGAGATCGCCTGGCCCGCAAAAGCCAAACCCGAAATGAAACAGGGCGTTGCTTTTTTTAACCTCATGCGTAATTTAACCGCATCGGGTTTTTATACATCTGAAATAGGTGTGAAAGACCTGGGGTACATGGGTAATAAACCCAACCAGTGGAATGGCGTACCCGATGATGTTCTGAAACAGTATAACATGGCTTATACCGAGAAGGAACTCAAAGAATGTGTAAGTTTCCCCACAGCATAATTAACCGGGCACCGAAAGTGCCCGGTTCTTTTTTGAAATATTTTTAAACGATCCCGCGGGCAACTTGTTGTATACTGGTTGCCCGCGGGATCGCTGCTGTATGCTTATTCCCAGTCAATGGCACTAGCATCGACTGGCAGGTGCTGCATCGGGCAATTTGTATCGAAATATTAAAACAAGCATATGGAAACAAGACAATTGGGCAAATCAGGCATCGCGGTGGCACCACTTGCTTTTGGTGGAAATGTATTTGGATGGACCATTGATGAAGCCACTTCTTTCCAGTTACTGGATGCATTTGTGGCTGCAGGATTTAATCTGGTAGACACGGCAGATGTGTACTCACGCTGGGTGCCCGGTAATAAAGGCGGCGAATCGGAAACCATCATCGGCAACTGGCTGAAGCGATCCGGCAAACGCAAGGAAGTGATCGTGGCCACCAAGGTGGGCGCCGATAAGGGACAGGGCAAGGATGTTTCTAAAAAACATATCCTGCAATCGGTAGAGGAATCGCTGCAGCGTTTACAAACAGACTATATCGATCTTTACCAAACGCACTACGATAATGAAGCCACACCAGTGGAGGAAACGCTGGAAGCCTATACACAATTGGTAAAAGAAGGTAAGGTTCGCGCCATCGGCGCATCCAATATCAGTGCTGCAAGACTGAAAGCTTCACTGGAAGCGAGTGAAAAAAATGGGTATGCCCGCTATGAAACACTGCAACCTTTATACAATTTGTACGAACGGCAGGACTTTGAAGAACAGTATGCCCCCTTGTGTGAAAAGTACAATTTATCCGTTCTCAATTATTATGCACTGGCCAGTGGTTTTTTAAGCGGCAAATACCGTTCAGAAGCCGACCTGGGCAAAAGCGCAAGGGGCGCAGGAATAAAAAAATACCTCAACGACCGTGGCTTCCGCATTTTACATGCACTCGACGAAGTGGCTGCCAGGTATAATGCCACACCTGCACAGGTATCACTGGCATGGGTTGCCAGCCGCAAAAATGTTGCAGCACCTATTGCCAGTGCTACCAGTCTGCAACAACTCAACGACCTGATAAAATCCACCACCCTTAATCTTGACACAGCCGCCATCACCCAACTGGACCAGGCAAGCGCGTGGGGTAGTTGATTGGTTGATTAGTTGAAAGGTTGATTAGTAGGGAAAGGGAATTGGGAATTAGAATATGTCGTTTCTCGATTCTCGTTTCTCGATCCACTCACGATTCACGACTAACGTTATTCAATGGTTATGTAAAAGCATACACCGGAAAAAAACTCGCGATTCACGGTGCGTTAGCACCACTCGCCACTCGCGGTATTGGTGATTGGTTGATTGGTTGAGAGGTTGAATGGTTGAGTAGTAGGGAAGGAATGGGTAATTAGGAATTAGGGAATTGGGATTTCCGGTATGTTGCTTCTCGTTTCCCGATCCACTCACGATTGACGATTCACGACTAACGTTATTCAATAGTTATGTAAAAGCATACACCGGAAAAAAAACTCGCGATTCACGGTGCGTTAGCACCACTCGCCACTCGCGGCATTGGTGATTGGTTGATTGGTTGAGAGGTTGAATGGTTGAGTAGTAGGGAAGGAA
>CBJLMB010000060.1:0-24839 GCA_966424055.1 uncultured Deminuibacter sp. | reverse complement strand
AATCAACCACTCAACCATCCTCTTCATTTTCAAATTAACCCTACCCGTGAATCGTTAGCCGTGAGTAATGAAAAGTAGCAGGATGCAAGTAGCAAGATACAAGATGAAATCTTCGTTTTAATATGCGACCAATCAACCACTCAACCATCCTCTTCATTTTCAAATTAACCCTACCCGTGAATCGTCAGCCGTGAGCATTACTACTAATTACCACTCAACCATTCAACAATTCAACCAATCAACCATTCAACAATTCAACCATCCCCCTCATTTTCAAATTTTCAAATTCCCACATTCTCAAATTAACCCTATTACTACTAATTCCCAATCAACCATTCAACCATTCAACCATTCAACCAATCCCACACCACCACATCCCATTCGCCGATATCATCGCGGTAGGTGTGAATGGTGCGGAAGCCTGTTTTCTGGTGTGCTCTTTGGGAGCGGAGATTGGTAGTGGAAATTTCGGTGAGCAGGAAATCATAGTCCTGGGCAAATAGTTGTTTATGATAATCGTATAGTTGCTGAAATATGCCTTTGCCGCGATAATCGGGATGCACACAAACCTGGCCCATAATATAATACCGGTGATAATTAAGGGGCTGTCCTTTATATTGTACCTGGTTCAAATTATCAATCATGCCTTGCAGGGGTGGATAAACCGTTGCGGCTTCTTTTGTAAGTACAAGCGCATAGCCTGCCACAAGGTCCCCATCTTTGACAATAATACTGGGCGAAATTTTATGTAGCTGCTGTAAAACATCCAGCGTGTAAGACCATGTAACAAAGCCCTCTTTCGATTTTTCTTCGGCACTAAGCTGCGCGATATTATTAAGCTGTGATAATGTTTCTATCTGTTCTAATTCCTCATTAGTGGTTACCAGTGTGGCATATGTTCCTCTTTCCATGTTCCTAGTGTTTGTGGTCAAAGTTAAGGCTTTGAATTTATCTCGCGGAACACGCAGAGAGCGCAGAACGGAAAACTTTTCTGCCTCATAGCTATAAGCTCACAGCTCGTAGCTATAAAGGGCTTCAAGCTATGATCGCTGAGCCGCGAGGAATTTTATCTCGCGGAACACGCAGAGAGCGCAGAATGGAAAACTTTTCCTGCCTCATAGCTGGAAGCTCACAGCTCGTAGCTATAAAAGGGCTTCAAGCTATGAGCGCTGAGCTGCGAGGAATGTATCTCGCGGAACACGCAGAGAGCACAGAAAGGAAAACTTTTCCTGCCTCATAGCTATAAGCTCAAGCTCGTAGCTATAAGAACACTGATTGTCCCGCAACTTGGGTTCAACTGATTCAATCAAACAGGTCGGAGGATAAATAACGGTCGCCGCGATCGCAGATGATACAGGTGATAATACCGGCGGTTAATTCTTTCGACAGTTCCACTGCCGCATATACGGCGCCGCCACTGCTCATGCCGCAGAAAATACCTTCTTCCTTTGCCAGGCGGCGTGTCATGGTGCGGGCATTGGCTTCGGCCACTTCTATTGTGCGGTCTATACGGTCTCTGTCAAAAATTTTGGGCAGATAAGCTTCGGGCCATTTACGGATACCGGGAATATGCGCGCCTTCTGCGGGCTGGCAGCCCACGATTTGTATAGCAGGATTCTGTTCTTTTAAAAAACGTGATACACCCATAATAGTACCGGTAGTGCCCATGGCCGAAACAAAATGGGTGATACCACCTGCAGTATCTTTCCATATTTCAGGCCCGGTTGTTTTATAATGCATACCGTAATTATCAGGATTGGCAAACTGGTTCAGCATCAGGTAGCCACCTGCTGCCACACGGTCATTGGCATAATCAATAGCACCTTCCATCGACCGCTCTTTGGGGGTGAGTATAACACGGGCTCCGAATGCTTCCATAGTGGCCACCCGTTCGCGGGTGGCATCTTCAGGCATCACCAGTTCTATTTCCACACCAAACAAACTGGCGATCATGGCCAATGCAATACCGGTATTGCCGCTGGTAGCTTCAATCAGTTTCATACCCGGCTTCAGCTCGCCGCGGTCAAGTGCACCTTTGATCATACCATAAGCTGCACGGTCTTTTACACTGCCACCAGGATTATTGCCTTCCAATTTGGCATAAATGGTCACCTGCGGATTTACGGTCACCTGTTTCAACTGTACCATAGGGGTATTGCCTACCAGATCAAGTATCCCTGCCATAATTCAATTATTGGTTGAATAGTCTGCAACATGTGTAGACTAAAACGAAATTAAGCAATCCGCATACATGCACATTTTCGATTTGCGAAAACAAGGGTTTATTAACATGTTCGCCGGGGTGTTTGTTTTAAAACCTGGCTGGTACCGGGGCACTGTTTATACAAATGCACTGAATCCTGTAATGGCGCGGCCTACGATGAGTGAATTGATCTCCTTGGTACCCTCGTAGGAGTAAATAGCCTCTGCATCTGCTACAAAACGGGCTACATCGTACTGCAGTAAAATACCATTGCCACCCATTACTTCCCTTGCCCTGCTTACCACATCACGTGTGCGCAGGCTGCAGAACACTTTGGCCAGTGATGCATGCTCATCGGTAAGGCGGCCTTCATCCTGCAGTTGTGAAAGACGAAACACCATGGTTTGCATCGCGGTGAGGTTAGAGAGCATCTCCACCAGGTGGTTTTGTATCAGCTGGAAAGCGGCGATCGGTTTACCGAACTGCTTTCTTTCCCTGGTATATTTCAGGGCATTTTCGTAAGCGCCCCTGGCACAGCCCACCGCCTGCCAGGCCACACCTGCACGGGTCATGCGCAATACCCTGGCCGTGTCTTTAAAACTGCCGGCTTGCTGCAGGCGGTCTTCTTCGGCTACCCGGCAATCTTTCAGTGTGATCAATCCGTTCTGCACAATGCGCAGGGCCATTTTATCTTCCATTTTTTCAACCTGCAGGCCCGGACTGTCTTTTTTAACCAGGAAACCTTTTACATTATTGTCGTCCAGGTCCCTGGCCCATACCACGATCACGTCGGCAAATGTGGCATTGCCGATCCATTTTTTCTGGCCGTTCAACAGCCAGGTATCGCCTTTCCGTTTGGCTGTTGTAGTAAGGCCGCCAGCTGCACCGGAGCCTACTTCAGGTTCTGTAAGGCCGAATGCACCTATCTGTTTCATCTGCTGCATGCCGGGCAGCCATTGTTGTTTCTGTTCCTCCGATCCCAGTAAATAAATAGAACCCATCGCCAGGCCGCTCTGCACGCCGAAAAAAGTAGAGATAGAAGCATCAACCCTGGCCATCTCCATAGCCAGTATGCCTTCCATTAAATTGGAATAACCCGGGCAGCCATAACCCTGGTAGGTAGCACCGCATATATTCAGTGCGGCGAGTTTGGGTATCAGTTCAAAAGGGAATTCGGCTTTCAGCCAGTAGCGGTTCACCAGCGGATGCACTTCTTCTTCCATAAAACTGCGCAGCTTTTGTTGTAAAGCTTTTTCTTCTTCCATCAGTGTGTCTGACAGATCATAGAAATCACCGTTAATAGGAGGGAGGGCTTTAGATGGCTTGTTACTGCCGGCAGAAAGCATCTTCATCAGTCCCTGCAGTTGTTTTTCATCGAGCTGGCTTACATGGTGCATTACCTCGCCAAGATCTACCCGGGCCGCCAGTTTATTGAGCGCATCCATATCTACCTGTTTATACAACTGGTAAGCCTGCCTGATTTTCTGAAAGAATGATGGCATAAGCAACGATTGAATTGTTTGCCATAATAACAGGCCGGAGCAGGATTTGTTGTTGCCACACCGGTAGCTATCTTGTTGCGGCGGCACCGTATGATACTAATTAGTTGGATATCCAACTAATTAACCCGGGTGGCGGGTTATCAGTAGTTTTTTAGAAACCTTGGATTGCCGGTTATGAGATGAGCATGGTTCGTTTATAGAATAATTGATCTGTCAGATTGCTTGCATATGAACAGGGGCTGAAAATGCTTTTGTTTCCGCGTATCCGCGGGATGAATTTCTTGTGGCCCCGGCGTTATCAGCTTGCCGCTTTTAACCTGGTACTACTGGCGGCTTGAGTTAATCAGTATAACACCTATCGCGCCCACATGAATAAAACCGTAGCATGACCGGGAATATCAATAGCAATGGTTCTATATAAAATTATTTCAGGAAAAAAGCGGAAGCAGTAGTACTGGATCAGAGCAAGGCTTTGGCTTCATAGCTCAGTACTTCGCTAACCACTTCGTGCAGACTGCCTTTTTTGTCCGTCATAAGGTATTCGAGTAAGTGTTTATTCAGGTCGAGACCTGTAGCCGTTGGGGGCAGGGCATTGGACAGCTGGTTGATGACAAGCAGGTTTTGCTCTTTCAGGTTTTTTACGGCATTCCATGCTTCGGGCGATACATAGATCTGCTGGGTGATATTGTATTCATATTCTTCCCTGATATTCCGGGTAAGCAGCAATTGCATTTCTTTGGCATTTAACCCGGCCTGGCTAACCCTGCTGATGAGATTGGGCAGGGCGATCCGGTCAACAAGCAGTGTAAGCCTTTCATATGCTTGCAGGCGCAGCTGTGGCGATCCTTCTGCTTTGGGTTGTGGCACTGCTGCAGGTTTGTTTTTTTGCCTGGCGATATAAGCGGCAAGTCCGGCCAGCGCGGCACCCAATGCAAAAGCGATAATGGTATTTATATTGATCATATCCATAGGCACAAAAATAGGTATTTCCTTTGCTGCTGTTAAAACCCTTTGTGCTGCCGGAGTGAATGAAAAGCAAATACATTGATGGTTTTTTCCTGAATCCGAAAATGCCTGCTCTTCACTGCTGCCCGGATCTGTGTATTTTTGTTGCAAAGGAGAAAAAAAATATGTCAACCACCTTATCTGCCCCTGTAACATTTACAGAAGGCGCTGTTAAAGAAATAAAAGCATTGATGCAGGCCGATGGTTTTGATACCACCCAATTATTGCGGGTGGGTGTGAAAGGTGGTGGCTGCAGCGGGATGAGCTATGTACTGGGTTTCGATCAACAGCAGGATGGGGATATGGTTTTTGAAGTGGAAGGTATTCCCTGTGTGATGAATACCGCGCACCAGCTGTATTTGTATGGTATGGAAATAGACTGGCAGGATGGGCTGAACAACCGGGGTTTTACCTTCAGTAATCCCAATGCCAGCAGCACCTGTGGTTGCGGCAGCTCGTTCGCTGTGTAGATAAAAGCCTTATCCGGATAACGGCAAATAAAAAAGGTTGAAATAATTTATTTCAACCTTTTTGTTTATCTGTACTCAACCGTTGTTACCTGCGTAACCTGCCTTCACCTCTTTGCGGCGGAGCGCTCATTGGCCTGGCTGGTGGTGGGGCAGAGGGCCTGAAACTGGGCTGTGGCCTGAAGTTTTGCTGTACAGGCCGCTGTTGTTGTGGCTGTGGCATGGGCCTTTGCATTTGCTGCTGCGGCTGAGGCCGTTGCTGATCCATAATAGGCCGCTGCTGGTTCCTGAACACATCGGGTCTTGGCTGTGGCCTGAAGCTTTCCTGTGCAGGCCGCTGTTGCTGCGGTTGCTGCATCTGCTGCTGCGGCTGTGGATTCACCCGGTTATTGTTCATATTGTTGTTGTTATAATTGCCCTGCGGCCTTGATGGCTGCGGTTGCATATTATTGTTGTTATTGATGTTGTTGCCATTGATCGGCCTGCGGTTAGACGGGGTAAGCCCGCTGTTCACCGGTTGCTGATTGTTCGGCTGCATATTCTGCCCGCTATTGGCAGAGCCTGGCCGCATGGATGGATTGATCCTCGGGTTACCACCATTATTGAAATTGTTACTATTACCGGGCGTATTGTTATTATTGGCACGTGCAACAGGCCTGTAAATACGCAGGGTATTACCACTGCTTACAGCAGGACCGGGGCGCATGCTGCTGGTTACACGCATGGGCGTAATAGGACGGCCGATGGCTCTTTCTGCATCCTGCCTGTCGGGACCGGTTACATAGTTGGTGTTCCTGTACTTCCTGATATTATTAATAACAGTGGTGTTATTGATAATAGTGGTGTTCTGGGAAGTATTGATATAATAATTGTTGATGTTGGTCCTGTTGATATACTGGTGCGGTACAAATACCCAGCGGTCTGCAGGGATACCACCGCCAAAACCTACACCTACACTGATACCGGGAGCAAGAGGAGCCCATCCATAACAGGAGCCGCCGCTTCTCCAGCTAACCCAGGCCGGAGCCCATTGGTAACCGGGAACCCACATCCAGCCATAGCCGGCTTCAAAAGCCCAGCGGCCATAGTGGAAAGGAGCCCAGCCCCAACTGTAGTCAGATGCCCAGGTCCATCCATAGTTAGAATAGGCCCAGTGGCCACCTGAGTAATAAGGCCTGAATCCAGGCACATTACAAATCCATACACGGCCATAAGCCGGATAATCCATCCAGGTGCCGTACGGACTTAAATCGTTGTAAAAATTGTCAAATGTCACCTCCGGTTCTGTTCCATTGTAATTATTATCTGTATATGCATCAGCGTCCTGGTTAGCCTGGTCATAATAAGGGTCATTACCTGATTGAGCAGTAGCATAATAAGACGTACCGCATGATACAGCCACAACGGATACTGTCAGCGCCAGAAGCCATATTGTAAGCTGTGTTTTCATGATATTTTTTTTAGTAAACTAATGAGTGTTAACTTATTTATTTAGTATAGTGCAAGGTTGATACCAAATATGCTGCACTGGTTCTTTTTATCAATCCTTTGACGTTCTGCCTGCCTTTTTTGTTTGTTAAGGGATAGTGAAGCTGTGATGATCGCTTCTAATGTTCTTAAAATGAGTGCATTAAGTTAGTCAAGCCATTAAAAAGGCTTCTGCAAAATGCTTTGCTTCACAAAGGCATTTGATGCTAAAATATACAAGGTTGCAAGGTAATCTATTCCTGCGAGCCGGGGATAGCTGTTTGTGCCGGTGTGCATAACTATAGTCTGCGGATGCACAGCTGGCAGGGCAATAAAATAAAGAGCCCCGTATAGACATACGGGGCGTTGTGTTTGGACATGGCTTCGGTGCAACTACTCCAGCACCGAGCTTCTTTAGTATCTTTTATCACCGGAATGCCGGTGATGGCTATGGGTCTATGGCGCCTTCCAGCACATTGATCTTATCCAGGAACCCCAGGGATGCCTGCATGTATTTGTGTGCAGGAGCAATATTTTCGATGCCGGTGTCTTCCAGCAGGCGGCTGTTGTCGAATACATGGCCCAGCTCCATAAAATCCAGGTAAGGGGAGAGGCCGCTGAACAATAGCCGCAGGTTGTTTTTGCTTTTAAAATAAACCAGCCAGTGGTCCAGGTATTGCTGGTGTTCATTCAATTCAGCAACAGGGGCCAGCTTTCCGCGTGTCCAGTGCCTGATTTGTTGTATCATGTGCTGTGGCACAAACTTGAAAGCCGGCAGGTGTGCATAATAGCTGGTAAGCATATTGGCCAGCTCCCTGGTGGATGTAGCGCCTGCCGCACCTGCTGAAATATGGTAAACCTGGTGTTTGCGCCGGGCAAATAACAGGGCCGTGATGGCATTGACCGTATAATCGACCGATACAATATCCAGCCGTGCTGCTTCATTTACGGGTATCAGTCGCAGGTGGTTGATGGTGGCCATTGCCCACAAAATAACCGGTGAGCGCGGCAGCAGCGGGCGGCTGTCGCCCATGATGATAGAAGGCCGTACAATGAGTATCTTTTCTGCCGGCAGCGATTCCCTGATCAGTAGCTCACCCCTCATTTTGGTATAAGTATATTTCACCACATGCGTTGCAGACAGGTTGGGCGATTCATCTTCACCAATCACCCGGTGACGGGTATGTGTGCCGCAGATGGTAGCCGTGCCTACATACACGAAACTGCGAAGACCGGCAAGTGTTTGGGCCCAGGTCAATATCTTTTGTAAACCGCCGATATTCACTTTCTCTACCAGGTCGTCATTGAACCCGGAGAAAGAAGTATTGGCTGCCGAATGAATGATGGTATCAATATCCGCAGCAGCCAGTTGATGCGCCAGCTGTGCAGGTAATTGCTCACCCAGCAGGTCGCCTGTTACAGGAATAATTTTGTCAGTATCAAAATAATCATTGTGCACACCAAATACTTTTTGCAGCCGTTGTTTGGCTTCCTCATCAGATTTTGCCCTGATAAGGCAATAGATCTTATCAACACCGGGGTGTTGAGACAAGCGTACCAGCAACTCTCCGCCTACCAATCCGGTAACACCTGTTAGAAAAATGTTCATGTTCTTTTTTTATTGTTCAGGATTCAGCTAATTCCAGTCCTAATATGCCTAAGATGATCAGTGCTATAGATGCAATTTTGAGTGCCGAGACCTGTTCTTTGTAAAACACGATATCAATTATTGCGATCAGGGCTGTTCCTGCACTGGCCCAGATAGCATAAGCGATGCTTACTTCCATTTTTTCCAGCACAAAAACCAGTACTGCCAAACTGATACCATAGAACACAAAGACCAGTACCGATGGCCATAACCTGGTAAAGCCTTCTGCATACTTCATACTGATAGTACCCAGTACTTCAAAGAGGATTCCCAAACAAAGGATTAACCATTTCATTTATACCCGTTTTTAGCATTAGCCTCCGGCGCTTTACAAGCGGCGGAGTACGATCTACGATTGAATAAATCCTGCGCGCTTTAATAATTTCCTGTTCTCGCGTTTATGGATAAACAGATGCACCTGTGCATACAAAATAGGTAGTATAAGCAGTGTGAGTATGGTGGAAGTGATCAACCCACCGATAACCACAATGGCCAGCGGTTTCTGTGTTTCACTGCCTATACCATGGCTGATGGCTGCTGGCAAAAGACCTATTGCTGCCATCAGCGCAGTCATTACAACCGGACGAACCCTTGATATTACCCCATGCAGGATGGCCTGGTGCAATGTCATTTTATTCTCCAGGTTTTTCCTGAACACACTGATCAGGATCACGCCGTTCTGGATACACACGCCAAACAGCGCAATAAAACCGATGCCTGCCGAAATACTGAAGTTCATACCTGTTACATGCAATGCCAGGATGCCGCCTATCAATGCAAACGGAACATTCAGTATGGTTAAAATGGAATCTTTTACATTGCCGAACGTAATAAACAGCAGCAGGAAGATGGCCAGCAAACAAACCGGCACCACTGTGGCCAGCGTTTTGGTAGCGCGTTGCTGGTTTTCAAATACACCATTCCAGGTCATTTTATAACCGTCTGGCAGTTTAACAGCCTTGTTTACCTTGGCCTGTGCCTCTGCGATGGTGCTACCCAGGTCACGGCCGCGTACAGAAAATTTTACCGGTATATAACGCATGTTGTTATCGCGGTAAACAAATGCAGGCCCTGTCAGTGTACGTATCGATGCAATTTCGCTGATGGGAATTTTGGCACTGTCCTGTGTGGGGATCATCAGCTGGTTGATCTTTTCCTGTGTATCCCTGAACTCTTTCTGATAACGTATACGGATATCGAATTTGCGTTCGCCTTCATACAGCTGTGTGGCGGCTTTGCCACCCAGGGCCATTTCAATCACGGCCTGCGCATCGGCAGTGCTTACACCATACAACGCCATTTTCTGCTGGTCCAGCTC
Source organism: uncultured Deminuibacter sp. (assembly GCA_966424055.1). Taxonomy (GTDB): domain Bacteria; phylum Bacteroidota; class Bacteroidia; order Chitinophagales; family Chitinophagaceae; genus Deminuibacter. The sequence goes on along the minus strand of CBJLMB010000060.1, from coordinate 15,229 downwards.
AATGCGGAATTCGGGCTGGCCAAGGTTACGCAGTACACCCAGGTCTTCCACGCCTTCTATTTTACCCAGTATATCCTGCACTTTATTGGCCAGTGAATCGAGTGTATTGAAATCGGGGCCGAATATTTTTACAGCCAGTGATGCAGGAATACCAGCCACGGCTTCATCTACGTTGTCACGGATAGGCTGTGAATAGTTCAGCAGTAATCCAGGTATCTTGCTCAGCTGCCTGTTCATGCTGTCTATCAGGTTCTCGGTAGTAACACCGGGGCGCCATTCATCTTTGGGTTTCAGGTCAACTGCGATTTCCACATTGAAAAAACCTTTAGGGTCTGTTCCGTCATTGGTACGGCCTATCTGCGCCAGTGTATGCCTTACTTCGGGATATTTACGGATGATGGAGCACATCTTATCCGAAATTTCTTTCGACTGGTTAAGTGAGGCACTCATGGGCAGCTGCGATTTTACCCAGAGTGCGCCTTCATCAAGATCAGGCAGGAATTCAGAACCCAGGAATTTAAAAGAGAAAAAGCTGACCGCCATAAACAGTATGGCAACAAGCAAACTGGTTTTAGGAAAGGCATAGGTCTTTTCAAACAGGAACTTGACACCTTTTTCAAAAAAAGTTACTACTGGATTGTGCTTTTCCCTTACATTTTTACGCAGCAGGATGCTGGACAATGCCGGTACCAGCGTAAGCGTAAAGATCAGGGCACCCAGCAATGCAAAGCTCAGCGTATAAGCCAGGGGGGAAAACATTTTGCCCTCTACTTTCTGAAAGGCGAAAATGGGAATAAGGCAGGTGATGATAATAAGCTTGGAAAAAAAGATCGCCTTACCCATTTCGGTGCCCACCTGTTTAAACAAACCCAGTTTGGCCAGCTTGTTGAACTTTTCCATACCCACTTCGCGGGCCCGGTGGTCCAGTGCCACAAACAGGCCTTCCACCATTACCACGGCTCCGTCGATGATGATACCAAAGTCAACGGCGCCCATTGAAAGCAGGTTGGCCGACATGCCTTTGATACGCATACACATAAAGGCGAACAGCAATGCCAGCGGGATAATAATGCTTACTGTAACCGTTGTACGCCAATCGGCCATGAACAGCAACACAATACAGGTTACCAGTATAATGCCTTCCAGCAGGTTATGTATCACTGTATGGGTGGCAAAATCCATCAGCGTGGTACGGTCGTAGAATGGAACGATTTTTACATCTTTCGGTAAAATACTATTGTTGAGTTCGTCAACCTTTTCATGTATCCTGTTGAGTACTTCTGCTGCATTTTCTCCTTTTCGCATAACAACAATGCCCTCAATCACATCACCGGCTGTATCCAGCGATGCCTGCCCCAGTCGGGGTTTGCCGGCTTCTTTTACCTGTGCAACATTTTTTACCAGGATGGGTACACCATTGATCTTGGTAATAATGATGTTCTCAATTTCCTGGATATTGTTGAGCAGGCCTATACCTCTTACTACATAAGCCTGCCCGTTACGTTCAATCACATCGCCACCAACATTGATATTGCTTTTGGCTACTGCATTGTATACATCCAGGGATGTCATGCCATATTTGGCCAGGTAGTTGGGGTTGACACTGATCTCAAAGCTTTTTTCCTCACCGCCGAAGCAGTTTACATCGGCAACGCCGGCCACTGATTTAAACTGCCGGTCGAGCACCCAGTTCTGGATAGTGAAAAGGTCACGTATATTCCTGGTTTTGCTTTTCAGTGTATAGCGGTAAATTTCGCCCGTTGGTCCATAGGGTGGTTCCACTTCGGGTTTAATATCATCAGGCAGTTCCACATTCATAATGCGGCTCATTACCTGCTGCCGGGCAAATGCATCATCCACATCATCATCAAAGATCAGGCGCACATACGAGAGGCCAAATGAAGAAGTGGTACGCAGGTTGATTTTTTTCTGTACAGAGTTCAGTTCTGTTTCAAGGGGTATGGTAACAAATTTTTCCACCTCTTCTGCGCTGCGGCCAGGCCATTGGGTGATAATGATGATCTGGGTATTGGTAACATCGGGAAATGTATCAATAGGTGTGTTTTTGTAACTGATAAAACCAATTACGGCCAGCACCCCTGTAAGAAAGAATACAAGGTACCGGTGACGTAGTGAGAAGTGTATGATGCGCTTGATGAATTTGTTCATAAAACCTCTTTAACAGGAAATGGTGTGTTTACAATATGGTTAATCGTTCAGCAACTGCTGGAATACCAGTAACTGGTTCTCGGTAATCAGCAATTGCCCGCCGGTAACACCGCCACTGACATAGGTGTTTGCCCCAACGGTTTTGATCACACTTACTTCTGCTATTTTCATATCTGTTTTACTGTTATAAACCACTACATAGTCTTTCCCGTTTTGTGAAATAAGCGATTTGGTTGGTATACAGATCGCCTTGGTATCTTCGATATTCGATACAATTACTTTGGCAAACATTTCCGGTTTCAGCAGTAGCCCGTCGTTCTGCAGCCTGATGCGTACACGCAATGCTTTGTTGGTAGGGTCGAGTACTTCGCTCATCTTATCGATCTTGCCGTAGAAAACCTTGTCGGGGTAGGCCAGGGTAGTTACCTGTACATTGATGCCTTCTTTTACCTTGGGAATATCGGTTTCAAATACATTGGCCCATATCCATACATCTTTCAGGTCGGAGATGGTATATAGATTATCTCCCATATCCGGGCGGATAAAACTGCCTGTATTGGCCTTTTTTTCTACAATATACCCGCTGATAGGTGCAGTGATCACATAAGTGGCGCCCGGTTTGGTGCTGCTGCCGCTGTTTATATTGAGCTGTGACTGGATCTTTTGTTTTGCAGCCTGTGCTTTCTGGTAATTCTGTTGTGCTTCTGTAAATTCTTTTTCACTGGCAATGCCGCTTTTGTACAGCGATTCGGCATTGTCCATCTGGCGTTTGGCAATAGCAATATCTGCATCTGCACTGGTTAAATCGGCATAGCCGCCGGCCACATCGGCGCTTTTAATCACTGCCAATACCTGGCCGGCCTGCACTTTATCACCCAGTGTCACTTTCGATTCAACGATCTGTCCACTGGTTCTGGGGTATACTTTCACCACGCTGTTCTCATTAAAACTTACCTCGCCGCTCAGTGTAATGGCGTTATCAATATTGCAATACTTAATGGTATCCAGCTTGATCAGCTTTGCCATAGTATCACTTAGCTCAAACTTTTTGGTTTCCTCTTTGGGTTGCGCTTTTTTTCCGCAGGCGGTTAAAAGAGAAGCTGCTGCGAAGGCGGCTATCAGAAAATATCTTGTCATTACTGGTTGCTTTATCATAAATGCAATTAAAATGGTTTTATTTGATGGCATCTATACCTAAATTATAGTTCAGTTCTTCCTTGGCCAGCCGCAGGTTCAGCTGTTGCTGGCTGAGCCTTTGCTGCAGGCTGGTATAATCGTTGAAGAAATCGATAAACTCCAGCAGGCTGATCTGTTTTTGCTGGTAGCTTTTCAGCATATTCTGAAACATGCCCTGGTACTTAGAATAAAAATCTTTCTGGGTAGTATTGTTCTGCTGAATGGTGAACTGTAATTTATGGTAAGCGTTGCTGATGCTGTTCTGCAAATCCGTTTCCGCATTTTGAGTAATAGCTTCCTGTTGTTTGATGCTGAATTCGGCTGATTTGATATTGCCCTGGTTTTTGTTGAACACAGGCAGGGGCAGTGAAATGCCCAGCCCTACATAGTTCTGTGCAAAGTTGGAATTACGGTCAAAATTAGGGCCCAGTGTAATGTCGGGTACACGCAATGCTTTTTGATACGTAAGGTTCTGCCGCTGGTAAAGTGTTTGTGTTTGCTGTAACTGGTAATTGGGATTATTCTGTTTGCCCAGCTGTTGTAGTGCAGCCAGCGTATCTGTAAGTACCAGTTCCGTTGCTGCAGGCTCCTGTGGTTTGTAAAAAGTGGATTCTTTTACCTGGAGCAGTGTTTTAAAATCGGCTTCTGTATCTGTAATTGATTTATTAAGATCGGTGATATCCTGCTGCAGGGATATCTGCAGGGCCTGTATACGCAGCAATTCTTTCTGGGCAATATTGCCTGCTGTAAACTGGGCCTGCATGCCTGTGAGCAAACGGGCTAACTGCTGCTGTTGTTGTTCGAGCAGGCTTTTGTTGCTTAGTTGTTGTAGCAGCGTATAGTAATCGGTACGCAGCTGGTAGCGAAGATTGCGCAACACATCCTGCAGCTGCAGTTCGCTCAGTTTGGTATTGGTGGTGGCCAGATCTATCAGTTTGCCCCGTTTGCGAGCGGTTTTAATCAGCTGTTGCAGCTGTATAAAATACTGTCCACTGTACGAGCCGTCGGGGTTTTTGTGGTAGGGGAAGAACTGCCCATTGGCTGCGATCACCTGGTCTGTATTCAATACAGGGTTGTCCCACAGTTTGGCCTGTTGTATCAATGCCCGTTGTGCATCAATATTATAATGGCCCGCCAGTAATTGCAGGTTGCTGTCGAGGAAACGTTTTTCTGCTTCCTGGATAGAAATACTTACACTATCCGGGGCATCAGCAAGCTGTGCCCGGGCAATTCCGGTTAAAAGCAGGTAAAAAGATACGGCAGTGAGCCTGCATAAAAAGCTGCGCATACAAATATTCATGTCCGTGTGATTAAGCAAGACCTTTGAATGGAATATGAAGATCGTCCTGTAATTTTTTCTTGTTCGTTAAACAGGCAAACCGGTAAACAGCGAGGCAAACCGGCACAGGTAAAACCTTTCCTGTGCGGATAAAATAAGCCTGCTTAAGCTTTGGGAGGGGGCGGATTGATTTCTTTGAAAAACAGGAAATGATAGTCCTCTTTCAGTGCGGCTGTAAAGTGACGGCTATTGTCCTGTACCGGCCTGTCTGGTTGTTCCCTTTCCAGGCTGATCAGCTTTACAGAGATATGCTTGTGCAGCTGAAGTTCTTTGTGATTATTGTAATACTGTTGGTATTCGGGGAGGGCATTTTTGTAATCCAGTACAATTTCGGCTACGTATTCAACAAAGGAGTTGATTTCATTGATATCGCCTATTGTATGGTTGTGTTGAACCAATGGCTGGAAATCTTGCGTATAAATGCTCATGTTGAGTATTTGTACCGCAACCACAAATGCAAAGATCCTTGCAATATGTAGTTTAATGATTGCCATGTCCGGTAATTGCCCGCAAGTTTACAGATATAAAGATAAATCTTTTGTTAACACCTATGTTTGTCAATGGATTTAATTAGAATTTAAGCCGTTTTAAACCTGTCCAGTTAAAGATACCCGGGATCGCTGCGGTGAATGAACAGCTTTCCCGGGTTTTCTCCACTTTAAATGTGCTAATTGATCAGTCCAGATTTTTTCAGCAGTCTCCTGTTTTCTCGTTTCCTTATAAACTTGTAGATCACTGTATAAATGATCGGCAGTACCAGCAGGGTGAGGATAGTAGAAGTGATCAGTCCGCCGATCACCACGGTGGCGAGCGGTTTCTGCGATTCAGAGCCAATACCGGTACTAAATGCTGCGGGGGACAAACCGATTGCGGCCATCAGCGCTGTCATCACCACCGGGCGTACCCGGGAAACAACCCCCTGGTGAATCGCTTTATCGATGGGCATCTTGGCTTCCAGGTTATGCCTGAACTGTGTGATCAATATTACACCGTCCTGCACGCAAATGCCTGCCAGCGCAATAAAACCAATACCCGCAGATATGCTGAAGTTCATACCCCTTACATGCAGGGCCAGTATGCCACCGATAAGGGCAAAGGGCACATCCAGCAAAACGATCATAGCATCTTTTGCATTGCCAAAGGCAGTGAACAGCAATATAAAGATCATCAGCAGGCAAACCGGTATTACTGTGGCGAGGGTATGCTCGGCACGCTGCTGGTTCTCAAATTCACCGTTCCAGGCGATGGTATAACCATCGGGCAATTTCAGTTTGCTGGCTACAGCATGCTGTGCATCGAGAATGGTACTGCCCAGGTCGCGGTCACGGACACTGAATTTTACACCTATATAACGGCTGTTGTTATCGCGGTAAATAAATGCGGGGCCTGTTATTTTCTGAATTTCGGCAATGTTCTTCAATGGTACTTTGTTGCCATTGCCACAGGGTACCATCAGGCTTTTCACTTTATCGTCATCATCCCTGAATTCTTTGGGATAGCGGATACGGATATCGAAGCGTTTTTCATTGTCGAATAAAATGGTGGCTGCTTTACCGCCAAGCGCCATTTCAATGATCGAGTTGGCATCTGATACATTTACGCCGTAGAGCGCCATTTTCTGCTGGTCGAGCTCGATCCTGAATTCGGGCTGGCCCAGGTTTCGGAATTCACCAAGGTCTGAGATGCCGGGCACATTTTTAAGAATGGCCTGCGCCTCTGCCGATTTTTGTTCCAGCATGGCAAAATCGGGTCCGAATATTTTCATCGCATTTTCTGCCGGGATACCTGCTACGGCTTCAGCCACGTTATCGCTAATGGGTTGTGCAAAATTGAGCACCACACCCGGAAAGATGGATAGCTTATTGTTCATCTCGCTCACCAGCTCGTCCATATCTTTTCTGCTTTTCCATTCTTTTTTAGGATAGAGGTCTACCGCGATCTGTACATTGGCAAAGCCTTTGGGATCGGTACCGTCATTGGTACGCCCTACCTGAACCAGCACCTGTTTTACTTCGGGATATTCTTTGAGTATATGGTACATTTTCTGCGAGATATCCACCGAATTGCTCAATGATGAACTGATGGGCAGCTGCGCGGTGATCCAGAGGGCACCTTCATTCAGTTTGGGCAAAAACTCTGTACCCAGGAAGCGGGTAGAGAAAAAGGAGAGGGCCATTATCGTGAAAGCGATGAACAGGCTTTTCCTGGGTGCGCGCAGCGTAAGCGCTGCGGCTTTGTCTACTATTTTTTCCAGTCCTATCACCAGCAGGTTGTGTTTTTCACGCACATTTTTCTTCAGCAATATGCTGGCCAGCGCCGGAACAAAAGTGAGTGTATAGATCAGGGCTCCCAGCAAGGCAAAGCCAAGTGTATAAGCCAGCGGGGAAAACATTTTACCTTCTACTTTCTGGAAAGCGAAAATGGGCAGCAGGCAGGTAATGATAATGAGCTTGGAAAAGAAGATGGCCTTGGCTTTTTCAACAGCCACATTTTTAAATACTCCCAGCTTGATAAGCCGGTTATATTTTTCCATACCCATTTCCCTGGCCATATGATCCATGGCTACAAACAGGCCTTCCACCATTACCACGGCACCGTCAATGATGATACCGAAATCAACAGCGCCCATAGACAGCAGGTTGGCCGTCATGCCTTTGATACGCATACAGGTAAAAGCAAACAGCAGGGCCAGCGGAATAATAAGCGCTACGATCAGCGTAGTACGCCAATCGGCCATGAACAGGAATACCACCACTGTAACAAGGATAATGCCTTCCACCAGGTTATGGATCACGGTATCGGTACAAAAATCCATCAGCGTGGTGCGGTCGTAAAAGGGTACCAGTTGTATATCCTGTTTGGCCAGTGTTTTATTCAGTTCATCTACCTTGTGATGAATCAGGTCCAGTACCTGCCTGGGGTTCTCTCCTTTGCGCATTACCACGATGCCTTCGATCACATCGTCCTGCTCATTTAAACTCACTTTACCCAGCCGCGGTTTGCCGGTTTCTATCACATCGGCCACATTTTTTACCAGGATGGGAACATTGTTGATATTGGTAACAATGATATTCCTGATTTCATCAATATTATTGAGCAAACCGATGCCTCTTACTACATAAGCCTGGTCGTTCTTTTCAATCACATCACCGCCAACATTCACATTGCTCTTATTCACGGCATTGTATACATCAAGTGCGGTTAAGCCGTATTTGGCCAGCAGGTTAGGGTTGGCACTGATCTCGAATATCTTTTCTTCCCCGCCAAATGTATTTACATCGGCCACACCGGGAATAGATTTGAATTGCCTGTCAAGAAACCATTCCTGCGTGGTAGTGAGGTCGCGGATAGATTTGGTATTGCTTTTCAGGGTATAGCGGTAAATTTCATCGGTAGGGCCATAGGGCGGTTCTATTTCGGGTTTTACACCATCCGGTAAATCTGCATTCATAATACGCGTGAGCACCTGCTGCCTGCCAAAGGCATCTTCTACATTGTCTTCAAAAATGATACGCACATATGAAAGACCAAATGAAGAAATAGTACGCAGGTTTACTTTTTTCTGTACCGAGTTGAGCTCGGTTTCCAATGGTATGGTGATAAATTTTTCCACTTCCTCGGCGCTGCGGCCCGGCCATTGGGTGATAACAATGATCTGCGTATTGGTTACATCCGGGAATGTATCAATAGGGGTGTTGATATAACTCCAGATACCAATGACCACCATTACACTGGTGAAAAAGAAAATCAGGTAGCGGTGCCGCAGGGAAAAATATATCAGTTGCTTAATAAACTTATTCATTACTGTGATTTTATACTGTTGATGTTGATGGTTAGAACGGGCAGGTCATTGGCCTGTTATCCTTTCTGAAGCAGGGCATTGAAAATGAGCAGCCCCTTACGCGATATGATTTTTTCTCCTGTTTGCAATCCGCTGTGGATGTATACATTCTGGTCAACTTTACGCAGGATGTTCACTTCTCTTATGCTTATATCCTCATCGTTTTTATACACCAGTACATAGTTCTTTGAATTGTCGAAGATGATGGCCGATGAAGGAATACAATTGGCTTTTTCACCCGTTTCATTGGATATGGTAACAGTGCAGAACATTTCGGGTTTCAGCAACAGGCCCGGATTAGACAATTTTAAACGTACTCTTTCAATTTTATTATTAGGGTCCAGTACATTGCTTACATCGTCTACCGTAGTGGTGAATGTTTTATCAGGATAGGCCAGTACATTCAGTGCGGCTTTGAAACCTTTTCTTACCCTGGGGATATCGGCTTCGTATACATTGGCATAGATCCACACATCTTTCAGGTTAGAAATGGTGAACAGGTTATCGCCCATATCATTGCGGATAAAACCACCGGTGGTCACTTTCTTTTCCACCACGTATCCATCGATGGGCGATTTTATTACCAGCATTCCGCCCTGTTTCGCTGCACCAAAGCCATTGATGCTGATGAGTGAATGGATTTTTTCCTGTGCGGCCAGTGCCTTGGTGTAATTGTTTTTGGCTTCGGTCAGTTCTTTCTCACTGCTGATACCTTTATTGTATAACTGTTGCGTGCTTTCGTAATTGCGTTTGGCGATGGCCACATCGGCTGCGCTGCTGTTCAGGTCGCTGAAATTACCGGCAATATCTGCGCTTTTCATTACAGCAAGTTCCTGCCCCTTGGTTACTTTGTCGCCCAAGGATACTTTGGTTTCGGCCACCACGCCACTGATGGAGGGATATACTTTCACTACGGCGTTTTCATCGAAGCTGATCTCTCCGCTCAGTTTCAGTTCATCAGAAATATCTTTGAACTGTACAGAATCTATCTGTATCATTTTTTTCATGGCGGGAGTGAGCACAAAGCTGGAATCTTTAACACTGGTGGCTGTTTGCTCTTTTTTTTGGCAGGCTGTAAAAGAAGCCGCGAGCAGTACACAACCGGAGATATACATAAACTGTTTCATTTGTTGTTGGTTTTATCGGCCTTTAAGCGGCCGGCTTGCTACTGGATAACATCTGTTCCCACGGCATAATTCAGCGCATCCTTGCACAGTTGCAGGTTCAGCTGCTGTTGTGTAAGCCTTTGCCAGAGGGAAGTATAATCGTTGAAAAAATCAAGGAATTCGAGCAGGCTGATCTGTTTCTGCCGGTAGCTGCTCAGCATATTTTCGTATAGCAGCTGGTACCTGCTGTAAAATTCTTTCTGTGTTTGATTGTTCTGCAGGATGGATAACTGCAGTTTGTTCCGGGCATTGTCAATATTGTTGTATAAATCTGTTTCTGCATCCTTGGTAAGTGCCTGCTGCTGCTGTATGCTGTATTCGGCAGATTTGATATTGCCCTGGTTTTTATTGAACACGGGCAGCGGAAAGGATATGCCCAGCCCGATATAATTCTGGACAAAATTGGAATTCCTGTCAAAATTGGGACCCAGGGTAATATCAGGTACACGCAGCGCTTTCTGGTACCGCAGGTTTTGCTGCTGGTACAGGGTTTGCGCTTCCTGCAGGCGGTAATAAGGATTGTGTTGCCTGCCCAGTGCAAACAGGGTTTGTGTACTGTCGGGAGGTAGTACACTTGCCATGAACGGGTTGGCATCGGGCCTGATAAAGCTGTTGTCTTTTAATGATAACAGTGTTTTCAGGTCGGCTTGTGTGTCGGTTATGCTTTTGTTGATGTCGGTGATATCCTGCTGCAGCGATATCAGCAGCGCCTGTATACGCAGGAATTCTTTTTGTGCAATATTGCCGCTGTTCAGTTGTTCCTGCATGGCAGCAAGCAATTGTTGCAGGTGCAGTTGCTGTGTTTCCAGCAAGCTTTTATTCTGCAATTGCTGGGCAAGATTGAAATAGTCGGTTCTTAACTGTGAACGGAGATTGCGCAGCAGATCCTGCAATTGCCACTCGCTGATGGTTTTATTGGTGGTCGCCATATCTATCAGCTTGCCGCGTTTGCGTGCCGTGAGTATCAATTGCTGCAACTGTATAAAATACTGGCCGCTGTAAGTGCCATCGGGATTTTTGTGGTACGGAAAAAAATGCCCGTCGGCGGCAATAACCTGGTCTGTGTTTAATACCGGGTTATTCCAAAGCTTTGCCTGTTGTATCAATGCTGCCTGTGCATTTATATTGTAATGTGCGGCTAATAATTGAAGGTTGCTGTCTAAAAAACGTTTTTCTACCTGTGTTATACTTAATGTCAGTGTATCTGATTGAGCTTTTGCCCATGTACAGCCAAATATACCTGCTGTTGTTTGTAATAAAACAGCAAATAGCCGGAACTGTTTCATGGACGCAGGCCATAACCTGAATGCCATAAAAATCTGTTTGATTCTGGAAAATGAATGTGAAACCGGCAAGGGAAGGGGCAGTCACCAGGTATCAAGCATGTAGCTGCAAGCTATTGCCCATTTAAACGATCGGGTGTAAAGCAGCTAAAGACTTGCTTATCATATACCTGCCTGCAGCCAATGGATAGCGGCTGTAGGCTGATGGATAAGCCATAGTGTTGTGGTGTGGTACTGCATGCCACTGCCGGTGAAAACAAATGATCAGGCTTTGGGAGGAGGTGGATTGATCTCTTTGAAGAAAAGAAATTTATAATCTTCTTTAAGCGGAACAAACAGCGGAACTGATGCCTGGTAGGTAGGTACAGCCTGTTGCTGTGGTGTTTCAATAAGTTTAAAGGAAATATGTTTGAGTAGCAGGGAATGAGAAGTGTTTTCGTTGTGCGCTCCGTTTTCGGGGAAGGCGTCTTTGTAATTCAGCACCACTTCTGTCACATATTCTATCAGTGAATCTATTTCATTGAAGTCGCCTATGCTGTGTTCATGCCTGGTAAAATAATACTGGTCAAAATCTCCGCCGTATACACTCAGGTTGAGTATCTGCACTGCTACAATAAGCAGTAGTAATTTCCTGATATAGACACGGGCTACATTCAAATTTGCAGACTTTGCCAACAAAAGTAGCGCAATTTAATAGTTGAATCCTGTTAAAAAGATATTAAGAAGCAGAATGCAACAGTGTTTCAGCGGATAGATGTGTACTATATACAATTAAAAAGAGGCTGTTTCAAAATGAAACAGCCTCTTTGTTATAAGTTATCCGTTAAAACGGTTTATTTTTTTGCTTCATCCCCTTTGCCCAATGGTTTGTTTTTGGCAAAATCCATCAGGATAGGAGCGGCTACAAAAATAGAAGAATAGGTACCGGTAACAACACCGATCAGCATCGCAAAGGCAAAACCTTTGGTTACTTCACCACCAAACAGGAACAGGATAAGGATGGTGAGGAACACGGTGAGTGAGGTCATCACCGTACGGCTTAATGTTTGGTTGATGGCCCGGTTAATGATAGAGCCTTTGTCTTCGCCTTTCATCAAACGCGAATCCTCACGGATACGGTCGTACACGATCACGGTATCGTTCATCGAGAAACCGATCACGGTAAGAATGGCTGCGATAAAATGCTGGTCTATTTCCAGCGGGAAAGGCACCACTTTACGCAGGAAGCTGAACACCGCCAGTGTTACAAACACGTCGTGCAGCAGGGCTACAATGGTACCCAGTGAATAACGCCAGTCGCGGAACCGGATGAAGATATACAAACAGATCACGATAATCGCGATGATGGTGGCTTTGGTGGCGCCGCTTTTCAGGTCGTCTGAAATGGTGGGCAGCACTGTTTGCGACTGTTGTTTGTACTTGCTGTTGAACTCTTTATAGGTAAGTCCTTCCGGCATAAACTTAGCCAGGCCTTTGAACAGGGTTGCTTCTACGGTAGAATCAACATTGTCGCCTGTTTCATGGATCTTATAGGCCGTAGTGATGTTCAGCTGGTTGGGTTTGTCTACTGTTTTAATTACAGGGTATTCGCCAAACACTGCTTTAAGGTCGTTCCTTACCGCATCCTGGTTAGGGATCTTGTCGAATACAACAGTATAGCTGCGGCCGCCTTCAAATTCCACGCCCTCATCAAAACCATAGAAGAAAGAGCTGATACCCAGTATCAATACCACAACAGAGATGCCATAGGCCACTTTGCGGTATTCGATAAATTTATACGCCGCATGTTTGAATACTTTCTGCGACAGGCCGGTAAAATAGTTGAAATGCCTGTTTTTATTGGTATAAATATCAGAGATCAGCCTTGATACCAGGATACCGCAGAACAGTGACAACAGGATACCGATGATCTGTGTGGTGGCAAAGCCCAGTACAGGACCCAGGCCAAAATAAGCCAGGATGATAGCTGTAAGCAAAGTGGTCACGTGCGCATCCAATACCGGTGCATAAGATCGTTTATAACCATCGCTCACTGCTGTCAGGTAGCCTTTGCCCCTGGTAAGCTCTTCTTTAATACGTTCAAAAATGATTACGTTGGTATCTACAGCCATACCGATGGTCAGTACCAGGCCGGCGATACCGGGCGCTGTAAGGGTAAAGCCCATGGCGCTGAGGATACCGATGGTGAACACCAGGTTAAGAATAAGGGCGATATTGGCCACCCAGCCGGCTGTATTGTAGTACAGCAGCATCAGGGCAAAAATCACGATGAATGAGATACCGAAGGCCATGGCGCCGCCTTTTACCGCCTGGTTACCCAATGTGGGACCTACCACCTGCTGCTGAACAATTTTGGCAGGGGCGGGCAGCTTACCTGATTGCAGTATGTCTGCCAGGTCCTGTGCCTCTGTCAGGGAATAGTTACCGGATATTTCTGAAGAACCATTGGGTATAGGCCCGTTTACAAAAGGCGCGCTGTACACAATATTATCCAGTACAATGGCAATGGGTTTGCCTACATTCTTTTCTGTCATCCTGGCCCAGGTGCGGGTACCGATCTGGTCCATGCTCATTTTGATGGCGATACGGCCTTTTTCATCATAATCCTGGCGGGCATCGCTTACATTTTCACCTTCCAGCTCAGCCTTGCCGTTATCCAGCGTTTTGACAGCATACAGTGGCAGGATGTTCTTGTATTTGGGATCATCATTCTCCGGTTTGCCATACATGAATACCAGGTTGGCCGGGAACTTGTTTTTCACAATATCCATACGCAGGTAGTTGCCTACCTGTGCAGTATCTTTTGTCATCACATAACCGATATAAGCCGGGAACTGGGCGGCGCCATTGGGACCGCGCTGGCCCTGTGCAAAGCCGATCAGGCTTCTGAGCGGGGCATCATCCTGTTTGGCTTTGGCTGTATCGGTATTTTTAGCTGTGGCAGCGCCAGAATCGGCCATGTTGCTGAGGCTGGCTGTTTTGGTAGTATCAACCGCTGCCGCCGGTTGTTTCGCTGCAACCCTGGCGGTATCTTTTTTGGTTTTAGCGGCAATGCTGTCAGCAGCTTTGGTACCATGCAGGTAATCTGCCAGGGCCTTGTCTGCAGCGAGTACCGATTCACCTATTTCCCCTACATTATATACTTCAAAAAACTGCAGGTTGGCAGTAGATTGAAGGTAGTGACGTACACGCTCAGGATCGTTTATCCCAGCCAGCTCAATCGTGATCCTGCCTTTGGCCGGATCGGGGTTGATGGTAGGAGAAGCCACACCAAAGGCATCGATCCTGGTGCGCAGGATGCGATAGGTATTGTTAAATGCACTGCTGGCAGAAGTGCGCAGGTAACCGAGTACTGCTGCATCAGAAGCATCAAATTTGATTTTACCATTACTGCGTGCTGCAAAGAAGGGGGCCAGTTTGGTATTGGGACTAGCTTTCTGGAACTCTTCATTGAACAGGGTGATCAGGTCGGCACCGCTGTTGGCTTTACGTTGTACCGCATTGGCCAGGGCTTTGTTGAAACCCGGGTCTTTGGTATAATCAGCCAGCGAACGGATCAGCCCGTCGAGCCCTACTTCCATGGTAACACTGATACCACCCTGCAGGTCAAGACCAAGCATCAGCTCTTTCTCCTTGGCACCCTGGTAAGTGGTGAGGTTGAAAGGACCTATTTTGGAATCCTTCGTGCTATCCAGCAAGTGCTGTAATCTTTCCTTTTTCAGTTCTTCCAGCGAATCAGCATAAGCAGCCTGCAACTCTTTATTGCCGGGATATTTTTGCTCAGGCCGCTGATAATGGGCATACAGCCATTTGTCGGCCCTTTCCCCCATACTGTTCTCATGGCTGCGTACGATCCATGTAAAGGACAGCTGGTAAAGACAAATTAAAATGAGCGCAATCGTGAAAAAACGCACTAAACCTTTCAGTTGCATACTAGTAAGGGTTTTCAATTTTTAGTGAGCGGCAAAGATAGGGGTTTGGGAATGAAAATATGACAGTAAAAAAAATGCCGTTCCTGACGCCTGAAACCCTTGAGGGTTGGAGGTTTAAGGTTGAAGGTTTAAGGTTTAACGTTGAAGGTGTTTCTGGGTATCCACTACCGCTAGTTTGTTTATTGAAACAATGAAACCTGGAACTCTGGAACTGCTTCACCTCCACGTTAAACCTTAAACTTTAAACTGCCCCCCACATTGAACCTTAAACCTTAAACGTTGAACCCTTGCCATGTACGAAGTACGATGTGGGATGTACGATG
>CBJLMB010000059.1:0-31153 GCA_966424055.1 uncultured Deminuibacter sp. | reverse complement strand
CAGAAAATGAAGTGTATTTTGGCGAAATGATCTCCAGGGCCGCAGG
Organism: uncultured Deminuibacter sp.; assembly: GCA_966424055.1. Classification (GTDB taxonomy): domain Bacteria; phylum Bacteroidota; class Bacteroidia; order Chitinophagales; family Chitinophagaceae; genus Deminuibacter. The sequence continues at coordinate 31,107 of CBJLMB010000059.1, read as the reverse complement.
TATAGAGTGCCCCACTCTTTTCGTAACATAAAAAAACTCCGCCGGAGCCGGTGGAGTTTTAGTATGGTCATAGCAATCGAAGAGGGCCGATAGAACTTCCAAAAGTTTTTGAAAGTTCTGATTGTTAAAAGTAGACAAAATTTTTAAACTAACAAGGGGGCCGACCTTAAAATTTCACCTGAAACCTGGTTGGCATATTTTTCAAAATTGCGGATGAACTGGCGCGCCAGTTCATTGGCCTGCGCGTCATAGGCAACCGGATCTGTCCATGTGCTGCGTGGATTTAAAATTTCTGATGGCACACCGGGGCAGCTCTGTGGTACCTGCATACCAAAAACAGGATGCGCAATATAATTCACCTGGTTCAGCTGGTTGTTCAATACTGCAGAGATCATGGCTCTTGTATAAGCCAGCTTTATCCGTTTGCCGGTACCATATGCGCCTCCACTCCAGCCTGTATTCACCATCCATACATTTACACGCTGCTCTTTCATTTTTTTACCCAGCATATCTGCATATGCCGCCGGATGCAGTGGAAGGAAAGGCGCACCAAAACAGGCACTGAAGGTAGCCTTGGGTTCGGTGATACCTGTTTCTGTTCCCGCCACTTTGGCGGTGTATCCGCTGATAAACTGGTACATGGCCTGCCCTGGCGTTAGCTTACTGATAGGGGGTAGCACACCATAGGCATCGCAGGTGAGGAAAAATATATTTTCGGGCACATTGCCAACACTGGGCTCCAGTGCAGTGGCAATATAATGTAAGGGATAACTCACCCGTGTATTTTCGGTGATGGCTTTATTGGAAAAATCGATCTGGCGGGTGCCTTCATAAAAACGGGTATTTTCTACCAGGGCGCCTTCTTTTATGGCATGAAAAATATCCGGCTCTTTTTCTTCATTCAGGTCGATACATTTGGCATAACAGCCGCCTTCAAAATTGAAGATGGTGTTATTGGTCCAGCCATGTTCATCATCGCCTATCAGGCTGCGTTGCGGATCGGCACTCAGCGTGGTTTTGCCGGTGCCGCTGAGGCCAAAGAAAATAGCCACATCACCTTCCTTGCCCATATTGGCGCTACAGTGCATGCTCAGTACCTGGTGTTCCTGTGGCAGCAGGTAATTGAGTATGGTGAAAACACCTTTCTTGATCTCGCCTGTATAGCCTGTGCCACCTATTAAAATGGTTTTATGCCTGAAGGAAATGATCGCAAAATTCTCCTGGCGGGTGCCATCTGTGATCGGGTCTGCTTTAAACGCCGGCGCCTGTACCACCAGCCATTCGGGATCGAAATGCTCCAGCTCATCTTCAGCGGGGCGCAGGAACATATTATAGGCAAACAGGTTGCTCCATGGGTTTTCATTGATCACGCGGATATTGAGGCGGTAACGCTCATCCGCACAGGCATAGCAGTCTCTTATCCATACTTCCTCTTGGGCGCCCAGGTAATCCAGCATTTTTTTCCTGAGCTGGAGAAAATATTTTTCTTCAATGGGTATATTGAAATTATTCCAGTGAACGGTATGTTCCGTGATAGGATCTTTAACAATGAACTTGTCCTGCGGGCACCTGCCGGTAAAAGTACCTGTGTGAATACAGAGTGCGCCGGTATCATTCAGCTCGCCCTGTTCCAGCCGCAGGCTGTCTGCCACCAGTTCGGAGGGCCTGCACTGGTAATGAATATGGGCTACTTTCTTTAAACCCAGTTGTGCCAGCTGCTCCGGCGCTATCATCGTGATGGGTGATAATAAAGACATAGATCTGCCATTGTTGAGCGACAAAGCTAAAACATCCAAACTTACAGGTGTTAGTATTTTGAGGGGCGATTTTTAGAAGATATTCAACGAATATCCGGGCGGTTTAAACGAAATAAAAATGTTATCTGCCTTTTAGTGCAGCAGCGGAAAGGTTGTTTTAAATGATTGCAAATGCTGAAAAAATAAAAAAAGGGCGCTTGTTTAACATTTTGTATGGGCATTTTTCTGCACTAACATGCCCTTTTTGACTGGGGATATGGGGTAAAACAGGGCTCCCCAAAACAGCATTGAACAAGTTGAAAAAGCTGTTTTGCCGGTTGCGATGATTATTACCTGCGTTATGCACCACAGTAAATGCCTGGTTTGCAATAAAAGCGCTTTTTATTGAATGAAAACGAACTATTTTATCTATTTTTTGAGAGTTAATCAAGAAAAGTATTATTATTTTAAATTCATCTAACAGGGTGCAGCGCCAGCGTTTATTTTCCTGCAGCAGGGGGGAGTGGGGCCGGGAAAATTTGTCTTTTGGGCTTGGTGCCAAATAATCGTTCAAAGTCTTTGGTATACGAAATGCTGATACCCTGCCTGTTGCGCCGGCCGATGGTGGTAGTGGTAGCGCCTGTACCCACATCCAGGCTGCTTTTATTAAATACGATGGCGCGCAGTTTCCTGTCGCGGGTAAGAATGTACTGGATAGAAATATCCGGCAGCCATTGCATATTGCCCTGGGCTACCTGGCTGTTACCCAGGTTAAAGTCCAGGTCGCCGCCAAATGTGATGATCAGTTTGCCATCGAGCAGGCTCTGGCTGAGTTTGAGGTTCACATTCTGCCTGTCGAGCCTGTTGCCTCCTGTTTGCTGGGCGCCTATCAGGCTGGCAGTACTATAAGTAGAAGTACCCACATCGAGGCGCAGGCTTTTATCGCCGGTTACTTTGAACAGGAAATTAGACAACAGTTTGTTCAGCTCTGATGTCACCATCTGCGAAATACTGTTAAGCGTGCTGGCACTGATAGAAGAGGCCAGCGTATTGCCGGAGCGGGCATCGCCATAAGGGGCAAAAGCATCGAATACAATAAGGTAGGTAACCTGTTTCAGCATTTCATTGTCGTCGCTCTCCAGCCTGTTTAAGAACAGGTTGAGGTCATTGTCGTTCTTGGCGCCGCTGTTCGGGGGAAAATCGATGCGGAAACCGATATTAGGTCTGCTCAGCTTACCTCTCAGTTCGGCTATCACATACACTTCGCCACGGTAAGCCCTTAAGGCTGAATTGCTGCTTGTACCGAGACTGAATGTCTGGTTGCCAATGAGGTCATTCAGGCTTACCCGTTCAGCAATATAACTGGCATCGATATGAATATTGGCATCGTAAGGGTCGCCGTTCCATTCAATAAAATTGCCTTCATCCCTCAGGTAAAAAGGTTTACGGATGATGGACTGGAAATTGAAATTGTATTGCCCTCTTTCAATATTGTAGCGGCCCTTCATGGTCATATTGCCGGTGGCAGGCACGCTGATCTGCAGGCGGCCATTGCCCCGGGCATTGATCACATCACCAGTAAGCTCATCCAGTATCACCCTGATCAGGGCCTTGTTATTGGCTATGAGGTCAAGATCGATGCTCAGTTTGGTATCGCTTGTTTTTTGCTGCGGCTTCATTTCCGTTCCATACTGTTTAAAAACGATGAAGTCGGCATCCGCTGTTTCTTTGCTCGCAGTAGAAGTAGGAATAGAAATAACTGAACTGTCGGTTACTTCGCCACTGATATAAATATGCATGTTCTCCTGCGGCCCTTTCAGGCTGAGCGTAGCTTTACCGATGGCCTTGCCGTAAAACTGCTGGTTATCTCTTGCCTGCGTGTTCAGCAGTAACATTTTGTTGGTTGACAGGTCAAAATCGTACCGCATGTTTTTGAAAGCGCGCTGGTACAATTTGCCTTTTACCGTACCGGTATTGTTGTATGGATCTTTGATCTTGAATTCGCCAAAATCGATCAGCCCGTCTTCAAAATTGATCAGGGCCGAATCAATTTTATAATATACCTGCGTATACTTCACCTTCATACCGCCGTTATGCAATGTTACCCTGCCCAGCAGGTCGGGTGCATTGGGATTGCCTTTAATAGTAAGCTGACCCGAAGCCTGGCCGGTGATATCATCAAAAAGATTATCCAGGAACTCATTTAAAATAGTAACCCGGGTGTTTTTTAAATCAGTGCTGATCAGAAGCGGTGCAATGGAATCTTTGGTATTGTAACTGCCTTTGGCCGAGAGATTGTATTTCTCATTATCTGACTGTACCTCAAAATCCACCTTTCCTGTTTCATGATTGAAGCCGCCTTTTAACGTGACCACACCAACAGAATCATTATCCAGCCTGAACTGTTCTGTTTTGATGTCCGCATCCATCTTAAACTGGTTGAAAAAATCGCGCAGGTGAATATTGCCGTTGGCAATGCCTTCCAGCCGTGGCTTGCGGGTAAAAAGCGGTGTGAAATCGCCGATATTCACGTTTTTCAGGTTGATCACCAGGTCGCTGGTATTGCTGCCCTCCACCTCTTCGGTTTCTATGTTCATTTCCTGGAAGCCCTGCGTAAAACGCACATTCTTAGCCGAAGCAAAATTGCGGCGGATGACCAGCTCACCTTCTTTTTCGAGGTTCCATTTTTTTTCATTCACCACAAATGAAGAAGGGAGAAAGTTGATGCGCACGCCGTCTTCCATCGTATACACATCTGCATTCAGCTGTGCATCATTCAGCGTGGTATTGGCACTGGTGGCCATATGTATCACCGAATGGTCTTTCTGCGACTGGATGTTGAGCCGGGTATTGGGAAAATACAGGCTGTCGCCCACATACACTTTTTCTATTTCGCCTGTCAGGTTTACTTTGATGGAATCCCCGCGACCCTGCAGCAGGGCATTTTCCATTTTATACTTATCGTACTTGACATAAGGAATTTCGGTGCGTACATAAAAAATACCCGAATCCCTGGTATTTACTCCACCAATAATGATGGCATCGTGCAGGCCTGATAATTTAGGGTCGAGCAACTGCGCATACCTGTCGAACTCCCTTGTTTTAAGGGTAACAAGAAAGCGCTGGTTCTTGGGTGTAACCGCCGGTGCGGCCACATAAGAAGGGAAGTATTTATTCAGGAACAACTGGAAACTGTTGGGCAGGTCAAGGATATTGTATTGCCCCCTTACCTGCAGGTCAAATTCATTGCTTTGCAGGGAGAGTATGCGCCTGTTGGCGGTATCGATCGATACATTCAGCGCCAGTGAATCGAAGCTGAGGCGGGATGTATCGTGTGTAAGCGTGGCATTCAGTATTTTGGCCGAACCCAGGAACTGGTCAATGTTGGCACCACGGAAATTAAGGTCGAACAACCCGGTGAGCTTTATTTTCTGGTTAACCAGTTTCAGGTTTTGCAGGTCAGATTTGGCAAGATCGCCCAGGATATTGAAACGGGGAACCGAATCGTTCAGGTCTATTTCAATACTACTGGTGAAATCGAAATTGGGATCATTGGCTTTGAATTCGCCTTTGAAATTCTTTTTCTGGATGGTTCCGTTGAACACCAGGTTGGTATAATTATAGCCGTTGAACTCCAGCTGGTCAAAATTACCATCGAGGGTTGTTTTAATTTTCGATAGTGCAAAGCTGCTTCCGTCAATCTTACCTTTAAAACTTACTTTACCCAGGGAGGGTACATTGATGAATTTGCCCAGCTCAAACTGTTGTGAAATAATGGTACCGCTATAGCCCGGCTCGCCCCTGGATGGAAATTTCATACTGATATTGCTGTACATCGCTCCCAGGCTGCTGCTAATGTTGCCGTTGGTAACAAAATTATTGATGGTGCCGTTAAAGCTGCCTTTGTACTGCAGGTTACCCAATGCGGCAAGATTGGGCTCTGTGATATTTTTAATGGCCGGCAATAAAGCTGCGGCCTCGGTATAATTGGTTTGCAGGTTGCCGTTGGTGAGTGTAATAACCGTGCTGTTAATATAGGGCAAACCCTTCATGGTAAGGTCGCCACTTACATAAGTGGCACCGCCGCTGCGCAGGAACATCTCTTTTACAGTATAATTATCTACAGTGCCCAGGAATTTGCCACTGAAAGCCACCTGCTTTTTCCAGTCTTTCAGCTCAGGGGCAAAAAAGGCCACATCATCACTGCTTACTTCCGAACCTGCAAAACGGGCTTCCATCACCACTTTATTGATGTAATCACTCATGTCTTTGTTGAAGTCTTTGTACTTCATGGCATAGTAATTACGCAGCTGCGAGCGGTTGGTATGAATATCCAGGCGGGAAAACTCCATGATCTGCGGCGTAAAGCGGAAATGCGCTTTCAGTTTTTTCAGTTCCAACCCGCAGCGTTCCCTTGCCGTGAGGTTCAGTACAGCACGCATGGTGTCTTTGTTGAACGTAAAACCGGTGATATGCCCACCTATCCGGCTGATCATGATATTCGATCCATCGAACAGGCCTGGTGTTGATTTTGCCTGCACTTTACCAATATTCAGGCTGCCATTGGTCATTTTAAGCGAGCCTACCTGTATGTACATATCACCACTGTTGAAATACATCCCCGTATCTTTTACACCGGGCGTTTTTTTCCTGGGTGGCCGGCGCCCTTCAAAATCCTGGATGGTGAGCATGGGCTTATCCAGCTCTATTTCGTTTACCTGGTAAATATTTTTGTTAAAATCGATATTGTCGGCATCCAGCAGCATACTGCCCACTTTTACATGCATACGTTCCCCAACCCATTCATCATTTTTGAGGTAGTCCACATTTTTCAGGTCTACTTTTTTCAGGTTCAGCTGCAATCCTTTTTTGTTGGTTTTGGGCTTGGGCTTGGCATTGGGGGAAGAGAAATAATCAACCAGGAAGCGGAAATTCCATACTGAATCTTTTCGCTGCTGCTTAATAACGGCGTCTTCCAGGCCAATATATTTGAGGTCTGCTTTGTCTTTCCAGAAAAACCAATCGGTAATGCGCACTTTCAGCTTGCCCGCATACATTAATGTGTCTTTTTGCTGATCCCTTATCAGTGTGCCTTCCAGGTTCATCCTGTTGAACAGGGAAAGGCTCACATGCTTAATGCTGATTTCGGTATTCAGGTCTTTTGACAGCCTTGCAGTTACTTTATCCAAAATGAGGTTTTGTACCGTTTCAGTTTGTATCAGTAACCAGCAAAGCAGTATTATTGCCAGCAGGGTGAGAAAAATCCGTCCAAGTATTTTAAAAAATTTCTTCAGAAGCTGCTTAATTTGAAGACCAAAAATAAAGATAAGTTGTAAGGGACAAATTAAGTACCAAATTTAGCACAGGCAGGCACAGGGCAAGGGCCGATGTGACAACCGGGTGCATCGTTCTTCGAATGGAAAATACATCATTAAAACCGAACATATGGGAATGAAATATTACCGGCTGCTCATGCTGCTGTGCTGCCATTTGCCTTTATTGCACACAAAAGCGGCGGATAGCTTGAACACTACTGGTAAAAACTATGTGCTGGTGATACATGGTGGTGCGGGCACCATCTTGAAAAATCACATGACACCAGCAAAGGAAAAGGCTTACCAGCAGGGCCTGCAAGATGCATTGGATGCTGGCAACCGGGTATTGAAGAATGGCGGCACTGCCCTGGATGCCGTGGAGGCGGCGGTGCAGGTGATGGAAGATAATCCCCTGTTCAATGCCGGTAAAGGCGCTGTGTTTACGAATGCGGGAAAAAATGAACTGGATGCCGCTATCATGGATGGTAAAACCCTCAAAGCCGGTGCCGTGGCCGGCGTTACGGTGGTGCGCAACCCCATTACGGCCGCAAGGGCGGTGATGGATAAAAGTGAGCATGTACTGCTGGCCGGCAAGGGCGCCGAAGAGTTTGCCGCGAAGAACGGATGTACCATTGTAAAACCTTCGTATTTTTTTACAGAGGAAAGATGGAACGGGCTGTTAAAAGCCCGGCAGCTGGATTCATCCAGGGCAAGACTGGATCATGACAGTAGCCATGCCCTGCTGAAACAACCCGGCAATCACGATTATAAATATGGTACCGTGGGTGCAGTGGCATTGGATATGCAGGGCAACCTGGCTGCGGCAACCAGCACAGGAGGCATGACCAACAAACGTTTTGGCCGCATAGGCGATTCTCCACTGATTGGTTCCGGCACTTATGCCAGCAATCAAACCTGCGCCATTAGCTGTACGGGCTGGGGTGAATTTTTTATCAGGCTGGTGATGGCTAAAAGTGTCAGCGACCGGATGGAGCTGGCCCATATGCCACTACAGCAGGCCGCAGATGAAATGATTTTGCATGTTTTACCTGCGCTCGGTGGAGACGGCGGACTGATAGCGGTAGACAAAGAGGGCAATATTGCCATGCCTTTCAATACCAAGGGCATGTACCGCGGTTATATTAAATCAACCGGGGAAACCGCGATAAAGATCTATGAAGAATAAAACAGGCATGTTGTTTAATGGACAATCCATTCTTTTTGCAACACAGCTGCCAGGTAATGCAGGTCTTCTTCGGTATGCAGCGCATTGAGAATAATACGCTGTATTTTTTTCCCGTCAGGATCAGGATAGGCGAATGACGACAGTATAATGCGCTGTTGCTGTAGTCGCTGTTCATCCAATGGTTGGGGCAGGACAAAAATAGGTAGTTCCTCCGCATAGCGGATACCGGGCAGTTGCTGCACCAACTCGCGGAATAAACGGGTATTGCCGCGCAGTTTTTTTCTTTGTTCCGCATACAGTTCCTGTCCTTCAATAAATGCATGCATATAGGCGGGTGACAGGGAAGTGGCCGCGGCATACTCCGGCGTACGGCGCAACCAGCTGGCAGTGGCTGCATCGCAGCTGACGGCGCCGCCAATAAGGTTGAATGCCTTTGATAAAGAATAGGAGATTGCAATTGTATGTCCTGCCGCAGGCAGGCGGCCCGAAATACCTTCCCCGTTTTCCCCGATGAGGCCGATGCCATGCGAATCATCCACTATCAGGGTTTGTGGTTTGGCACTACGCTGTAAAAAAGAAAAATCATTGACAGCCGGTGCAAAAATATTCACTGCATCGGCCAGCAGGGCAAAAGCTGTTTCAGGGTGTTCTGCCTGTTCCTGTACTGTGCTGGTCCATTCAGTAAAACTACCCGCAAAAGGAGGCCCTTTGTACAGGGCAGGATGTGTACCCGGCGCTGCAATAACATTGTTGCGCCAGGGATGCGATATAACACTCCCTGCCAGAAATCCTGAAGCAAAACAAACGGTATTTTCCCTGCCGGTGATATGGGACAACAGCTGCTCAAATGTATCGAACAACTGCAATCTTGTGTTGGATACCCTGGAAGAAGGAAAAGAACTGCCATATTTATCCAGGCCCTCAAGCAGCAATTCCCTGAAAGCCGGCAGCCCGTTCATGCCCAGGTAAGCATAGCCGGAAAAGAAGAGATGTTCAGCATCTTCAATCAGTATGGTGCGGCCCGGTTGCCGGTTGGTATAAACAGGCATTTTTTATTTGTTTATGGGTATGGCAGAAGCGGTGCAGCTGGTTATTTTTTTGTTTTATCAGCCATGTGTTCATTGAACTGCTGGCTTTGGCCTTTCGCGATGCTCAGCGATTGCCACTGGTCATCTTTTATCATGCGGGTGATGGTGATCAGCTGCCCAACATGCAGTGAATAATGCGCCAGCTGCCGCAGGATAGCATCGTATACCGTATGTGCTTCTGACCGGATGTATATTGTTTTAGTCAGGTCTTCCGGCTGCAGGTTTTCGAGTGCCTGTAACAGGCAATCCCAGCCGGCTTTCCAGAAAGAAAGCAGGTCGGCCCCAGAAGCTTCGGATGCTTCAAATTCCGCGTCTCTTTTACGCCAGCTTTTTTCACCATCTTCCGTTAAAAAATTGGTCCAGCGGCTTAGCATATTTCCGTACATATGCTGGATAATGATTGCGATACTGTTGCTGTTGGGAGAGGGACGGAAATAAAAATCCTTTTCTTCCAGCTGCGCCAGTGTACGGTCGCCCTGTTCTTTGTAATTACGGAAACGGATTATCACATCTTTCAGAAAACCTGCTTCAAAACTCATACTGTTCAATTTATCGTTCTAAATGATTCTTTGCTTCGGTAGCTCCTTTAAAAGCCGGCCACGCTGTCATCGCCTCTTTTATCGGCTGCTGCATCCAGTTGCAGCTGGTTATTGTTGTGGCCGATCTTTATTAATTCTGTTCTGCCAATAGCATTGCGCTCGGTGATCTTATAACCCATCTGCTGCAATGCCCCGCTTGTGGCAGATGGAAAGCCTTTCTCGACAAATAGTTCATCGGGCAGCCATTGGTGGTGGAATTTAGGGTTGTTCACTGCATCTGTTGCATCCATATTAAAATCGATCACATTCACCACTGTTTGAAAAACAGAAGTAGGAATGGTCGTGCCACCCGGTGTACCCACCACCATAAATGGTTGGTCATTGTGTAAAACAAGCGATGGTGTCATTGAGCTCAGCATGCGCTTGCCCGGTGCAATGGCATTGGCTTCGCCGCCAACGGCACCATACATGTTGGGTACACCTGGTTTTATACTAAAATCGTCCATTTCATTATTGAGCAGGAAACCGGCACCACCCACTACTGTTTTACTGCCATAGCCGCCATTTAAAGTAGTGGTGATCGATACCATATTGCCGGCAGCATCCATGATGCTGATATGCGTAGTTTCTTCGCTTTCCTTTACATTGCCTGCATGCACGGTACTGCTGGGTGTGGCATGTAGTGAATCATAATCCTGCATGCGTTTAAGCAGGTAACTGTTATTTGTCAGGGTTTGTACAGGTACTTTCCAGAAATCAGGATCACCCATATGCTCGGCCCTGTCGGCATAAGCCCTTCTTTCTACTTCAGTCATCAGCTGGGTACTGCGAACAGACTGGAACCCGTATTGCTGTAATGGAAAAGGTTCTACCATTTTCAGCATCTGCGCCAGTAATATACCGCCGCTGCTGGGTGGCGGAAAGCTGATAATAGTATAGCCACGGTAGCTGAACTGCAGTGCAGGCCTGCTTTTCGCTGTGTATTGCTTTAAGTCCTGCAAGGTAATAAGGCCATGGCCGCGCTGCATCTCTGCTGTGATCAGGGCGGCAGTTTCGCCCTCATAAAAACCGGCAGCTCCTTTGTCGAGAATCCTTTTCAGCGTAGCCGCCAGTTCAGGTTGTACCAGTGTATCCCCTTCTTTCCAGGCTGCATTTTTTACAAAAGCCACCGGGCGGGTATTGTAATGAAGAAAAGCCTCCCTGGCTGCATTTAAACCGGATGCTTCATGTGCTGAGATAACAAAGCCTTTTTCAGCCAGCGTAATAGCAGGCTGGATAAGTATTTTAAATGGCAGCTTTGCATATTTCATCGTAGCCATTAAACCAGCAATGGTTCCCGGAACACCGGCGGCAAGATGCCCGTTTTGCGAGAGACTGGTTTGTGCGTTGCCGTTTTTATCCAGGTACATATCCCTGCCTGCAGCGGCCGGTGCTTTTTCCCGGTAGTCCAATGCTACCAGGCTGCCATCGGTTTTGCGTGCCAGCATAAAACCACCCCCGCCAATATTGCCTGCGCCGGGGTAAACCACTGCCAGTGCCAGCTGTGTAGCCACCGCTGCATCAAAAGCATTACCGCCCTGCTGCAATACTGCTGCGCCAACCATGGCGGCCAGCGGATGGGCGCAAACCACTGCTGCTTTGGAACAGTTTTTTGTTTTTATACTGGCATAATGATAAGGGTCGATGGCTTTACCGGGACCAACTGCCACCTGCTGGGCATTTAACTGCAGCAATATGGCAGAACAAAACATACTGAACACTACACGAAGGCAATTGCGCATAGCCGATTGTTTGATTAAAAATTAAAGCTAGTTCAAAAAAGAAACAGCAGCAAGAACAGCAATGAGATAACCGTTCTTCCCGGTATGTGGCCTGCAAGGTAAAAGCCGGGATGTTTTGTGTGCAGTTCAGGCTTTTTTGATATTTTCACACCAATACAACTGGTAACAAAACAGGGCCTGGAATCCAGCGCCCGGTTGTCCCGGCCTTTAAAAACAGTCAGGATGAACCTTTCATGAAAAGCTTTTGCAGAAAAGCCGGGTATGGCGGGTTGGGTTCTGCTATCAATAAAAACAATGCTGAACGGATGAAAAAAATACTGCCGGCTTTACTGTGTTTAGGTATCTGGTGGAGTGCTGCAAGCCAAACTATCCCCTCTCCCGAACAATTTCTGGGCTATCCCCTTGGTTCAAGGTTTACACCCCATTATAAAATACTAGAGTATTTTAAAGCAGTGGCGCATGCCAAACCCGACAGGGTAAAAACCGAACGGTATGGTGAAACAAGTGAAAAACGTGAGCTGCTGCTGGCTTATATTGCCAGCGCGGATAATTTGCAGAAGCTGGAATCCATCCGCCAGAACAATCTTCGTATGGCAGGCCTGCTTAAAGACCAGCCGCCGGCCGATACCAAAACAATTGTGGTATGGCTGAGCTATAATGTACATGGCAACGAGCCTTCCTCATCAGAAGCGGCCATGCAAACCCTGTTTGCACTGGCCAGCACCGACAGCACACGTATACAACAATGGCTGCAGAATACAGTGGTGATCATCGATCCCTGTGTAAATCCCGACGGCCGTGACCGTTATGTTAACTGGTACAACAGTGTAGTAGGGAAAGAGCCCAATGCCGACCCCCAGTCGAGGGAGCATATCGAGCCCTGGCCAGGCGGGCGTACCAATCACTATAATTTTGACCTCAACCGCGACTGGGCCTGGCAAACCCAGAAAGAAACACAGCAGCGCATGCTGAAATACAACCAGTGGCTGCCGCAAATACATGTAGACTATCATGAACAGGGCTACAATGCGCCTTATTATTTTGCCCCGGCCGCAGAACCCTTTCATGAAGTGATCACACCCTGGCAGCGCGAATTCCAGGTAATGATCGGCAGGAACAATGCCCGCTACTTTGATGAAAACGGCTGGCTGTATTTTACCCGTGAACGTTTCGACCTGTTTTATCCTTCTTATGGCGATACCTATCCGTTGTACAACGGCGCCATCGGTATGACTTTTGAACAGGGCGGGCACAGCAGGGGCGGATTGATCGTAGCCAAAGATGATGGTGATACGCTCACGCTGCGTGACCGGCTGATGCATCATTATACCACCGGCTTATCTACTATCGAAACGGCATCACGTAATGCCGATCGTTTGCTGAGTGAATACAAACAATTTTTTACCAACAGCGAGAATGCCAAAGGCACTGTATACAAAACCTATGTACTCACCGCCAAAGATGCGAACCAGCTGAAACAGGTAGCCCGTATGCTGGATGCCAACGGGATCACCTATGGATCGGCGGATATTAAAAATATACGCGGCTTTAATTATTTTACCGGCAAAGAAGAAACAGCTAAAGACGAAGGATATACCCTTGCTATCAGCGCCTTTCAGCCCAAAAGCACTTTACTGCGGGTATTGTTTGAACCAAAGAGCAACCTGAGCGATTCTGTTACCTACGATATTACAGCCTGGTCGTTGCCCTATGCCTGCAACATCAAAAGTTATGGCATTAAAGAAAAGCTCGATATCCGGCCATTCCGTACACCATCTGTAACACAGGTACAGGCAGCTTATGGCGTGCTGCTGCCTTATACTTCCCTTTCTTCAGCCAAAGCCCTGAGCTACTTGTTGCAGCATAAAGTGAAAGTGCGTTTTGCAGAAAAAGCTTTTGAATACAAAGGCAAGGATTATGACCAGGGTACACTGATTGTATTGAAGGGCGGTAATGCCGCCAACTGGAACCAGGTGGTAAATGATGCTGTACAGCAATACCATCTTCAGCCTGTGGTAGTGGAAAGCGGTTTTATGGATAAAGGAGCCGATTTCGGGTCGCCGGATATTCATTTTATCCATCCGCCGCGTGTACTACTGCTTACCGGCGAGCAAACATCACCGCAGGGTGCGGGAGAGGTATGGTGCTTTTTTGAGCAGGTATTGAATTACCCGGTAACGCTGGTCAATGCCGATGACCTGCCTGGCATCAATCTGAAAAATTATGATGTGGTGATCATGCCAGATGGCGATTACAAAGTACTGAACGATAAAAATGCAACAGATAAACTGAAAAATTTTGTACGCGAGGGCGGCCGGCTGATCGCACTGGAAAATGCAGTATCAGTGCTGGCTTCAGGCGACTGGGGTATCAAAGAAAGAAATGCAGATAAAGCCGGTAGCGACAGCGCAGGCGAAGCATATGCCGACCTGAAAAAATTTGGTGCCAGAGAAAGGGATGAAGTGCCCAGTGCCATACCCGGTGCTATATACAAAGTAGACCTGGATAATTCGCATCCACTGGCATATGGCTATGACGATACTTATTTCACACTGAAGCAAAGCAGCAGTGTATATGAATTTTTAAAAGAAGGCTGGAATGTAGGTGTGCTGAAGAAAGCAGGCTACATATCCGGCTTTGTAGGCAGTAAATTAAAAAGCAAACTGAAAGATGGTGTGATACTGGGCGTACAGGACATGGGCCGCGGCACCATCGTATACCTCGCCGAAGATCCCTTATTCCGTCATTTCTGGGAAGGAGGGATGTTACTATTTGCCAACGCCGTTTTTCTGGTTGGGGAGTAAGGGGGAGGTTGAGTAGTTGAATGGTTGAATGGTTGAGTGGTTGATAGGTTGAGTGGTTGGATGGTTGTGATTGTTTTATTTGGGACAGCAATGGAACAATGGAACCATCAAACAATGGAACAATTGAACGCTGGAACAATGGTTCCATTGTTTGATCGCCGGAGATCGTCTTCTTAACAAAACAACCATCGAACAATCCAACAATGAAGCCATCAAACCATTGAACCCTGGAACCGTGAAACTATGGAACCATTGAAACCCTGGAACCATTGAACCTACTTATTAGAAAGTATCTCGTGCCCCAGCTTATCCCTTTTTGTTTGCAGGTACTTTTCATTATGCGGGTTAGGTTTTATCTCGATCGGTACAATATCCACGATCTCGATACCATAACCATTTAAGCCGGCCCGTTTACGGGGGTTATTGCTCATCAGGCGCAGGCGGGTAGCGCCAAGATAGCGTAGTATCTGGGCTCCCACACCATAATCGCGTTGATCCATGGCGAAGCCCAGGTGAAGATTGGCCTCTACCGTATCCATACCTTCCTCCTGCAGTTTATATGCCCGCAGTTTATTCATCAGGCCTATACCGCGGCCTTCCTGGTTCATATATAATATAATGCCCTTGCCTTCGGCTTCCACCATTTGCATGGCCTTGTGTAATTGTTCACCGCAGTCGCAGCGGAAGCTGCCCAGTATATCGCCGGTAAAACAGCTGGAATGCACCCTGGCCAGTACTGGTTCGCCTTTTCCCCATTCGCCTTTGATCAGGGCAAGGTGTTCATTATTGGTATTTTTTTCCCTGAAAGCCACCAGTTTAAAATCGCCATATTGTGTGGGCATATTCACCCGTACCACTTCCTCGATCAGAGAATCGGTTTGCAGGCGGTATTCGATCAGGTCTTTAATAGAGATGATCTTAAGATCGAATTTTTTTGCAATTTCCTGTAGCTGTGGCAGGCGGGCCATAGTGCCATCCTCATTCATGATCTCTACCAGTACACCTACCGGTTCAAAACCGGCCAGCCTGGCAAGGTCGATGGTAGCCTCCGTATGTCCTGAGCGGCGGAGTACACCGCCATTTTTGGCACGCAGCGGGAAAATATGTCCCGGCCGGCCAAGATCTTCCGGTTTTATAGCAGGGTTAATCAATGCCTGCACTGTTTTAGCGCGGTCGTGGGCGCTGATACCTGTGGTGCAGCCATGGCCCAGCAGGTCGATGCTTACAGTAAAAGGGGTGGCATGTAGGGCTGTATTATTATTGACCATCAGTTCCAGCTGCAGTTCGGCAGCGCGTGATTCGGTAAGCGGGGCGCAGATAAGGCCGCGGCCTTCCTTGCTCATGAAATTGATGATTTCGGGGGTAACATTGCGGGCGGCGGTAATAAAATCGCCCTCATTTTCGCGGTCTTCATCATCCACTACAATAACCAGTTTGCCCTTTCTGATATCTTCTATTGCACTTTCTATCGTATCCAGCATAGTCTGTTATTTCAACAAAGGTAAGGTAAACACGGGAAGTGGGCAGTACCAGCTTTGCTTGCTATAACCAGTAACAATATGAATGAGTTATGCTATAAAAGCAGGGCAGAAATCAGGCATACGGGCTGGTTATCAGTTCATCTGGGATCAGTGGTTGTGTAATGACCATTATTTTTTTCAAACGCTGCATACAGGGCGCTATCATTATATTACATTTTATACACAAAGTCAAGCCCTGGTATTTAACGTAATGTTTTGTTAACATAATGTTGAAATTGTAAGAACTTATTTTGTTTTCTTTGCAGCTGAAAACCATTAAACCTTATGCTTAGTAAGAGAATTTTGCAACTATTTGTATTCGTACTCTTCTTACCTGTGCTCACATGGTCGCAGGTAACAACCAGTAGTATGACCGGTAGTGTGAAAACGTCTAGTGGAGCTCCTTTAGCAAGGGCTACCGTGATTGTTACACACACACCTACAGGAACTGCATTTAAAGCAGCTACCGGTGAGGCCGGTATATTTAACGTGGAAAACATTCCTTCAGGTGGCCCCTACACAGTTACAGCAACCTTTACTGGCTATGAGCAGGCTAAACAGGAGAATATACAGATAGGCCTGGGTGAAAAATACGAAGTTGCTTTGGTGATGCAGCAAACACAAGGCAATTTAACAGGCGTTGTGGTAAGATCAACCGTTTCTAAAAACGAGAAAACAGGAGCCGCTACCAATATTTCCAGAACACAGATCACCAACTTGCCCAATATTAGCCGCAGCCTGTTGGATGCTACTAAATTGACCCCTCAAGCAAATGGTTCCAGTTTTTTAGGTATGAGTGGCAGATATAATAACATTACCGTTGACGGATCAGTGTTTAATAACAACTTTGGCCTGGGAGGTAATCCGTTGCCTGGTGGTGCATCTCAGCCTATTTCTATTGATGCAATCGATCAGTTGCAGGTAAACATTGCGCCTTACGATGTACGCCAGGCTGGTTTTACCGGTGCCGGCATTAATGCCGTAACAAGACGCGGTACAAACGAATGGTATGGCACAGCGTATGATTACTATAAAAATCAAAGCTTCAACGGTAAAAAAGTAGATGGTACAAAATTACCTGACCAGTTGAAATCATCATCCAATATAGTAGGCGCCAGCATTGGCGGCCCGATCATCAAGAATAAACTATTCTTCTTCATTAATGGTGAATATGAGAAAAGGAATAACCCTGGTCAGAATTCTGTAGCTTCTACCGGACCCAATGATAATAACCCCAATGCTGTAAAAAATGTAACTGCTGCGCAAATGGACCAGATGCGCGAGTTCCTGATCAAAAATTATAAATACGATCCGGGAGCATATCAGGGGTACAATTTTGCCACTAAAAACACCAAGTTCCTGGCACGTATAGACTGGAATATCGACAACAATAATCGTTTATCGCTGCGTTACAATCAGTCTGAAACTTCAGATGATAACCTGACTAATACGAACAGCGGACCCAGCCCGAGAATTTCTAATGGCCGTGCTGGCCGTTCAACCAATAGTGACGGTCTTAATTTTTCAGGGGCCAACTATAATCAACACAACAACGTTTACTCCATAGTAGGTGAGCTGAATAGCAAACTGAATAGCAATTTATCTAACCAGTTGCTGGTTTCCTTCACTAAAATCCATGATTTCAGAGCAACCCCCGGCAGTCAGTTTCCTTTTGTAGACATCATGCGCGATCCTAATAATGTGCTGATGAGCTTTGGATCTGAATTATATTCGTACAATAACTATTTAAAGAACAATACCTGGAACATTGCGGATAACCTGAGCTTTACCGTTAACAAGCACAATTTCCTGGCAGGCGCCAGCTTCGATTATATGAGTTTTGCCAATGGGTTCTCAAACTATGGCGGCCAGAGCTACTATCGCTTTGCTTCCATGCAGGACTTTATGAACAATGCCGCTCCTACTGTTTTTGCTGTAACCTACAGCAATACAGACCGCGCCGGTATTGCACCAGCTACAGCAAAATTCGGACAATTAGGCGTGTACTTGCAGGATATCTTTACGGTTAATGATCGCCTTAAGTTGACTTATGGTGTAAGATTTGACATGCCTTTCTATCCCGGAGCTAAATCTAAGAATGATTCACTGTATGCATTACCTCTGAAAGATGCGTCTGGCAATCCTTTCAGGGCTGATGTGAGCACTTGGCCCAAAGCCCGTTTGCTGGTTTCTCCCCGGGTAGGGTTCACTTACGCCATGTCTGCTGATAAATCATGGACGTTGAGAGGTGGTACGGGTATTTTTACTGGAAGAATTCCTTTTGTATGGTTGGTGAACCAGTCTTCAGACAATGGTGTGCTGAACACATTGGTAACCGTACCTCCCGGAAATTTAAACGATTATAAATTCAGTCCAGACAGAACCGCTCATGTACCTCAAACACTGCCCAGCACAATAGGTATTATTCCGGGTTCTTATTATAGCGTAACTGCACCTAATTTTAAAATTCCGCAGGTATGGAGAAATAACTTGGCAGTGGACAAAAGCTTTGGTGACGGATATATAGCCACAGCTGAAGCTATTTATTCTAAAACACTGAATGCTGTATATCATTACAATGCCAACTTGGGTACTGCCAATGGTACATTAACTGGCCACCCCGGCGATAACAGAACGATATATAACTCATCTTTAACCAACAAAGTGGGGCAGGTATTTGTGATGGATAACAATTCCAAAGGTTATGCACTGGCATTGACTGCCCAATTACAAAGAAGGTTCTCCCGTAATTGGCAGGCTTCAGTGGCTTACACTTACAGTGTTACAAAAGATATTTCACCCAATAACGGCGACCGTTCACAAAGTGCCTGGACACAGAATGCTGTTATCAATAATCCCAACGCCCCTGAGTTAGGGTATTCAGCTTATTCTATACCGCACAAGGTAAATGCTTATGTATCGTACCGGTTCGAATATGCCAATAAAAATCTGGCAAGCACCATTTCTCTCTTTTATGCGGGTGCATCACAGGGACGTTACCTGTACAGGTATGGTGGAGACCTCAACGGCGATGGTGCCAGCAACGATCTGTTGTATGTGCCCTCTTCAAGAAATGGTTTAGACCAGGAGTTTAAATCATTAACTGTAACAACAGGTGGGCAATCCACTACCTATACGCCGCAACAGCAGGCAGATGCTTACTGGAATTTTGTTGAACAGGATAAATACCTGAGTAAAAACAAGGGCAAATATGTTGACAGATATGGTGCCGTTATGCCTTGGATTAACCAGTTAGACCTCCGGTTCCTGCAGGATTTTGCTCCGAAAATCGGTAATAAGCGTCATACTATGCAGTTCAGCATTGATGTAACGAATTTCCTCAATATGCTGAACAGCTCATGGGGTAACCAGAACACATTTAACTTTGGCGGTTTTTCCGATCAGCCTGTGTTGAATGTTGATAACAAAGGGAAATATACTTTTAACCCTGCTGGCGCGAAGTCGGTATATAGCAAAGCATATACATTGGCCAGCACCTGGAGCATGCAGTTGGGGCTTCGTTATATTTTCTAGGTCTTCTAAAACTAGATACAACATAATAAAAATAAAAGGCCCGGTACATTACCATGTACCGGGCCTTTTATTGGGTTAATCAGGCAATTACCTTACCGTATAACTTTTGAAAGCAATCGTACAACAACCTCCGGTTACTAGCCACTCTGTGTTTAAGCGAACCTGGATCGAACCCAGACCGAACAAACAGCGAACCTTGACCCGCTATTTCCTTATCTGGCTTGGGTTTCAGCCGGTGATCCGCGTGTTCCTAAAAACTGCTTTCTGAAAAAATATAACCTTTATCCCCACTACATTTCAGGAGCCTACCGGTAGGTCTCCCTGTTGCAATTCTGGCGTTGTTTTTTCCTTTTGCCAACTAAGCCTGCAGCACTGGTTAGTAGAGACCAGATAGCTGCGGTATATTCTTTATTGATAAAAAGATGGCTTATGGCAAAATCAACTCAGGTTTTTTGCAGGAAAATTAGCTGTGCAGGCTGGTTGCTTATTGCTATTGTAATTAACCTAGCTGCACAAGCATCAGCCATCACCAGATCTGTTTTCTTCCCTTACCTTCGCTTATCTTATTAAGCAACCTGGACTTATGCGTACACTGATCAAAGGATGGCTGGCTCTGGTGTGGTTGTATATGGCGCTGCCGGCAACAGCACAAACACCTGCTTCTTACAGCAGCAGCGATATCTACCTTAAACTGAAAAAGCTCAATGTGCTGGGTACGGTGCTCTATGTAGCCGCTCACCCAGACGATGAAAATACCCGCCTGCTGGCCTACCTGGCCAGGGAAAAGCAATATAGAACTGGTTATATGAGCCTTACCCGCGGCGATGGCGGACAAAACCTGATTGGTAATGAACAGGGGATAGAGCTGGGCCTGATACGCACACAGGAACTGCTGGCTGCAAGGCGTATCGATGGGGCTGAACAGTTTTTCAGCAGGGCCTACGATTTCGGCTTTTCTAAAAATGCAGAGGAAGCATTGAAAATATGGGGGCATGATAAGATCCTGAGTGATGTGGTATGGATGATCCGTTATTATCAGCCCGATGTGATCATCACCCGCTTTCCCGGCGATACACGCGCAGGGCATGGCCATCACTGGGCCAGTGCCTTACTGGCTAATGAAGCATTTAAAGCCGCTGCCGACAGTACCCGCTTTCCCGAACAGCTGCATTCCCTCAAACCCTGGCAGGCCAAACGCATTCTCTGGAATACTTTTAATTTCGGCGGCGTGAACGCCACCGCTAATGATCAGCTGAAAATTGATGTAGGTGTATACAATAACCTGCTTGGAAAAGGATACGGCGAAATTGCCAGTGAAAGCCGCAGCCAGCACAAAAGCCAGGGCTTTGGTGTGGCCAGGCAGCGTGGCCAGGCATTTGAATATTTTACCACTACCGGTGGCGACGCGCCTGCCAATGACCTGATGGAAGGGGTGAACACCGGGTGGTCACGTTTGAAAGAGGGCAGCCAAATACAGGCCCAGGTAGACCATATTATTGCCGGCTACAATTTTGCGCATCCGGAGTATTCGCTGGACAGCCTGGTTGAATTGTACAAAAGCATTAACCGCCTGCCTTCTTACGAGCACTGGAAATATGAAAAACTGCGCGAGGTGCAGGATCTGATCGTGCTATGCAGCGGCATTTTTGCAGAGGCAACCACCGGCGCCGCTTATGCTGTTCAGGGACAAAATATACAGATGAATTTTTTCATCAACAAAAGGCTGGATGTACCGGTGAAGCTAAAAAGCATCCGGATGAACAATGAACTGGACACACTGGTAAATGAAGAACTACCCTTAAACCGTAATTATACACTGGCACGCTCATTCTCTATCCCGTATACAAAACAGGCCACACAACCCTACTGGCTGCGCAAACCAATGGAACAGGGTAGCTTTAACCTGGAAGACCAGTCTGAAATCGCCTCACCCGAAAACAGCGCTGAATTCAATGCCAGCTTTATCCTGGATATTAAAGATATTGAGCTGTTTGTAAAACGCCCGGTGCAATACAAATACACTGACCCCGTAAAAGGAGAGGTGTACCAGCCGGTTTCCGTGATCACCCCGCTGGTGGTTTCTTTGATGCCTTCTGTTGCACTGATCAATGTAAAGCCCGGTAATGAACGTACCAGTCACCCCTTTGTTCAGCTGCAGTACAAATCGAATTTCAATGCGAAAAATAT
The DNA here is from genome assembly GCA_966424055.1 of uncultured Deminuibacter sp. Lineage (GTDB taxonomy): Bacteria > Bacteroidota > Bacteroidia > Chitinophagales > Chitinophagaceae > Deminuibacter. The sequence goes on along the minus strand of CBJLMB010000059.1, from coordinate 9,417 downwards.
TCCTGTAACCGTGAACCTGCGGCAGGATAATTCAGTGATCTATGCAAAAGATACGATGATGAATTTTGAATCAGGCCAGGTATATACAGAGAATATCCCGCTGAAGAAGGTCTTCCAGGACAATGTTGATCCCAGGATCAGCGCTGTAGTGCATATCACCCTGGATACATCCGCCTATCATTATGCTTATTACCTGCGCCATATTGAATACGATCATATACCTGCCATCAATTACTTCTATAAGGATAATGTGAAAGTAGTACCTGATGAAATTAAAACCGCAGGTAAAAAGATCGGTTATATCAACGGCGCCGGCGATAAAGTGCCGCAGGCACTGGAACAAATGGGATACGAAGTAAGCATATTGCAGGAGAATGATATCACAACTGAAAGACTAAAACAGTTTGATGCAATAATAGCAGGTGTGCGCGCTTATAATGTGCACAACTATCTCGAAAATAAATATCCCGCATTGATGCAGTATGTGCAGAATGGCGGCAATTTCATTGTACAATACAATACCAATTCGCAGCTTGCTCCTGTTAAATCCCGCATGGGACCTTATCCTTTTGCACTCACTGCCACAAGGGTAACGAACGAAAATGCAGCAGTGAAGTTTTTATTGCCGCAGCATGTGGTATTGAATTATCCGAATAAAATTACCCAGGCCGATTTTAATGGCTGGATACAGGAACGCAGCATTTATCAGGCCGAACAGCTCGACAGTCATTATGAGGCCCCGCTGGCCATGGCAGATGAGGGTGAGCCCGAAACTAATGGCAGCCTGGTTATCGCGCCTTATGGCAAAGGCAATTTTGTTTATACCGGCCTGGTGTTTTTCCGCGAACTGCCGGCAGGCGTGGCAGGTGCTTACCGATTAATGGCCAACCTGATCGCATTACCTCAACACAAAAACAACTGATATGCCCGCTGATGGAAGACGAAGAATAGGAATAGGTGTTCTGGTGCTGATCGGCGTGGTATTGGGGCTGGCCATCAAAAACGTGCGGGCCGGGCTGGTGATCGGTTTGATACTCGGCCTGCTGGCCGGCAGCCTGGCCGGGGGGAAAAGGGGTTAGCTCCCATACATCTATCTGCAGGATATCTGACACGCAATGGAACCTCATCGGGCATACGCATAACTATAATAGAGCACTTCGGATATAGGTGTCAGGCATCCCTGCGGACGGATATGCAGGCACCAGTACATTTGTTAAAAAAATGCTTAGTCTGATTACCGGCTATTGTTGTTGAAACAATCGTAGTATGTTTGATCTATGCCTCGCACCTGTATCTGCAGGTGTGCCGGCCGGTCAAAGAAAAATAACAATATGCCCAACCACCATCGTGTGCCCTTGTTCAAAAGCTGGACTGGCTGGTATGCTGCTCTTATTGCCGTATTGGTATTGCTGATCATTTTCTTCTCCTGGTTTACCAAATATTTTTCATGAGCGGGCTCGACTGGATAGTACTTATTGCCACGCTTGCCGGTATCATTGCCTATGGTCTTTACCGCAGCCGCAGCACCAAAAGCCTGGAGGGGTATTTTCTCAGTAACCGTACCATGCCGCGTTATATGGTGCTGCTGAGCATTATGGGTACACAGGCCAGTGCCATCACTTTTCTTTCTGCACCGGGGCAGGCATTCACCGACGGAATGCGTTTTGTACAATACTACCTGGGGCTTCCACTGGCCATGATCATACTGTGTGTTACATTCGTGCCCATTTTTACACGGCTGAAAATTTTTACTGCCTATGAATTCCTTGAGCAGAGGTTCGATATAAAAACACGCAGCTTTACCTCTGCACTTTTTCTTTTATCCAGGGGATTGTCAACCGGTATCAGTGTATATGCTCCTTCTATCATCCTCTCATCGCTGATGGGATGGAATATTTACTGGACCAATGTGGTGATGGGTGGTTTACTGGTTATTTATACCGTAAGTGGTGGCGCCAGGGCTGTAGCTTATACACAGCAGTTGCAGCTGCTGATAATACTGGGTGGTATGCTGGTGGCAGGCTACCTGATTGTACATTATTTACCCGAAGGAGTAGGGTTTACCGATGCACTGAAAGTAAGCGGTGCTTCCGGTAAGCTGAATGCAATAACAACAGGGTTCACCGAAAAAGGATTCGATTGGAAAGACCGGTACAATATCATCAGCGGACTGGTAGGCGGGTTTTTCCTGGCCCTGTCTTATTTTGGTACCGACCAGAGCCAGGTAGGCCGCTACCTGACAGCCAGGAATGATACAGAAAGCAAGCTGGGACTGCTGATGAACGGCCTGGTAAAAATACCCATGCAGTTCCTGATTTTATTGATAGGGGCGCTGCTGTTCACATTTTATCAGTTTCATCCGCAGCCTGTTTTCTTCAATGATGCAGTCAGCAATAAAGTATATAAAACTGCTTATGGTGATTCACTGCGGGCGGTAGAACATGCATATACACTGGCCAGCCGGCAGCAGCAGCAAACTGTTGCTGTTTTCCTGCAGGCAGAGAAGCAGCAGAACAACAACGATATTGCTTTCTCCAGGCAGTCGTTGCAGGCTGCCAATAAACAGGTGGATTCTTTAAAACGATCATACAAACAGCTGCTGTCCAAAGCAGATGCCTCCGTTGATACCAATGACACCAATTATATCTTCCTGAAATTCGTGGTAGATTATCTGCCGAAAGGGCTTGTTGGCTTGCTGATCGCTATTATTTTCCTGGCGGCATGGGGCTCTATCGCTGCGGCGCTCAATTCACTCGCCTCTTGTACCGTGATCGATTTTTACTGCCGCTTTAACAGGAAACAACAACTCACCACTGCCGACTGCAGTATCGAAAACAGCCGCCAGTACAGGGCTTCCCGGTGGATCACATTTGGCTGGGGTGTTTTCTGTGTGGCTGTAGCTGAATTCTCCAACCGTATGGGCAGCCTGATCGAAGCGGTGAACGTGCTGGGCTCCCTTTTCTATGGTGTGATACTGGGTATATTCCTGGTGGCATTTTATGTAAAGCGGGTGCAGGGCAGCGCAGTGTTCTGGGCGGCTGTACTGGCAGAGATCATCGTGATCGCCTTGTTCGTACTTGACCGTATGGGTATACTGGGTATTGGCTTTTTATGGTTTAATGTGATCGGGGCATTGCTGGTAATTGTATTCGGACTGTTGTTACAGCCTTTGCTACAGCAACGCTCCAGGCAGGTAGCTGTTTGAGCAGAAATTCATCGCGCGGAATACGAAAAAACACGGAAACACGACCTGTTCAATGCAGGTACTTATGTGCAGGCCGCATCTTTATATCCGTTTCCGCCTTATAACCAAAAGCGCATGGCCTGCAGCTTCATAACAATGCTGCTTCTACCCAAACGCTCACACTGCCCGCCGTTGCAGGGAAAAAAGCCTTGCCCTCTTCGTTCAGTGTGATAGTGGCTCCATGGTTACCCAGGAAATCGCGGTACGCCCTGCCTGCCTTTTCTTTGCCCAGGTCGATATCTTTAAAACTCTCTTCCCCGTTTGTAAGCACTACAACGCATCCGCCCGGGTGTTCTTCATCGCCTGTTCTCACCCAGGCAATACAGTTGGGGTGATCCAGGTAATCCTGCTGTTCACCATAGGCAAAGCGGTGTCTGGCTTTCAGTAATGCCTCTATTTTATCTGCAACCGGCATATGAATAGTATACTCGTTGCCATCTTTCCCTTTATCGGTATACTCAGCGCCAAACAGGTCGGGGTAAAATACACAGGGATAGCCATCTTTCCGCAATAAAATAATGGCATAAGCATGTGGCTTAAACCAGGGATCTACCGGTGCTTCCAGCGATTGCAGGGGTTGTGTGTCATGGTTCGATACCAGCGTAACTGCCATGGATGGATTGGCTGTGACCAGTGTATTGTTGAGAATGCTACTTAAATCGTATTGATTACCCGAGCGGGATGCTTGGTGAAATTTATTCTGCAGCAACGAATCAAACAGGCACATGCGGCCTTCTGTTACCGCAATAAAGTTTTGCAGTATTTCCAGGTTATCTGTACTCCAGTATTCACCCACCACGAACTGGGGTTGGGGAATGGTTTGTTTGATATGTTCCAGCCATTCATTAAAAAAATAAGGAGCGATATGTTTAACCGCATCCAGCCGGATGCCGTCAAATTTGATTGTATCATAATACCAGTTAACCCAGTACTTCAGCTCTTCTTTTACCGACGGGTTGCGGAATTCGATATCGGCATGCATCAGGTAATCGTAATTGCCAAATTCGTTACTAAATACATCTTCCCATCCTTCGCCATAACCGTTGTCGATTTTAAAAATACCATATTCATCCAGGTCGGCGGCATAATCCACACCGGTAAAACTGTGGTAATCCCAGATGTATTTAGAGTATTTACCCTTCCTGCCAGGAAAGGTGAACCGCGTATAAGCTTCTATCTCAAATGGTTCACCCAGTATTTCCGTTCGGTTATCGGGGTTCACCCGTACCACTTTCACTTTTTCCCGTTCATCAGCGCCAGCTTTGTGGTTGAGTACAGCATCCACATAAACAGCGATCCCTGCTTTATGCGCTGCTGTAACTGCCAGCAGGTAATCCCTCCGGGATCCGTATTTGGTTTTTACAGAGCCTTTCTGGTCAAATTCGCCCAGGTCAAAAAGATCATAGGTATCATAACCAATAGACTGCTCGCCATGAATACCCTTATAAGCCGGGGGGAGCCATACTGCAGTGATACCGAGGGACTGCAGCAGGGGAATATCCTTTTTGAGCTTTTTCCACAGCGAGCCATCTGCCGGGTAATACCAGTGAAAATACTGTAATATAGTGCCGTTAGTCATAATAGTAAGGTGCTGCTCAGTCAATGGCGGAAGGGCCATGCTAACATTTACAGCTTACCCGGGAGAAAGTTGTGCCAGTTCGCAGGAAAATAGGCGGTATGCCCCTAAAAGCGCCTGGGATAAGGAATTCAGCCCGGGAAATGGGCCGGCGGGAAAGTGGATATGGCGGAAAACTGTAGAAACTATCCCCCGGAAAATAAGAAAAAAAATATTTGGTGGAATATTCGGTACAAAATTTGTTTTTAAAAGTCCTCCACATTTCTTAATTTTGCCATCCTTTATTTTGGGCTAATTAGCGATCGGAGTTACGAAAATGGCCATTTAATTCGTAACTTTATGAATATCAGGCGCCAGACCCTTGGGTCGTAAAGGAATTTTTAGCAAAAAACCGGTTAATTACAGATATGTCATCAACTAAAGTTCAAAACAGGATCAGCTTTGGTAAAACCAAACACCTGGCTGAGACACCTGATCTATTAGACATTCAGTTAGAATCGTTCCGTGAATTTTTCCAGTTAGAAACCACCCCCGATAAGCGTAACAATGAGGGCCTGTTCCGTGTGTTTAAGGAGAATTTTCCTATCACAGATACACGTAACATCTTTGTACTGGAATTCCTGGATTATTTCATTGACCCGCCCCGTTACACCATTGAAGAGTGTATGGAGCGCGGCCTTACGTATGCGGTGCCTTTGAAAGCCAAGCTGCGTTTGAGTTGTAATGACGAAGAACACGTTGACTTCCAGACTATCGTACAGGATGTATTCCTCGGAAACATCCCTTATATGACACCCCGTGGTACGTTTGTGATCAATGGCGCTGAGCGTGTGGTCGTATCACAGCTGCACCGTTCACCCGGTGTATTCTTTGGTCAGTCTATCCACCCCAACGGAACCAAGATCTACTCTGCCAGGGTGATCCCGTTCAAAGGCGCATGGATGGAGTTTGCTACAGACATCAACAATGTGATGTACGCTTACATCGACCGTAAAAAGAAATTCCCTGTAACCACCCTGTTGCGTTCTATCGGTTTTGAAACCGATAAAGATATCCTGGAGCTGTTCGGTATGGCTACTGAAGTGCCTTCCGACAAAAAATCGCTTCAGAAACACCTGGGTAAAAAACTCGCTGCCCGTGTACTGCGTACCTGGGTAGAAGATTTTGTGGATGAAGATACCGGTGAGGTTGTATCTATCGAGCGTAATGAGATCGTGATGGAACGCGATACCGTTCTGGACGAAGAAGCCATCGAAATGATCGCCGAACTGGATGTGAAAAGCGTATTTATCCAGCGTGAAGATGTGGGTGGTGATTATGCCATCATCTACAACACCCTGAACAAAGATACTTCCAACAGCGAGCTGGAAGCCGTTCAGCACATCTACCGCCAGTTGCGCGGTGCCGATGCACCGGATAATGAAACAGCCCGCGGTATCATTGATAAATTGTTCTTCAGCGATAAACGTTACGACCTGGGCGAAGTTGGCCGTTACAAGATCAACCGCAAACTGGGTGTTAACCAGAAGCTGGAAAACAAGGTGCTCACCAAAGAAGATATCATCGAGATCATCAAATACCTGGTTCGTTTAACCAACGGTAAAGCGGAGATCGACGATATTGACCACCTGAGCAACCGTCGCGTTCGTACAGTAGGCGAGCAGTTGTATGCACAGTTCGGCGTTGGTTTGGCCCGTATGGCCCGTACCATCCGTGAAAGAATGAACGTGCGCGACAATGAGGTGTTCACCCCGGTTGACCTGATCAATGCCAGAACACTGTCTTCTGTGATCAATTCCTTCTTCGGAACCTCTCAGCTGTCACAGTTCCTGGACCAGACCAACCCCCTGTCTGAAATCACACACAAACGCCGTATCTCCGCACTGGGGCCCGGTGGTTTGAGCCGTGAAAGGGCAGGCTTCGAGGTGCGCGACGTACACTATTCACACTATGGCCGTCTTTGTACCATCGAAACACCGGAAGGACCGAACATCGGTTTGATCTCTACTCTTTGCGTTCATGCGAAGATCAATGATATGGGCTTTATCGAAACACCCTATCACAAAGTAGAGAACGGTAAAGTAGAACTGAAATCACTCAAATTCCTGAGTGCCGAAGAAGAAGATACTGCCAAAATCGCCCAGAGCAATGTTGAGCTGGATGAGAAAGGCAATTTTGTGGAAGAAAGAATTGTAAGCCGCCAAACAGGTGACTTCCCGATACTGGAAAAAACAGAAGTGGAATACATGGATGTGGCCCCGAACCAGATTGTAGGTTTGAGCGCCTCCCTGATCCCCTTCCTGGAGCATGATGATGCCAACCGTGCGCTGATGGGATCAAACATGCAGCGCCAGGCTGTTCCGCTGATCCTGCCGCAGTCTCCTGTTGTAGGTACCGGCCTGGAAGGTAAAGCCGCCCGCGATGCACGTATCCAGATACACGCCGAAGGCAATGGTATCGTAGAGTTTGTAGATGCCAAAGAGATCCATGTTCGTTACGACCGCAACGACGCTGACCGCCTCGTTAGCTTTGAAGACGACCTGAAGATCTACCGCTTGACCAAATTCATCAAAACCAACCAGTCAACCTCTATCAACCTGCGTCCGGCCGTGAAAAAAAGCCAGCACGTGAAAAAAGGCGATTTCCTTACTGAAGGTTACGCTACAAAAGATGGTGAACTGGCACTGGGCCGTAACCTGCAGGTGGCATTCATGCCCTGGAAAGGTTACAACTTTGAGGATGCCATCGTGATCAACGAAAAAGTGGTTCGTGAAGACCTGTTCACTTCTATCCATATTGAAGAATATGAACTGGAAGTACGCGATACCAAACTGGGTGAAGAAGAACTGACACCCGATATCCCGAACGTTTCTGAAGAAGCCACCAAAGACCTGGACGAAAACGGTATCATCCGTATCGGCGCCCATGTTCGCGAAGGAGATATCCTGATCGGTAAAATCACTCCGAAAGGCGAAAGCGATCCCACACCGGAAGAAAAACTGTTGCGTGCCATCTTCGGCGACAAAGCAGGTGATGCCAAAGATGCTTCACTGAAAGCACCCAATGGTACAGAAGGTGTGGTAATTGATAAAAAACTGTTCCAGCGCGCCAAGAAAGACAAGAACGGTAAGATCCGTGAGAAAGCACAGCTGGAAAAAGTAGAAAAAGTTCACGAGAAAAATACCGAAGAACTGAAAGAACTGCTGCTGAGCAAGCTGCAGACTTTGCTGAAAGATAAAAACTCTGCCGGCGTTACCAACAACTTTGGTGAAATGCTGATTGGCAAAAGCGCCAAGTTCAACGTGAAAAACCTGGGTGCGATCGACTACCAGAATGTGAACCCGCTGGGCTGGACTGGCGATAACAGCATCGACGACCAGATCAATACCCTGTTGCACAACTACAACATCAAGTACAACGAAGAACTGGGCCGCTATAAACGTGAAAAATTCAACATCTCTATCGGTGATGAATTGCCTGCCGGTGTGCTGAAACTGGCTAAAGTTTACCTGGCTGTTAAGCGTAAGCTGAAAGTAGGTGATAAAATGGCCGGCCGCCATGGTAACAAAGGTATCGTTGCCAAAATAGTACGTGCTGAAGACATGCCTTTCCTGGAAGATGGTACACCGGTTGATATTGTACTGAACCCGCTGGGCGTACCTTCCCGTATGAACCTGGGCCAGATCTACGAAACCATCCTGGGCTGGTGTGGTAAAAAACTGGGTGTTAAATTCGCTACCCCCATCTTCGACGGTGCCACACCGGATGAAATTGCCGAATATTGTAAACAGGCTGATATCCCGATGATGGGTCACACACACCTGTATGATGGTGAAACCGGCGAACGCTTCCACCAGAAAGCAACCGTGGGTGTGATTTACATGATCAAACTGCACCATATGGTTGATGATAAGATGCACGCACGTTCTATCGGGCCCTACAGCTTGATTACACAGCAGCCGCTGGGTGGTAAAGCACAGTTCGGTGGCCAGCGTTTTGGTGAGATGGAGGTATGGGCACTCGAAGCTTATGGTGCTGCCAACATCCTGCAGGAACTGTTAACCATCAAATCTGATGATATCATCGGCCGTGCGAAGACTTATGAAGCGATCGTGAAAGGTGATAATATCCCAAGAGCCGGTATACCCGAATCTTTCAACGTGCTGGTGCATGAGTTGAGAGGCCTGGGGCTGGATCTGAAGTTTGAATAAGTAAGTTCATTTTGGAAAAATACAAGCCATCCTGTTCGCGGGATGGCTTTTTTGTTATCCCGTATAGTGGGATGTGGATATCTTGCCTTTATAGATGCCTGTTCGCTGGAACCCTTTACACTACTGCATTACAGCGGATTTAAAATGTTTACATCCGGTGGAAAAACCTGTGTTGGACTTTTTTTTAGCAGTAAAAACTTTGACAGAAATATACGGCCACTTATCTTTGCAGTCTGCTCTAAAACCAAGGTATCCCTGGTTTTCTAAAGCGCCCAGTTCTTTTCTTACAATGCGGTTTTAGTTGGGATTAGATGACCTGATAAAAAAGCGACTAAAACTTTGAAAAATAACCGGTAAAAAATTTGGTGAGGAAGAGTAAAGTATTA
>CBJLMB010000058.1:0-32965 GCA_966424055.1 uncultured Deminuibacter sp. | reverse complement strand
AACAGCGCATTCGGGACTCCCACCCTATAGTTAGTGAGCATGCCTAACATACAACGGTGTGCGGCCAGATACCTGGTCGGCATTGATAAAAATACCGCCCGGGTTCAGTACATCAAACACATTGCGGTATAAATTGACCTTTTCCGCATCTTCCAAATGGTGAATGGCCAGCGCCGAGATCACGATATCATATTTACCGGTAAGCGGTGCAACAGCAAAATCTGCTTCTATGAAGTGAAAATTAGGCAGCCCTTCAAAACGCTGTCTGGCCACCTGCAGCATGGCATCTGAAATGTCCAGCAGTGTGAAATCAAGCTGGGGCAGCTGTTCATAGATAAAATAAGAGAACAGGCCGGTACCCGCGCCAATATCCAGTAACCGGGCAGGAGACTGGAGTTGTTTCACCAGCGGATAGGCTGCCGCATAGAAATCATCAAAACAGGGTATCAGTAGTTTCCGTTGACTATCATAACGGCGGGAAATATTGTTGAACTGTGTTTTTATATCGTCCATGATTGGTTGATTAGTTGAATGGTTGAGTGGGTGATTGGGTGAGTGGTTATGTCGTTGTTTGATAATACTTGTGCGTTTTTTTCGTGAATCGCTAGTCGTGAATCGCCAGTATAGGGCTTCATGTGAGGTAGCTTTTTTATCTCGTAGTTTGGGGGTCAGTTGGCAGGCGGCAGTTGGCAGTCTGTACGTAAGTATACTTCTACCTCACTAGCGATTCACGGCGCGTAAGCGCACTCGCCACTCGCGATCGGGGATCAGCCGGCAGTCGGCAGTCTGCAGTCTGTACGTAAGTATACTTCTACCTCACTAGCGATTCACGGCGCGTAAGCGCACTCGCTACTCGCGGTTGGGGATCAGCCGGCAGCCGGCAGTCTGTACGCAAGTATACTTCTACCTCACTAGCGATTCAAGGCGCGTAAGCGCACTCGCCACTCGCGATCGGGGATCAGCCGGCAGCCAGCAGTCTGCAGTCCGTACGTAAGTATACTTCCACCTCACTAGCAATCACCGCAGCTGGTATGCAGTCACTTTATTGGCCAGCATTTCAGGAACCCATATTGTTTTTGTTGCAGGAAGGTACAGGAAATCGGCACCGCCCTGCAGGTGTTGCATCAGCGGGACTGCTTGGCCGGTTTGAAGATCGATTGTTTTGATCATGCCCGCATCCGGACGATCCATTGACACCCAGTCAGACACCAGTAATTGCTTTCCTGCCAATGCCACCCCATCATAATAGCCGGTGTCCTTGCTTAAGTATGTAAGTACTGGCGTTCCTTTTTCCCAGGTGATCTTGCCTGCCATACCAGGGGCACCGTTCTCACCCAATTCCACCACATACAATATATTGTGGGCTGCATCATATTCCAGGCCATTGGCGCCTTTTATTTTTTCCTGTAGCGCTATTGCCTTGCAAGCCGGGCGGCTGCCCAGTTGCACTTCAAACACCTTGCCTATGTCTGTTGCGGACACAAATAGTGTGTGCCTGTCTTTCACAGCCAGATCGTTCAGGAACCGGGTATTTTCTTTTTCAAAACCAAGATGATACACTTCTTTTCCATCACTCAGCCGGAAGCCCTTAATAGCATCGATATCGGTCACATACAGTACCTCATCTACAATGGCCATGCCCTTGGGTGCATCCAGGTGGCTGATAAAAAAAGTGTCCAGCACTTTGCCGTCATTGCTTAGCCGGCTGATAAAACCATCGCCATCCTTGGTATTGGGCAGAAGAGCGGCGCCCAGGTTGGAAACATAGAGGAACGCTTTTCCGGCACAAATACTTTCAGGATGCCGGAAACCTTGTGCAGTGTGCAATACATCTGTTTGACCAGAAACCAGGCTGCTGCATAGTATGCCTGCAGCAGCATACAGGAGATAGAACATTTTTTTCATCGGTAACTTTTTAAAAGAAGAAGGCAGGCAATGCCGGTTGTATGCCTGCAAAGTTATCTCGAAGATGACTGCAGCAGTAATGCAAAAAGTTCAATCTGTGACGATTTCTGTTCGCCGGCTGCCAGGTGTATAACCGAATTTTTTAGCAAAGATCTTAGCGAAGTGTGAAACGCTTTCGAGACCGATCTCATAAGTTATTTCCGAAACCGTTTTATCGGTATGCAACAACAGAAAGCGGGCATGCTCCAGCTTTTTCTGCTGCAGCCACTGGTGGGGAGTGGTACCAAAACAGGTAACAAAATCCCTTTTAAAAGTGGAAAGACTTCTACCCGACAACATAGCCCATTCTTCCAGTGAAAGATTTTTTAGGAAATGCTGGTCAACAAGGGCCTGCAGCGATTGTTTTTTATTGGCATAAAGAGAATACAAAAGCAGTTTCAGCTGTTGCTGGCGGTCTTCCTGTAATAATAGCAGCAACAGTTCTTTCAACTTCAGCGGTACCAGGTGTGGCAGCAGTGCAGCATCATCTTTAAAACAAGGCAGTACTGACTGCACAGCTTCCTGCAGGCGGCGGCTGGAAGGGAAAACAGTAAAATCCTGCACATCACCCACAGGTGGTGCCTGCAACAGGCTACCATATTCAGTAGCGAATTGCCTGACCAGGTTTTCATTAAAAAAGAAAATAATGCTGCGGTAGATATGCTTATCGGTAAACGTTTCAGACATGCCATAGCATCCCCGGCGGATAAACAGTGCATCCCCTGCCCTTACCACATAATCGCCTGAAGGGGTATGCAGCCGTTTTTCGCCATCCAGCAAAAAAGCCAGGGCATGCTCGGAAAACAGTACATCCGTCTGCCTGCTTTCTTCGAGTGTTCTGTACTCAACAAAAATAACATCCTTCACACAGAGCGCCTGGTACTGCTGCTCTGTTTTTAAACGTTGCGGTACCCTGATCAACATATCAACATGGTTTAAGCTGAACAATACTTATGAGGGCAGGCAATTGTTGCAGACAATGCTATTCAAATGTAAACAGATATGGTTATATGCGGATAAAAAAACAGCCAGTGCTGGAAAACAGCGGCATGGAACATTTAATTAGTTGAATATTCAACTATTTTTTTTCCGGCAGCCGGAGGCTGCATGGATAACTCGTCACCCGCGGGACGCGGGCGACTGAGGGGGTTGGCAGTCAGCAGCCGGCAGTCAGACAACATCTCATAGCTCATTGCTATTACTCATAGCTAACCGCTTGCAGCTATAAGCTATTATAAGCTATGAATTACGTTTCTGTTCCGCGCATTCCGCGAGCGCTTTTACTATCACCCCCTATTGGCTATATCCCGGGTTCTGTGTAAGCTTAGGATTAACATCTCTTTCTGTTTGCGGAATGGGTAGCAGCAACTGGTAATCCTGCAAGGTAAAACCGAGGGCAGCTTCACGCTGTTTATAACGGCCCAGCCTGATCAGGTCCCAGCGGCGGTGACCTTCTACACAAAGCTCACGCGCACGGTCTTTTACCAGCGTATCTACAAAAGCACTTTGTGTAGGCGTATTGGCAAAGCTCAGCTGTTGTGCAGGATCTTTTAATCCGGCCCTTGTACGCACCGCATTTACCCCATTGAATTTGCCGGGATCAGCAGGATTGATATTGTTCATCGCTTCTGATTGCATCAACAATACATCTGCATAGCGCAGCACAATCCAGTTGACCCTTGAATTATTGGTACCTCCTACCCATTGCGGGTCGCGGTACTTGGAAATATAAGGGGCTACCGTGGCATTACCCACTTTATTGGTCACATTCCAGTTCTTCCGCACAGAATCGGCTGCAGTATATCCGTTCTGGAAAAAATCAACATTTGCCAGGAACGAACCCGAACCTTTTAACTGTGACGGGGAAAACATGCGCACCGTAATGTTCTGCGTGGCACCAATACCATTTGAGCCAAACTGCACATCGAAAATATGTTCTGTTTGGGTGGGATAATATTTTTTATCCCAGTTGAACACATCACTGTAATTCGCCATCAGCGAATAGGTTTTTGAGTTGATCACCTTATTGCATGCAGCCAGTGCATTCTGGTTATCGGCAGGATCGGCAAAAGAGGTGCTGGCTCTTTGCAGGTATACCCTGGCCAGCATGGCAGAAGCCGCACCGGACGATACCATCCCTTTATTGGCTGATGCGATCTTGTCTTCTGTAAAACAATTGGCTTCGGCATATTTCAGGTCGCTGATCACCTGCTGGTATACCTGCTGCGCGGGTGTACGTACCGGGAAGAAGTTGGGGTCGCTTTTGTCGGTAATGGGTTTCAGCAACAACGGCACATCACCAAAACTTCTTACCAGGTCAAAATAGGCCATTGCCCGTAGAAAGAATGCATTGCCTACAATATTGTTCCGGCTTGCAGTATCCATATTGATCTTCGGCACATTCGCGATCACATCATTGGCCCGGCTGATCAGTTTATAACTGTTCTGCCACCAGTTGAGTATTTCAATATTAGTGGGTGTGTATTGCAGGCGGTACATATCAATACGCTCCTGGTTCTGTGTAAGCAGCGGTGCCAGCTGGTCTGCAGGCAGTTCTGTAATAATGTAAATGGTACGCTGATAATATGCCTGCGGCTGCAATGAGCTCAGTACACCATTGATCGCGGTTTGCGCATCATCGGCTGTCTGGTAATAGTTGGTGGGCGTTAAAAAACTATACGGCGTTTCTGTAAGTGTTTTTTTACAGGAAGTGATAGCCAGTATAGTAAGCCAGCAGAAAAAAGATATTTTCGTTTTCATTTTCTTTGTTTTAATACATGTATCAAATACCTACCGGTTAAAAACCAAACCGCAAACCGAGCAGGAAGCTGCGCACATTGGGATAGGGATTGTAATCTGTATTCATTGTTGTATAGTTGCCGGTAGAATTGGGATAAGAGTTCACTTCAGGATCGTAACCGGAGTACTTGGTAATGGTAAACAGGTTTTGCCCCGTTACATACACCGTTGCTGTTTTGAACACAGGTGTAAGTTTGGGCAGCGGTACATCGTATGACAAAGTGATGGTTTTAAACCGCAGGTAGCTGCCGCTTTCAATGATATCGCTGGTTACACCCATGCTACGGCGAAGCGTGCTGCCTACACTGGGCAGTTTATTGCTGGTGCCGGGGCCGGTCCAGCTTTCATTGGCCACATAAGCAAACTTATTATCGAGCGTGGCACCGTTTTCCATTTCAATTCTATTCTCATTCAGAATATTGCTGCCATATACGCCCTGCAATAATACAAACAGGTTAAAACGGCCTACAGTAAGGTTGCTGGTAAAGCCATAGGTAAACTTGGGCAATGCTCTCCCGATAATGGTTCTGTCTGCAGTGGTCACTGCGCTGTCGCCATTCAGGTCCAGATAGATAGGATCGCCGGGGCGCACATTCTGTTTGGTACCGCTTTTGGTGATCTGATCCTGGCTTTGCCAGATGCCCCCGAATTGATATCCATAAAAAGAACCAATGGGTTGCCCGATCTGCAGAATAGAAGAAAACTGCCCACCGGGAAACAGGCTTGAACTTACATTGCCTGTCAACTGTGAATTTACACCACCCAGGTCCAGTATTTTATTGGCATTGGTAGAAAAATTGACAGAGGTGGTCCATTTGATCTTTTTACGCTCCACATTCACGCTGCTGATAGAAAATTCAAAACCCTTGTTCTGCATTTTTGCCACATTCTGTATCATGCTGGTGAAACCGGTTGTAGAAGGGATGGGTACACTGTACAGCAGTTCGCTGGTGGTTTTGTGATAATAATCGGCCGATATAGTAAGGCGGTTATTCCACAAACCCGCATCAAAACCGATATCATAAGCAGCCGTGGGCTCCCAGTGCAGGTCGGGGTTGGGTACATTATTGGGTGAAATACCGGTTACACGGTTACCATTGAGCACATACGAGTTGGTATTGTACTGCAACAGCGAACCATAAGAAGCGATCTCCTGGTTACCGGTAACACCATAGCTGGCCCTGAATTTCAGGTCGCTGATCACCTTTATCTGTTTGATAAAATTTTCGTCAGATACACGCCATGCAAAAGCGCCGGAAGGGAAATAGCCCCATTTGCGGGAAGTACCAAACCGCGAAGAGCCGTCTGCACGCATGCTGAAAGTGAACAGGTATTTATCCATCAACCGGTAATTGATCCTGCCAAGGAAAGAAGCCAGTGCATTGCTGGTGGTATTAGAGCTGGTGGTCAGGTTACTGGCCACACCTGTATTATCGGTACTGAAATTGTTGGAAGAAAGATTGGTACCTGTAAGCGTGGAACTATTGTTGCGCCATTGCTGCACCGTAAAACCCGCCACTGCATTGATCACATGGATATGGTTAAACTGTTTATCGTAGCTGATGGTATTTTCGTTCAGCCAGTTGTAGTTTTCCAGGTTCATGATCTGTGCATAGCCATTGGTTGTTAAACCCAGGTAAGAGGTATTGGGGCGGAATGTATTTTCACCACCACTCCTGTAATCCATACCCAGGCTGGATCGCAGCTTCAGTCCTTTGATAATTTCATATTCGCCGAATACATTGGCCAGCAAGCGCAGGTTGCGTGCTTTATCGGTATTGAGCATAGCGGCTGCAACGGGGTTGCCCAGTATATCCACATAAGGCTGCGGACCGTTCTGGAAAGTAAATTTCCCGGTACTGTCGTATACCGGTACAATAGGGCTCATGCGCAGCGCATCCAGCAAAGTACCGCCACCGCTGCCGCCATTGGTATTTACATTGGCCTGGTGCTGGTAGTCGTAAGAGAACTGCGAGTTAAAGCCCACTTTCAGTTTATCGCTCACTTTCCTGTCGAGGTTAAAACGCACGGTTCCTCTTTTATAATCCGACTGGAGAATGATGCCCTGCTGATCAAAAAAGTTCATGCTCAGGAAATAGCGGGTATCTGCATTACCGCCGCTGAAGCCCAGCGTGTAATTGGATATCGGTGCTGTTCTGAACAATTCATCCTGCCAGTCGGTACCCGCACCCATGGCCTTGACCTGGTCGGCGGTATAAGGCAAAGCCACCGGTGTGGGATTGATGAACTGGTTATTGTATGTAGTAACATTGTTGAGATAAGTGGCGAATTCCGGTGCATTCATCATCTTCAGTTTCTTGCCTACTTTCTGGAAGCCGGTATATGCTTCCAGTGTGATCGCATTGCGACCTGCGGTACCTCTTTTTGTAGTGATCATTACTACACCATTCGCACCACGGCTTCCGTAGATGGCAGTAGCAGATGCATCCTTCAACACATCGATCGATGCGATATCGCTGGGGTTGATGGTGGTGATATCAGCACCGGCATAACCATCTACCACGTACAATGGATCACTGCTGGTGGAAATAGAATTGGTGCCCCGTATCCGCACGGTAAAAGATGAGCCGGGCTGCGAATTGGTTTGGGTTACCTGAACACCGCTGGCCTGGCCCTGCAGCAGCTGGCTGGTGCCCACCACAGGTGTTTTATCGGCATTGGTCATGGCAACAGAAGCAACAGAACCGGTAAGGTCTTTTTTCTTGCTGGTACCATAGCCCACTACCACCACTTCATTGAGGCCCTTAACGGTTTCTTTGAGCGAAACCGGAATTGTTTCGGCCGTCGGTGATACGGTCAGTTCTTTTGTTTCGTATCCCACTGCCGAAACCACCAGGGTAATTGTTTTCTTGTTTTCCGGAAAAAGTATCGAAAAAGTTCCGTCATCAGCAGCCACCGCATTTACTGCGGTGCCTTTGATGTTGATGGTGGCGCCACCTACTGCATTGTTGTTTTCTGTGGAGATAATTTTTCCGGAGATCTTTTTCGACTGGGCGGATACGTTTACGGCAATACCCAGCAGGCATAGCACTGTGAGTAGCCATTTCCTCATTAACATGACAAGCTTTTTTAGTGTTTGTGAAACGGATGTCAAATTGGAGAAAAATGCGATCACAGCTTGCATTTTTACAGTGTTTTTTTACGGAAACGATTCCGGAAATTTCCGTAAAACCTTTATTTTGCAGTCAATTATTATCTGCTTAGCCATGAACAATGTTAATTTGAAGCATCTTGCCAAAGAGCTGAACCTTGCCGTATCCACCGTATCCCGCGCATTACGCGACAGCTATGATATTGGAGAGGAAACCAAAAAAAAAGTAATGGCACTGGCCAGGAAACTCAATTACGAGCCCAACCCTTATGCCAGCAGCTTACGCAAACAGAAAAGCAAAACCATCGCTGTTATTGTTCCGGAAATTGCCAACAACTTTTTTTCGCTGGCCATTAACGGCATCGAAGAGATCGCGCAGGAAAAAGGCTATCATGTACTCATTTATCTTACGCATGAAGATTATAACAAAGAAATTTCCATTACCCGTTACCTGCAAAACGGCAGGGTGGATGGTGTATTGATGTCAGTATCCAGCGGCACCAGCGATCCCCAGCATATTTTCAACCTGAAGCAGCGTAATGTGCCCATTGTTTTTTTCGATCGCATCTGCGAAAATGTTGAAACTGCCAAGATCACCACAGACGATTATGAAAGCGGTTTCAAGGCCACCGAACATTTAATTGAGCAGGGCTGTACCAATATTGCCTATTTGTCTTTATCGCAATACCTCTCTATCGGCAATAAACGCATGCATGGCTATCTGGATGCACTGAAAAAACACAAACTGAGGCAAAGCCAGCACAATATTATTTACGGCAGTGTACAGGGAGAGGAAAATTATAGTAAAATAAAAAAGCTGCTTTCAGGTAAAAACAGGCCCGATGGTGTTTTTGCTTCTGTAGAAAAACTGGCGCTGAGCACTTATCATGTATGTAACGATCTGGGAATACGCATTCCCCAGCAGCTAAAGATCATCAGTTTTGCCAACCTGGAAACAGCACCACTGCTCAACCCCTCTTTAACCACCATCACCCAGCCTGCATTTGAAATAGGCAGGCGTGCAGCTACAACACTGTTCCGTTCACTGGATAAAAAAAATGCGCCGATCATCAATGAATCTATCATTCTCAGTGCCACACTGATCCCCCGTGGCTCTACAAGAAAATAGCCATAAGGCAACCAGCCTTGCAGGTATTTTTTTAACAGTATACAATGCTAATCGCAGCCGTTCTGTTTTCCTTTGCGGCCTTCCAGGAAACGGTTGCGGCGAACCTGCTGTACAGGGATACCCTGTATTTTGCTTTCGAGCCAGGCGATGATGTCCAGGTACATAAACGATCTTGTTTCCAGTGGGTTGCCCTGGTATTTTTCCAGCTTTTCTTTTAGTGCGCGGAATGCGGGGATAATACGTACAGGCGCCAGTGAAAAAGATTTACGCAAAAAACGGAATATTTCTTCTTCCACCACGCTCAGGTTTTTCATTTTGGCCATAAACCGGTACACCGATTTGATCAGGTATTCCAGGATATCCCAGTTACCCAGCTCGTAATGTGCAATCAGGTGCAACAGCCTGGCATAACATTGCAGGTCGGTGCGCAGGTCTACTTTCCAGTTGATGATCTTATTAAGGTAATCGATCGTTTTTTCATTGTCACCGCTGCCAAAATACAAACAGGCTATTTTATAATAAAATACCAGTGCGCGGTGTTTATCCAGCTGCAGCTTGTATTCTTCCAGCCCCTGCTCTATTTCAGGTACCAGTTGCAGCCCTTCGGTAAAACTGCCTTCCAGGAAATGCTTGTTGATCCTGGCGGTATGCAGGTAAATAAAGATCTGTATACGTACATTCACATTGACATCGGCTGCAGGTGAAGAGGCAAAAGCTTCAAAATTAACCAGGGCCTTGCGGAAGCCATCGTAATTATTGGTGGCCAGGTGTGCGCTCAGCAGGTTATGCATGGCTTTGATATATTGCCCGGTTTCAATGGGTATCATAGCCGGCTCCTGGTGAAACAGGTCGGTCCATTTCTGGCAATACCGGTAATACATCAACAGGTCCTGCAGAATAAAACCATACCAGCAGTAAGACTGGTAGAGGTACATTTTTTCATAAAACTGCATCTGTGCCAACTGGTATGGAGGCAGGTTGGCTTCAAAATACATTTTCACCGCTGCTACATCCTTCTCATCCCGGGCATGCCCCAGTTTGATGTACCAGCTATACAGCTGCAGGGAGAGATTAGACAGTTTGTTCAGCAGGGTAAGGTGCCGGTTGGCATCGTCGATCTCATGAGAAAGCTTTTCGGCCCGGTCTTCGATGCTGCGGGTTATATGCAGGGCTTCGATCTTTTTTTCAAAGATCAGTGCCTGCATCAGAAAAGTGATCTGGTTATTTACCCTTGCGATATGCTTGATGCGGTCGAGCAGCTTGAGGCTCTGGTGGTACAGTCCCTTGTTGTACAGGATACGGGCATAGCTCATCTGTTCATTCAGCTGCATATCGATATTGTCATCTTTGGAATGCCGCAGGCTGAAAAGGATCTGCTTGTATAAATGGGCTTTTATATTGGAAAGCTGCTGTTTTTGAAGATTACTGTATTTTTTCAGCAAAAAACCCTCATCATACTCCTGCATTTTGTCCAGGGCATCAAATAAAGTGACCATTTTCAGGTCTTCACTATTCACATTCCGCTTCACATATAGCTTAAAATTGCGCTTTTCGGCTTTTTCAAGCGATTTTATCAGCTGAAACAGTTCATCTGTAGATCGGTTAGGCATCGTAATTACAATTTTATAAAACCCTTGTTATACAAGGGCTTCCGCTGATTTCCACCCTGTTTATCCATCGTAAAAACCCGTATATTTTGGTTTGTTCTGTTTAAAAATCGAGGATATTTTCGATACTGCAGGCTGCTTTAAGCAATTTTTGGCAGGCAATCCAATACTTAGGCAGCCTGTAATTTAATTAAATCTTCATTTTTTATGGCAGAACAAAAGATATTCATTTTCGACACCACGCTCCGCGACGGCGAGCAGGTTCCGGGTTGTAAATTAAATACAAAAGAGAAAATAGAACTGGCCCTGCAACTGGAACAGCTGGGGGTGGATATCATAGAAGCAGGTTTCCCCATATCCAGCCCGGGCGACTTTACTTCTGTAGAAGAAGTGTCTAAAATAGTGAAAAATGCTGTCGTCTGTGGCCTGACCAGGGCTGTACAGAAAGATATCGAGGTAGCTGCCGAAGCACTGAAACATGCCAAACGCCCGCGTATTCATACCGGCATCGGCTCTTCCGATATACATATTAAACATAAATTTAATACAACAAGGGAAGATATCCTCGACCGGGCTGCCAAAGCCACAGCCTATGCCCGCAATTTTGTGGATGATGTGGAGTTCTTTGCAGAAGATGCCGGCCGTGCGGATATTGCTTTTCTTGCCAAACTGGTAGAAACCGTGATCGCTGCCGGCGCCACTGTGGTTAATATACCCGATACTACCGGCTACTGCCTGCCCCACCAGTACGGTGAAAAAATTGCTTACTTATTTAATAATGTGCCCAATATTGACAAGGCGATCATTTCCTGCCATTGCCATAATGACCTGGGACTGGCCACTGCCAATTCCATCGCAGGGGCTATCAGCGGTGCACGCCAGATAGAATGTACCATCAACGGCATAGGTGAAAGAGCCGGCAATACTTCCCTGGAAGAAGTGGTGATGATCATCAAACAGCACCGCCCTACCCTGGGTTTGTACACCGATATCCGGACAGAATACCTGAACCCGATCAGCCAGCAGGTTGCCGATACCATGCGTGTTCCCGTTCAGCCCAATAAAGCCATTGTGGGCAGCAATGCATTTGCACATTCTTCCGGTATCCACCAGGATGGTTTCCTGAAAGAATCGCTGACCTACGAGATCATCAATCCCGAAGAAGTAGGTGCCGACGGCTCCAAAATCGTGCTGACCGCCCGCAGCGGCCGCTCTGCACTAGCACACCGCTTCCAGAAAATAGGATACGATTTTAACCGCAATGATATAGATGTACTGTACCAGCAGTTTTTGCAGGTGGCAGACAACAAGAAAGAAGTAGAAGACAACGACCTGCACACACTGGCTAAACAGTATGCAACCGTTGCCGTAGCAGAATAAGCAACAATGACCATTATCCGGTACAAAAACAAACAACGAGTATTCTCTTTATCCGGTTTTTAATACACCATTATGGGCAAGACATTATTTGAGAAAATCTGGGACAAGCATGTGGTTAAAGAAATTGAAGGCGGTCCCTCCGTATTGTATATCGACAGGCATTTTATACATGAAGTGACCAGTCCGCAGGCTTTCAAAGGACTGGAAAAAAGAGGTTTGCAGGTATTCCGTCCCAAACAGGTGGTGGCTACTGCCGACCATAACGTTCCTACACTGAACCAGCACCTGCCTATTAAAGAAGAACTGTCAAGGATACAGGTACAAACCCTGACAGAGAACTGTAAAAAATTCGGTATTGAATTATACGGCCTGGGTCATCCTTACCAGGGTATTGTGCATGTAATAGGTCCCGAGCTGGGTGTTACCCAGCCCGGTATGACCATGGTTTGCGGCGACAGCCATACCAGCACCCACGGTGCTTTTGGCGCTATCGCTTTTGGTATTGGCACCAGCGAGGTAGAAATGGTACTGGCCACCCAGTGCCTGATGCAGAGCAAACCCAAACTGATGCGTATCAATGTAGAAGGTGAGCTCAAAAAAGGGGTGGTATCCAAAGACATTATCCTGTACATTATTGCACAGATATCTGCCAGCGGTGCCACCGGTTATTTTGTTGAATATGCCGGCTCGGCCATCCGCAGCCTGTCAATGGAAGCGCGCATGACCATCTGCAATATGAGCATCGAAATGGGCGCACGGGGTGGCATGATAGCCCCCGACGACACGACTTTCACCTACATGAAAGGCCGCAGTTTCGCTCCCCAGGGCGAAGCATGGGATCAATCCATCGCCTACTGGCGCACACTGTACAGCGATGCTGATGCCCGATTTGATAAAGAAATACACATCAATGCTGCAGATATCGAACCCATGATCACCTATGGTACCAACCCGGGTATGGGTATCAGCGTAACCGGCCATGTACCGGCATTGGCAGAGATAGAAGAAAAAGAAAAACCTTCCTACGAAAAATCGCTGCACTATATGGGCCTGGAGCCCGGTGCCAGCATCAGGGGCAAAAAAATAGACTATGTGTTCATCGGCAGCTGCACCAACAGCCGTATTGAAGATCTGCGCATGGTGGCCTCTTTTGTAAAAGGTAAGAAAAAAGCAGCGGGTGTGGAAGTATGGATCGTACCCGGCAGCAAACAGGTAGAACAGCAGGCCATCAGTGAAGGCATCGACAAGATTTTTGAAGAGGCCGGCTTCCAGTTAAGACAACCCGGATGCAGTGCCTGCCTGGGTATGAATGAAGATAAAATTCCCGCAGGAAAATTTTGTATCTCTACTTCCAACAGGAACTTTGAAGGCCGCCAGGGCCCTAATGCCCGCACCTTCCTTGCCAGCCCGTTAACAGCAGCGGCTGCAGCCGTTACCGGGGAAGTAACAGATATCAGGGAACTGATTTAATGTACCATAGCCACTGTATTTACCGGTGGCTATTTTGGTTTCAATCAGGAAAATAATCATCCTTATCCTTAAGAACAGCAGAAGTACAATAAAAAGATATGCCAGCTATCCAATGGAATACTGAGCTCTATGACAACAAACATGCTTTTGTGTCGAAATACGGCGAGGAGCTGATTGGCTGGCTGCATCCTCAACCCGGTGAGCATATTCTTGACCTGGGTTGCGGCACCGGGCAGCTGGCACGCATCATTGCCGGTTCGGGTGCTTTCGTCATCGGGATGGACAGCTCACCGGAAATGATCGCGCAGGCAAAGGCCAACTATCCGCATATCCGTTTTGATGTTAAAGACGCAGCAGATTTCTCTTATAACGAGCCATTTGATGCCATTTTCTCTAATGCCACCCTACATTGGGTGAGCGAGGCCGGTAAAGCCGTTAGCTGTATGTACCGTAACCTGAAACCCGGCGGCCGTATTGCATTGGAGTTTGGCGGTAAAGGCAATGTAAAACTGATCACCAATGCAGTGCAAACGGTGATGCAACAGGAAGGACTGGCAGATAAGATCACCAATGATTTCTGGTATTTTCCTTCTGTCAGTGAATATACCACACTGCTGAAAAAGCATGGCTTCAGGGTGAGTGCCGCCATTTTATTCGACCGGCCTACACCGCTTAATGGTGAAGACGGGATGGAAAACTGGCTGAATATGTTCGGCGATTTCTTCTTCCGCCTGCTAACAGATGAAGAAAAAGAAAACGTAATCAGGAAAACGGTTGCGTATTTACGGCCGGTCAGCTACCGGGAAGGCAGCTGGTACGGCGATTATAAACGAATCAGAATACGAGCTATTAAATAAAGAAACAATGAGTGCATTTACAACTGTTATATCAAGCGTGGTTCCGTTGCCCATTGAAAACATCGATACCGACCAGATCATCCCTGCCCGCTTTTTAAAAGCTACCAGCCGCGAAGGCTTTGGCAAAAACCTGTTCAGGGACTGGCGTTACGAGAACGACAATGAAGCACAGCCTAAAATAGATTTTGTGCTGAACAACCCCGTTTACAAAGGCAAAATACTGGTGGCTGCCAAAAACTTCGGTTGTGGCTCCAGCCGCGAACATGCTGCCTGGGCCATTAAAGATTATGGTTTTGATGTGGTGGTAAGCAGCTTCTTTGCTGATATTTTCAAAAACAATGCACTGAATAATTTCCTGCTGCCCGTAGTGGTGAGCGAGCCCTTCCTGCAAAAAATATTTGAAGCAGTAGAAAAAGATCCTGCAGCAGAACTGGAAGTAAATCTTGAAGAGCAATACATCCGCCTGGTACCAACAGGTGAAAAAGAAAGCTTTGATATCAACAGCTATAAAAAAACCTGTTTGCTCAACGGGTATGATGATATTGATTATTTGCTGAGCATCCGTTCGGATATAGAAACATTTGAAAAAGCCAGATAATAACAGACAGTCATGGAACAGCCGCTGATCGTAGCCAGTGAACTTACTGTAAAATATCCACCACAAACCGTGCTGGATCTACTCAGTTTCCGCATGAACCGCGGCGAGCAATGGCTGCTTACCGGTGAGGCAGGAACTGGTAAAACCACGCTGGCCAAAACCATCAGCAAACAAATGTTCCACACCGGCAGCCTGGAAGTTTTTTTTGATGCCTCCTCCTCGCTGCCCGCACAGGCGGTGTATGTTGATCAATGGCACCATTTCACCAACCATGCAGGTATCAGTGATTTTTATTACCAGCAGCGGTACAACAGTTCTGATGCAGGTGATGCCAATACCGTTACAGAAGAGCTGAGTAAAGCATTCCCGGCCTTACCCGCCACAACCATCAGTGAAATGCTGGAAGCGCTCGATCTCTCCCACCGCGCTGATGCTTCACTGCTGTTGTTATCTAACGGCGAACAGAAAAAACTGCAGCTGGCAAAAGCATTCCTGCTGCGGCCACAGCTGCTGGTGCTCGACAACCCGCTGGTAGGGCTGGATGTGAACGCCCGTAAAAAGCTGGATGGTTTGCTGCATACACTGATCGGGCAGGGTGTACACCTTATCATGATCAGCGACACGGTGGAAATACCTTCCTGCATTACCCATGTGGCCACGCTTATCCGCAACCACCTCCAGGTAGATACAAAAGAGGACTACCGTGCATCCGGCAAAACAGTAAAACCCAAAGTATCGCTGGAGCTGGATAAGGCCACACTGGAGCAGCTTACACAACAGGCGCCGGCATCTGCGGCTTTTACCAATGCGGTGGAACTGAAGAATATTTCTATCCAGTATGGCGATAAAAAAATTCTGCAGCAGGTAAGCTGGCGTATTCAAAAAGGAGATAAATGGCTGCTGCAGGGCGTGAACGGAGCAGGCAAATCCACACTGCTCAACCTGATCACAGGCGATCACCCGCAGGCTTATG
Organism: uncultured Deminuibacter sp.; assembly: GCA_966424055.1. Classification (GTDB taxonomy): domain Bacteria; phylum Bacteroidota; class Bacteroidia; order Chitinophagales; family Chitinophagaceae; genus Deminuibacter. The sequence continues at coordinate 17,096 of CBJLMB010000058.1, read as the reverse complement.
CCAATGAAATATACCTGTTCGACAGGAAAAGAGGTTCCGGTGAAAGCATCTGGGATATCAAACAAAAAATTGGTTACTGCTCACCAGAACTGCACTGGTATTTCGATGTAAATACCACCTGCCGCGAGGTAGTGCTTTCGGGCTTTTTCGATACCACCGGGCTTTACCGCAAAGCCAGCGAAGAACAGATCAAAACTGCTGATGCCTGGCTATACCTTTGCCAGTTAACCGGTATTGCCGATAAAAAACTGCCCGCTGTTTCCGTAAGCCAGCAAAGACTGCTGTTACTGGCCAGGGCACTGATCAAAAACCCGCCGCTGCTGATACTGGATGAACCCTGCCAGGGGCTGGACGACCAGCAAACGCAGCAATTCATGGATATTGTAGATACACTGGTGCAGCATCATGACCGCACCGTGATCTATGTAAGTCACCGCAGAGACCAGGTGCCTGCCTGTATTAACCAGGCGCTGCTGCTGCAGAACGGTCATGCCGTTCCGGGGCAGCATCTGCAACAAAACCACGAAACAAAAACTATATCATAATCATAAACTATGAAAAAAAATATCGCTGTTATACTGGGCGATGGAATAGGTCCTGAAGTAACACAGCAATCTATTAAAGTACTGGATTCAATTGCCAAACAATTTAACCACGAATTTCATTACCGCTACTGCCTCATGGGCGCAGATGCGATCGATAAAACAGGTAGCCCCCTGCCTGATGAAACACTGGCTACCTGCCTGGATAGCGATGCTATTTTATTCGGCGCTATCGGTCACCCGAAATACGACAACGACCCAACCGCCAAAGTAAGGCCGGAACAGGGTTTGCTGAAACTGCGCAAATCACTGCAGCTGTTTGCCAATATCAGGCCCATCAATACCTACACAGCCTTGCAACACCTGTCGCCCTTAAAAGCCAAAAACCTGGAAGGTGTGGATTTTGTGATCTACCGCGAACTGACAGGCGGTATTTATTTTGGTAAAAAAGAGCTGAGTGCCGACCAGACACAGGCTTCTGATGACTGTGTATACACGACTACAGAAATAGAACGCATTGCACACCTGGCTTTTCAGCATGCACAGAAAAGAAGGAAGAAACTGACACTGGTAGACAAAGCCAATGTACTGGAAACATCCCGCCTGTGGCGCAAAGTGGTACAACAGCTGGCAGCCCAGTATGCCGATGTTACCGTGGATTATATGTTTGTTGACAATGCATCCATGCAGGTGATCCTGAATCCTAAGCAATTTGATGTGGTACTTACAGAGAATATGTTTGGCGATATCATCAGTGATGAAGCCAGTGTACTCAGCGGCTCCCTGGGACTGGCGCCTTCAGCATCTGTAGGCAGCAGTGTAGCACTGTTCGAGCCTATTCATGGCTCTTACCCGCAGGCTGCCGGTAAAGATATTGCCAACCCGGTTGGTTCTATTTTATCTGCCGCCATGATGCTGGATCATTTCGGTTTAACCGAAGAGGCCCAGCTGATACGTGATGCAGTTCAATGGACTTTACAACATGGTTTTGTTACCAAAGACATTGACCCCATCAACAGTTATTCCACCACTACTATTGGTGACCTGGTAAAAGATTTTACAGAAAATAAAATACCTACCGAGGTAAACAGGAATAATATCATGTTGAGTAAATCGACTATTATATAAAATAGAGTGGGGCACTCTTGAAGAGTGCCCCACTCTAAAAAAGTTCTTTGTTTTTTCAGCAGGCAGCTGTATATTCGTTGAACATTTCATCTCAATGTTCAACAACAGCATACATAATGTCATTAACCACATCGCAATTATTATTGTGGTGGTAGTCATTATTATTCCTGCGTTGCATGGAGGTGGATAACCGTATAGATTAAAAAAGAATCGAAATACAGAAACCGCCTCCTTCGAGGCGGTTTTTTTGTGTCTGTACACCTGGAAGGTGTCTGGCACAAAAAAACAATCGCATCCATAAAATCACATAAATCCAGGTTCATACAATGGAACTAAACAAATACTCGAAAATTTTAACACAGGACGTTACACAACCTGCAGCACAGGCCATGTTATATGGTATTGGCCTTACTGAAAATGATCTCAAAAAAGCACAGGTAGGCATCGCCAGTATGGGCTATGATGGCAATACCTGTAATATGCACCTGAACGAACTGGCCAAGCTGGTAAAAGAAGGGGTATGGGACAATGAACTGGTGGGATTGATATTTAATACCATTGGTGTGAGCGATGGCATGAGCAATGGTACAGACGGTATGCGTTATTCACTGGTAAGCCGCGATATCATCGCCGATTCTATCGAAGCGGTTTGCGGCGCCCAATACTACGACGGATTGATCACTATACCCGGCTGCGATAAAAATATGCCCGGTTCTGTTATTGCCATGGGAAGGCTTAACCGCCCTTCTATCATGGTATACGGCGGCACTATTGCACCCGGTCATTATAAAGGACAAGACCTGAATATTGTTTCTGCCTTTGAAGCACTCGGCCAGAAACTGGCAGGTAAGCTTGACGACAATGATTTCAAAGGCATCGTAATGAATGCCTGCCCCGGTGCCGGTGCCTGTGGTGGTATGTATACTGCCAATACCATGGCCGCAGCCATCGAAGCATTGGGCATGAGCCTTCCCTACTCTTCATCCAATCCCGCACTCAGCAAAGAAAAACAGGAAGAATGCAAAGCTGCCGGCAAGGCTATCCGCCTGCTGCTGGAAAAAGATATCAAACCTTCTGATATCATGACCCGCAAGGCTTTTGAAAATGCCATCATCACTATTATGGTACTGGGTGGCAGCACCAACGCTGTACTGCACCTGATAGCCATGGCCAAAAGTGTGAATGTGCCGCTTACCCAGGACGATTTCCAGGCCATCAGCAATAAAATACCGGTTCTGGCCGACTTCAAGCCCAGTGGCAAATACATGATGCAGGATCTGCATGAACATGGCGGCATTCCTTCAGTAATGAAATATTTATTGCAGAAAGGCCTGCTGCATGGCGACTGCCTTACTGTTACCGGTAAAACACTGGCAGAGAACCTTGCTGAAATACCGGATCTGAACTTTGAAACACAGAAAATCATCTATCCCCTCGAGCAACCGCTTAAAGCAACAGGACACCTGCAGATTCTGTACGGCAACCTTGCCGAGGAAGGCAGCGTAGCCAAGATCAGCGGTAAGGAAGGGGAACGTTTTGAAGGCCCTGCACGTGTATTTGACGGGGAGCAGGAACTTACCGCCGGTATTCAAACAGGCCGCATTAAACCGGGTGATGTAGTGGTGATCCGCTATGTAGGGCCCAAAGGTGGTCCTGGTATGCCCGAAATGCTGAAACCCACTTCACTGATCATTGGTGCCGGCCTTGGTAAAAGCGTTGCATTAATTACAGATGGCAGGTTTAGCGGGGGCACTCATGGCTTCGTCGTCGGTCACATCACTCCGGAAGCCTACGATGGTGGCCTGATTGCACTGGTACAGGATGATGATACAATAGAACTGGATGCGGTTAAAAACACCATCACGTTAAAAGTAAGCCCCGAAGTGATAGCCGAAAGAAAAGCCGCCTGGAAAAAACCGGCGCTGAAAGCAACAAAAGGTGTTTTATTCAAATATGCCCATTCCGTAAAAAAAGCATCGGAGGGCTGTGTAACAGATGAACAATAACAGGTCCGGTATCAGCCGCAGGCCTATCAATCTTTAACAAAAGAAATTCTAGTTATGAGCAATACACTTACAGCCGAACAACCTAAAGCAGCTGCAACCAGTATGAACCAAACACTATCCGGTTCACAGGCTGTGCTGGAATCCTTCATTGCAGAAGGGGTTGATACCATATTCGGTTACCCCGGTGGCGCTATCATGCCCATATATGATGCATTGTACGATTATTACGATCGCCTCAAACATATACTCGTTCGTCATGAACAGGGCGGTGTACATGCTGCACAAGGTTATGCCAGGGCTTCAGGAAAAGTAGGTGTCGTGTTTGCTACTAGCGGCCCCGGCGCCACCAACCTGGTAACAGGCCTTGCCGATGCCATGATAGATAGCACGCCACTGGTATGCGTAACCGGCCAGGTATTTGCTCACCTGCTGGGCACCGATGCCTTCCAGGAAACAGATGTGATCAATATCACCACACCTGTTACCAAATGGAATTACCAGGTAACGGATGCTACAGAGATTCCATCGGTAATGGCTAAAGCATTTTATATCGCCAGCACCGGCCGCCCCGGTCCCGTACTGATCGATATCACCAAAAATGCACAGCTGCAAAAATTCAATTATACCGGTTATACGAAATGCGAACATATTCGCAGCTACCGCCCCAAACCAATTGTTCGTAAGGAATATATAGAGGAAGCTGCCAAACTTATCGATGAGGCAAAAAAACCTTTTGTTTTGTTCGGGCAGGGTGTAATACTCGGCCAGGCAGAAAAAGAGTTTAAAGCATTCATCGAAAAAACGGGTATTCCTTCTGCCTGGACGATCATGGGATTGAGCGCACTGCCTTCCGATCATCCGCTGAATGTAGGTATGCTGGGTATGCATGGCAACTATGGCCCCAATGTATTAACCAATGAATGTGATGTGCTCATCGCCATCGGTATGCGCTTCGACGATCGTGTTACCGGCAGGCTGGATAAATATGCTAAACAAGCCAAGGTGATACACCTTGATATCGACCCCGCAGAAATCGATAAAAACGTGAAAGCTACTGTACCGGTATGGGGCGATTGTAAGGAAACCCTTCCCCTGCTCACCAGGCTGGTAAAGGGAAACACACATACTGAATGGCTGCAGCAGTTTAAAGACTTACAGCAAAAAGAGGTAGAAGCGGTGATCTTCGACGAGCTCAACCCCACTACCGACCAGATGACGATGGGTGAAGTGTTGAAGACCTTGAATGAACTGACCAATGGAGATGCTATCATCGTTACAGATGTGGGCCAGCACCAGATGGTTGCCTGCCGCTATGCCAAATTCAATGAAACAAAAAGCAATATCACTTCCGGTGGCCTCGGCACCATGGGCTTCGGTTTACCCGCAGCCATCGGCGCAAAATTCGGCGCACCCGACAGAACAGTAGTAACCATTATCGGTGATGGTGGCTTCCAGATGACCATACAGGAACTGGGTACTATTATGCAAAGCGAAGTGAACGTAAAAATACTAATCCTGAACAACCAGTTCCTCGGCATGGTACGCCAGTGGCAGCAGCTCTTCCATGATAAGCGTTATTCATTTGTGGATATCACCAGCCCTGATTATGTAACTGTTGCCCGTGGCTATGGTATTGAAGGACAAAGGATCGACAACCGCGCTTCTTTGAAGGATGCAGTGAAAACCATGCTGGATCACAAAGGCGCCTATTTGCTGGAGGTAATGGTAGGTAAGGAAAACAATGTATTCCCTATGGTACCGCAGGGTTGCAGTGTGGCTGAAATAAGACTGTCTTAATAAAGCCGACAGCCGTTTGATAACAAACAAACAGCAGCTATGGTTACAGAAATGGCTCTTTTACACATCAGGCCGGGCACCGGTAAAGCTTTTGTCAATGCTTTTAACCAGGCACAAAGCATTATTGCAGCAATGGATGGATATATTCACCATGAACTGCAACAATGCCTGGAAGAAGAAAACAAATACCTTTTACTGGTTCAGTGGCAAACACTGGAAGATCATACTGAAGGGTTCAGGAATCATGAAGCATACCAGCAATGGCAATCGCTGCTGCATCATTTTTATGACCCCTTCCCGGTGGTTGAGCATTATAAAAAAATTTATTAGACATATAAACCTATTGTTATGTCAAAGCAGGAATTTACAATAACGGTATACACAGAAAACCAGATTGGTTTACTGAACCGTATTGCCATTATGTTTTCACGCAGGAAGATCAATATCGAAAGCCTGAATACCTCTCCATCTGAAGTTGAGAACATTCATCGCTTCACTATCGTGATCAGCGAAACAGAGGAAGTGGTACGTAAACTTTGCCGGCAGATTGAAAAACAGGTAGAGGTGCTGAAAGCTTATTTCAATACCAATGATGAAATTGTATGGCAGGAAATGGCCCTGTATAAAGTACCTACCGATATCATCGCTGAAAAGGTAAAGGTGGAAAGACTGCTGCGTGAGTTCGGCGCCAGGGCGGTAGTGATCCGCAAGGATTATACCGTTTTTGAAACCACCGGTCACCGCGAAGAATTAGAGCGTCTTATAAAGGCATTGGAACCCTACCAGCTGATCGAATTTGTTCGCAGTGCAAGGGTAGCCATTATCAAAGCCAGCCATGGCTTCCATGAAAAATTGAAAGAATTTGAACAGGAAGAACCAGGCGAAGAAGTAATAGAAAATGAATACCTCGATAAACAGGAAGAGGTATTTACCATGTAAACCAGCCAACAACTTTTTAAACGTAAAATTTTAACTCGAACAAACATGGCAACATTAAATTTTGGAGGAGTGGAAGAAAATGTAGTTACTCGTGAAGAGTTTCCGCTCTCTAAAGCACAGGAAGTTTTAAAAAACGAAACCGTAGCTGTTATCGGTTATGGTGTACAGGGCCCCGGCCAGGCTTTGAACCAGCGCGATAATGGTATCAAAGTGATCGTTGGCCAGCGCAAAAATTCAAAAACATGGGATAAAGCGGTAGCCGACGGGTTTGTTCCCGGCGAAACTTTGTTCGAAATTGAAGAAGCACTGCAGCGCGGTACCATCATCTGCTACCTGCTGAGTGATGCAGCACAGATTGAACTGTGGCCTACTGTAAAAAAACATTTAACTGCAGGCAAAGCCCTTTATTTCTCTCATGGCTTTGGCATTACTTTCAACGAACAAACAGGTATTACTCCTCCAAAAGATGTTGACGTTTTCCTGGTTGCCCCTAAAGGCTCCGGCACTTCTTTGCGCAGGATGTTTTTACAGGGCCGCGGCTTAAACAGCAGCTACGCTATTTACCAGGATGCTACTGGCAAAGCCAGGGATCGTGTTATCGCCCTGGGTATCGCAGTAGGTAGCGGTTATTTGTTTGAAACAGATTTCAGAAAAGAAGTTTACTCTGATCTTACCGGTGAACGCGGTACACTGATGGGTGCTATCCAGGGTATTTTTGCCGCACAGTACCAGGTACTGCGCGACAAAGGACACAGCCCTTCAGAAGCTTTCAATGAAACAGTAGAAGAACTGACCCAATCCCTGATGCCGCTGGTAGCAGAGAACGGTATGGACTGGATGTATGCTAACTGTTCTACCACTGCACAACGCGGTGCATTGGACTGGTGGAAAAAATTCCGTGATGCAACAGCTCCCGTATTCAAAGAATTATACGAAAGCGTTGCTGCCGGTAAGGAATCTCAGCGTTCTATCGATTCCAACAGCAAAGCTGACTACCGTGAAAAACTGGAAGCAGAACTGAAAGAACTGCGTGAAAGTGAAATGTGGCAGGCCGGCAAAACGGTAAGAAGCCTGCGTCCTGAAAACCAGAAATAAACAAAAGTGTGGGCTGTGGGCGGCAAGCTATGAGAAAGAACAACGTTATCCGGGTTCCTCATAGCTCACTGCTTGCAGCTCACCGCTTTTACCATCCCGATCAAATTGTTAAGATGAGTGCAGCAACCGGTTTACAACAAACCATGAATTTTAAAGAAGCGGCTGAACGCCTGAAAAAAGTAGTCGTCCGTACCCCGCTCCAGCTCAACCACAACCTGTCACGCAGGTACCAATGCAATGTATACCTGAAAAGAGAAGACCTCCAGGTAGTGCGTTCCTATAAACTGCGCGGTGCTTACAACATGATGAGCAGTCTTCCCGCAGCACAACTGCAGAATGGTGTTACCACTGCCAGTGCAGGTAACCATGCGCAGGGTTTTGCATTCAGCTGTAAAAAACTGAACATTAAAGGTGTGGTTTTTATGCCCGTTATCACCCCTAAACAAAAGGTGAATCAAACCAAAATGTTCGGGGAAGACAATATCGAGATCAAGCTGGTAGGCGATACTTTTGACGACTGTGCAATCGCCGCCAAACAATACACCGAAGAACACCAGATGACATTTATCCCTCCTTTTGATGATTACAGGATTATTGAAGGGCAGGGTACTGTAGCCATGGAAATACTGGAAGAACAACCGGATATTGACTATATTTTTGTTCCGGTAGGTGGCGGTGGCTGCGCTTCCGGCATCAGCCTGTATTTTAAAACTTTTTCTCCTCAAACCAAAATTATCGGATTGGAACCGGAAGGTGCACCTTCCATGACGGAGGCATTGAAAGCCGGTCATCCGGTAACACTTCCCGATATTGACCGTTTTGTTGATGGTGCAGCGGTAAAACGCATCGGCGATATTACGTTCAGCATCTGTAAAGAAACACTGGACGATATGCACCTGGTTCCCGAAGGAAAGATCTGTACCACCATTCTCCGCTTATACAATGAAGAAGCGATCGTGGCTGAGCCTGCCGGTGCATTGTCTATCGCAGCGCTCGATGATTATGCCGGGCAGATCAAAGGCAAAAACATTGTATGTGTTGTGAGCGGCGGCAACAATGATATTGACCGTATGCCTGAGATCAAAGAACGTTCCCTGCAGTTTGAAGGATTGAAACATTATTTCCTTATCCGCTTTGCACAGCGTCCCGGTGCACTGCGTGAATTCCTCAATTTTGTTCTGGGCCCCACAGATGATATTACCCGCTTTGAATACATGCAGAAAACAAACAAAGAAAGCGGTCCGGCACTGGTAGGCATCGAACTCCAGTCTAAAAACGATTACGATGCATTGATTCAGAAAATGCGCCAGTACCATATTAATTTTTCTGAAATCAATAAAAATGATACACTTTTTGGGTATCTGATTTAATTATTCAGAAAATAGTCATTATCTTAGAGCATCTTTTAAAAAGTGATCGCCCGCAATAACCATATTATCACCTCTGCATCTGCAACATCCATTGCAGCCGGCATCACTACTATTATTATTACCATTACAACCCGTAAAGGGTTGTAGTTCATCATATCATCTCCTGGGCTTTTTAGCTGTTCGCTCTCTGAAGTAACTATTGTGTTTTTATTTCAAACACCCAAACTTATATCCATTTTTATGCGCGTTCTCAAGTTCGGCGGCACTTCTGTTGCCAATGCCGGAAATATGCAAAAGGTTATATCCATCATAGACCGATATAAACAAGACAGGCTGGTAGTAGTGATCTCTGCACTTGGCGGTGTTACCGACCAGTTGATCCTCGCAGGTAACCTGGCAGCAGAGAAAGATGAATCGTACAAAGAAGTGCTGGCAGCACTGGAAAAACGTCACCTTGACACCGCTAAAGCGCTGCTTCCTGTTACACAACAAAGCAGCTGCCTCAGCAGGATAAAACAACAGTTCAACGACCTGGAAGAAATATGTGAAGGTGTTTACCGCCTGAATGAATTATCCGCCCGTACCAAAGACAGGATCATCAGCTTTGGCGAACTGCTTTCTTCGCGCATCCTCGCCGATTATTATGCTGCATCCCAACAACCCCATGAATGGCTCGATAGCCGCACACTCATCCGTACAGACAATCATTTTGGTTTTGCGGCCGTCGACTTTGATGAAACCAACCGGCAGATACAGGCACATGTACAGCAGTCAGCATCCCCTCTCTTTCTTGCACCCGGCTTTGTAGCCAGCACCCTTAACGGGCAAACAACCACACTCGGCCGTGGCGGCTCCGACTATACAGCAGCTATTTTTGCAGCGGCATTGCGTGCCGAAGCGCTCGAGATATGGACAGATGTAAATGGTATGATGACTGCCGATCCGCGCTGGGTACCCAATGCCAAATCCATCGCACAGATCTCTTACCAGGAAGCGATGGAGCTTTCTCATTTTGGCGCCAAAGTTATTTATCCCCCCACCATACAACCGGTGATGAATAAACAGATACCGGTATGGGTAAAAAATACTTTTGAACCGGCAGCCTATGGCACACTGATCGAGAATATCCCCAGCAGCGAAGGTGAAATTATCAGGGGTATCTCCAGTATCAATCATGTGGCACTGCTTAGCCTCGAAGGCAGCGGTATGGTAGGCATCCCCGGTTTTTCCAAACGGCTCTTTGAAGCACTGGCCAAGGATGAGATCAATGTGATACTGATCACCCAAAGCTCATCTGAACATTCGATCTGCGTGGCCATCAATACAGCAGATGCAGACAAAGCCAAAAAAACAATTGACAGTACATTCAGTACCGAAATAAGCAACGGGAAAGTAGAGCCGTTGAAAGTGGAAAGAAACCTGTCTATCATCGCACTGGTAGGCGACCAGATGAAAAGCCATCCGGGCATCAGCGGCAAAATGTTCGGCGCACTGGGCAACAATGGTATTAATGTACGCGCCATTGCCCAGGGCTCTTCTGAAAGAAATATCTCTGCCGTGATCTCTTATGCCGATGTTAAAAAAGCCGTTAACGTGTTACACGAAACTTTTTTTGAATTTGAATACAAGCAGCTGAATGTATTTGTAGCTGGTGTGGGCAATGTAGGCAGCAAACTGCTGGATCAGCTGGCACAGCAAAAAACATACCTGCAACAGCATTTAAAACTGAATGTAAAAGTAGCCGGTATCGCCAACAGCAAAAAAATGCTGGTGCGCGAAGAAGGCATCAATCTCAATAGCTGGAAAGATGCCCTCAACGAAAGTGAAGACATGCAGCTGGATGATTTTGTAGAAACCGCACTATCTAAAAACCTGCACAATTCTGTTTTTGTCGACGTCACTGCCAATGCAGATGTAGCCAATGTATACGACCGCCTGCTATCGCGCAGTATTTCAGTGGTGGCCTGTAATAAAATAGCCTGTTCTTCAGCTTATCCGTATTATCAGCAACTGAAATCATTATCGCGCGAATACAATGCGCTGTTCCTGTTTGAAACCAATGTGGGTGCCGGTTTGCCGGTTATCGGCACATTGAACGACCTGCTGCGCAGCGGCGACAGGGTACAAAAAATACAGGCCGTTTTATCCGGCACGCTGAATTTTGTTTTCAATCATTATGATGGAAGCAGGCCTTTTGCAGAGGTGGTAAAACAGGCACAGGATGAAGGATACACAGAACCAGACCCGCGGCTTGACCTTGGCGGAACAGATGTGATGCGCAAGATCATGATACTGGCCAGGGAAGCAGGAGAACAGCTGGAAATGAATGATATCACCAATGAATCGTTTTTACCTCCTTCCTGCTTTGAAGGCTCTGTTGCTGATTTTTATAAGGAGATGGCCAAACACGAAGCACATTTCAAAGCATTGTACGATGCTGCATCCGCTAAAAACTGCAAGTTGAAATTTGTAGCAAGCTATGCCAATGGTAAAGCTGCTGTCGGGCTACAGCATATCCCTGCCGACCACGATTTTTATAACCTCCAGGGCAAAGACAATATTGTATTGTTTTATACACAGCGCTATGCCGAGCAGCCATTGGTGGTAAAAGGTGCAGGCGCTGGCGCCGATGTAACGGCATCTGGTGTGTTTGCTGATATTATCAGGGCCGCAAGGGTATAGGCTGGTTGATAAAGCTGTTGTTGATCAAACCATTTTATCTTTAAACATCCGTTTACGTTCAAATTATTTCAATGCATTTTTTTATCAACCAATATTTACAGCGAAGCCCTTTTACAAACAGTGAAAGCAGTAGTGTTACCGTACATGCACCAGCCACCGTTGCTAACCTGGTTTGTGGTTTTGATATCCTGGGACTTTGTTTGCACGAACCTTACGACATAATGGATATCCGCCTGCTGCCTGAAAAAAAAGTGCTGGTAAAAAGTGCTGATGGCTACCCACTGCCTGAAAATCCTGCAGACAATACTGCGGGTGCCCCACTACTGGAAATGCTGGCTGAAATACCGGAAACACTGGGTTTCGAAGTACTCATTCACAAACGCATTAAACCAGGCAGCGGTATCGGCTCCAGCGCTGCCAGCGCTGCCGGTGCTGTTGTTGCAGCCAATCATTTACTTGACAACCGGTTCTCAAAGGAACAACTGGTGCAGTTTGCCATGTTTGGCGAAAAAGTGGCCAGTGGTGTTAAACATGCAGATAATATTGCACCCGCTATCTATGGTGGCATTACACTGATACGGTCTATATTCCCGCTTGATATTGTTTCATTGGGCGCACCGCCGTTGTTTGTCACCATTGTTCACCCGCAGATAGAAGTAAAAACAGCTGATGCCAGGGCCATACTGAAACAAAAAATACTACTGAAAGATGCCATCCGGCAATGGGGTAATATTGCCGGCCTGGTAACCGGCTTTCTGAAAGACGATCATGACCTTATCGGCCGCTCCCTCGAAGATGTGCTGATAGAGCCGGTACGCAGTATTCTGATACCCGGCTTTGATGAGGTAAAAAGCAAATGCAAAGAAGCCGGCGCACTGGGCGGTGGTATCTCCGGTTCAGGACCTTCTATTTTTATGCTGAGCACAACCCTGCAAACAGCCAAAGCGGTTGAACAGGCTATGCAGGAAGTGTTTGCCCGGATAGGTATCACTTACCATACACATGTAACCACTATTAATACTGAGGGCGTAAAAATACAATCATAAGCAGTTTGCCATACCCCATAGATATGGTATAACTGTTCCATTAACCGTTATTATTCATGTTATATTACAGTCTTAACCACCAATCACCCGCAGTCAGTTTCGCCGAAGCCGCAGTAAGAGGACAGGCACCTGATAAAGGATTATATTTCCCGGAGCATATCCCGGTTTTACCTCCGGCATTCCTGCAGCATTTTAAATCACTGACGAAAGAAGAGCTTGGCTTCAGGATCATGAAGCCTTATGTTGGAGATGATATCCCCGATGCCATATTGCAAACCATCGTCAATGAAACAATTTATTTTGGTTTCCCACTGGTTCCCATTACACCAGCTATTGCATCACTTGAATTGTTTCATGGCCCTACGCTTGCTTTTAAGGATGTAGGAGCCCGTTTTATGAGCCGCTGCCTTGGCTATTTTAACCGCAACAACAATCAGCATACCACAGTGCTGGTAGCTACTTCGGGCGATACCGGCGGTGCTGTTGCCAATGGTTTTCTCGGTGTGGAAGGCGTGGATGTGGTGATCCTTTACCCTTCAAAAAAAGTAAGCCCGATACAGGAACTGCAGTTAACTACCTGCGGACAAAATATCACAGCCCTGGAAATCAATGGTACGTTTGATGACTGTCAGGCCATGGTGAAGCAGGCTTTTGCCGATAGTGATCTGAATAAAAAGCTGTCCCTTACCTCGGCCAATTCCATCAACGTTGCACGATGGCTGCCACAGCAGCTGTATTATTTCTTTGCTTTGCAGCAATGGCAGGAAGCCACACCACCGGTTATCGCAGTGCCGAGCGGCAATTTCGGAAATATCTGTGCCGGCCTGCTGGCACATGCTTCAGGATTGCCGGTGCAGCATTTTATCGCTGCCTGTAATGCCAATGCAGTGGTACCACAGTTTCTCCAGTCAGGAGATTACCATCCCAGGCCATCTGTATCAACGATCTCCAATGCAATGGATGTGGGCAATCCCAGTAATTTTATCAGGATACTCGAACTGTTCCATCATGAGCTGCCGCAACTGAAACAGGTGCTCAGCAGTATCAGTGTAAGCGATGCGGTGACCATCCATACAATGGAAGAGGTGTACCGGCAAACAGGTTATGTGCTCGACCCCCATGGAGCAGTAGGTTATTATGCTTTGCAAGAATATCTTTCTGTTCACCCCGAACAAAAAGGATTTATCCTGGAAACAGCGCATCCGGTGAAGTTCCCTGAAACAGTAGAAAAAGTAACCGGACAGCAGGTGGAGATCCCTGGTTCAGCCAGGCACCTGCAGGATAAAAAGAAAGAAAGCATCCTGCTCGATGCCTCTTTCGACCATTTAAAAGAATGGCTGATGAACCGCTAGTAGGGTGCGGAATATACTCACGTAAAGATTGTGCACTCGCGGCAGTTCATTGTACACCGCCGCGAGTGGCTAGTAGTGAATCGCTAGTGAGGTACAAAATATACTCACGTAAAGATTGTGCACTGCCGGCAGCTCATTGTACACCGCCGCGAGACGCTAGTGGTGAATCGCTAGTGGGGGATGAAATATACTTACGTACAACTGCCCACTGAAACACTCACGGCTGACGATTGACGCCTCACGATCAGACTGCCAATTTACTTCACCTCCTTCACCGGTACCATTTTCAGGCAGACAGGCATGTCTACGGAAATAGTGGTATGTGTGTCTTCCAGCAAGCCGAAGTTTTTATTAATTACAAACACCTGTATATTGTTGCTGTCACGATTGGCTACCAGTAGAAATCTTCCTGTAGGGTCAACCATAAAATCGCGCGGGTGTATACCAGTCGGCTGGTGCCCTACCAGGATCAGCTTACCATCTGAACCGGTTTTATAAATCGTGATATCATTTTCAGTAACCCGGTTGGAAGTGTACAGGAATTTACCATCGGGTGTAAGGTGAATAGCAGAACTGCCTTTGTCTCCTTTATTACCACTGTTGTCAGATTCGATACTTTGTATCTCAGTCAGCTGACCGTTGTTATACTGGTAAGCAATTACCTTACCCGAAAGTTCAGTAATTACATAAGCAAATTTTTTATTCGGACTGAATACGATATGCCTGGGGCCGCTGCCATCAGGCAGTTCATAATATGCCGGTTCACCATCTGTTAGCGGTGTGGTGGCATCATTGGCATTGAATTTATACTTGTATATCCTGTCATTACCCAGATCAGCAGAAAACAGGAATTGTTCATCGGGCGAAAACACCACGCTATGCACATGCGGCATTTCCTGGCGTTTTACATTAACCCCGTACCCTTCATGTGCGATCACCTGCAGGGCGGGCTGCAAAGAGCCGTCTGCATTGGTTTTCAATAGTGCAAGATTACCACCGCTATAATTGGCTACTACTACATTCTTTCCTGATGAATCAACACTGATATAGGCCGGGTCATCACCACCGCTGGCCTGTTTATTTAAAAAATGTAACTCTCCTTTCTGTTTGTCAAAAGCAAAAGCACTTACTTCACCCGGCGTGGCATCACCATGATTTTCATTTACCGCATACAGGTATTTTTGGTTCTTTGAAAATGCCAGATAAGAAGGATTGGAAACACCCGATGTTTTGCTGATAAAAGTTGCTTCCCCTTTGTTGGGATTGAAGCGATATACATAAATACCATCTTTTTGGTTTTTTGTATAAGTGCCCACCAGCAGGTATAAAATAGGGTTCTGGGCAAATGAAGAAACAGTGACCAGTAAACAAATGATAAGAAATAGTGATCTACGCATAATCTTATATTTAATTCAATAATTCCATTAACATTAAAGGTAAGGCCTAAAAAGGATGCATGTATAGTATAAAACCTACTATTTAAATACGCTCTGTGCTCATTCCGCTGCCCGGAAAAAAGTTATCCTTACTTTAAATTATGATAAAAATCCAATTAAGCCGGTTGATTGCTTTGGATTTGCATCAGAAATGCCTATTTTGGCGTAATTCTTTATCCGTAATTAGTAAACCATACTTATAATCTTTCCCCCATGTCGTGGAAAATTATTAACCCTGCGGATATAGATAGCTGGAATGAAAAACTACAGCAAACCAAAGCACCTTACTATCAATATCCTTATTATGCCCTTGCTGTATACAGCTCTGCTTTTTCAAAGCCTCTGGCTATTCAGTATGTAAAAGAGAACGAGGTACTGGCCTTTGCTTCCATTATTGAATTTGGCGTATTTCCTTTCAAAGTAGCTGTTGTTGATGGCGGCCCGGTATTATTGAATGAAGCAGTCAGCTTCCGCGAAGTGATGGATGCACTTCAATTGTTCGGAAGAAAAAAACGCTATATCTACCTGCAGGTAAGGCCTGTTGATGCTGCAGCCGAAGAATGCATTAAGCAGAACCCGGCCTATAAACAGGAGATCTATTTTCCCTATCATATTAAAGAACTGGCAGAGCTGAATATTTATAACCATCCCGAAGAGCAGTTATTGGCAGGCTTTAAAATGCAGGGCAGGCGCAAAATTGTGCTCGCCGGCCGGGTAGATTACCAGTTTCATAAACTTAGCACCAGGGAACAGTTGCAACAGGTGAGTGCTATATTTAAAGAAGTGCAGTATGCCAAAGGTTACCAGTTCATGCCTTTTCATGTATTTCAGCGTATTTTCAATAATGGCAATCGCCATGGTCTGTGTGATATTTACCTGGCATCGCTTAATAATGAAATAGTCAACGCTTTGATCATTGTGAAAGATGCACAATCTTTTTACCATCTCAGCAGTGCTATTGTGGTGAAAGGGTTTAAAGAAAGTGAATCACCTCCTGCCAAACTGCATTTTTTTGCCATGCAGGATTGCTTTTATAATGAACAAAAAAGCTATTACAATATCAGTCATGGCGGCAGTGATAACCTGAAACGGTTCAAGGAATTGTTCAACCCGGTGGAAGTATATAAACCCGCGTATTATACTTATGTGATCAATAAAGGAATGATCTGGCTGTTTAAAAAAGTAACACTGGAGAAAGTGAGGCGCTTACGGCTGTTCTTCCATAAAACCCGCAACATCCTTAAACCCGCAGCCCTGGTGATACCCCTGGTGCCAGATACTGTTGATATAGGATGAGGAGCAACGGGGATGTCAGTCGGCAGTTCTCAGTCTGCAGTGGGCAGCCTGATCGTGAGACGTCAATCATCATTCGTGGGTGATTGCAGTGGGCTTGTTTCAGTAGGCAGTTCTCAGTCGGCAGTAAGCAGTCTGACCGTGAGGCGTCAATCATCATTCGTGAGTGTTGCATGCTTTGTCCTTCACTTGCCACTCACCATTCACCACTCGCGGTAGTGTTCAATCAACAACCGGCAGTACAAAGTTTTATGTGAGTATATTCACCTCCTACTAGCGATTCACCACTAGCCACTCGCGGCGGTGTACAATCAACAGCCACCAGTACGCAGCTTTACTGTAAGTATATTTCACCCCTACTAGCGATTCACCACTAGCGCCTCGCGGCGGCGTACAATCAACAGCCACCA
>CBJLMB010000057.1:0-35150 GCA_966424055.1 uncultured Deminuibacter sp. | reverse complement strand
CGCGATTCACGATTCACCACTAGCGATTGCATGTAACTCATTTTCAGTTACCGGTATATGTTTACACAACATAACTATCCAGGAAATGCGCTCTTTAGTGGCATGTGGCCTGCATTCTTCGCTGCAACTAACTTTTCAGCGACGCAATATCTATAACGAAACGATAGCGGACATCACCTTTCAGCAACCGCTCATACGCTTCATTGATCTGTTGGATAGGGATCACCTCCACATCTGAAACAATATTGTGTGCTGAGCAGAAATCCAGCATCTCCTGTGTTTCCCTGATACCACCGATCATGGAACCGATAATACTCCTGCGTTGGGTAACCATACTGAATGCAGATACCGGTGCAGCATCAGGCGGTAAACCCACAATAACCAGGGTGCCATTGGTATTCAGCAGTTCGAGATAGGCATTGTAATCGTGCGGTGCAGACACTGTATCAATAATATAATCGAACCTGTTGCGAAGCTGCTGCATCACTTCTTTGTTTGATGTCAATGCAAAATGATGCGCACCCAGCCGCCTGGCATCTGCTTCTTTAGCGGGAGAGGTGCTGAGCATAGTGACCTCTGCACCAAAGGCAGCACCAAATTTAACGGCCATATGTCCAAGTCCGCCTAAACCGAGTACGGCTACTTTATCGCCTTTTTTCACTTCCACATAACGCATGGGCGAATAGGTGGTGATGCCGGCGCAGAGCAGCGGGGCTACTGCTTCCAGCGGGAGATTGGATGGAACCTTCAGCGTGTATTGCTCATCTACCACAATTTGAGTGGAATAACCACCATAGGTAGGTGTTTTGCCATCTTTTTCATAAGCATTATAAGTACCAGTCATACCTTTTTCGCAATACTGCTCTTCACCGCTAAGGCAGTTAGGGCATTCCCGGCAGGAATCTACAAAGCAGCCCACCCCGGCAAGATCGCCGGCTTTAAAGCGGGTTACATGGCTGCCGGTGCGAACAATGCGGCCTACTATTTCGTGTCCCGGAACTATCGGGTAAATAGTAGGTCCCCATTCGCTTTTTACCTGGTGAAGATCTGAATGGCAAACACCACAGTACAAAATCTCGATCTGCACATCGTGCGGACCAACTTCCCTCCGCTCAAACTGAAAAGGTGTCAATGGTGTGGTTGACGCCTGTGCTGCATAACCTTTTGTTGCTATCATATAATTTGCTTTCTCTAATAAAGAAAGGCAAAGGTTAAACTTATTTTACAGCAGGTGGCGCTATTTAATAAGTGAGTAAAAGCCACAGAACAATTATTGCATAAGCGCGTTTTTATGGGTTTTGCTGCTGCATTCGGCCGAAAATGCATCTCCTGCTAAAATAGAAAAAGCAGGTGCTGCCGGATGCCAACGTTTTCATCCTGCGAACTTATCAGTTTTTTATTTAATGAGTGCTGGTTTAAAAGATAAAAATGAATAGTTTCGGTGACACTTAAAACCGGCCAACCATATAATGCAATTGCATATGAAAAAAAATATTGTTGCAGCACTGCTGCTTGGTATGCTGTTGGGATGCACGCCTGTTTATGCATGGAAAAAATCCGATAAAAGACAATGGTACCAGCTGACTGTATATCATTTTAAAAATGAGGCACAGGAAAAAATGCTGGATGATTATTTCAGCCTGGCCTATCTGCCTGTATTGCATAAGCTGGGGTATAAGCAGGTAGGGGTATTCAAAGCCATTGCCAATGATACAGCTGCTGATAAAAAAATATACGTACTGATCCCGGCGGCTTCAGCAGAAATGCTTTTCAGGCTGCCGCAATTGCTGGATGCAGATAAAGCACTGCAGGAAAACGGCAAAGCTTACCTGGCTGCCGCCTATAATGCCGCACCATATCAACGGCTGGAAACCATACTGCTGCAGGCTTTTGTGAAAGCGCCGGTACTGCAGTCGCCGCAGTTGCATACAGGCCCTGCAGAAAGAATTTATGAACTGCGCAGTTATGAAAGCGCCACCGAAGCACTTCATGCTAATAAAGTAAAAATGTTCAACGATGGCGGCGAAACAGTCATTTTTAAAAGGCTGGGTTTTAATGCCATTTTTTATGCCGATGTAATAGCGGGCAGCCATATGCCCGACCTGATGTACATGACCAGTTTTGATAACATGGCCGAAAGGGATGCTCACTGGAAAGCATTTGGTAGCGACCCCGACTGGAAAAAAGTATCCGGAGCACCCGAATACCAGCACAATGTGTCAAAGGCTGAAATCAATTTCCTGCGCCAGACGAATTATTCTGACTTGTAGCATTTTCTTTATCATACTGAATGATAAACCGGCTGAGATCGGGGCGGTGTTTGCGTGGCCTTTCCAGTTCGTATTGATACAATATATTGCCGGTTTCTTTAAAAAAAGGATAACCGATGGTTTCATAATCGTATTTATCATCGTTCAGAATGCCATCGCTATTGGTGTAGATAGTGCCAGTAAGCATAAATTCCACTTTGTTCTTAAAGTCAACAATATAGGCTGCATCTGTCAGGTAGCCGTACGACCAGCCTGTTTTGTTGAACACGCGGATATAAGAGGGGATACTGCCCCTGCCTGCCTTGAACAGGAAAAACTTGGTGTAGCTGTTAAAATACTCACTGGTATCATAACGCGGATGCTGGCTTTCTGACGGGTATTCAGACATGTACTTGTACAGGTAAGCATAATCATCTTCTGTAAGATTGAACCGCTGTGCAGGTTTTACCGATTGCGGAAACAAAGCAGATTGCAGTATCTGCTGAAGATCTTCCAGGGGCAGGTTATTGTGCCGGGTAAAATCCATGGGTGTCATCACCAGCTGATCATTGCGGTCAAAATGGCCCTTGCCCACCAGTACCTGTTTGCTGAAATTGAATGGCAGTGTATCATAAGCAGCCGGCTGCCGGTAGAGCAGCTGGTTATGGCTGTTTACAAAACGGATAGGATTGGTATGCCTGTTTTCCTCTTCGGTCATAGGCGTGAATTGCCGTACAATGCGAATGTCTGGGTAACCTTTTTTCCAAAGCGACTGATTCAGCGTTTGCTGGCCGGTGAACTCGTACAAACGGTTATACGCATCATTGTCACTGATCAGAAATACTTTTTTAATATAATGCGCAATAGAAGGCAGGCCGTTTGCGGCGCTGGTATCTGTATATACTGAAGACTGCCCGCTATATGCGCTGTCAATGAGCATGGTGGTATATTTATTTACACCTGAGATATTCAGCTGGTTCAGTTTTTCCAGTGCACAGAGTGCAGTTGGCAGCTTGACCGTAGAAGCAGGATTGAAATAATCGTCCCGGTTCACCTGCAGGTAATAGTGCGTAAAATGCGGCCGGTTATTTTTATCGCGGTCAATACGTGTATAGATCAACTGGTAATGAAAACTATCCGGCTGGTTAAGCACCGATTGTAAAAAAGGGGAGGCCTTACTATGTATCAGCTTACTCAGCCAGGGGCTTGTTTTTTCCTGCGCAGCGGCTGTGAAACAAAGCAGGCAGGTGGTTGCAAGGGATAAAAAAGATAAACGCATAAGGGTAAATTTACTGAAAAATGCAGGCTGCCCCATTCCCCGGTTATTGGTTTCATAATAATTTTTTAACAGCGGCTTTAAACTGGCTTAACAGCGATATGGGTTCTTCGCGAAAACGGACTGCAAATGAAAAAACTACTCTGCCCGCTGGTGGTGCCAGTGTACATACTGGCATCCTGCAGCAAATCAGATTCTCCTGCTGTAACCACTTATCCTGCCAAAGCAACTTCTACAGCCAGCACCATATTATACACCAATACGGCCGGTGTGCCGGTATACAATGGTGGTTTTGGTTCGGCCATGGCAACAGTGCCGGGTGAACCAGGCTATTTTTACCTGATGACCGACAGGGGGCCTAATGTGGACGGCATCTCTTCAGACAATAAAATATTTCCAGTGCCAGGCTTTACACCGCAGATAGGCAAGTTTAAACTGGAAAACGATTCACTGAAGCTGGTACAGGTGATAGAGATGGCCGATGCTGCAGGCAATAAGATCAGTGGTCGCCCTAACCCTGCAGGTGCCGGTTCAACAGGGGAAACAGGGCTGGATATGAACGGTAAAGCCGTTGCAACAGATATCAACGGGTTAGACCCCGAAGGATTGGCTATTGCCCCGGATGGAAGCTTCTGGGTAAGCGACGAATACGGGCCGCACCTGGTGCATTTTGATAAATCAGGTAAAACGCTGGAAAGGATCAATCCCTTTGGCAGTACACGCAAATTGCCCAATGTGCTCAAAAAAAGAAGGGCCAACCGTGGTATGGAGGGGTTGGCTATTACACCTGATGGCAAAATGCTGGTGGGTATAATGCAATCTCCGCTGTATAATCCCAGCAAAGCTGCAGTAAGCAAATCTAAAAATGTGCGTATTGTCAGCTTCGATATACAAAGCGGGGCAACCAAACAATACCTGTATGTGCTGGATGATTCAAAAACGGCCAACAGCGAAATGGTGGCCATTACAGCAACCAGCTTCCTGGTGCTGGAGCGTGATGGTGATTTTCCCGGCAATGGTTCCACAGTAAAGAAAGTGTACAAAATAGATATCAGTAAAGCGACAGACCTGTCTGACCCGGCTGATAGCGAAACCGGTAAACTGTTTAACGGCAAAACCGTGGATGAAATGACAGATAAAGAAATTGCTGATGCCGGTATTCAGCCGGTGAGCAAAACGCTGGTAACAGACCTGCTGGCAGATATACCGGGTGGTTACCCGCATGATAAAGCTGAGGGGCTGGCTATCATTGATAATACCACGCTGGCCGTGTCGAATGACGATGATTTCGGTATCAACACACCGGTAACACCCAATAATAACTATATCGCCAAAATACTGCCTGCTACAGGCAAACTGGATAGGAACACTATTTATTTTATTAAGTTGAAAGCGCCGCTTCAGTAATCCGTAAAATTTTAAGCTGGAACCCCTGGCTTCCAGCTACAAGGCAGGGTGACGTGTTAAGCAGGTAAAATGTGCTGTTATAACGGTAACCCGGTTATAAAGGATTAATGATACAAACAGGCTGCAGTACAATTGCTGCAGCCTGTTCTGTATAAGAAAATAATATCGCCATTTGCTGGTGTATGTTCGCCCCGCATTCAATGAGGATCAGATTTCTTTGCTTTTGTCTTTCTCGGCAAATATATCTTCAATGGCATGTATCAGGTTAGACACCGGCCCTTCCATTTTGTTGGTGCGGTCTTCAATGGTTTCATCGTTTACAAGATCGCCGACTTTTAAATCGGGTGGCAGGTATACCAGTATATTATGGCGCTGCCCTGCGAGATAGGTTCTTATCTTATCGAATGAAGCATCTTTACCTGTTGCTTCCTGAACAGTTTCCAGCGCTGCGCACGCAATTTTTTGAAGCAGGGTTTCGGTAGCTGAATAAGGTTTGCTGCCGTAATCACTGACTGCTTCAATGATCTTTTCTTCCTGTTTATTGAACAGTAAATACAGTACATCATGCGGTATTTGTCCGGACAGGGCTGCCGACCCTTCTTCTGTTGTGCCGTATTTGTATAAACCTACCAGCACCGCAATAGTGGCAGCCTGTTGATAGTGGTCTGTGGTTATGCCTGACTGCAATTCGGTTTTGCCTTGCTGGTTGTTGGGATTTATCTTTTCAAAAGAATTAAAACCCAGTTTGTCCTGTACTGCTTTTACAATATTGGTTGCCATAATGCTGCATTTAAAGTGTGAAAAAAAACGAACTGAAGCAGTAGCGCATTTTAATCGTTTGGATCACCGCCGAGGCTGTAAATATTATTCTCCTCATCTTCTTCACCTATTGCTTCATCGCTGTCATCATCCTCTGTGCCCGGAACATCGAGGTCATTACCGGTGATATCGTCTTCCAGGCTTTCTTCATTCAGCGGTTCGCCATCAAAATCAGTGCTGTCGAGGGAGGCTGTTTGAAGCCCTTCCTCCTCTTCTGTGGGGAGGGTGTCGGCACTGCGTTGCAACATTTTCCTTTCTGTTTCTGTAACTGCCGTATCATCTGAAGAGCTATTAAAAATACGTTTGCCTTCTTCATCATCAGATGCGGCAGTGGTATCTGCCTTTTCACCGGCAGGTGCTGGACGTATGTTCTCTTGCCCCGGGATATCTTCCACATCAGGCAAATCAATGCTGGCGGTTTCATTTTTCAACCGCTCCTGGTCTGCGGGCGTATCGGTTAAGTCTGTATTTTTTATATCCTGCTTGTTCTTGGCCATTTGATTTTGTTTTATAGTGTAATACAATCTGCGATTCCAGCAGTGTTGTAGCATTTGCGCCTCAATAAAGCCGTTGCATTATGGCTTCTTATGGTCTTTTTTAGATTTACCGGTCGCTTCTTTTTTACCTTTCTTACTGTTGGCCGCAATTTGTGTTTGCAGGTCTTCATCATAAGGTGCAGAAATGCCATGTTTGTCTGTGGGATTGCCAGGGCCTGTAACAGCGCCGCCTTTGGCACTTTCATCACGCTGCTTGTCTGTATTTTCAGTGGCAAAGCCCTGCTGATCTGTTTTTGGATTCGGCATAAATCATACAATTTTGAAATGAACAATACTGTTGTACCCGATAGTAGTATGTAAATTTTTGTGCCAGAAAAAAAGAAAAACAGGGACAGGCAACAGGAGATTGACCTGTCCCTTTTTTCATCAGCTGCTGTAGAATTTCATTCACAGCAGGGAAGGGAGTTGGAGGGTCAAACTTAATATTGGGCTGACTTTACTGGTCCGCTATTTAAACAGAAGGCGTGTAAGTCAGCCGTTTTTATATTTTTTTATTACAGCTGTTCCGGGCAGGGTGCAAACATACCTGCATACTGCAGGGAGAAACAGCTATTCTTACCGTGTACCAAAAGAACTTGTGTAAAAATGATGCCAGCGGTAAGCGAAGGCATAAAAAAGCCAGGCTGTTGGAAGGCCTGGCTTTTATGATTACCTGTATGGTTGTTATGCGTTCATATAAGATTCAACCGGTTCGCAGGTGCAAATAAGGTTCCTGTCGCCATATGTGTTATTGATACGGGAAACAGAAGGCCAGAATTTACTTTGCGTAACATAGTATAAAGGGAAGGCGGCTTCCTTGCGGGTGTAGGGGTATTGCCATTCATCGGCGCATATTACGGCCTGTGTATGCGGTGCGTTTTTCAACGGGTTATTGGTTTTATCCGCTTTACCGTTTTCGATCGCTTTGATTTCTTCATAAATACTGATCATCGCATCACAGAAACGGTCCAGTTCCGCTTTGTCTTCGCTCTCTGTGGGCTCTACCATGATGGTACCTGGCACAGGGAAGCTGAGGGTAGGTGCGTGGAAACCGTAGTCCATCAGGCGTTTCGCTACATCTTCCGCTTCTACGCCACTGGTGGTTTTGAAGGGGCGCAGGTCTACAATGAATTCATGGGCACAGGTTCCGTTGTTACCGGTGTACAGGATGGGGTAGTGCTTTTCCAGTCTTGCCCGCATATAATTGGCATTCAGGATGGCATATTCAGTGGCTTTTTTAACACCTGTTGCGCCGAGTAATTTAATATAGGCATAGCTGATAAGCAGGATGGAAGCTGAACCGAATGCTGCTGCAGATACAGCGCCTCGACTGCGCTCGGCGCCTGCAGCATCTCCTTCGACTTCGCTCAGGACATGCCCCGGCAAATAATCCGCCAGGTGCGCTTTCACACAAATAGGTCCCATTCCCGGGCCACCGCCGCCATGTGGTATCGCAAATGTTTTATGCAGGTTCAGGTGACAAACATCCGCACCGATGGTGGCGGGTGAAGTAAGACCTACCTGTGCATTCATATTGGCACCATCCATATATACCTGTCCGCCATACTGGTGGATGGTTGTACAGATCTCCTGGATGCTTTCTTCAAAAACACCATGTGTAGAAGGATAAGTGACCATCAATGCACCCAGGCTGTCTTTGTATTGCTCAGCCTTGGCTTTTAGGTCAGCTACATCAATATGGCCTTCTGCATCGCTTTTCACGACCACTACCTTCATGCCGGCCATTACTGCAGAAGCAGGGTTGGTACCGTGTGCTGAAATGGGGATCAATACTACATTGCGGTGACTGTTACCCTGTGCTTTGTGATAAGCCATGATGGTAAGCAGGCCCGCATATTCACCCTGGGCGCCGCTGTTGGGCTGCAGGCTGCAGGCATCGAACCCGGTAATGATGCAGAGGTATTGTTTTAACTCGTCGATGATCTGCTGGTAGCCTTTTGCCTGGCTGGCAGGAACAAATGGATGCAGCTGGCTGAATGCCGGCCAGCTTACAGGGATCATTTCTGTGGCGGCGTTCAGTTTCATGGTGCAGCTGCCCAGGCTGATCATGCTGGTATTGAGGGAAAGATCTTTGTTTTCCAGCTGTTTCATATAACGCATCATCTGGCTTTCGCTGTGGTGCGTATTGAAAACGGGATGGGTGAGATAGCTGCTGCTGCGTTTGGCAAAAGCGGGTATCGCTGTCAGCTGGTATCCTTCGGCATCGAAGCCGATGGTGGCCTCGTTCAGTCCTTTAGATTCAGCAAACAGGTAAACGATGTCCAGCACATCCTTTTGTGTGGTGGTTTCATCGATGGAGATACCGATATGCTGTGCATCAAAATAATGGAAGTTGATGCGGTGCTGTTCGGCCAGCGGGCGGATAGCCGCTGTATCAACAGCGATTTTCAGCGTATCAAAATAAGTATGGTGAACAGCTTCGAAGCCCAGTTCGGCCAGGGCTTCGGCCAGTGTTTGTGTTAACAGGGCGACGCGTTCGGCAATTTGTTTAAGCCCTTTAGGGCCATGGAATACCGCGTACATGGCGGCCATATTGGCCAGCAGTGCCTGTGCAGTACAGATATTGGAAGTGGCTTTTTCGCGTTTAATGTGCTGCTCACGGGTTTGGAGTGCCATACGAAGGGCGCGGTTGTTCTGAACATCGATGCTTACACCGATCAGGCGGCCGGGCATATTGCGTTTAAATTCCTCTTTTGTCGCAAAAAAAGCAGCATGCGGTCCACCATAACCCAACGGAACACCAAAGCGCTGTGCAGAACCTATCGCCACATCGGCACCCAGTTCACCGGGAGAGCTGAGTAAAGTAAGTGCCAGCAGGTCGGTGGCCATTACCACAAAACCGCCTGCATTGTGCACATTGGCAATAAAACCGCGGTAATCTTCAATGGCACCCTCGCTGTTGGGGTACTGGATAAAAGCACCGAAATATGTATCGTCCAGCAATGCCTTGCGGTAGTCGCCAAACACCAGTTCTATACCGATAGGATTGGCGCGGGTAACCAGTACATCGCGGGTTTGAGGGAAAATACTGTTGTCAACAAAAAATTTGGGTTTACCTGCTATATCTGTTTTATTAACATGATGGAACAGCATGGCCATGGCTTCTGCGGCGGCTGTAGCCTCATCCAGCAGGGAGGCATTGGATATTTCCAGGCCGGTGAGGTCGGCTACCATGGTCTGGAAATTCAGCAGGCTTTCCAGGCGGCCCTGTGAAATCTCTGCCTGGTAAGGCGTATACTGTGTGTACCATCCCGGGTTTTCAAATACATTACGTAAAATAACGCTGGGTGTGATGGTGTTATAATAACCCTGGCCGATATAGGTTTTAAACAGCTGGTTTTGAGCAGCCACCTGTTGCAACTCCTGCAGGTATTCCTGTTCGCTGATGGCATGTGGTAACTGCAACGGGGCTTTCAGCCGGATGCCGGCAGGAATGGTTTTGCTGATCAGCTCATCCAGGGAGCTTACACCGATGGTTTGCAGCATAGCCTGTGTATCGGCTTCATTTACACCGATATGTCTTGTCTGGAATTCGTTGGATTGTGCTTCGAATAAGTTCATGATATTGAGGTTGACCACTTTTTTGGAAAAAAGATGCGCGAAGTTACGATGTAAACGGCTGATAAACTGCAGTGGTGTGAATTTGGGGAAAGCTTGTGCAATCGATTGGTCCGGGGATGGAATTGTTTACATCACTCCCGGGGATCCTGCTTTTTAAATGAACATATATTATTGATAATCAATTTTTTGAGTTAAAGTGGAAGCAACAGGCCGGGTATTAAGCATATTTGCGCTGCATACTCCAGGTACACCATGGCCAGGTAATGATCGCACAGCTGCCTGTTTGGAACAGGGTGGGGAGTATGGATTTTTGCGCATGGACAATGAATTGCTCTGTTGCATAGGCGATGAGCGCATAAAGCAGGAAGATAGTGGCAGTAATAAGCGCCTGGTGAATACAGGTGGTTAAATAGTTCCGGTGAAGAAGCAATATGGCCCGCCCTGCGATACGGCCCAGGTACCGGACCGTAAAGAAAAGTAGCGCCAGCAGGCCGATATGAAAAATGTTCAGTTGTTGTTCCACATAAAAAGGAAGACCATGCGCGGGATCGTTATGGATGGCTCTTCGCAGAAAGAAGAACTCCACTGGTATCAGCAATAGCAAAAAGGCCCTTACTGCCATTCTCCGCCCAATATGTTCCGCCGCTATTTTCTGCATGTTTGGGTATTGCAGTGGAAAAATGAAAACAATAAAACAGCATCAGGTATACCCGTACAGGAGCCTATCGGCAAAAACGTGAAGTACGAACTACCAGGTACGAAGTATGAAAACCCATTCGATTCAGTCAGTACTTCGTACTTAATACTTCGAAGTTAGTACTTGGTACTTAGTACTTTCATTTCCTTCCTCTGCTGCACGCATTTCTTCGCTGGTCATGCGGCTGCCATCATGGCTCCAGCCGGGCGGACCGAAAACATAGCCCAGTTTTTCCTGCAGGGTAAGATCATCACGCGATACATCCTGCAATAGCTGTTTCCATTCATGGAACACCAGGTTGCCCGGGCTGGGATCTTCAATATTTTTAGTAAGGCCGTATTTAATGGGCTGGTATTCTTCTGCAGGCAGTTCTGCCTGGAAAGTGCCGAACAGCTTATCCCATATGATCAGGAACATGCCCATGTTTTTATCCAGGTATTTTGCATTGGAGGCATGATGCACCCGGTGATGTGAAGGGGTAACAAAAATATGCTCAAGCCAGCCCAGGTTTTTTACCAGTTCAGTATGTACCAGTGTGCCCCATATTTGCGTGGCCGAATATATAAACACAATATCCAGCGGCTGAAAACCCAGTAATGCAAGTGGTATGAAATAAATAAAACGGTATAAAGGTTCAAACACAGAAGAGCGGAAACCCACGCTGAAGTTCAGGTGCTGCGAGCTGTGATGGGTAACATGTACTGCCCAGAACAAACGGACCTCATGATCAAAACGGTGCAGCCAGTAATACAGGAAATCTTCTGCCAGCAGTAAAAATATCCAGTAGCTGACACCATAGGTCCAGGTAACAACCGCATGATGAAAGAAATAAGTAAGAATGCCCAGGTACACTATCCTGAATGCCGCATCGATGCCTGTATTCAGCAGCATCAGGTATGCATTGGTGATAGTATCTCTCAGCGTATAGGCCTTGCGGTGCTGCAGGTGCGTAAGCAGCAGCTCAAGGCCTATAATAATGATGTACAATGGCGTTGATAGCAAAATGAGCCATTGTTCCCTTATTCCTTCCATGTTATTGGGTTACCTTTGGGTTATTGCAAAGTAACGCTTTAACCGGCAAATCATTGCAAAACGAATGTTAACACAGATTAAATGGTCTTGCGGGGACGTATCCGGGGTATTGGAGGCGTTTTTTTGCATATTGTGCTATAAAAAACTGATAAATTATTCTTCATGGCAGAAGTGAAACTGGATAACTGGCAAAAAAGATCGGCTGATCATCAGAAAGAATACAAACGGCTGCTGCAGCGGGCAGATAAAAATAAAGTGCTGAAGCAATTGCCACAGTTGCATGAAGAAGCATTGGAGAAAATTGATTGTTTATCCTGCGCTGCCTGCTGTAAAAATTATTCGCCGCGGTTCAAAACCCCCGATATCAAACGTATCAGCAAACACCTGAAGATGCGGGAAAGCGATATGATCGATACCTACCTGAGGCTCGATGAAGATGGGGATTATGTGGTAAAACAAACACCCTGTCCTTTCCTGGGTGCAGATAATTACTGCAGTATTTATGCTGTTCGCCCTTCAGACTGTGAACGTTTTCCCTATACCAATGAGGATGTATTGCTAAAAAGACCGGCCATCACACAAAAAAATTCAAGTTTTTGCCCTATTGTCTATTTTGTGCTGGAGAAATTACTGGATAGCCGCTGAACCGGAACAACCGGTTTAGCCGGTATGCATACAGCACAAGCGGTAAACCTGCCTTTGGCGGGGCTGAGCAGGGGATGGAGATACACGCATGGCAACAATACAGGAACGGATTAGTTAGAAAGAATGCTTTTGTCAACCTAAAAAAACAGCCTATGGCCCATTTACCACACTTGATTCAGGATCTGGCATTGATACTGGTAGCAGGCGGTATTACTACTTTAATTTTTAAATGGCTGAAACAGCCGGTGGTGTTGGGGTATATTATCGCCGGTTTGCTGGTTGGCTCGCATATTTCATTTGTCCCCACCGTAGTGGATGTAGAGAACATCAATGTGCTGGCAGAGATCGGTGTGATCTTTTTGCTGTTCA
The DNA here is from genome assembly GCA_966424055.1 of uncultured Deminuibacter sp. Taxonomy (GTDB): domain Bacteria; phylum Bacteroidota; class Bacteroidia; order Chitinophagales; family Chitinophagaceae; genus Deminuibacter. The sequence continues at coordinate 22,538 of CBJLMB010000057.1, read as the reverse complement.
GCCTGGGACTGGAATTCAGCTTTAAAAAACTGATCAGGGTGGGGGGCACTGCTACTATCACTGCTATTGTGGAAATAGTGGGTATGCTGTTGTTGGGATATGGTGCGGGCACCCTGATCGGCTGGTCGCTGATGGACAGTATTTTTCTCGGTGGTATTTTATCTATTTCCTCTACCACCATTATCATCCGTGCATTTGAAGAGCTGGGGGTAAAAAGCCAGCAGTTTGCCGGTATTGTATTCGGCGTGCTGATCGTGGAAGACCTGGTGGCCATCCTGCTGCTGGTATTGCTGTCCACACTCGCGGTAAGCCGGCAGTTTGCCGGTACGGAAATGCTGGTATCGGTACTGAAGCTGGTATTCTTCCTGTCGCTCTGGTTTATTGCCGGGATATTTTTGTTGCCCACCTTTCTTCGCAAAGCAAAAAAACTGCTGAGTGAAGAAACATTGCTGATCGTAGCGCTGGGGCTTTGTTTAATAATGGTGGTGCTGGCTACCAAAGTAGGTTTTTCGCCGGCACTGGGTGCATTTGTAATGGGCTCTATCCTGGCCGAAACCACTTCGGCAGAGCGCATTGAACACCTGGTAAAACCCGTAAAAGACCTTTTTGCCGCTGTGTTCTTTGTATCGGTCGGTATCCTGATCGATCCCGCTGCAATAGTTGCACACAAATGGCCAGTTATTATACTCACCCTGCTTACCATACTGGGTAAATTTCTTACCTCATCACTGGGCGCCTTGTTATCGGGGCAGCCCCTGAAACAATCCATACAGGTGGGCATGAGCCTGGCACAGATAGGGGAATTTTCTTTTATCATTGCCACACTGGGTTTAACGCTCAAAGTGACCAGTGATTTTATGTATCCTATTGCCGTGGCCATCTCGGCTATCACCACGTTCACCACACCTTACCTTATCCGTTTCTCTGAACCGTTTTACCGGGTGGTGAATAAAATACTGCCGGCAAAACTGCGTGAAACATTAAATAAATACTCATCAAGTACGCAGAATATTCAGGCAGAAAGTAAATGGAAACAATTGCTGAAATCGTATCTCTCCATCATACTGGTCAATGGCATGGTGGTATTGGCGCTTATCCTGTTGTCTGCGGGTTTTCTTGCACCTTTCCTGCAATGGAAAATGCACAATGAAATGGTAGCAAACAGTATTACGCTGGCCATTACCATTGCAGCCAGTGCACCTTTTTTATGGGCGATGGTGGCCAAAAGGCCCGATTCATCGGCTTATACAGATTTATGGCTCGACAACAAGTATAACCGCGGACCGCTGGTGATGATCGAAATTGTACGCAACCTGCTGGCTGTAATGTTGCTGGGTTTGTTGGTTGACCGGCTGTTTTCGGGTGGTATCGCTTTCCTTGTGGCCATACCGGTTATTATTGTGGTATTTTTTGTTTTCTCCCGCCGCCTGCAGGTTTTTTATCACCGTATTGAAAAACGTTTCCTGGGTAATCTCAATGCCCGTGAAACCGCAGCTGCCGATGCCCAGCAAAGTGCCAATGCGCATTTTTCGCCCTGGGATGCGCATATCGCTGATTTTGAGATCAGCGCCGATACTGCTTTTGCCGGTAAAACCCTGGAAGAGCTGGCCTGGCGTGAAGCATATGGCGTTAATATCGCTTTTATTGAAAGAGGGCACCGGATTATTTATGCACCCGGCCGTTATGAAAAGCTGTTCCCGCACGACACAATCGGTGTGATCGGCACAGACCAGCAGATGCAGCAGTTCAGAACGGTAGTGGAAGCCAAAATGGCTGAACAGAACCAGGAGGAAGACAGGGAGAACATTGTGCTGCAAAAAATTGTGGTAGATGAAACCACCAAGTTAAAAGGCCAAACCATCCGCTCTTCGGGTGTGAGGGAAAAAACAAGGGGCCTTGTCGTAGGTATTGAGCGAAAAGGCGAACACCTGCTGAACCCCTCTTCTGATACTGCCTTTGAATGGGATGATGTGGTATGGATTGTAGGCGACCGCAGGCTGATTGCTTCCCTGTACAAGTCGTAACGGCAATGCATCAATAACAGTATACTTTTTCTATTGCCGACAGTACAGCACAGTTGTGAAACAAAATTGCAGTACATTTCCTCATCGTCAACAGATGATCGACGGCTTGTATATATTACTTTGCCATCGGCGTTTATCTACAGGACAAATATGTCTTCTGTTGAACGCTGCTGCCATATGAACTTACAATGGCTGATATAAACCTTGTTGAATAAATGTGGCCCCTGAGTAGATAAGGTTGTGTATGGCCATTGAAAAAAATAGTATCAACGGATGAAAAAGAAATGCTTTCTCTCGCTGCTGCTGATGGGCTGCGCCTGCTGTATAACCCTGGCGCAGGATACCGTGATCAATTCCCTTTTATTGCAAAAAAGATGGCCAGCCAGCTGGATCAGTTGTCCCGGTATTTCCCGTAAGGCATACGGCGTTTTTCATTTCAGGAAACAATTTTCGCTGGACCGGCCGCCGGCGCATTTCCGTATCCATTTGTCTGCCGACAACCGTTACCGCTTATGGGTGAATGGAGAACCTGTTTGCACAGGGCCCGCCCGTGGCAGCCTGTACAACTGGTATTTTGAAACAGTGGATATTGCGGCCTACCTGCATAGCGGAACCAATGTGCTTGCCTTACAGGTTTGGAATATGGCAGAACATGCCGCTGTGGCGCAGGAATCGAACCAGACCGCACTGGTGGTGCAGGGAGATGGGGATGCTGAAAAAGCAGTAAATACCAACAGCTCTTGGAAAGTAGTGGAAGATAAAGCGTATACCCCCTGTTCGCTGGATAATGGCAACAGGCTGCACAGCTATATGGTCATCGGTCCGGGCGATCACGTAAACGGGCAGCAATACCCCTGGGGCTGGGAGCAGCCTGCTTATAACGATAGCAGCTGGCAGCATGCCGAGCCGGTAACAAATGCCGTTACTTCCGGCCTGGGAACAGATAATCTCTGGACGCTGGCGCCACGCAATATCCCGCTGATGGAAGAAAGCATGCAGCGTATACCGGTTATCAGGCGAACAAGCGGGTTGCCGGCAGCCGATAGTGCCGGCTGGGGTAAAAAAGCACTGGTGATCCCGCCGCATAGTACCGTGAAAATATTGTTCGATCAAACCTTTAATACAGTAGCCTATCCCGAACTGCTCACCAGCGGTGGCAAAGAAGCGGAAATACAGCTCACCTATGCCGAAGCCCTGCTGGATGCGCGCCGCCAGAAAGGTAACCGCAACGATATTGAAGGCAAAAACATCACCGGCAATTATGATGTTTTTATAGCAGACGGCGGAAGCAGGCGTTTGTTCAGGCCTTTATGGATACGTACTTTCCGCTACCTGCAAATGGATATCACCACGAAGGAGCAGGCTTTGACCATCGATGATCTCTATGGCAGGTATACGGGATACCCGTTTGAGCAAAAGGCCAGGTTCAGCAGCAATGACAGCTCCCTGCAGCAGATATGGAATGTGGGCTGGCGTACAGCCCGGCTTTGTGCGGGCGAAACCTATTTCGATTGCCCATACTATGAACAACTGCAGTATGAGGCCGACACCCGTATCCAGGCATTTATTTCCTTGTATGTAACCGGCGATGACCGGCTGATGCGCAAAGCGATCAACGATTTTTATACCTCCCGCGTACCGGAAGGGCTTACCCAGGGCCGGTACCCCAGCAACCGCCTGCAGGTGATACCGCCTTTTTCATTGTTCTGGGTGAGCATGCTGTACGATTACTGGATGCATCGTAAGGATGATACTTTTCTGCAGCAATACCTGATGGCAGCAAGAGGTGTATTAGACTGGTATGAAAAGAAAATAGACCCCTCAAAACAAATGCTGGGCCCCATGCCCTGGTGGAATTTTGTTGACTGGAACACTCAATTCCCCAATGGTACACCCGATGGGGCCACAAATGGCAACAGCGCTGTTATTTCCCTGCAGTATGCTTATACACTGCAACAGGCTGCTGCTTTGTTTGCTTATTTTAAACAGAACACCGATGCCCAGCATTATGCAGCACTGGCAAAGAAAATAGCTGCAGGTACTTACCAGCATTGTTTTGATCATTCCCGGGGATTAATGGCCAATACACCCGATAAAAAAACATTCAGCCAGCATGCCAGCATTATGGGGGTACTGGCTAATGCAATACCGGTATCAGACCTTCAGCCGGTGATGAAGAAGGTGCTGGATGATGCTACCATCAGCCAGGCAACTTTTTATTACCGGTTCTATCTTACCCGCGCATTGAAACAGGCGGGTATGGCCAATTTATATTATGCGCAGCTGAAGCCCTGGCGCGATATGCTGGCAATAGGGCTTACCACTTTCGCCGAGAACCCTGAACCTACACGTTCCGATTGTCATGCCTGGAGTGCCAGCCCCGATTATGATTTTCTTGCAACGCTCTGTGGTATTGAACCAGAAACCCCTGGCTTCAGCAGCATCAGGATACAACCGGCCATGGGTGAATTGCAAACGGTCAATGCCAGTATGCCCCATCCCGCCGGCACGATCGAGGTATCACTGAAAAGAAAAGGAGCCGAAGGTATCTCCGCAGTTATTAGCCTTCCCCCTGGTATCCATGGCCGTTTTATCTGGCATAAAAAGGAAATAGCACTGCAACCCGGCAGGCAGGTGGTTGAGATGTAGTGGAGGGCAGGCGGCGGTATGCAGTCGGCAGTCTTCAGTCCTCAGTCGGTAGTCTTCGGTCCGCGGTATGCAGGCAAAACAAGGTTGGCCAGCTATAACCATTCAACAATAGAGCACTTGAACCCTGAAACCCTGGAACAATGGAACTTTTGAACAATGAAACTTTTGAACACTGGAACCCTTGAACACTGAACCCTTGAACTTCCTCAATACTCCATTTTCCGAAGGGAGGGCGCTTTGAACCAGGTGGTGATCACGACCAGCCAGGTCATGCAGCCGCCGAATACTACGGAGGGTACTACGCCCAGCAGTCTTGCAGCGAGCCCACTTTCAAACTGGCCGAATTCGTTGCTGGAATTGATGAACATCGAGTTTACGCTCAGTACACGTCCACGCATATGATCGGGTGTTTTCAGCTGGGTAATGGTACCCCTTACCACCACGCTGATGCCGTCCAGCATCCCGCTGATCATCAGTGCAACAAAAGACAGCCAGAACACTTTGGAGATGGCAAAAACAATAATGCAGGTGCCGAAACCTGCCACGGCAAAAAGCAGTTTGGTGCCCTGCCTGCGGCGAAGGGGGAACAGGGTAAGCAACAGTACACTGCAGATAGCGCCGATATCAGTAGCGCCATTGAGAAAGCCAAAGCCCTGCGGCCCTACTTTTAATATATCCCGGGCAAAAACAGGCACCATGGCTGCAGCGCCGCCGAACAGTACGGCAAACATATCGAGTGAAATAGCACCCAGCAGCTCCTTGGTTTTAAATACAAAGTGTAAACCTTCTTTTACACTTTCCCATGTTTTCTTTTCGCCGCGTTCATTCAGTGCGGGTTTGGGATGCAGCCTGAATAAGAACAGCACTGCGATGAACAACAGGCTGGCGATAACCCCCAGTGTACCGGTAACACCAATGCCGGCAATAAGAAAACCACCTATGGCATGACCGCTTACTGAGCCTGACAGCCAGGTGCCCTGGTTCCAGGTGGTGGCATTCTGCAGCATGGTCTTGGGCACTATGGATGCAAGCATCACATTAAATACAGGGCCTGCAAATGCCCGCACAATACCAGTGCCGAATATGGTGATATAAATACAAACCGCGATCCAGTGGGAGCTGAGCCTTGCTGCTGTGTAAGCAGTGGAAAGACTGAACAATACCAGTGCAGCCAGGCAATAAAGCAGCAGGCCGGTGAGCAGCAGCTTTCTTTTTTCACTCAGGTCAATAACATGACCGGCGTATAAGGCCAGTGAAATAGCGGGGATCACTTCAGATAAACCAATAAGACCTATTGCAAACGGATCGTTGGTTAAATTGTAAATCCACCAGCCTACAACGGTGGTCATCATGCGGAGTGACATCACAAATAAAAAACGGCCGGCGAGCAAATTGCGGAATTCAGTTATTCTGACCGAGGCGAAAGGATCATTCTGCTGCGTATGTATATCCATGGGTTCCTGTTTGGTTACCGGTATCTGCCGGCGTGGTGTTTCCCGCTGCTTTGGCTATTGCTGCCGGCAAACCAGTTTTTTACCGGAACAGACGAACAGCAAGGGTAAATATTGTAGCATGTAAAAAACTTTTTTGCAGGCATCATACCTTGTCAGGGCAACGATAAATAATGCTGTCCTTCCACATAATCCTTATCCAGCGCATCCAGTATCACCTGCAGGTGCTGTTCATTACCCAGGAAATCGGCATTGGAAGCGTCTACAAAAAGCGTTTTCACATTATGCTGTTTAATATAACTGGTATAAGTTTCCTGTATGTTCAGCAGGTACTCATCCGGTATCTGCTGTTCATATTCCCTGTTGCGCTTGCGGATATTAGCCTGCAACCTGGCTATCGGCGAATGCAGGTAGATCAGTATTTCCGGCTGCACCAGCTGCTGGTGGATAATATCGAATAATTTCTGGTATAATTTAAATTCTTCTTCCGGCAGGGTCACTTTGGCAAACAGCAGGCATTTGGTAAAAAGATAATCCGATACAGTTACCCGTTGAAAAAGATCATTGGTCTGCAGTATTTCTTTCAGCTGTTTAAACCGTTCGGCCATAAAAAACAATTCCAGCGGAAAGGCATATTGCCTGGGGTTTTCGTAAAATTTGGGTAAAAAAGGGTTGTCTGCAAATTCTTCCAGTATCAGCCTGGCATCCAGTTTCCTGGCCAGCAAATGGGCCAGTGTTGTTTTGCCTGCGCCGATATTTCCTTCTATCGTGATAAAATGATATTTCATTTGAGCTTGTCCGGTTCAAAATTAAAGGCAGTGATCAGATCGCGACATTAATTTTATGCACATCCAGTGTATCGGTACATTTGCGCAGCAATTGAAAGATGCTGGTATGCAGTTCGGGGTGGATATAATCACCTGCAATTTCAGCCAGCGGGGCCAGTGCAAACCTTCTTTCGGGTAAACGCGGGTGGGGCACAGTTAAAAAAGGGGTGTGGTGTATTTCATCATTAAACAGCAACAGATCGATATCAATGATACGCGGCCCCATTTTTACCGTCCTGGTACGTCCTATTTCAGCTTCTATATCCAGTAATTGTTGCATCAGGGCTACTGCCGGTTGGGGAGTGAGGATATGCAATGCCTGGTTATAAAAAGAAGGTTGATCCTCCAGTCCCCAGGCAGCCGTTTCGTAAATGGAAGATGCCTGTATAAGGGTATTGCCTGCCTGTTCAATGCCTTTTTTTGCCTGTGCCAGGTATGCCAGCCGATCGCCTAAATTGCCGCCTATCAGGAGGTATGCATGGTTCATAAATTGGTTATCTAGCAGGCATCAAATATCTTTATTTTTAAATGCACAGCAGAAACTATGAGGAGCTTTTTAAAAATATTCTTTGCATCGTTGCTTGCGCTGGTTGTTTTTACCGTACTGGGAGGATTGGTAATTGTGTACATAGCCGGCAAAGTAACTGCACCCGAAAAACCCAATATCGGCAGCAATGCCGTTCTGGTGCTGGATCTGTCTACCAATTTCCATGAACAATCAGAAGAAAATCCCCTGTCTTCTGTACTGAGCAATACCGAACCTTCTCCCGGGTTGAATGATATGATCCGGATCATCCGTTATGCAGCTACAGATACTGCCGTGAAAGGACTTTATATTAAAGCCGGCTACAATAACAATGGCTTTGCCGCCAGTGAAGAGCTCCGCCAGGCAATAGTGTCATTTAAACAACATAAAAAGTTTGTGATCGCCTATGGCGAGATGATGACGCAGAAAGCTTATTATGTGGCCACTGCCGCCGATAAAATTTACCTGCATCCCCAGGGCAACCTGGAATGGCAGGGGCTTTCCACCACGGTTTATTTTGTAAAGGAACTGCTGGATAAACTGCAGATAGACCCGCAGGTGTTTTATGCCGGTAAGTTCAAAAGCGCCACCGAACCTTTAAGGGTTACCCATATGACCGATGCCAACCGCCTGCAAACCGCAGTGCTGCTGGGCGATCTATACAGTGAACTGCTTACCAAAACGGCAGATGCACGCAAGCTGGATACAGCCGGGCTGCATGCACTGGCCAATGCCGGTACAATACAAACAGCCAATGATGCCCTGCAGCAGCACCTGGTAGATGGTTTGAAATACGATGACCAGGTAAAGACCGAGCTGTTCGGCCTGATGCATATAAAGGAAACCGAAAAAATAAATTTTGTGTTTGCCGGTAAATATGCAAGGGAAGTGGAGAACAAGGAGAAGAGCGACCGCAAAAACAAGATCGCCCTGATTTATGCGCAGGGTGAAATTGCAGATGGTAAAGGACAGGATGGTGAAATAGGCAGTGATAATTTCAGAAACCTGATACGCCAGGCAAGGTTTGATAAAGACATCAAAGCCATTGTTTTTCGTGTTAATTCACCGGGTGGAAGCGCACTGGCCAGTGATGTGATCTGGCGCGAGCTGGAACTGGCCCGCAAGGAAAAACCTGTAGTGGTAAGCATGGGTGATATGGCGGCTTCCGGCGGTTATTATATTGCCTGCAATGGCGATTCTATTTATGCCGACCCGGGTACGATCACCGGTTCTATCGGTGTTTTTACCATTGTACCCAATCTGCAGGGCTTTTTTAAAAATAAAATCGGTATCAGCTTCGATAATGTACAAACGGGCCCATACGCGTCTATGGGCGATGTAAACCGGCCGCTGACAGAAACAGAGAAAAGGTTTATGCAGGCCAGCATCGATTCTATATACAGCAGTTTTAAATCGAGGGTGGCCAGCAGCCGCAAAAAAACAATGGCCTATATAGACAGTATTGCGCAGGGACGTGTTTGGGCCGGGCAAAGGGCTGTGGAGATCGGCCTGGTAGACCGCATCGGTACCCTGCAGGATGCTATCGCCTGTGCCGTGCGGATGAGTAAAACCACTGATTATAGTATACAGGAATTTCCTGAGAAAAAGTCTGTACTGGAGCTCCTCATCAATGGTTCTGTCAACCGCTCTGTTAAAGCCAGGATGATGAAAGAAGAACTGGGCGAGCAGGAATTCGGCCTGCTGAAGCAACTGAAACAGGTACGCTCCTGGTTGGGTGTACCGCAAAGCCGCCTGCCTTTTGAACTGGATATCCATTAACACAACCGGCTGCAGCCAGGTAATTGGGCGGGCTCCCTTCTGTTTAAAAAAATAACCGGCTCTGCACAGCAGAAATGCACTTCCACTGTTTTGAGCCGGTATAGGATTAAACCTGTGTTATTCCAACTTGTTTCCCAGGTCCTGGTTATACTTGCTGGCTGGCTTTACAGCAGGTGCTGCCGCTGATCTGGTAAATATTTCCACCACGCCATCCCTGGCTTCAGGGCCATATTTGGCAATAGCGGCCGGTGAATCTTTATACACACTAACAGTTTGGATGCTGGATGGAGAAAGCAGTTTAATGGCACTGGCATCCACCACTTTTCCATCTACTATATACATGGGCGATCCGTGCTGCGGGTTCTGGTAGGCCGAATCTGTGCCCGTTGTTCCAGCAGCCTGTCTGATCATGATGGCATCCGCATTAAGGGTAATTTTTTCCGGAGAGGCGGCAAAGGCAGTGGTTGCCTGTGCTTTGTTGGTTTTGGTTGCGGCCTTTGTTACAGCTGTGGTTGTTTGATGGCTGTCTTCTGTTGTTGTATAGGTTTCTGGTGCTGGCTGTCCGGCGGTTGCTGTACCAGGGGTGTGCTCAAACTGGTTGGCATAAGCGGCCACACCAGCCAGTATTTTTCGTGCCAGTGTTTCCAGCTTACTATCGTCGTTTATCAGGGCAAGATCACTGGCATTGGTCATAAAGCCGCATTCGATGATTACAGCAGGCATGGCTGATGATTTCAGTATCCATACAGCTTGCCTGTTCTGTACCAGTGCCTTCCTGATATTGAAACTGCTGCCAATACTGGTGATCAGCGCAGAGCCCATCACCCGGCTTTGGTTCAGTTGTGCATTCTGGCTGGAAACATATACTTCCATGCCAGCTTTGTTATTACCGGTTGCTGCATCTGTTGAATTCATGTGCAGGGAAATAAGTGCATTGGCCTGCTGGCTGTTGGCAAACTGTGTTCTGTTTTTCAGTTCAACAGTATGGTCTGCATCGCGTGTTAAAATAGCTTCGATACCGTATTCTGCTGCAAGGCTTTTTACTTTGCGGGCGATCAACAGTGTAAAATCTTTTTCCTGTACATTGTTCAACCCATATGCGCCGGCATCATTGCCGCCATGCCCCGCATCAACGATCAGCCTGAAAGGTTGTTTGGTAATGGTTTGTCCAATACCGTTTTCCTGGTTCTGCTGGGCAATTCTGAAAGCAAATAAACCGGTAACAAAGATTAGCAACGGCAAAATCATCAGCCTGCGTACATAACTGTAGCGTGCATTGGTTGAATTGGTGAGCATAGTTAGTCTTCTTTTAATGGGTGAATAGGCAAAAGGATGTGCGGGTGAAAAAGCAAAGCGCCCGAACTGCGATTGCAGCAGCATTGCAGCAAATGCACCGGCATCTTTGTCGCCCACAGCTTTTTCATCGGCAATAAACTCGTGAATCAGATACAGCTCGCGGCGGATGATCCAGTAAAACGGGTTCATCCAGCAGAAGCAGAGCACCAGTTGCATGAACAGCTTATCCCAGGTATGTTTCTGTTTAATATGGGTGAGCTCATGCCTGAATATCTGCTGGCCTGTTTCTTCGCTCAATAATATATCGCTGCGCCAGAAAAGATTGTTGAGAAAAGAGAAGGGAGCCTGTGGTAAATCGGTATTGATCAGGTCAATATGTTCCAGGTTTTCTTTGGGATATAATTTTTTCAGCCGGAGGATAGACATGATTTTTACCAGCTGTATCACCAGCAGCAGGCTGCAGGTAAGCAGGGTGGCAGCCAGCAGGGCCTCGCTCCAGCTGAACGGGAAAGTGGCAGCTGCAGCATGCTCTTTTTCACCACCGTCGGTGTATATGATATTAAATAACTGGATCACCTGTTCATTGCTGCTGTGCACTGTAAACCATTGCAGGTTTAAAAACGGCAGCAGCAGGCTGGCAACAACGATCGATAAAAGATAGAACCGGTTATAGTAATGAAATTTTTTATTACGCAGTGCCAGGCTGTAATACAACAACAAGATACCGGCGCAAACCGTGTTTTTCAGCATGTAGATGAGTAAGGCTTCCATAGGTTATTTCTTTTTGAGTTGTTGTAATAAAAGTTCCAGCTCTTCCACGCTCAGTTTATTTTCTTCCACCAGGAAGGATACCGCTTTGGAAAAGGAACCGCCGAAATAACTTTTTACCAGCCCGTTCAGACTGTTTTTACTGTAGGCCTGTTTGCTGATGAGCGGGAAATACAGGTGCATGCGGCCAAAGGTTTCAGTGCCTACAAATTTTTTCTCTACCAGTATCTTCAACAGGGTGGCTACGGTGTTGGAATGGGGTTTGGGGGAAGGCATTTCTTCCAGCACATCTTTCAGAAAACCTTTTTCCAGTTTCCACAACACCTGCATAATCTGTTCCTCTGCTTTGGTAAGTGGTTTAATTGATTCATTCTTTTTCATGTAACAGCTTTAATTGACCGGATAACTGTTTAATAGTTACCAACCCGTGCAAAAGGATATGGTGGGCTGGCTGGTACTATAACGCGATAAAAGTATGACTAATTGTTTAGTTGTAAAACTATTTTTTTAGTTAAAAATGAAAGGGCTGCATTTTATCCATTATTTTTACGGCTGACCGAAGGGTTTAGTTTATTTTTGAATGACCAATCCAAGCGCCATGTCTGAAGTAGTTGTTTCTGTACGCAATGCCAATATCTACCAGGGGGGGAACCTGGTTCTGCAGGATGTGAATTTTTCTGTGAATAAAGGAGAGTTTGTTTATCTGGTTGGTAAAACGGGCACCGGTAAAAGCAGCCTGCTGAAAACACTATATGGCGAATTGCCGCTGAAAGAAGGCTCTGTGAATGTGGCCGGCTTCGACCTGAAAGATATGGACTGGAAAAAAGTACCCTTCCTGCGCAGGAACCTGGGTGTGGTATTCCAGGATTTCCAACTGCTCACCGACAGGAATGTACACGAAAACCTGCGCTTTGTGCTGAAAGCCACCGGCTGGACAGATGAGAAGCTGATGGAAGAAAAGATCAATGATGTGCTGGATAAAGTAGGATTGAAAAGCAAGGGGTTTAAAATGCCTTTTGAAATGAGCGGCGGAGAGCAGCAGCGTGTGGAAATTGCCAGGGCCCTGCTCAACTCACCCAAAGTGATACTGGCCGATGAGCCTACTGGTAACCTTGACCCGGAAACAAGTGATGAAATTATGCAGCTGTTGTTCCATATCTGTAAAGATTATGGTACGGCGATCATTATGGCCACACATGATTTTATTGTGATCAACCGCTATCCTTCCCGCATGCTCCGTACAGAAAGGGGTATGGTAATGGATAGTGCCGCTGTTACAGTAGAATAATCAACAAAACGATCAACGTATACAGTATAATTAAATTAATATACAGTCGCCCGCGTCCCGCGGGTGACCACTATCCCCGCAGCTTCCAGCTGCCGTAAAAAAATAAGAACATTCCAGTTTCCGCGTATTCCGCGAGAGACAATCTGCAGTCTACAGTTGGCAGTAGGCAGTCAATGGCAAATGAGCGTTCGATAAAATAGCACATAAAAACATTTTTATTTCTGCATTTTCCACGAGAGAATCAATCTACAGTTGCAGTCAGCAGCCGCCAGTTCATTCCCATATCCACCTGATCATCTGCCTGGCATTACAACCATTGTCAAACTGTGCCTGCAGTACCTTGCTGCGTTTCTCCCTTTCCATGGCGGTGAACGGTTGCTGGTACAGGTCGGTGATCAGTTTCATCCATTTATACGGCCCATCAGCAATATGGCAAATATTGCTTAGCCCTGTACCCCTGATCATCGAGGGGTTTACCACGCAGTGCCGCCCGTTGTACAGGGCATTCAGCAGCTTACCCGATAATCCTGTATGGCTCAGCGAGGGCAGCAGGTGAATATGCGCCTTGGCGATCAGGTCCTGCATCTCCTGCTCAGAAGGATTGGCGATCAGGCAGGTATGTGATTGCTCCTGTACCAGTTCATCCAGCCGGCGCGAAGGGTTTTTCCCTGCAATCAGAAAAGGGATATTGATATCCCGGAATACATTTTTCAGCAGCCAGCGTACAGCCCTTTCATTGCTTTCAATGTCCAGTTCGCCATGATACAGGCAATAAGTGCCCGAACCCTCCCTGCAGCTCACCTGCCATCCGGGAATAAAAAGCGGGAGCGTATTTACCTGGCGATAGTCCATTTGGCGTTGAAGCAGGTCCCTGTCGCTTAGCAGGGTGGTCCAGTATACGGCTTTGTTGTGTAGCTTTTTTTCATATTGGTATAACAATTTACTTTGGTGCCAATAGTACATTTTTGTTAAAAAAGAGCTGGCATATTGCTGCTGGCTTTTATAATAGAGGTGTTGCACATGCTGCAGCCGTACAAAACAGCGGCGGCTGGCAAACCGCTCATCCAGCAGGGGATAGGTGCTGTGTATGCCCTCCATCAGGATAGGATGATCGTCCTGCAGCAGGTTCTGCAGCAACAATTCGTTTTTGCGGGAGGCCACCATATAAGGCAACTGAACAGAGAAGCCCTTATGCCCTTTATTCCGCTCGTAAAAATGGATGCTATGGCAGTAAGGTTGCAACAAATGATCATAGATACCGGGTGAACCGAAACAGTGCAGGTGAATATGCACCCCTTCGCGGGATAAAGCAGGCAGTTTGTAAAATCGGTCAACCACATTGCCATCATCAGCCGGGAAGGGTGTGGCAGAGCTGATAATATGTACATGTTTTTCCAAATGGCGGAATTTATGCAATACAACTTGGTTTGGTGCTTTCCGCGTTGGCTGTTGGCGGGCTGTACCGCCGGTCTGCGGTACCTGGATGGAATAACCGGCTGGTTATTCACTCATTAAATAAACACCTGGGAGCGGCCGATTGTTCCGCACAGCGTTCGGCGGGTGTGAAAAAAACTGTATTGGCAAAAGCATAAAATCCAAATCCTTTTATTACCTTTGCACACTAAAATAAGAAGAAGCCATTTTTGGATGTTTTTAAAAAGTATTGAGATGCCTTATTTAACTAAAGAAAAAAAATCAACCATTTTCGCCAATTTTGGTGGCAAAGCTGAAAATACCGGCTCTATTGAGGGTCAAATCGCTCTGTTGACTGAGCGTATCTCCAGCATTTCCAAGCACTTGCAAAGCAACAAAAAAGATTTTTCCACTCACCGCGGTCTGATGCAGCTGGTAGGTCAGCGTAAACGCCTGCTGAGCTATATGCAAAAGCATAACCTGGAAGGTTACCGTGCGCTGATTGAAAAACTCGGTATCAGAAAATAATTTATGCAGCTATGATATAAGCTATTCCCAACTGATTGGTAAAACGGTTGGGAATAGTTTTTTGTATTATACTGCCATGCAAGTCAATTAATTCATCCGGAATCCTGTTCTACACCCTGTTCCCGCCCCTGGTATAGCAGTGTTCCGAAGCCGGACATTCCGGAATTAAATTTTTTTATTATATGTTATCACAACCGTTAAGTGTTTCATTCGACCTGGGTGGTGGCCGCGAGGTAACCATCGAAACAGGTAAACTGGCGCGTCAGGCCGATGGTTCTGTCACTGTTCGCCAGGGTAACTGCATTTTGCTTGCCACTGTTGTTGCCAATAAAGAGCCTAAGGAAGGACAGGATTTCTTTCCTTTGAGCGTAGACTACCAGGAAAAATTTGCCTCTGCAGGCCGTATTCCCGGTTCATTTTTTAAACGTGAAGGCCGCCTGAGCGATTATGAAGTATTGATCAGCCGCCTGGTTGACCGTGCCCTGCGTCCTTTGTTCCCGGAAGATTATTTCTGCGATGTGCAGGTACTGATCACCCTGGTATCCAGCGATGCCGAAGTGATGCCCGATGCGCTGGCCTGCCTGGCCGCTTCTGCCGCCCTCGCCGTTTCTGATATTCCCATTAAAGAGATCATTTCTGAAGTGCGTATCGGCCGTATCGACGGGCAGATGGTGGTAAACCCCTCCCGCACTGAAATGGCTAATGCCGATATGGATTTTATCATCGCTGCCACAGAGAAAAACCTGATGATGGTGGAAGGTGAAAGCCAGGAATGCAGTGAAGAAGACCTGGTGAAAGCCCTGCAGCTGGCACATGATGCCATCCGCATCCAGATCAAAGCACAGGAAGCCCTCCGCGCCAAAAAAGGCGTTACCGGCAAAAGGGATTATCCCAAACCCGAACAGAATGAAGAGCTGAAACAGAAAGTAACTGCTTTCTGCTCTGAAAAAATGTACCAGATAGCCAAAGGCGGTACTGCCAAACATGAAAGAGGCGAAGCTTTCAAAGCCCTGAAAGATGAACTGATCGCCAGCCTGGGTGAGGAAGTGGAAGACAAAACCAAGAAACTGGCTAAAAAATATTTCGACGACCTGCAATGGGAACTGGTGCGTAACATGATCCTGGACGACCGTATCCGCCTGGATGGCCGCCAGTTAGACCAGGTGCGCCCGCTGGCTATGGAGACAGACCCGCTGCCCACACCGCATGGCTCGGCCCTGTTCACCCGCGGTGAAACACAGTCGCTCACTACCGTTACACTGGGCACACCCCTGGACGAGCTGCTGATTGAAAGCGCCGCTAAATCTGATTATTCCAAATTCATCCTGCATTATAATTTTCCTCCATTCTCTACCGGTGAAGTAAAACCGATGAGAGGCCCCGGCCGCCGCGAGGTGGGCCATGGCAACCTGGCCATGCGCAGCCTGAAACAAATGATGCCCGGCAATGAATATGCTTACACCGTTCGCGTGGTAAGTGATATCCTTGAATCGAACGGTTCTTCTTCTATGGCCACTGTTTGTGCCGGTTCCCTTGCACTGATGGATGCAGGTGTACCTGTACCCAAACATGTAAGCGGTGTAGCCATGGGCCTGATCACCCGTACAGATGGCAAATACGCCATCCTTACTGATATCCTGGGCGATGAAGACCACCTGGGTGATATGGACTTTAAGGTAACCGGTACCCGCGAAGGCATCTGCGGTGTGCAGATGGATATTAAAGTAGATGGCCTGAGCATGGAAGTAATGCGTGAAGCCCTGGAGCAGGCCCGCAAAGGCAGGCTGCATATCCTTGATGCAATGTATGCATGCATCCCCGCTGCAAGACCAGAAGTGAAACCGCATGCACCACGCATGGAAAAACTGATCATCGACAAAGAATTTATCGGCGCCGTGATCGGGCCCCAGGGCAAGGTGATCCAGGAGATCCAGAAAGAAACCGGTACCACCATCAATATCGAGGAAGTAGGCAATTTCGGTGAAGTAAGCATCTTCTCTGCCAATAAAGACGGTGTTGATAAAGCTGTATCCTGGATCAAAGGTATTGTTGCTGTACCACAGGTGAACGAGGTGTACGAAGCAAAAGTGAAAACCATCCAGCCTTATGGTGCTTTTGTAGAATTCCTGCCTAAGAAAGAAGGATTGCTGCATATCAGCGAGGTGTCCTGGAAACGCCTGGACAGCCTGGAAGGTGTGCTGAAAGAAGGCGATGTCGTGAAAGTAAAACTGATCGGTATCGACCACAAAACAGGCAAATTCAAACTGAGCCGCAAAGTGCTGATGCCTAAACCGGAACCCAAACCCCAGCAGGAAGGCTCCGGCGAAAACCAGAAAGGACAGTAAATAAAATTTACCAGGAATAGATCTGTAAAAGGATGGCCGCAAAAGCCATCCTTTTTTATTTTATGTTCGCAGTAAGAAGGGGCCGGAAATTTTTTTGCCAGCCTGTCCGGTTTCAGGCTTCCTGCGCATTATTATATAAAGCAGTACAAGTATTCGATAACAAGTAAAACAAAGCAAAATGAAAGAATTTGTGTTGTTGTTCCGCCAACCGGGTTATGACCACAGCCAGCTTAAGCCGGAAGAACTGGAAGCAATTGCGGGGAAATGGAAAAGCTGGACAGGCGGTATCGCTGAACAGGGTAAGATGGTAAGTAATGGACAACGCCTTGCCATAGAAGGCAAAGTGCTGAAAGCAGGTGGTATTGTTACCGACGGGCCATTTGTAGAGATCAGGGAAATACTCGGCAGTTTTATTGTAGTAAGGGCCGAGAACCTGGACGAAGCCCTGGCACTTGCGAATGGTTGCCCCGCTATAGATGCAGGCGGCAGCGTAGAGATCAGGCCCCTGTTCACTTAAGCCATTCAATACCCTTATAGAACATCACATACATAAAAACAACCTGAACATAAAACTGCATACCACCGGAGGCTGTATGCAGTTTTATGTTATAGAACAGAAGAGAATAACCGGCATACCGATTCGCTCATTTTTATCAACCGGCCTCTTTGCCGCCATTCTTCCGGGTTTAGTTCAACACTATCATCCAAATCGCTCAGGAAAACCGCTTTCAGCTGGTCGTGCACTATTTTATCATACACCACTGCATTCAGCTCAAAATTCAGGTCGAAGCTGCGTATATCCATATTAGCCGAGCCTACCATTGACAGGTTGTAATCGGAAACCATTGTTTTGGCGTGTACAAATCCTTTCTGATAAATATAAATTTTCACACCTGCATCCAGCAGCTCTTCAAAATAAGAATGAGAAGCCAGGTTCACAAAACGTGAATCTGATTCGCCGGGTACCAGCAGGCGCACATCCACTTTACTGAGTGCCGCTGCTTTCAATGCATTGTACAGGCTTTCATTGGGAATGAAATAAGGCGTGGTGATATACACATAATCTTTTGCATTAACGATCGCTGAAAAATAGCTGAGCATGATACTGGCCCTGTCGGTATCGGGGCCACTCTGGATGATCTGCACCATCTGTCCCGGCCGCTCGGGCGATCCCGGAAAATAGTCCAGTGAAACCGGCAGCTCTTCATCTGAACAAAAGTTCCAGTTTAAAAAGAACAGGTATTGCAGGGTTTTTACCGCATCGCCTTCTAAAAATAAATGTGTGTCGCGCCAGTACAATTTATTACCAGGCAATTGATTTGAATACCTGTCTGAAATATTGATGCCACCTGTAAATGCCTTGTAGCCATCAATGATCACTATTTTGCGGTGATCACGGTAGTTATGGCGATTGGATACAAAAGGAAACAGTATCCGGTAAAACGGCAGCGCCTTAACGCCATTGACACGCAATTCTTTCAAATATTTATTTTTCAGGGAAGTGCCAAAGTCATCGTAGATCAATCGTACCTGCACGCCTTGTTTTGCTTTGCGGATAAGGATCTCCTTCAGCCGGCTGGCAACAGCGCCATCTTCAATAATGTAGTATTCAATATGAATATGGTGGCGGGCCTGTTCCAGCTCCCTGAACAAACGGGCAAATTTCTGTTCACCATTAATCAGCAATTCCACTTTATTATTAACCGACAGCGGAAGCCTGCTGTCATTTAATATCAGCCGGGCAATGTATTCACTGCCATGCAGCTGACCGATATGCTGCCGGATAAAATCTTCGGATAGTTTTATTAAATGATCGGCATAGCGGTTAAACTGTGCATTATCGAGCAGGAATTTTTTCTTGTACAATTTATTCTTCCGGTAGTTTTCACCTGCAATAAAATAGATAAGAATACCCAGCACTGGTAAGCTGAAAAACAGCAGCAGGTATGCCAGCGTTTTAGAGGGGGTACGGTTCTGTGATATAATGATCAGTCCAAATACAATACTGACTGCATAGGAAATGCCCAATACAATACTAACGATATCCCCGAAATTGACCGCTATCGGATGCATATGTTAAAATAAGGAAGAAACAGAATATGGTAAAGTTTCCCTGCCGGTTTGTTTCATGGCAGCAGCATGTTCTGCAGTATCTTTGCGGGCATGTTGAATCATTTACAGATTATTATACAGGCACCTGAACAGGAGCAGAAAGAACTGATCATGGCTTTGCTGGCGGCTGAAGGTTACGAGGGATTTGAAGAGCTGGGGCCTGAGCTGAGAGCCTATATTGCAGAAGATGCGTTTGATGAACAGGTATTGCAGGAGCTTGGGCAGCAATTTCATTTTACGTATACCAGAACAGTGCTTGCGCCGCAAAACTGGAATGCTATATGGGAAGCGGGTTTTGAGCCTGTACAGGTAGATGATTTTGCTGTGATCAGGGCTGCTTTTCACCAGCCGGTGGCCGGCATTGCCCATGAAATAGTGATCACACCGAAGATGAGTTTTGGCACAGGGCATCATGCCACCACATACATGATGATACAGCTGATGCGCGAAAGCAGCTTTACAGGAAAAACAGTATTTGATTTCGGCACAGGCACCGGTGTGCTGGCCATACTGGCCGAACAACTGGGTGCAGCAGCTGTACTCGCTATTGACAATGATGACTGGAGCATCAATAATGCAAAAGAAAACCTGGAAGCCAATCATTGCAGCCGGGTGAAAGTGGAAAAAGGTGAACATGCTGATACAGGCAGGCCTTTCGGGATCATCCTGGCCAATATTAACAAACATATCCTGCTTGCCAATATGCCTTATTTTGAGAAGCACCTGGAATCCGCTGGTTGCCTTTTGTTAAGCGGCTTGCTGGAGCAGGATGAACCGGATATTCGTCAATCACTTGACCATTATGGCCTTAAACATAGTAAAACCCTTCACCGTGATAAATGGATAGCACTTTTATGCACAAAGGCCGGTGAATGACATTTTTTCATACAGCGGAATGAAACCTCATATTCCGTTAGGACAGTCTAAACTGTTTGTTAACAGCGCTTTGTTTATGGCAAAATGCCTTATATTTGTCGTCCCAACTTAACCACCAATGAACGAATTGTTATTGATAATTCTGGCTTATCTCATTGGCTCTATTCCAACAGCTGTGTGGGTAAGCAGATATTTTTTTGGTATAGATATCCGCGACTACGGCAGTGGTAATGCAGGTGCTACCAATACTTACCGGGTGCTGGGATCCAAGTGGGGAACCATTGTGATGATCGTGGATATGCTGAAAGGTGTACTGGCTACATCGCTGTACATTCTGTTACCGCATTACCTGAATGATGAATGGGACAGAACCAATTTCATGATCGGCCTTGGACTGGCAGCAGTGCTGGGGCATATTTTTCCGATATGGGCTGGCTTTAAAGGCGGCAAAGGTGTGGCCACCCTGTTTGGTATGGCCGTAGCCATACAGCCGGTAGTGGCTGTTTGCTGTGTGGGTGTGTTTTTGCTGGTATTGTACCTGACCCGCTTTGTATCGCTGAGCTCTATACTGGCCAGCGTGGCTTTTGCTGTATTTATCCTGTTTATTTTTAATGAAAAAGAGCCGCTGTACCGCGTGTTTGCTGTAGCAGTGGCCCTGATGGTGATTCTCACACACCAGAAAAATATCAACCGCCTGTTAAGAGGCACTGAAAGCAAAGTGCCTATTTTAAAATACAGGGATCGCCGCAGGCAGCAGCGAAAGGAAGATGAAGACGAATAGCGCTAAGCCGGCCTGCCTGATCATCTTATTTACCGTACCAGTTATTTTACGTAAACAGTACCTGATAAATCACTGATCTTGCTGTTCATTATTGCGGGTTATCGGGTATCTTTTTTATTTTTGGTATAGATATTGAAATTTATCTCACAAACGATAACTTATGACCCGTAACCTTGTCATAACAGCCATTGCTGTAAGTGCGCTGGCTATAGGATGCACAAGAAATGCCATCACCGGCCGCAGCCAGCTTTCGCTGGTACCTGAATCAGAACTGCAGGCCACTGCTCTTACCCAGTACCGGCAATTTTTATCACAGAACAAAGTAGTGAGCAGCAGCTCCAGCAAAGACGCAGAAATGGTGCGCCGTGTAGGCTCCCGTATTGCCAATGCCATTACAGAATACTACCGGCAAAAAGGCGCAGCCAATACGCTGAGTGGCTATAACTGGGAGTTTAACCTGGTAGACAGCAAAGAAGTGAATGCCTGGTGTATGCCCGGTGGAAAAGTAGTGGTGTATACAGGCCTGCTGCCTGTAACCCGCGATGAAGCCTCGCTTGCCATTGTTCTGGGCCATGAGATCACCCACGCCGTTGCCGGCCATGGCAGGGAAAGAATGAGCCAGGCCCTTGTTGCACAGGGCTTACAAACAGTAGGCGGTGTTGCCCTGGGTAATAGTCCGCAGGCGCTGGGTGTGTTCAATGCAGTATATGCCCCTACTGCACAGGTAGGTGTATTGCTGCCCAACTCGCGCAAGCAGGAATCTGAAGCAGACCATTATGGATTGATATTCGCGGCGATGGCGGGGTATAACCCCCAGGTGGCAGTACCTTTCTGGGAAAGGATGGTCTCATTGGGCGGACAAAAACCGCCGGTTTTACTGAGTGATCACCCGAGTGATGAAACGAGGATAGAAAACATTAAAAAGCTAATGCCGGAAGCA
Source organism: uncultured Deminuibacter sp. (assembly GCA_966424055.1). Taxonomy (GTDB): domain Bacteria; phylum Bacteroidota; class Bacteroidia; order Chitinophagales; family Chitinophagaceae; genus Deminuibacter. Next base: position 935 of record CBJLMB010000057.1, on the reverse strand, counting down.
TTGCGGTATTACCGCCCGGTAAACAATTGATAGCCATAAAAAAAGGTAAAACCCGCAATTTTTGCGGGTTTTTTTATGCAAAATGCTTTTAATCCCTGTATTTTTTACTACCTTTGCACTCTGTATTTTTTCTCCACCTTAAAATTTTTTTTGAGGCATGTCGCAACAAAGTTTGTTTGAAAAATTGCAATTAAAAGATGAAAAAAACCTGTTGATCCAGGGTATCCCCTCCGCAATCGAAAAGCAATTCAGCAAGCTCTCCTTCTCAAAAAATGTTACACCGCTGCTCAAAGCAAAAAAAATTGATTTTGCGCTGATTTTTGCAATCAGCCAGAACCAGCTTTGTAACATTCTGAACGAGTTATTTGCCGCTTTGCATGATGACAGCAAGTTGTGGATTGCCTATCCGAAAGCAACGAGCAAAATTGCGAGCGATTTGAACAGGGATTGCAGCTGGCAGGTTTTATCAGACAAAGACTATGAAGCAATTCGACAGGTGGCAATTGACCATGTTTGGACGGCCATGCGGTTTAAGAAATCAGACACTATTCCCAACCGGTCAAGGGCTTTTTCAGAGATGAAGAAACCGGAAATCAACGGGATAGAGTTTGACAAGCGTTTATCGGCCCTCCCCGTAGAACTGGAGACACTTTTTGTAAAACACAAAAAAGCAAAAGAGTTTTTCAGTTCATTGTCTGTTTCCAATCAGAAGGAATATGTTTCCTGGATTGAAACCGCTAAACGGGCAGATACCAAACAAAGAAGACTGGAAGCAACATTAGAAAAATTATTGGCAGGCAAACAACATCCGGCAGAAAAATAAGCGGCTTTATAGTTTTGGAAAAAATGCATTCACTCAGCGGTGAATGCATTTTTTTTAGTATCAGGATATAAGTAGCAAGTAGCAGGAGAAAGCCCAGTATGTTTTTGCTTTG
>CBJLMB010000056.1:0-35299 GCA_966424055.1 uncultured Deminuibacter sp. | reverse complement strand
GTTGAATGGTTGATTGGTTGATTGGTTGATTGATTGGATGGTTGATTGATTGGATGGAATTGGGAATTAGGGATTAGTCAGATATAAGCTACTAGCCATTCACCACTGGCTACTAGCGGCGATATTTGAATCGATGCAGGCGTAACGCGGCTTTACATAAGTTCTCTATCCCATAAAAAAACTAGCGATTCACCACTAGCGACTAGCGGCGATGTTTGAATTGATGCAGGCGTATGCTGCCTTACCCAAGTCCTCTATCCCATGGTTGATTTGTTGAAAGGTTGGATGGAATTGGGGATTAGGAATTAGTCAGATATGGGCTACTAGCGATTCACCACTAGCGACTAGCGGCGATATTTGAATGGATGCAGGCGTATGCCGCCTTACCGAGGTTTTCTATCCCACAAAAAACTATCACTAATTTTATTATGAATTTTACCGGAACTGTTGTAATTTTTTATAAGCAATGACGTTGAGAGAATAAACCGGTAGTGTTCATTAAAGATCAATTACTCCTTAAAAGATAAACATACCATGTTACGTGTAATAACAAAGCTGTTCCTGGTGCTGGCAGTGGTTGCCGGCAGCAATACTATTGCCCATGCACAGGATGGTGCCAAAAGTAAAAAGACAGATAAGGCCACCCTGGTGAAAAATATGGTGGAAGCACAGGATTATGTATTTGTTGCCCAGTCTGCCCTGCTTATGAGCGGCCGGGTAAGACAACTGACATCAGAATATGACCTGCAGATAGGCAAGGATACGATTGTGGCTTATTTGCCGTATTTCGGCAGGGCCTATGTGGCACCCATCGGCAGTAATGACGGTGGAATAAATTTCTTGTCCAAAGATTTTGATTACCAGAAAGCAGACCGTAAAAAAGGCGGCTGGGATATCTCTATCAAACCACGGGATGCAAAAGATGTGCAGCAATTAACACTCAATATATCTTCAGATGGCTATGCCTCCCTCCAGGTAACTAGCAATAACAGGCAGGCTATTTCTTTCAATGGGTACATTGCAGAGAAAAAAGTAAAAAAACGCAAAAGCTAAGGATCCGGGTTGTCTCGCGGAATGCGCAGAAAACGCAGAAAGGATGATCGTTTTCAGGATGGCCTCGCAAAACAATTTATTCTATGTTAACAGGACAAGACATTCCTGCCTCATAGCTGGAAGCTCATGGCTTGCAGCTATAATACATGGATGATCCTCAACTTGGGGTTATTAGGCATTTATCTCGCGGAATGCGCAGAAAACGCAGAAAAGAAGACGGTTGCAGTTGGAAGGCTTTTCAATATCCTTTCTATGTAAAAAAGGCTGGCAGGGCAATTGTATGCTATTTAACGCTCTGTTTTAGTCTTATAGCTATAGCGGCGCGCTGATAGCGATGAGCTGCGAGAAATGCATCTCGCGGAATACGCGGAAAACGCAGAAAGGATGATCGTTTTCAGGATGGCCTCGCAAAACAATTTATGCTATTTAACAGCACATTCCTGCCTCATAGCTGGAAGCTCATAGCTTGCAGCTATAATACATGGATGATCCTCAACTTGGTTCATGGCGTATGGCTATAAAAGTACTGATTAACCGTGCAGGGTATAAACCGATTGCCCTGCTGTAAAAAATGAATACATTTATTTTACCGATTGCTGATGCCAGGTGGTAAACAAATAAACCGGTGATTATGACAATAACCAATATGCTGCCAGCGCACTGGCCTGCAGTAGCAGATATTTACCGGCAGGGTATTGAAACAGGCAATGCCACTTTCCAGGCCTCCGTTCCCGGATGGGAAAGCTGGGATCAGTCGCATATGGCAGATTGCCGGCTGGTTGCCCTTACCGCTAAGGGTGATGTTGCCGGATGGGCCGCATTGTCTGCTGTTTCCTCCCGCTGTGTATATGCAGGTGTGGCGGAAATAAGCATTTATGTTGCAGCATCAGCCAGGGGAAAGGGGATAGGTAAAGCATTGTTGCAGGCATTGGTGGCTGAAAGTGAACGAAAAGGATTCTGGACATTGCAGGCCGGTATTTTCCCGGAAAATATTGCCAGCATTCATATGCACGAGGCCTGTGGATTCAGGGTTGTGGGCCGGCGGGAACGGATAGGACAGATGAATGGCCGCTGGCGCGATACTTTGTTACTGGAAAGAAGAAGCCGTATAGTGGGCGCAACGGATGAGGGAAAATAGGCTATTGAACCAAGATGCCGGTTTGTTTTCCATGTTCTCTGCGCATTCCGCAAGACATAAATTTTTAGTAGCTCAACGCTATCAACGAATATGGCGTTAATAGAAAAAACGAAATTGCCTTGAGGCAGTTTGATTCACAATACCTGTGTAAGACACCTTAAGGTGTGCAGGCACAGGAAAACTTTGTTCTATGCAAAAACTCAGCTTGCTTGTTGTATGGATGGGGATAACCCTATTGTCCAAAGCCCAGGATCCCTGGCTGATCCGTGCCGATAGTATTCAGCCTGCGCACTACTATGGCGCCACTGTGGCCAATGGTATGATTGGTATTGTTTCCTCTCCCGAACCTTTTAAAGTGAAAGATGTGGTGCTGGCCGGTGCCTATGATTTATACGGCCGCGGACGGGTAAGCAATTTCCTGCGCAGTTTTAACCTGCTGAATATGCGGTTGAGCGTGGATGATAAAAATGTAGAAGCCAATGCTGTACAGCATATGCGACAGGAGCTGGATATGCGGCATGCCGGGTTTACCACCTCATTTGATTATGCCGGTAAGGCAACGGTAAGTTATACCTATTATGCCCTGCGCCATCTGCCTTTTACAGTGCTGATGGATGTGAGCATTACCGCAAAAAAAAGTATTACCATCACTGCAAGCAGTGTACTGGAAGCGCCCGATGCATTGAAAGATGTACAGAACTATTACAATGAAATCGATAGGCCGCATGTGCTGATCAGCCTGCTTAGTTCAACAGCTAAAAGTCCTACAGGTAAATTACAGCTTTGTGCCAGCAATACTTTCCTGTTCTCTGAACCGCATGGACAGGAGCCCAGGGTGATACACGAAATGTGGGACAACAACATGCACCTGATGAAGTTCAGCAAAAAGCTGCAGGCTGGTGAAACATATCATTTTACCATCGCAGGTTCGTCTATCACTTCTGCGCATGATGAAGATCCGCTCAATGAAGCAGAGCGGCTGACGATCTATGCAAAGCTGGAAGGCCGCGACCGTCTGCTGCGGCTGCATGCAAAAGCCTGGGATGATTTATGGAAAAGTGATATCAGGATAGAAGGTGATGCGCAGGCACAGCAGGATGTGCACAGCATGCTATACCACCTGTATTCTTTTGTACGTGAGAACAGTGCTATGGCTCCTTCACCCATGGGATTGAGCGGACTGGGATATAATGGTCATGCTTTCTGGGATGGTGAACTATGGATGTATCCCGCCCTGCTGGTCATGCATCCCGAACTGGCAAAATCAATGGTTGAATACCGCTACCAACGGCTGGAGCAGGCCAAACGCAATGCTTTCGCCAAAGGATTTAAAGGCGCCCTGTATCCATGGGAAAGCGCCGCCAGCGGTGCAGAGGAAACGCCGGTATGGGCATTGAGCGGTCCGTTTGAACACCATATTACTGCCGATGTGGCCATCGCTGCATGGAATTATTACCTGGTTACCCATGATACCGCCTGGCTGCGGGAAAAGGGATGGCCTGTATTGAAGAACACTGCCGATTTCTGGGCCAGCCGTGTAGAACGCAATGGCCCCGGGCATTATGATATCAACAATGTAGTGGCTGCCGATGAATGGGCAGAGAATGTAGACAACAATGCTTTTACCAATGCGGCAGCCAGGGCTAACCTGCAGTTTGCCACGGAAGCAGCACGTATACTCAACACAACAGCCAACCCCGACTGGCAGCTGGTTGCAGAGAATATCCCGCTGCTGCATATGGATAACGGTGTTACAAAAGAACATGCCGCTTATCATGGTGAAGCGATCAAGCAGGGAGATGTGAACCTGCTGGCTTATCCGCTGAAAGCCGTTACCGATATCAACCAGGTAAAAAAAGATCTTGCCTACTACGAAACCAGGGTGCCCGATGAGGGTACACCGGCCATGACACAGGCAGTGTTTGCCCTGCTCTACAGCCGCCTGGGCGATGCCGGTAAGGCTGCCCATTGGTTTAAGGAATCATATGAACCCAACCTGCTGCCACCTTTTCGCGTGATCGCTGAAACAAAAGGCGGCACCAATCCCTATTTCGCTACCGGCGCCGGTGGTATACTGCAAAGCGTGCTGATGGGTTTTGCCGGACTGGATATTACCAATACCGGTATTCAACAGATACATTCTGTATTACCGCAGGGCTGGAAAAAAATCACGGTTACAGGTGTGGGGGTGGAGGGGAGGAGTTTTGTGAGAGAGCAGTAAAATGGTTGGATGGTTGGATGGTTGGATGGTTTGATGGTTGAATGGTTGAATGGTGATATAGGATTGATGATAGAAAGATGGCTGATCGTTGGTATTGAAGTAAACTGACATTTAACAATATAGCAATCCAACCATCCAGCAATCAAACCATCCAACCATCCAACAACAGAACCATTCTCCGCTGCACGCGGGTGGGCAGCGGCTGTATCATAAGCGAACAATATTTATTCGGATGGAACTCATATTGCATTGATTATAAATGTGATAAGAGGTGGGCATTTTTTTGGTTACCGTTAGTGCCTGGGAGTTGTTAATAAATATCGCTTATGTTTCAAACTTATTTCCGCACGGCGATCCGTCATCTGCGTAAAAATGCGGGGCACTCCCTGCTGAATATTGTAGGGCTGGCTACGGGGATTGCCTGTGCTGCGCTTATTTTTTTATGGGTGGAAGATGAGCTGAACTTTAACCGGTTCAATGAAAAAAGAGACCGTCTCTATTTGCTCAAGGCAAATGCGCATTTCGATGCAGGCATTGTTTCACACAATTCCACTCCGGGTGTGCTGGGGCCGGCCATACAGGCAGAAATACCCGGTATTGCCAATACCTGCCGCATCACTGAAGATACAAGATCGATGCTCTTTACAAACGGGGATCATTCCGTATATGCCGGCGGCAAGTTTGCTGAGCCTTCTTTGTTCAGCATGTTTACACTGCCGTTTGCACAGGGTAATGCAGCTACCGCATTTTCACAACTGCATTCATTGGTGATTACAGAAAAAACAGCACGCAAGTTTTTCGGAGAGGAAAAAAATGTACTGGGTAAAACAATAAGGGCCAACCAGGCGCAGGACTATGTAATTACCGGTGTGCTGAAAGATATACCCGAAAATGCCACGCTGCGGTTTGAATGGGTGGCGCCTTTTGAAGTGTATTATGATCAAAGCCCCTGGGCACATGTATGGGGTAATAATTGCCTGGCTACTTATGCAGAGCTGAAGCCCGGCGTCAGTGTGGATGCGATCAATGCGCAACTATACAATTTTATACAAAAAAGAGAACCCAACTCTATTGTACATCCGGTTCTGTTTGGCATGAACGACTGGAATTTACGTGATCAGTTCAGCAATGGCAAACCTACTGGTGGCGGCCGTATTGAGTATGTGCGCCTTTTTTCCGTGATCGCCTGGATCATCCTGCTCATCGCCTGTATCAATTTCATGAACCTGTCAACAGCCAGCAGTGAGAAAAGGGCAAAAGAAGTGGGCGTGCGTAAAGTGCTGGGCGCCGGTAAAAAAGGACTGGCCGGCCAGTTCCTGGGTGAGGCGCTTTTATTGTCATCACTCGCAGCGATAGCTGCTGTATTGATCGTTCTTCTTTTTTTACCCTTATTTAATATACTGGTACAAAAGCAGCTGGCTTTACGCCTGCTCGATCCAGTGCACCTGGGTGCATTACTGGTGATAACACTGGTATGTGGATTGGTCTCGGGCAGCTATCCTGCATTGTACCTGTCTTCGTTTCAGCCGGTCAGGGTACTCAAGACAATGAAATGGGTAGGGGGTAGTACTGCCTGGATACGCCAGGGACTGGTAGTACTGCAGTTTACAGCATCTATTGTGCTTATCATCAGCACCATCGTTATTTACCGCCAGTTACAGCATATACGCAACAGGAACCTCGGGTTTAATAAAGACAACCTGATCGAGATATCAATGCAGGGAAATATGAACAGCCAGTTTAGTTCCATCAGGCAAAACCTGATGAACACCGGGCTGGTGGAAAGCATTGCCCTGTCTGATCACACCACACTTTATGGCGGAAACAATACCAGCGACTATACCTGGCAGGGTAAAGCCCCTGGAAGGGTACTGGTTTCATGGCGGAATGTTAGTCCTGAGTTTTTTCATACATCGGGTATGGTACTGGCCGAAGGCAGGGGATTTGTGCAGGCCGATTCTGTAGATACCGATGTGCCGCACCGGACAGAGGCCAATGTGATTGTTACCGAATCAATGGCCAGGCTGATGGGAAAAGGATCAGCTATTGGTAAAACGATATCCAATGGCAGCGATACCATGCTGCTGGCCACTGTTGTGGGTGTTGTAAAAGATTATGTATACAACAATGTGTATGATAAACCTGATCCCGTTGTGTTTTTCTGCGCACCGCCGCGTGTTGCCAAGGTGATGTATGCACGCATCCGGCCCGGCAATAATTTTCCGCAGGTGATCGCCCGTATGGAAGAAGTGATCAAAAAAGACAATCCCGGTTACCCGCTTAATTACAGGTTTGTAGATGAACAGTTCAATAATATGTTCCAGGTTGAGATCCTGATGGGAAAACTGTCACGCGTATTTGCTGCTCTGGCTATTATTATATCCTGTCTTGGTTTGTTTGGCCTGGCAACTTATACAGCTGAACGCCGCACAAAAGAGATCGGTATCAGGAAAGTGCTGGGTGCCAGTGTGACAGGCATTGCGGGTTTGCTGTCGGGGGATTTCATTAAACTGGTATTGATCGCTGCATTGATCTCTTTTCCCATTGCATGGTGGATCATGCACAGCTGGCTGCAGCAGTTTGCCTATCATACCAGTATCAGCTGGTGGATATTTATTGCTGCAGGTACGGTGGCTGCGCTGGTTGCATTGGTCACTATCAGCTGGCAGGCCGTAAAAGCAGCAACCGCCAATCCTGTGAAGAGTTTGAGAACGGAGTAAACAGTTGGCAGGGGCCGACGATTTATTCAGCCTTTACAATTGATCATTTATACAAACAAGCACAATCAAAAACAGTATATCATTTATATTACCTTTTGCCCTGTAAAAAGCTGCATATGTTTAAGAACAACCTGAAAATCGCCTTCCGCAACCTGCTGAAAAACAAAATGTATGGAACACTGAATACGGTGGGGCTGTCACTGAGCATGGCCTGTGGTATACTTATTTTTTCGCTCGTTAAATACCATCTTTCCTTCGACACATTTCACCACAACACCGATCGTATTTACCGCTTTGTTACTGAGCAGCACCGTGACAATATCAGTTATGCGGCCAGTGTGCCACCGCCTTTTGGTAAAACCTTTCGTCAAGATTATACTTTTGGCGAGCAAGTGGCCAGCATCGCGGTATTCAATGAGGTGATCACGATCCAGGAAAGCAATGAATTGAAAAAGTTTAAAGAACCTGCCGGCGTGGCTTTTGCAGAGCCTGGTTTCTTCGATATTTTCTCTTTCCCGCTGGTGCAGGGCAACGCAAGCACTGCTTTAGCCGAACCCAATACAGTGGTTATTACAGAAACTTTGGCGCGCAGGTATTTCGGCAACAACGATCCTGTAAATAAAGTGATCAAACTGGGGGATAGGGTCAGTTGTAAAATAACCGGTGTACTGCGTGATATTCCCGCCAATACCGATCTGAAATTGCCGGTTTATATTTCCTGGCCAACACTGAAAACCTATAACAGCTGGTTTACCAGCGATGATGCCTGGGGTGGTATATCCAGTTCATTACAATGTTTTGTGCGCCTGAAACCCGGTGTATCGCCACAGCAGGTAGAAAAACTGTTGACGGCCTATGTTACCCGGTACCGGCCGAAAAGCAAAAACGTGCACCATTACAAATTGCAGCCGCTGCGCGAAATGCATTTCGACGGGCGTTATGGTGGTGTGATGGAAAAACATTATTTATGGATATTGTGTTTTATCGGGTTATTTCTGCTGATCGCTGCTTGCGTTAATTTTATTAACCTGGCTACTGCACAGGCATTAAAGCGTTCAAAGGAAGTGGGTATACGCAAAGTGCTGGGCAGCTTGCGCAAACAATTGTTCTGGCAGTTTATTGCTGAAACAGCAATGATCACTATTATTGCAGCGCTTGTATCAGTGGGGTTAAGTTACCTGCTGCTGCCTTATGTAAACCAATGGTTCGATGCAAAAATATCCCTGAACTTTTTCACTGACTGGCGTTTGCTGCTGTTTATGGGGCTGCTTATTGTGCTGGTTACCTTTCTGGCAGGTGCTTACCCCGGGCTTATTTTATCCGGCTTCCGGCCGGTGGCTGCATTGAAAGGTAAATTGTCTATGCAAAGTATAGGCGGTTTTAATACCAGGCGTATACTGATCGTTACACAATTTGCTATATCGCTCGTGCTCATTATCGGTATGCTCGTTATTACCCGGCAGATGCATTATGCCAAACAATCTGACCAGGGGTTTAACAAAGATGCAGTGATGATGATACCTGCCGGCGCCGATTCGTACAGGGATGCTTCGGTACAAACTTTCAAGAAACAATTACTGAACCTGCCGGGAGTGGAAAGGGTTTCGCTCTGTTTTGCCGCGCCTGCTTCTGAGGAAAACTGGAATAATTCCATCCGGTTCGACGGCCGTGCCGATGATGAACTATTTAAGGTGAGTATTAAAGCCGGCGATGATCAGTACCTGCCAACCTTCGGTTTACAGCTGGCCGCCGGGCGAAATATGTTTCCCTCAGACAGCGTACACGAAGCCCTGATCAATGAAACCATGGTGCGTAAGTTCAACCTGCGCTCACCGGAAGATGCGATCGGTAAAAAAATCCTGTTCGACGGTAACCAGACCGCGGCTGTTGTAGGGGTATTGAAAGATTTTCATGACCGCTCTTTTCATGAAGATATCAATGCTGTTTGTATTACTACGATGACCGATAATTACCAGGTATACGCTGTTAAGATCAACCTGCAGCATATTGCCGCCCTGCTGCCCGAAATTAAAAAGATATGGTCGGCACTTTATCCCAATAAAATATACGAATACCAGTTCCTGGATGAAAAGATCGCTGCATTTTACGAAACAGAAGCGGTGATGCTGAAGCTGATCAGTGTATTCTGTGTGATCGCCATTTTTATCGGTTGCCTGGGTTTATATGGCCTGGTCACTTACCTGGTAGCGCAAAAAACAAAAGAGATCGGTATACGCAAAGTGCTGGGCAGCGGTATAGGTGAGATCATCTGGATTTTCGGAAAAGAATTCACGACGCTTATCCTGTTCGCTTTTATTATCGCTGCACCGGTGGCCTGGTGGCTGATGCATACCTGGCTACAGGATTTTAAATACCATATCCATCTCAGTGCCTGGTTTTTTGTAACGGCTATTGGATTATCCATATGCATTGCGATGCTCACTGTAAGCTATCAAAGCCTGCGTGCAGCACTGGCCAACCCGGTTAAAAGTTTACGCACAGAATAGCTGGTGCCTGGAATAAAGCCTGCAGTAATGCCAGTACTATAATAACCGGTATGCAAACGGCATTAATCACACTGGTAAACCACCCATGCTTTATCAAACCGGCGTTCTGCTATATCCTGCCAGCGCATGAGCACATAGTAAGCGCCGGGCTGCGGTATACCTGCATTGTCGTCCACACCTATCTGTAGCACCAGCTGCCAGTCGGCTGAGGCCGGTAATAATGCCCGGCCTTCTGCTGTATCCCAGGCATCCAGGTTGCCGCAGTAGATGCCGTTGGCGGCCAGCTGGCTGCGCGATTGCAAACCATTTTGCAGTGGCTGCGGAAAACCACCCAGCTGGTGGTTGTGGCGCTCATTATCATCGGGAGTGCCAAAATTGCCAAACCAGTTGCTGTATTCATCAGCATATCATCATCATCCAATGAAAAAGCGTCCCATGATTTATTGTTCACCGGAATAGGCGTTAACACCGTATATGCAGTGAGGGGGGCAGCACGGAAAATACAGGACCATTCGTTGTTTGAGATAGCAGCCAGTTGCCCAGGAACAGCAGCACGCACTAATCCTGTAACAGGTGTATTGTCCCATACCAGCCGCCAGCCCGCAGCGGCTTCGGGGCTAAACTCCTCCGGTTGCTCCCAGTAATCATAAAATAGCAGCAGGCGGCCCTCGGCCGGCAGGCTTTTATCGAACCCTTCTTCTTTTGAAAGAACAGATAAGTTAAACTGCCCGAAGAAAGCCAGGGGGAAGGGACTGCCCATCGCTTCGGCTTTTGCATATAATTCTTTGCCATAACGCTCGGCATCTTCAGGCTTCAGCCAGGAGCCGGGTTTACGGGAATCTGCTATCAGCCGGTCTGCTTCACTGCGGTGCCTTGCGGCCCGCTTGGCCGCATCTGCATAAGGAGAGCGCAGGGGCCAGTCCATACCGCGTGGCAGATCGGGCCGGCCGCCGAGTTTGGAGGCACCCAGGAGAATGCCGTCTTCATCCGCTGCACTGCTGACCAGCAATAATGCAGAACGGGCCTGTTTTGCCAGGTGCTGTACAATATCCTGCGCAAGCGCAGTTTCACTCAGTGACTGATAGAGTTCTTCATCATTGCGGGGAAGAGGTATGGCCATGTAATGGTGATTAGTTAGCAATGTATTATTACAATGAAATAGTACAATGAAAACAAATGTAAGCGTATTCTGTAAAAATACATCAACGGAATTGTCCTGTCAGGATGTGGGCTGAAGATATACATTGGATGCCCGCATGAAGAAAATCGCAGCAGGTTGCTTCGGAATTATTCAGTAGCTTCGGCTTTTTGCGTTATAAGCAACACAAAGCAACTGTTGAATTAACCGGCCATTTAATGGCATCATTTCATATACCATGATAAACACCCGGATAACCCTGAACCTGGCATTGCTGCTGTTAAGCATTGTATCCACCTGTTTTACCTGCAGCGTATACGGGCAAACAGATCACCTGGAAAGCAGCTACGACAGTATTGCATTTGTAAAAATGAAAGCAATATTGAATGGGCTTTCGGCAAACGATTATATTAAAAGAGATTATAGTGAAGATGGCCGCGTGCTGCCATACAGGCTATTGTACCCGCTGAATGCTGATCCGCAAAAAAAATACCCGCTGGTGATCACACTGCACAACTCTGCCAGATTAGGGACGGATAATGAAAAACAGCTGGAGCCACTGGCCCGGATATGGCTACGCCCTGGAATACGGCAGCGGTACCAGGCCTATGTTGTTGCACCGCAGTTTGCTGAACGGCCTACTGTTTATGTAACTGACAGCTCCAGGGGGATACTCGTATCTAAGCCGGTGATCAGTCTTCAATCTTTATTACTGAACCTGGTGGCCCAGCTGAAACAGCAACTGAATATAGACAGCAGTAAAATTTACCTGGTGGGTTATTCAATGGGGGCATCAACAGCCCAGAACCTTTTAAATGCAAAGCCAGGTTGGTTTGCAGCTGCTGTAACCATTGCAGCTGTTCCTGATTTTTCCCATACAGCCGGCTTGCAGAACAAATCGATCTGGCTGATCCATGGGGATAAGGATACGGATAATCCTTTCTCCGGCAGCCAGGCATTGTTCAGGGACTTAAAAAACGGGAAGCATACGCGTTTCACTATTTGTGAAAATTTAGATCATGATAATATCAATTACCCTTTTCTTTTAACGGATACCATTCCTGCCTGGTTGTTTGATAAAAGGAATACCGCATATTGATGTTCCCTGCTTCCCCATTACTTGCGGGGAGATAGTAGCGGGTGAAGTGGTCTCTGTCATGGAACAGGAAATGGTAAATGTACAGCCGGTTGCCTGTACATGGCTTAATAAGATTGCTCGCTGCGCCTGCAATGGCAGGTGGGCAATGCCTTTAAAAAGTACTATCTTCGCCCATGTCAAGATGATCATCATACAGTGCCTGCACTGTATTTATCCTGAACATAGCATACAAATAATGAAAATGAAAAAACTGCTAATCTTTTGCCTGTTCTTCTGCTTTTTGGGTATTGCTGTATATGCACAGCCAACTAAAGCACATGATTACCTGAATGTGCCCGGCCCCATTGATTTTAACAAAGCTTCCTGGCATTTAAGCTGGTCGTCTCATCCCTCTGCGAATTATTACAAGCACGAGTACCTTACTGCAGGTGATAATGTAGAAAGGTTTAAAAAAATGCTGATGCTCGATTTTCTCACCGGACAGGTTGCTGTAACAGATCTCGCTGCTGCCAAAATAGCGGAACTGAAAAAAATGAAAGAAACCAATCCCATTGTTCAATACCAGGTATTTCAAAACAATGGCGAAGTGCTGCTTGATTTCCTGCTGAGCGCAAACAGTGTCGACGGGAAAAAAGTGGACATCATTGAACGGAATATTTACCGGTACAAAGCCGTAACAGATAAATCGGGGCAGCCGGGCGTTCTCCTGTTCGGGCTCAGCGAAAGAGCTTATGGTGATGATGTAGAGAAATTCCTCACCAGCCTGAAAAGCAATATACAGGTATTAAGAAATGCTGTAGCTACTTTTAATATCCCTGCCATTTCAATAAGTGCGAAATAGGGGGTTGGTAATTTATTTCGCCGAATATGCGGCAAATGCTGAAAAGAAAGGGCGTTATATAAACGCGGCTTAGAGCCGGTTGCTCCTGGCTTGCAGCTATTATGCAGGTGCCGGGAAGCTGCCTGGCAGCATCCGTATCAGCCAGTAGGCTGAGACCGGGTAGCGGAACCGTTTTTAACAGATCGCCTGGTACAGGAGAGGCAGTAGTAGCAATCTACTGGAATTCCGGTATGGATGCCTTTCTTTTTTTTGTATAGTTTAGCACATAAACGTTGTATCTATGAAGAAAGTATCCGTTGCCAGGTGTTTATTGCTTGTAGTGAGCTGGTTTAGTGCACATAACTTGTATGCACAGGATATTTACCTGTCTGCCTACCAGGGCGCTGTTCAAACAAGCTATGTGGCGGTGGGCAATATTTTGCGGGAGGATGTTGTTGATGAAGAGCTTGAATCCAGAACGCATAGCACGAACAGTGCGCCGAAAAAGCAGGTGAATATCTTTGCCTCCCTGCCTCCTGCAAAGGTGTCTTCTGTGCCGGTAAAAATCAGCAGTGGAACATTCACACCTGACCCTGCAGTTACACAAAAAGTGAACGCACTATTTATCGACCAGATATCCAAAGTAAGTCCGGATAAGAAAAATGAGATCGCAAAAATTGTTAACAGCGGTGCCTTGCAAAAAGAAGCAGCCCGGCGTTTAACCGCTTTGGGATTAAATGCCAATAATATTGTGGATGTTACAGTGACTTACTATACGGTGATGTGGCAGATCATAAATGAGAAAGCCGCCACTGATAAACAAATCATAGCCGGCTACAATCAACTGGCACCAGGACTGTCTGGCAGCATGTTTTTAAATGGTATGAGCGATCAGAAAAAACAGGAGGCCAGCGGGAACATGGTACTGGTGGCTATGCTGGCAATGACAACTTACCAGGGATTAGTGCAGCAGCACGACACAAAAAACCTGCAACGGCTAAAAAAAGGCATCAACGAAATGTTATTGAAACAACAGGTTGATTTGTCTTCAGTGCATCTTACCGATGCCGGGTGGGTAAAAAACTAAACACCTATGCCTGTGCCAACGGCAATTTTACATCACAACAATTTCAGTTCTTTTGTTATCCTGTCTATTTCCCCGTTCAGGTTGGGGCCAATGGCGCAACAGGTTTTGGTGGGAATGCCTCCGAATTCTGTTAAGCCTGAATCTATGATCAGGCTGGCATTTAAACCGCTTTGTACAGCCTGCTGGTAAACATGGTCCAGTTCTTCTTCTGAATTAACATACAGGCATATCTTGGTAAACCCTTTGGCCATCCATTCCGCCACCTCTTCCGGGTTGCGGAGTGTTGTTTGCAACACGCTGCCTTCAATAGTGGCCTGCCTTGTAAGAAAAGCAATAGAAGCATGCGCTCCCTGTGCGATCATTTTGCCCTTGCGCATATTCAGGTCTTTGCGCATCACAATTACCTGCTTAACGATCCTGGATGCCATGGTGTTATTTTAAACTGCTAAAGTACAAAATCTGCCTTTGCAGGATAGATCATAAGCCTGCTCAATTGAAATGGCCCCAGTACATTTTTGTTTCATAATGAATAGCGATATGGCCGTTCAGCTGGAACCGGTCAAACAGTTTTTTAAGATCGATGGCCAGGGCATTATAGCCGGTATCTTCCCTCGAAGGCATATAAGAAGAAGAAAGCAGGCGCCCTTCCAGCCCATTGTAATCGAATACCTGCTGTTGGGTAAAAATTTCCAGCGTTACCTGGTTGGGATGAAAGAACTGTTCAATCGCAGCAATATCAATATTGCGGTGATTGATCTCTTTGTACTGTTTTCCATGTTGTATAATGAGCTGGTCATATGCCTGTTCAAACGGGCTGTTCATTAGCCGTTCATTCCATACCAGTACCACTGCGCCGCCGGGCTGGATAATGCGTTCAAACTCTGCCCGTGTTTCATTCCTGTTAAACCAGTGAAAAGACTGCCCGGCAATAATAAGGTTTGCACTATGGCTGGTTAGTGTGGTATGTTCTGCAGTGCCGTTCACTGCACTAAAGAGTAGGTAGTGCTGCAGCAGTTCCTCACTTTTCCGGCGCATCTCCAGGTTGGGTTCAACCCCTGTTACGGCATAGCCTTTTTCCAGGAACGGTATAGAAGAAATGTCGGTGCCCGACCCGATATCTGCAACCCGCATCCCTGGCTTCAGTAATGCTTTTTGCTCCAGGCTACTGATCATTTCGGGGGGATAATGCGGCCTGTATTTTACATAGTCGTCTACGCGGTTACTAAAGCGGCTGGCACTGTTCTGCATAGCCACAAGTTAATTATTTTGAAAGAAACCGGTGGCAGGTTATGGCTGTACTGCCCCGGCTAAAATTGTACTGCAGCTGGTTTCATCGCCACATTTTGTCTATATTCGTTTCATGCAGCAAACAAAATCTTATATGAAAGGATACGTTTTAGTGGCGTTTTTGCTTGTTTCTTTTTCCGGCTTTGCCCAGAACACACTCAATAACTTTAAATATGTACTGGTGCCTGAAAAATTCAGCTTTTCCAGGCAGGAAAACCAGTATAACCTGAACACGCTTACCAAAGCATTGCTGGAGAAAAAAGGATTTTCTGCTTTTCTCGAAACAGAAGACCTGCCCAGGGAGCTTGCTGAGAATAAATGCAATGCCCTGAGAGTGGAAGTGACGGAACGGAAAAGCCTGTTTGTTACCAACCTGACCGTTTTTTTAAAAGATTGCCAGGGCAACATTATTTTTAAAAGCAAGGAAGGTAAAAGCAGGGAAAAAGAATTTGAAACCTCTTATAATCTTGCTTTAAGGGATGCTTTTACATCGCTCAACGATGTGCCTTATGCCTATAACGGAACCATTAATGCGGCCCCTCAGCAAACCACAGCAGCACCTGCTGCTGTACAGCCTGCAACACCTGCCGCTGCAACAACCGTTCCTGCAGCAGCGCCGGCTGAAGTAAAACCGGCTGCCGGTACTTTGTATGCCCAGGCAACAGCAACCGGGTACCAGCTGATAGATACCTCACCCAAAATAGTGCTCTCCCTGTTTAAAACATCTGTACAGGATTGTTTTATTGCCGATAACAGCAGTAATCACGGTATTGTGCTGAAAAAGAATGGCGACTGGTATTTTGAATATTACCAGGACAAAAAACTGGTTTCAGAGAAACTGCTTATCAAGTTTTAGCATGGCTTCCAGGCGGGGAATGCGGTGGGAATAAAATCTTTTTCCAGCTACGCAGAAAGGCTGCGCAGTAGCATCACAGCTTTGTATTGTTATTGTGAGGTGTTTATTTCACTCCTTAGCATAAAAGGAAGTGCTGCGGAAAAAGTATTAACGGAGCCGTGTAGTGACCGGAACATGTTGTTCAGGCCATGCGTTTGAATGACCAGATTTTGCAGAAGCACCGAAGCCCTGAAAAATGGCCAGTAGGGAAGCGCATTCAGAGCCGGTCTGTTGCGAAAGCAAAGTATGGGTTCGAATCCCATAGGAGTGACAACCAGGAAATGAGGCGCCCGGGCTGCATTTTTTTTCCCGGTAGAAACATTCAACAGGTTTATTGATCCCTGCGGGATATACTCGATTCACGCACTACCAGCTGCGAGGCAATTTCCTTTTCCTCTACTGATGCCGTTTTTTTCTGTAGTAGCCTGAACAATATCTCTGCGGCTGATTTACCTGTTTCAAAAGCGGGTTGTATAATAGTGGTCAATGGCGGGTACAATAAAGCTGCATTGTCGAGGTTCGAGAAGCTGACCATTTTTATATCCTGCGGAATAGCTAAACCCAATCCGCGGATAATATGATAGCAGGTAGTAGACAGTTTTTCTATAGAGGAAAAAACAGCATCCGGTTGCAGGCTGCGGATGGCATGGGTGATCAGCGTGGTATGATCATCCTGGTCGCAGTCAATTACCAGCTCTTCCCTGGAAGGGATACCGGCAGCCTGCAGGGCATCCTGGTAGCCCTGTTTTCTTTTCTGGCCGGCAGAAAGATGATTAAGCGCAGAGAGGTATAAGATGCTTGAACAGCCCTGTTGTAACAGGTGGGTGGTAGCTTTATAGCTGCTGTTGTAATCATCGGTCGTCACTTTACTCAGGGGCAGCTGCTCATGAACCCTGTCGAACAGTACCACCGGTATTTTTTTATTCAGCCCTGTAATATGCTCATAACTGCTGGTGTTTTTAGATAAAGAAATGAGCAGGCCATCTACCCGGCCATTGAGCAGGCTATTGGTAAAATCGGCTTCCTGCTGTGCCGATTCGTGGGTGAGATAGATGAGCACATGATAGCCGTATAACCGCGCCACTTCTTCAATGCCATTGATGGCCAGTGCAAAAAAATTATTGGCCAGTTCAGGAAAAATCACCGCTATCGTTTTGCTTTTCTGCACCCTTAACCCTGCCCCGAAAGGATTGGGCTGGTAATTCAGCTGCCTGGCCAGGTCCCATACTTTTTGCTTGGTTTCCGGCTTCACTTCATGGCTGTCGCGCAGCGCCTTTGAAACGGTGGCGATCGACAAATTCAGCTGACGGGCCAGTGTTTTAATATTGATCTCACTCATTTTTTCGCTATTGGCAGGGCAAGCACCCGGTGATCAGGCTGTTTGAACTGAAAATATAAACGTTTTCGTAAATAAATTCCTCAAAATACGTTTTTAGCGCATAATTATTATTTAGCTTGTACCCAGATGAAGTGCGGACGGTTGCGGAGTGTATTTTCCCAGTGGAAAACGTGGTAAGAATAGCGGATAAAACCTGTTCAGTCCTTTCCGCGTATGCTGCGGGAAACCTCCCTGTTAAAAAAATAACGATTGTCTGGCCACTGGCCATATCTTTAGTGAAACGAAACTTGTTATGAGTCAGTTAAAGCCTGGTGACTACGCCGTATTTATTGTGTATTTTATAGTAGTTGCATTGTATGGGTATTATATCTACGTGCGTAAAAAAGCCAAGGAAGCGAGTTCCCGCGATTATTTCCTGGCAGAAGGATCACTCACCTGGTGGGCCATCGGGGCCTCGCTGATCGCCTCGAATATATCGGCCGAGCATTTTATCGGTATGTCGGGTTCGGGCTTTGCATTGGGACTGGCCATTTCTACCTACGAATGGATGGCCGCTGCCACGCTGATTATTGTAGCCGTATTTTTTATCCCTGTATACCTTAAAAACCGTATTTATACCATGCCGCAGTTTTTACGGCAGCGGTATAATGGAACAGTGAGCACCGTGATGGCTGTATTCTGGTTACTGGTATATGTATTTGTCAACCTGACATCGATCATTTATTTAGGGGCACTGGCTATTTCATCTATATCTGCCATCCGTTTTGAATGGTGTGTGGCGGCTCTTTCACTCTGTGCCATTGTTGTAACACTGGGTGGTATGAAGGTGATCGGTTATACGGATGTGATACAGGTGTTTGTGCTGATACTGGGTGGCTTAACCACCACCTACCTGGCGCTCACACTGGTATCGGAACATTTTGGATTTGGCAAGGATATTTTTAAAGGGTTATCGCTGATACGTGAAAAAGCACCTTCTCATTTTCATATGATCTTTCACAGTGACCATCCTTATTATAAAGACCTGCCGGGTTTGTCAGTACTATTGGGTGGTATGTGGATCAATAACCTGAATTACTGGGGATGTAACCAGTATATCATCCAGCGGGCGCTGGGAGCTGATCTGAAAACAGCCAGGTCTGGTATCCTGTTTGCCGCATTTTTAAAACTGCTGATACCAGTGATCGCCGTACTGCCGGGCATAACAGCTTTTGTACTGTATAAAAACGGCATGTTCCAGGGCGCTATGGCAGATGCGCAGGGTGTTGTAAAGCCCGATCATGCATACCCCACACTGCTCAACCTGCTGCCCGAAGGAATGAAGGGACTGGCATTTGCCGCGCTGATCGCTGCCATCGTTGCTTCACTGGCAGGAAAGGCCAACAGCATTTCCACCATCTTCTCACTGGATATATACCGCTCTTTTTTTAATAAAAATGCAAGTGAAAAGCAACTGATCCGCACAGGACGCTGGACAGTAGTGGTGGCTATGGTGATCGCCAGCCTCATTGCACCCGCACTGAGTACGCTGGACCAGGCCTACCAGTTTATACAGGAATATGTGGGCTTTATTTCACCCGGTGTACTGGCCATTTTCCTGCTGGGCTTTTTGTGGAAGAGAACAACATCTGCTTCCGCATTAACGGCAGCCATCCTCACCATCCCTTTATCGGTGGTACTGAAATTCCTGCCGGTATGGACAAATGGTGCTTTTCCTGACTATGCATTCCTGGACAGGATGACAATCGTGTTTGTTGTACTGGTACTGCTGATGATTGCCATGAGCCTGCTGAATTCAAAGAGTAAAGATCAACCCAGGATCATTGAAATAGATACCCGGTTATTCCGCTGCTCAAACAGCTTTATCGCCGGCTCTGTCATTATCGTAGGCATCCTGGCCGCTTTGTATACGGTGTTTTGGTAGGGGGGATTGGTTGAGGGGTTGATTGGTTGAAAGGTTGATTGGTAGGAGGGTGGAATTGGGAATTAGGGATTGGGAACGAAAAGTGGTTGAGAGGTTGAAAGGTTGATTGGTAGGAAGGTGGAATTGGGAATTAGTAATTGGGGATTCGCAACGGAAAAGTAGTTGTCCATCGCGAGGATACTCACGACTGAGGATTCACGATTCACGAAATAAAACATTCACAATTAAATATCGGTGTTATGAAAAGCTCTGCCAGTTTTTCCGAACAGGAAAAAAATCCACTGAAGAACATTGAGGACTGGGATGAGGATATCCTGCAGCGTTATCCCGACCCGGAATCTATTGCCAAAGAAAAAGCAACGGAAGCATACCGCAATTATGATGCGCCTGAAAGAGATACGGTGCGCGAGTTTTACCGCCTGAACCATACCTATCAGACTTATGAATTTGTAACAGAAAAAAAAGCTGATTTCCTGCGTTTTAACAGAAAACAGATGCCGGTATGGGATGCATTTGATTTTTTGAACCAGCTGGTAGATGATTCTGATCCGGATACGGATCTCGACCAGTTCCAGCACCTGCTGCAGACATCAGAAGCTATCCGTGCCGATGGTCATCCCGACTGGATGGTACTGGCCGGTTTAATCCACGATATGGGTAAAGTGCTTTGCCTGTTCGGTGAACCACAATGGGCTGTGGTGGGGGATACCTTCCCGGTAGGCTGTGCATTTTCTGATAAGATCGTTTATCCTGAATTTTTCAGCGCCAATCCCGATTCTACGGATGAACGATACAACACACACTATGGCGTATATGAGCATGGCTGCGGTTTACGGAATGTTCATATGTCCTGGGGGCATGATGAATATGTGTACCATATGGTGAAAGACTATATGCCTGAGCCTGCTTTGTATATGCTGCGTTATCATTCTTTCTACTCCCAGCACCGTGAACGTGCATATGACCATCTACTGGATGATCATGATCGTGAAATGTTCAAATGGGTGAAACTGTTTAATCCATACGATCTTTATTCTAAAAACCCCACACCACCCAAATGGCAGGAGCTGCGGCCTTATTATGAAGACCTCGCGGTAAAATATTTACCGGAGCAGTTGAAGTTTTAACAGCAAGGCAAATGATGTACAGCCCATAAGGCCGTATAGCAGAAGGGAAAGATACTGAGGCGTTTGAACTAACATGATGGGTGTAGCTATTCCATAGCCCGAGCTTTGGAATAGCTTTTTTTATGCTTATATGTAAAAAGCTCTTCATAGCAGGAAACGGCGTTAACATAGATACTGTCTTGCTTCAGGATTTCTCCAGAATCAGTTGCTAGGTTTATTGCATCTTTTATCAAAACTTAATCAAATGAAAAAGTTATTTTTAACCGCCGGATTCTTTGCTGCTGTAAGTTTTACCTATGCCCAGAAAATGGATGCTGCAAAAGTACCACAGTCCGTAAGAAATGCGTTTGCCAAACAATATACTTCCCCAGGTGCGGTTAAATGGGAAAAAGAAGATGGCAATTATGAGGCTGGTTTTAAACAGGGTGGTAAAAATATGTCGGCCATTTATACACCTGCGGGGGAACTGAAAGAATCGGAAACGAGTATCCCGGTAGCAGAACTGCCTGTGCAGGTGGTTAGCTATGTAAAAGAACATTATAAAGGCAAAACAATTAAAGAAGGCGCCAAGATAACCAAAGCCGATGGAACGGTGAACTACGAGGCAGAGATCAGTGGTAAGGATATTGTTTTTGACGGGAACGGAAAATTCCTACGGGAAGAAAAAGATTAATTATCCATAAATGTCCGGAAGCCGTAAATGCTACGGCTTTCTTTTTTTATTGACAAGCCAATGGGAATATATCTGAAAACCGCATTCGTTTTACTGTTGACGGCTGTTGCCAGTACGGCAGTTTTTTCGCAGAACAGCCTGGATTACTATATTTCAAAGGCGTTGGATAATAGTCCTTTACTAAAAGATTACCAGAACCAGGTACAGTCAGGCCTGATCGACAGCCAGCTAATCAGAGCAAGCTACCGGCCGCAGGTAACAGGTTCAAGTGTCAATACCTATGCTCCGGTTATCAGCGGCTGGGGCTATGATAATGCTATTACCAACGGTGGCAATGTAGTGGCCCTGGTAGGGGTGAACAAGGCCCTGGTAAGCCGCAAAAACCTGAATACACAATACAGGGCTGTACAACTGCAGAACCAATCGATACAGAACACTGCCAGGATATCGGAACAGGACCTTAAACGAACGGTGACCACGCAATACATTACTACCTACGGCGATATGCAGCAGCTGAATTTTAATAAAGAGATCAACAGCCTGCTCACAAGGGAAGAGGTTATACTGAAAAGGCTTGCAGAACGCAATGTGTACCGGCAAACTGATTATCTCACTTTCCTGGTTACCCTGCAGCAGCAACAACTGGCTGTAAAGCAGCTGCAGATACAGTTCCAGAACGATTATGCCACCCTGAATTATCTCTGCGGCATCACCGACACCACGGTGGTTACCCTGAACGATCCGCAGCTTTTCCTGGCCAGCCTGCCTGGGATAGACCAGTCTGTTTTTTTCCGGCAGTTCAGCATCGACAGCCTTAAGCTGAGCAACAGCAAAGACCTGGTGAACTTTAATTACCGTCCTAAAATAAACCTCTATGCCGATGGCGGTTACAATTCTTCTTTCGCTTACCAGGCGTATAAAAATTTTGGTACCAGCTTCGGCATCAATATCAGCGTGCCTATTTACGACGGGCACCAGCGGAAAATGCAGTACAACAAAATAGCTATTGCCGAAAGAACACGCAGCAATTACAAAGATTTTTTTACAAAGCAATACAACCAGCAGGTAGCGCAGCTGATGCAACAACTGAAAGGAACAGAGATGCTGCTGGACCAGATCAACAAGCAGATCAAATACTCCGAAAGCCTTATCACGGCCAACGGCAAGCTATTGGAAACAGGGGATGCCCGTATTGCCGACTATGTAATAGCACTGAATACCTATATGAATGCCAAAAACCTGCTTACGCAGAATAATGTGAGCAGGTTACAGATCATCAACCAAATCAATTACTGGAACAGATAAAGTTTTTACCATGGCCAATTTGCTGAATTGTTTATATGGTTTCCTGCTGGTGACAGCGGCCACATCCTGCAAAGGTGGTACGGAAAAAAATGCCACAGATGAGCCGGTTGCCGATGTGCGTACGCCGGTAACGGTTACACAGGTAAGCCATGATTCGCTGGAAGAAACGGTTGAGATCACGGCCGTATCTTCTTTCCTGCAGAAGAGCTATGTAAAAGCCAATGCCAACGGTTATCTCCAGTCTGTCAATACCTATGTGGGCCGCTATGTGAACAAGGGGCAGGTACTGTTTACCTTAAAAACAAAAGAAGCGCAGAGCATTGGCAACACCATCAATGCGCTGGATTCTTCATTTCGTTTTTCCGGTGTTAACCATATACCTGCCAACGATAATGGCTATATTACCCAGCTTAACCACCAGAACGGTGATTATGTACAGGATGGTGAACAGCTGGCCGTGATCAGCGATATGAACAGCTTTGTTTTTTTGCTGAACCTGCCATATGAACTGCGGCCTTATCTTGCCCGCCAGGGAACCATAGCATTGCTGCTGCCCGACGGACAGCAACTGCAGGGATCACTGGCCGCATCTATGCCTGTGATGGATTCTGCTTCGCAAACGCAGAATATCGTTATTCGTGTACATCCCGGCAGGCCTATTCCTGAAAACCTGATAGCCCGTGTAAAGCTGGTGAAAGCAGCTAAAGCCAACGCTGTATCCCTGCCCAGGGCTGCTGTACTGAGTGATGAAACTTTGTCTTCTTTCTGGATCATGAAACTGGCCGATAGCACTACTGCCATAAAAGTGCCCATCACAAAGGGAATGGAAACAAAAGACCGCGTAGAGATCCTGTCGCCGGTGCTCACCGATAAAGACAGGGTATTGCTTACCGGTAATTATGGGCTTGGTGATACGGCTAAAATTAAAATTGAACAATAGAACAGCAGGTCATGCGCAATTTTTTTCTTACCTATAAAAACCCCCTTGCGGTGATGCTTGCCATCACCATCATGGGTGGCATGTTTGCTTACAGTAAACTGAAAACTTCGCTGTTCCCTGAGATCACTTTCCCTAAAATAAAAGTGATTGCCGATGCAGGCCTGCAGCCGGTAAACAAAATGATGGTAACGGTGACCAAGCCCCTGGAGAATGCCATCAAACAGGTGCAGGATTTGCAGTATGTACGCAGCACCACCAGCAGGGGCAGCTGCGAAATATCGGCCTTTATGAACTGGAATGCCGATATCGACCTGAGCCAGCAGCGCATTGAATCGAAGATCAGCCAGATTAAGAATGTGCTGCCGCCCGATGTGCAGATCACTGTGGAGAAAATGAACCCATCCATCCTGCCGGTGATGGGGTATACCCTGGAAAGTCATTCACATTCGCCCATAGAGTTGAAAATGCTGGCCAATTATACCATCAAACCTTTCCTGTCGCAGGTGAATGGTGTATCGGAGATACGCGTGATCGGTGGTAAAATAAAAGAGTACTGGCTGGTGCTGAATGAGCGGCGGATGACAGCACTGTCGGTGACACCCGACATGATCAGCAATGCACTGGCGCAAACCAATTTTCTCCGGTCGAACGGTTATTTGTCTGATTACCGCCTGCTCTACCTCACTGTTACCGATGCCATGGTACATAGCAAAGAGGATATCGAAAACACGGTGATCAGCAACAATGGCCGCCGCATCATTTTACTGAAAGATATTGCCGCGGTGAACATAGAAGAAGCAGTAGAATACACCAAGATCAATGCCAATGGGCATGATGGTATCCTCATTGCCGTGATCAAACAACCCAATGCCAACCTGGTCGATCTGTCGGCACAGATGGAAGCCAAGATCAAAGCCCTGCCATCGATACTTCCCAAAGATGTTACTGTTCGTCCCTACTATATACAGGCGGATTTTGTGAACGATGCCATTCACAGTGTAACAGACAGCCTGTGGATAGGACTTGCCCTGGCCATTGTGGTGGCTATTATTTTTCTCCGCTCGCTGAAAGCCAGTGCTACCATATTGATCACGATTCCGGTAACCCTTTGCCTTACACTGATCGTGGTATATGCCACAGGCTACACGTTCAATATCATGACCCTGGGTGCTATTGCCGCAGCTATCGGGCTCATCATTGATGATGCCATTGTGGTGGTGGAACAAATTCACCGGACACATGAAGAGCATCCCGAAGAACCCAGCAATACACTGGTACAAAAAGCCATTCATTACCTGTTCCCGGCCATGCTGGGTTCCTCAGTAAGTACCATTGTTATTTTTGTACCCTTCCTGCTGATGAGTGGTGTGGCGGGCGCTTATTTCAAGGTGATGACGAATACCATGATCATCACCCTGGTGTGTTCTTTTTTTGTTACCTGGATAGGACTGCCGGTGATTTACCTGCTGCTCACGCGCAGGTCGAACGAAAAAAGAAAAGGCAAAATACTGAAGCCACATGAGGTGAAAAAGCAACGCTGGGTGGCATTTTTTATACGCAGGCCGTATCTCAGTGTACTGATGATGCTGGGATTGGCCCTGTCTATTTACCTGGTACTGCCACAGCTGGAAACCGGTTTCCTGCCCGAAATGGATGAAGGCGGCATTGTACTGGATTACAGCTCACCCCCAGGTACTTCACTGGATGAAACAGATAAGATGCTGCACGAAGTGGAAAAATTGCTGGTAAAAGTACCGGAAGTGCAGGCCTATTCGCGGCGCACTGGTACGCAGATGGGATTTTTTATTACCGAACCCAATAAGGGCGATTACCTGATACAGCTGAAGAAAAAAAGAGACCGCAGTACCGAAGAGGTGATCGCGGATATCCGGAAAAGAATTGAATCGAGCCAGCCTGCACTGCGTATCGATTTTGGTCAGGTGATCGGCGATATGCTGGGCGACCTGATGACATCTGTACAGCCCGTGGAAATAAAAGTGTTCGGTGATAACCAGCAGCGGCTGCAGGATCTGTCGCGCCAGGTAGCTGCTGCTGTGAGCAAGGTGGAGGGAACTGCTGATGTGTTCGATGGTATTGTGATCGCCGGCCCCTCAGTAACAGTGCAACCCAACTATTCGCAGCTGGCACAGTTCGGTATTACACCGGCCAATCTGCAGTTCCAGCTGCAAACAGCGCTGGAAGGTAATGTGGCAGGCAGTATGCTTGAAAAAGAACAGCTTACCAATATCCGGCTGGTGTATCCCGGCAACAGGCAGCTGAGCGTAGCTGATATCGGCCGTATGCAGGTATTTCTTCCTTCGGGTAAATTAAAGCCCATCAGCGAGCTGGCCACTGTAACAGTAAATACCGGCGATGCCGAGATTGAACGCGAGAACCTGCAATCGATGGGTGTGGTTACTGCCCGGCTGGAGAACAGGGACCTGGGCAGTGTGGTCAGGGATATACAACAACAGATATCCGCTAAGGTTAACCTGCCACAGGGATACCATATAGAATTTGGTGGTGCTTATGCCGACCAGCAACGGTCGTTCAGCGAGCTGCTCACCATTCTTATTACAGCCAGCCTGCTGGTGTTTGGTGTGATCCTGTTTTTATACCGGGAAATAAAAGCTGCGCTGGTGATACTGCTGATTGCTGTGCTGGGTATATCGGGTAGTTACCTGGCTTTGTTTATAACAGGTACACCGTTGAATGTGGGCAGCTATACCGGGCTGATCATGATCGTGGGCATTATAGGGGAGAATGCTATTTTTACTTTCCTGCAATTCAAAGAATCACTGCATACGCTTTCGGTGGATGATGCGATTATCTATTCCATATCCACCCGCCTGCGTCCCAAGTTAATGACTGCCCTCGGCGCGATCATCGCCCTGATGCCACTGGCTATGGGTATTGGTGTAGGCGCCCAATTACACCAGCCGCTGGCCATTGCCGTGATCGGTGGTTTTGTAATAGCCCTGCCGCTGTTATTGATTGTGTTGCCTTCTATGCTGCGTTTGCTGTACAAGAAAAAAGGTATAGCCTGAGCTGCGGGTAATGATCAGGGGGTATTGGACTTTGGACCTTGCTCTGCAGGAAATTTTTAATTCACCTGGTAAGTGATCTTCTGTTTTTCCTGGCAGGGCACAGGATACCCATCCGATTCAGCAGGAAGCCATTTAGGCGACATACGCAGTACCCGCCTGATATCATCAGCAATACCATAACCAGGGTCCTGTAAAATTTCGATGTCGGTAACAAAACCTTTTTTATTGATCACATAGCTTACAAACAAGGTATAAACACCCTTTGGAGCGCTTGCTTTGAGCAGGGAATCGGTGCGCATATGCGTGGTGAGGAATTTTTTCCATTCCTGCATACCGCCGGGAAATGCAGCCGGTGTTTTTACCTGGCCTGAATCGAGAATGAAAGTCTGTATCGTGTCACTGGGATAATTAAACTGGGCGGCCGCTTTCTGCAGTGTGCCGGCCATAACAAAAACAACAATAAAGCAAAACAGGCATTTCATAGAAATGATATTAATCCTCGTAAAGCATAAATCTTGCCAGTCAAGGTAAGCCAGTTTGATTTTTTGTACAAAAAAAAATTGCGAAAAATGGCTGCTTATTGCCATGATACTGTTGTGCAGGGGTGCAAATTCGTTTTACCATCACCACTCAAACGCATTGCACCAGCTAACTTGTTTTGCGGTAGTTGCGGATGGCCCATGCGTTTAGTACAATGGCAAAACCTATTTCAATCAGCAGTTCATTTTTGATATCGCTGAAGCCGCTGCCTTTTAATACGATCATCCGCATTACCAGCATAAAATGGGTAACCGGGCTTAGCTGGGAGATAAACCTGGCCCAGCCGGGCATATTGTCAACAGGAGTGAACAGGCCGCTCATCAGCGCGAAAATCATAATAAAGAAAAACGCCACGAACATGGCCTGCAGCTGGTTATCGCTGTAGGTGGAAATAAGCAGGCCGAAGCCCAGCAAAGCCACCAGGTATACGGAAAGAAAAAGATACAACAGGGGTATATGCCCCAAAGGAATAATGCCGTACACAAAACGTGCGATCAGCAGGCCTATACTGAACATGCACATCCCGATAAGCCAGAAAGGGATCAGCTTGCCGGTGATGAACTGCCATTTTTTAATAGGTGTAACATTGATCTGTTCAATAGTACCGATCTCTTTTTCCCGCACAATGTTTAATGAAGCAATAAAACCACTGATCATAGTTACGAGTAACACCAGGATGCCCGGCACCATGAGAAAATGATAGTTTAGTAAAGGATTGAACCAGTTGCTGAAAGTGACCTGGATAGCTGGCCCTGTTCCTGCAGTTGAGGGGTTGATCCATTCCTGCCGGATATCATTGTTGAAATCAGACAGTACGGTGGTAAGATAGGCGCTGCCAAGACCGGCTTTCATGCCATTGATAGCATCGGCGGCAAGAAATACCTTCTGGCTGCCTTCTCTTACCAGGTTGCTCTCGAAGTGGGGCGGTATTTCCAGTATGATGTCTGCTTTTTCTTTTTCTATCAGGCGTAGTGCATCTGTATAAGCAGCTGTATAGCCGGTGATACGAAAATATCCTGAAGCACCTATTTTGCTGATCAGTTTTTGGGTATAAGAAGAATGGTCATGATCTACAATGGCGAGGTTAATATTCTTAACATCAAAATCTGCAGCCAGCGGCATAACCAGCAGCTGGATAACCGGCATAAGAAAAATGACCGGAAGGATACTTTTGTCCCGGAAAATCTGCCTGAACTCTTTCTGCAGTAAAAATCGCAATGTTCTCATGCCAGTCTTATTTTAAAGCTTTTTAAACTGGCTGCCAGTAGCAGCATTGTCATGCCCATAAGTATAAGCGTCTCTTTCCAGATGGCGCTAAAACCAAGCCCTTTCAACATCAGCGCTTTTATGATCAGGTAAAACCAGCGGGCCGGGATGATATTTGAAATCAGCTGCAATGGCAGCGGCATATTTTCCAATGGGAATAAAAAGCCGGTGAACAGCAGCGTCGGCAGCATCATACCCATCATGGAAATAAGCATCGCGGTTTGCTGAGAGGTGGTGATACTGGAGATCAGCAAACCCAGCGACAGGCAGCAGATAATAAAAAGTGTGCTCTCTGTAAACACCAGTAACAGGTTGCCTCGTACCGGCATCTGCAGTACAAATGCCGCCATAAGTAAAATAATGACCAGGTTCACCAGTGAAAGCGCGAGATAGGGAATGGCTTTGGAGATAATTACATATACCGGTTTAAATGGTGATACCAGCAATATCTCCATGGTGCCCATTTCTTTTTCTTTCACCACTGAAACAGAAGTGAGTGCCGTACAGGTGATCATCATAACAAGTGCAATGACACCTGGTACAAAATTCATAGAGCCATTCAGGTCGGGATTATAAAGCATTTTTATTTCGGGTTGTATCAGGTAGGGCTGTGCTGCCCCGGTGTTCAGGTCATTTTGATAGCTGTCGATGATAGATATAAGGTAGTTGGTGAGCGTGCGTGCGGTATTGGGATCTGAAGCGTCTGCGATGATCTGTACCTGCGCCTGGTTGTTGTGCAGCAATGTTTCGTTGAAGCGCGGTGGAAATACCAACGCGCATTTAATGGTGCCGCGCCTGAAAGCGCTATCGAGCTGATCATATGAACGGATCGATTGCATGATACTGAAATAGGGGCTGGCTGCCACCCGGGTAATCACCTGCCTTGACGCTTCATCCCTGCTGAAGTCAAGTGTTACGATACCCGCATTTTTTACTTCGCTGGTCAGGGCAAAACCAAACAGCAGTATCTGTACCACCGGCAGCCCAAACAGTATCAGCAGGGTTCGTTTATCCCTGAATACGTGGTAAAATTCTTTCCGTACAAAAACAAGCAATTGTTTCATTTGTATCTATTTTATAAGGCCGCCTTATCGTGAATCGTCAGTCGTGAACCGTCAGTCGTGAGAGGTGTAGGATCAGGCTTTCGATTTCAACTAATCAACTCTTTCACCGGAAGTCGAGAATCGAGAGACGAGAATCGAGAATCGTCAGTCGTGAATATCATCGCGATGGCCAACTACTTTTCCGTTGCGAATCCCCAATTACTAATTCCCAATTCCACCTTCCTACCAATCAACCCTTCAACCTCTCAACCAATCAACCACTTTCGTGGATCGAGAATCGTCAGTCGTGAATATCATCGCGATGGACAACTACTTTTCCGTCGCGAATTCCCAATTACTAATTCCCAATTCCCAATTCCACCTTCCTACCAATCAACCACTCAACCACTCAACCATTCAACCTCTCACCCAACTAATCCCCCTTCCTACTGGCACTGCGGGCGAATTGGTAAAACACTTCATCCATCGTACTGGCAGCGAAGCGTTGCTTTAATGCTGTGGGGGTATCCAGTGCATCTATTCTGCCATCTACCATTATCGATATGCGGTTACAGTATTCTGCTTCATCCATATAATGGGTAGTAACAAAAATGGTGATGCCTTGACCGGCAGCCTCATAGATCAGGTCCCAGAACTGCCGCCTTGTTACTGGGTCTACACCGCCGGTAGGTTCATCAAGAAAAACAATTTTGGGTTGGTGGATAATGGCCACCATAAAAGCCAGTTTCTGTTTCCAGCCCAGCGGCAGTTCGCCTACCATTTTGCCGGCTGCCTGTTGCAGGCCCAGGCGGCCGATAAGCTGTGCTGTTTTTTCGCGTAGCTGTTTATCTGAAAGCCCGTAAATACCTCCGTAAAACCGGATGTTCTCCTTTACTGTCAGGTTCTCGTACAAAGAAAATTTCTGGCTCATGTACCCGATATGCTGTTTAATAGATTCCTGCTGCCGGTATACATTAAAACCTGCCACACGGGCTTCGCCGGAGCTGGGGTAAGAGAGCCCGCAAAGCATGCGCATAGCCGTTGTTTTACCGGCGCCATTGGCGCCGAGAAAACCAAAAATTTCACCAGGCGCTACCTCAAAAGAAATTTTATTTACCGCGATAAAATCGCCGAACTGCTTGGTGAGCTCCTTGCATACAATCGGTTTGTTATCCATGGGAACCATTATTAGGTGAAACGGGTGATATGCCGGCAGGTGTGTCTGTTGTCATCAGGCGTATAAAACAATCTTCGATAGAAGCGTGGATATCTGGCCGGAGCTCCACCTGTGTATATTGCTGCTGTGCCAGGTATTGCTGTAATTGCTGTGCGCCTTCCCTTGCATCTCCTTTGAAGTTCAGGTGCAGGTATTCACCAAATGCATAGCAGGATGCCGTAAGAGGGAAGCTGCGTACATCTTTCAGCAATGCATGCATATTACCGGCTTTTATTGCATACAAGGGAATGGGATAGGCGGCCGCAATAGCAGCAGGCGTATCAATGGTGAGTATATGGCCTCCCTGTATCAGTGCGATCCTTTCACAAAGATTGGCCTCATCCATATAAGGTGTGGAAACCAGAATGGTGATGCCTTTTGCTTTGAGTTGTTGCAGCATATCCCAGAACTCCCTACGTGAAACGCTGTCTACACCGGTGGTAGGTTCATCCAGGAATAAAACAGAAGGTTGATGTATCAGTGCACAGCAAAGCGCCAGTTTCTGCTTCATGCCGCCGGATAGTTTACCTGCCCGCCTGTTTTTGAAAGGGGCGATCTGTTCATAAATATCTTTCACCAGCTCATAATTGGCCTGCACCGTGGTATTGAACAGGGTGGCGAAGAAGCGGAGGTTTTCTTCCACGGTTAAATCCTGGTACAAGGAGAAACGGCCGGGCATATATCCCACGCAGCCACGTATATGGCGAAAATCTTTTACTACATCAAAACCATCCACTGTAGCAGCGCCTTTATCTGCCAGCAGCAGGGTAGTAAGGATGCGGAACAGCGTGGACTTACCGGCGCCGTCGGGGCCAATGAGCCCGAATAGCTCGCCTTTCTTTACCCTGAAAGACACATCCTGCACTGCAGGCACTGTGCTTTTGGGATAAGTTTTATCGATATGTTCCAGTACCACTGCATCCATGGACTTATAATTTTACTTCACCATACATGCCTATTTTCAGGTAGCCATCATTTTTTACCCTCACCTTGATGGCATAAACCAGGCTGGCGCGTTCATCTTTTGTTTGTATGGTTTTGGGGGTGAATTCAGATTTGGCTGCAATCCAGCTGATGATGCCATCATATACTTTATAATTACGGCTTCCCGCATCAATACGCACTTTAACGTGCTGACCGGTTTTTACCTGCGGCAACTGTGTGCCCGTGATATAAGCCCGCAGCAATAGTGTATCGGTATTGGCTATCCTGTACAAAGGCTTGCCTGTGGCCGTCATTTCACCCTGCATTGCATACCGGGTAAGCACTACGCCAGTCACCGGATTCACCACCAATCCCTTGCTGATACGGTCGTCCAGTTCGGCAATTGATTTCTCCAGTGGTGTTTTTTCACTCATCACGCTGCGGTTCTGGTTGCTGACATTGCTGGCTTCAACAGCCAGCTGCTGGCGTGTGGCTTGTATCTGTTTCTGCAACTGGTCTACCTGTGCATTGATATCATCCAGTTGTTTGCGGGTGGCAGCATCTGCCCGCAGCAGGTTTTCTGTCCTGGTCTTTTCCTTTAACTGCTGTTCCAGTTGTGATTCCTGTACTGCCAGTTGTTTTTTTACCAGCAATAGCCTGGGAGAAGGATCGGTGGTTTTGCTGCGCAGTGCTGCAATACTGGCCTGCACCTGTGCTTTTTGTAATGTGATATCGGCTACATCCACGCGGCCTACCACTGCATCTTTCAGCAGGCTGTCACCTTCGTTCACTGTAAAAGAAAGCAGCTGACCGTTCTGCCTTGATGATACAATCACTTCATCTGCTTCAAAATTGCCGCTGGCATCGTAGTCGTCGCTGTGTGAGGAGCAGGCCGCCAGCAGGCTAAGGAACAGGATGGCTGAAAGGTATTTCATACAAAGTGAATATTAAAGTAGTATATGGTTGTTCAGGTACAAAGCTGGTAAGCCGGTTATGCACTCATCGCTGCCAGCATGCTGCTTTTCAGTTCCCCGAAATAATTTTACTGTTGTACTGAGCCTGCAGCAATTGTATTTCGTGCAGCGCCAGGTTTTGCCTGGCCTGGTTTTCAGCATTGAGCTGGCTGATATAATCATGCGGGGTGATCACACCATTTTCCAGCTGTGCTTTGGCTGCATTTTTCACAGCACTGCGCAATTCAATGATCTGCCTGTCTGCTGATACCAGTGCTTCTTCCTTATCGGCCTCTGTGTTTTGCTGTGTAAGGGTGAGCCTGGTATTGAACAGGAAAGTTTCTTTCTGCACGTCGATGTTTTTCCTGTTTAATGCCAGCAGTTTCCGGTCGTTCCCGGCTGTATAAAAAGAAGATAGCGGCCAGCTCAGTTTTAGTCCGCCTACGCCCCAGAAGCCAAAGTTGTTGCTGATAAAATTAAGCGTGGGCCTGCCATAAGCACCCTGTACAAATGCGCTGATCTTAGGGCGGTAACCGGCTTTGAGCTGCTTTTCCTGTATATCATATATTTTTTTCTGTTCATCATACAATGCCAGTTCGGGGCGGTTGATAGTGGCTGTTGCCATTACCGGTGCGGGTTTAACCAGTTCAGTATGCTCATCAATATTCTGCCCGATAAAAAGAGACAACATCCGGGAATAGGCCTGTCGTATAAACAACAGTTCGGTTTTCGCCTGGCCGGCTTTGAGCAGTTCGGCTTTTAGTTCATCCAAACTGCTGCGGAATGCAGTGCCGTTGTTGAGGGCAGCCTGTACTTTATTGATGCCGTTTTGAATATCAGCTTGCTGTAATTCGTTTTGTTTGATTTGTTCTGTTGCCAGCAGGATACCGAAAAAAAGTTGGTTAACCCTGTCTTTTAGTGCATATAGATTTGTTTCCAGCTGCTGTTGCTGTATACCTGTTTCTGCTTTTTTCTGTTGCTGCTGATAATGGAGTGAGCCACCATCATAAATCGTCTGGCTTAGCTCAGCCTGTAGTTTGTATTGGTCTTTGCTGAACACAGGCATTTGTACACCCGGTATGCTGAACGGGAAAGCCACTGTTTGTGTCTGGTAGCTGGCCTGGCCCGCAATGGATGGCTGGGGGAGATAACCCTTTGCAACATTGGCCACCGAATATTCCCTGGTCTGGTTAATCAGTTCCCGCTGCCTGATAAGCGGGTAGTTCTGTTGCGCCAGC
Source organism: uncultured Deminuibacter sp. (assembly GCA_966424055.1). GTDB lineage: Bacteria > Bacteroidota > Bacteroidia > Chitinophagales > Chitinophagaceae > Deminuibacter. The sequence continues at coordinate 1,799 of CBJLMB010000056.1, read as the reverse complement.
CGGTAGCAGTCGTCTATTGTCAACTGCTGTACATCCCTTGCATGGAGATCGCTGTACAACACAAGAAATAGTATAAGAAAACCTGCCTGTTTCATGGTTCAATGGATATTAATATGAATAGGGAAGGATGAGCATGATTTAAAATATTTTTTTAATCATTTGATTAAACCCGGTGCAAAAAAAATTAATCCTCCAGCAGGATGCTTTTGATCCAGGCCGGTACCAGCCTGCGCCTTTCCTGCATCAGTTTTTTAAATTCCTGTTCTGTTATAATGCCAAGCTGAAGTATTACGGGGCTGGCTACAAAAGGAAAAATGGTCATGCTGAAAATATTCATAATGATATGTACCGGATGAATGGCTGTCTTTTTTCGTTTTTTCAGCTCTGCCATCAGTTGCTGCATAAAATGTGATTTCATCACTACCTCCCTGCTCATTCCACGCGAGGACAGCAGGTCGGGATGAGATCTTATTTCATTCAGTACAAACAAAGGAAGGTCAGGGTTGGCTGCCAGCTGGTCGATATACGAATTGGCGATACGCTCAATCTTTTGATCAAGCGTGGTAGATGCATCATTAAGCACCTGCCGGATACCGGAAATGAACTGCTGGAAATTTTCCAGCATCACCATTTCAAACAGTTTTTTCTTGCTCCTGAAATAGTAGTTCAGCAGTGCCAGGTTGATACCGGCCTCCTCCGCTATATCACGTGTACGGGCAGCAGCATAACCTTTGCTCGTGAATATTTTCCTGGCTGCTTCTTTGATTTTTTCTTCAGTGCTCAGGTTAATGGCTGCTTTTTTCATGCTGACTGTTCCTGATGCAAATATAGTATTTTAATCAAAAGATTTAAACAGTTGATTAAAAATAAAAAATCAATCCCCTGTTAAAAGCACTACAGGCGGGTAACTACCCTGAAATTCGGGTGTTCCAGTGAAACCAGGTCGGATGTTTCGCCCAGCACTTCATCAACAAGGCCATATTCACGGGCTTCTATAGCATTCAGGAATTTATCCCTTAAAAACATGCTTTCCACTTCTTCCCATGTATGGCCCGTGTTTTTGCCCAGCAGGTGGAACAATTGGTTCTGCAATCTTTCCTGCTCACGGTAGGCGATGCGCACATCTTCTGTATATCCCTGTGATCCGCCGCTGGCAGGATGCATATGGATGGTGGCATGTGACAAGGCATAACGAAGCCCTTTCGCACCTGCGCTGAGCAGCACAGTGCCCATACTGCCGGTGAAACCTACCGCCACAGTAGAAACAGGCGATTTCAGGCTTTTCATCGCATCATAAATACCCAGCCCGGCATATACCATCCCACCGGGGCAATGAACATACAGCCGGATGGTATCATGACTTTCACTGTCCAGGTACAGCAGCTGTGCTACCACCAGGTTGGCAATATGTTCATCAATAGCAGAGCCCAGAAAAATAATACGCTCTTTCAGCAGCAGGCTATAAATATCATATGCACTGCGGGTATTGCTGTCTACAACAGTAGGAATGAGTAGTGATTGATTGATGGTGTGCATGGTTGGTTGATTAGTTGATTGGGTGATTGGTTGATTGGTTGAGTGGTTGATTGGTTGAATGGCTGAGTGGAATTAGTAATTAGAAGCGTAACATTGGATGCTATTCACTACTAGCGATTCACGACTTTCGACTAGCGACGGCGTTTGAATGGTTGAATAGTTTAATGGGATTCGTAATTAATCATTATAAGTGTACTATTGGATGCTCCTCACTACTAGCGATTCACAACTCGCGACTAGCGACGGCATTTAGAATAGTTGAA
>CBJLMB010000055.1:0-36007 GCA_966424055.1 uncultured Deminuibacter sp. | reverse complement strand
CGGGATTAGGAATTGGGGGACTGGTGTCTTGGAGAGAGGGAGCTGATTGGTTGATTGGTTGATGGGTTGAATAGTTGATTGGGGAGGAAAAGGTGTCAAAAAAACTCGCAATTCACCACTCGCCACTTGCGATAGCAGTATTGGCTACTTACCGAAGGGCTGAATCCCCGAAGAAATGATCAAAGAAGAAAAAGTATCCAAAAAAAGCTCGCGATTCACGGCGCGCAAGCGCTACTCGCCACTCGCGAAAACGGTATTGGCTACTACTTACCGAAGGGATGAATACCCGAAGAAATGATCAAAGAAGAAAAAGTACCCAAAAAAAAGCTCGCGATTCACGGCGCGCAAGCGCCACTCGCGAAAACGGCGTTAACTACTTACCGAAGGGCTGAATCCTCGAAGAAATGATCAAAGAAGAAAAAGTACCCAAAAAAACTCGCGATTCACGGCGCGCAAGCGCTACTCGCCACTCGCGGTAACGGCGTTAACTACTTACCGAAGGGATGAATACCTAAAGCAATAGCCATAAAATAAAAAGTCTCCCCAACAGCTGCCACAGCTTACAGCAGCACCACCTCTTCCCTGCCATCTTTTTCTTTCCAGTATACTTTTACTTTCTGCGAAACAAAAGTATCGATGGAGCGGCCGGTATAATCTGCCTGGATAGGAAGCTCACGGCTGAAACGGCGATCGATGAGCACACAGAGCTCCACCTTGGCCGGACGCCCGAAATCGAGCAGTGCATCCAGTGATGCGCGGATGGTGCGGCCTGTCCACAAAACATCATCGATGATCACCACTTTTTTATTTTCTATGGTAAAAGGAATATCGGTTTTATTGGGTACATGCAGCTCCTTGCGTACATCGTCACGATAAAAAGTAATATCTAACTTGCCATATTGTATTCTTTCGGGTGCCACCAATTGCTTCAGCTCTGCCACTACCCTGTCGCTCAGGTATACACCACGTGGTTGTATACCGATCAGCACGGTATCATGCAGGTTCAAATGATTTTCCAGTATCTGGTGGGCCAGTCTTTTCACTGTAAGGGCTACCTGTTGCTCAGTAAGAATCGATTTCAAATTCGTCTCATTTTGCCACTAAAATAAAGCCATTTGTTGAAAAAAGCTTAGGCTGCCACTGTTGAGTACGGTTTATTCTTCCCGAACCACCTTTAGGCTTACTGCAGCAACAGCTACCAGCTAATAGCGGTGAGCCACAAGGAATTTATCTCGCGGAATGCGCGGAAGATGGAGGAAGGGCTGTTAGCGAATAGTTATGAGCTGTGAGATTGGGACTGCCTACTGTCGACTGCCAACTGATTCTCTCGCGGAATGCGCCGAAAACGCTGAAATAAGGTGTTTATCAGTCCCGGGAAATTAATATACCGTTCCCTCCTCATAGCTAGAAGCTCATTGCTCACAGCTCATAAAGGCCCTGACTGCAGACTGAAAACCAGCCCGCCTCACAGTTGGAAGCTCATGGCTGGCAGCCATAAATGCACTGATTATCCCGCAACTTGGGTTAAATACCTATCTTAGCCGCCCTTAATGTGTGAAATATATTCAATATGAAAAAAATCTTATTCAGTTTTACTTGTTTAACCCTGGCCGGAACAGCTTTTTGCCAGGTGAAAGCCAAACCAAAACCCAGCACCGGTAGCACTGCGGCCAACGCACCGGTATTTAAAAATACAGTGGATTCTTTCAGCTATGCTATCGCGATGAGCACTGCCGCTTTTTTTAAAGATAAAGGCGCTACACAGATCAATGCAACTATGGTACAGAAAGCATTTGATGATGTATTCAAAAAAGAAAAGCCCGCTTTAACCAACGACCAGATGCAGCAGGTGATTATGTCGTACATGCAGAAGCTGGACAGGGATAGAACAGCTGTTGTACGCAAACAGGGTGAAGCATTCCTGGCAGAGAACAAGAAAAAACCGGGCGTGATAACCTTACCCAGCGGCTTACAATACCAGATCATAAAAGAGGGTACCGGCACCAAACCTTCCCTGAGCGATACCGTAAAAGTACATTACCATGGCACCCTGATAGACGGCACTGTTTTCGACAGTTCTGTTGACCGTGGCGAGCCCATTACCCTGCCTGTGGACGGTGTGATACCCGGCTGGACAGAGGCGCTGCAGCTGATGCCGGTTGGCAGCAAATGGAAATTATTCATCCCTTCCACCCTGGCCTATGGCGACCGTGGTGCGGGTGATAAAATCAAAGGCGGCGCCACACTGGTATTCGATGTGGAACTATTGGGTATAGAGCATAGTAGCGGCCAGCCTGCCACACAGCCTTCTTCCAATCAATAATACAGTTACATACAACCGGTGATCCGGATGCATAATACAAAAGCCGCCTCAGGGTGGCTTTTGTATTATGGAATTGAGTTCAACTTAAATTAATACCAGCAGATACAATAAGGACTGATTTCTTCGTATTTTAGTACAAACCTGAATAGTATATGAAAAAGACCTTTATTATCGCCGCCTGCTGGGTTTGCTTTTTCCTTATCAGCTATGCAGGCACTTACAACCCCTTCCGTGAAGGAGGATATGAAGAATATGTTGGCAAATATCTCTTTGACGATGCTGGTCCCGTAAAACAAGTGGAGGTTTTTCTAAAAGACACACTGCTCACCTACCGCTCAGATTCTGATACAGGACAACTGACCAGGATCGTGGCAGACAGCTTCAGTTTTAAAGGCAATTATGAAGGCACCCTGATGTTCAGACGGGATGCCCAGAACCATGTGAACGGGCAAACCGTGTATGTGGCCGGACAAATACTGGAAGCGCAGAAAGCGCCGGCCAGTACCACAGGCTTTTATCCTGCAGCCGGCAAAAATGCCAGCCTGGTTAAAGCAAGCCGGTAAACCACTGATGGTGAACATACAACAATAGATAAGGGGAAGCGCTGGTCTTCCCCTTATCTATTTTTAGTTGTTGTCCGCTATGCGGGATAATCAGTGTATGGCTGCAAGCCATGAGCTTCTGGCTATGAGGTGGTTTTTCAGTCTGCAGTAGGCAGTGTGCAGTCAGGACAGCCGTTTATGAGCCGCGAGCAGCGAGCTTCCAGCTATGAAGAGGGAACGGCGTATTAATTTCCTGGGACTGGTAAACACCTTATTTCTGCGTTTTCCGCATTCCGCGAGAGAATCAGTTGGCAGCCGACAGTAAGCAGTCCACAATCTCACAGCTCATAACTATTCGCTAACAGCCCTTTCTTCCATCTTCAGCGTTTTCCGCGTATTCCGCGAGAGAAATTCCTTGCAGCTCATCACTATCAGCTCGCCGCTATAACCAGCAACCTGGGTTACTAGCTCTCCTGCAAAAACGGATACTTATAATCAGTCGGCGGGTTGAATGTTTCTTTGATGGTTCTTGCACTCAGCCAACGGTAGAGATTGAGCTGGCTGCCTGCTTTATCATTGGTACCGCTGGCACGTGCACCACCAAAAGGCTGCTGGCCTACCACTGCACCAGTGGGTTTATCATTAACATAGAAATTACCTGCAGCATTGCGCAACCTGGCTGTAGCCCTTGTTATCGCTTCCCTGTCCTGCGCGATGATAGAACCGGTTAAAGCATAAGGAGAAGTTGTATCCACGATATCCATTGCCTGTTCAAATGCATCGGCATCATATACATAGATCGTTAGCACGGGGCCAAAGATCTCTTCGCACATCGTAACAGATTTCGGATCTTTTGTTTCGATCACAGTGGGTTCAATAAAGAAGCCCTGTTTCTTATCACAAGTGCCGCCTACCAGTATGCTGGCTTTTTTATCTTTTTTAACCTGGTCGATATATCCTTTGATCTTGTCAAAGCTGCGTTCATCGATCACTGCATTAATAAAATTGCTGAAATCTTCCACCGTACCTATTTTCATAGATCTTACGGCTGCCACCAGCTTCTCTTTGATTTCAGTGGCTATATTACTGGGCAGGTATGCACGGGATGCAGCAGAACATTTTTGTCCCTGGTATTCAAAAGCGCCACGTGCCAGTGCGGTTGCGGTTGCATCCACATCGGCACTTTTATGCACCAATACAAAATCTTTACCGCCTGTTTCACCCACAATACGGGGATAGGTTTTATAACGTGCCACATTTTCGCCGATCGTCTTCCACATATTGTTGAATACTGCGGTAGAGCCGGTAAAATGTACACCGGCAAAATCAGGATGTGTAAAGCACACCTTGCCCAGTACCGGTCCATCAACATAAATCAGGTTGATCACCCCATCGGGTAAACCGGCTTCCTTCAGTATGCGCATGAACATCTGTGCAGAATAGATCTGTGTATAAGCGGGCTTCCATACCACTACATTACCGCACATGGCAGCACTGGTGGGCAGGTTGCCTCCGATAGCTGTAAAATTGAAAGGCGTAACAGCCAGTACAAAACCTTCCAGCGGGCGCCATTCAGTGCGGTTGTGTACACCAGCAGAGGAATTGGGCTGCTGTTTGTATATTTCGCTCAGGTAATGAACATTGTGACGCAGAAAATCGATCAGTTCACAGGCACTGTCAATTTCTGCCTGGTAAGCATTCTTGCTCTGGCCCAGCATGGTGGTACCGTTCATAAAAGAGCGGTATTTAGTAGCGATCAGGTCGGCAGCTCTCAGAAAAATATGCGCCCTTTCTTCCCAGGGCATATCGGCCCAGGCTTCCCTGGCTTTGAGTGCAGCTTCGATAGCCTGCTTTACATGTTTTTCTTCACCGGCATGGAAATAACCAAGTGTATGAGCCCTTTCATGCGGCGGATGGATGGCGATCTTATTACCGGTTTTTACAGCTTTGCCTCCAATATACATCGGCACCTCGATTGCCTTTTTCTTCAATTCTGCCAATGTTTTCTTCAATGCCGCCCTCTCGGCAGAGCCAGGTGCATAAGACAGCACCGGTTCATTTGCCGGCATCGGATAATGGAAATATCCCAGATTCATGAGAAAAAATTTTGCGCAAACCTAAGAAATAAAGTTTTTTGCAGGCTAACTTGTTTAGGAATAGTGGGGAAAACCTGCGGCCGGAATGGCTTCATTGAACTATCTATATGCGTTATTTTACCTGGTTCTGGACAACCACGATACAACTGGCATCATATATCATCCGGCAGCGAAAAAGGGAAACGGCCAGCGCTTATACCCTGCTGGATAAGATTGAACAGGCTTTCGGAGGGCAGTTTCAGCCGGCCACCCGGCGTAAAATTGCCATCAGCTATGGTATTTATAATCCCATGATCTGCGATGCTTTTGCCAGGCTGCACGGGCGTTTAACCAATGCAGGCGAAAAAGAAAGACTGACCCATTATTTTATTTGCAGCTCGCTTTTTGATGATTTTACTGATTATCATACCATTACAGAAGAGCAACTGTATGCTGTATCCTTCGATCCCGAACATTATACAGCGCAAACGTTTGATGAAAAAGTCTTCCAGCGATCGCACCGGTTACTGAAAGATTATGTTAAAAACAAAGAAGCCTACTACCAGATCACCCGCGATCTATACAAAGCACAGCTTTTTTCCAAACAGCAGTACCAGAGCAGTCTGCCGGATGAAACCATCCGGGAAATCACTTTCAGCAAAGGAGGCAATTCTGTTTTGCTTTGCCGCCATTATCTTGATGTGAAAGCCAGTGCCGCTGAAGAAGCCTGCTGGTACCGTATCGGCACTATCATACAACTGACAAACGACCTGTATGATATTTACAAAGACCTGCAGGATCATATTTCCACCCTGCCCAACCGCATGACCAATGCTTATGCATTTGAAAGCTTTTTCCTGCAGCAGGTGGAGGATATGAAACAACATATCCGGGCACTCCCCTATCCGCATAAACGCAAACAGGCTTTCAGCCTGGCCATGGCAGGTATTTACTCCTTCGGACTTATCGCTATTGAGCAGCTAAAAACCATACAGGGTGATGCACTGCAACTGCCCGACCTGAACAACCTGCCCCGCAAAGCACTGATCATCGATATGGAAAAAAGAAAAAACCTGCTGAAATGGTTTAAATATACCTACCGGTATGCCCGTTTGTAATACAATACATAAAACAGTACCGGCATCCTGTTTTTTCTCTATATTTAGTACATTACTGTTTAACCAAAACTTACCTTGCAAAACACTTTACTTCAACCCAAACTGCCATCGCGGCGAACACCTGTTGTAGATATACTCAGGGGTTGGGCGCTGCTGGGGGTAGTACTGATCAACTACCCGATGTTTTATTTTTTGCTGAAAGATCTTTCCACCATTCAGCATACGCCATTTACAACGGTTCTGCAACAGATCATCGCCATTGTTTTTTCTTCAAAATCGTGGACACTGCTCAGTTTTTTATTCGGCTATGGCTTTGCCGTATTGATGAACAATATTGCAGCCAAAGGACAGCAGCAGGTTGCGTTTTTTATCAGGCGCATGTGCTGGCTGTTTATACTGGCCATTGTAAACACCGCTTTTTATTTCAGTGATATCCTGAAAGATTATGCGATACTGGGATTACTGCTGTTGTTTTTCAGGAACAGCAGGGCAAAAACCTGTTTTATCATTGCCCTGTGCTTGTTTTTGATAGTACCTTTTATGAGCGCTTATCTCAACCGCATCAGCAAGCCGGGGAATGATACGCTGGCGTCGCTGATCTACCTGTACAAAAGCAGTAACCCACTCCATGTTTTCTGGTTCGGACTAAAAGCGTCTGTTCTTTCGCTGTTCAACAGTTACAGTTATATAGTGCCGGTACGCATAGTAATGACAGGTTGTTTCTTCCTGGGTATGGCTGCACAGAAAGCAGATTTTTTTAACCGTTTACCCGGCAATGGGCGATGGATCCAACGTATTTTCTGGATAACGCTTGCCAGTTCCATTACACTTTATTTTTTTATTAATGCCAGTACTAAAAATCACTGGGGTTACCTGCAGTATTTCAGGCCTGGTTACTGGCTGGTGCTGAGTTCGATGTTGTTTATCGCTTCAGCTATCTGCTGGCTGTACAATGCAGGGAAATGCAGGCGTTTTTTCAATGCCTTACAGCTGATGGGCAGGATGACGCTGACTAATTATATTATGCAGAACCTGATAGGCATGCTGGTATTCTCCGGCTTTGGTATGGGCTTGTTCAATACCATGCCTTATTTGTTTTATGTTGCGCTGTCTGTTGTAGTATTCACCGCCCAGGTGTTCTTCAGCCAATGGTGGTTATCCCGTTATCAATATGGGCCGCTGGAGTGGATATGGCGCCAGCTGAGCTATCGCCGGCGGCTGCCTATCCGTGCAAATAAAAAAGACCATGCCCGGCCTGTACATGAAAACAATTTTAGCTGAGCATGGCCCTTTAATACAATAGCTTTTTTATGTGGATTGTTCTTCTTTGGAAGACATGAGGTAAGCTTTGATAAAGCCATCCAGTTCACCATCCATTACAGGCTGCACATTGCCCACTTCATAATCTGTCCTGTGGTCTTTGATCATTTTATACGGGTGGAAAACATAACTGCGTATCTGGCTGCCCCATTCAATTTTTTTCTTGCTGGCGTTGGTGGCATTTTTGGCTTCCTCCCTCCTGCGCAGTTCTTCCTCATACAAACGGCTGCGCAGCATTTTAAGCGCCAGCTCGCGGTTTTCGCCCTGTGTACGTGCCTGCTGGCATTCTACGATAATACCACTGGGAATATGTTTCAAACGCACCGCGGTTTCTACCTTGTTCACATTTTGTCCGCCCTTGCCACCACTGCGATAAAACTCCCATTCCAGGTCGGCCGGGTTCACTTCTATTTCGATGCTGTCATCGATCAGCGGGTAAACAAAAACCGATGCGAAAGAAGTATGGCGGCGGGCATTGCTGTCGAACGGTGAAATACGTACCAGGCGGTGAACGCCACTTTCTGCTTTCAGAAAGCCATAAGCAAATTCGCCGTCGAACTGAAGGGTGGCAGCTTTGATACCGGCGCCATCGCCTTCCTGGTAATCCAGCTCCGTTACTTTCCAGCCCTGCTTTTCGCCGTACATACGGTACATGCGCAGTAACATCTCGGCCCAGTCCTGGCTTTCGGTACCACCTGCGCCTGGGTTGATCTGCAGTACGGCGGGCAGTTCATCTTCGGGCTGGTTCAGTGTGCTTTTGAATTCGGCATCTTCAATATCCCTCAGGGCATTTTCATAAGCCTGCCTGGTTTCCTCTTCTGTAGCATCACCACCTTTCCAGAAATCGAACAGCACGGCAAAATCTTCTACAGCCGATTCCACCTGCCTGAACAGCCGGAGCCAGTACTCATTCACTTTAATTTCTTTCATGATAGCCGTGGCACGCTGGTTATCATCCCAAAAGCCCGGCGAAAGAGAGAGCTGACGATCGTTATCTACTTTTCCAATACGATTATCGACGTCAAAGAAACCTCCTCAGGACAGCTACACGGTCCCTCATACTTTTTAATTGTTCCTGTGTCATAGCCGGCAAAAATAAGTGAAAATAGTATGCCTTGCATTATCTCTTACCGTTTAGCTGTGCAATGGATAATTCCATAAAAAAAGAGGCTGTATCAAAAGCACGATACAGCCTCTTTTTATCCGGATACCTGGTAAAGACAGGTGATCGTTTAAGCAGGTACCATTAATTGTACCCGGGGTTCTGCACCAGGTTCGGGTTCAGTTTCAATTCGCTGGCCGGAACAGGGAAAATGCGCCTGTCAGTGCTTTTATCCATGCCGGGTGTATAACCTGGTACTGCCAGATCGCCTTTGATGGGGTATTCCACTTCGTATTTGCCAAAACGGATCAGGTCGTTCCTTCGCCAGTTTTCCCAGTACAATTCCCTGCCTCTTTCATTCAGCAGTTCATCGAGTGTAATGGCACTTACCTGCGGGGCTTTTGCACGGCTGCGTACTTTGTTTACAAGCAGGGGGGCCGTTTGCAGTTCACCATTGACGGTAGTGGGCGCAGCACCGCGCAAAATGGCTTCTGCTTTCAGCAGGTAAATATCTGCCAGCCTGAATACGGGCACATCATTCCCGCTGTTACGGGTGGCGGCTGTTGTGGCTTTATCAGGATAGTATTTAACAGAACGTACGCCCATACACCTGGCTTTGTAATCGTTGCCCACATCGAACGGTTTTTTACCCAGCATGACAATGTCTTTGGTGATCTCCAGCTGCCATACTGTGTCGGTATTGGTGCCGGAATAATTGGCATCCAGGTCTTTTTTCTTCAGCGTAAGTGTGAACGGTGTGCCATCATTGTTGTACTGCTTGCCGATGAGCCAGGTTTGGTTACGCTCATCCCCCTGCAGGTTGAACAGATCGTAGAAATTACCTGTGGTGCTCATGGAAATACTCAGATTAGAGGGCACATTGTATTTTGGGTAGAGATAGGCCATAAAACCATGCCGGGTAAACTGCTGGCCCGGTATCAGCAACGCATCATAGGGCACGGCAAAAATGGTTTCGTTTATCTGCGGACCGTTATCGGGTGCAAACACAGAAGCATAGCTTGCATCCAGGCTATACCGGTTACCGGCTATAATACTGTCGCACATTGCCACGGCTTCTGTGTAACGCGAAGTTCCGGTGTACACTTCTGCATTCATATACATTTTGGCCAGCAGGGCAAAAGCCATTGCCCTGGTAGGATGCCCATAGGTTTGCGTGGCATTGGCGCCTGTTTTTACAGGCAGGGCATTCATTACCGCCTTGATATCTGTTTCAATAAACTTAAACACGTCGGCCCTTTTTTTGGTAGCTGGCGACCCGCTGATGGGGAATGTGTCGAGCACCGGCACATTGCCGTATATATCCATCATAAAAAAGTAAAACAGTGCACGCATGGATTTTATTTCGGCCAGGGCAGCCTGTTTAGCCGGGTCACTGGCTGGTGTGGGCGACTGGTTCAGGATATTGATCACCCGGTTACAGGTATTGATGCCACCAAAACCCCATTCCCATACGTCTTTCACATTTGAATGGTCTTTGGTGTAGGTATGGTGGTGGTGCTGGCGGTACTGTCCGCCATCATCATAGTTGCCGTCACGCCCGGGAATGATGGCCTCATCTGTTGTAAGTTCCTGCATGCGGAAATATTCTATGGCGTACTTGGATGACAGCTGGCTGTACACCGGTCCTATCACTGCAGCATAATCAGCCGCGGTAATGGGAAAGTTGCCGCTTACATATTGTGATTCCACTTTTACATCCAGCTTCCTGCATCCTGTGAGCAAGGCAGCAAAAGCAGCTGCCAGTAATAATTTTTTCATCGTATCAATCATTTACGGTGTTAGAAAGTGATACCGGCCCCGATAATCAGTGCGCGGGTTTTGGGATAGAAATTCTTTGCATCGATACCGGGCGTTAATCCACCGATATTGATCTCCGGATCAATACCACGGTATTTTGTAATGGTGAAGAGATTGGTTCCCGCAACATACATGCGCAGCCTGGAAATGGCTTTTGTTTTCAATGGCACGGTATAGCCGATGGTGGCATTATCCAGTCTTACATAAGAACCGCTTTCCAGGAACCGGTCTGAAGTGAGGTAAGCCACATTATCGGTGAATGCCTCGTCCAGTGTAAACCTGGGAATATTGAGCGTTTTAGAATCGGCCGGGTTGTTCAGCTGGGCCAGCGTGTTGTTGAGAATTTTGTTGCCCAGCACACCCCTCAGGAAGAAACTAAGATCGAAGGCACCGTAGGTGAAATTGTTGTTCCAGCCAAAGCTAAGCTTGGGCTGCGCATTGCCTGCGATAATATAATCGGAAGTCAGTGGTTGCGAAGCAACAACAGAACCGTCGGCTTTCTGGAAAGTGCTGGTACCCTGATCGTTTTTACCCATGTAATGCCATAAACTGAAAGTGCCCAACGGCTGTCCTTCCATCACCACCTGGCTCCAGTTACCGCTTTGCCCCTTTCCGCCGAGATAGGCGGTGGGAATGGATGACAGTGCATTGAACTTGCTGTTAGACAGGGACACCACTTCGTTCTTGTTATGCGATACATTCAGTGAAGTGGTCCAGTTGAATTTCCTTGCCTGTACCGGAACGGCGGTAAGCGTCAGTTCTATACCAGTATTTTTTACCTCACCCACATTGGCAGTGAGCGTGTTTACAAAATACTGGGTGGTAGACACCGGGTAATCCCATATCAGGTCAGAAGTTTTCTTGATGTAAAAATCAATTGAGCCAGACAGCCTGTTCTTCAGTACAGCGAAGTCCAGACCGATATTCGTCATGGCAGTGCTCTCCCATTTCAGGTCGGGGTTTTCATTCTGCACCACACCCAGCGATGTAAGCAGCTGCCCATTGCTGTAGTAACGGCCCACCGAACCATAGCGCAGGATAGAAGTAAATGCATTAAACCCAAGTGAGTTACCAGAAACACCATAGCCTGCACGCAGTTTCAGCTCATTCAGGAAACCGATCTTCGACATAAAAGGTTCTTTGCTGATGCGCCAGCCCGCAGATACGGCAGGGAAATAACCCCAGCGGTTATTGGTACCGAAAGCAGAAGAGCCATCGTTACGCAGGGAAGCCTGCAGCAGGTATTTCTCGTTATAGCTGTAGTTCACACGGCCATAGTACGAGATCAGCCGCAGCGTGGAAATAGCCGCATTGTCGAAATTGATGTTGCCTACCGTATTGGGATTGCTTACATAGAGGTTATAAAAAGTGAGCAAATCGTTGGTATAACCTTGCGTTGAAACACCGAAGCCATCGTTCGTCCTGTCCTGCTGCCAGGAATAACCGGCCAGCAGTTTCAGGTTGTGCAGCCCGAATGTTTTATCATAATTGAAATACGATTCAATTACCTGTTTGCTGTTTTCATATGCACCCCGGTAGGCCTTGCCATTGGCGCCCACTGCCTGGCCGGAGTACATATTGTTGTAAATATTCCGCTGGATATTTTCTTTCTGATTGGAGATGCTCAGTGTATACACCAGGCCCTTCAGTATTTTCACTTCTGCCAAACCGGAAATCAGGGTGCGGTCTTCCTTGCCCTGTATATCGTTGTTGGCAATAATGCCCACTGGGTTCAGGTAGCCGCCCCTGGCAAAATCTTCCGTAAAAGCACCATTGGGGCGCCGTACGGCAACAGTTGGCATATAAGTGAGCATGTTGTTGAACAACGCACCCTGGTCTACATCTTTGTGGCGGGTTGAGCTGTTTGAAATGGCCATTCCCAGTTTCAGGCGGTCGTCAAAAAATTTCCGTTCGAGGTTGCCCCGAACAATGATCCGTTTAAGTGAAGTGGTTTTGATGATGCCCTCATTGTCGAAATAGTTGATACTGGCACCGTAGCTGGTTTTGCCTTCCATGCCACTAATGGCCAGGTTGTGGTTATGTGAAATACCGGTACGCTGTACTTCTTTCTGCCAGTTGGTATTTACCCCTTTGTCGTCGTACTCGCTGATCAGGGTTTGGCCGTATTTAGCCAGGTAAGCGCGCAGCTCATCACCGGTTAACATTTCTATGCGCTTGGCCACTGTTTCCACGCCGAGATAACCATTGTACGACAGCTGGGTCTGTCCCGGCCTGGCTTTCCGTGTGGTGATCATGATCACACCATTGGCGGCCCTTGCACCATAAATAGCGGTGGAAGAAGCATCTTTCAACACATCAACCGACACAATATCGGCAGGTGCCACCATTTCGATAGCGGCCCCGGGCACTCCGTCTATCACATAAAAAGGTTCATTTGCTCCATCACGCAGTGTGGAAGGGCCGCGTAAAATGATCACCGGTTTGGCATTGGGATCACCACTGTTGGAGATGTTCAGGCCAGCCACCTTGCCCTGTAGCAACTGTGCGGGTGAACCGGTAACCGCCTGGTTAAAGTTTTCACTGGTGATGGTGGTGATCGCGCCGGTAATGGTTTTGCGCGAGGCCTTGCCATAACCTGTTACCACCACATCATTCAGCTGGGCAGTTGTTGCATTCAGTGCAATGTCGGGCAAAACAGCCTCTTTTACTTTTACAATAGCAGAATCATACCCGATCACAGTAATGATCAATTCATCGCCCTTGTCTGCATTCAGTGAAAATGTACCGGACAAATCAGTTGCACGGCGTTCTCCCGAACGTTTGTTCCGGACATTGGCACCGGATATCCCGGTTTTGGTGGCCGCATCCACCACTTTTCCTTTTACATGAACTTCCTGCGCGTGTGCTGCGAGTGTTAATAGGAACCAGGCAGCAGAGGTAAGCAGGCACAGATAAACACGCTTCATGGTAGTTAGTTTTGAGATTTGTGAAAATGTGCGCAAAGGTATTTGTACAGGCATCGCAACCCTATAGCAGGTACATTATGAAATGATGAATAACTTATTCATTACATAATTAGTTAATCTATTGCCTTGGCGGGCGTGAGAAAAATGCAGGTTATTCCATTCGCTGGTTTTGCCTGCAATGCCTGGAGAATGTACATTCGCTTATGATGAAAGCCGCCTGTTTACTGGTTTGCGCCTGTTTGTTGTGTTCTTTTTTGCTGCAGGCCGCTGCACAAAAAAGCATCGGGCTCTTGCTGGGACAGGATAGCCTGTATATTCAAAGAGACAGTGCCAGGCCTCTGCACCGCGGGTTTTATTTTGTTCATGTGCACGAAGATGAAACCACCAGCGACAGTGCCGGCCGCCGGTACCTGCAGTTGCATGGCGGAAAAATGATCAGCCTGCACCAGGATGGTAACCGGCTGGTGGAATTTGTGCTGGATGATTTTTTATACAGAATAGATCCCAACCGTATTTTTTCCGTTGATGGCATCCGTCAAACCCTGTACCTGCTCAATCACCGGAGCGCTGCAGGTGCCATCGCCGCCTGCCGCCGGCTGGCCAATGCGCAGCTGCAGCAGTTGTACGGGGCCAGACTGGTAGTAGCGCTGCACAACAATACGCGCGGTCATTTTTCAGTCAACAGCTATAACCACAGCAACAGCGCCCGTGTTTACAAAAACGACCAGATGCCGCCCGATAATTTTGTGCTCACAACCGAACCGGATATATTCCGCTTCCTGAAACAAAAAGGCATCAATGCTGTACTGCAGCAGGAAAGCAATAACGATGGCTCTTTATCAGCATACTGTTACAAAAGAAAAATTCCCTACATCAATATTGAAACTGAACATGGCCAGTTGCAGGAACAGCTGGCATTAATGGAAAAGCTGGAAACAGTTTTCAGGCGGTATGCACCCTAGCGGGATGTTCCATTTGTACATAAAAAAACAGGTACCCAAAACCTTGCGGATATACGGTACCTGCTTGTATATTTTTTAGGTGACAGGTCCCTAAAAATTGCTGCAGCCCTGTAAGCCGGATTCTGTAACCCCTGTTGCCCTGAGGCAACAAAGGCGGCTATCATTTATCTAGCCCTGTTATTGCTAACAGGGTCTTGCTGCCTACCCTGGACCGGGCCTGTTTTACAGGCTCGAACGGGCCGCTCTCAGCCGGTCCTATACATGGCATTACAGCACCCAAGGTTTACCCTTCCTTTATGTTACCATAAAAGAACGTGAGCTTTTACCTCACATTTTCACCCTTACCCTTGCGGGCGGTTATTTTCTGTGGTACTGGCTGTTCCCGGTAGTTACCGGGCCCCGGCTATTCACCGGTGGGTTGCCCTGCGCTGTCCAGACTTTCCTCCCTCCTGCTGAACAGGAAAGCGATAGCCCGGGCTGCAGCAACTGCAAAAATACAATTTGAAAAGCTAGGCATGAAAAAAGAGTGGGGCACTCCTGGAGAGTGCCCCACTCTTTTAATTTAATATTGAAAGAATATCTCCGTAGCACCATAACCAAACCGCGGATCGTACTGGTTGATAAAGGTTTTAACCTCCTTACGTACTTTCAGCAGGTCGTGGATTTCATCCCGTAACCGGCCGCTGCCCACACCGTGTATCACGATCAGTGATGGCTGGCGATGCAGGATAGCCAGCTCATACCACTTTTCAAATTCTTTTACCTGCAGGGAAAGGATTTCAAAATTGCTCATCCTTTGCCATTCGCTGGTCAGCTTTTCAATATGCAGGTCTACCACGCTGCGTGCCTGTTCAAGGTGTTGCTTGGCCCTGGAAGCCTCGTATACTTTAAACCCTTTTGCCGCAAGCGGGCTCAGTTCAATATTGTTATCGACCGGTTTATCAGGGTAGGCTTCAAACAGCTGGTAGGTAATGGTAGGCTCGTTTTTTTCCTTCATGGTTTCAATCCGCTTGAATACCTGTTTGGCTTTGAGCTTGAGATGCGCTTCATAAAAATCGGCCTTGTTCTTATCAGGTTTCATCAGGGAGAATTCAAAGCGGAAACCAGGCCCGTCACTAAGATTGCCAAAAGGAATATCATGCAGGTAAAATTCCTGGAAAGCAAGTATTTCGTTTTTCAGCTCAAATGCCGGCTCCCCGAAATATTCCTGCGAATAGGTAAATGTATAGCTCCTGTCAGTACGGTTCACCAGGTATACCTTCAGGTTGTCCACTACCTCATCATCAAACTCATCCAGTGAAAATTTAGGAATAAAAGAAAGCCATACCCCATCATTGACCTTCTGCTCCACGGCTTTTTTATTTTCTTTGGGTACCTGGTCAACAAATACTTTTGCTTTTTGGGGTGTTTCAGGCAGTTTATTCTTGGTAAACCGCTTAAAATAAGGAAAATCTATCTGGTCCATATAGGCGGGAAATTTTACACCACGCACTTCTATCATGACCATTTTATCATTGATGATCTCTATTACTTTTCCTTCTTCATTACTGTGTAAAACCACGATCTCGTCGCCTACTTCATATTTCATATTGCAGATAATTTGCCTTTGTGAAATGCTTTTCTGCTACAAAATTAGAACAGATTGGCAGCATGCCCTGATTTTTTTATCCTGCAATACGCTATTCCCTTGTATAGAAGCATAAGGGCTGTTGATCATATCAGGGTAAAACAGCTGGCCCTACCCTGTTGTACGGGCCAGTTTACTTTTTCTGCGGCCGTATAACAGGTAGATCGTTAACCCGAAGGCCATCCAGCCAAAGAAAACCATCCAGCTTTTGGCGGGGATTTCAATCATCAGGTAAAGACAGCAAAGCACACCCAGCACAGGAATAAGGGAATAATTGCGCAGCATGGTGAGTATGGCGATGATAATGGCGAGTACAATAAAAACGATGAACAATATTTCCTGGTATCCCTCCGTATTGAAATTCTGCAGCGCATCGGTCAGGCGCTGACGGAACAGAACGATAAATAATGCCACCAGGGGCAATACGATCCATTTGGCATTGATATAAGGCACCCTGAATTTACCGGCCTGCTTTTCTGTGCGGGGCAGGTATAAAATACCACCGCAAACCAGCACAAATGCAAACAGGGTACCGATACTGGTTAAATCGGTCATCAGTTTATCATCGATAAACAATACCGGGATGGCTACCAGCAAGCCAGTGATGATGGTGGCAAAACCGGGGGTTTGAAACCTGCGGCTTACTTTACTGAACTGTTTGGGCATCAAACCATCCCTGCTCATGCTCATCCATATACGCGGCTGCCCTATCTGGAATACCAGCAATACACTGGTAGATGCCACAACAGCACTGAGCGAAATAATAAAGCCCACGGTATGCATGTTGATCTTGTCAAACACATATGCAAGCGGATCGGTTACACCATCAAACTCTTTATAGTTGACCATACCCGTGATCACCAACGTGGTAACCACATAAATAATGGTGCAGATAATAAGTGAATTGATCATCCCCCTGGGCATATCACGCTGCGGATTGGCGCATTCTTCCGCCGTAGTGGAGATGGCATCAAACCCAATATAGGCAAAGAATACAGCCGATACACCTTTCAGTACACCGGTCATCCCGTTCGGCAAAAAAGGCGTCCAGTTGGAAGTAGTGTCTTTGGAAAAAATATACCAGCAGCCGATAATAGCAATAAATATCAGCACCACAATTTTTAGTCCCACCATAAAATTCGCGCTACGCTTGCTTTCATTGATGCCGACATAAGCGAGAAGGGTGATAAGACAAACGATCACAAAAGCGGGAAGATTGATGATTATTTTGCAGCCTGCCAATACAGGCGCTGATGTATACACCTGGTCCTGTACAGATTTACCGGCAGCAAGTGCCGCATCATAATTCATTTTGGCGGTTTGGTAACCGGTGGTGAGCCAGTCGGGCAGGTGGATATGCGCTGCCCGTAATAAATTATTGAAATAAGTGCTCCAGGAAATAGCCACAACCACATTGCCGATCGCATATTCCAGTATCAGCGCCCAGCCAATGACCCAGGCGACCACTTCCCCGAATGTTACATAAGAATAAGTATAAGCGCTTCCCGAAACAGGTACGCGGGAGGCAAATTCGGCATAACACAAAGCAGTAAAACCGCAGGTAACCGCCGTAATGATGAAGAGGAAAATCACACCAGGCCCTCCATTGAATGCAGCCGCGCCGATAGTGGAAAAAATACCGGCCCCTATTACTGCTGCTACTCCCATTAAGGTAAGATCTTTTACCCGCAGCACTTTGTTCAGTGCGCCTCCATGTGCATCATTTAAACCGGCGGCGGCATCCCGCTGAATTTGCTCCAGTGATTTTTTACGAAAGAGTGTACTCGCCATGCATAGCCTTTTGTGAATAATTTGATTCGTTAAAATAAGCAAAAGCTGCCTGTTCTCAATGCTCGCGCTGGATCAGGAACGCTGCCAGTTCAACAAGCGGCTTTTTGCGTACGCTCACAACGGCTATATTTTCCAGGTTTTCCAGGGCTTGGTCCAGGTATTGTTGTTTTAATGACCGTGCCCATTCATCCACATTGCAACTGCGGAAAATGGACAATACTTTTGCTACTTTATCAGCAGGGTTTTCTTTCATCAGGTGCAACAGTTCTGCTTTCTGGCTTTCATTTGCCGTTTCCAGCGCATGAATCAGCAGGAAGGTTTTTTTGTTCTGTCGGATATCGCCGCCCACATCTTTTCCGAACTTTTCCGGATCGCCAAATGCATCCAGGTAATCATCCTGTACCTGGAAAGCGATACCCAGGTTACGGCCAAACTCGTATAAATGACGGCAATTGCCTTCACTGGCGCCTCCCAATATCCCCCCCATCTGCATGCTGGCGGCCAGCAATACAGAAGTTTTCAGCTCTATCATCCGCAGGTATTCTTCTTTTGCAACCAGTTGCTGCTGTTCAAAATCCATATCCCATTGCTGGCCTTCGCAAACCTCCCTGGCTGTGCGGTTAAACAAAGCCAGTATTTTGGGCAGGTACTGGCTGCTGATCTTGTTCAGGTAATCATATGCCACTATCAGCATTACATCCCCTGTAAGCAGGGCGGTGCTGTCACCGTATTTGGTGTGCACGGTGGGCAGTCCCCGGCGCAGCGGGGCCTTGTCCATAATATCGTCGTGAATCAGTGTAAAGTTGTGAAAAAGCTCAATAGCAGTGGCTACTTCATAGGCGTCGGGGTTGATTTCACCAAACAATTCATTTCCCATTAAACACATTACCGGGCGGATCCTTTTGCCACCCAGGCCCAGAAAATAATGACCCGGCTCATACAGGGACCGGGGTTCTTTGGAAAATTGTGCAATATTGAATCGGTCAGCAAAAATTTTAGCCAGTTCCGTAAATGAATGCATGCTGTTTTTTTAAATATGAGCTTAGCAGCCGCTAAAATACCAAGCTTAGCCGGTTTGAGAAAAAATATAAAAGACTGCTTTGCAGCAATTTATTGCTTTTCTTTTTTAGCCCTGGGAGTGGTTGTTTTATTTTTCTTTGCTTTTTTGGTTTTACCGGCTGCGGTCGTATCATTATCGTCTTTTCCGCCGTCAATTACCCATTCATAATCCAGCTGGCGCTTTTCGAGGTTGGCAGCTATTACCCTGATCCACACTTTATCGCCCATGCGGAAGCTGCGCCCGCTGCGGCGGCCATATAAACTATAATCGGTTTCGCTCAGCCTGAAATCGTCATAATCAGCAAGGCTGGTTACGCTTACCAGACCTTCACATTTATGTGCCACCGTTTCTACCCAAAAACCAAAGCTGGCCACCCCGCTTACCACACCTTCAAATACCTCACCCAGGAAGCCCTGCATATATTCTACCTGTTTGTATTTATTGCCGGCACGCTCACATTCCATCGCCGCTCTTTCCCGTTCACTGCTGTGTTTACATTTTTCTTCCATTTTTTTATCCAGCAGCGGTTTCTCCTGCAGGCAGGATTCCAGTACCCGGTGCACCAGCACATCGGGATAACGGCGGATAGGTGAGGTAAAATGGCAATAGTTTTCAAAACCCAGCCCGTAATGCCCTATATTATCTGTTGTGTACACCGCTTTGGCCATGGTGCGTATACCCAGCTGTTCCAACACATGCTGCTGTGGTTTGCCCTGTACTTCTTCCAGCATGCGGTTAAAGCTCTCTGCTGTTTTTTCAGGTGTGCTGATATCGAATTTGTGACCGAACTTACGGGCAAATTCAATAAAAGGGATCAGCTTCTCTTCATCTGGCTGATCGTGGATACGGTACGGGAAAGGCACCGGTTTTTTGTTCACTTTTATTTTAGATACATTCTCGGCAACAGTGCGGTTGGCCAGCAGCATAAACTCTTCTATCAGCTGATGGGCTTCTTTGCTTTCTTTGATAACAATACCAATGGGCTTCCCTTTTTCATCCAGCTTAAACCTTACTTCCTGCGAAGAAAAATTAATGGCACCTTTGTCAAAACGTTTCTTGCGGAACTTTTGCGCCAGCTGGTTGAGCAGTAAAATTTCCTCTGCATATTTACCTTCGCCCGATTCAATGATCTCCTGCACATCTTCATAAGTAAACCGGTGATCAGAATGGATCACGGTTTTACCCAGCCAGTATTGCTTCACTTCAGCCTTGCTGTTGATCTGGAATACGGCAGAAAAAGTAAGCTTGTCTTCATTCGGCCGCAATGAACAAAGCTCGTTGGATATTCTTTCGGGCAGCATGGGGTTTACCCTGTCAGGGAGGTATACAGAAGTGGCTCTTTTGTAAGCCTCTTCATCCAGCTGTGTGCCGGGCTCTACAAAATGGCTCACATCTGCAATATGCACGCCTATCTCATAAACACCGGTGCGCAGTTTGCGGATAGAAAGCGCATCGTCAAAATCCTTGGCATCCACGGGGTCGATGGTGAAAGTGAGTATCTCGCGGAAATCTTTCCGTTTTTTTATTTCCGACTGGCTGATCACATCGGGCAGGCGCTCCGATTCTTCCATCACTTCATCATTGAATGTAAGCGGGAAACCGTTTTCGGCCAGGATCTCTTTCATGGCCATATCGTTCACGTCTTCGGGCTGCATTACACTTACAACTTCACCCACCGGTTTTTTATCGTCTTTATCCCATTTCACTAGCCTGGCCACCACTTTGTCTTTGTTTTTGGCGCCATTGATGTTCTCCAGTGGGATGTAGAGATCGGGCATGGGTTTATCGCTGTCCGCGATAAAGAAGGCAAAATTGGTGGCCATTTGCAGTGTACCAACAAATTCGGTTTGGCGGCGCTGCACTACTTCAGTGATACGCCCTTCTTTTTTGCCGGTGCGCATGTTTTCTTTGATCACTTTTACCCGAACGGTATCGCCATGCAATGCAGTATTGAAATCGCCGGGGCGAACCAGTACATCGCCCGAACCATCGGCCACCACTATATAACCAATACCC
Source organism: uncultured Deminuibacter sp. (assembly GCA_966424055.1). GTDB lineage: Bacteria > Bacteroidota > Bacteroidia > Chitinophagales > Chitinophagaceae > Deminuibacter. The sequence goes on along the minus strand of CBJLMB010000055.1, from coordinate 15,326 downwards.
GAACGGGTGATATCCAGGGTTCCTTTGGCCTGGTGTTGCTGTGCAAATTTGCCTGCGGATTTATTTTTCTGTCTGCTCTTTTTCTTGCTCATGATGCAGCACTACTTTAAAGTTTTGAATAAAATCAACAACGGTACGGTTAAATTGTTCCGCTTCATTAAACAGGAAGCGATGCCGGATAGGCAATACATACAGGGGCAGATCGCTCATTTCTTTACTGAACTTGATCAGCCGTACCGCATCTTTTTCTGTGGTCAGTATCAGTTTTTGCGCTGCGTTGATCTGCATGTATTTTTTCTGAATATCTTTTAAGTCATCAATGCTGAAAATATGGTGATCACGGTAATCCAGCTGGTAATAAGTGGCAGCCTGGTCATCCAGGTATTGTTTCAGCGGTTTGGGATTGGCAATACCGCATACCAGCAACACTTCATCATCCCCCGTGATCTGCTTGTTCTCATGCGAAGTGATATGGTAGGGTATGCCATACTCAATGGTGGTAAAATACACCTGTTGTTCTTTACCCGGGTTGATCTCTGCTATAATTTTTCTCTTTTCTTCTTCTGTCAAATCCACGGGGCATTTGGTTACCACTACCAGCTCGGCCCTTTTATAGGAAGAACGCTGATCGCGGAGATCACCGGTAGGTAAAAAATAATCGCGGGTGAACAGGTTGCTGTATTCTGTTAACAGGATATTGAGCCCCGCCGTAATGGCCCTGTGCTGAAATGCATCATCCAGTATGATGGCCTGCGTGCCGGGACGATCGTGTAATAACTGCGGGATGGCAACGATACGCTCTTCGCCTACGGCTACCGTTAGCTGCGGGTATTTGATATGAAACTGCATGGGCTCATCGCCTATATCGAGTGCGGTGGTAGATTCACTGGCCAGCGCATAGCCCCTGGTTTTGCGTTTATACCCCCTGCTGAGGGTGGCAATGGAAAAATACGGCTGCAGCAGATCGATCAGGTATTCTACCATGGGCGATTTGCCGGTACCGCCCACAGCCAGGTTGCCAACACAGATCAGCGGCAGCCCGAATTTAGCAGATCGCAGGTATTGTTTGTTGTACAGGTAATTACGGATATTGATGACAAGGCCATAAACCAAAGCAAAGGGTAGCAACAGTACACGGAAGGATCTGAGAAAAATAGCATTAAAATTCATAAATAGTCTCTGGCGTAATGCAATAATTTAAAGGTACATCAAATGATTGGGTGTCATCGATGTTTTTAACGGGTTCAAAATAGCTGAACCCTATTTTTAACACATCTTCCCGGCAACCGGCCAGAAAACGGTCGTAAAAACCCTTGCCATATCCTACCCTATACCCTTTTTCATCGCAGATGAGCATGGGCACAAACACCATATCCACCTGGTCTTTACCGATCACTGTACCATCGGCTGGTTCGGTAATGCCATATACATTGGTATGGTATACGGTGTCTTCATCAATCAGGGTGGCATGCATGGCATATGCCGAAAAATCGGCTACGGGATAAGTGATCTGCAGGCCGGGTATCATATGTCTTAGATAGCCGGAAAACAGGTGGGTATTGGGTTCTGCCTGGTTGGCCATGGGCCAGTAGGTCATCAGTACCCGGATATTTTCAAAAACAAGGTGCTGAAACTGTATCAGCAGCAGGTCATCGAGCTGCAGCTTGCGGTGCGAATGGATCTCCTGCCGTTTTTGCCGGTATAATTGTCTTAATGCCTCTTTGGTCATAAGTGTTCCAGTAATTGGTTTCTGATGGCTGCGGCCTGTTCCTGTATAAAGCCACGGTCGAGGGTATCGGCATAGGGAATATTGCCCAGTGCCGGGAAACCCGTCCATAATACAATTTCGCCCGCATAATTCATATACTGGTCATTAAAAAGCCAGCCGGCCACATCAAGCCCCCTTTGCCGGCAATAAGCGGCAGTGAGCAGGGAATGATTGATACTGCCCAGGTAATTGCGGCTTACCAGTATTACGCGGGCATCAAGGCGGGCAATCAGGTCGGCCATAAATTCGTTGCGGTTCAGGGGAACCAGTAAACCACCTGCGCCTTCTATCACCAGCCGGCCTGCTGTTCCTGCCGGCTGGCGGCTTTGTATTTTTTGTTGGATGAATGCGTATTTCTCTGCAATTTTTTCCAGGCTGATCTCTGTTTTTTCCTTTGCAGCGGCAATATGCGGCGATGCTGGCAGCCGTAAACGGTAGGCTTCGGGATGAACAACAGTGACCGTATTGCTGATAAGCGACTGTACACGCAAACCATCTGTGCCATCATCAAAACCTGCCTGAACCGGTTTCCAGTAATCTGCCTGTAATGCTTCCGTCACAATAGCGGCTGCTACGGTTTTACCTATTTCTGTACCAATGCCTGTAATGAAAACGGGTTTGTTCATGGGGATGGGGGATTTGTGGTTTGATTGTTTGATTGTTTGATGGCTTGATTGTTCGATTGTTTGATGGTTTTAGGGTTTGGGTGTGGGGAGGATAAGCAGAACGGGCTGGCTGCTGACCGGGGTTGGGCTGCCGTCATTATCCGGCGGGCTGGCTGCGCTCCTGGTCATTTACAAAAAAGGAGAACAGGGTGGTGCCATAATTTCTTACAAAGCTAAAACCCCTGAAATTTTCATATGCATTCCTGGGCGTATGTTCCAGTACAAAAAAACCATCAGGGGCAATCAGTTGCTGTTCGGTGATGATACGGGGAATTTCATCAATAGTGCCCAATGCATAGGGCGGCCCTGCAAAAATAAAATCATACTGGTCATGACAGCTTTCCAGGTACTGGAACACATCCATCTTCAGCACTTTACAATGCTCCATACCCAGGATGTCCACATTTTTTTTGATGAAGGCATACATCTGCGGGTCTTTTTCAATGATCACCTGGTCGGCAGCGCCACGGGATGCCAGTTCATAACTGATACTGCCGGTTCCGCCAAAAAGGTCGAGTGTACGGATACCTTCAAAATCGATCCTGTTCTGCAGTATATTGAACAATCCTTCTTTCGCAATATCTGTTGTGGGCCTTGTATGCGGCATTTTTGCCGGAGGATTGATGCGCCTGCCGCCCCATTTACCCGAAATAATCCTCATGCCGCCTTTTTAAAAAATGGTAAAAAATAATGTAGCGGGTATTCTTTAAATGCTTCGGTATCGGGAATACAGTCTGCGGCTTCTTCCACTTTTAAATTATGTAAGTACTTATATAATTCGGTGTACAGCGAAGAGCGCAGGTCAATTAGTCCGGATATCTGTACTGCAGCTGTTTCTGCTGAAAGCCGGTTGCGTTCAAACGTGTTGAGCACATGATACACCACATCTTCCGGTGTTTGGTAAGTAAACCGCTGCACCAGCTGCAATACACCGGCTTTGTACAGTGCAATCAGGAAATGACCGCGGTAAAAGAATATACGGGCACCGTCGCCGCCTGATACCAGGCGGTACATATGCTGGAATTTATGCTTGTAATCGGCCTGGGGAAAATGCTGGTCTAACACCTGCTTCCAGCTTTGTGGAAAACGGAAAAGCGCCATACTGCCGCTTGCTGCCTGCCGGCCTGTTACCGAACCGGGCGAATAGCCATAGGCAAAATCCAGGCAGGCATCTGCGCCAATATGGCTGGCGTATGATTCAGGCACCAACAAACACTCCTCATTTTCCCATATAATGGAGGTGGCTTCAAAAGCTGTATCAAATAATTTGGAATGCAGTTTTACCTGGCGGAAAATTTCAGCAAAATCCTCTGTTGCTTTGTCCTGTTCAAATTCAAACAATTCAAATGCCTGCACCAGTTCTGAGGCGGCATCTTCAATCCAGCACGCCAGGTGCGCACTGCCCAGCTCTACCTGCAAATGGCTGGTGGCATTGCTTTCTTCCGTGTATATAGCAAAGGTTTTCTGTACCATGTTGATCTTTATTCAATCTGCAATGTTACTAAAAACCTTTTGCTTATATTCCCGGCTGATGAATTTTATACATCTGACAGCACTTAAAACACTGCATACAAGCCAGCTGTAACAGGCTTTCAGGCAAACAACAATGGTGATACCGCACTGCCTGCAGCGGATACTTGTATCTGATCGACTGAATCCATCATTCTTGTTGCCGTATAGCGCCGGCAACAGCCGCTGATCCTTTTCGGCTGAAAGGTTTCGTTGGGAAATTCGGTAGCTTTGCGCCTCTTATGTCGCATAGCAATACACCGGTTAACCTGCAAGTCAGTATCAGCAATAAGCAGATACTGCGTATCGCTTTGCCAATTGCTGCATCCATACTGGTTCCCCAGATCAATTTTATTACCAACAATATTTTTCTTGGCGGGCTGGGTGTTCAGTCACTGGCAGTTGCCGGTATCACCGGCGTTTATTATTTAATTTTTGCTGTAGTAGGCACAGGCCTCAATAATGGATTGCAGGCACTTATATCACGCCGTGCAGGTGAAAACCGCATCAGTGAAATAGGTAACCTGTTTAACCAGGGCCTGCGTATAGCATTGTTTTTTGCCCTGGTTGGTGTAGTGGTTACTTATTTTATTGCACCCACCGTGCTCAAATGGTCGCTGCACAATACAGAGAATGTACAGATGGCCGTTCAGTTCCTGTACATCCGCATATGGGGGCTTCCGTTTTTGTTTATTTACCAGATGCGCAATGCCCTGCTGGTAGGTACCAATCAAAGCCAGTACCTGGTAATAGGCACACTGGCAGAAACAATCATCAATATCTTTTTTGATTATGGGCTCATCTATGGCCATTTCGGCCTGGCTAAAATGGGCTTTAATGGTGCAGCACTGGCCTCTGTTATTGCAGAAGCCGGCGGACTGATCGTTATTTTTGGTGTAATGCGCTGGAAAGGCATCAGCAGGCAGCTCAGGCTGTTCAGGGATTTTAAATTTGACATGGCCAATACCAAACTGATCGTGGTGCAGTCGGCCCCGCTGATCGCGCAGCATGCCATCAGTATTGTTACCTGGGAGTTCTTTTATATACTGGTAGAGCACCATGGCGAGCTTGACCTGGCCATTTCCAATACCATGCGCAATATTTTCGGCCTGTTTGGCTGTGTTACCTGGGCTTTTGCTGCCACCAGCAATACAATGGTGAGTAATATTATCGGTCAAAAACTGCAGCACCGAGTAATTGAGCTGATCTGGAAAATTGTATGGCTCAGCCTTTCGTTTGCGGTGGTGGTATATGTTTTGCTCAATCTTTCGCCCCGTACGTTTTTAAGTATCTATGGGCAGGGAGATGTATTTATTACCGCGGCGATACCGGTAGTACGGGTGGTATCGGCAGCGCTGATACTGCAATCTATTTCTACCATCTGGCTCAATGCCGTTACCGGCACCGGCAACAGTGTGATGAACCTGTTTTCTGAAAGCCTCGCTATTTTATTCTATAGCATTTATGTATATGTTGTACTGGAAGTGTTCAAACTGCATATCACCATCGGCTGGATGAGCGAATGGCTGTACTGGATTGTATTGTTTGTACCTTCTTTCTGGTACATGATGAGCGGGAAATGGAAGAATAAGAAGATATAGAGGGATGGTTGGATTGTTGGATTGTTGGATTGTTAGATTGTTGGATGGTTAGATTCTTGGATGGTTAGATTGTTGTTGGGGAAAGAGTGAGGCACTCTTCAGAGAGTGCCCCACTCTTTTTATCCGTTCTTTCCTGTAAGCATGGGTACAAAAGAGAACAGTTCAAATGATTCTTCTTTCGTTACATTTTCTGCCAGTTTGGTAATGCGCAGCATCCGCTGGCGGTCGCCGCCTTCATCTACCGGGATCACCATATAGCCACCTACCCTTAACTGTGCCACCAGTTTCGGGGGAATAAAAGGTGCGGCTGCGGTGATAATGATCTTATCGAAGGGCGCATAAGCAGCAAGCCCTTCAAAACCGTCGCCATAAAAGAATTTGATATTGGGGTATTTGTTGCGGAAGATAAAATGACGATGGTTATCGTATAATTTCTTCTGCCGTTCAATGGTAAATACCCTTGCCTGCATTTCGGCCAGTACGCTGGCCTGGTAAACACTGCCTGTTCCTATTTCCAGTACCTTATCGCCGCGCTGTACCTGCATCAACTGTGTTTGGTAGGCTACGGTATAGGGCTGTGAAATGGTTTGCCCTTCCCCGATAGGGAAAGCCCTGTCTTCATAAGCGATCTGATCAAATGCTGAATCCAGAAAAAAATGGCGGGGAATGTTGTTAATGGCTTCCAGTACATTTTCGTCGGTGATGCCTTTCTCGCGCAGCAGGTTTACGAGTTGTTTCCTTAATCCTTTGTGCCGGTATGTGTCCTCAAACTTTTTCATAATCACGCTGCAAGTTAATACGCAGGAATGTGCATAAACACATTTTTCTTTCGTAATTTTCAACACTTATTCTAAACGGGAAATTTCTATGCAACGATTGCCCTTTTTGCTTGTAAAAATTTCAATGCTTGTGTGGCAGTATTTATATTTATCTGTATTGATCCCTGTATGGCTGCCTTTACTAAAATACAATAAAAGACCGGCAATTGGTGCATTTGTAAAAAATACAGTTATTCGCCGGTATCACCCATATTTGCAAAAACGTTATTTATAATAAGTTTTATATTAATTTCATCCAAAAACAACCACGAATGAAAGTACAAACCAGGTTATCTGTTATGATGTTCCTTGAGTTTTTTATCTGGGGCGCATGGTACACTACTATTGGCGTGTATATGACGGCCAATGGCATGAAGAACTTGACCCACTGGCCTTTTACCGTGAACCCGATTGCTGCTATTATCGCCCCGTTTTTCGTGGGATTGATTGCCGACCGTTATTTTGCTACTGAAAAAGTATTAGGCATACTTCATATCCTCGGTGCCGTTTTTATGTTCCTCACACCTGCAGCTACAGGTAACCCTACTTTATTTATCCTTTTGTTGCTGGCTTATAATATTTGTTATATGCCTACCATGAGTTTGGCCAATACCATTTCGTTCCACAACATACAGGACCAGGAGAAGCAGTTCCCGCTGATCCGCGTTTTCGGTACCATTGGCTGGATCGTGGCCGGCCTGGTGATCAGTTTTGTGCTGGGTAATTTTATCAGCAGCGGACTGAAACCGGAAGAAACAGCCCTGCCGCTTTATCTCACAGCAGGTGCCAGCCTGTTGCTGGGTTTATATAGTTTCACCTTACCGCATACCCCTCCCCCGGCTGCAGGTAAAAAAGTTTCTGCCCGCAGCATCATTGGTGTAGATGCGTTCAAACAATTAAGCAGCCGTTCTTTTTTTGTTTTCCTGATCAGCTCATTCCTGGTTTGTATTCCGCTGGCGGCTTATTATAATTTCACACAAATTTTCCTGGATGGTTCCGGTTTTAAAAATATTGCCGCTACACAAACCATCGGCCAGGTATCTGAAACCCTGTTCATGGTACTGATGCCGCTGTTCTTTGTAAGGCTGGGTGTAAAATGGATGCTGGCTGCTGGTATGCTGGCCTGGGTGCTGCGTTATTCTCTTTTTGCCATGGGTGCTCCCGGCACCATTAACTGGATGATACTGGCAGGTATCGCACTGCATGGTATTTGTTATGATTTCTTTTTTGTTACCGGGCAGATCTATGTAGATAAAAAAGCCAATCCCGAAATACGCGGCCAGGCACAGGGGCTGATTGTATTTGTTACCTATGGTATTGGTATGCTGATCGGCGCACAGATCGCCGGCGCCGTGTACAACAGTTTTCTTGGTTCTGCCACTGCATTAACACTTGCGCAATGGCAGCAGTTCTGGTGGGTACCAGCTATTTTCGCTGCGGTCGTGCTGTTGTTCTTTATCGCGTTCTTCCGAGACAATAAAGTGGATAAGACACTGGCTAAGGTATAGCATACAATATAAGAAGCCAGATCGCGAATTTGTGGGCATCCCGAAGCCATAACGGGTATTCACTAAACGATACTATATTGGAAATCTTCTAAAAAATATCAGATGAAGAAAATTGCCATGCTCGGCTCAGGCTTTATCGGCAGGTTTTATGCTGATTCGCTGCAGGGTTACCGCAGCAGGGACAAGATTGTAAGTGTTTATTCACGCCGTGAAGAGAGTGCACGCAAGTTTGCGGCAGACTACCAGGTAGCACATATCACCACCAGCATGGAAGCATCTATTGCCCACCCCGATGTTGATGTGGTATGTATTGCATTACCCAATAACCTTCATGAAGAGGCTGTATTGCTGTGCTGCAAACACAAAAAAGCAGTGATCACCACCAAGCCTTTAGGCCGCAATGCAGCGGAAGCCAAACGCATGCTGCTGGCAGTGGAAGAAGCGGGTATTTTTAATGGCTACCTGGAAGACCTGGTTTATACACCCAAATTCATCAAAGCACTGGCGAGTGTGCAGAATGGGGCACTCGGCAGGATATTATGGGCCAAATCGCGCGAAACACATCCAGGTCCGCACAGCGAATGGTTCTGGAATATTGAACAGGCCGGCGGTGGTTGTATACTGGATCTCGGTTGTCATTGCGTGGAAATCACCCGCAGTTATATAGGCAAAGACATCCGCCCTGTTGAAGTGATGTGCTGGGCTGATACCCAGGTAAAACCGATCGATGCGGAAGATCATGCCATAGGGCTGGTGAAATATGAAAATGGTGCTATCGGCCAGTTTGAAGTAAGCTGGACATTTCGTGGCGGCCTCGATCTGCGCGATGAAGTGATGGGCTCAGAAGGCACTATCTGGATCAATAATTTTCTACGCACCGGTTTTGATATGTTCACCACCGGCAAAGGTGCAGATTATGTTGCAGAGAAAGCCGAGAGCAACAGCGGCTGGTTGTTTCCCGTGGGAGATGAACTGAATGAACTTGGTTATAACCACATGTTCATGGATATGTTTGATTCCATGGAAAAAGGTATTGCACCCAAAGAAACTTTTTATGATGGTTATGTGGTAAATGCGATACTCGATGCAGCCTACCGCTCTGCCAAAACAAAATCATGGGAACCTGTACAGCTGGATATCTGGCGGGGCAAAACAGGCCTAACCAAAGAAAGCCACCTGGTGGAATATGATACTGATCATTACCTGATCAAAGAAGAGATAACGCATTTTGGTGCGAAAAAACTGATACTGAAAAATAAACAGACAGGTAAGATAGAAGAAAAAGTATTGGATTAGTATACCACCCACATTCGCCCGTGTTCTGCGGGCGGCTGTTATAATATATAAATAAAGAAGCCGGGCATGCCCGGCTTCTTTATTATAACAAAAACATTTTATCGCTGCATTATTTCAGCTGCATACTTTCAATAATGCCTTTTATTTTATTTTCCAGTTCGGCATATTTGGCATCAAATGCATCTTTACCAGGCAGCTGGGTATTCACACTGAAATAGAACTTGATCTTTGGTTCTGTGCCCGATGGCCTGGCGGATATTTTGCTTCCATCTTCCAGCACAAACTGCAGCACATTGCTTTTAGGCAGGGTGATATCCCAGTTTTCTCCTGTTTTCAGGTTTTTGCCTACCTGTAACTGGTAATCCAGCAATTGTACTACCGGTGAACCATTGATGGCTGCCGGCGGATTGTTGCGGAAGCCCTGCATCATTTCGGCAATCTCTTCCTGGCCGCGCATACCTTTTTTGGTGATGCTGATCAGATGCTCCAGGTAAAAACCATATTGTACATACAGGTCAATCAGTTTGTCGTACAGGCTTCTGCCCTGCTCTTTTTCATAAGCAGCCATTTCACACAGCAATGCTGCTGCAGAAACAGCATCTTTATCGCGTACCTGGTCGCCCACCATCAATCCAAAACTTTCTTCACCGCCAATCACGTAATTTTCCTTGCTTTCTTTTTCTTTCAGCAGCTCGGCGATCCATTTAAAACCGGTGAGTACATTGTAGCAGGCAATATTATTCTGTTTAGCCACCTGGTCGATCATTTCAGATGTTACAATTGTTTTGATCACCATGTCGTTGGGCTGGGCCAGTCCTTTCTTTTTGCGGGCCTCGATCATATAAGCAAAAGCGAGTACGGCAGTCTGGTTACCATTCATGAGCACCCATTCGCCTTTGTGGTTTTTTACACCAATACCCACACGGTCGCTGTCAGGATCGGTGCCTACCAGGATATCTGCATCCAGGCTTTTGGCTTTTTTCAGGCCGATGCTCATGGCCTCACTTTCTTCCGGGTTAGGATATACCACGGTGGGGAAATTGCCATCGGGTGTTGCCTGCTCCTCCACTACGGTAACATTGGTAAAACCATATGCTTTCAGTACTGCCGGTACCAGTGTGATACCGGTGCCATGAATAGGCGTATACACAATTTTGAGATCATGTTGTTTGGCGATCACTTCAGGATAAACGCTCAGTCCCTTTACCATGGTAATATACGCGTCGTCCATATCCTTGCCCATCAGTGTAATCCTGCTTTCACCGCCAGTCCATTTCACATCATCCACGCTTTTGATGGCTTCCACTTCCCTGATCACATTTTTATCGTGGGGTGGCACCAGTTGTCCGCCGTCGTTCCAGTAAGCTTTATATCCATTGTATTCTTTGGGGTTATGCGATGCCGTACAAACCACACCACCCTTACATCCCAGTTTACGGATGGCAAAAGACAGTTCGGGTGTGGGGCGCAATGCTTCAAACAAGAACACATCGATACCGTTGGCAGCAAATACATTGGCAGTGGTTTCGGCAAAAAACCGGCTGTTGTTGCGGCTATCGTGCCCAATAGCCACACTAACCGGTGCATCACCATAGGTTTTACGCAGGTAATTGGCAAAGCCCTGGGTGGCCATACCCACGGTATATTTATTCATCCGGTTGGTACCTACTCCCATCAAGCCACGCAGACCGCCTGTACCAAATTCCAGGTTCCTGTAAAATGCTTCGGTTAATTCATCGGGACTTTGTTTCTGCAAACGGGTGATCTCGTCTTTTGTAGCCTGATCATAATTCCCATTCAGCCATGCGTTTACTGTTGCTTGTATGGTTGCCTCCATAAGAGATTCAAATTTTAATATGCGACAAGTTTAAGGATAATTCATGAGTTTCGGAACAACCGGCCACCCTGAAAATACAGGAGGCATGCTGCCTCCTGGTATTCATTCCGGTAATTGCAGCCGGTTAGCTCATTCACAGGGCAATCCTGTTTCACCGGGTTCGTTGTTATAGCAATATCTGTGCCTTATCTGCCAAAGTACTGCGTGGATAAGGCAGCAATAAAAGCCTGCCTGTTTAAATGGCTTAATATTCAACCGGCTTCTATTGCACAGCAATGATTAAATTATTATATCAGGCAATAATATAAGCGCCGGCCACTTCGCCGTTCTCTATTTCTACCTGGATATGATCCTGCAGCGTGGTAGCTACAGACAATCCTACATAATCGGGTTTGATCGGGAATAATTTGTGCATCCTTTCTACCAGCACCAGTGTTTGAATGCGCCTGGGAAAGAAAGCCAGTAAAGGTTTTAATGCATACAGCAATGTGCGGCCGCTGTTGCTGACATCGTCAACCAGGATGATATTCTTATTGTTGAGATCAGTATTGTCGCTCAAAACCACATCGGCCGGATGCTGTTTATCGAATGATACCGATAACAATTGCACCGGTGCCTGTACATAGAGACGCAGCAGTCCGCTTATTTTTTCTGCTATAGCCAGCCCGCTGTTGCGGATACCGATCAGTACAATCGGCACATCATTCTCTTCACTCACCTGCTCGGCAATTTCCAGTGCCATGCGGTGCAGTTTTTCACGGGCCTCTTCCCTGTTCAGTACATAATTTTTTTGATCGCTCATCTCAATTATTTTGGTTATCGAAGCAGAATGGCAATATTAGGAGGTAAATTTGCAAATCCCAAATAACAAATTCCAAATTCCCGGTAAGCATTCCAAATTCCATACAACAAATACCTATAACCCATTCCGGCTAAAGCATTCCCTACTCCAAAACACAAATCCCAATTCCCCATAACCAATCCCTAATCTCTAATTCCCAATCCCCGATTCCCGTCAAATCATTTATCTTAGCGCCATAACCATTGCCATCATGCTTATTGTTCAGCAAGCTGCGTTTATTGTTTTGTCGGCTATCGCCATTTTCCTGTTCACCCGAAAAGCCAGGCAGATACGCCGTAATATCCTGCTGGGCAGGGATGCAGACCTCAATGATCATCTTGGCCGCCGCTGGCGCAATGTACTACTGCTGGCGCTGGGACAAAAAAAGATGTTCCGCAACCCGCTGGTGGCATTGATGCACCTGGTTATTTATGCCGGTTTTATCATCATCAATCTCGAAGTGCTGGAAATAGTGCTGGATGGTGTACTGGGTACCCACCGGCTGTTCGCCGCCCCGCTGGGAGGCCTCTACAGCTGGCTGATCAATGCCTTTGAATGCCTTGCCGTTGGTGTGATCACAGTTTGTATCGTGTTCCTCTGCCGGCGCAATATCATCAAACTACGCCGTTTTATCAGCAAAGACCTGAACGGTTGGCCCAGGAGCGATGCCAATTATATCCTGATCACGGAGATCATCCTCATGAGCCTTTTTCTTACACTCAACGCAACAGATACACTGTTGCAGTACAGGGGTGTGGGGCATTATGCTGCGCATCCTACCGGGAATTTTATTTTTTCTTCGCTGCTGCATCCCCTGTTTAACGGGTTTAGCAATGGCACGCTGGAAGCTATTGAGCGTACCTGCTGGTGGCTGCATATCGCCGGCATCTATGCATTCCTGAATTACCTGCCTTATTCAAAGCACTTACATATTCTGCTTGCATTTCCCAATGCCTATTATACGCCGCTGGAACCTATGGGCGAAATGCACAATATGCCGGATATTCAAAAAGAAGTGCTGTATGCCATGCAGCCTGAAATGGCCCCTGCTGCAGATGCCGCGGCCCAGGAACAGCACAAAAAGTTCGGTGCCAGGGATGTATTTGATCTCAGCTGGAAAAACCTGCTTGATGCTTACAGCTGTACAGAATGCGGCCGCTGCACAGCTGCCTGTCCGGCCAATCTTACCGGTAAAGAACTGAGCCCCCGCAAGATCATGATGAGCACCCGCGACAGGCTGGAAGCAGTGGGCCAGAACATCAATGCCAATAAACAATTTGCAGACGATGGCAAGGCCCTACTGCACGATTATATCACGGTAGAAGAACTAAGGGCCTGTACCACCTGCAATGCCTGTGTGCAGGAATGCCCGGTGAGTATTTCCCCGCTGGATATTATTCTCCAGCTGCGCCGCTACCTGGTAATGGAAGAAAGCAATGCCCCGCAGGAATGGAACAGTATGTTCAGCAATACTGAAAATAATTTCGCCCCCTGGAAACTGGCGCCGGATGAAAGGGATAAATGGGCAGAAGAGCTGCAGCAGCAAGCTTAGCAATAGCCTGCCACTACCTTAACTCTTGCGGTAAACCATCCTGATCAGCTGCGCCAGGGCAGCAATAATAAAAATGAAGCCCATTACCCTGTTCAGGGTTTTATTACTGGTTTTCAGTTTTGTGATCAGCCAGTTGCCGCCGTACATGTATACAGCCAGCCCGCTGATGGTTCCTACACCCGCACCGATCGTAAAAAAATTGAACTCTGTGGCATCAGACTGCAGCAGCTGCACATCCAGAAAATAACTTGACCAGATAAACCAGAAAGGGATTTGTGCAGGGTTCAGCGCACTCATGCTAAGTCCCAGCCAGAAGCGGTTGAGCTTATTGTTCAGCAATACTGCTTTTTTCGATGATTCGCGGCCTGCCGAAATAAAGCTGAAAACGGCCAGCGCCGCAAAAAAAACAACGGTAAGCCAGCCCAGCACTACGAACAACATGGGATGCGAGCGTATACCATCCACCCCATACAATACAAACCGCAGGTAGATCATTTCCACGATGGTAACCCCTACAGCATATTTCCAGGCATGGCTGAAATTTTCCTGAACGGTGATCTGCGTGGCAGTGATACTCATAGTGCCTAAAGGCAACTGCCCCAAAAAGCTCAGCAACCATCCCAGTAATGCGATAAACAGTAGATGCATGATGATAAAATGAACTGCAATAATAAATGAACCGGCTGCCAGTAACAAGAAGATTTCTGATGAAAGGCAGCAGCAGGGCCGTTTTCCTCTCGCCGGCTATTAGCTGCATCTTGTTACTACAATGCACTTATCTTATTTTTACCCTATTTTTGATCAAACTGACAGCAATGATGAAAGTTCCCAGCATGGCCGAAATGATGATGAATGGAGAAACGCCTGATATCCTTTTTTGGGTAGGCTGCGCGGGTAGTTTTGACCAGCGGGCACAGAAGATCACCAAAGCGTTTGCCACTATTCTGCAAAAAGTGGGTATCCGTTTTGCCATATTGGGTAAAGAAGAAGCCTGTACAGGCGATCCCGCCCGCCGTGCCGGCAATGAATTCCTGTTCCAGATGATGGCCTATAACAATATTCAATTGCTGAATGGTTATGGCATCAAAAAAATTGTAACCACCTGCCCGCACTGTTTTAATACACTGAAAAACGAATACCCCGCACTGGGGGGACAGTACGAAGTCATTCATCATACCACACTGCTGCAGCAACTCATCAATGAAGGCAAAATAAAGATGAAAGAAAGCGGCAGTTTTAAAGGAAAACGCATCACTTATCATGACAGCTGCTACCTGGGCCGTGCCAATGATATTTATGAGGCCCCGCGCCAGGTGCTGGAAGCACTTGATGCCGAGCTTATCGAAATGAAGCGCTGCCGCAGTAATGGACTTTGCTGTGGAGCAGGCGGCGCCCAGATGTTTAAGGAAGAAGAAAAAGGTACCACCCGCATCAACTGGGAACGTACCCATGAAGCCATGGAAACAGGCGCCGGTGTAATTGCATCAGCCTGCCCATTCTGCAATACCATGCTTACAGATGGTGTAAAGAAAAATGAAAAAGAAGCCGATGTAGCCGTACTGGATGTGGCCGAACTGGTTGCAGCAAGTATGGAGTAGAAGAAGTAGCAGGATGTTAGTAGCAAGTAGCAGGACAAACAGCCGGCGACTGCTGCGCATTTTTTGCTGTTTCCTTGTCACCAGTCCCCCCGGCACTGTCTTATATCTTGCTACTAATATCTTGCTACCAATATACCAATACCCTGCCCCATCCGGCGCTGTCTTATATCCTGCTACTAATATCTTGCTACCAATATACCAATACCCTGCCCCACCCGGCGCTGTCTTATATCCTGCTACTAATATCTTGCTACCAATATACCAATACCCTGCCCCACCCGGCGCTGTCTTATATCCTGCTACTAATATCTTGCTACCAATATACCAATACCC
>CBJLMB010000054.1:0-38205 GCA_966424055.1 uncultured Deminuibacter sp. | reverse complement strand
CAGCTGTGTTTAGCCAAGGTAGAGCTGGCCAGGCTGATGGGGTACAGGTATTGGTTGAGAGGTTGAAGGGTTGATTGGTTGATTGGTTGAGTGGTTGATTGGTAGGAAAAGGAATTGGGAATTGGGATGTGTGGGTTAGTTGATTGGTTGAGTGGTTGATTGGTAGGAAAAGGAATTGGGAATTGGTTATTGGAATATGTCGTTTCTCGATCCACTCACGATTGACGATTCACGGCTGATGTTGTTCAATGGTTGTGTAAAAGCATACATCGGAAAAAAACTCGCGATTCACGGTGCGTTAGCACCACTTGCCACTCGCGGGCGACGGTTGAATGGTTGAATGGTTAACGATGATATAAAAGAAGAAGATGTAAAAAAACTCGCGATTCACTGTGCGTTAGCACTACTCGCCACTCGCGGGCGACGGTTGAATGGTTGATTGGCTGAATGGTTAACGATGATATAAAAGAAGAAGATGTAAAAAAACTCTCGATTCACGGTGCGTTAGCACCACTTGCCACTCGCGGTATATGCACTGGCAACCTTTATAAAAGCATACAGTAGGTTTTGGTGAATACGGCCGCCCGAGCGAAAGCAGAGGCGGCTTTTTTTGATGACCAGCAGCATCAATCAGCGGCGGTAGGCCGGGAATGCGAATAACAGTGGAAAAAATTCCTGTTTTCTGCCTGTTTTATCCCGTCATTCATCTATAAATAGCCGGTAACCGTCTGCATCCTGAACCCTGTACCGGTGCTGGCAGACAGCGTCATCAACCGTGTGGGTATCTTATTATAGCAATCAATAGTAGTTACCCAATACATACGTGTTCGTTACTATAATCGTGTTCGTGTTTGTAAGTTCGTTTTCTCACATCAGTTAGTTTTGGTAATGCAAGCCTTGTTTCTACAAGGCTTTTCTTTTTAAGAGCGCCAGATACGATCGATACAGGAATTATTATAAGCTGAACACATTATTCTTCCTGTCGGCATCCGGCAGGGCGCTGTCAGGATCGATGCGTACACTTTCCACGCGGCCTTTTACCGGTATCACCAAACGGGTTGTTTTATTCTGCATCCATGTTTCAACGGGTATCTGTACGCGTTGTTTAGTGCCATCTTTCAGACTGATCTCCATCCAGAAAGGCATGGCCATTTTTTCCAGGTTAGCCACCGTAACCTGCAGTCCCTTAGCCGGGTCGTTGTCAACATAGCGGGCATCTGTAACCGCTATATCCAGTTTCCAGTTCTGGTAAAACCATTCTTTCCAGAACCAGGCAAGATCTTCCCCTGCACCATTTTCCATACAACGGAAAAAATCTTCAGGTGTGGGATGTTTGTATGCCCATAGCCGGATATATCTTTTAAAAGCATAATCAAACCGGTCTTTCCCCAGTATCTGTTCGCGCAGCAGAACCAGTCCAAATGCAGGTTTAAAATAAGTTAAAGGATGACGGTATTTTTCGGGGATGGCATCTGCCGCAGTCATAATAGCCGGACAGGCTGTATCTGCCAGTATCGCGGCCATTTCATCTGCAGGATTGCCACCACCTGGTGCATACTCCCCATCGCGTTTGGGGGCAAATTCGCCATGGTTAAACTCATCCGATGCATATATGTCGATGAATGTGTTAAATCCTTCATCCATCCAGGCAAAGCGGCGTTCATCTGAGCCAACGATCATCGGGAACCAGTTATGCCCTATTTCATGGGCTGTTACCCAATACAGTTCTTTTCCCTTATCGGTGATACCATCAAACACAATACCTGGGTATTCCATACCACCCGCAATACCTGCTTCATTGATGGCAACGGGATAAGGATAAGGAAACCATTGCTGTGAAAAATATTCCATCGATGCCTTCAGGTATGCTGTAGCCCTGCCCCATGCATCCTTACCCTGGCTCTCCACAGGATATACAGACATAGCCAGTGCTTTTTTTCCGCCGGGCAGGTTTACCCTTGCGGCATCCCATATATATGCTTTAGATGCGCCGAAAGCCACGTCGCGTGTATTGTTCATTTTAAAATGCCAGGTGCGGGTAGCTTTTACTGCAGTTGTTGCGGCAGCCTGTTTTACTTCCTCTGCAGTACGGATCATGATGGTTTCATCGCTGTTGCGTGCCTTGTTCAGGCGGTTTTGCTGGGTAGCAGTAAGCACTTCTGCCGGGTTTTGCAGTTCACCGGAACCGGCTACGATCATATCTGCCGGCACGGTCACTGTATAATCGATATCACCATAATCCAGGTAAAATTCGCTGGCGAGATAAGGCAGGGTGTTCCAACCTCTTGCATCATCGTACACACAGAGCCGGGGAAACCATTGTGCTATTTCATAGATCTTGCCGAAAGCTGTGGACACATAATCGGTACGGCCGCCAAAGGCACCGGGGATGGTATAATGATACCTGATCTGCAGTATAATGCGTCCACCCTTTGCAGCCAGTGGTTCAGTTAAGCGTACCTGCATGCGTGTGTCGGTGACCACATAATCTGCTTTAACTGTTTTATCACCTGCTTTTACCAGCACAGATTCCAGTATATACCCCTGTGTATGTTCTGCCGGAGGGTTGGGTGTAAGATAGTTTGAGCGCGCATCATCACGGTAAGTATGCTGATCCAGCTGCAGCCAGATGCAATCCAGTGCATCCGGACTATTGTTCGTATACACGATCTTTTCATCGGCCGACAGTGTTTCAGTGGCTGTATCAATCCTCGCTTCCAATTGGTAATCGGCCCTGTTTTGCCAGTAAGCCGGCCCTGGTGCACCATTGGCAGAACGGGTGGCATCACCATGCTGGGTATAAAATACAGGAGAAAAAACCTCAGACGGCTGGTAACGTGAAAGCCTGCCGGCAGATGATGCAGGCATGTGCTGCTGCGCCTGCAGTTTTGATGAAAAGACAGTAAAACAAAGTATACCTGCAAGGCAGTAAAATGATGGTTTCATGTTGATTGATTACACTAAATCGTAAAAGTAGGCATTCTCAAATATACCTGTATGCGGCGGAACAATGGACGGCTTTTTTCATTGCCTTTATCCATCCGGCTTATCAGGGCCGGTTATAAATTTTCCTGGTAAGCAGCCAGTAAGGTTCAAATCCATGATGGATGAATACATTTTTGCTGGTATCGGGAAATTGTTTGAAATAAGCATCATCCGGCTTTAACACCACGGGTACACCTGCGCGCATATAATTCATGGAATAACTGTACTGTGGCTGCTTTAACTGCGGAAGATATTTTTTAACCTGTTTATACACGGTATTGCCCAGGTATTTTTCAAATACCCGCTTCGCCCCTGATGAAGTACGGTCCAGCCGGTTATAGGCGTGATTCATGTACAGCTTTACAAAAAAAGGCAGCTTGGCCAGCTGTGGTTTTACATTGGCGAAAGGGTTCAATGGATTAAAATCGCAGAGTGTTTGCAGGGAGAAAGGTGTTTCCGGTACCCAATCGGCACTGTTCACTACCGTTAATGCCCAGCCATTACGGGTAATATAATCAAAATCGTATGCATAGTACAGGTTGCCGGGTTTGGGGGCAGCGCTGCAGTAAGTTTTTATTTTAATATCTGCGGGCAGCAGGCCGGCCTGCACCTGGTAATAAAGATAAGAAGTAAGCAGGTAGGCAAGTGCCCCACCCTGGCTATGCCCCATGATCATTAGCTGGCGGATGCCTTTTGCATAATAGGTTTTCAGTTTTTCCATAATGCCGGGCATCATGCTGCCGATGCCGATGGTCCAGCCTGCATGTACCGCTGCTTTGGGGTCATCGGAAAAACGGTAGTGGAAAACAGTGCTGTCATTGAGCTGGAGCTCGCCGGCGGCAGGTATCATGGCGGCATAGAAATTTTCCAGCCAGCTTTCCTGGTCGGCGGTTGTACCGCGCAGGCTGATAAGCATTATCGTACTGTCTTTATTCAGCCACAGATCCCAGCGGTTCTTCAGACCGGTTTCAGAAGAGCGGTAAACCATGTGATACTGCCTGGATAAGGGGATCTTGGCTGCTGCGGGTTGATGCATCTGGCCGGCAGATACACCCAGCATTTCGATATACTCATCCGCATCAAAACCCGGCTGCAATGACTGTGCCCGGCCGGTTACTGCGCCTAAAATCCACACCAATAAAAGGGTTGCTGTTTTTCTCATTCTATAAAAATAGTCCCGGATAAAAAGAAAAACAATAGTTTATCCTCAATACCGGTTGCGAATGGCACTATGCATCGCCATTTGTTAAACCTATTTTAAGTTGTACCTTACAATCATCACTATTGCATGATGTTTGCACTTACTGATCAATAAACACGATTACCGTTAAAAAATGAATGTATGAAAAAACTTACAGCAATCCTGCTGCTTGCCGTTCTGTTTAGTGCACCTTCTTTTGCCCAGCTGCGCAAAGTACCTGCTGCTGTTACCGAGGCGCTGAAAACAAAATTCCCCAATGCTACCAATGTATCCTGGAAAGACAGGCTGAGCAGTTGGGAAGCCGATTTCACCAATAATGGTGCTGAAACCGCTGCCTGGTTCAATGGTAAGGGCGAATGGAAAGAAACCGACCGTAAACTCGAGTTCAGTGAGCTGCCTTCTGATGTAAAAGATGGGCTTAAAAAAAGCAAATACAGCGACTGGACACCGGGATCTGTTATTGAAATACAGAAAAAAGACAAAGAACTGCAGTACCGCATTTATGTAGAGAAAAGCTCACTGGTACAGAAAAAATACCTTTACTTTAATGCAAAAGGTGTACTGCAACGGGAAGCACAAACTATTTAACACTTACAGGTGGAAAACTATTTTTGATCACCGTTCAATTACAGGCTGCCCTTACCGGGCAGTTTTTTATTTATACACAATAACTGGCAGGATGAAAATTACGATTGAGCCTTATACCAGCGAATGGGTAATCCGGTTTCAGGGAGAGCAGGCGAAGCTGCTGCAGGTATTACAGCCATGGCAGCCATCTGTTGAACATATAGGCAGCACATCGGTTCCCGGCCTGGGTGCCAAGCCGATT
This sequence comes from uncultured Deminuibacter sp., assembly GCA_966424055.1. GTDB lineage: Bacteria > Bacteroidota > Bacteroidia > Chitinophagales > Chitinophagaceae > Deminuibacter. The sequence continues at coordinate 33,190 of CBJLMB010000054.1, read as the reverse complement.
ATCGATATCCTGATAGGTATGGCAAACGAACAGCAGCTGGCTGCCATCATTCTGCCCATGATGGCAGCAGGCTACAGCTATTTTAAAAAATATGAGCCGCTGCTGCCTTACAGAAGGCTTTTTGTGCACCTGCAACCACTGCATAACACATTGCTGCCATCATTGGTAGATATTGCAGATCCTTCTCCCATTGGGCCGGTTGCTATTGCGCTTGCCAATATCCATGTGCTGGTAAAAAACACCCATCACTGGAACCGGCATATTGCTTTCAGGGATTATCTGCGCAGTCACCCCGATATAAAAGAGCGTTACTACCAGCTCAAAAAAACACTTTCAGCAAGAACGTTCAGGGATACACTGGAATACAATGATGCCAAGAGCAGCTTTGTAAAAAGCACAGAGCAGCAGGCACTCGACTGGTGGCTGCAAAAAAACAACAGCTTACACTAAACAGCTTGCTCCGTATCTTTTTTCGCCGGGAAAAAACGGCTGGCGATATAGCCTATCAAAACACAATCGATCACTGCAAATACCGGGTATAAAAAGAAATGAACCTGCGCTGTCTTCTGTATAAAATACAGGATGATACAACTGGCCACAAAACCTATCAGTACACCATTGCTGTTGATGGATGGGAAAAAGATACCAGCCATAAACATCCCCGCCAGGCAGCCACCGAACAGCCCGATAATTTTCAAGTACTGGTCCCAGATAGATGCGTTGTGCAGGTAAACCAGGTACACTGCAATAAGGCAGCCTGCCAACCCTAGTGCTACGGTAAAAAACCGTGCAAAACGCAGGCATTCTTTGTCTGATGCCTGTTTTTTATACAGTTTGTAAAAATCAGTGGTCACCACGGTGGCAATAGCATTCATGCTGGAGCTGATAGTAGACATGGTGGCAGCAAACAAGCCGGCGATCACCAGCCCTGATAAGCCAGCGGGTAATTGCTGAGCAATGAACCAGGGGAATACATCATCCACACGGCCATGGGGATTGAGTGCAGCCGGCTGGTGCCGGAAGAAGAACCACAGCGCTGTACCCACACCAAAAAAGATCAGTGTGGCAGGTATCACCATGAATGCATTGGTATAAATAGAACGGCGGGCCTCCGCTTCCGTGGCCGTGGTAAGATAGCGCTGCACCACCACCTGGTCTGATGTATACGTGACCAGGTTGGTTAAAAATGCCCCCGAAACCACTACCCATAACACGGGCTGCGAAACAGCCCATCCCTCATTGGCCAGCCGCAGTTTGCCATTTTGCCAGGCTTCTGCAAACAGGGCCTGCACCCCACCATCAGTATGGCGGGTGATAAAGAAAAAGCTGGCCAGTGCACCACCCAGCAGCACAAATACCTGCATCACTTCTGTCCATACCACGGCTTCTATACCACCCGAAACACTGTAGGCAGTAGTGATCACGGTGGTTACCAGTATGCACACGAAAATACTGATGCCTGTTACGGCACTCAGCACCAGTGCAGGCAGGTAAATCACCACACCCAACCTGCTCAGCTGGAAAACAACGAAGGTTAAACTGCCCAGTAGTTTTACGCGTGGATTGAAACGGATCTGCAGGTACTGGTATACACTGGTCAGTTTCAGTTTGCGGAAATAAGGCAGGTAAAAAGCAGTAACGATAGGTGCCACAGCAACGATCATGATATTGTTCACCATATACACCCAATCTGTGGCATAGGCTTTGGCAGGTATGGCAATAAATGTAAGTGCACTTAGTTTTGATCCGAATATACTGAGCCCGGCGGCCCACCAGGGAATCCGTTGTCCGCCCAGGAAAAAATCACCGGTGGTATTTCCCATTCTTCTTGACACAAAAATACTGATACCGGCAACCGCTATAAAATATAAACCGATCACCGACCAATCGATACCGCCGAATTTACCAGCCGGCTGAACAGGTGTACCCAGCAGCACTGCATTACTGCGTACAGCAGGCCGTATTTCACCGGCAGGCAACACCAGCTGGTTGTTCCATACTACCAGCGAAGTGGTTACAGGCGCGTATAATGATCGTGATCTGCCGGAACGCATATCCAGGCAAACTGCGGGCAGTTGTTCTCTTACTGCCCAGGCATCGGTAAGTACATTGTAAGACAATATATCCCTGCTAAAGCCCGGGTGTGCATCCTGCAGCTGGTTAACCTCGCCGGCTTTGCTTCCATCATCCCCTCCTATCAGCAGCAGGTGCGATTGCCCTGCGGCAAAAGCCGGTGATGGTGCAGCAGCCAGCGGGTGCGGCAGGTTACTGATGCGCTTCCATCCTGCAGTGGCATCGAACATCCAGGCATCTTGCAGGTATTCCCTGCGAAAAGCAATGCTGTCACCAGCCGGTACCAGGTGCACACCACCGAATACATAGATTTTCCCATCTAGTGCGCCGGCCATTGCCAGCATACGGCCCTTACCAGGTAAGGCCGGCAGCTGCTCCCAGTGCATTTGTCCGGGTGTGGCAGACAGGTTCAGCTTCCAGAAAATATTTTCTGCAGGTTTACCTGGCTGTGTAATACCACCGGCCAGGTAAACCTGGTTGTCCCATAACACACCACAGGCATTGCTCAAAGGTGCCGGCAATGAAGGAAGGGTTTGCCGGTTTAGCCGGCCATTCTGCCAGCTCAATAGGAACACATCAGCATAATTGTGTACAGCATCGCCACCGCCTATACACAACACCCCATTCTGCCAGCTTAGTGAAACGCCATAGGCCATGGCATGCGGTAAGCGGCCTGCTACTTTCCAGGAAGCATTTTCTTTTTCCAGCACATACACTGTATCGTGCCAGGCTTTCAATCCACCATTCCAGGGGTGCTGGCCACCGGGAAAATTGGTGCCACCCGCCAACAGCAGGGCGCCATTGCTTACACCGGCATAGGCACCCGCCAACCCGGTGGTATCGGGCAGCGGACTGGCCTGCTGCCATTGAAAACAGGTGTTTGCGGGCTGCTGGCTATAGCTTTTTACCAGCAGCAGGAGGAAGAAGAAAAGACAGCTTTGTATTTTGCGGTTTGGTTTAATCATATAGAAGCACTTGTACGGTGTTTATACCTGCGATTGCTGCAGTACAAACACAGGGGTATTGATTCATTGTTCAGAACAGCAAGATAAAGGCATCAGCCAGCCTTCACCCGGTTGAAAAAATCAATCGCGGTTAATTCACTGTGCAGTTGCCGGTATTGTGCATCGTCCAGTGTTAACAGGGGCAGCCTGCTGGGACCAAGATCCCAACCCAGCATTTTCATAATGGCTTTCTGTGCTGGTATCGGCGGGTACTGCAGCAGTATGCGGATCATCTCCACCAGGTAAGCATGGTTTTGTTTTGCACCTTCTATATCACCTTTTGCAAAAGCCTCCATGGTTTGAAGGTACAACGGCGCAGCAAATGTATAAGTACTGCCAATAGCACCTCTGGCACCAACGGCCAGGGCAGGCAGCAATAATTCGTCCAGGCCATATAATATATCGTATCGCCCATTTTCATAACCCAGGCAACCCTGGTATTCATGTATGGTAGAGGCGGTATACTTGATACCAGCCAGGTTGGGTATTATACCGCCGGCTGTTTGCAGAAAAGACCGCATATCCATCGCCACACCGGTAAGATGCGGAATATGATAATAGTAAAAAGGCAATTGCGGTGCAGCACTTGCGATCTCTGCCATGCAAAGCGCCATGTTCTGTACAGATACCGGTTTGAAATAAAATGCCGACACCGATGAAACAGCATCTGCCCCTGCGGCAGCTGCATGTGCTGCCAGTGTACGTGCATCGGCAATACAGCTATGCCCTACATGTACAATCACCAGTATTCGTTTGGCAGCAGCAGCAATAAATGCTTCCGCCAACTTCATCCGTTCAGCAGTGGTCATATTGGGTCCTTCACCATTGCTACCGCATACAAAAATACCTTTCACCCCATCTTTAACCAGCTTATTTACCAATGGCAGGATCATGTCTTCATTTACAGATCCATCAGGATGAAAAGGTGTAAACACGGCAGCGATCAGTCCTTCGATTTTATTCATACTTTGTTATTTTATTACCATGTGTGTGTTGGGCGTGAATCGTGAATCGTGAATCGCGAGTGGATTGAGAAACGAGAATCGAGAATCGACATATTCTAATTATCAATTCCCCTTTCCTTGCTAATCAACCACTCAACCTTTCAACCAATCAACCTCTCACAACCAACACCGCGAGTGGTGCTAACGCACCGTGAATCGCGAGCTTTTTTTTCGATTATGCTTTTACACAACCATTGAACTACGTCAGTCGTGAAGCGTCAATCGTGAATCGTGAGTAGATCGAGAAACGAGAATCGACATATTCTAATTCCCAATTCCCTTTTCCTACCACTCAACCTTTCAACCAACATACCCCAATCCCTAATTACCAATTCCTTTTTCCTACTAATCAACCACTCAACCCTTCAACCAATCAACCAACATACCCAATCCCAATTACCAATCCCCTTTCCCTACCAATCAACCACTCAACCCTTCAACCAATCCCCCCCTCACCAACCAAGCAGCCAGGAAAGGGAAAAGCTTTTTATCACCTGGCTGTAATTGAAACCGCTGGTATTGTTGGATTCATACAGGCAGTAAAGGGTTCCGTCGGGGCCGAGGGCCAGGTCGGAATAGCCTGCGAAACCAGGATCAAGCACTTTATTGACCTGCCAGGTTTGCCCGTCATCTGTACTTAGTTTAACAGAAAGATTTTTTCTGGGATATTTAGGCAGGTCGCGACTATCGGGGTTGGCAAATACCAGGTAGCCTTTGTTTTGTTTGCCTTTGCGGGGCACACGGATAATACTGGCCATACAAACCGGATCGAATAAAGCCTCATCAAAAACAGGTGGTGTCCAGGCAGTAGCGCCATCAGGACTGAAGCTGATACCGCGGCGGTGTTGGTCTGAGCCGAAGCGGATATTCAGCATGACACGCCCATCTGATAACTGAACAGCCATGTTCTCATTCGGGTTTTTCATGGCCGCAGTGGAGTTGGCCACAATATTACCACGCTGCCAGGTTTTACCACCATTATCACTGTAAATAGTGGCAATACAGGTAGGACTATGACTGCGGTGTGGCAGCAGTTTTTCTGAAGCGCTCATCCATACCGGTACCAGCAGGCGGCCATTGCGCAGCTGTATACCATGACCTGGTCCTGGTGCCAGCACCTTCCAGTCGTATTCCGGTTTAAAACGGTCGAATGCATAAGTGATGTTCACAGGTTCTGACCAGCTGAGGCCGTCATCTGTTGAGCGGGTATACCATGCAGAGGCATAATCGCGCTGGAACACCAGGTGCACGGTACCATCAGCATCCACAATAGGTGTGGGATTGCCATTGGGCTGTTCCGCCATGCGTTTAGACACTACCTGTGGTGTACTCCAGGTTTTGCCTTTATCTGTACTGCGACGCATCAACAGATCCATATCGGCCCAGTCGCCCGCCGTGCCTACCCTTGCTTCGCAAAAAGCGAGCAAGCTTCCTTTGGATGTAACTACCAGTGCAGGAATGCGCATAGACACATATCCCGAAGCACCAGGTGTAAATACCAGGCTGCTGTCCGGTGCAACAGGTACAGAATGGGTTCTGGCACTGCGGCAATTGCAGAAAGAAATCAGTACAGCTGCAAGAGCTGTATACAATAAACAATGATGGCACTGCCTGCTTAACAACATAACGGTTTATACATTAACATGCGATGAAAAAAATTCGGGTAACAGGTCATGGCAGATCTTCCTGACAGGAAGGATTTCTGCTTCAGGTACACTACGGTAAGGCCATCGGAGCCTTGTTCCAATATTGCCCCAGCCTCCTACGGCAGCCAGCAGTTTGTCCATTGCCGGTGCCGAATACAACTGTTGTTGCATCAGCGGTGCAATGCATTGTGCCATGAACTGCTGTATACGCGACTGCAGCTCCAGCGCCTGCTCCATCTGCCCGTTTATCATATCGTTATACCATTGTTGTGCTATACCCGGATGCAGGCAGGCTACATTGGAATAAGCCCCATGTGCGCCCTGCCGGATACCTGTGGCCAGGTGATGCCCCGGAATAAACAGCGACAGCTCAGGTGCAAATCTTTTCATGGCAGTATACCAATGCTCATCGCCACCGGGCAGTTTACAGCCTACCAAAGGTATGCCTGCTTCCCTGATCTGCAGGAAGGCTTCAGGCTTCAGTTGCACCTTGGCATGCGGCGGGTTATATAATACCAGCCCTACAGGCCAGGCTGTTTCCGCTACCAGGCGGAGATAGCTGATGATTTCAGGCATGGTGGGCGGGTACCAGTCGGGCAGTATTACCTGGATGGCACCCGGTGCAAGTGCCAGTGCCCGCTTCACTCTTTCCAGCGTGGTAACAGGGCTTGTATGGCTGCACCCTATCTGGAAAGGCATGCCTGCAGCATGGCAGGTTTCTGCCAGCAGGCTGTTCACCTGGTCAAACTCTGCTTCGGTCTGGTTGTAAAACTCACCGGCCGTTCCGTTGGAATAAATACCGTTCACTTTCGCGGCTATCATAAAATCGATCTCCGCTTTCAGGCGTCCGTAATCGATGCTCTCATCTTTGTTCACCGGTAACAGCAGTGTTGCCCAGTTGCCGGTAATTTCATGGCTTCGCAATGGATTCATCTGTCAATACTATTTTTATAGATTCAGTATCCGTCTGTTTGGGTAAGCTGGTTATTGTTGGCCAGTACCGTAGTGTTCAGCGGCCAGAAAAGAGGTGTTGTTTTACCCACCAGATTGGGGATATACGTATAAATATTCAAAGTACCTCCTTTATAAAAGCGCACCAGGTCGTACCAGCGTTTGTTTTCAAAAAACAGCTCACGCCCTCTTTCATCCAGTATTTCTTTTTCTACACTTGCCTTATCCGTTGCACCGTTATAAGTACCGGTGCCGGCCCTTGCGCGTATTTTATTCAGGTAAACGATGGCCTGTGCTGTATTGTTCAAAGCGGCATAGGCTTCTGCTTTCAGCAGGTAAATATCTGCGAGGCGGTACATGATGATATCATTGTCAGATACCCGGTCATCAGCATATTTGGTACCTGGGTATTTGGTGATCCAGGAAATTTTGGGGCCGGAAGCCTGTCGCTCGGTAATCCAGGTATAAGGTATCCGCTTATCTGCAGTGTTGGAGAACAACGCTTTTGATTTTGCACTGATCTGGTATGCACCCTGCCCGTTGGATGTGGTCATTACATAAGGCAGGCTGTCCAGGTTGAGCGCGCCCTGCACACCGGCCAGGTAAGGCAATGCGTTCAGTCCGTAATTGGCGCCTGTTTCGTCCCTGCTGAAAAAAGCGGCCAGTATCACTTCTGTATTGGTAGCGGCCCTGGTGCCTGTAACATTTTTAAAATCATTATTGAGCGATACACCGGAAGCTTCTACCTCATTAATAGCGGTGATAGCATCAGTAAAATCAGTATTACCGCCACCCAGTACCTTTCCGCTCCACAGTTTGGCATCGGCTTTTAATGCCTGTGCCGAACCATAAGCAAAACGGTATTTGGAAGGATAACCGGTAACAGTGAACTGGCTCATGGATTTAAACTGGATAATAGCCGAATCAATATCTGATTGTATCTGCTTCATTACATCGGTAGCTTTAGAACGCGGCAGCAGTGGCACATTCGCATCTGTAATGGCCTGCAGCATCAGTGGTGCATCACCGATCACGCGGGTAAGATGAAAATAAAAATATGCCCGCAGGCAGTAAGTTTCAGCCAGTATCCTTTTCTTGGTATCGGGATTAGATGCAAATGAAAAACCTTTTATTTTTTCCAGCAGCAGGTTGCAGTTGCCGATGGCCTTATACCATTCATTGTAATTGATCGCACCGGATGAGGGTGTCAGTATCTGCGTCCAGGCCACGCCAAACCTCGAGTTCAATGCAGCGGTGAGCTCTTCGCCACGTTCAGTACCATAGGTGATATTATTGGCCAGACTGCGCATTGCGGTATAGATACCCGTTACATAAGGTTCAAAATCACCTTCCTGTTGAAAATAGGTTTGTTCGGTGATGCTTGACTGCGGTGTTACCTCCAGCAGCTTGTTACAGCTGCCCAATGCCAGTATCAGCGCCAGCAATGGTAATAAAAAAGAATATTTTTTCATACGGATCATCATTAGCGGAAATTCATTTTTTTAAAATCGTACAGTAGCACCCAGTGAAAACTGCCTGGGACGCGGATAACCGCCGTCATCAAAACCAGTGTAGGTTTCAGGATTCAGCCCTTTGTAACCTGTGAGATAACCCAGGTTGTACACACTGGCAAAAATGTTCATACCGGTGGCATGTATTCTTTTAAGCACAGGCTTGGGCAACTCGTAGGAAATTGATATTTCACGGAAAGCCAGAAAATCGCCTTTCGAGTACATTGCCGATACATCAGAAGCATAACCATTGTTTACACCCAGTGTAGCACCACGCAGGTAATTGCGCTGACCAAAATCGTAGTCGGCAAATGAAAAGCGCGCATATTTTTTTCCTTCATCACCAGGTTTCTGCCATATATCGGGGCCCAGTGCTTCCATGGGTGCCCCTTCGTTGAAAGCCCTGCCCTGCCCCAGTGAGCGGGCCAGCGCGCCATTGCTGATAAGGTGTCCCATGGCAAAATCAACCGTAAATCTTAAAGAAAACTGTTTATAGCTGAAAGTGTTTTGCATACCCCCTGTAATGGTTGGTGTGCGGTAACCCATAAACACCTGGTCTTTACTATCGATAACACCATCCTTGTTAACATCGGCAAAAATAAAATCGCCTGCATGTTTACCCACCTGTATGCCAGATGGCGATGCCAGGTTGTCTTTGGTCTTCGCATTCCAGGCAGCAGCTTCTGCATCGGTGGCAAATACGCCCAGTACTTTATACCCCCATAGTCCGTACACCCGCTCGCCTTCGGCAAAGCCGCCCTGCAATACATTCTGCTTGCTTGCGGGGTCCCAAACCACGTCTCCGCTCTGGCGGTTCCTGGGCAGCCCGTTGGCCGGCAATTTGAGGATAATGGTTTTATTAAAACCCATGGAAAAATTGGTGCGCCAGTTAAATGCAGCAGACTGTATCACTGATGCACCCAGCTCTATTTCATATCCCTTGTTCTGCAGTGTGCCATTGTTGTAAGTGATGCTACTGAAAGGTGCTTCGGAAGGCAGGGGTTTTGATGCCAGCCTGTTGCGTGTTCTTTTATCATAAAAATCCACCACCAGGTTAATACGGTCACGGAAGAAAGCCATTTCCATCGCAAGATCGGTGGTGGACGTTTGCTCCCATTTCAGGTTGGGATTAGACAGGTTGCTGCGCAATATTCCTGAACCCAATGCATAGGGGTTGGATGTATAACCGCCATACGTATCAGTGATACTTAAATCGCTCAAACCTGCCTGTCCCCAACTAACACGCAGCTTCAGCGCACTGATGGGTTTGATATGCCAGAAATCTTCTTTGGCAATATTCCATCCTGCAGAAGCAGAAGGGAACAAAGCATATTTGTTCTCCGGTGCAAAATTCGAGAAGCCATCATAACGCAGGGCACCACTCAATAAATACTTGCCTTTATAATCGTAGTTGAGCTGCCCGAAATAGCTGGCTGATTTTGTTTCGGACAAGGAAGTGCCAAAATCAGTTACATTGGTCGTGATCACCCCATTAACAATAGAAGTGGTGGGTTCATTAATTGTATAGATATAATCATTGGTGGCACGCTGTGAACCAATGGTGACAGTGCTGCCGGTGTTGCGTGTATAGTTGAAGCCTGCCAGTACTGTAAAATGATGGTCTTGCTGAAGGTTGAAATCGTATTGCAGTATCTGGTCGATCATCAGTTGCCGGGTATTGTTGGTGTTTTCATTTTTCTGGCGTTGTGTGGATGGTTGTATTTCATCGGGTGGTGTGCCTTTACGCATGAACATGTAACGGTAATCCTGCATAAAATAAGAAACAGCAGGCCTGTAATGCCATCCTTTCAAAATGGTGAGATCACCGGCAACCCGGCTAACCACCCGTTCGGTAGAAACGCGTGTATCATCGTATTTAAGTGTGTGAAAACGGTTGGGCACGGTATACAGCTCTCCAGGTGTGGGATCACCATTATCTTTAAAGATCCTGATCAAAGGCGTAATACGGGTACCTCTTGTCAGTTCATTCTGGTAAGCATCTACATAGTTGGGCAATATGTTCTGGTAGTTGACCATTGCATCCAGCCTGAAATTATCCGTCACCTTAAAACCAAAATTGCCCAGCATATCATACCGTTTGTAATTGGTGCCGACAAAAGTGCCGGCCTGCCGTGTATAACCTGCAGAAAGGCGGTAATTGGCCCGTTCACTTCCGCCATCAACCGATACATTATCGTTCTGCGTAACACCGGTTATCCAAAGCATATCCTGGTAATGGTTGTCGGCATAAAGCAGTTTGGTACCGGGGTTAACAGGGTCATCCATGGTTTGCCATCCTTTGGACAATAAATTGTTCACATAGTCTGCACCTTCCACTGCCACAATATTGTCGTACAAAGCTGTCAGGTTGATATTGGTACCATATTGTCCCTTGGCTGTATAAATTTTTGTTCCTGCAGAAAAACCGCCGTTGTTCAGCAGGTTGTTCTTATCCAGTGCATCAAATGTGTTTTTGACTGTTGTTCTGGCCAGGCGCAGGTAATCTGTCGCGTTCATATAATCATAGCGCCGGGCCACTGTTTCCCAGGTGGTGCGGTGGTTGAGCACCAGGTTCATTTTGCTGTTGAACTTGCCGCCTTTTGTTTTTACCACGATCACCCCATTGGCACCCCTGGCACCATAGATCGCCGTGGAAGCGGCATCTTTCATCACCTGCAATGATTCAATATTGTCGGGATTGATATCTGCCAGTGTTCTGAACACCCCGTCAATCACTACCAGCGGACTTGTAGCATCGGAACTGCCTGTTACATTGCCGCCACTGTTCCCCAAACCAGATCCATATGTATTCAGTTTGGTGCCTCCCCTGATAATAATATTGGCTGGTGAAGCCCCCGGTTGTCCCGATGAGATAGGGACAGAAACGCCTGCAAGCTTACCCTGCAGTGCCTGTATGGGGTTGGGGCTGGTGGTATTTTTCAGTTCATCCGCATTCAGTTTTGAAACAGCAGCGGTGATCTTTGTCCTGGTTTGCTGCGTATAACCTACTACGATAACATCCTGCAGCGGGTCATTGCTGTGCAGTAGCGTTACACGGATATCTTTTTGTGCAGCCAGTTCAAGCGGCATATACCCTACACTGGAAAATACCAGCACGGCACCTGCGGAGGCCATGAGGGAAAAACTGCCATCGCTGCCGGTTACGGTTCCGGCGCGTGTGCCTTTGATATGAACGCTTACCCTTTCAAGGGCATTGCCAGCACTGTCTGTTACCTTACCTGTAATGGATACAGGCGACTGCGCATGTGCTGCCATTTGCAGCAACAGCAGGATGAGTAAAAGAATGCTGCTGAGGTACGGAATAATCAGATTTCTTTTCATAAGCAAAACATCGTTTGGTATTCGATCAATTGTAGATATGTTCTACATAACTAAAGTAGTAATTAAGTTATTCCCTGCCAAATTTTTTCAGCAGGTGCCGGGAATTCCTCTCGCGGAATGAGCGGAAAACGCGGAAAAGAAGATGGGCAGTATCTTCAGGATGGACACACTCACTCATAGCTATCGGCTTGTAGCTCACAGCCCTAGCATAGCAGTGAGCTACAAGCTGATAGCTACAAGAAAAAAAATATTACCAGTTGTACAAATGATGATCTTTAAAACGGCAGTCCCTATGCCCCCACTCCTAGCTATTGGCTTGTAGCTCACAGCCCTAGCACAGCAATGAGCTACAAGCATGAGAACAGCGGTGCGCTACAACCGCGAGAAGCTTTAAGACTGCTCGTTGCCTTCTTAGGGATTGCCCGGCTAAGCCAGTTGTGGCGGATCTGTGTCGTGCTGAAAACGTATGGTTTCGAGGTGAAGGTGTTCTATTGTAAGATTTACGGAGCGGCTGCCGGCAGGACTGGTTTTGTGCGGTATACCGGCAGGGATGGTATACAGCTGTCCCGGGCCGAGCAATACGGATTGGTGTTCCATTTCTATCAGTACACCACCTTCCAATACCAGGAAGGTTTCATCTGAATTGGGGTGCAGGTGCCAGAAATATGGTTCACTCATTATACTGATACGCACCACATGATCATTGACCTGCGTGAGCACCTGGTTAAAATAAGGTTCACTGATACTGCGTATCAGCTGGTGGGTATCAATATTTATCAGTTGCTTTTTATCGTCCATACACCGTTGTATTATTTATTTTACAAGGTAATGCCGGAAATGAATGGCATCGCTAAAAACTGTCTGTGCGGAAAGGTGCCAGCGGAAAACCTTCTGTATTAAACAGGTCTCCTTCCACCCAGTTTTTAAATGCATAGCGAACCGCTACCGGTTTTTTTACGGCCGGTGCATATACCATAACGCCGGTGCCGGTAATTTTTGCCTGTGCTGGATAAAAATGATGGTCCTCCCCTGCTATTTCAAATGCATTCAGCTCTTTACCAAAAGAACTGAGCCCGTTCGCTGCATGATCAAAGCTCAGCAATACCGTGCTGTCAACCACTTTCATTGATTTGTATACCGGCGATGCATAGGGTATTCCTTTATAGCCATATGTATTGGCCAGCGCCATACAGGCCAGGCGCTGTGCAATAACGGCTTTATCAGGCGGGTGAATGGTTTTCTCCGCACCCACATCCATACTTACAGCCATACCGGTATGGGGTATCATTGTAGCTGCGCGGGCCTGCGCTTCGCGCAGATAAGCTGTTTGCATGGGATCTTCTTTGGCAGGATATGCATAAGGAGCGATCTGTACAAAATAAAAAGGCCATTCGCCGCATTGCCATATGCTGCGCCATTCTTTCACCATCGCTGCCATCAGCTGGCTGTACAGCTGGTAACCACCGCGGTTTTGCTCACCCTGGTACCATATCATACCATGCATCGAATAGCCCACCAGCGGTGCGATCATGGCATTGAATAAAACAGCCGGTTCATTTTTTTGAATGCCTGTAGTATCAGTACCCGTGCGCACAGGTATATCGGGAAAGGCTTTCAGGCTGTTCGCTGTCATCCAGGCCTCTATTTTTGTGCCGCCGAAAGCCGACATCATGATACCTACCGGTACTTTCAGTTTTTCGTGCAGCATTTTTGCAAACAGGTATCCTACCGCACTGAAATCTTTTACCGTCTCTGCCCTTGCAGCCTGCCAGGATGTTGATTTCAGTGTTTGCTGCGGTTGCCGGCTCATCCCCCTTTCCACGCGGAAAAGACGGATATGATCATTGTCTGCATTCATCAGTATTTCGGTACTATGCAGTATGGGCTGGTTGATAAAACCTTTTACAGGCATTTCCATATTCGACTGGCCCGAACACAACCATACTTCACCCAGTAAAATATTATGCAGTGTAACCGGTGTACCATCTGAAATGCGGATGGTATAAGGGCCGCCGGCCCCTGTGGTTTGTACGCGCACTTGCCAGGCACCACTTTTACCGGACAGGCATTTATAGGATCGGTTATTCCAGGAAGTTTGCAGGGTAACAGCGGTATTGGCACGGGCCCAGCCCCAAAGCAGTACGCTGGAACGCTGCTGCAGTACCATACTGTCGGCAATAACCGGTGGCAGTGATATGGCAGCACGGAGCCCGGTAGCAGCAATGAAAAGAAAAATGATCAGTATAAGCAGCCTGTATATAAGCAGGCCCGAACGGTTTTTAAAAGCAGGCATATCGTTGGGTGTTGGTTGGTTGGTGATTGGTTGATTAGTTGATTGGTTGAGAGGTTAATTGGTAGGGAATTGGGAATTGGTAATTAGAATATGTCGATTCTCGTTTCTCGATTCTCGATCCACTCACGATTCACGACTGACGTAGTTCAATGGTTGTATAAAAGCATACACTGAAAAACGCGCGATTCACGGTGCGTTAGCACCACTCGCCACTCGCGGTTGAATGGGTTGATGGTTCTTGTGCGGGCCAATACGGGCCATTGTGTACAACATTAAAAAAAATAATAGCAAACATTATTTCAGCCGGTCGAAATGGGGTTGCAGGTGTGCCAGCATGCCCTGGCGGAAATCTTCTTTGGTACCTTTCTTCAAAATCTTCACCAGTCCCATATGCGATACCTTACCCCTGATGGGCTTTTTTTCCATGGCAATCACGTATTCAAAAATGGGCAGCAGCATGGCCTGGAACCTTTTCAGCGTTCTGTTGCCGGTAATTTCATACAGCTTGCCATGGAATGCGATCTCGTTCTGTATGCGGAATGTGTCTACTTCACTGACCTCACGCTTGGCTATTTCTTCCAGCTCCTGTATATCCTTTGGCGTTTTTTTCATGTACAGCAGGTCAGCCATACCCATTTCCAGTGTAAGCCGCAGTTCAAATATATCTTTCAGGGTATCTTCATCAATGATCAGCGGATCGAGCACCCGTTCAAAAGCACCCAGTATATCAGGACGGGCCAGTACCATACCCCTTCTTTTCCTTGTATCGATCATACCCAGCATACGCAGGCGGCTCAGGGCTTCACGCACCACATTCCTGCTTACGCCCAGCGCTTCTGCCAGCTCCAGTTCCTTGGGTAAGGCATCACCGGGTTTGAGTGATTTTTTTTTGAGATAAGTGCGCAGCCTGAGCTCTACTTCATCTGCCATTGTTTTACTGGCAATGCGCTCCAGGTCTTTGCTTAAATTACCACTGTCCAGCATATCTTTTTTTTACAAAAATGCAATTTTTCGGCAAATATGTAGAACATTTAAAATTATTAGTGTAAAAAAGCAGAACGGTTAATGGCCTACCGGCACAAAGATCACCGCATCGGCAATGGCCGATCCGCCTGCGGTATTACCTGCAATTTCTACATATGCTTTATGGCCTTGGGGCAACTGGTATTCACCCAGGTCTACCCATTCGCCGGATGTTTGTCCCTCTACTTTTACTGCCTGTGCATTCAGGGCACTGGCTTTTTTCTGCGCACCATCGAATACCACTGCGGGTATGCTGGCAGCTGTTTGTCCCAGTTTGGGCAGGTAGCTGTAAATACGGTAGGCACCGCTTTTAATGATATCAGGTGTAAAACGAACAAACTGCTCACCGCTTTTACTGGCCGCAACATCGCTTACATACATTGTTGGTCCGTACGAGCCCCTGCTGTCTTTTTTCCAGCTGCCCTGAACGGTAACATGAGCGCTATCGTCATTGTCTACCAGTATTTCCGGTGTGGTTCCGTTCACCAATGGATCGGCCTGCATTTTTGCCTGTATTTTTTTGATATCGGCCTGCTGCACATCTTTTTTGTCATCGATGGCCACCACTGCGGCGGTGGAAGCAGCCTGCCCCAATGCCATAAATACCGGCTCCATGCGTATAGAGCCATAAGCAATATGACTGGCTGAAAGACATACAGGAACCAGCAGGTTGGTACATTCATCCGCTTTGGGCGTAATGGAACGGTAAGCGATGGGGTAAGGACCAAAGCCGCCTATTTGCACATCGCCTTCATTTTTCACCATCCCGTTCACCACCACACGCTGGCAGTTATGCGAATCCATGGTATAAGCGGCCATCCCGATGGCATCCGTTACTTTTTCCTTTCCTTCGCAATTGGCCTGTGTCATCACATAAGCACCGATCATGCGCCTGGCTTCTCTTACATATAACTGTGGTGTCCAGTGATTATTGTCAGTGTATTCATCTTTTGGATATCCCCAGCGCAACATTTCATTACGCAATACAGCGGGCATACGGGCATCGTGCCCGATAAAATAAAGCAGGCCCTTGGTATAACTTTCATGTGCCTGTATGATCTGCCGCCGGGTAGTGTAATCCGCTTCGGGGTATGCATAATTCATACCGATCATATCGGTTGAAAAAGGGCCGTTGTTGTTGATATCTGTTTTATGGTTAGGCATCAGGTCGAACTTAAGAAAAGCAGACAGGTTCTGTGCGGGCTTTTTTTCCAGCAAGCGCAGCAGCAGTGTATAGCGGGAAGAATCATAATCATCCGGCCGGGTGATGGGTAGTAGATTATCTGCCTTATCTGTTAAACAGATCCTGAAATTATAGGCCTGTACTTTTTTGTCGCCACTGCCTGCAGCACCGGGCTGTTCATCACTGATGCCCCATAACAATCCGCTGGATGGGTTACCCGGCACCACATAAGGGTCAATACCATCCGGGAACTGGTGTTTGTCGCGCAGCTGCACACCATCATAGGTTTCATGGTATACGCTATTGGCTTCACGGCCTACGATATAAGAAACGCCGGCTTTGGCCATCAGGTCGCCTTCATACGAGCAATCGATAAATACTTTGGCTTTCACTTCCTGTGTGCTGCCGGTTACCTTCCCGTCGCGGGTTACCTGCTGCAGTTGTATGGCAGTAATGCGTTTTGCATTTTTTGTAACTGTAGTAACATAATGCCGGTACAGTACCTGTATATGTGCCTGTTGCAGGTATTGCTGAAATACCTGCTCTGCCACAGAGGGCTCAAATATCCATTGCTCAAACCGGCCATAGTGCTGCCCCACACGGCGGTAAAAATTTCTCGATAAACCACCAACAGCAAATTTATTCCCGATATCGGTGTAGCCCAGTCCGCCGGTGGTTAAACCACCCAACCGGTTACCGGGTTCAATAAGTAATACGGTTTTATGTAACTGGCTGGCAGTATAAGCAGCCATTATGCCGGCAGAGCTGCCACCATATATACATATATCCACGGTTTGAACGGGTTCTGCATAGGCTTTAGCGGTAAAGAAAGCAATACACAAAAACAATAGGCGATTTTTTTTACTGAGCATAGATTTCTTATTTAAACATTCGTTTTTTCGGCTGTTTTTATACATACGGAGTTGGGGGAGAATAGCTGATTGCATTCCCGGCCGCTGATGACAGCACCGGAAAAACATTGACCACCAGTTTAAGGCACCTGGTTTAAATGGCTTGCTCCGCAACTAATTTACAGGCAATTTTTCTTTAATGGACGGGAAAGGCGGCCAGATTTAAAAGAAATTTTAGGAAACCAAATGGTTTCATTATTTTAGTAACCGAAAGGTTTCATAAAAAAGAACATTTTCACAGGAATCCCATTTAACTTAATTAATTGTAGAAACAACAAAAACAAACATTATGGAAGGAACACCTCTTGTGATCGAGCGCAGCTATGATGCACCGGTGGAGCTGGTTTGGCAGGCCATCAGCGACAACAGCCAAATGAAGCAATGGTATTTCGATATCGAAGCATTTAAACCGGAAGTGGGTTTTGAATTCCAGTTTTATGGTGGCAGTGAAGAAAAACGATACCTGCACCTGTGCAAGGTGACAGAAGTGATACCGCTTAAAAAATTAGCCTATAGCTGGTCATACAAAGATTATCCCGGCTATTCGGTGGTTACATTTGAATTGTTTGCAGAAGGCAAAGGTACCAGGTTGAAGCTGACGCATACAGGGCTGGATTCTTTCCCGAAAAACAACCCGGATTTTGCTATCAACAGCTTTACAGAAGGCTGGACCATGATACTGGGAAAACTGCTGAAAGAATTTGTAGAAAAAAAATAAAGATCATAGGTATAAAAAGCCACCGGTTAACAATGCCGGTGGCTTTTTTTTACAAAGACTGCCGCCTTCGTACTAACAATCATTTTGTATATGCTGCTTTTCCCTTTGCAGTAAAATCTTTGTACTCCATCCCGGTGATCAGGCAATTAATTTCTCGGATAATCGTAATTAATCATCCATTGTATGCCGAACTTATCGTTGAACATACCAAAAAGAGCGCCCCAGGGCGCTTTGTCGAGTGGCATGGTCACCGTACCACCGGCAGAAAGGCCATTGAACAGTTTACTGGCTTCTTCTTCGGTATCGGCCTGTATGGCTACAGAATAATTGTTGC
Organism: uncultured Deminuibacter sp.; assembly: GCA_966424055.1. GTDB lineage: Bacteria > Bacteroidota > Bacteroidia > Chitinophagales > Chitinophagaceae > Deminuibacter. The sequence goes on along the minus strand of CBJLMB010000054.1, from coordinate 15,197 downwards.
CGGCAACCAGCTTCTGCCCCATTGATTCCAGCATATCTGTAGCCATCAGGACATTCCCTTTAATAGGCAGGGCAACATGCATCACTTTATCCCGCTCGTTGTCTGGCAGGTTCTCATGTCCCGGCATGTCTTTAAAACGCATCAATGTAATAAATTCCCCACCGAATACAGATTTGTAAAAATTAAATGCGTCCTCGGTGTTGCCCATGAAATTTAAGTAAGGATTAATGGTAGCCATCGTAGTATTTTTTTAGTGAATCAATGTAACAAACTTATCACGTATTGGTTCATGCCGAGCAGTGCAAATACGACAATTACAAGGGGGATTTGCGTAAATTTTTTCCTGCAACATTGTACGTATATGGCTGTTAATAAAAAAATAACAGCAGCCGGGTATAACCAGTATGGCCGCAAGCAAATACAACCGGCAGGTTATACCGGTTTGGAAAACACGAATGAATGAAACAGTTTATTGCTCATGTATCTATAGTAGTGCGCGATTATGACGAAGCGATCCGTTTTTATACAGGGCAACTGAATTTTGAGCTGGTTGAAGATACCGTTGTAAGTCCTGGTAAAAGATGGGTGCTGGTAGCACCGCCCGGTTCAACCGAATGCTGCCTGTTGCTGGCCAAAGCTGTGGGTGAACAGCAGGAAGCCAGCATCGGCGCGCAAACCGGTGGCAGGGTATTCCTGTTCCTGTACACGGATGATTTCTGGCGGGATTACCGCCTGATGCGGCAGAAAGGAATTGAGTTTGTACGGCCACCCTCCGAAGAAGCCTATGGCACGGTGGCAGTGTTCAAAGACCTCTACGGCAATCTCTGGGATCTGCTGCAACCCACGGCCAAGCGGTGATGGCCATTGCTGCAAAAGCAGACATCCATTGTATCAGAATCATACAATTCCCGCTCTCCACATTTCCCACAAAAACATCACTATCAAAATGTTGCATTCGTGGCATTCTATTAGCATACCCATATAGCCTCCTACTACATAAAATAATAAACCTGCAGGTATGTTGAAAAATTATGTCAAAATCGCCTGGCGCAACCTGGTAAACAGCAAGGTATACAGCCTGCTGAACATATCAGGGCTGGCCATTGGTATGGCAGTAACATTGCTCATCGGCCTATGGGTATATTACCAGTATTCATACGATCGCTTCCTGCCGGGATATGAATATGCCTACCGGGTAAAACTTAGCTACAATAACAATGGCGAGAAAGGGGTTGGCATTGCCACCTGCCTGCCGTTATCGGCAGCATTGAAAAAAGAAATACCAGGTGTTCAATATGCAGCAACAGTTACCTGGATCGGTCCGCATGGCCTGATCGCAGGAGAAAAAAGACTATCCTTTGAAGGCCATATGGCGGGAAATGATTTCCTGCATATTTTTCAATTCCCTTTCATCAAAGGTGATGCCGGTACAGCTTTACAAAATCCCTACTCTATCGTATTAACCCGGTCTGCGGCCATGGCTCTGTTTGGTACAGCGGATGTGATGAATAAAACCGTTCGCCTCGATAACAAGCACGATCTTGTGGTGACAGGGGTATTGCAGGATCTGCCGGAGAATTCCAGTTTTCAATTCAAGTTCCTGGTACCCTTCAGTTATTATACCGAGCATACCGACTGGGTAAAAGCTGATCTCAACAACTGGCGTGACAATTCTTTTCAAACTTTTGTTTCCCTGCAACCCAATGTAACACCCGAACAACTGGCACCCCGTTTGGCCACGCTGGAAAAAACACACAATCCTGCAGATTATGCCGTTTGGAAATCCGTGCCTTTTTTAGAACCCATGAAGAACTGGCACCTGTACACCGACTACAAAAACGGTGAAGTATCCGGCGGATTGATCGATTATGTGCGGATGTTCAGCATTATTGGTGTGTTGATTTTATTGATCGCCTGTATCAATTTCATGAACCTTTCCACGGCGCGGTACGAAAAAAGGGCCAGGGAAGTTGGTATCAGAAAAGCAGTGGGCTCGCAGCGCAGGCAGCTGGTGCTGCAATTTCTTACTGAATCGGTGGTGCTTGCATTTATTGCCGGTGTTTTTTCCTTTCTGCTATTGGTGATGGTATTGCCCGGGTTCAATGCCTTCACCGGGTCGGCTATACAATTGCCTTATAACAACCTCCGTTTCTGGCTGATCATATTGGTCTATGTGCTGTTGACAGGTTTACTGGCCGGCAGCAGGCCGGCATTTTATCTCTCCTCCTTTAAACCGGTAAGCGTATTAAAAGGGGTGATCAAAACAGGAAGACCAGCGGCCAACCCCAGGAAGATACTGGTGGTACTGCAATTCAGCTGTTCCGTTGCGCTGATCATCAGTACCATCGTGATTTACCGCCAGCTGCAATATGCGAGGAGCCGCCCTAAAGGATTCGATACCAACCGGCTGCTTACCACACTTGCCACCGACGACCTGCTACGTAACTATACAGCGCTGAAAAATGATCTGCTGCAAAGTGGCTTTGTTACCGGTGTTACCCGCTCATCGAGCCCGGCCACAGAAGTATGGTCTAACCAACGGATAGATGACTGGCAGGGCAAACAGCCGGGGGAAACCCTGGGACTGGCCACTGTTGCGGTAACCGATACAGATTATTTCAGTACCATGGGCATGCAGCTGCAGCAAGGGCATAATTTTACCGGCAGCTACGGTGCAGATTCATTGAACGTGGTGTTGAATGAAGCCGCTGTACAGCGGATGCGTTTTGGCCAGCCACTTAACCAGGTGATCACCTGGCACGATGTGCCGCAGCGGGTAAAAGTGATCGGTGTGGTAAAAAATGCGTTGATGTCTTCCCCGTTCGAAGCAGCACAACCTGGTATTTTTATCTTCGCGCCTGACTGGGCCAATGCCATCCTGTACCGCTTGTCGCCGAATGTATCTACTACTTCGGCTATTGAAGCAGTGGGTAAAATATTCAATAAATACAATCCATCCCTTCCCTACTCCTACCGTTTTGCTGATGAAAGCTATGCGGCCAAATTTAAACTGGAAGTGCTGATCGGTAACCTGGCAACAGCTTTCGCGGTACTGGCCATTTTTATTTCCTGCCTGGGCTTATTCGGGCTGGCGGCCCATACAGCCGAGCAGCGAAGCAAAGAAATAGGCATACGTAAAGTACTGGGTGCATCTGTTACCAGCGTATGGGCATTGTTATCAAAAGAATTTATCTGGCTGGTATTGATAGCACTGTTCATTGCCTCGCCGCTTGCCTATTATTTCATGCACAACTGGTTGCAGCAATACGCCTACCGCATACAAATCAGTTGGTGGATATTTGCGGTTTCGGCGGCGGTTGTTTTGTTGATCACATTACTTACCATCAGTTTTCAGGCCATTAAAGCGGCCCTGATGAACCCTGCAATAAGTTTAAAAAGAGAATAAGCAGATCGATAAAACAAAGCCGGATAGCGCCTCTTGTTAGTGCAGCCGCAATAGCAGCAGGCTGTGCGAAGGCAGTGTTGTTGTTAGGGTGGACTGTTTGCCCAGGTTGACTTTCTGCCATAAGTTTCTTACCTGGTATTGTTTTTTTCCGCCGATATTCCGCAGCGGAAACTGCAGGGGCACTGTATTGCCCGAAATATTGAGCAGCCCGATGGCATAATCACCACCATACAAAGGCTTAACCCATACCTCCACCTGCCCGTTAATGGTTTGCTGCAGCTTTGCCGCTTTACCCAATGCATCCTGGTTGATGGCAATTACCTCATTGTTGGTAAACAGCGATAAACCGGCCGCATCTATTTTTTCCAGGTTGGCGCCAATGAGCAATGGCGCACTCAGCAGGCACCACATGCTCATTACGGTGCGTTGTTCTTCAAAGCTCAGGTGGTTGCTGTTGCCATCACGGCTCTCTGCCCCTACAGGCCCTACCTGCAGAATATCCGGATCGTTCCACCTGCCGGGTTGCACATAGGCCGATTTGTCGGCCAGTTTTTTGCATGCAGCATATACCGAAGCCCAGTTATCCCTTACATCATCACCTGTGCGCCATAATTGCGCCCCGGTTTCATAACCCCATTTCCATACATCGCCCATTCCGTACTGGCACAATGCATAAATAATATCGCGTTGCTGTGCTTTCAGTGCATCGCCCATCAATTTATAAGGTTGCTGCAATTCTTCCAACGAATTGTTCTTGGCAAAAGAGCCATAGCTGCACCAGTCGTATTTGAGATAATCAAAACCTGTTCTGGCAAAAAAAGCAGCATCCTGCCATTCATGCCCATATGAGCCAGCCACCCCGCCACAGGTAAGCGGTCCGGGTGAACTATAAATACCTACCTTAAAACCCAGCGCATGAATCGCCTTAACGGTTGCAGCGATATGTGTAAAATACTGGTTGGGCAGCAGGTTGCCATTGGTATCGCGGGTGGCGCCGGTTCTTCCAGGCAGGTTACCGGGGCCTTCGTAATAACCATATACCTGCTGCGAAGCTTTGTTTTTCAGCCGTATCCAGGTGCTGTCATCGGGCGATGGCTGATTGGTCCAGGGGTCATCTATTTCAATGATGTTCCAACCATAGGTATCCAATTGCTTTTCCTTCATCAGCTCTGCTGTGCGCAGCACATCCTGTTCCGTTACCTTGCGGCCATAGCTGTACCAGCTGCTCCAGCCCATGGGTGGTGTTAGTGCCAGCAGATCGCCTGCCTGTACCGTCAGGCTGCGCCGGGAGGTTCCCCATTTGTTCTGCGCGGTAATGCCGATGGTGTATTTGCCTTCCCGTATAAGTTTGCCATAAAGCATATGCCTTGTACTATCCCACTGAACACCGGCAGGCAGTTTACCGGTTTTTACCTGTATAGGTATTGCACCGCTGACAGGGATTGTATAAAAAAACTGCTTGCCTGTGCGTACGCCAACATAAACCGGGCTGTTGATGGATGGCCGATCGTTCTGTTCCGCACCGGTGAGTGATCCGGGTGTTATCACCTGCTGCGCCTGTGCGAGGGCCGTGGCAGTTATCAGTATTATTAGTAGTATACGGGACTTCTTCATTATATATGACCAGGTCTTGTACCGGTTACCGGTGCTGCAGTATAGCAATCCCCAACCGGATATTACAAATAAATAAGTGCAGGCAAATTACTACTAATACTGCCAGGGCTGGCAGCCAGTTAAAAATCAATGCAATCGTTTGATACTGCCGGTAACGGTACCGGCTGCTGTTTGCCCGGCGCGTATTAAATTGTTTGAATTGCACAAGTATTTGTTTGAACTCTGTAATCATCCGCCTGCTTAACCGTATTAGCTTTACATTTTGAAAAACAAAACAGCGATCCTTACCCGCAGGCATTCATTGAACCCATTCACATGATTGTATTAATTGCAATAGAAGATTTTTTTGCTATCAATTATTTCCGCTGCGGAAATACACCGGGCTACCTGTATATTTTCAGGGAAGACCAGCTGTCTGAGCGCACCGTCAGGCAGTTGCGATCTGTAGTTGTTCATGGCAAGCATATTCATTCTTATTACCAGCTCAGTGCGGAACAGGAAGAAAAAGCAGCTGCTATTTTTCATAAAATACAGGCAGAAAAAAATATGCCATCAGCCTGTACAGATGCCCTGCAGCAAACCTACCTGACAGAGCTGATCCATTTTATTATGAAACTGCATCTCGCTGTACCCGAACCAGCTTATGCCTCTGTTAATTAAACAACCGCACAGCTTCTATCGATGCACGTTGCGGAAGAAAAAGTCATACATGGACATATTCCCATAACAATATGCTGGCAGTAAGAGGTATATTTCCAGGCATGCAATCAGCTGCTAATACGAATCCGGGGTAAAAGCCGCAAGCAGATGGTTGAGCTACAAGAAATTCATTCCGCAGCTGGAAGCTCGTGGCTGCAGCTGATAACATCAACCGGCTTTATTTGTATCCATCAAAGTGCTGGAATGCGGCAGCAGCATGTATATTGCTGCTGCCGTTTCAGCCTTATGGCCTTGGTGGCCTCCTGCTGCTTTGCAGGTACTTTTTTACTTCCACACTGCGGCGCGACAGCATGGTAACATTGAAAGATTTGATCTCTTCCATTGGGATGACAATCTTTGCCTGCATCTCAAAATACTGCCAGGCTTTTTCAATATCCTGGATATTGCTTTCCCTGATGCCGGACCTTGCGCCTTTCCCCCTTGTTACTACGACAATTTTGTAATACGGCATAACAAGACAAAAATAATACTAAATATTTTAGCAAATCAAATGGTAAATGCCTTTTTTATAGGTTGGTTGGGTTGTGTGGGTAAGTGGTTAATGCTCAGTGGATACTGCCAAGTCTCACATCAATCCTGGCAATTATATAACTGCGCTTTTTTGCGCTTTACATACAGGATGCAGAAATAGATAGCGAGAATGTTAATGTATAAGAAAGAAGCGCATTCTATGACTTATACTTATAAAAGTACGCCTTGGCTATTGGGAAGCTACCTAAAGAAGTTACCATACAGGATAAAACCTTTTCTGAAAAACTAAAACTCATCGAACAGCTCGATGAAGAAGACAAACAGGCTCTCTTCCGCATCATCGATACCATGCTTACCAAAGCCAAGTTCAAAGACTTCTTCCAAAAAAATATGGCTGCCCTATAAAACACCATAGCCCGACTGTACCGGGCTGTGGTGTTTTATACAATATGCTATCTATTTAATATTAATTAATAACGTATCCATTTTGCTCACCTGATGATAGCCCGTATCGGATAGAACTACCTCTAGAACAGAATCATTCAATAACTTTGAACTGTTCAAAAAATTGTATTTATCAAAAGACTTTATAATTCCATCACTAGTTTTAACACCTGATCTTCTTATCTGTATAACATCGTTTGTGGTTGCACCTAGCATAACATAATAAATACCAATCTCCTCTCCCGAGCTTTTTTGACATTTATATAGCAAGCGTTCTTTCTTTTCAAACAGCGAACAGCTAGCTAAACACAAAGAGGATAGCATAATATTTAAAAATACTTTTTTCATTTATTCATCCTCCTCTTTTAAGTTATTCCTATTTGTATTATAGTAATTAAAGCCGCGTTTAATCATTTCCTGATCCTGTGGATCGTCGCCGTATGGAGGTTGCATTTCCATCTTATTTGGAGGACTATAATAACCTGCTCCAATTTCATATCCTGTTCTTGCATACTTCTGCCACTCCGGCTTTGAGGTTCCTGCGGCCATTTGAGCCTTACCGGCTTGCTCTAATAATTCACGCTCACTGAAAGCCCATACGGCCTTGCCGGTTGCTCCGTAGTGATAATTACCAAGATCAGGAGCCGTATAGTTTTCTCCCTGGAAAGAAAATTGGGTTTTAACATCTTTTCCCTTATCAAAACTATTAGCTAAGCCATAAATAGTTTTAGTATTATTTTTTAAATCCCACTCACCATGCCCCTTGACCAAATTTCTGAAAGTAAGGGGATTAAGAATTCCCTTTGCGTAACTAATGTTTTTATTGAGTAGGTTTTTAAATATTTTATTTGCATTAATTGTTTTTCCTAATTCGCCTATGCTAACCAGTTTTTTTCCTTTCTGCAAGAAAACTAAATTATCTTTTCCATATTGATTAACCACATATCCTCTTTTATCTACAATAATCGTATCTCCCAATGGGTCATTTATTAATACTGGATTGTCATTCATTGCAGAGTATAGGCTTAGCGCCATATCTGGCTTGGGGTCAATTTGCCACCATCTTCCTAACTGTGGATCAAGACTTCTAAACATTGTTGAGTACAATTCTAAGCCGCTACCATCACTAAATTCCTGGTTCTGTAATTCAGAACCTTTATTAAACTTATACCTGTTCTGCAGTTTCCCCGGAGCCTTACTACTAATCCCCGCCCATGGTCAAACCCGAAAGGATAGTACTTAGACCTTTTTTCCGACCGATTTTTTTCAGTTTGCCAGATACCTTTTTTTAAAACAACCGCATTTTTTCAGGCTGCCCAGCCATCAAAGAACTATTCGTAAAAATAGGATTTTATTCAATCAAAAACGGGTTTAAAATTCGCCTCGTAATCCCACTGCCTTTTTACCTTTTTTCTCCCATTGTTTTAGGCTGTGGAGCAACAAAAATCTTGCTGCTGATGAGTAGTTCTCATCCCGCCAGCCGACCTTTAAAAATTCATCAAGCTGGCCGCTTTCCTCGTCCGATAAATAGAGTGTTATTTTACGGTTGTAAAGGATAGTTTTTTTCTTTGGGCGGCCACCTTTATTCTTTGCATTTTCATTGCCGGATTGTTGTTCCATAACGTAAGTTTTTTAGTGTCTTTGTCTTCAGGCAATGCGACTCCGGAGCATTGCCATTTACGGTTATATACCGTAAATTACTCCGATTGTGCGACAATCGTACATCTTGCCGATTGCAAGGGCAATCTCACCTTATATTTTTCTTAGCAAAAAGCGGGATGTTTTAAAAGCTACCTGCAAGGGCAAGTTGTTTTGAGCTGCACCTGGCATTTTGCGCTGCTCAAAACATAACTTGCTGCTGCTGCTGTTACTGCCCAGGGTAACTTTTTTAAGATTTACAGCAATCAAAAAACCGGAGATTATTCTCCGGTTTCTGATTCGTTTTTCAGCTTTGCAAACTGCATAATCACCTCCTGTATGCTGCTGCCTTTTGCAATAGTTAAAGACCCGTATTCTTCTAAAAATGCCGCTTCATTTTCCGGCTGAACTTTGAAGATTTTTAACTCATCATTTTGTTGGATAATGTACACTTTCATCTTGTAAAATTTTAATGGTGATAAAAAATAACATGCAGCAAAAAATGCTTAGCGACCAGCAAGGGAAGGCATGTGCGACAGGCAAAAAGCAGAGGCAAAAAAAAGGCCATAGCACTGCTGATACAAACACTCGATAAAGCTGGTTGAGAGTATCGGATGAGGATATAGGTGAAGCTTTTTTTTTGGCGTCTTTTGGCGGCCTTGTGTGCTGGCATGCCGACTTATCTTTGCGACTGCATTTTTATGCGTCTGTTGTAAATAACGCTCTCACTTTTACCAACGCAGTAAAACCGAACTCCCGTTCAGTTTTACCACCGCTTTTACTTTTTACGCAGCTTCTTCCATGCCTTTGGCCATCGTTTAAAAAATGATTTAAAAGCAGCCTTGTCATTGGGATATTTCGCCAGCAAGGTGTGCAGTTCTTCATACATAATATCCGTCTGGTCGCCCCTGTATTTATCGTGATCCTCACCACACCGGTACAGATAAAACGTAGCCGCTCTGCGCCGGTCATTCGGGTGCATTCCTTTCGTGACAAGGCAGATGTCATCCATAAAGATTTGCAGGGCTGTTTCAGGCTCTATTTGCAGCATATCACAGGTTACCTGCATTTGTTTTGGGATTCTTAGTTTGATGTTTTTTTTCATGTTACTTGTATTTAAAAGTGAGAGAATAAAAAATAGTATGGCTTCGCCACGCCTACCTGCCGGTGGCCTGCTGTACAGCACAGCGGACAGCATAAAAAATGTCGTGCTTGCACACCTATTGGGGAAGCGTCGGCTGGCACGTCTTGCGACGATAGGAGCCGGTGTTGGCTACTTACACATAATGTGTCTTATAGGATTTTTTTCAGAGCATGCTTGCATGAGCCAGGGTAAAAAATGCGTAGCGAACCTATAAGGCCACATTATGTTAATGTAGCTTCAGGCAGCTTTTTTTGGCGTGGATTTTTGCTTCGTGCCGTTGGCTGCACTTGTTTATTTTTTTGCAAATACATTTTTAAAAACACTCGTATTTCATTTGCAAAAAATAAAGTAGTGCAAGTGTGTTGGCCGCAAAAAACATGACAGAAAAAACTGCCTGCAACACCAGGCACCGCCCTGCCTTTTGGCGGTGTAAGCCGTGCTGTGGCGTTGGCTTGTCCGGCTTTGTTTTATTGATGATGCCTATAGCCTGTCGCCGGGTTTTGTTCTAAAATTCGTCTGCTTAAAGCGGATGGAACTTTGTAATATCGTCCTGCAGTTCATCAATGTTGTTTGCTTTGTATTTTTCAGTTGAACTTACATACTTATGTCCGGCTAAGTATTGCACTTTCCTGATGTCGTATTGTTTCAGCCACCCGGTAATTACACAGGCTCTTATCTGGTCACAGTTTTTTATTCTGCTGTTGATAGTTCGTAAATGCTTTAGCATTGATTGGGTAATGTTGTGGAAGTTATCGCTGTCATTCCATTGCAAAAACAGTTTACTTGATGTTACATTCTCTTGCAAAAACTGCTTTCGTATTTCATGTATGTAATCCATCAACTCATAAACCTGGTGGCTTTCTAATTTCATCGTCCTGGCTGCTGTTCTTCGCTGTGCATGTATCGTTATCTTTCCTTCCCGTAATTGCAGGTCTTGTAAATTGATGGCTGCCACTTCTTCCACTCGCAAGCCCTGATAAATTAAAAGGCTTAGGATTACTTTGTTTCTTCTTCTTGATAAAATATTTTTCTGTTGCGGTGGTATTATCTTCCCCGGCTCATATTCGATTGTTACCGGATAGCTTTGGTAAAGCTGCCGTAATTCTTCTATGTTTAAAATATCATGGTACACTTTTCTTTTGATGCCCTGAACTTTTATATGTGCAACCGGATTTTCTTTTACTGTTCCTTCACTCATTAAGAACTGGTAAAATTTCCGGATGTGGTTTAGGTAATTAGCAATCGTCTTTTGGCTTGCTCCGTGCTTGCTGCTCCATTGCATAAACATCATGGCATCCTGATAACAGATTTCTGCTAACTCAAACATATTTTCAGTGGCCGCCCAACTTCTAAAGTATTCTATAACTCCGATAGTGGTTGCTGCGGTGTGTGGGCTGTATCGTTTCAATAGCAGCCATTCTTTGAACTTGCTGTAATCATATTCTTGTTTCATATTCATTTTGATTTTCGGTTTCTAAAAAGTGTGTATAAATCTGTGTACTCTCTAAACTGCTATGCCCTAAAAGTTCTTTTATCCTTTCCAGCTTCATTCCATTTTGCAGTAAGTGAGTTGCAATGCTGTGCCTTAGTGTATGCAGGTGTATGTCTTTGCTTTGTAGTGTTGCATTGCCTGTTAACTGTATCAAAAATTTTAATCGTAAAAGCATTTGCTGGCCGCCTAACCTCTTGCCACTGTGTGTTACAAAAAACGCTTCGTTCTTGTCATTGCAGAAGTAAGGTCTTGCATCGTATAAATAATTTTCAAAGTATTGAAGGCTTTGCTTTGTTACCGGCACCACTCTTTCTTTGTAACCTTTTGCCTTGCGTACATGCAATATTGATTTTTCAAAAATGATGTCGTTCATATCAAGATGGTAAACCTCATTCCTTCGCAAGCCGCAACTGTAAAACGCTGCAAGCATCGCCTTATCTCTTAACTGCATCGCTTCGTAATACACAATGCCTTTATCATTTTTCTTTTGCTCATACGGTAACTCTGTTGCTTCAAAAATTTGTTTGATTTCTCTTTGAGTTAAAATGTCGGTGATTTCCTGATTATCTTCTTCGGTTTGTATATCCAGCTTGGGTAATTGCAGCCTTCCGTTTTGCCGCAGGTAATCACCGAACTTTTGTAATGCCTGTAAATGCTTGTTCAGGTAACTATTACTTAAACCTCCTGTTCTTCTCTTATTGGTTCGTTCTTTCAGTTTGTAATAATGCTCTTTGATTAAGTCATTATTGATTTGATACAGTCCTGCATAACCTTTGCTTTCGGAATAGAATAAAAATTCCTGTATGTAATTCGGTAACTGGTAAACGGTCTGTTCACTGTAACCTAATGCCTGTAACCATTCTTTGAAGCTGGCAATAATATACCGGTACGCTTCGCTGTGCAGCGTTAATGTTTTCATCTTTAAAAATTTTTAGTGCTGGATATGTTTCTACAACGCTGTGGGCTGCTGCTCTAACTCTTTGACTGGCTTACGTTTTCTCGGCTCACTTTTGCTTTGGGCTGCTGTTGGGCTTGTGGGCTGTTGTATTTTTTGCAATGCTTCATCCAATGCAGTGGCGATACTGTTTTGCAGTTGGTTGTATTCTTCTTGTGCGATGATTTCGTAATGCCAGGCTTTCGTATTCCTGCTCTCTATTTTCTTTATCAACCCTGCGTCCATTAGAGCCGCATGGTAACGCTTTACGCTGCTGATGGGTATTCTTAACTGGTTTCTTATTGATGTGCTGGTAAAGCTGCTCTGACCCGTTTTAACAAGGTGTTGTTTCAGTTCTTCAAAGTAGTTTCTTGTTGCTCCGTTCAGTTCATCACTCTTTCTTAACAGGATTTGCTTTAATAGTTCGTTGGCTTCTTCTATGTCCTCAATGGTAGTTTCTATATATACCTCACCGGTTACGGTGTCAACTTTTTGTTCTCTCTCATACTGTTTAAAAAATGTAATCACTTCTATAAAGGCTAAGTAGTGTGCATTGGTTCGTCTTTTCTTAAAAACTTGCGTGGGGATTTTCAACTGCTCTGCAAAAGGATTAATAACGGTGATGGGTTGTAAAACACTTTGCACATCTGCAACAGTTGCTTGGCTTGATTTTCATCGGTCGTGTTTATCTTTCCTGCACTGATTTTTCTTTGGTAGTCCATTATCCTTTCGTCCTGTACATCACTTTCATCTAAGTAAATCAAAAAACATCTGTTGGCATTATCTTCATAAATACTTTCTTTGGTTGTACAGCCTGCAATGCAAACAGGGCCATTAACTTTCAAGTGTATTGTTTTGGTATTGCCGTTCTTGTCTTTGATGGTAATGGTTTTACTGATGCGTTGTTTACTCTGTAACTCTCTCAATGGGTACAAGGCTTTCCATATTCCGTCAAGGCCTTCTATCAATATCAACTTATGACCTAATGCAGCTTTGTCAAAGTAGTAAAACGCATTTTCTGTTAGTGCAGTGATTTCTATTTTATCTTCTTCCGGTATCAACTCGCCAACCTTTTCCTGCAGATGTGATTTGCCTGTGCCGCTGCTGCCCATGCTGATGATGTGTAAAGGTTTTGCTGTTTTTCTTGATGTATAAATTAACCACATGATAAGCCGGTTCAGTTCTTCGCCAACGATACCGCTACGTCCAATCATTTCATTGGTGGCCTGCAACAGATCTTTGCTTTGCAAAAATGCTATCGCTGTTTCCCGTTCTTCTTTAGTAAGTGGTTTAATGATTTTATTCTGTTCCTGTTGTTTGCTTTCTATCTGTTGCAGCCGGTAACGTTCCAACTCATTTGTGATGTCGGATAAATCTTTGCTTACTGCTGTTACACCCACTTCCAAACGGTCGGCTATGAGCCGGCCGAGTTTTTCTACTTGTGTAATGCTGTATAAAAGATTCAGTGCCGGATTACATGAAGCAATTTAGAATGTACAAACTACCCGGCATACCAGACAGTGCATTTAACATACAGCATTGGGATTCTACAAAGCTCTGGAAAAAGGCTTACGATTCCATTATGCGGCAACGCAGCATTAACATTCCCCGCAATCATATTGTCTACAGTAAAAGAAAGCAATAAAGCCGCATCACTGCGGCTTTATTGCTATATTCTGCTTAATTTCTTTGTATCTGCTTAATGATTTCGTCCCGATATTAAGCGCATAGCAATAAATACTGGGAGTTTTTTTATGCAAGTAAAGTACGCTGCCATAAAAAGAGTTTTGATATTTCCAATTGAAAAAAACTTCTTTCGCTTCCTTCTTTTTTTTAAACTCCAAAAAGTTAACGACAAGTATGGTATCACCTAATTTATCAATATAGCCAGAGTATTGCCGATTAAATTTTCTGTAATGCTTTGCAAATGTTTCGCCATCTTGTGCGACTACTTGCTCATTAGATACCAAACTGCTCTTTAAAATGTCTTCAAACATCTCAACATCAGTAAATGAAGGGATATATTGCCCTATGGCTTCTTCAGACGGATACCGGTTATATTTATTAGTTGTATCTCTTAAAATCGTTGCTTCATCCTTAAATACACCCGTCTTAATAAGTGTATATTTTTTGTCTTGATTTTCCTCGACTACTTTAATGCCGCTTATCTGTGCTGATGATGCACAACTATTCAACATTAAAGCAGAAGTAAAATAAAACAGTATCGTTTTATAGTGTAGCATGTTTCATAAAATTTAATAAGTGACTGGAATAAGATTACCTAATGCGTCCGTACCGCCATTAATAAAATTAATATTAGCGTTGGTTCTTGTCCCTGCATTTAAAATCCTTCCTTCAAATAGTCCAGTGGCTTTATCTGCACTATAAAACTCTCTAAGCGGCAATCCTAAATTGGCTCGTAATCGATTTTCCATATCTGTAGCAAAGATTTCACTTCGGGCAACTACTCTTCCATCAATAGCAGAGGTGTACCAGCCGGTACCTGCAGTAAAGTTTGTCCTTCCGCTAGTCATCCAGTCTTGCACATGGGCAAATTCATGAGCCAATGCGACGAAGCCAGGTATATTGGCACTTGCACCGCCTTGGTTAACATCACTGGAATTGAAAGATTTTCCAACAGAGTAGTTTACGATTAATGGCTGCCCCGGATTGGCTGCTGCCGTCGCAGCTTCAAAACTTGCTCCACCATTTGAGGAACTTCCACCATTTTTTATTTGTACTACTTGAGTGCTGCTTACTAAACCACCCATCATGCTGCTTGTAGCTGTGTTGTTAGAGAGAGTAGTTAAATCACCTAATAGAGCTTTTTGATAGTTTCTTGTTTTGCCAGTGTATTCTGTGTTTGTTCCCGCATTGTAATATTTGCCATTGGCATAATCAACAGTAACCTTTTTGCCGAAGATGCCTAAGAAGCCAGTTCTAAATGAATGACGAACTGTGTCGCCTAATGGGTCATTAAAACTAATGGGGTTGTTATTCATTGCAGAGTATAAGCTCTGCGCATAATCAGGCTTGGGGTCTATCTGCCACCAACGTCCTAACTGTGGGTCAAGGCTTCTTAATGGTGTTGCATATAATTCCAATCCAGTTCCATCTGAAAATTCCTTGCTCTGTAATTCAGAACCTTTGTTCCATTTCCGTTTATTTTCAGGTGCTCCGTTTAAAGCCTTTGAAGAGATTCCGGCCATAACTAACCCGAACGGATAATAATGTGTCTCCTCCAACAACGGACCCTGTACTACTGATACCTGCAGGTTATCATAATACACACTGGTCTCTGGTGATTCATTACTTGTAAAGATATACACAAATC
>CBJLMB010000053.1:0-38862 GCA_966424055.1 uncultured Deminuibacter sp. | reverse complement strand
ATAAAAATGCTTTCTGTCATTTTCAAATTTTCAAATTTTCAAAATATACCATTAATTACCCTATACTGCCGCCGCACCGCTCACCATTCCGCCAAGATTTGAAAATTCCTGAATTTGAAAATCAAGCCATAAAATGGCTTCTGTCATTTTCAAATTTTCAAATTATCAAATTACACCATTATCAATTATCCCTGTAATGCCGCGGCACCGCTTACAATTTCAGTAAGTTCGGTAGTGATGGCAGCCTGGCGGGCGCGGTTGTAAGAGATCTTCATCACTTTCAACAGCTCATTGGCATTTTCACTGGCTTTGTCCATTGCCGTCATACGGGCACCATGCTCACTGGCATTGGCATCCAGTACGGCTTTGTACAATTGAGTGTTCAGGATTTTGGGCATCAGTTCGGCGATCAGTGTTTCTTTTTCCGGTTCAAAAATGAAATCGGCTTTTTTGGCGCCTTCTTTCTTTTCTACTTTGGGAATGGGTAAAAACTGCTCGCTCTTGAAGTTTTGTGTAGCGGCATTTTTAAACTCGCTGTACACAATATTTACGGCATCAAATTCTTTGTTTTCAAAAGCCTGCATGGCAGCCTGGGCAGCAGCCTGCACATTTTCAAAGCTCAGGTTGATCAGCAGGTCACGATAGGTGGCATTGGTGCTGTAACCGGCTTTGCTGAAAGCCTCCCAGCCTTTTTTACCAATGTTCCAGATGGTGACATGCCCCTTAGCCTGCTGGCTGGCATAGTTGGCCTGGATAGCCTGGCGGGCAGCTTTCACCACATTGGCATTATAGGCGCCGGCCAGTCCGCGGTCACTGGTGATCACAATAAACAATACTCTTTCCACAGGGCGTGTTTCTGCCAGTTTCAGGTTCAGGTCGCCCTCCACATTGCTTACAATATTGCTCAGCATTTCCTGTAATTTCTGTGCATAGGGCCGCATTTGCAGAATAGCATCCTGTGCACGGCGCAATTTGGCCGCACTCACCATTTTCATCGCTTTGGTGATTTGTTGCATACTCTGGATTGACTTGATGCGGTTACGAACCTCCTTTAACTGACCAGCCATGTTTGTTGAGAATTACAATTATTGTTTAATACAGGGGTTAAAAATCCAAAAATCAAATTCCAGGTTCCGGCTTTATAATGGCAACGGGATTGGGGAATTTTATTCTTTGGAATTTTTTCCAATTTGGCTGCAAAAGTAGCAGAAACAGGGAGAATTTCCAGTTTTCTGGGCAAAAAACCATTCACAGTTGTAATTGTCTGAAAATCAATGCATATATTCCTGATCCACCTGGCGGCAAATCAGCTGTACCGGCATATCAGCACAGCGGGCATTTCATGAAGGGAAAACTGCCAGGATACTTTGCATGGCAAACCGTTTCTAATTGGGAATCTCTTAACCGCTGTTCTATCAACATGCTCACCTCAAATTGATTACCTTTGGCGTCCGCGTTTAAAATTTGCTGCCAATTTGGCCAATTGCAGGCGGTTGCATTGTTTTTGACGCAATAGAAAAGATATAAAGACCAGGCCGGTTTTTACCAAAACCTGCCAGGATTATAACACCAATATTATTCATCAATATTATGCTAGGTTTTTTAAGCAAACTACTGGGCGGCAATAAGTCAGAAAAAGATGTAAAACAGCTCGAGCCTGTTGTAGCACAGGTGAACGGTTATTTTCAGCAGTACCAGCAGCTGTCTAACGATGAGCTGCGTGCTAAAACCGCCGAGTTCAAACAACGTATCCGTGAACATTTACAGCCTGTGGAAGAAGAGATCAAAGCCAAACAACAGGAGGCTGACAATTTGCCGGATACTGATATCCAGGCCAAGGATGTGATCTATAATGAAGTGGATAAGCTGAAAAAAGAAAAGGATAAGAAGATTGAAGAGATCCTCGAAAAAATAATGCCTGAAGCATTTGCCGTGGTAAAGGAAACTGCACGCCGGTTTAAGGAGAATACCGAACTGGTAGCCAATGCCACACAGCTCGACCGCGATCTCAGCGTAAAAAAAGATTATATCACTATCAGGGATGATAAAGCTGTTTTTAAAAACAGCTGGAATGCCGCCGGTAATACCATTACCTGGAACATGGTGCACTACGATGTTCAGCTGATCGGCGGAACAGTGCTGCACCAGGGCAAAATTGCCGAAATGGCCACCGGTGAAGGTAAAACACTGGTATCTACCCTGCCCGCTTACCTGAATGCACTTGCCGGCGAAGGTGTGCATATTGTAACCGTGAACGATTACCTGGCACGACGCGATTCTGAATGGAACGGACCTGTTTTTGAATGGCTTGGCCTCACTGTTGATTGTATCGATAAACACCAGCCCAATACTGCCGCACGCCGCAATGCCTACCTGGCCGATATCACCTACGGTACCAATAATGAATTTGGTTTTGATTACCTGCGCGACAACATGGTACACAATCCCGATGAAATGGTGCAGCGTAAACACCACTATGCCATGGTGGATGAGGTGGACAGCGTGTTGATCGATGATGCACGTACGCCATTGATCATCTCAGGCCCTGTAGGCCACAGCGATAATACACAGCAGTTCTTTGAACTGAAGCCCCGTATTGAAAAACTGGTGGAAGCACAGAAACGTGCCGTGAACCAGTTTTTAAATGAGGCCAAGAAAAAAATGGCTGAAGGCAATGACGATCCTAAAGACGGCGGCCTGGCCCTTTTCCGCGCGCACAGGGGTTTACCCAAAACAAGCGCCCTGATCAAATTCCTGAGCGAGCCCGGTGTTCGCCAGAAATTACAGCGTGTAGAAAACCATTATCTCGCCGACCAGCAGCGGGAAATGCATAAAGCCGATGAAGAACTGTTTTTCTATATCGATGAGAAAAATAATTCTGTTGAGCTCACAGATAAGGGCATTCATACAATTACCCGTGCCGGTGAAGACCCCAACTTTTTTATCATACCTGATATCGGTGTAGAGCTGGCTGCTGTTGACAACAACCCGGCCCTCACCGCCGAAGAAAAACTGCAGCAGAAAGAAGTACTGCTCAACGATTATGCAGTGAAAGCCGACCGTATCCATACTGTTCAGCAGTTGCTGAAAGCATACACCCTGTTCGATAAAGATGTGGAATATGTGGTACTGGACGGGCAGGTGAAAATTGTAGATGAACAAACAGGCCGTATCCTTGATGGGCGCCGTTATTCTGATGGTTTACATCAGGCCATCGAGGCAAAAGAAAATGTGACCATCGAAGCATCTACTCAAACATATGCCACCGTTACATTGCAGAACTACTTCCGTATGTACCACAAGCTGGCCGGTATGACCGGTACAGCAGAAACAGAGGCGGCAGAGTTATGGGATATTTATAAACTGGATGTGGTAACCATCCCCACCAATATACCCGCCATCCGTAAAGATGAGCATGACCTGGTATTTAAAACCAAGCGTGAAAAATACGGTGCGGTGATCGATAAAATTGAAGAACTGCGCAATGCCGGCCGCCCGGTGCTGGTAGGCACCACTTCTGTGGAAGTGAGCGAGCTGATCAGCCGTATGCTGCGCCAGAAAAGCATTCCGCACAATGTATTAAATGCCAAACAGCACGCCAGGGAAGCACAGGTGGTAGCTGAGGCAGGCTTTGCCGGCGCCATCACCATTGCCACCAATATGGCCGGCCGTGGTACCGATATTAAACTGGGCCCCGGTGTAAAAGAAGCTGGCGGGCTGGCGATACTGGGCACAGAAAGACATGAATCGCGCCGTGTAGACAGGCAGCTGCGTGGCCGTGCAGGCCGCCAGGGTGATCCCGGATCTTCCCAGTTCTTTGTATCGCTGGAAGATGACCTGATGCGTATGTTTGGCAGCGAACGTATTGCCAAGGTGATGGACTTTGCCGGTTATAAAGAAGGCGAAGTGATACAGCACAGCATGATCACCAAAAGCATTGAAAGGGCACAGAAAAAAGTAGAAGAAAACAACTTCGGTATACGTAAACGCCTGCTGGAATATGATGATGTGATGAACAAACAGCGTACGGTGATTTATACCAAACGTAACCACGCCCTGTTTGGCGAGCGCCTGGCACTTGACCTGGACAATGCTTTTTACGATGTGGCCGAAGGTTTGATCAACAGCTTTAAAGAGAACAATGATTACGAAGGCTTCAAGCTGGAAGTGATCGTCAATTTCGGGCTCGATACAACTATCGATGCGGAACAGTTCTCCAGGACCAATGAACGCGAACTGGCTGAAAAATTATACCAGGAAGCCGTAACCAATTACCAGCACAGTAAGCGCGCACTGATGGAGCAGGCTTTGCCGGTGTTCCGCAATATCCGTCAAACACAGGGCGCACATATTGAAAATGTGGTGGTGCCTTTTGTTGATAGCAGAAAAGGCATACAGGCACTGGCCAATCTCGATAAAACCCTGCAAACAAACGGTGCCGAACTGGTAAATGCCCTGGAACGCTCTGTAACACTGGCTATGATCGATGATGCATGGAAAGAGCACCTGCGGTCAATGGACGATCTGAAACAAAGTGTGCAAACCGCCTACTACGAACAGAAAGACCCGCTGGTTATTTATAAACAGGAAGCCTATATGCTGTTTAAACAAATGGATAGTTCGGTGAATAAAGACATCGTGTCTTTCCTCTGCCATTCATCCATACCGGTTGAACAGAACCAGCCCGCACCTATCAGGGAAGGCCGTGAGCAGAAAACCGATATGAGCCGCATGCAGGCCAATAAAGACCAGGTTGATGCAGCAGGCAGTGATTATGCTGCCAATGAAAACGACTATTATGATCCTACACCGGTAAAACAGGAACCCGTTAAAGTAGGGCCTAAAATCGGGCGGAATGATCCTTGTCCCTGCGGCAGCGGAAAAAAATACAAACAATGCCATGGCAAAGACCTTTAGCCATACCTGCATTTTATACTGATAATAAAAACGCCCCCGGTACTAACCAGGGGCGTTTTTATGTAAATGAACTTCATTTTATTTTTTTACCGCGCGCAAACCCCGGGTATCAAATGCACCAATGGCGCCCAGTTTATGTACTTTATTGGTAGAAACAGAAATGGTCTGGAACTTATCTGCCGCAGTGCCCATCCTGAAGCTGCCGGTAGTAATGTATTTTAATGCCGCAGCCAGGCAGCTTTCAGTGGGATCGCCCCAGTTGCGGTTAACACCATCATTCACCGGTTTATCAATGGTAAAGCCATTAAAATAATTGCTGGTACCCGCATTGTTGATGCTTCTGAAAGAAACCGGGAATATATACCAGTCGCCAACAGGGATATTAAAGAATCCTACAGGTTTGCCATAGGTATGATACGCAGGCCCCACCAGCTTCACATCCAGGAAGGGTTTCAGGTTATTGATCACCAGTTCGCTGGCCGAAGCAGTATGATCGGAGGCGATAATGAAAATACGCGACAGGTTGAGCGCATTTGTTTTGCTGAACTTGAAGGTTTCATTCCAGGCAGTATGTTTATCGTTGAACTGCTCGGTGAACATGGTTTGGCCATTAGCAGCCAGCGGTGCCAGGTAGTTGGCCAGCTTCTGTGAATTGTACACATAACCGCCGCCATTGTACCGCAGGTCGAGTACCACTTCCTTCACATTATTCGATTCAAATTCGGCAAATACCCTTTTGAAACTATTGTCAATATCAAGTGAATCACCCAGGAAGGAGTTGAACACCATATACCCCACATTACCCGCACTGGTGCTCAGCACCGTATCTTTCATTACCGGGTGGGTTTGATAGGTGGCCGCATTCAGCGTGATATCGGCCGTGGTACTGTCTGGTTTTTTAAAGGTAAAAGAGGAGCTGCTGCTCTGGTAAATAGCCGTTACCAGGCTGTTGATACTGGCATCGGTTGTATCGATAGAGCTGCTGCCATTCACTTTTACAAACTGCCAGCCTCTCTGTATGCCTGCCCTGCCTGCGGGACCGTCGCGCTCCACGCTTTCCACAAACAACTGGTTGGTACCTGCCAGGAAATGGGCCGTCATACCAAAATCTTTAGACACACCTGAACTGGTATTATCCCAATCGGCCTGTTTCATGGCAAAACTGAAGCGGTCAACCGGCGCTGAATAACCGGGCTCATTGCTATACTGCCTGATGGCAGTCATCAATGAATCGGGATTGGCATAGGAACGTGCATTAAAAGATCCGGGGATCTGTTTATACCAGAGGTAAACATCCAGGGTATAGGACAGGGCGGTGTCCATCACAGCTGCACCGGAGGTATCGGTAGTGCTACCGGGTTGATTGGAACTTATTTCTTTCTGGCACGAATTCAGCAGAAACAAAATCAACCCCAGCGGTGCAAACATTTTGGCTATTCTCATATGAAGGATTGTGTTTATGTTTATTAACGTTAAAAAGAGCTCAGATGGTTTTTGGTACCTTCGTGTTTAAATAACATTAACAATTTAACAATTCTTAAGCCAAATTCATGCACCTTCATCAATATATCGATCATACCATTTTAAAACCAACCACCCTTATTTCAGATATAGAAAATCTTTGTGCCGATGCCCGGGAATACAAATTTGCCGCGGTTTGCGTACCGCCTCCATTTATCAGGCTGGCAAAGCAGCTGCTTGAAAACAGCCAGGTAAAAGTGGCCACCGTGATTGGTTTTCCATTCGGCTATTCGGCTATTGAAGCAAAAATTGCAGAGATTGTGCTGGCAATGGTCGATGGCGCCGATGAACTGGATATGGTGATCAACCTGATTGCGCTTAAAAACAACGACTGGACTTACCTGGCCAATGAAATAAACCATGTAATGCCGGTAGTGCGCAGCAAAGGGAAAAAGATCAAGATTATCATAGAATCGGGTTTACTGACAGATGAGGAGATCATTAAATGCTGCGAATTATACGGCGCAGCCGGTATCGATTACCTGAAAACCTCTACAGGCTATGCCGATAAAGGTGCTTCGGTGCATGCGGTACAACTGATGCGGCAACACCTGCCCCCTCATGTGCAGATAAAAGCATCCGGCGGCATCCGCACTTATGCTTTTGCCAAAGAGTTGATCGGGGCGGGTGCTACCAGGCTAGGCTGCAGCGCCAGCGTAGCCATTGTTAAAGGCGAACAGGGAGGTGAAAGCGGTTATTAAGCCCCTTAACCGGTTCATGCCAAATTATGGCACTGTTTTATCTTTGTATAGCGGATAAAGATGAACTGGCTGGTTTTTACACGATAAACCCTGGTGATGAAATGCTCAGCCAGGTGCTGTTTCACTTGAACAAACAATATACACAATGAAAAAACTATATAGCCTGTTGCTGGTACTGGTGCCGTTTTATGGCTTGCTTGCACAGGATTCTGTAGTGGTGAATAAAGATCCGCGGCTGGATATTTTAAATACCAAACAGGCTGCCATCAACCGGCTTACATCGCATATGACCAGCAGCGGCATGTACAAGGGCTACCGCCTGCAGGTTATCAGTACCCGGAGCCGCGACCAGGCTTTTCATGTAAAAGGCGAACTGCTGCAAAAATTCCCGGAGCAGAAGGTATATGCTTTATACCAGTCGCCCTATTTTAAAATACGCATGGGTAATTTTTTTGAGCGGTCAGAAGCGGAGAAATGGAAGAGAACAGTGACCAGGTATTACCCGCAGGGTGTATTTGTAGTGGAAGATGTGATAGAATACAAACCCACCGACCTCGACACCGGGAATGATACAACAGAATAGATAGTATGTAAGGAAAAAGGCTTTGTTATGCTAAAAGAAAAAATCCGGGCCTGTGCGCAGGACTATGCAACGGAAATGATCGCAGTAAGGCAGCATCTGCATGCACACCCTGAATTGAGTTACCAGGAGTTTGCCACTTCGGCTTTTGTACAATCCAAACTGCAGGAATGGGGTATCCCCTTTGAAATAAAAGCAACCACCGGCATTGTTGGCCTTATTAAAGGCAAAAACCCCGAAAGCAGGGTCATTGCCCTGCGCGCCGATATGGATGCACTACCCATTGCTGAAGAAAACGATGTACCATATAAATCACAGAACAGCGGTGTAATGCATGCCTGCGGGCATGATGTGCATACTACCTGCCTGCTGGGGGCTGCCAAAATTTTGCAAACACTCCGCAATGAATGGGAAGGTACCGTGAAACTGATCTTTCAGCCGGGAGAAGAAAGAAATCCCGGCGGCGCCAGTTATATGATCAAAGAAGGGGCGCTTGATCATCCCAGGCCGCAGGGCATTATCGGGCTGCATGTACATCCCGGGCTGGATGCAGGCAAGCTCAGCTTCCGCAAAGGACGGGTAATGGCCAGTGCCGATGAACTGTATTTTACCATCCGCAGCAAAGGCGGCCATGCCGCAGCACCGCACCTGACAGCCGATACCATACTCATCGCCTCCCAGCTTATCGTGAGCCTGCAGCAGGTCATCAGCCGTAACAATAACCCGCTCTCCCCTTCTGTACTGTCGATCTGTTCTTTCCAGGGTGGGCATACAACCAATGTAATACCCAGCGAGGTTAAATTGATGGGCACTTTCCGCGCGATGGATGAAACCTGGCGTTTCAGGGCGCATGAACTTATCCGCAGGCAAACCATCGGTCTGGTGGAAGCCATGGGCGCAGAGGTAGACCTCCACATCGATGTGGGTTATCCCACCGTTGACAATGAGCCCGTGCTCACAGGTAAGGCCTGGGCACAGGCCGATGCCTATATGGGTGAAGCCAATGTCCTGGAAACAGAAATGCGTATGGGCGCCGAAGATTTTGGTTATTATACACAGGTGATACCCGGTTGTTTTTTCCGCCTGGGTGTTCGCAATGAAGCCAAAGGTATTATACACAATGTGCATACCCCTAAATTCAATATCGATGAACAGGCTATTGAAACCGGTATGGGCATTATGGCCTGGCTGGGTGCAACGGTAAATTATGCAGATTAATTTATCATCATCAGCCTGCTGAATAAGGCCTGCCCTGCACTAGCTGTGGCTGGTTGATTATATTTGCCCTGTTTGATTCATCATCCGAAAAACACCTTATGTTTATTGCTTCTGTTTACGCGCACAGTCACGATTTTGATGCCGTTGTACAAACCGTACGCGAACATTTTCCCCATGCAACGATCAACCTGTCACGCGATAAGGAATCCAGGATACTCACCCTCACCCTGCAGGGTGGTTTATGGAAAAAGAAAAAAGAACTGAAGCTTACTTACCGCCAGCGTACAGAGCCTTCGTACCAGTTGACAGGCATAACCGACAGTTTTACACAAAACCTGGTTGGGATGCAGAACTTTATTTCATCGCTTCCTGCACAGAATACAAAAATCAGGGACCTGCTGCTGCAAAAGATCGCCACCATCAACAGCGAATTTTCTTTCTGGGCAGTACCTCCTGATGATACAGCATTTCTTGACCTGCTGCGCGCACTATGCCTTCAGCTGGATGCCATTCTTTTTGCACAACCCAAAACAGCCATCAGCCAATCAAGCAGCCAGCATTTCCTGGATAAAAACCTGAACCTGCTGATCGACCTGGAAGGCCGCAGTACAGCAAGCGGGCTGGATGTGGTTATCCAGGCGGCCCTGTTTCATAAGAACGATGAGCCTGCAACAGAAGAACAGCTGCAGCGCAAGGAAAGAAGCAACCGCATACTGGCTGCCCGCGGGATGAAAGAGGTGGGTTTTCTTGGTGTAACAGCCGCAGCTGCCGGTACCATCTTGCGTACCCCGCAGGAAGTGGCCACCCGCGTAACAGTGCTCACCGTTATCAGCCAGCTTGCTTTTAATTACTGGACACCTCCCGAAACAAAGGAATACCTGCAACGCCACCAGTTATGGGAATTTGTTTCGCCCAGGGAAAAATACCTGGTAGAACATCCCTCGGATGAACAGCGGACAAAGGAAACCTGGAAAAGTGAATGCATCTGGATCCTGCTATGGGCATTGTACAGGGGCGCTGATACACCCGGTTTCCCTGACCAGATATGCCAGCTGAACCAGATTGCAGGCCCCCATTACCCCATCATTCATGAAGGCGGCCCACAGGGCTTTATTGAAAAAGCCACCACACTGCGGCCGCTGAATGAAATACTCGACCTGCTGGACCTGTACTACCGCCTCGACTGGATTTGTACAGATGCGCGGCTACACCATGACGAAGCCTACCTTACTGTTGTACCCGGGGTTGTATATGAACGCCATTATGCACTGAACTGGCTTACCTGTTACCGTAACCAGGATTGGGATGATGTAACCTGCGACACCTGATCGCCCTATGCAACAGCAAAAATTGATTTGATTTTTTCCAGCTTAACCTGCTGTTTGAAACCATATATTATCCTGCTGCCTGTTATATACCATCGAAATAACCATTTTACGCTTTAAAACAACAGGGGCAACAGCTGGAATTTCTCTATTAAAATAATATTGCATATATTAATAGAACAATGATTAACAACCATTCGTAAACTGGGAAGGGATATTATTGTAATTTGCGCCCCTTATTGCAGACCTGCTGCAGCCTGGACTGCGGCGTTACCGCTGAATATATAAGCATATTCAAGGTCAAAAAGCGGTAATGACCGGTAAAGAATTGAACCGGAGGGAAATGTGTATACCGGGGGTCGCTTAAAAAACAATGTATGGACAAACAGAAAGAACTGAGACGGACAGATGCCCTGGAATACCACGCACAGGGACGTCCCGGAAAAATTGAAGTCGTTCCCACCAAAGAAGCCAAAACCCAGAGAGATCTATCCTTAGCCTACAGCCCCGGTGTGGCAGAACCCTGTAAAGAAATTTTCAACAACAAAGACGATGTGTACAAGTACACTGCCAAAGGCAACCTGGTAGCAGTGATCAGCAATGGTACCGCAGTGCTGGGCCTGGGTGATATTGGCCCCGAAGCCGGTAAACCTGTAATGGAAGGAAAAGGTGTATTGTTCAAAATATTTGCCGATATAGATGTATTTGATATTGAAATCAATGAAAAAGATCCTGAAAAGTTCGTACAGATTGTAAAAGCACTGGAACCTACTTTCGGTGGCATCAACCTGGAAGACATCAAAGCCCCTGAATGTTTTTATATTGAAAAAACACTCCGCGAGCAACTGAATATTCCCATCATGCACGATGACCAGCATGGCACTGCCATTATCAGCGGCGCGGCTTTGCTGAATGCACTTGAACTGCAGAAAAAGAAAATAGAAAAAGTGCGGCTGGTGATCAATGGCGCCGGCGCGGCAGCCATGGCCTGTGCACAGATCTATGTGGCGCTGGGTGCCCGGTACGAAAACTTTATCATGTTCGATAAAGACGGCGTACTGCATGAAGGCAGAACCGACCTGGATGATATACGCCGCAAATTTTCTGTAAAGAAAAGCGACTGGACACTCGAAAAGGCCATGAAAGATGCCGATGTATTCGTTGGGCTCAGCGTAGGCAATGTGGTAACACCGGAAATGATCAAAAGCATGGCCCGTAATCCAATCGTATTTGCCATGGCCAATCCAGAACCGGAAATATCCTATGAAGCTGCCACTTCAGCCAGGAAGGATATTATCATGGCAACAGGCCGCAGCGATTATCCCAATATGGTGAACAATGTGCTCGGTTTTCCCTATATCTTCCGCGGAGCGCTGGATGTACGCGCCCGCCAGATCAATGAAGCCATGAAGCTGGCTGCTGTAAAAGCACTGGCCGACCTGGCTAAAACACCCGTACCCGATATCGTTAACCTGGCCTATAACCAGAAAAGCATTTCATTTGGCCCCGAGTATATCATTCCCAAACCGGTAGACCCACGTTTGCTGGCAACCGTTTCACCGGCAGTAGCCAAAGCTGCTATAGAATCGGGCGTGGCACAGATAGAAATCACCGATTGGGATGCTTATGTGGTGGAACTGAATAAACGCCTGGGCCTGGACAACCAGATCATGCGTATCCTGGGCAATAAAGCCCGCCGCGACCCCAAACGTATTGTATTTGCAGAGGCTGATAACCAGAAAATACTGAAAGCGGCCAGTGTTGTGTATGACGAAGGTATCGGCTATCCCATATTGCTGGGTGAAGAATCCAAGATCCGCAGCATCGCAGAAGAAAACAATATCGACATCAGCGATCTTCCCATCATAGATCCCCGCAGCGATGCAATGGAAGAAAAGAAAAACCAGTATGGCGAACTGTTCTTCCGCAAAAGACAGCGTAAAGGCTTCAATTATTACGAGAGCAAAAAAATAATGAACGACCGCAACCATTTTGGTTGTATGATGGTGGAAACCGGCGATGCCGATGCCATGATATCGGGGCTTACCCGTAACTATGCAGAAGCCATCCGCCCTGCCCTGCAGATCATCGGTACAGAAGAAGGTGTGAAAAAAATTGCCGGTATGTACCTGCTGCTCACCAAAAAAGGTCCCTTGTTCCTGGCTGATACCACAGTAAACTTTAATCCCACAGCCGAAGAACTGGCAGATATTACCCTGATGGTGGCCAAAGAAGTGCGTACCTTTAACCTTACGCCCCGCATCGCCATGCTCAGTTACAGCAATTTCGGCAGCAATAATTCGCCCGAAGCAAGGCTGGTAGCCGAAGCAACCCGTATTTTAAAACAGAAGAACCCTTCCCTGCTGGTAGATGGCGAAATGCAGGCATCTATTGCATTTGACAAAAAAGTGCTGAAAGATAATTACCCGTTCAGCGAGCTGGTGGATGAGGATGTAAATACCCTTATCTTCCCCAACCTGGCTGCCGGTAACGTTGCATACAATTTGCTGAAAGAAGTAGGTGGCGCTGATGCAATAGGCCCTATTTTGCTTGGGCTTAATAAACCGGTGCATGTATTGCAGCTGGGAAGTTCTGTACGCAGTATCATCAATATGGCTAATATTGCAGTGGTGGATGCACAGTTGAAATGTAAAATGAATACAGATGAAATGGTGCAGCATTCACCCTGGTGGAAGCGTTTGAAAAAAAGAAAGAAATAAATTAATCTGTTCATGCACTTTTTAACCCATGTAGGCACTTACCTGCTGATGTTGAGGGGGATGTTTACCAAACCCGAAAACAGCAAAATGTACTGGAAAGAGTTTATGCATCAATGCGCTGAAATAGGCATCGGTTCCCTGCCTATTGTGTTGATCATCTCCGTGTTCCTGGGTGCTGTAACTACTGTACAAACCGCCTACCAGCTGGTGAGCCCGCTGGTGCCGCAGGCCACTATTTCCATGATCGTTCGCGATACCATGATGCTGGAACTGTCGCCCACCGTGGTTTGTATTGTACTGGCCGGTGTAGTAGGCAGTAAAATAGCCAGTGAGCTGGGTAATATGCGGGTAAGTGAACAGATCGATGCACTTGAAATTATGGGCATCAACACCAAAAGCTATCTTGTTGCACCCAAGGTATTGGGTGCACTGGTGGTGATACCCGCACTGATCATCCTGTCTATTTTTCTTGGCCTGCTGGGTGGCAGGATCGCAGGATCAACAGCAGGCATTCTTTCCAATGAAACGTACGATATTGGCCTGCGGCAGAATTTCAAGCCTTTCAATGTGTTTTTTGCGCTGATCAAATCTTATACTTTCGGTTTTATCATCAGCACTATTTCAGCCTATTTTGGTTATTATGTAAAAGGGGGCGCCCTCGAAATAGGCCGCGCAAGTACAACGGCAGTGATCGTTAGCTGTATACTGATACTGCTGGCCGATTATGTACTGGCTGCCCTGTTGCTGCAATAAAACCATATTGTATTCAATAAAAAGCATGCATCCCCGGCGAGGATGCATGCTTTTTATTTCCTGTTTATTTTTCTTTATTCAGCATTTCAAAATTGCGGGTAATGCTTTCGCCGTTTTCATCTACCACAGTAAGTACATGCTTGCCGGGTGCAGGATTCACGGCCATCTGGTGAAAACGGATGGTGGTGCCGATGAACTGTTCATCCAGGTGCCAGAATAGCTTACCATTCGCATTGTTGTAGGTAGCGGTAAATACCGTCCGGCCTCTTTCGCCGGACAATTCCAGCGGTACATAGATCCTGGCGTTCTCTTCCGGGTAGATCATATCGAAAGTTTTACCGTTCTCTGTACCGCAGCCCTGCAAAAACGGCGGCAGTGGCTGGTAATCGGGATGCTTTTGCCGGTAGTAATATTCAATAGTAGGCGGCAGTACAAACCAGGATCGCTGCTGCATATCGCCCGGCGAAACACAACTGGCTGTAACCCTGTACTGTCCCGTTTTATCGAGGTGTATATTGCGGTGATAAGGACAAACAGCGCTATTGGCCGCACTGGCCGAAACCAGCAGGGTATCTGCCTGCATGCAATCGGGCCCTGCTTTATAACCCGACTGCCGGCAAACCGGCAGGTAAATAAAGCCGGAAACCGGCGGATCAAACCAGGCTGAAGAAGGCAGCAGCCGGAATATATCAAACAGGATGGGTGCTGCAGTATTGATGCCTGTAAGATCGGGGCGCCCTTCACCTGTAGTATTGCCTACCCAAACCACTACACAGTAGCGGGGAGTAAAACCTACTGCCCATCCATCCCTGAAACCAAAACTGGTACCCGTTTTCCAGGCAATACGCTGCGCTGAACCGAAAATGCCCCATAAGCCTTCCTCTCCGGGCCGCATCACTTCATTCATGGCATTAAAGGTGTGCCAGAGTGCGGGATAATCGAACAGGGTGCCTGCAGGTGCCAATGGCATAGCGCTGGCAGGCCCGCTGGTATAGTGCGGCATAAACCAGTCGGCCGGGTTCCATTTTCCTTTATTGCGTTCCTGGTGCTTATACATCCGGGCCATACTGCTGTAAACGCCTGCCAGTTCAAACGGCTTTATTTCACATCCACCCAGGATCAGGCTCATGCCATAAAAATCGGCGGGCTTGTTCAGGGTAGTAAAACCACATTGTTTCAACACATCATATAAATGTGGGTACTTGAACTGCTGCAGCATTTTTACAGCCGGGATATTGAGGCTGCGTGCCAGTGCCCTGTTGGCCGGTACAGCACCATCGTAGCCCAGGTCAAAGTTCTGTGGCGCATAGCCGTTGATCTGCGTGGGAATATCAGGTACCAGCTGCCTGGGCAATAATGAGCCTTCTGTAAGCAAAGACGCATACAACAGGGGCTTCAGCGTACTGCCGGGACTGCGCGGTGATGCCAGTACATCTACATGGCTTTCCAGCGATGCATCAGCAGGCTGGTATACATTACCGGTATACGCGAGTATATTACCTGTTTCCACTTCTACCACCATGGCCGCCGCATTGTTGATCTGGTTGCCTTTCAGTTGCTCATGATGCAGGGCTATTACATTGTTCACCTGTTGCTGCAGGTGTATATCGATGGTGGTTTGTATACCGGTGCCCGAAACCTTATCCTGTTGTTTCAACTGTGCATATTCCTTTTTGAAACGGTCCAGCAAATGCGGGGCCAGCTGTGGCAAAGCCTGCGGATCGCCGGGCAAAGGTTCCTGCTTTGAGAGCCCGCAAGTGGCAGCATCCATTTTACCTGCAGCAGCCAGCTTATCGAGCAGCTCATTGCGCTTGCGCAGCAATGCATCCCTGTTTTTACCCGGATGTACTACGGCTGGGGCATTGGGCAATACCGCCAGCGCCGCCATCTCGCCCCAGCTGAGCTGTGCGGCACTTCTTCCATAATAGCGCCAGGCAGCTGCATCAAGCCCAACCACATTGCTGCCAAATGGCGCATTGGAAGCATACAATGCAAGAATGGATTTTTTTCGGTAAGAACATTCCAGCCTTACCGCCAGGATACTTTCCACCAGTTTGTTCCACAGGTTGCGGTTGCTTTTGCCCCTGCTTAGCCTGATCACCTGCATGGTTAATGTACTGCCGCCACTCACTGTTTTTTTATTGCGGATATTTTGAACAACAGCTCTCCCCAGGGCCAGCAGGTCTACACCGGGATGATAATAAAAACGCTTGTCTTCAAAGGTGATGATACATTGCCTGAATTTCTCCGGCACCTCGCCATCATAAGGAAACCGCCACTGCCCATCGGCAGCGATAGAAGCATTGAGCAGGTTACCCTCTTTATCGGTGATCACAAAACTGGTGGGTGTTACAAACAACTGCGAAGGAAGCGAACACCAGAACCCAACCAGCAATACCAGCACGATCAACCAGCCAATTTTCGCCTTCAGGGTAAGATGGGTGAAATAATGTTTGATATATAGCCCTATTCGCTTCATACAATGGTTAGCAAGATAAACAAGTTAAGTATTTAATATAAGAAGTACGATGCAAGATATAGAAGCATTAAAAAAGAATACCGCAATGATTTCATCCGCTGTATGTTGTACAATTAATGATCAATGCATTTGAATTGGGTTTATTTTTACCGGGAAAATCAAATCTATGTCCACTAAAATAATACTGGTAACGGGTGCCACATCTGGTTTTGGTAAAGCAATCGCCGAAAAATTCGCCGCTGCAGGATGGAACTGTATCCTTACCGGCAGAAGAGCCGACCGTCTTCATTCGATCGCTGAGGAGCTGCGCAGCCGCTATGGCATTGCAGTACTGCCGCTTCATTTTGATGTGCAAAGCAGGCAGGCGGTTACCGAACAGTTATCGCAACTGCCCGCCGAATGGCAGACTGTCGATGTTCTGGTGAATAATGCAGGACTTGCGCTGGGCCGCGATCCGTTTGACCGCGCCTCGCTGGACGACTGGGATACGATGATCGATACCAATGTGAAGGGATTGCTGTATGTGTCTAAAGCCATTGTTCCGGGTATGGTGCAACGCAAAAAAGGACATATTATCAATATCGGCTCTACTGCCGGTAAAGAAGTGTATCCCAATGGCAATGTATATTGTGCCACCAAACATGCGGTGGGTGCTATCAGTGAAGCTCAGCGCATCGATCTGCTGCCTTATGGCATTAAGGTAACAGCTATCCATCCCGGTGCAGCAGAAACAGAATTTTCCAATGTCCGCTTCAAAGGCGATCAAAGCAAAGCAGATGAAGTGTACAAAGGCTTTGAGCCCCTGCATGCAGCAGATATTGCCGACACGGTTTTTTACTGCGCCAGTTTACCGGCCCATGTTTGCATCAACGACCTGGTGATCACCTGTACTGCACAAGCCAATTCGTTCTTTACACATAAAAGCGCATAATCAAATGCCTGCAGCAATAAAAGAGGTGTATGCGGATCAAAAAAGACCGCATACACCTCTTTTATTGCTACCCATATTATTTCCCGCGAAAGAAATTAAGGTGCAAGCGATACCCTTACCTGTATACCCGCCCGGGTATTGGTAACAGGCGCGGTACTTGAGATGTATGGAATGGTTCGCTGCTGATCGAAGAACAGCTTCAGGTTAATACGGTTGTTCAGCACATAATCGATAGACGGCTGTATTTTGATAATCTTTTGGCCACCAGTTGCATAAGCCGCGGTTTGATCAAGCCGGCTGTTACTTTGTGTATCATCACGCATCGCCAGGTCCAGCGTCAGGTTGAGGTCATTTTGCAATCGCTTTCCTCCTTTCATGCCAGGTATTTTAAAAGGCATATGCAGGCCATGCTTGCGCCAGCTGAAGCCAAAGCGCCATTCGGTACTGCGCACTTCACTTAGCTGGTAATCGGCCAGGCTAAGGCTTAGCTGCCTGCTTTTCAGGAATTCAAATTTCAGGTTCAGCTGGCTGATGGTGGTTACATCAATACCGATCAGCGGTGCAAACTGCTCCTGCATAGTAAGGTTGGGCACCAGGAAGAAAGGCACAAAGTTGCCCGATATGGTATCGATAAACCCTGGCGTGCCCAGATGCAGTGGATCATAATAATTAAGCGCACTGGTAAAACTGTTCATGCTTAAAGTACCCGAGTACCCATGCGTGATGGTGATATTGCTGAATACACTGGCCAGTGCCGGCATACGGCTAAGCCCTGTATAGGTAAGCCGCCAGTTGGGCAGTGGTTTAATACCGGAGAAAGGATTCGATTTAATATCACCGTTCGCCTCACCGATCAATGGTACCGAATGTGGATCTTTTTTGGCATATGCTGCCAGAAAGGCTGGTATCAGTACATCCTGCGAATAGCGGCCATAACCCACATAATAACCATCTGCTGTTTTCTGTCCGTTCTGGTAAGGGTTGCGCCTGGCAAGCCTGTCAGAAATGATCAGCCTGTTGTTCTGGAATTCCAGGAATGTAGTGGATATTTCATTGGGATTACTCTTCCTGAACAGCGTACCCAAACTAATATAAGATACGCTGAAACCACCCGTGGCATAAGGGCTCAGGTGCGCGAAATTATTGCCCGTACCGGTTGTGTCTTTAAACAGTTCTGAATATTCTTTTGAGAATGATTTTTCAAGGCTCAGGTCAATAGTAAGTTCGCGTATCGGCTCGATGGTAGCGGTAAAGTTCAGGTGTTGTTCATAGTTCTGCCTGAACATCAGGTTGAATGTGGAATCGCGGGTAATTAAACCCTGGCGTGCTTTTTTATCCAGCCATGCCGAGTTAGGCTGTTTGCCAAATACATAATCAAGGCCGGGCTGCATACTGCTCCAGTTTTGTCCAAGCGCCCGTGTACTATCCATATAGCCGGGCACGCGGCTGCTCAGGTTAATGGAATAGTTGGCAGACACCCGTTTTACCATGGTGAGCAGCTGTCCGCCGGCCCTGGCCAGTGTGCTCATTTCCTGTGGCTGCTGGTTATTGCTGCGCATCAGCCTGGCAATACGTTTGGCCTCTCTCCGCTGCTGCCGCCATTTGCGCAGCGCTTCTCTTTTCGCTTTCCCGTGTAAACCTTTTACCACTTCAGCCCGTGTTGGCAATGTATCCAGCGGGTTGATCGGTTTTACATTGTTGTTACCCGGTGCAGGAGCCGGCGCTTTCTCTGGTTGTTTGGGTGCCCTGGGCAGGTCGAGGTTGCGCAGGAACCGCGATTTATTGTACAGCCGGTTAAAATCAAACTCTGCTGTAAAACTGTTTTGCTGGCCGTTTTCTATTGTATTGCCCAGGTTGGTAGCCAGCAGGCTGGCCCCTACCCAATCGTAGTTGGTTACATAATTATAACGCGCCGATATCCAGTCAGTGAACGGGAATTTATTCAGCGGCAGGTTATAGCTAAGTGTACCTTTCTGCTGGTACATGGTATTTCTGCCGCCACTGAGGAAATTACGCCATACCGTATCACGCTTGGCTTTGGTATTAAGCTTGCCATAGGGCTCATCAACACGGGCATTGTTGACAGCACTGAAATCGATGTTGAGCGATTTGGATAAATCCCACCGCAGGTTATAATAGCGGTCGAACGTAAAATATTTATCGTAGGTGGTATCTACCCGCAGCACTTTGTTATCGTACGAGTTTACAATACGTGGTATATAAGTACCAAACTGCCGGTTGATATCTACCCTGAAACCGATCAGTGAAGGGTTCAGGTTAAAATTGAAATCTTTCAGGAACAGTAACCACACACTATTCCCTTTGATCAATTTTCTGAAGGGTTGTATAAACCGCGGGTTACCATTATAGGTATAGCCAAAGCCGCCTCTTTGTTTAACCACATCATTTTTCAGAATAAGCGGGTTCACCTGTTCAAAGCGGGTGTAGGAATAAGAGAAATCAAAATTGCTCAGGCTCCATAATCGCGGCCGCGGACCTGGTTTGGCAAAACGCACATTGGTGAAATTGATCGTTTTGATGGTCGTTACATCCAGTGCGGTATTTTTAATGGAATCGCGCAGGGCCTTGCTGCGCGCCCTGCCCAGCTCTGTTTTCAGCAATACATCCAGGTTATAAGGATCGTATTCGGGTGTAAGCGTGGTTTTATTGATGCTGGCATAGATCGGGATGGTGATACCAGCCTTGCGTGGCAGTAGCTTACCGGCATCCAGCTGAACGGCGGCATCAAACTGGAACATATCGTTCATGGCACGCTCGCCCACTCTTTGCTCTATACTGCCCCATCCGGCAGTATAGGTATTGGCCGAAACCGACACATTGCCAAGATCGGCCAGCTGCATATCTATTCTTCCCAAAGCAGCCCAGCCGCCTTTTTCATCTATCTGCGACAAGCGCAGTTCATTCACCCATACTTCTGAGCTCAGGGCTCCGGTATAACCGCCTTTGGCATTTTCCACACCAATCAAAAAGCTGGTTACCTGCCCCAGGTTAGGGTTACCCAGCACCGAGAAGGTTTTATTGCCGATCACCTGCCTGTAAATAGTGCTTACCGCAGCACCGCTTTCATTACGCTGTAGCTTTAGGGTAACCAGCTGCTGCAGGGAGAAATCGAGGTTGTTGTCTGCGGGCCATACCTGGTCGGCAGTGGCTGTGGCAGAAGGCAGTGTTACTTTCAGCGGTATTTTTATTTCGTAGTAGTTGTTCAGGAAGTCCTGCCCGATACGGATCACCGCATTCAGGTCGCCATCTGCCACCACATGCTGGCCGATCACTGATTCGGCATGGATGAACATAGACAACTTGCCATAACGCCGCATATCCAGGTTCATGTTTTTAAATACAGAGCGGCTGTCGCCTTCGGCCAGGTTACTGATGCGAAGGCTCATAGACTGCTCGTTCTGTAGCAGGTTTACACCATTGTTGCTCAGTATTTGTACTCGCTCAATACCGGGTGGTATGCGGTAAGGAATAGGCTGCCTGTTGCTGTTCTCTTCCACGTTCACGGCCAGTACATCCATGGTGGTAGCCGAGTTAGCGGGCAACGGTGTGTAAGAACCAGTGGTGTCCAGTGTAAAGGTGAAATTACGCCACTGGTTGCGCACCAGGTTCAGGGTGGCAAAACGCAGTACCACCGAATCTTCAAAACCGGTAAGGTACATACGTGCAAAACGGATGGATTTGAAATCGGGTATCTGCCCTATTTTACTGGTGAAATTTTCCACCGGTATACGGAACAGGTACCAGTTTTCCTGGCGGGTGCTGCCATCGGCCAGTTTGGGTGTGATCACTTTTTTATCGGTGATATAACGGCTGAGGCCCACATCCATACCGGGTCTCAGGTCTACCTGGTACTCATAGTACTCTTCTGTTTCATTCAGCGTATTATCCCTGTTCAGGTCTTCATTATCGGGGTACAGGGTTGCAGCAGGTGAAAATTGTGAAGAGCCGTTGGCCACCGGTGAGTTGCCCTGTGGGTTATTGTAATCTTTATATCGGCCCAGCAAACCGGTACGCGCCGCATCATAGCTGGCATCGCGGTACCATTTATAGTTATCGCTGGATGGGTCGTTCAGCGCTTTCTGGTAAACAGGTGAGGCTGTAGAAAAATTGGTGGCAAGATCGTTCAGGTACTTGCTTCTTTTTGTTCTTTCTTCTTCATCATTCAAACCATCAAAACCCACGTCCTGGTACTGGCGGTCGTTGGGGTCATTGCTGAAGGCCTGTGTTACCTGGAAGGGGTTAACCGGTACCTTACCCCAGGTGCCGCTGTTATCAACAGCTGCAGGCTGGCTGGGTGTATTTAAACCATTTTCATAAAAGCGGCGGCCGTCTTTTAAGATATCCTCACTCACATTACCCAGGTCGATGTATAATTTACCACCCGTGCTATTGGGTTTCATAATAAAGGGGTCCTGCATCCAGAACTCTACAAATGCCACATTGGCCGTAACAAAGTCGGTCTGGTCAATGGCACGCATGATACCGCCCCAGCGGTTTTTAGGATTGCGCAGCTTACCACTGGCATCCAGTTCGGTGCTGCGGGATTCGTAGTTATAAGGACCTTTTTCTGTTGGATAATAAGCCAGGTCGAAAGTAGATGTTTGTACGTCGGTGATATTCGTGGTTTTCTGCGGGAACAGTTCACTGGTATACACCGCACGCACCCGCGGGTCGCTCAATGCGGTGGGGTCGTTGCGCAGGGGGTTATTGGGGTTGGTTTTATCCTGCAGCACGGGTTCAATATTGTACCAGGCCAGTTTTGCCCTGTTTTTACCATAGTCGATCGAATCGCTCAGGTCGGCTTCCGGGAACAGGCCATTACCTGCGGGGGTTGATGCCAGCGCCCAGTTCACAAAGGGATAACGCAGGTCGATATTGGTACTGGTTCCTTCAAAATCATCGATGTACACAGCACCCTGCTCCCCACTGCCTATCTGCGAAGGATGGCCGGGCTTCAATACTGCCGCTTCGCCATAAGCATTGATACTACTCATGGCGTTGGAATGGTAGTTGGGCAGCTTATTCAGCAAACGGGTAAGGCCGGGAAGATCTGATCGGTAGTTAAAATCAAACCCATACACAGTATTGCTGATGGGATCGTCGCCGATATTCATTTTGGTGAAGAAGGGCCTTTCACCCAGGTGCTCGACAGTTGCGCCCAGTGTTAGTTTTTTATTGGCCTTGTAATCGAGCCGCAGGCCGAAGAAACTGCGCTGCTGCAGGCCGAAGCCGGCATTGTTTTCATACTGCACACTTACCGGTATGCCCGAGTTGAGAATGGCCTGGTTGATCACTTTCAGTGTTCCCAGGTTATAATCGATCACATAATCCACATTTTCTTTCAGTATCTGTCCGCCCGCCGTTACCGTCACTGATCCCTGCGGAATATTAAAAGCTCCCAGGTATACTTCCGATGTACTGCTGCCTTTGGCACTACCCTGCGCTACAAAACGGTCGAGGTTGGCATAGGTTTGCGCAATGGCTTTGATAGAATCGTATAACTGGTAATACACATATTTCTGTTTCAGCGCTGTGGGCTGGTTGGCAAATGCCAGGGTGTCGAGATCGCGGCCAAAAGGCTCCAGCACCGGGAAAATGATCTTACCCTGCTGTGCCAGTACCGTAAAACCGTCGATAAAATCGTAAACCCCATCAGGCAAAGGATCATTGCGGTTGTTGAGCCGGTCGAGGTTTAAAATAGACAGCAGCGGTTTACCATCTACTGCGGGGGCGCTTTCGGGCAAATAGGGTTTGGTACCACCGCTGGGATCCTGGTACAGGATGTTCAGTTTAAAATCCTGCTGCTGCAAACCGGTTACATCCAGGGAATACACGTTTTTCATCATCAG
This sequence comes from uncultured Deminuibacter sp., assembly GCA_966424055.1. Lineage (GTDB taxonomy): Bacteria > Bacteroidota > Bacteroidia > Chitinophagales > Chitinophagaceae > Deminuibacter. The sequence goes on along the minus strand of CBJLMB010000053.1, from coordinate 15,847 downwards.
CCTCCAGATAGGCAGGTTGATGCGCTGCGAAGTGGCTTTGAGCAGTTTCAGGAACAGCACCTTCTGCACACCCTGTGTAGAATCGACCGTTACATCCTGCGAAAACTCACCCACCTGGTAGGTTTTGCCATTATAGGTATACTGGTAAGCCACTGCCAGCACATCATCGGGCTGCAATTGCTGGTTCAGTGAGAGAAAACCGATCTGCGGGTTGAAATAATACTCGCTGGGGTTCAGTTTGCGGGCAAAGGTTTTTTCAAATTCATCCACCGGTTTCATTCCCCTGGCCAGCAACAGGCTGTTCACCAGGTTGGGATTGCGGTTGGCCGGGCTGCTGGTAAGATAACTGTACAGGTTATTGGCGCCGTTCTGTGGCAGATCGCTGGGTGTAAGCGGCTGGTTGGCCGGGTTATAGGGCCTGCTTTCACCCAGGTCCATCATACCGGCGATATACCTGGTATCGGTAGTGGCGCCGGTGCGGTTGGTTACCCATACTTCCATACGCAGAATCTGTGCCTGGCTGTTTACCACGGGCAGCTTGCTCATGGCTTTGTTGTAATTGTTGCGGAAATACTGGGCCAGCAGGAAGTGTTTATTTTCTTCGTAGTCAGACAACTTTTTGTTCAGTGTCTGGGTAAGGCCGCCGCCTCTCAGTCCTACGCTCTGCTTTTGCGAGCGCTGGTTGGCAACCGCAGTAGTGATAAACAGTTTACCGAACTGCAGCTGTGTTTTGATACCAAAAAGGCTTTGCACGCCCTGGATAAGGGTGCCTTTCGACTGGAATGAAATATTACCGGCTTCAACAGATTTCAGTATCTCATCATCCATCCCCTTATAGTCGAGCTTCAGCTGGTTTTCATAATCGAAATTGGCCAGGGTATTGTAGTTGATGGGAAGCTTCAGTTTGTCTCCGATATTACCGATCACGTTCAGGTTGGCATTCATGTTAAAATCGAAGCCGCCTGTTTTACGTGCGTTCTCGGGCAGGGTGGGGTTTTGAATATTCTGTCCCTGGTAGCCAAGCGTAAGGTCAACCGTTCCCTGTGGTCTGATATCTATTTTCAGGCCATTTGAATCGGCGCCTCCAAATATGCGGTCGAACAATTTATTGTACACCTTCATATAAGGCCGTTTCACCTTTTTATTCAGGTCGTACAGGGTTTGTGAGCGTTCATTGAAATAGTCTACTTCGGCTTCCCGGCCCCGTAGTTTCCAGAATTCATCAAAGCTGAGGTAGGTTGGTTTGCGAAAATACTGGTTACCGATTTTTTCGATAATATAATACTGCTTTGTTTTGGGATCGTATTCAATGGTCCGCTTCAGGTAAGCTGTATCTTTTATATCAAAGGGGTTCCTGTTCTGCCAGGTGAAAGGATCGCCCCGACGGTCCTGCAGCGGAAAATGCAGGGAATCCCCTCGTTGGGCGGCGGCATGGAGCGTTCCATACAGCCAAGCTATAGCGAGGCATAATACTAAGCGAACAAAGCGAGATAGTCGGGTCAATTTATAGTCAGCTCTGGTTAGGTAGAAATTTTTCTATATGCTTATAGGTTTTTTAGTGCCAATTTGATGATTTGTTCCAGTTCCATAGGAGTGGCGGATGTGTGTGCTTTCAGTACTTTTTGTACTGCCAGCTCAGCAGTATTGCGTGCTATGCCCAGGGATACGAGCGCCTGCAGTGCGTCGGCTTCTGCGGTGTGCCTGGTAACAGCCGCTGTAAGCGGGTTATCCAGATTTTGCTTGCCCAGCTTTTCCCTCAGTTCCAGTATCAGCCTTTCGGCTGTTTTGCGACCGATGCCTTTAATGCTTTCCAATTGTTTGGCATTACCCTGAACAATGGCGCGGATAATTTCTTCGGGCTTCATGCCTGAAAGCATCATCCTGGCAGTGGAGGCTCCTACCCCGGAAACGCTGATGAGCTGTAAAAATAATTCCTTTTCCGAGAGTTCAAAAAAACCATACAGGGTTTGACCATTTTCTGTTATATGCAAATAAGTGAACAGTTGCCCCTGTTCGCTATTACTGATATGCGAATAAGTATGCAAACTGATATGCAGGTCATACCCCACCCCATTTACATCAACAATAACCTGCGCCGGTGTTTTTTGTATAAAATGGCCTCTTACAAATGCTATCATAAGTACTATGAAGCCAAAAATAGGCTATTTCAATACATTACCATACTTATTATTGTCTTATATGTATATTATTTCGTGTAAGCTGTTATACGGGGTGTAACCGGTGGCATCCACCAGAAATTGGCCGGGCCGGTTTGGTCACTTCCACAGTTTTGCAATACCTTTGCCAACCTCAATCAGTTTATTGTGCAGTGACCCGCACAGCTGATTCCCGCCGGAAGAAACCGCACATGATAGCAACCCCCGGGCAATGATCATGTAAAATGGCTGGCGTCTGACCTCCTCAAAAGAAGCAGACGAAACCATACCCGATTCCCTCCGGTATTTGAGCCTAAATTATTACACGGATGAATAAAATAACAGCTGCCATTACTGCCGTTGGCGGATATGTACCCGAGTACCGACTGACCAATGCAGAACTGGAAAAAATCGTAGATACCACCGACGAATGGATTAAAACCCGCACAGGGATCGAAGAAAGACGCATACTGAAGGGAGAAGGAAAAGCGAGCAGTGATATGGCCATACCTGCTATCCAGCAGATACTGGAAAAAAGAAAACTCGACCCTAAAGAGATCGATTGTATTATTTGCGCTACGGTTACCCCCGATATGGTTTTTCCCGCCACAGCCAACATCATTTCGCACCGTATCGGCGCCGAAAATGCCTGGGGGTTCGATATGAGCGCTGCCTGCAGTGGCTTTCTGTATGCCCTTACTACCGGTGCCTCTTTTATTGAAAGCGGCCGTTATAAAAAAGTGATCGTGGTGGGTGTTGATAAAATGAGCTCCATCATCGACTATACCGACCGCGCCACTTGTATTATTTTCGGCGACGGTGCAGGCGCTGTACTGCTGGAACCCAATACCGAAGGCGAAGGTGTGCTCGATGCCATTTTAAAAAGCGATGGCCATGGCAAGGAATTCCTGCATATGAAAGCCGGCGGTTCACTTAAACCAGCCTCTATCGAAACCGTTACAGCCAGGGAACATTATGCTTACCAGGAAGGGAAAATGGTATTTAAATATGCTGTAACAGGCATGGCCGATGTAAGCGCCCAGCTGATTGAACGCAACAACCTGACTGCCGATAACCTGGCCTGGCTGGTACCCCACCAGGCTAACCTGCGCATCATCGATGCCACAGCCAACCGTATCGGCCTGCCAAAGGAGAAGATCATGATCAATATCCATCGCTATGGCAATACCACCGCAGGCACTATCCCTCTTTGCCTGTGGGAATGGGAAAGCCAGCTGAAAAAAGGCGATAACCTGCTGCTCGCAGCTTTCGGCGGCGGGTTCACCTGGGGTGCTACATGGGTTAAATGGGCTTACGACGGTCAATAAACCGGCAACGAATTTGTCTACAAAAAAAAGCGGAGCTGCAACAGCCCGCTTTTTTATTGCCGGAAGATATCTGCAGAAACTGCTTTATTGAAATCATTTGTCAATTCCTTCTCTTGATGCAGAAATAAGTATTTTCACAGGAATATTGTATTGCTATGTCATATACCCGCCGGCATTTTATTACCAGGAGCACCGCGGCAACCACCGCTTTATTTATTTCATCCCTGGATGTTTTCGGATCGTTTCAGCCTGCAGCCCCAGCGGCTTCAGATGGTTTTGCATTAACCATCATGGCACCTTACTGGGGCTTCAATGGTTCTGTAACAGATTTCTGCAGGAAAGCCAAACAGGACGGCTATGATGGCATCGAAATTTTATGGCCTGCAGATAAGGCCATGCAGCAGGAACTGTTCAATGCACTCAAAACATACCAGCTGGAAGCAGGGTTTCTCTGCCGCGGCGATGAGCCCGACCCCGAAGCCCATTTTGCTACATTTAAAAATGTACTGGCCGCCGCAACCAGCAAGGCGCATCAAAAACCCCTGTACATCAATGTACATTCGGGCCGCGATTATTTTTCTTATGAACACAACAAGCGTTTTATTGATTACACCATTGCCTGCGAAAAACAAACAGGTATCCCCGTGTACCATGAAACACACCGCTCGCGGATGTTGTATTCGGCTCCCGCAGCATTGCCTTATCTCCGGCAAAACCCGGGCTTGCGGCTTACGCTGGATATTTCGCACTGGTGCAATGTAAGCGAAAGCCTGCTCGAAGACCAGGCCGCCACAGTAGCACTTGCCCTTAGCCGTACTGATCATATACATTCAAGGGTAGGTCATCCCGAAGGCCCGCAGGTAGGTGACCCGCGCGCACCCGAATGGAAGCCTGCTGTAGACGCCCATTTTGCCTGGTGGGATAAAGTAGTGGCCTTAAAAAAAGAAAAAGGCGCCCGGCTCACGATGCTCACCGAATTCGGGCCTCCTACTTATATGCCCACTATCCCCTTCACCAATCAACCGGTTGCCGACCAGTGGGCTGTTAATGTACATATGATGCAGGTATGGAAGAAAAGATACCTGTAAAAACCCGTGCCGCCAATGCTGCCCAGAAGAAAACCGGCTGGTATTCAATACTTACGTAAGCAGCAGCAACGAAAGACAAATTTTAGCTATCCAACCGTATTTCTATATTATTTTTGTTCAACTTGCTTTAACTACTCAAAACGATTGACCCGCCAATGAATATTCTGCAAACACTGTACGAAGAGCTAATTGGATTTTGCAATATCGGGGGCATCATCAAAATGGTGCAGTCAGGAGACTATAGTTCGCTGTCTACCCTTAATGGTATGCAAACCCTGGTGGCGCCCATTATCCCGCTGCTGTTGTTTATTGAAATTATCCGTGCCATTGTATACAAACGGTTCAAGATAGAAGAATACCGCATCCCTTTTTTGGTATTTGTGCTCAACCGCGTGATCTCCAGGTTTATTTCCATTGCAGCTGTGGCCTTCTGTATCGGCGTGCTGGAAAAGCATGCGATCTTCACTACTACATTTACCTGGTACTGGTTATTGTATGGCTATGTGGTATGGGAGTTTTCGCATTTTATTTATCATTACCTCGCACATAAAGTAAGAATATTCTGGTGCCTTCATTCAACACATCATGCGCCCAGGCAGATGAACCTTTTTGTCAATTTTTCGCATTTTTTCCTGGAAGCACCTTATGCCGATGTGATACGCACTTCCATCTGCATCATCATGGGGGTGAACCCCGCACTGCTGTTTTTTATCATGTTCATAGACGGTACCTGGGGTTCATTTATTCATGTGGGTGAAAATATTATGAAAGACGGCAGGCTGGGATTTTTAAACAATCTACTGCTTACGCCATCGCATCACCGGGTGCATCATGCAAAGAACCCGCTGTACATGGATACCAATTTTTGTAACCTGCTGAATATCTGGGACAGGGTTTTCAAAACCTACCAGAATGAAAGACACGATATTGTTATTGAGTACGGTATAACGCGTGAAATGAATCCTAAAAGTCTCTGGGATGCGTATTTCGGGGAGTTCGTGTGTCTTTGGAAAGATATAGCTGCCGCACCCGGTATCAAAAACAAACTACTGTACATTGTTATGCCACCGGGATGGAGCCATACAGGCAACCATAAAATGGCCAAACAGGCCCGGGAAGAATTTCTGCAACGCAACCACGAAGAAACAGTGAATAGTACCGTGAGTGCGCAGGGTGTTGAACTGACTTAATGTAAAAGCATTGCTTAATCATTTGCAACCCGTATCCAACAACTTTCAGCCGGCTGATACGTTCTTAATTAGTGTATATTTAGTCACTCATAAACCTGGCGTATGAAACACCTGATCCTTATATGCGGTTTGCTGCTACTGTCCTTGGCAAAAAGCTTCGCCCAGGACCCTGTTGAAAAAACCTGGTACAATGCAGAGAAAACAGCCAGGATACAGGTATATAAAGCATCCGATGGAAAGTTCTACGGCAAAATAGTATGGCTGCAACACCCCAATGATGATCATGGCCAGCCCCGTACAGATAGTAAGAACCCGAAGGAAAACCTTCGCAGCAAGCCCCTGCTCAACAGCCTTATTTTAAAATCATTCACCAGGTCAGATGAAGCCAATGTATACGAAGGCGGCACCGTATACGACCCCAATACAGGTAAAACCTATTGCGGCAGGCTCACGCTCAATGGCAATGAACTAAAACTGAAAGGATATATCTGCGGGTTCTCCCTGCTGGGCCGCACTTCTGTATGGACACTTGCTCCATAGCGAACCAGGGCATACCTCCTCAAAGAAGATAAACCTTAACTTTATCTTCTTTGACTGATAAAGTTTTCTTCAATGAGCCAGCATCCAACTTCCCTTACGGGCATCAGCTCTGTTGCCATACATACAGCACAGCAGTTTTTTCCCGAATACGCGCATGTCGCACCTATCTATGCCAGTTCTACTTTCACATTCGACACCGCACAACAGGGTATGGAGCGGTTTGCAGGTAAAGAATCCGGTTATATTTATTCCCGCTGGGGCAATCCCACCTTTGCTGTGGCTGAACAGGTGATCGCCGCTCTTGAAGCATTTAATATCACCAATGCCGATGGTTCGCCGCTGCAACTGAAAGCATTGCTGCATGCCAGCGGACAAGCAGCCCTCAGCACTTTGTTTTTAACCAACCTGAAAGCAGGCGATAAAATACTATCGCATTACTCGCTTTATGGCGGTACGCACGAGCTGATGCATCATATGCTGGCACAGAACAATATTGAACCGGTTATCATAGATATGCGCGATACCGATCAGGTGGCAGCAGCTATCCGCGAACATCCGTCTATCAGGATGGTGCATATCGAAACACCCGCCAACCCTACCATTCAATGCGTGGATATTGCAGCAGTAAGCAGTATTGCCAAACAACACGGGCTACTGGTTTCAGTAGACAATACGTTTGCCACACCTTACCTGCAGCAGCCTTTTCGTTACGATGTGGATTTCGTGGTTCACTCCACCACCAAGTTTTTAAACGGTCATGGCACTGCCATCGGCGGGGTATTGCTGGGCAGGGATATTCATTTCATGAACACAAAAGCATTTCAATGGTATAAAATGCTGGGTGGCAACAGCAATCCGTTTGATGCATTCCTGCTGATACAAGGCATGAAAACACTGGAAATACGGATGGACCGCCACTGCAGCAATGCGGTTACTGTTGCCGGTTTCCTGGCAAAACATCCGGCGATAGCAACAGTGAACTACAATGGTTTACCCGGTCATCCAGATTATGCCATAGCCGCGCGGCAAATGCGGCATCCCGGCGCCATGCTCAGCTTTGAGCTGAAAGGCGGCCTGAATGCGGGCAAACAGTTTATTGACCGGCTGCAGATGTGTATAAGAGCCGTATCGCTGGGCACTGTAGATACACTGGTATCGCACCCCGCATCCATGTCGCATTTCAGTGTGCCGCGCGAACAGAAACTGAAGTTCGGTATTACCGACGGACTAATCAGGATGAGTACCGGTATGGAGAATATTGCAGATATTCTCACCGACCTGGAGCAGGCACTGAAAGGTTTATAACATTGCAGTTATCTCCTTCAAAAAAATAGTCATCATATTTGTATATCCATTCAATCAACATATGAATATTACCACCAGAAGAGCTGAAAAAAAAGATTGCCCCCGTTTAATGGAACTGGTTAACGAACTCGCCGTTTACGAAAAAGCACCACAGGAAGTAACGGTATCACTTGAACATTTTGAAGAAAGTGGTTTTGGTGAAAACCCGGTATGGTGGGGCTTTGTGGCTGAAGCCGGTGGAACGATCATCGGCTTTGCCCTGTATTATGTCAGGTATTCTACCTGGAAAGGACAAAGAATGTACCTGGAAGATATCCTGGTAACCGAAGCCTGGCGGGGCAAGGGTGTGGGCAAGCTGTTGTTCGATGAACTGATAAGCGAAGCCAGGGAAAAGCATTTCAGTGCCATTGCCTGGCAGGTACTGGAATGGAACGAACCGGCCATCCGCTTTTATAAAAAATACAATACCAGCTTTGATCCTGAATGGATCAATTGCTCCATGCCGGTTTAACAACAGGTTATAACAACCGCAGTATGTATGAACAGGGAAAGCCATGAACGCTTTCCCTGTTTGCATGCTATAATAGCAATTGTAATAACCACCCTGCATTACAATATTTACCGGGCATATGTATGCTCAACACATTTCACCTGCAGGCCGCATTTTTTCACTGAGCTCCTTGTCATGTATCGCTCCGTCTGAAATGGGCACCTTCCCTCTTTCTTTTCTTACTATCCTCGAGAAAAGTGTGATCTCCTGGCAGAACAGGAAGCGGAATAGCAGTTTTGTCCAGGAAGTATGATAATACAGGTTATCATAAAATGGGGGTGCTGCTCTGCGCAGTTGAGGCAGCCTGTTCCAGGGTACAGAAGGAAAATCATGGTGTTCGTTGTGATAACCCATATTAAAAGCTACCCGATTGAGCATACCGTAATAACTATACGTTTCCTGCCCTTCTTTTACCACATAATGCTCCTGTATCCATCTGGCACCGAGCGGGTGCAGTCCCACAGAAAAAAAGAAACTCAGCAATAAAAACACGATAGCCTTGGTGCCCACCAGCCACCAGAAGATGGCCGTAAACAACAGTTGAACGGCGATATTGCCTAGCATCCACCCGTCGGTGGAGCGTACTTCTTTCAGGCGCGATAAGCGCAACACCTGAAAAAAAGGATACAACAACAGCCAGAGCATTTTGCCGGGGGCATAACTACTGATCAGCCGGGCTTCCCAGTGATTGGGCAGGTCGCCATCCAGTTCATACACACCCAGGAAAGAATGGTGTTTGATATGATAACGTTCAAAAGCAATAGCAGTAGGGAATAACTGCGGCAGGTTGGCCAGCAGACCAGCCAGCCGGTTTCCCGTTTTTCCCTTAAATAAAAGCTGGTGCGTGCATTCATGTATCATTACAAACAAGGCATGAATAATAAAAGCACCGATGATATAAGCCACACCGGTAACAAGCCACCAGCTTTCTCCCGACAGGAATACCGCAATACCAAGCTGCGCAGCAACCAGTGCAGCAATAACAAAAATGGTATAGGGATTCTTCCCTATTAAACTTCTTACTTCGGGATACTGTTTCAGTATTTGTTTTGTACGGATGCGATGAGGCTCACTCAGCTGCGATTGAATGAATTGTTGGCTGTACATGAAATGAATTTTTACAGTGATAAATAAAATCTGTTCCCAAGCAGCATTGTTTCCATTCAACGACAACTCAACAGGCATTATCCCTCTATGGAAAACAGAAATTAGGATATCTCTTACATTCCGCACATTGAATAATCCGTAATTACGCTATGAAATACAGCGCATTCAATAAACTGTTAAAGCTGGAGAACCATATGGCCAGCTCATCCATACAATAAAAAAGATGCAGCACATTTGTACTGCATCTTTTGCTTACTGTTCAGTAAAAGTTAATATGCTTTAACTAACGCCATTCACCTGCGCTGTTTTATCTATCTTCAGTACCAGTCCCTGTAATACTTTGCCAGGGCCGGTTTCAGTGAATTGTGCAGCGCCGTCTGCCAGCATGGCCTGCACACTTTGTGTCCAGCGTACGGGACTGGTTAACTGGTCGATCAGGTTTTGTTTAATTTCAACAGCATCCGTAACAGCGCGCGCCACCACGTTCTGGTAAATAGGACAAACGGGTGTGTTGAATACGGCTTTTTCGATAGCTGCAGCCAGCTCTTCCTTTGCCGGTTCCATCAATGGTGAATGGAAGGCTCCGCCTACAGGCAGTAACAAGGCACGTTTGGCACCAGCCGCTTTCATGCGCTCGCAGGCCATTTCCACACCTTTGGTAGTACCGCTGATCACCAGTTGGCCTGGGCAATTATAATTGGCAGGAACCACTACCTCGCCGGTTTCCTGTTGCACTTCAGCACAGATCTGTTCTACCTTATTGTCGTCCAGCGCCAGTACTGCCGCCATGGAAGAGGGATTGATCTCACAGGCTTTCTGCATGGCCTGTGCACGTATACTTACCAACCGCAGCGCTTCTTCAAACTGCAGGCAGCCTGCAGCAACCAGGGCCGAAAATTCGCCCAGTGAATGACCAGCTACCATATCAGGTTTTGCATCGGGGAGTGTTTGGTAAGCGATTACAGAATGCAGGAAAATAGCAGGCTGTGTTACTTTGGTTTGCTTCAGCTCTTCATCAGTACCCGTAAACAGGATATCACTGATGCGGAAACCCAGTATGGCATTAGCCTGTTCAAATAATTGCTTTGCCTTTTCATTGGTGTTGTATAGGTTTTTACCCATCCCGCTGAACTGGCTTCCCTGGCCGGGAAATACATAAGCATGTTTACTCATCTGGAATAATTATGGCGGCAAAAATAGAGATTCAAAACGAGCCCTCAAAAGCAGTGTACAGCCTTCAGATAGCGCTTGGGCAGGCTTTATTAAGGTTGCTTTAGCCCAGGTCTGCGCTGATCAGCTTCATAAATTCACTGCGTGTAGTGGCCTTTTCAAACTCTCCTGAAAAAGCAGAGGTGGTGGTTACCGAATTCTGCTTCTGCACACCACGCATCATCATGCACAGGTGCTTGGCTTCAATTACCACTGCCACACCCAGGGGGTTCAGTGCTTCTTTAATAGCATCGAGTATTTCGGTTGTCAGCCTTTCCTGTACCTGCAGGCGGCGGGAGTATACATCCACTACCCTTGCTATTTTACTCAGCCCGGTGATCCATCCATTGGGGATATAAGCAATATGCGCCTTACCGATAAAAGGCAGCATATGATGCTCGCACATGCTGTACAGTTCAATATCTTTCACAATAACCATCTCACTCACCGTTTCATGGAATTTAGCTGAATTGAGTATCTGTACTGCATCCTGCTGGTATCCCTGGGTGAGGAACTGCATTGCCTTTGCAATACGTTCGGGGGTTTTAACCAGGCCTTCACGTTCTGCATCTTCTCCTATCAGGCTGATCACACTTTTATAATGTGTTACCAGGTCGGCCGTAATTTTTTCATCGTATTGTTCCGTTTTAGTATATGCCATGCGTTGTATGTTTAGATCATATAATTGGGTATCAGGACTGTTTCTTTTGCGCCTCAGCCTGCTGGATATTCAACAAAATTTCTCTCGGTTTCGTATAAGCGGATATGCAGATCGAGCGAAGCATCGATCTTATCCCGCAGCAGGCCATAAATCACGATGGCAATATTTTCTGCTGTAGGATTCAGCTGTTTAAAAATGGCAGTATCCAGGTTCAGGTTCTTATGATCGAACCTGTCCAGTACCTCAGCTTTGATAATATCACTCAGCAGCTTCAGGTCAATTACATAACCGGTTACAGCATCGGGTACACCGGTTACCCGCACCACCAGCTCATAATTGTGCCCATGAAAATGCGGATTGTTGCATTTACCAAAAACCTGCTCATTCTGTGCATCGCTCCATTCAGGTACATGCAGTCGATGAGCGGCATTGAAATGCTCTTTCCTGTAAACGGCAACTTTATTATCAGGCATCAGTATGACTGTTTATAAATGAATCAAAATAAATCTGGTTACTCCAACATCAGCATCCTGTTACTGCAATCCCGTTTTATACGGGCTTCAGGCAAAATAGCAAGTCAGCGGGTCATCACCTGACCGGGTATCAAAACAGGTTGCCTTTCAGCCAAACGGCGTTGGAATTATTATGCTAAAAAATAAGTTCTAATTGCTGACCGCCGGCACTGTGTCAGAAGTCTGCTGATCAAGTGGCCTGCGAATAGTAAGCACATATCAACAATTGTAAAACTTTCAAGGATACACCTCACTCACCGGTTCTTTCCTATGGCAGGCAAAGCAGTATTAAAGATCGTGCTTTGCCACCGGTTAAAAAAGAAAAAATATGTATGCCTTTTATTCGCCAAAATACTCCACGTAAATACGCGGTGTTTCGTACAGCTTTACACAATGCAGCTGCACATGTTCGGGCAAATGACCGGCCAGCTGTTCCCATATTCCCATGGCCAGGTTTTCGGTACTACACATTTTACCCTGCAGGAAATCCACATCCAGGTTCAGGTTTTTATGGTCAACTTTCCTGATCACTTTTTCCTGGATCAGCTTACTCAGCTTTTTAACATCCATTAAAAAACCGGTATCTGCATCCACCTTTCCTTTGATGGTTATATACAGGTCAAAATTATGCCCATGCCAGTTTTCATTGGCACAGGCCCCGAATACAGCCTCATTCTGTTCTTTACTCCAGTTGGGGTTGTATAATTTATGCGCTGCATTAAAATGTTCCAGTCTGGTGAGATAAACCATTCCTCTCCTAAAATTTTTTGCAAAGTTAATAGTAAAAGTATGAATATGCGAAACCTGCATGGCTTCAAAGCAGGATGGTTTTGTCATAATAAAGTAAATAGCCAGAAGTTAATAACAATAACAGGTAAACGCCTGCTCATTATCTTCTGCCTTATACTGGCCAGTCACATTACTAAAAAAACAATATAAGTTTTTATTCTACTTATTTCCACGACCTTTGCTGTTCTTATGCGCGTTGTAATCACAGCAGCCACTGTTGGGGAATGGATGCCCGCTTATCTGGAAATGAACCAGTTGTATACCAGTAAAAGTATGCGGCTGAAAGTTAGTTTTCACCAGGGTGGTGTGGGTATACTGGCTACAGCATTTTCGCTTACCAGGCTGGTACTGGAAGAAAAACCCGACCTGCTGATACAGGCCGGTATAGCAGGTAGTTTTGATAAAACCGTGTCGCCCGGTAAAGTGCTTGCGATCAGCGAAGAACACCTTGGTGATACCGGTGTGGAAGAAGAAGGCAGATGGAAAGATATTTTCGATCTGAAGCTGGAAAAACCCGGCTATCCTCCATTTGAGAAAAAGAAATTACCCAATCCCTGGCTGAATGAATACAACCTGCTGAAATTACCGGAAGTAGCCGGTATTACAGTGAATGAGATCACAACACATCCTGAAAGAATTCAGCAGCTCATCCGGAAATACGATCCTTGTGTGGAAAGCATGGAAGGTGCTGCATTGCACTATATCGCCAGACAAACCAATACACCTTTTCTGCAAATCAGGGCTATCAGCAACTATGTGGGCGAACGCGATAAAACACAATGGAAAATGAAAGAATCCATTGATGTACTCAACCAGACACTGCTGAGATATGTTGATAGGCTGTATAAATTGCAGTAAGGTACCGCCCTGGTTTACTTTACTGTAGCCATCAGCAAAAGAACGTATCTGCATACAAGCTATTTGAAAAAGATAAATCAGAACAAATGAAACTTACGCTCGGCTTTAGTCCATGCCCAAACGATACCTTTATTTTTGATGCACTGGTCAACAATAAAATTGACACCGGTGGACTTGAATTTGACGTGGTGCTTGAAGATGTGCAAACCCTGAACCAGTGGGCGCTTGAAGGGAAACTGGATTTCTCCAAGATCAGTTATGGTGTATTGCCGCTGATACTGCCGCAGTACCGGGTGCTGAATGCCGGTGGCGCGCTGGGCAAAGGTGTAGGCCCCTTGCTGATAGCCAAACAACCCATGCAGGATAATAAAACCATCGATCATTTAACCATCGCCATCCCCGGTGAGAACACCACCGCACATATGCTGTTTTCGCTCGCTTTCCCGGGAGCCAGGCATAAGCAGTTCAGGGTATTTCATGAGATAGAAGATGCAGTGCTTAAAGGAGAAGTGGATGCAGGTGTGATCATTCATGAAAACCGGTTCACTTACCAGCAGAAAGGCCTGGTAAAATGGATGGATCTTGGCGAATACTGGGAAAAACAAACAGGTGTACCTATTCCGCTGGGTGGCATTGTAGGCAGGCATAATCAGTCAGCTGAGCTGCTGCATAAAGTTGATGACCTGATACGCCGCAGTGTGGATTATGCTTATGGTTATTATCCTGATCTCTCCGGGTATGTTCGTGAACATGCACAGGAAATGAGTGAAGATGTTATGCGGCAGCATATCGATCTATATGTAAACAATTATTCCATTGACCTGGGTGATGAAGGCAAACAGGCTGTTTATACCTTATTGAATATTTACAATCGTCTTCATCCCGATCAGCAGGCTGAGCCGGGAGATATTTTTGTATAATACAGTTGCCGCAGTCGCCCGCGTCCCGCGGGTGACCATTATCCTCACAGCATCCTGCTGCACAAACACATCACAGTCGCCCGCGTCCCGCGGGTGACCATTATCTCCCCAGCATCTTGCTGCACACAAAAAATACCCCAGTATCCTCACTTATCTTTCAACGCCCTCCCATACACTTCCAATGCCCGTTTCCTCGCCATTGCATGATCAACTACCGGCAGCGGATAATCAGCGCTATCCAGCTCAGGTACCCATTTACGTACATATCGCAGATCCTTATCAAACCGTTCTGTTTGCAACAAAGGATTGAATACCCTGAAATAAGGTGCAGCATCACAGCCACTGCCTGCTGCCCATTGCCAGCCACCATTGTTGGCAGCATAATCATAGTCCAGTAGTTTTTGTGCAAAATAGGCTTCTCCCCATCGCCAGTCGATCAGCAGGTGTTTGGTGAGAAAAGAAGCCGTGATCATCCGTACGCGGTTATGCATAAAACCGGTTGTATTAAGCTCGCGCATGCCTGCATCAACAATGGGATAACCTGTTCTGCCGGTACACCATTGTTCAAATTCCTGTTCATTATTACGCCATTGGATAGCATCATATGCTTTTTTGAAAGAATAGCCTTTGCGTACATGCGGGAAATGCCATAAGATCATATGATAAAAATCCCGCCAGATAAGTTCATCCAGGTAAGCCTCACTTAATTCCTTTGCATGTGTTGCCAGCTCCCGTATACTGATGGTACCAAAACGCAGGTGCAGCCCCAGGCGACTGGTTCCATCAATGCCGGGAAAATCACGTTGTTTGGCGTAGCGCTCCAATACAGCATCATCTATGGCTGCAGGAGGGATATCAAATACAACCTTTTCAAATCCCATGCTTTCCAGGGAAGGAATGGGTTGTCTTGCTTGCCTGTAAAAACGATCCAGGTATTTTTTTACCGGGTACGACTGAAGATAAAAAGGCCTGAGTGCGGCTTTCCATTTTTTGCTGTAAGGGGTGAAAACGGTATAAGCACTTCCATCTGCCTTTACCACCTCATTTCTGTCGAATATCACCTGGTCTTTATAGCTGGCCATAACTGCATTATGTTGTTTCAGCAGGTTATCCACTGTACTGTCGCGGTCAATGGCGTATTGTTCATCATCACGGTTGGTGAATACCTTTTCTATTGTATATTTTTCCAGCAGGGTATTAAAAACAGTTTCGGGATAACCATAAAACACTTCCAGTGAAGTTCCGGTCTTTACCAGCTGTTCCTGCATACCGGAGATCGTTTCATGAATAAAATTGACGCGTTTGTCTTTCTTATCCTCCAGGTCGTCCAGTATGTTCTTGTCGAAAATAAAAACGGGTACAACAGGGTTTTCACTTTTCAGTGCATGATACAAAGCTGCATTATCTGCCAGGCGCAGGTCGCGTCTGAACCACATAATATTTACTTTCTGCTTCATCAACCGGCGATCGTTTGTTCAGCAACAGCCATGCTTACAAAAAAGTTCGGATGTGGTGGATAAAAGAAAATGTAAAAACAGTGTAGCATCATTTCAATATCTCCTGCTCAAGCAATCCCTATAAATCGAGTAGGAGGATAGCCATTAGTTGGCTACCCGTCCTCTCACACCACCGTA
>CBJLMB010000052.1:0-42512 GCA_966424055.1 uncultured Deminuibacter sp. | reverse complement strand
AAGGTTTAACGTTAAATGCATTTCTGGTGCACACTGCCGTTCACTGGAACAATGAGAGTTTAAGGTTTAATGTTGAAGGTTTAACGTTAAATGCATTTCTGGTGCACACTGCCGTTCACTGGAACAATGAAACGCCTGAAACCCATGGAACTTTTGCACTACTCCCCAATGTTAACCCCCAACCTCTTTTATAAAGACGATAAAAAATGTGGAACAAACAGCGTCTTTTATTTTTTTCCAAAAAAATCAGCAGCCATTTTCCTGTCTGCCGGCCGGAATGATCAAGCAGGATGCCACAGGATGATTAATCCGGTTAACTGGTTTAGCTTACCATTGCCAAACAGGCCATTCGCCATAACGCAGAACCCTGATACCACTATAGCCTAAAAACGATGAACTTGCCAACAACCAGAATGCTTGCCAGTACCCTGTTGTACTTATTTTCCTTTGCGGTCACTATCCGGGCACAAACCCAGTCCTCATCGGGTATTGATGCAATAAAGCAGGGCTTTGCCATGCCGCCTGCAGCTGCACGTCCTGGTGTATACTGGTATTTTATGGATGGCAACCGCAACAAAGCTGCCATGACCGCTGATATGGAATCGATGAAGGCCGCAGGTATCAGCAGCCTTATCTACCTTGAAGTAAATGTAGGTATCCCCCGCGGGCCCGTAGATTTTCTCAGTGATGAATGGAAAAATTTATTCAGGCATGCCGTGAAAGAGGGTGAGCGCCTGGGCATCGAAATTATCCTGGGCACCGGCCCAGGTTGGGCCGGCAGTGGCGGTCCCTGGATACAGCCGGCCAGTTCCATGCAGCATATGGTGGCCAGCACAGTGTATATCAACGATACAGCACGCGCTGCCTGGAAAAAAACAAGGGCCGGCGAACCTGCTATACTATTACCGGTTCCATCGCCCAGGAAGCCTTATTTCGGCATGGGTGCTTTAACACCGGAACTGCACAAAGAATGGGAAGCTTATTACCGCGATATCGCCGTACTGGCCTTTCCAACACCAGCCATAAAACAAAGCATAGCAGGTACAGATGAAAAAGCATTGTATTACCGCGCACCTTATACTTCAGCCAAAGGTGTACAACCCTGGATAACAGCCCCGGCTGTTTACCCGGTATTACCAGCAGCAGTGGTATCGCCGGAACATGTTATTGATATCAGCAGTAAAATGGATAAGAATGGCCTGCTGCACTGGAACCCGCCACCAGGCAATTGGACCATCATGCGTTTTGGTGCACGCAACAACGGCGCTGTTACACGCCCCGCCCCTGTTCCAGGACTGGGATTTGAAGTAGATAAAATGGATACGGTTGCATTAAATGCACACCTGGAAAAATATGTGGGCGAACTGCTGGCCAAAACCGGCGAGCCGGATACCACGCTGGCCGGCGGTTTTAAAAGACTGCATATCGACAGCTGGGAAATGGGTGCACAAAACTGGACCCCTCATTTCCGTGAAGCTTTTATAAAAAGGCGGGGATACGATCCACTTCCTTATTATCCAGCATACACCGGCTGTGTGATAGGCAACGAAGCCATTAGTGAACGCTTTCTCTGGGACCTGCGCCAGACCTGCCAGGAGCTGGTATTGGAATACCATGCCGGGCAGGTAAAAAAATACAGTCACCGGCACGGGCTAAAACTTTCAATAGAACCTTATGATATGAACCCCACTGCCGACCTGGAACTGGGCGCAGTGGCGGATATCCCGATGTGTGAATTCTGGAGCAAAGGCTATGGTTTTAATGCTTCTTTCAGTTGCATAGAAGCTGTTTCTGTAGCGCATGTCAATGGCATCCCGCTGGTGCCGGCAGAAGCATTTACGGCTGATGACCGCGAAGGCTGGCGGCAATACCCCGGTTCAATGAAAAACCAGGGCGACTGGGCATTTGCTGCAGGCATCAATAAACTGATGTACCACACTTTTGAACACCAGCCACTCGATGCGCGGCTACGCCCAGGAATGACCATGGGGCCTTATGGCGTGCATTGGGACAGGGGCCAAACCTGGTGGCCTATGGTGGATGGCTATCATCAGTACATTACCCGCTGCCAGTACCTTCTGCAACAGGGCCGCACCATAGCAGATATCTTATACCTGACACCCGAAGGCGCACCACATGTGTTCCGCGCACCCGCCTCAGCATTCAGCGGCGATGCGGTATTGCCAGATAGAAAAGGATATAATTTCGATGGATGCGCACCAGGACAGTTATACAAAGCAACCGTGCAAAACGGCCATATCGTATTTCCGGGTGGTGCCTCTTACCGCCTGCTGGTATTGCCTGCATCTAAAACAATGACACCTGCCCTGCTGCATAAAATAAGCAGTCTTGTACAAGATGGAGCCACAGTTATTGGCGGCCCACCGGAAAAATCGCCCGGCTTATCAGGCTATCCCTACTGCGATGACAGTGTGCATACCATGGCCACAGCTTTATGGGGAAGCCTGCAGGAGCCTGCCCGGCAAAGTGTGCATGCTTATGGCAAAGGGCATGTTATTTATGGTGGTGCTATTGCCTTTGCTCTTTTGCAAAAAGACAGCGCTTTGTATCCGGCTTATGCAGTAACAGAAAAGATATTACAAGCCATAGGACTGGTACCTGATTTTGTATCGGATAGTTCATTGCGTTATACACACCGCACGGGTGCAGGCTGGGATATTTATTTTGTAGCCAACCGGACGGGCAGCCTAGTGCACACCACTGCAGGCTTCAGAAGCAAAGGTGTACCGGAGCTATGGGACCCGCAAACAGGCAAAAGCCGGCTGCTGCCTGAATTCACCGTGAAAGGAACACAAACCTTTCTGCCGCTGGTATTACAGCCTTACCAGAGTTGTTTTATTGTATTCAAACAAGATGGCAGGGTTAACAGCACAAACAAGTATGCAGTCAATTTCCCTGTTCAAAAAGAGCTGATGAAACTTTCCGCACCCTGGCAGGTATCTTTCGACACTGCATGGGGTGGCCCAGCTGTTGCCAGGTTCGATACACTCAGTGACTGGTCGAAAAGCAATGACAAACGCCTGCAGTACTATTCAGGCCGCGCGGTTTACCGTACCCGGTTCAACCTGCCTGCAGCAACTATCCACAGTGGTGAAAAATTATACCTTGACCTGGGCGATGTAAAAGATATGGCACGGGTACATCTTAACGGGGCAGATCTTGGCGTGGTATGGACAGCCCCTTTGCAGGTGGAGATCACCGGGCATGTACAGCCCGCAAACAATCAGCTCGAAATTGAAGTGGCCAACCGCTGGGCCAACCGGATGATCGGCGATGAACAATTGCCTGATGACGGTGTGCAAAACGGGCAATGGCCTGAATGGCTTGTTAAAGGTGAACCACGGCCAGGCAAAAGATACAGCTTTGCCAGTTTTCATCCTTATACAAAAGATGCCCCGTTATTGCCATCAGGTTTACTGGGACCTGTTACCATTAAAAGCGAAAAAACAATGAAGTGAGCCTGTATCGTATGGCACAAAAACTATTCATTCACCCTGATGTATTTGCTCCTGTATTGTTCGGGAGATAAGCCGACCTTTTCTTTAAACAACTTCGAAAAATTAAGCGGGTGCCCGAAGCTTAGTTCATATGCAATTTCCTTTACCGGCTTATCCAGATCGTTCAGCAGCATTTTGGCTCTTTCAATTTTCAGCTGCATACAGTATTGCTGTGGTGCCATGCCGGTATATAACTTGAATGTTTTCCTGAACCATGCATAGCTCACCATCAGCTCTGCAGCAATGCTTTCCATGGTAACATGCTCCTGGATCCTGTCGCGCAGCATTACCATTGCCTTGTTGATCGTTACCTGAACATGATCTTCATGCTGTATCCTGTTCTGTTTGCAGATGGCATATATCCTGCCAAGGATATGCATCACCATGCCTGATATCAGGGGCTGATAACCCGTTTTTTCTTTTTTGGTTTGAATGAGCACCTCAGTGAGCAATGCAATAATATCTTCTTTAAAACCTACTGACAGTAAAGCCTGGTTGGGTGTAAAAAACTGCTGCTTGAAAATATTGTCGGCAGCCGTTCCGGTAAAACCGATCCAGTATTCATCCCAGCCTGTTTCTTTACAGGGTTTATACCGGTGCCATTCACCGGGGAACAGCAGTATCACCGTACCTTCTTTTACCTTCTGCTCACCCATTGCGGTGGATTCAAAAACACCTTCTCCACCGGTGATGTACACCAGTTGAAATTCGCTGAGTATACGGCCATTCGCCCAGCTGAAATTATGGTGCGAAGGATGTTCTTTATAAGGATAATGCTGGCGTGGTTTAATGCTTGTACAGCCCACGCTGAGTACAGAAAGGCCCCACCGTTCATCTTCTTCACTCAATGGCAGGTATCGGAAATAATTGAACATGATAGTAAGTTAATGATAATAAACCACAAACAATTCAACACACCACAGCCTCCTTAAAATATATCAAATAATATAGTTCAATTATCAAATGGAATATTGTTAACCTTGCTGTGCACAATAGCTTTGTCCATCTTTTTTGCCGGTCAAGCACAGGCATTCGGCGTCCTTGATGATGAATACAGAGGAGAAAATGATCCAGATAAAAACTATACAATGGCAACATTAAAAATCGGCCTTTTCGGCATTGGTCTTGATACTTACTGGCCACAGTTTGAAGGCCTGCATGAACGGCTGGAAAATTACCTGCAAACGGCGGCTGAAAAAATACGTTGTGTACATCCCGATGTGCTGAACCTGGGATTGGTTGATTCGGTGGACAAAGCTTTTGAAGCAGGCAGCCTGTTCAGAAAAGAAGAAGTGGACATTATTTTTTTGTATGTGACCACCTATGCCCTTTCTTCTACTGTATTACCGGTTGTGCAAAAAGCAAAAGTCCCGGTAGTTATTTTAAATCTTTCACCCGGTCCTGCGATCGATTATGATGCATTCAATGCACTCAGCGACCGCACACAGATGACCGGTGAATGGCTGGCTTACTGTTCTGCCTGTCCCCTGCCCGAAATAGCCAATGTGTTTAACAGAACAGGCATCCGTTTTCACCAGGTAACAGGTATGCTGCATGATGACCCTGTATGCTGGAATGAAATAGAAGAATGGATTGCTGCTGCCAAAGTAGCCCATATCCTGTTTCATAACCGGCTGGGTTGTATGGGGCATTATTACAGTGGTATGCTGGATATTTATACTGACCTCACCAGGCTGTATGCCAGCTTCGGCGGTCATATTGAACTGCTCGAAGTGGAAGAGCTCGCCACGCTGCGCAAACAGGTAACAACAGAAGAAATACAACAAAGACTGGCAGTTTTTTACGAGGCATTTGATATACAGCCGGACTGTGCTGCTGAGGAACTGGAAAAAGCAGCGATCACTTCTGTGGCACTCGACCGGCTGGCGGAGCGGCACAAACTCGGCGCCATGGCCTATTATTACAAGGGAACAGGCAATGCAGATAATGAAGAAGCCATCAGCTCTATCATCCTGGGCAACTCCCTGTTAACAGCGAGAGGGATCCCTGTTGCAGGTGAGTATGAAATAAAAAATGCACTGGCCATGAAGATCATGGATAGTTTTGGTGCAGGCGGCTCTTTCACGGAATATTATGCGATGGATTTTAAAGAAGACGTGGTATTAATGGGTCATGATGGCCCGGGCCATATCGCTATTGCAGAAGGCAAAACAAAAGTACGCCCGCTGAAAGTGTATCATGGTAAAGTAGGTAAAGGCGTATCAGTGGAAATGATGGTGAAGAACGGGCCGGTTACTTTACTGAGCCTGGTGGAAAAAGACAATAAGCTGCAGCTGCTGGTGGCAGAAGGTGAATCTGTTGCAGGGCCCATATTACAGATCGGCAATACCAACAGCCGTTATAAATTTCCTGTCGGCGCACGTAATTTTGTCAATGCCTGGAATGCACAGGGGCCCGCACACCATTGTGCTATCGGGCTGGGACATATCAGTTCAAAAATTGAAAAGCTGGGCAAACTACTGCAGCTGGATGTGGTAAAGGTTTGCTGAATGCATAAAAAACGAGCCAGTCCGGGGAACCGGCCTGGCTCTGATTGCTTAAAATATAAAGACTATCTGAAAGACACAATAGAAACGGAAAAAGGCTGAAGCGTAATGCCTGCATCTGTAACTGTACTGCTGGCAGGCGGCTGATCACCGGTACTGGTATCTACTGTAGTCAGCATGGCGCCGTTCGTTCCTGCAGGCATAGCAAATTTTGCTGCGGTATTGCGGGTATTGATCAGCAACAGTTTTTTCCCTTTTGCAGTAAGCACGGCCTGCGCCAGCACACCTGCAGGATGCCCGTTTTTAAACCCTGTTTCCACCAGCCGGTCACCGGCACCCAGGTGCTCATGTATTAACCGAAGCACCCAGTAACGGGCATTGGGATTACCAGTTTCCCAATTCATCATGCTTACATCGGGAAACTGGCTGGGATAGCCCACCAGCTGCGATTCACCGGCCACATCAATTCCTATCTCGGTTAGCCGGAGGAATATATAGGCATACAATGCCCCTGATAAATTCCAGTACTGTGCATCGATGGGTTTATTCACCTGCGGCGCACGCAATATGCTGCCTATTTCGTTGATGGTGGTAAAAGTATTGGGCGCAAGTCTTTTCCTGATGTTTTCGATATACCGCACTTTATCGAGGAATGCATCCGCTTTTTCAAAAAAAGTATACTGGCAGGCCGCTATATCCTGGTCGGGCCAGGAAGGTGTTGAATAATGGTGATAGGAAATGCCTTCCGGTACGATACCCGGTGCATGGTTGCGGGGGTTGAGGAAGTATTCGAAATAAAGCGGGTTGGTACAGTATGCCAGCGATAAGCCGATGAATTTGGTTTGCGGTGATATTTTTTTCAGCTCTGTTACAATGGCATCATATATCCTGGTATAATGCTCAGGAGAAATATTGTGCTCCAGGTCAGGTTCATTCAGCACTTCCCAATAAGGTATCTTATAAAAATGCCCCGAAGAATGGAATTTGCCCAGTTCATCTTTGAAACCGCCTTTTGTGTACCAGCTGAACAGCCGTGCATAGTAGGCCGCCAGCTCTTTCCCCGTAGTATCTCTCAGTTCCAGGCCCTGGTTATAATCCCAGCATGTTTGATAGGCATTATCTGGATAGGCTACCGGCTGTGCAGTTTTCCACATCCACGCTGGCGTGGTACTGAAGTTGATCACCACCGAATGCCCCTGTGTTGCCTGCATCAGGGCCTCCATGGTACTGTCGAGATAAGTGAAATCCCAGAAGGTCTGGCTGGCTGTGGGTGGTTTCAGTTCAGCCACCGCCATTTTAGGATAGGGAAACCAGGGAACATACCGTACATAATCAGCACCCAGTGCTTTCAGCGCCGCAAAGGTGCTTTTATGTATCGGTGAACTGCTGCGTACCATCGGGTTTTCCACCAGCTGTAGTGTGGGTGTTGTTTTAGAAACCCTGGTCACCTTGTTCCAGTTAATATCGATAACAGGTTGCTTGTCCTGCGCATGCCCCCGTAATGCCGGTGACAGCAACAGGAAGAACAGGAAACCGTTGAGCAGTGTTTTTCTTTTGTGTTGAGCCGTCCGTTGTATCATAATGGTTTTATTTTATTCAGCTATTAACCCAAGTTGCGGGATAATCAGTGTATTTATGGCTGCAAACCATACGCTTCCAGCTATGAGCTGCGAATGGCCCGTTAAATAGAATAAATTATTTTGCCAGGCCATCTGAAAACGATCTTCCTTTCTTCGTTTTCCGCGTGTTCCGCGAGATGCATTTCTCGCAGCTCATCGCTATCAGCTCGCCGCTATAACTAGCAACTTGGGTTATTAGTAACCGTTGTTTTGCGTAAGCTTGCTGTTAATCAGCAATTCATTGCTGGGTATAGGATACAGCATTTCATAATCATGAAAAATATAATCGGTGCTGGAATAAGGTATACCCTGTCTTGAAACCGTGGGATTGGCTTTTTCCTTTGCAGCATAGGCATTCAAAAAGCTGGTGAGCGCCGCCGCGGTCATTGTTCTTTTGAGATCGAACCAGCGCCAGTTTTCAAAGGCCAGCTCTACCCTTCTTTCATGAAACAGCTTCTGCCTGAAATCCTGCTGACTTAAACCGGATAAGGCGCCCAACCCAGCTCTTGCTCTTACAGCATTCAGGTAATTGTATGCTTCGGCAGTGGGGCCGGATTGTTCGTTCAATGCTTCGGCCAGCATCAGCAATACATCGGCATATCTTAATACCGGCCAGTCGTCATCGGTGCGGCCATAAATAGCATGCGAGTGATCGTATTTCCTGATATAAGGCACTACCATATTGGTGACAGGGCTTTTAAAATCAAGTCCTATGGAAGCCGCTTTCCGTTTATCGCCCTCTTCATAATCATTGATGAGGTCATTGGTGGGAATGTTCCAGCCACCGGGGTTGCTTTGCGGCCAGCCGGTGACGGCGCCTGCTGATAACCGGGGTGCAAAAGTGTAAATAAAACTGCTCCATTCACCAAGATCATTGCCACCCTGGTACTGTATTTCAAAAACAGATTCAGCACCATTCTTCTTCTGCGGATCAAATACATCTGCATAATTAGGTACCAGGCTATAACCCAGTGGGAGCACCTGGTTCAGTGTAGTAACCGCATCAGTATATTGCTTCCTGATCAGGTATACCTTGCCCAGCAGGCTGAGCGCGGCACCTTTGGTAGCCCTGCCAACACCGGTTGCAGGATACCTTACAGGCAGCCCGTTCACTGCATCTTTGAGGTCGGCAATGATCTGTTCATACACTTTATCCTGCGGCACTCTCAGGTAATTCCATGCATCAGAGGGTTGTGTCAACGGCTGGGTGATCAGTATCACATCCCCAAAATATTGTGTCAGCTCAAAATAGAGATATGCACGGATAAATTTCAGCTGGCCTTCATCTACCCGTTTCACCGAATCGCTAAGGCCCGCACCCTGCATTTTAAGTAAGGTATTGTTGATATTGTAAATGGCATTGTAATGCGCTCCATACATCGTATTGGTATTCACATTACCGGCATTGAGCGTGTAAAATTCAAACGCTTCTATCCTGTCTGCCTGGCCCCTGTCTGAAGGGTTGAAGTCGATCGTGGTATTGTCGGTAGGCAGTTCATTAAAGATCCATTGGTTGTTGGCAATACCCTGCAGCGTACCGTACACACCATTAACAGCCTGCTCTACCTGTTTCTGATCTTTATAAAACAGGTCGGTATTGATTTTGGTAGGATCTGTTTTATCCAGGTAATCTTTTTTACAGGCAGTTTGTGCCAGCACTGCAGTTATGATCAGGAGATTGATGACGATGGTTTTCATTTTAAAAATTTTAAAAACTGAAATTGGCGCCCAGGGTGAATGTGCGGGCCAGCGGGTATGATTCATCATCCAGGCCGGGATTGATGCCTCCCCTGTTATTAACATCAGGATTCGAGCCCGGGTAATGGGTAAACAGCAGCAGGTTATCTGCACTGAGGTACACACGCATGCTTTTAAAGGGCAGTTTTGTTCTGGATAAAGTGTAGCCCAGGCTTATATTTTTCACCCACAGGTGGCTGCCACTGTATACATAACGTGAATTGCTTTCACGTTCCCATTTCCAGGTATTGGTAGTCGCATATTTACCCGAGCCAGGGTTCTGTTCTGAACGCCAGCGTTGCTTGCTGACCTCTAGTACATTGAATACACCATCCATGTTCATGGTGGAAGCCTCGATCACCCGGTAAATATCATAACCATAAGCTCCATTCAGCAGGATGCTCCAGTCGAAATTTTTGTACTCACCGCCAATGGTGAAGCCATAGGTGAATTTAGGCCAGGGGTTACCGATCTCCACCATGTCTTTTGTGTCGTACGATATGGTACCATTTCCATCCGCATCATAATATTTGTACACACCGGGGATAGCACCATCCTGCTTGGGTGATTTATCAATTTCCACCTGGTTGTTAAAAATGCCCAGCACTTTATAACCGAACAACATACCAATAGGCCTGCCCACACGGGAAATATTGTACCCGCCATAAAAATCCCCATTCAATATCTGGTCATTGTTTCCCCGTATCTCCAGTACTTTGTTGCGATTGATAGACACATTGGCATTGGTCCACAAACCAACATTGTTGAACCTTGTTCTGTAACGGGCAGCAAATTCAAATCCCCTGTTCTGCACTTTGCCCACATTAGACAAATAAGTGGTGAAGCCCGATATGGCCGGCACCTGTATGGGCAGCAGCATATCGCTGGTGATCTTGTTATAATATTCTACAGTAAAAGAAAGCTTGTCCTGGAATGCAGTGATATCCATACCCAGGTCAAGTTGCTTTGATCTTTCCCAGCCAAGTGAAGGATTGGCCAGGGAAGTGACCACCTGGCCGCGTGCCAGGTTATTACCAAGGATATAATTGTTGTCGCTCATAAAAGCCAGGCTGGAATAATTACCGATATTGTTGTTGCCGGTAATACCCCAGCTGCCTCTTAATTTAAGATCGGTAAGCCAGGGAATACGGGGCATAAATTTTTCATTGAATACACGCCAGCCTGCGGAGAAGGCAGGGAAATTGCCGTATTTGTTTTTTTCACCAAACCTGGAACTGCCCTCCCTGCGGAAAGTGCCTGATAACAGGTACCTGTCGCTGAAAGCATAATTGATACGGGCAAATGCCGCATTCATACTCCAACCATACTCAGATGAGCCGGCTGTTTTGAGCGCAGCAGAATTAAGGAATGGTGTAAGATCGTTTGGATACTGCGTGCCACCGCCATTGAGGCTTTTGGTGGTTTCCTGCTGCGCTGTATAACCCAGCAGCAGGTTTATACGGTGCTTGCCGAATGTGTTGGTATAAGTAAGCAGCTGGTCGGCAGAATAATTGATGGTATTAACACTCTGGTCGGTCTCGCTGGCATCTCTTGGCGGCGGTGCATTTTCGCCTGCCATAAAGGAGGGCACAAATTGCTTATAGGTGAGATAATTCAGCAATGCACTGGCCGATGTTTTGAATTTGAAATTCCGCAGAAAGCTGATCTCTACAAAACCATTCGACAGCAACTGCCCTGTTTGCTGCCTGGTTTTGATTTGCTGTAAACTCTGTACGGGATTGGGAAAACCAAATATGCCATCATGGCCACCGATATAACTGTTGTAGCTGCCGTCTGCATTGTACACAGGTGCCCGCGGATCCATGATCAGCGAAGAACCCACAATATTATCCCGCCCCTCTGTTGCATTGGCCAGGTTGTTGGTGGCATAGGAACCATTTATTTTAAGGCCGATATTGATATAGTCATTGACTTTACCATCGATGTTGGCGCGTACAGACAGGTTGTCGAATTTGGTATTGACCAGTATACCATCCTGCCGCATATAACCGGCTGACAGCAGGGAATGAAAATTACCTGTTCCCTGTGAGAGGGTTACATCATAATTCTGAAAAGGCGCATTGTTATGCAGTATAGCATCAAACCAGTTGGTAGATATTTTTGTTTGCTCGGGATAACGGAAATCCATCGGCACTTCATCTATAGAAGGTTCGCGATGCTCGAAGTAGCGTATCTTATCCATGAAAATATCTTTTTTGAACTGCGCAAAATCGCGCCCATTCAGCATTTTTACTTTCCTGGAAGAAGGGATGTTCTGTATACCATAACTGGAGTTAACGTTTAAAGCAGTCATCCCAGCCTTAGCACTTTTAGTGGTGATCAGCACTACCCCGTTTGAACCTCTTGCCCCATAGATAGCAGTAGAAACAGCATCTTTGAGAATAGAGATATTGTCTATATCATTGGGGTTGATGTTCTGCCCCAGCTGGTTCCCTATGGGGAATCCGTCAATGACATACAATGGCTGGCTGCCCGCACCCAGCGATCCCAGTCCGCGGATATTGATATCGAACTCACCGCCCGGCTTACCTGTGGATTGTTTTACTGTAACACCCGGTGCCTGCCCTACCAGCAATCTTCCAGGATTGGCAACAGGTACATCTTTGGTTACAGAAAGATCGATGCTGGCAACAGAACCGGTCACATCTTTTTTACGTTGTGAACCATAGCCTATCACGATAACATCATTAAGGGCATTCACATCCCTTTTCATAAATACTTCTACTGTTTTGCCTGTACCGGCTTCCAGCTCCTGTGTGGCATAGCCTACATAGCTGATGACCAGTGTGGCATTACCGCCGAAAACTGGTATACTAAACCTGCCATCTGCTTTGGATGTTACACCTTTTGTTGAACCTTTCACTATTATATTAACACCCTGCATAGCGGTTCCGTTTTCATCCCTTACCAAACCTGAAATAGTTGTAGCTGGCGTTTGAGCGATACTGCGGATGCAGTAAAACAAGGCAATAAAAACAGCAGTCAGTAATTTTTTCCGGCGCCTTACCATTATGTACAGGTACAGGCGTACTGGTTCCTGAGTTGGGCAGGATCTGTTCATATGAAAGCAGTTTCGTTTATTTTGATAAGGCAAATTATTGTGCTTTATCAATGTGGTAAATATCCAATCTGCTCTTTCAACTATCAGTTTTGATACAAATGCCGGCCCGCATTTTTACCAGGTGCTGGAAATAAAAAAGCGCCACCGTTTAAATGATGGCGCTAACCAGGGATGTATTTTTCTATACATCACCGATCAATATCGCGTACATCCCAATAAAAAGACCCGGTAATATGCCGGGTCTTTTTATTGGGATGTCGATTGTTGTTAATGCATGGGTGTATCACCACCTGTTACACCCGAGCCTTCAATTACTTTTGCCAGCTCAGGCATTTCTTTCTTTTCCCTGGAAAGCACTTTATTCGTAATAATTACACTCAATAGCATACAGGTAGCGCCGATAAGGAAATGCATACCCGGGAAATGGAAAGGTGCTTTGTCTGATGTAAAATAGGCGAATGTGCTGTTCATGATCAATGGACCAAAGATGGTGGTAAGGCTCATCAGGCTGGTAAGCGCTCCCTGCAGTTCGCCCTGCTGGTTAGAGGGTACATGACCCGAAATAACCGATTGCAATGAAGGGCCGCAGATACCGCCCAGGCAATAAGGCACCAGGAAGGCAAACATCATCCATCCCTGTGTGGCAAAGGCAAACAACAATAATCCTACCGCATACAGGGAAAGGCCCACATAAATGCTTTTTTCATTACCGATCTTGGGATTGATCACCCTTGTTAAACCTGCCTGTACGGCGCCAACGAGCACACCTACTACAGCAAGGGATATGCCCACCATTTTTTCACTCCAGTTGAAGCGGTAAATAGTAAAGAAATTCCAGTTGCCCTGTACAGACTGGCCACCAAGGTAAATCAGGAAAAACGCGAATGCCAGTCCACCGATTTCCGGGTGCGTGGTTAAAAAACGCAATGAACCGAAAGGGTTAGCCCTTTTCCAGTCGAAAGGCCGGCGGTTTTCTTTGCTGAGTGATTCAGGTAGCAAAAAATAGCCATATAAACAGTTGAGCAGGCAGAGACCGGCAGCTGCATAAAAAGGCGCCCTGATGCCCCAGGTAGCCAGGAAGGCACCCAATGCAGGCCCCAGCACAAAACCCAACCCAAAAGCAGCGCCGATCATACCAAAATTTTTGGCCCTTGTAGTGGCATCGGTACTAACATCTGCAATATAAGCTGTGGCAGTAGTAAAGCTGGCACCGGTGATACCAGCTATTACACGGCCTATAAACAACCATCCATAGGCGGGTGCAATAGCCAGGATAATGTAATCAATGCCAAAACCCAGCAGGGAAAACAACAATACAGGTCTGCGCCCGTACTTATCGCTCAGGTTACCAATAACGGGGGAAAATAAAAATTGTGTGATCGCAAAAACCGACAGCAAAAAAGCACCATAAGTGCTGGCCTGGTTAACAGGTATGCCTTTTAGTTTTGCAATCAGGTCGGCCATCACCGGGATAATAAGCCCCCAACCCATCACATCGATGAGCAAGGTGACAAATATAAAACCGATGGCAGCCTGTTTGGATGTTCGCATAAAAACATGATTTGAGCAAACACGCATTGCGCGTTTTCATTTACAGTAATAGTGGTGAAGCGCTAAAGTTATTTAGAACAGGTGAATACAGGCAACATAAAATGATGACCGGATTGATCTCCTGCAACCTGTACCTATTTTTCCATTGCTATATTTTCCACGAATGGATTTTTATTTTTCTTCCAGCCCCGAATGATGCTCATGTGCAATAAGCCATTGCCCTTTTTCCTTACGAAACCCCATGGTTAATCTTATACTGAGGGCAAATATATTTACTGTAGCTGTAGCAAATGCAACATTCCCGCCTGCTGTGATCTTTACCTCGCTAAGATTAAACGAGCCTTCCCCGCCCTTACTGTACTTGAAAAACAGCTCCCAGGCTTTCCTGTACGCTTCCAGCCCGTTTAACTGGAAAGGGGCCACCGCATCATACATTAAAATATCATTGGCATGATTGGCCATAATGCCGTCCATGTCAATATTGCGCACAGCTGCTGCCCACCGGTCGATCACTGATTGCACTGCAGCCTGCGCTTCCATCTCTTCTGTTGCCGTCATAACCGTGTTGTTTAATAACTGAAATAAAATTGCAGCTGCAAAAATGAACGGAATAATATGGATGTAAAGGGTGCAAAAACGACTTTTTCAAGGGCTTTTTGCGACAGTTTGGACAGCCACCGTATCATCATTGATTATCAATCAGATGCGTCGTATTAAGCAGGCATTTTGCCTCCCTGCACAACAGGCTGCTGCATTTCAAGACAGCCGGTAAAGCTGTTTACGCATCAATATGGCTTAGGTTGATACTATCCGGCAGGCAGATCTGATCTTTTTCTTTATTTTGCCGTTCTAACTCAACTCGAAAAACATATGCGCAGATTTATTCTCTCCATGTTGCTAATGACAGGATTATTTACCCAGGATTGTTTTGCCCAGAAAGATGCCGGAATAAAAGCCCTGCTGTCTCCTGAAGGGGAACTGGTGATGCCGGTTAAAATAGCAACCGTTTCTGCAAAAATTAAGATCAAACCCAAGGTGACCCACGATGAAACAATGGGCGATGATTATGTATGGAAAACCGCCAGCGGCCTGGTGATGGGAACAGTGCCCGATGTAGACAGAGGCTGTGTTTATTTCAACCTCACCGCAGATAAAGGACAGATATTATCAGGCCTTCCCTATGGGCTGGTGATCAACAGTACCACGCTGAAAGATTGTAAAGCCCTGTTCAAATCCAATATCACTGGCAGCACCCAGCTGTATAGTATGGATAATACAAAGGAAAAAGGAGGCTTTCTTTTAAAAATAAAAAAAGGAAAATACTACGCACACCTGCTCTTCAACAAGCAAAACATCCTGGAAGAAATTGATATCGCGCTTTTTGATATCGATAGCGCCAATTAAAGGCTTCAGCGATACAAGCCAAACTTTTTTGACCGGTAAACACCAGTACCCGCTTACCTATGACCCATTTCGATGACCAGATCAGCCGGATAAAACAGAAACTGCCTGCGGCAAAAAATGCCGCAGGCGCAGATAAGGTATTTGGCGCATCTTCGCACAAATATATATTGCATACACCTGCTGAAATAGCGGCCATCACATCACTGGAACAGGAATATGGCATACAGCTTCCGGATGCTTACAAAGCTTTTTTACTGAATATCGGCAATGGTGGCACCGGTTATGAAGCCTCGGCCGCCGGCCCGTTTTACGGCATTTACCCGCTTGGAAAAGGCCTGCACGAATTGCCATCCGGCGATATAGCAACCAGTATCACCAACAGTTGTAGAATATATCCCGGCATAACAGATGAATACTGGGCCTCATTGGTTGGAGTGATCGATGAAGATGAATCCCTGTCTGATGAAGCATACGATGCCATACTAAGCAAAGCATACGGCGGAATACTGCCCCTGGGCTCGCAGGGCTGTACCTATTTTCATGGTATCATACTGAACGGGCCATACACCGGCAAAGTGGTGAACATGGATACAGACCGTCAAAAACCGAAGTTCACATTTGAAACAAATTTTTTAGACTGGTACGAGCGGTGGCTGGATGAAATTATTGCAGGTGATCTGCAGCAGGACCAGCCCTTCTGGTTTGGGTATTGTATGGGCGGTACAGAACCCGTTTTACTGAACAGGCTTCTTTCTGCAACCGGTACAGATGAACAGGAAAACTGCCTGCGCGGTCTTCAAAACAAACACCGCCTTGAAAACAGCACACTGGATATCATTGAAAAAAACTGCCAGGAAAACGGCGCTATACAACGGGTCGCCCTGCAGGTGCTTACAAAATTTGATTACACAAGGGCCAGGCCTTACCTGGAAGCTTATCTCAGCACCGCACTGCTGCCCGTATTCAGTTTTGTTTACTGGTATGCCCGGGATAAAAGCATGGAATGGCTACCCGCAATTAAAGCACATATCGGGGAAATAAAGGATGAGGAAACATTTCGTTTCTGTACCTACCTGCTGGCAGAAATGAATATCGATTACAGCAGCCTGATCATACCTTTTACCACGCATGCTATAGCTGAAATCAGGGTCACCGCTTTTTATACGCTGGCAAAACTGAAGAATAAGGCCACCTACATAGATAGTTTCATCACCGGTTTAATGGATGATTCCATTTCGGTGGTCCGTACGGCATTACAGTCGCTGTCCGGTATTAAAGATAAAAAACTGCTACCCTATTACCAGCAGATCGCCCTGCGGTTTCCCGAAGAACAGGATTATGTTTTATCGAATTTAAAACAACGCCTTACTGAGTATGGACTTTCTATCCGGGACATAAAAGAAATGGATACTGATACGGATACCACAAGGAAAAAATGGTTCCGTTTAAAAAAATAAAGCGTTCGTGTTTAGGAACAGCACATGCTTTCCTCGTAAATAAAAGTGTTGTGCTACAGAAATTATCCAGAATTAATACGCATATTGGCGCATGAACCGTTTTTTTACCTGCATGCTACTAACAGCTGTGTTCAGC
Source organism: uncultured Deminuibacter sp. (assembly GCA_966424055.1). GTDB lineage: Bacteria > Bacteroidota > Bacteroidia > Chitinophagales > Chitinophagaceae > Deminuibacter. The sequence continues at coordinate 25,501 of CBJLMB010000052.1, read as the reverse complement.
GCCCAGGCAGTGATCGGCCAGGTATATGACACGGCAAAGGTTACTGTGCCACCACCGGTAAGGCAGAAACACTGGTCGCCATACCAGCTCATTGTTCCGGCAGGCCTGATTGGTTATGGCGTTCTTTCTTTACACAATGGTGCATTGAAAGACCTGAATGAACATGTAAAAGACGAAATATGGACAAGGCATCCGCATGGCACCACCAGTATAGACAACTATCTTCAATGGGCACCGGCCCTGGCTGTATACGGACTGAACCTGGCTGGTGTAAAAGGAAAGAACAACCTGGCAGACCGCAGTATTATGTTCGGCATGTCAATGCTGATTGCCACAGCCTCTACCCAGGCTGCCAAAAGCATCGCCAAAGAATGGCGGCCGGATGGCTCGAATAATAAATCATTTCCTTCCGGCCATACCACTACGGCTTTTGCCGCCGCTGAATTTATGCGTCGGGAATACAAAGAGGTGTCTGCCTGGTATGGCATCTCGGCTTATACTGTAGCTGCAGCAACAGCCTACCTGCGGATGTATAACAACAAACACTGGCTGGGCGATGTGGTCGCCGGTGCTGGGGCTGGTATTCTTTCTACAGATATTGCCTACTGGGTATACCCTTCTATAAAAAAATGGTTGTTTAAAAAGAACCCAAAAACAACTACCATGATCCTGCCTGCTTATGATAATGCAGGCTGGAAGATCGGCCTGGTTCATACATTCTGAGGATGTTTTAAAATTTCGCCTGCACACGATCTCCTTTTACATTTTTTTGAACAAGCCCGCAATCACCGGTTATTTCCCGCTGCTCACCGGTGTTCCTTCTTTCTTTTGCCGATAACCGGTTGACCAGCCCTGCCCCCTGTTTTAGTTTTGTTTTGCTATAAGTGACCGGCCGGTCAGGATAACGGTATTCGGCCTTTGCTTATCACTGTTTGAAGCTTGCATACAACACACCGCCAAACAAAACAATGACCAATAAACCAAAGACTATGGAAAGTATTCTCTATACCAGCGGGCTGAAAAAAAGCTATGCACACAAAGGCAAAGCTGTTGAAGCCGTTCGCGGTGTAAACCTCGACATCAAACAAGGGGAGATATTCGGTTTTCTTGGCCCCAATGGCGCCGGCAAAACCACTACCCTGCGTATGCTGGCCACCCTGCTGCAACCAGATGCAGGCGAAGCTTTTATTGCCGGATACAGCCTGCTGCGCGAACCGGGTAAAATAAGAACCCGCATCGGTTATGTAAGCCAGGCCGGCGGCTGCGACAAAGATGCAACGGCAATGGAAGACCTTCTGCTGCAGGGACGTTTATACGGCATGTCGAAACAGGATGCACTGCAGCGTGCCGGCGTGCTGCTGGAAACACTGGGGCTTACATCCATTGCGGATCGCCGCCCCGGCACTTATTCCGGCGGACAACGGCGCAGGCTGGATATTGCTTTGGGTATGATGCACCAGCCCAGGCTGCTTTTCCTGGATGAACCCAGTACCGGTCTTGACCCGCAGAACCGTGAGCGGTTATGGGATGAAATTAAACGGCTGCGCGATAACGGTATGACGATATTCCTGACCACGCACTATATGGATGAAGCGGATGCACTCAGCGACCGCATTGCCATTATGGATGAAGGAATAATCGTAGCAGAAGGAGCGGCACGCGAACTGAAGAAACAGGTAGCGGGAGATGTGGTGTTGCTGGGGCTCAGCCAGCAGGACAGTGTTAAAGATAAAGCGCTGGAACTATTATCTGCACAGCGTTTTGTGCGGGAAGCCTCCTTTCACCAGGATCAGCTTCGCCTGTATGTAAATGAAGGGGAAGCTGTATTGCCGGATATTCTCCGCCTGCTGGATAAGGAAGCGATCGGGCTTACAACCATCTCTCTTTCGCAACCTACACTCAATGATGTGTTCCTGCGCCAAACCGGCCGCTCTTTAAATGAAACCTCTATTGCAAACTGATAAAATCAACTCCATGTCATTCTTTCCTGCTTTAAAATATTATTATGTCCGCAAGGTTAAAGAAGCCCTGCGTAATCCCAGCTTCCTGTTTATGTGCATCGGCTATCCGGTGATGTACCTCCTGCTGTTTGCACCTTTGCTGAAGAACCTTACGCATGCACCAGGTTTCGATCAGGCCGGTAATATGCTTAATTTTTTTATCCCGGGTGTGGTAGTGATAATGGCTTTATTCGGAGGATTGTTTGTAGGTTTCGGCCTCATTGATGAAATACGCCAGGGTGTGATAGAGCGATTCAGGGTAAACCCTGCCAGCAGGCTGGCATTATTGCTGGGCGGCGTATTGCGCGATGTAAGCAGTGTGCTGATACAGGCATTGCTCATTACACTGCTGGCCATCCCCTTCGGATTAACTGTTCATTGGAACGGGTTGCTGCTAACATTGCTGATCGTTGCAATAACAACAGCACTTTCTTCCGCATTTTCTTATGCGCTGGCGCTGAAATTAAAAAGCGAAGATGCACTCGCCCCCATTACACAGAGCATTTCCCTTCCATTGATGCTGTTGGCCGGTTTTCTGCTGCCCATGGAAATGGCGCCGGACTGGCTGAAAATAGTAGCGCATTTTAACCCGCTGTACTATGCCGTCGAGGCTTCCCGTTCGCTGATGGCAGGCAACCTGCAGGCGCCTGTGGTATATGAGGCCTTTGCTTTTTTACTGCCTATCCTGGCTATTTCTTTCTGGTGGGCGGTTAAATCCTATCGCACAGTGGTAAGCTGAACAAAGCCATCACATTGAATTAACTAAAAAGGTTTACCGTTTTAAGCGCGGAAAACGCAGAATTGGAGAAATGCAGCATGGAGTAAGCTGTTAGCTATCAGCGGTGAGCTGCTAGTAAAAAGGCAAAAACAGCCTTTCGTTGATAATCCCTCAAATTGTGATTGACTGCAGACTGCCTACTGCCCACTGCCGACTGCTTCTCTCGCGGAATAAACAATGTTTCCGGTGTTTCCGGGAACAAACGAATGGATATTGACAGGATGAAAATAAACACAACACATCTATAGGCAGGCAGTGAACGGCATACAAAAAAGGGCAGAAAAAACCGGTTGGCGACCAGCCGGGCTTCTGTCCTTTTCAATATATTTTATTCCAGTTGCAGTACTGCAGGCTGCGGATAATGGATATGAACCGCAGCCAGAAAAAATGTACAGCATTGCTCAGGGCATCCCGGGCACCAGTTGTTGAAGAATGGCCTGCGCCATAGCTGAGACCGGGTCGGGCGCATTGGAATTGGTTAAAATAACGATGCCTGCCTGTAGCTCCGGACAAAAAATAATCACTGAACTGCAATTGGCGAGATTGCCATCCTGCGAAACACGGTGCAAACCATTGCTGGTTGTAACAATCTGCCAACCCAGGGCATAAGAATAATGCTTTCCTTTCGCAGGATTAAAGCCCCAGCTTTCTTTCCGCGAAAGCGCTATGGCAGCGTCTTTGTCATTGAAAACAACCTGGTAACGCAGGTACTGAAGCATCTCGCTGACACAGCTTTTAATACCGGCAGCGCCCTGCATATAATCATAGTTTTGGGGATTGAAACTGCCATCCGCATTGTAATTACTCGCTGCATATTTCCTGTCTTTCGCGGTAAGGGTAACCCGGGTATGCTGCATTTTCAACGGGCCCGTGATCTTTTGCCGCAACAGGTCTTCATAAGTGCGCCCATACACTTTTCCCAGTATATACCCGAGCAACTGAACAGCAGCATTGGAGTACCTGAATTTGATACCCGGCAATGTATCAAGCTTTACCTGGTGCAGGTCCCGGTAAAAATCGGCGCGGGTATAACCCGGCTTCTCTGCCTGGTTCGACAGAAAAAAGGGCAGTCCGGACACATGCGAGATCAGGTGGTAAAGTTTGATCGGTTGCCCCAGGTAAGCAAGATTGGGATAACTGCTATCCAGGTAAGTGCTGATATCATCATCCAGCCGCAGCTTTCCTTCTGTAACTGCCCTGGCCAGCAATAAACCGGTAAAAGTTTTAGAAACGGAAGCAATGGGGTATAATGTATAAGCGGTGGGCAATTGTTGTTTTTCCTTGCTCACAGAACCATAGTTATACAGGTATATACTATCGCGCAGGTAGATGCCCACAGATACCCCCACTGTACCCTTGCTATGCAAAAATGTTTGCGCAGCTGCGTTAACGACTGTATCGATATGGCTTTTACCAGGCGATGTCGCAGACTGGGCTTTTGCCAGCTGGAACGAAAATAATATTGAGCAAACGGTTATCCATGTTTTCATTGTTGTACTTTGATTTAAGGATTGCAAAGGTATTTTTCCAATGCTATGCCGGAATGCACACCGTTTATTATCAGCCCGGTACATGGTGGCTATTTCCAAACACGTTCGCTTTTGGTACAGGCCGTGTGCGGTTTGCCCGGCTAGGGTAAAGCAGCCCCGCTCCCTTTCCTCAAAGAACACAACCTGAACATCGATTTCAATGCAGGGCTATATACTGCTCAGCTTTTTATCCCGCTTACAGAAGGAAAGGAAACACCCTGTCTCCAACGGCGTTTTACCACAACCTGAGCGGCCCCCACCTGTTAATCATTACCGCCGCAGTAACAAAAGGATGACCGTGCATCGAGAGCATTTACACAATCCATTCCCCTTCACTCAAAATTCACTACTTACCACGCGATCCACTACTCGCCACTCACAATCCACCATTCGCCGCAATGGAGCCCTCCTTTGGAAGGGCCTTTACTGTATGCAGGTAAGCCTTGATCTTTTCCTCCAGTTCAAACGGGTATGCATAACCCAGCTGGCTGGCAACAGCCTGCCCCATTTCAGCACCCAGGTCGGCATAGGCAAATAAAGCCCGCCAGTTATCATCTATATCGCTGCCGGCAAATGTGGCTTCTACTTTTTTCCAGGCTTCGGACGACAGGTATTTTTTAAACAACCGGCCCTTTTTATTGGTAGTGATTGACCAGTTGTGCTGCATGCCAATATACCATTCAATTAATTTCTGCAGGTTATTAAAACGCATCACTTCTTCCGATACATATTTGGCATAGAACAGTTCATCCCGCCAGAGGCATTTGGCCACATATATCATATCCCACCAATAATCCAGCATTTTTATACGGAAGGTTTCATACGATGGCTTTTTAATCAGCGAGACCTCATAAGATGGCGGCAGCATATGACTGGTGAGCCCATCTTTGTCCAGCAAAACTTTATAACCCACATCCCAGTCTTCCGGAAGCCCTGGTTTACCAGCTTCCTCCAGGAAATTAGGGATAGCATACAGTTTGAAATCTATTTTGGTGTGATCTGCATAAAAAACCATGCGCATAGCGTGTATGCCGTCAAATGCATCTTCATTTTCTACGATCACGGCGATCACTTCGCCGAAATAAGACAACCAGCTATCATCCTGTAAAAAAGCAGGCAGGTCCTGCACCACCAGTTCAATATCCAGGTCGCTCAGCCGGTCTGCCGGTGCTGCCGGGTTTGCCAGTGAACTGGTAAGCAGCACGGCACGGATCGCTTCATTCGATCTGGCCCAATGTAAAATCTTCGCCAGGTGTTCTTCATGTTTAGTAGTCATAATAAATAACGATTGTATACTATCAAAATTAAATAAAACAGGCGTATACCTACCAGCAGGGATTATTCAGCTGCCGGGTTCTAACATGCATCACGCGGAATACGCAAAAATGCAGAAATGAAGGCATTTTTCAGGCCGGAAAATTTTTCAGCAGCCATTGCATGCGCAAAGAACCTGATACAACAATTTAATCTATTGAACAATCCATTTACACCGAATAGCCTGGAAGCAGATGACTTGCAGCTATAAATAATATTACTGATTAACCCGCAACTTGAATTAAATTTAGTTGTTCCTTCATCGATAGCTTCGATGATACTATGTTTAAAGAATATCTATGCGCACTATTTGTTTGCTGCTGTTTCTCTGTTTCCGGCTGGCGTCGCAGGCACAGCTGGCAGCGGCGCTTGATTCCTTTTTGCTGCAGCAAAACCCTTCTGCACCCGGCTTTGCACTGCGGATAGAAAAAAAAGGCGAACTGCTCTACCAGCGTGCAGTGGGGATAGCCAATGATACTACCGGTGAACCCATCGATTCCACCACCAATTTCCGTATGGCTTCTGTATCCAAGCAATTTACAGCGATGGCTGTTTTGCTGCTGGAAAAAGAGCATCGCCTTTCATTTGATGATCCCATTGGCAAGTATTTGCCCGGGTTGCCTGTTGGTGTGGGTAAACAGGTACATATCCGGCACCTGCTTACGCATTCATCGGGTATACTGGATTATGAAACGCTGATCCCCGCATCACAAACAGCTCAACTGCTGGATGCAGATGTATTGCAGCTGCTCACCGGCCATGATTCTACCTATTTTATACCCGGCAGCCGCTTCCGTTATAGTAACTCGGGATATTGCCTGCTGGCATTGATCGTTGAACGCGTGAGTAAGCAGTCATTCGCCTCCTTCATTAAAGACAGGATCTTTACGCCGTTGCAGATGGCTCATTCAGTTGTGTACCAGGCAGTGCAATCCATACCTCACCGGGCCATGGGATATGCAAAGGACAGGGCTGGACATGTTTATTTTGCTGACCAGAGCCTCACCAGTGCAACCAAAGGCGATGGCGGAGTTTATACCTCCCTGACAGATTATGGCAAATGGATAAAGGCCCTGCAGGAGAACAGGCTGGTAAAATTGCCGGCTATCATTAAAAGACTGCAGTTCCCGCTTGGCGCAGAGCAAGCGCCTCCGCAAAGTTTTTATGCAGCCGGGTGGTTCTGGCAAAGCACTTCCCCTGCCCTGCTTTTTCATTCAGGCAGCACCTGCGGCTTTTCTAATTTTGTGATACAACTACCAGGCGATGAATGGTGCATCAGCTGGTTTTCTAACCTCGCCGGCAACACGGTTGTATTCAGTGGCATTGTACAGGTTCTTGAGCGCTATGGCTTTGCCGGGCTTTCCCGTGTTTTTTCACTGCATGAACTGACAAGATAAAAAAACAACTTTTCTGCAGTATGCTTGTTACAATACAACGGGTCAGTAAAATGAACCCATGTAACTACAATCAATACCATGAACGATGAAAACAGGTAAACATACTATCCAGGTGAAACGTGTATACGATCCCGCCTCACCCAAAGATGGCTACCGCGTGCTGGTAGATCGTTTATGGCCAAGGGGAATGACCAAAGAAAAAGCCGGCATTGACTATTGGTTCAAGGAAATAGCGCCATCTGATGCATTGCGCAAAAAGTTTCACAACAAACCAACCCAGTGGAACGATTTTCAGCATGCCTACCTCAAAGAGCTGCGCGGCAATGATGCTGTTACGCAATTGCAAAGCCTAATACAGGAACATACGCATATTACCCTGTTGTATGCCTCAAGAGATGAGGAGCACAACAATGCAGTGGTGTTAAGAGATTACCTGGTAAAACCAGGTTAGCTGACCGCTACCACATTGTTATGCCTATTAAAAGACCTGATGAATTCATCAGGTCTTTTAATTTCAGGCCGGGGTAATGGTCAGGCTACCAGGTTGCTTTCGGCGCCAAAAGCATGGTCTATCAGTATCTTCCAGCCGCCATCAGCCTGCTGGCGCATTACTTCAATACCTTTGGCGCTTATTTTTACCTCATCGCCATCTGTAATATTCCACTCAGAGCGACCGATGGCAATATTGCCTGTTTGAAGACAGTAAACTGTTTTGATTTCCATTTTTCCTTTGATCGCTAAAATAGCTTTTACTGCCTGCTCAAACTGTTCCTTGCCCGAAACGGGTTTGCCTGGTTCAGGAACAATAATGCCGGTGCTATCATACATATTCATAACAGTGGCCAGGTCTCCTGTGTTAAAGGCGGCAGCAAGTGCAGCATGTGCTTCTTCTGCTTTTTTAGGTAAGTTCATGTTGTGTGGTTTTTTATTTTTTTTGAATAAATAATACAATGGGATAAATAAGAGATCGTATAGATGATGCTTTATACTAGGACAGGATAGGTGAAAAGTTTTCCTGGCTGATGATGGCCCTTGAAAGCGCACCCGCATCACCGTATATTTTGTGAAAAAGAAAACCGCCCATACTGGCCCGTTTTACACCCAGCTCATTCAAGGTTTTAAAGCCGGGAAGTCCTGGCATACACATTACATTAAGCGGCAGTTTTGTATCATGTACTACCGCTGCGATGTCTTCTCCGGCGGTGATACAGGGCAGAAAAATACCATCTGCTCCTGTAGGCTCATACAATTTTATCCTGCGCAGGGTTTCTTCCAGCTTGTTTTCCACATCGAGGATAAAAGTGTCGCATCGGATATTGATAAAAATATTGCGCTGCGAAGCAGCCAGTTTGTTTTTAATATCATCAATGCGCCGTGCAAAGCTTTGGGCATGCTGCAGGGTTCTTACAGATCCATCAATAACTGAATCTTCAATGTTGATACCTGCAACCCCCATGTCAATCAGCCGGAGGATATTGTCATAAATAACTTTATCAGTAGCACCATAACCCATTTCAATATCCACTGACAAAGGGATCTGTACAGAAGCGAGTATACGGTTGATGATAAAAAGATAATCGTTAAAGGGCATTGCTTCACCATCTTCATAGCCCAGGCTATGGGCTACCGCCATACTGGAAGTGGCAATAGCGGGAAACTGCTGTTCCTGGAATAATAAAGCAGTTTTTGCATTCCACACATTGGGTAATACAAATAGTCCGGGCGAATGATGCAGGTCTTTGAACTGCTGGTACTTTGAATCCATGATCGGTGTATTTATTATTATTGAATAAATGATGTAAATAAGAAGCAGCCGGGTATGGCTGGCTGAACCAGGCAATATTGTACAAGCACACTATCCTGTGCGACCGTATCCCCTGTAGCAAAGGCCCTGAAGTAAATGCCATTGCTTTTTGCTGCCGAAGCTGTTGCTTCTTCGGGAACTAATCGATTGCTGCTATACAGTACCTGGCTGCTTGCATGCAAGCATACCAGTGCTGCAAAAAGCTGCGGGGTGGTAAACTGTTTTTTCTGTTTCATGGCTTCCTGTTGGTGTTATTATTGATTTCCTGAACAAAATTATCCCGGCAGGAAACCCTGGAATTGTACAAAAAGGAACACCCCGCAACAACAGGAAAATGGAAGCTGGTTATTTGATTGAAGACAAACAGCAGAACCGCCTAAAACCCTTATCCATACTACATTTGAAAAGAATATTATAAGACAGGATACAAAAAAATCTCCCTTGGGGGGGAGATATACAATTGTACAAAACGGAACTAAATTAATCAGCAATAGTGGCTGAATACAACTGATGATGCAGTCGAATGATCGCCCATAAATACACAGCCTTACAAAAATTCCCTACCCTCCCCACCAGCAATTCACCACTAGCCACTAGCGGCCATCATTTAAACAAACACGGAAATACACAGCCTTACAAAAATCCTCACCCACCCCACTAGCGATTCACCACTAGCCACTAGCGGCCGATATTTAAATAAACACGGAAATACACAGCCTTACAAAAATTTTCTACCCTCCCCACCAGCGATTCACCACTAGCCACTAGCGGCCGATATTTAAATAAACACGGAAATACATAGCCTTACAAAAATCCTATCTCTTCCCCCTTCTCATCCAGCCTGCTTAATCAAAGTTTGCAGCCTTGTATTGAAATCGCCTGCTTTAGCGCCCAGTGCTGTAAAAAACTGTTTATCGAATAGTTCTGCAGTGGCGATGGCCTGTTTGATTATTTTTTTACCGCGTTCAGTAAGCTTCACCGTTTTAGCCCTGGTATCAGTGGCATGTTCCTGCCGCAGTAAAAGTTTCTTTTGTTGAAGCGTTCGGAGCACCGTAGAAGTGGTCATCGGGTCGATCTTGGTGTAAGCAGACAGGCGTATTTGTGTGACATCTTTTTTGTGTATGCTGAGCCATTGAATACTGGCCATTATCACAAACTGGGAATGTGTAAGCCCATGCTTTTCCAGGGCCTTCCTGATCTCCCGCTGCCAAAGGCTGCTGACCTGCCACAACAATAATCCCGTATTTTGCCCTGTCTTTTCAACAACAGGGGAACGATCTGTCAATTTCATCTTCCGCATTTTAGCAGTGATGAAGATAAAATGCTTTTTGGCTTTATCCAAGAAACGCGGTGATAGCAATAACTATTCCTGTTGCAGAACAAAGAAGAATAGGGCAAACTGCCCGTGCAGCACAGGTTTTCTTTCCCTGTATAAATAGTGTTAATTGTACACTTTATCATTTGTTAAAACTACAGGTAATGCAGAAAGATACCGGAGCTGCCTGCCTCTTCCTGGTGACCGGTAGATAAAGGACGATGATAGCCGAATGTATTATCTTTACCGGGTATACAGCTGGTAGTATATCCGGCAGCTGATGCCTTTGCCCACCGGCTGTTTTAATTTTTAGCTATGCCACTGTTATTTAAAAATACCGGACAGCAGCAGGTGTTTTACCGGAACCCGATTTCCGCCTGCGACCTCAATTCGGCTGAGTTAAAAGAAAGCACTGATACCATAGCGCTGGATAATGCCGGCATGCTTTTCGGCAACTGGTGCTTTGAAGGCTTCCGGCTGGCATACAATGTTTTTGATCAGCAGTCAGCAACGAGTTATGCTGTTAAAAATGATATCGACGCTATCAAAATATATTTTAATACCAGCGGGCGAACGCTGATCGATTACCGGCAATTGTCGAAACAGTTTGCTGTTTCAGGCGGCCAGTGCAATATGCTTTATTCGGCAGAGCTGGACAGCCGTCTTTCGCATCTTGATGATCATTCTGAAATGTTTTCGCTGCAGATCACCAAAGACTGCTTTCTGCAGCTCGCAGGCCGCGGCGATACAGCACTGGGCCGTTTTGCTGATGCAGCCACCAAAGGGATACCTGTTTTATTTTCCGGTCAATGGCTGCCCATCAGCAGTTCGATGGAAAAATGTATCCGGGAAATTATGCATTGCCATTTTACAGGCGATCTTAAAAAACTATACCTGCGTTCAAAAGCCCTGGAACTGTTTGTGTTGTTTGCAGATGTCCTGTCGGCAAAACCGGAAGAAGAAAGCCGGTTCCTGCGCAATGCGGCAGACAGGGAAAAACTGTACCAGGTAAGAGATTACCTGCTTCAGCATTATGCAACACCCATATCACTGGCTGCACTGGCGCGTTTCTCGGGTCTGAATGAGTTTAAGCTTAAAAACGGGTTCAGGGCACTGTTCCATACTTCGGTGATCGATTTTCTTATCAGCCACCGCCTGGAACGCGCCAGGGACCTGCTGCTGCATACTTCTTTGAATGTGAGCGAAGTGGCCTATGAAACCGGATACGCCTCTCCTGCTTATTTCAGTAAAGCCTTCAAGAAAAAATACGGGATCACACCCAAAAAGCAATCATGAAGCTGCGGGTAACAGCTGCTCTTCCATTTATCCGGATTGTACTATTTTTTATCCGGATCCTGCCCTACTTAGCTGGTAAAACCCTGCAGCTTTGTACAGCAGAACAATGATAAAGATGCACGAACACACTATTTCTACCGGGAATAAAATACACCTGAGAACAGCAGGTTATGAAGATATGCCTGCAGTGGCCGAACTGGCAGGCAAAGCATTCTGGAACACCTTTACCGGGCTGATGCCGGAAAAAGACCTGCAAAATTATATTGCAGGTGCATTCAGTGCCGGGCAGTTCAGGCGGGAATGGCGCGATGCCGGTTGTATTTTCATCCTGGCATTCAGTGACGATGTACTGGCCGGCTATGCCAAAATCAATACCAACCGGCGCAAAGAACGGCCTGAAGCGGACAAATACATCGAACTGGAACGTTTATACCTGCTGAAAGAATTCCAGGGAAAAAAGATCGGTGCCACCCTGATGCAATACTGTATCAGGTATGCCAGGGAAAACGGTTTCAATGCACTCTGGCTTAATGTATGGGAACAGAACATCCATGCGCTGAAATTTTACCAGCGGCGTAACTTTAAAATAATGGATACATCGGTTATGATGCGCGGCAACGACCCGCAAAAAGCATTGTGGATGAAAAAAGAACTGAACCACCGGCTATAAAACCCTGCTGTATTATTGTGGTATGCGCAAGCCTCTGGGTATTGTTCAACAACCATTTTCCAGCATCACTGCAAAAAATAAGAGGTGCTTGTATACCGTACATAGCACCTCTTTGTTGCATCGGCTTTTCAGCCAAACTAAACCATAGGTAATGTGCCTGTTATCCTGCCTGGCTCATCCCAACCCCGTGTTTCGAGTGTATGGGTGAGGTCTTTACAGGCGATAACCGGCCTGGGAATATCAAAGGCTACAACTGTACTGTGAAATGGGCTCAGGCTGATATGCCTGTAATAAAACAACCGGTTATGCAGTACTGCAAAACCCGGGTGTATTTGTATATCCCTTGGGGCAATACGCTGCCTTCTTCCATCGGCGTTAGCAACGGCCGTTTTTATGCTCCGGCAGGCGAAGAAGGTTCGCAACGGATCTGGACTGCTTTGAATAAAATGCCATTCATCCTGCCGGAAAAAGCTTTGGTAGGCAGTCATATCCAAAGATTCAATCAGTGCAACATCAATTCCCACAGTACAATGCCTGCTGATGACACAGGCAATAAACTGCCGGCTATAGGCGATATCAGAGGCAGTACCCATTTTCAGGGCAGGTAGCCCCGGACTGGTACCTGCCGCCCCCGAAATACCATTTTTGATCCCCAGGTCGGCCATCCCCTGCAGGAACAAGGATTCTCCCAACAAACCAGCTTCCGCATCCTGCCAGTGCCGCATACCCTTTAGTGCCGGCAGAACCGGCAGTTTTCGGTTTTTTAACCGGCGTTCTTCGGCTGGCCGCTTATTTCTCTGGAAAAAATAAATAGCTATATGATGCTGCATACTGTTGAACAATAATAAAAATGAACCGGTACCGGTTGGGTGCATTGCCTGCCATTACAACAACAAAATATGCTTCCAGCCGGTGCCCATGCCCTCGCCATAGCCTGAAAGCGTGAGTGTGATGCCTGTTAAACCATTCAGTATATCAGATTCATTGTGTTCGCTGAGCTCTTCCATTTCCATCTCTGATAGCTGCATCACCTGCTCCAGCCAGAAATGATAACCCGTGTTCAATACCGGCAGCCGCATTTCATTGGCCAGTTCCCTGTACAGGATGGCCAACCCGGCAGATCCATCCTGCACGGTGGCACCGGTTATCCCGGTATGTGGCACCGTGATACGGAGCAGGGTGTTTAAAGCAACAATTTTAGCTACCCTTGCGTAGCTGTTATCTTTCAACAACTTACCTGCCCTGTGGAAAATCAGGGCATAGGCCAGGTCGCTGTTGTTCCAGTTCAGCCTGTTATCGTATAAAACCAGGCGTTCTCTATTATTGACCTGGTAAGGAAAAAAAGAACATTTGTCTTCAGTCTGGTCAACCTGCTGCCTCAGGCCAATAAGCTGGCGCATACTGTCTTTGATCCAGCGGAAAAGCGGGTCGGCCTCGCCAAGGCCCCGTTGCTGTGCCAGCTTAATCAGTACAAGCAACATACCGCTGATACCATCCGCCAGCCCTGTTTCAGTAAAACCGGATGCGGTATGTATAAGTCCTTCCCTGGAAAACTGGGCAAGTTTCCTGACCATTTCGTTTTCCACCCATTGCAGTTGCTCTTTTCCTGTGAAATGGGCAGGCAGGGTAAGCAGGTAATGCAGTATCCCTGTTAAGCCCTGCAGGTAGCCGATATCACTGGCGTAAGACTGCCAGGCAGCGGTATGGATCCACTGCTGGTGCCAGTGGCGGAACCGGGCAACAAAAGGATGTGTGGCACCATTGTTTTCCGTGTCTTCCGACAGGCTTTTGACGATGCTGGCCAGGCAATTGAAAGCGAAAAGGTGCTGGCAGAGATAACTGCCAGCATTAGCAGATACAGGTAATACCTGCATAATTTCTTCCAGGCAAAGATCCCTTCTTCTCTCAAAATCCTCATCTTTGACAGATTGAGAAAGAAAATGATAAAACAATGCCTGTTCCGCATCCGATATCGAGAATACCCTTTTTCTGTCGAACCGGTTGTTGACCATATCGATCAACCTGCCAGTGGTCAGCATATCAGGCGCAATCAGTTCTATCATAACGCTTCAGGAATTAAACCCATAAAATGATGTATTGCCTAATTTCCGGTAACCACGCCTGTAGCAGTGGTGGGATAAGTGGTGGTGGGCGGCGCCTGCGGATAAGTGTCAGCAGAATATGCCTGGGTGCTTGCTGTTCTGCCGGTTAATTTTACCAGCACATTTTTTTTAAGCAACAATTTCTTTTTATTTGTCGGTGCAGTTCTCATAAAAAACGGTTTTTTTATTGTCGGTTATATGGTATCGTTTCATTAAAAACAGCCTAATATCCGTATATTAGATGATCGCGGAAAAAAAATTACATCAAATATTCCAACTCATACACCAAATACTGAATCCTTGGTACGAGAGCCATATCCATGTTTTATATGTCAGTTATACAAGGCAACAAGCCGCGCGGCAAAATTCAAACGCTTATCGGACTACATGTGCTGGTTTGGGCACTGTACTTTTTCTACGAAAATGGTATTATACTGTTGCTTTCGCCGGGCGATGTAACCATTGTTTCCACGCTTATTTTATTTGTACTTAATTCTATAGTTTTTTATGTACATACCTTTTTCATACTGGCCCGTACATTACCGCAGCGAAGGTATCTCCAGCTGATCATGTTCAGCCTGCTGTTGTGTGCTTTTTATATCCTGGTGAATTACCTGATAACAGAATACCTGGAATCGCGCAGCATACAAACAGTATATTCGGTACGAAATCCGAAAGAATTCATTATCTGGCGGCTGTTCCGTTTTATTTACTTTATATCGCTCAGTTATGCCTATTACCTGGCGGTGAATACCATCCGCACAGAACGGCGCCTCCGTAAGATGAATGAAGAAAAAGTGGAAGAAACCAAAATAAAGGCAAGACTGGAAAAGGAAATACTCAGTACTGAACTGGATTACCTGCGTTACCAGATCCATCCGCATTTCCTGTTCAATACGCTTAGTTTTATTTATACCCAGGTGATAGATCTGTCGAAAGATGCAGCACAAAGCGTGATGCTGCTATCAGATATTATGCGGTATGCCCTGCACCACAATGAAGGCGGCAAGGTAGAACTGGAACAGGAAGTGCAGCATATACGCAATTTGCTGGATATACACCAGCTGCGGTTTAACCACCGGCTCAGTATACAGCTGGAGCTGAATGATACCGCCCAGTTCAAATACCGCCGCATAGCCCCACTGATGCTGATCACATTTGTAGAAAATGCGTTGAAATACGGCGAGCTGCAGGAACCGGAGAACCCACTAACCATCCGCATCGGCTTTGAAGATAACCAGCTGTATTTCTATACCAGGAACAAAAAGAAGATCAACCAGCAACAGATGGTATCAGGTGGCGTCGGGCTGGCCAATATCAAAAGAAGATTAAGTTTATTGTACGCACCCGATGATTACTCACTTGATATTGAGGAGAGTGCCTATTTTTATATCGTCAATCTGAAAATAAATCTGTGATACATGATTTCTTGTATTGTTATTGATGATGAAACGCATGCCATTGAACTGCTGAAAAGCCATATTGCTAAAGTTTCTTTTCTCGACCTGAAAGGCGAGTACACCAATCCGCTGGATGCTATTGGTGTGCTCAACAGCCGGGATATAGACCTGGTATTTATCGATATCCAGATGCCACAACTGTCAGGACTGGATTTTATCCGCCTGTTCCCCAGGAAAACCAAGTTTATTATCACATCAGCCTTTAAGGAATATGCACTGGAAAGCTTTGAATATGATGTGATCGACTATCTGCTGAAACCGATTTCGTTTGACAGGTTTTTAAAATCGGTGCAGAAAGCCATGAACCACCTCGCCTTTTCCGAAGAAACACTCACCGCCGAACCGCAAACCTATATCCTCGTTAAAACCGATATCAAGAAACTACAGAAAGTTGAACTGGAAGATATTGTTTATATCGAAGGACAGAAAAATTATGTAGCCATCCATAAAGGACAACAACAACAGCCGGTGATCACGCTGCTGAATATGAAAGATCTTGAAAGCAGTCTTCCCAAAGACCGCTTTATACGTGTGCATAAATCGTTTATCATTTCTATCGACAAAATCACCACCATCGAAGGCAACCAGATATTCCTGAAAAGCACTGCAGAAGGCATCCCGCTGAGCGAAACATATAAAACCGTTTTCTTCGACACGCTCAAACAGCGCATCATCGGCAATAAGAAAAATATTTAAACAGGCTGTTCCTCCGGCTGTTTTTTATTCCCACACCAGCAGCATATGCTGTTCTATTGATAAATAGCGGTAATTTTTTCCACTGCTACGTTCTGCTGTGGATTGAAGGCAGCGGTGCTCATGTATTTTTTTAAGCTGTACAATAGTTGCCGGGCTTCCGGCCGCTGACCTGCATCGCTGAGCAGATCGATGCCTGATACCAGCAATTTGCCTTTGCCGGCTTTGCATTCAAACAAAAATGCCAGCGGTCTTGCCGTAACCCAGTCGTCGATAACACGAACAATGGGCACCAGCTGCGGTTCCACGGCATCGAGGCGTATTACATTGCCATGGGTAAAGGCATCGCACCATTGCCAGTTGCTATAATACTGGGTAGGAAATGCCTGCAGGGCAGGATGTTGGGGATTGCAGAGCAGGCCCAGTGTATGCGGCGGCTGCCCGTTAGTCCAGGCGGTGTTCCAGAAAATACTGGAGAAACCGCTTTTTACCTCGGCACCTTTGCCCTGTTTGATGGAACCCTGTTTCAGGGTGAGCAATACCTTGCCACCTTTATTCAATACATCCAATGCTTCGGCATCGAGCTGCTGTTTTACCAGTATATTTTCTTTTACCCCGGCAACCTGTGCGGGGTATACAAACAGGTCCCAGCTGTTCTCATAGCCGTTTACCGCAATGCTCAGCTGCAGGCTGGATGGACTGCTGATTTTTCCCAGTGATTGTTTAATTGTCCCGATTGATTGTCCATTACCAATAGCGATATCCACCGCCGGTAATTTGCCTTGCAGCAGGGTGTTCCCGGCCGCATCTTTGACCCACCATTGCGCGGTGGCCTGGTGTAATGCTTTTTCCCCGAAATTGGCTATTTCCACGGGTATTTCCAGTGATTCATTGTTGTTGTATACAAAACGGGGCAACCTGGCAAGTGGTACTACGCCGTTGCAAAAACGGCTATAAGTAGCGCCGTTCACATAACCTTTGTTTTCCCAGAAAGGATTGAGCACACCCACCAGCGCAGTACCCTGGCCGGGAAAATCGTGCAGGTCGAGCAGCTGGAAACCACCAAAGGCCGGTGTACGCAATGCCGCTTCTATATCAGCTTTATAGCAGAGGGTTTGCAGTTTGCCCGAAGACAGCAGGAAACTGTCTGCCAGCCGGCCCATGCCATTTTGCTCCAGCTTGTCCCGGAAAATTTCAAAGTTCTTTGCCTTAAGCACCCCATCATATTTTTTTATTTCCTTAAAATCGGGGTAAACGCACCACTGCCCTATTTCATGGCTTACTGTCGGATGCTGCCATTTGGCAATAATATCACGCCAGTCATAATCGCCCCTGGCGGGATAGGTGTTGATGATGCTTTTCAGCCCTTCACCCCAGCGTTGTATACGCGGGTCGGGCGAGCTGTTGTAGTTGTTATCAGCAACTACCGGCCATCCTGCGGCTGTTGTATAAAGACGGCGGCTGTCTTTCTTTTTCCAATAGTTGACAAAGTCCACTAAATATTGTTGCAAGTGTTTGCCGGCCGGTTCATTGCCATAGGCCATCATACAAAAGGATGGATGGTTGCCATAGGCTTTTGCCATCCGTTCGCTTTCGGCATATAAATAGGTATCGATACCCTTCCCATCGCCAACAGCAGAGCCCTGGTTAGCCCAGGAGCTGCATTCTACATGCAGGTAAAAACCGCTTCTGTCGGCTGCTTCAAAAGCAGCATCCGGCGGGCACCAGGAATGGAAACGCATGTGGTTGAGCCCATAATTGCGGCATATCCTGAAGATGCGCATCCAGGAAGCCAGGTCTGTGGGGGGATAACCTGTTTTGGGAAAGATGGCGCATTCCAGCGTGCCGCGTAAAAATGTTTTGCGGCCATTGATGGTGAACTGTGTGCCTTCTGTTTCAAATGAACGCATGCCAAAAATGGGTTGCTGCATATCCTGTTCATTTTTACCACTGGTTACTATAACCTGCATCTTGTAAAGGTTGGGATGAAACTCATCCCAAAGCTGCGGGTGTGCACCCATGGGATAGCTGATCTCCACCACGGTGCTGTCTCCCTGCAGCTGTACTTCTTTTTCGAGTGGTGCAGGTTTTTCTGCTGTTGTGGCCAGGGGTTGTGCAGCCAGTTGTATACGGGCTTTAGCAGTTGAGGAAGGATTACCCTGCAGTGTAATGCGGGCCAGCACCTGTTTGTTTGCTACGGAAGGGAATAAAGCCACTGCTGTAATATGCAGGCTGCTGTGTGCAGTAAGGCAAAGCTTACCCACCATACCGTTCCAGTTGCTTTGTGTATGATCAGAAATGCTGTGTGCGTTTTGCCCTACATTAAAATCTTTCACCCGGTTGTCTACGCGGATGGTAAGGGTGTGTTCACCCGGTGTAAGCAACCCGCTTAATGCATATACATGTGGTGTTCCCAGGCTGTTTTGCAGGCCGGCCCTGGCACCATCTACCCATACCGTTGTTTCCCAGTGAGCGCGTTCAATATACAGTTCAATGTATTTGTTTTGCCAACCAGCCGGTATCCGGATCTTTTTCTGGTACCAGGCTGCGCCTTTGTAATATTTTACCGGCTGCAACCAAAAGGGTACTTTGATATTGCCTGGTTGACGGTAAACAGCATATTCGGGTTTCAGGAAAAAAGAGGAATCCTGAATGCCGCCTGTCCAGGGTGTGTGGAGGCCGATATCTGCACCTTTGCCGTTTGTGGTCATAGAGCCCGGCAGCTGTATTGTTTCGGGTAATGTTTGCCTGAACCACTGGGCCTGTTCACCCTCATCATCCGGGTCGGTCCTGAACTGCCAGTTACCTGAAAGATCGATGCTGTTAGTCTGTGCTGTTGTTTTTTGTGCCTGCATAGCTGTGTAATGCAGGAGCTGCAGCATCAGCAGGAGAATAAGTTTGTGTGCTATATGCTTCATCTGTTCTCTTTTATCGTTCAATGATCAGTGGGGTGCTGCGGTAATCACCAGTTGCTGTTTTGCTTCATGAGCGGGTTACTTTCCAGTTCTGACTGTGGAACAGGAAACAGATCGAATTTCCTGGGAATATAAAACTGTTTTCCCACTTTGTCGCTGTTGGTTATTTCTGCCTGCAGTAGTCCCCAGCGTTTTAAATCATAAAAGCGGGAGCCTTCCCTGGCAAACTCGATCATGCGCTGGTGGCGTATTTCAGCCATCAGCTGGTCTTTGCTATAGCCGGGTGGCAGATCAGGTAATTGCGCACGCTGCCTGATCTGCCGGATATATGGGTATGCATCGGCGGTGCGGCCCTGCATGGTGAGTGCTTCTGCCAGCATCAGCAATACATCGGCATAACGCAAAGCCCTTTCATTGTTACTGGATGTATAATCGGCAGCGCCACTGGCACCGGTAAGCTCATTTACCTGCCAGTAATTCTGGTATTTTTTAAACATGCTCTGGTAGCCAAAATTCAGTGCAAAACTGCTGAATGACTTGTTGTAAAAAACAGAACCGGGATAGTTCCAGGCCAGTGTTGCATACATCCGTGGATCGAAATCGCCGCTGGTTGTTTTTTCTTCCTGGAAAGCCTTGAACAGTTTGTCTGTAGGACTTACTTCAAACCAGCCCGCCACTTCTGCAGGGGCAAATTCCTGTGCGGTAGTAACACCCAGGCTCTGGTTGGCATTCTCCCCTGCCCAGGGATTGGTGCCGCCTACATCGCCCAGCTGTATTTCAAAAACCGATTCCTGGTTGTTTTTCTTTGTGGGTAAAAAATTATCACCGTAGTTGGTCATCAGCTGGTAGCTGAAAGGCGGCTTGGTCAGCTGTACCAGTGTAGTGTAGGCATTGGCCCAGTCGGCAGTATACAACTGAGCTTTGCCCAGGTACGCGATGGCTGCTCCTTTGGTGGCACGGCCTACCCATTCGGGGGAATAGGCTACGGGTAAACCGGCGGCAGCATCGGTAAGATCCTGTTTTGCCTGTTTCCATACATCCGCTTCCGGCGATTTGGCGATGAAATAATCGGTTGTGGTTTGTGGTGTTTTGAGGCGCAGTGGCACATCACCAAAATTGATGACCAGTATAAAATAATTGAGGCCGCGCAAAAATTTGGCTTCAGCGATGTAAGCGGTTTTAGCGGCATCGCTCAGGCTGGTTATTTTATCTATGTTCTCCAGTATCTGGTTGGCCCTGAAAATAGCTTTGTAGCAAACATTCCAAACACCTGCTGCGGCAGCATTATCGGGTACATTGGTAAAAGTAGACAACTGGTACAGGTAACTCACATCGTTGCGGATAAAAAAATCATCCCCGCGTCCATTGGATAGTTCCACTCCCCTTACACCCCAATAACCACCGTTTACATCGCGCAGCTGGGCGTAAGTGGCAGCAAGGGCGCTTTGCACATCCGCTTCTTTTTTCCAGAAAGTAGTGGTGGTGATCTGGTTGGGATTGTTTAGCTCCAGTGTGCTTTTGGAGCAGCCCGCTGCCAGCATGCTCATTGCAAAAGCGATATATATTTTTTTCATGGCTTTGATTCGTTTGTTTAAGATGGATAACTTTTATAAAGCCAGTTGAACACCGGCAGAAAATGTTCTGGCCAGGGGGTATGCAATATGACCGAAATCAACGCCCCTGTCGAGAATGCTGCCTGTTCTGCCAATATCCGGGTTATACCCGCTGTACTTTGTAATAGTGAACAGGTTGTCGGCACTGAGGTAAGCACGCAGGGATGACAGGCGAAGCTGTTTCAGCAGGCTGGCAGGAAATGTATAACCGATCTGCAGCGTTTTCATACGCAGGTACGAACCGCTTTCGAGAAAACGGGAAGATGTGCGGTCGTTGAAATTGGGATCATTGATCACTGCACGCGGTATATCGGTGTGTTTTTGTGGTGTCCATGCCTGTAAGGTGGCAGTGGAATAATTGAATTCAAGGCTCATGCTTTCCAGGTCCTGCCGCAGCCCATTGTATATTTTGTTGCCGCTGGAACCCTGGAAAAAAAGATTGATATCCATCTTGTGCCAGGAGGCACTGGCGCCGAAGCCATATTCAAAATTGGGGAAAGGACTGCCGCAGTACACACGGTCGGCATCACTGATCTGTCCATCTCCGTTGGCATCAACAAATTTGATATCGCCGGGTGCGGCATTGGGTTGTATAAGTGCACCGCCTTTGTTATACGCATTGATCTCTTCCTGCGAATTAAAAATACCCGCTGTTTTCACCAGGTAAAAAGCACTGATAGGGCCGCCGGCCTGTGTTACCGTAGTGGAAGCGCCATGGTGTGTGGGCTGGCCACCAAAGATCTGCTGTGAGCCGGTACCCAATGCTATCACTTTATTGCGAACAGCACTGAGGGTGCCGAAAATACTGTAATCCAGTTTGCCCGCGTGATCGCTATAATTCAATCCCAGTTCAAAACCGCGGTTACGCAGCGTACCCGCATTCACCACCGGGTTGCTTACAGAACCTGCAGAACCAGGGATCGGTACATTCAGCAGTACATCGCTGGTTTGTTTGATAAAATAATCGAATGAAATGCTCAGCTTGTTTTTAAACAGGCCTGCATCAACACCTACATTCAATGTTTTGGTTGTTTCCCATTTAATATTGGGTGAGGCAAATGCAGTTTGAATAGCGCCAAACCATTTTTGCTGTGTAACGCCTGTTACATAGTTGATATTGGAAGCCACCGCAGCGCTGTACTGGTAGTCGCCTATTTCCTGGTTGCCGAGAATACCATAGCTGGCCCGCAGTTTTAAAGTGGGTATTGTTCCGGATGACTGGTAGAAATGTTCATTTGAAATATTCCAGCCAACAGCGATAGAAGGGAAATTGCCATACCGGTTGGCATTACTGAAACGGGATGATCCATCGCGGCGGAAACTGGCAGTTAGCAGGTAACGGTTATCGTATGAGTAAATAACACGGCCCAGCAATGACAACAGGTTGCTGCGTGTTTTGTTGCCGCTGGTAGAAGCGGTTCCTGCACCGGCATCGAGCACATCAATACCATCGGGCAGGTCGGTTTTACTGGCAGATAAATAGCTGTAATTGGTTTGCTGGTAAGAGTACCCTGCCAGGGCCTGAATGCTTTGCTTGCCAAAATGTTTATCGTAGTTCAGGGTGTTTTCGAGCAGTACCAGTGTGGTTTGATCTTTAGTCTGTGTAAGATCGTTGGTGGGATGCGAGAACAGCGTACCCACTGTATACCTGCGTGCATAATCGTAATTGCTGCCGAATGCATTGGTATAGCCCAGGTTGAGCTTGTATTTCAGTCCGGGCATCAGCGTTACCTCGCCATAGGCATTGGCCATAATATTGGTGAGTTCATAATTAATACTTTCCAGGTGCAGCTGTGCTACAGGGTTGGCCACATTCACCACGGGGCCATAAGCACCGCCATAACCACCCACTGCATGGGGATCGTAGATCGGGAAAACAGGGATCATTTTAGCTGCAGCGCCCACAGGGCCGCCACCCTGTCCACCCCAGCCATTGGGCATGCGGTTCCATTTTTCACGCGTAAGCAAAACAGTTTCACCAAACTGGAAAGCGCCTTTTTTTGTTTCTGATTTTACCCGCAGGTTATAACGCCGGTAATTGGTTACATCCACAATACCCTGCTGGTTGTTATAGCCGCCAGAAACGCTGTACCTGCTGTTATCATTGCCACCGCTTACGCCCATATCGTACTGTTGGGTAACAGCAGTTCTGAAAATAGCGTCCTGGTAATCTGTTCCGGCACCCAGCTGGTCGGGATTACGGGCAATATCCAATCTGGGCAAACCGGCTGCATCATGCGCGGTATTGCTTAGGGTAGCCCATTGCTGTGCATTCAGTACATGCATTTTCTTCGCCAGGTTCTGTATGCCCACATTGGCATTCAGCTGTATAACGGGTTTACCGCTTTTACCAGGTTTAGTGGTGATCAGCACTACCCCATTGGCGGCTCTTGAACCATAAATAGCCGCTGCAGAGGCATCTTTCAATACGTCTACAGAAGCAATATCAAAAGAAGAGATGTTGTTGATAGTGGCCACCGGTACCCCGTCAACGATATACAATGGCGCTGCATTGCCCAAGGTGCCCACACCCCTGATCAGTATTCTTGTACCGGAGCCCGGATCGCCACCGGCAGATTCGATGGTTACACCAGGTAGCTTGCCTTGTAATGAACGGGTAACATCACTCACCCCCTGCGACTTAATATCGCTTCCTTTGATAGATGCTACAGCACCGGTAAGGTCTTTCCGTTTCACCGTTCCATAACCGATCACCACCACATCATTGAGGTTGGCTGAAACAGGCACCATACGCACAGTAAGCGGTGTATTACCCGGTTTGAGCTCCTGTGTTTCAAAGCCTACAAACTCAAATACGAGTAACGTGCCAGCAGTGGCATGCAGACTGAAATGACCATTACTGTCTGTGGTAGTACCGGTACCAGGCAGCCCTTTTACCGTAACAGAAACACCACTTAGTGGCGTATTGTTCTCATCGGTTATTGTGCCCCTGATAGTACCAGTAGAATGTGTATCGGTTTGTGCTGTTGAGCAAAGCGGCAGCAGCAGTAATAGCATGCCTGCGCAGTAAATAAGCAATAAGCAGGCAGTACTGCTCAAAGTAGTACGAATTGTTTTGGTCATAATGGCAAGTTTAGTGATGCAACTTTTGTTCTGAAAAGAATGATAGCAACCGGTGATCAAACTTAGAATGGTTGCGGAAATTTATTAATGGACAATTATTATTTTTAAATGGATTATTTTTTGATTTTGCAATGCCTTGTTTTACCTCATTACCGCATGAATGCTATGTTTGCAACTGTTTTACTACTGATCAAAATATTTTGAATACTGCAAGTTAGTTACAGGTGATGTTCCGGTGAATGGAGTAATTTTAGATAATGATGGACTTTTTTTGGGTGCTTAAAAACGATTGCCAATGAGCCAGACACATAAAAGAAAGAAAGAAGGTTTTCAGGGACAGAAAGCGATTGTGGTGCCGAGAAAAATATTACAGAACAGCTGCGCATCCGATAAACTTATCCATAACCTGTATATCACAGATATCGGTTATTATCCCAAAGCATTTTATCATTACAGGAGCAGGCCACTGGGTGCCGAACAGCATATCCTGATTTATTGTATGGAAGGCCGCGGTACAGTGACCATTAAATCAAAAATACTCCAGCTGCAGCCAGGGAACTTTGTGCTGATACCTGCCCGGGATGCCCACACCTACCAGGCAGATGAAAACAATCCATGGACAATTTACTGGGTGCATTTTACCGGTAGCATGGCCGCAACCATTGCTTCGTTTTTTATACGTAAAAATGGTGGCAACAACAGCCATATCAAATACAGTGAACCGGTCATCAGCCTGTTTAATGAAATGTATGGGCTCCTGGAGCGTGGCTATGGGCACGATCATATGATTTATGCCAATATGTGCCTGTATCATTTTCTGATGGCATTTATTTATAATGATAAACTGCCGGTTTCAGGAAATCTCAAGAGTAAAGAAGAAGTGGATACAGCAATCGATTTTCTTAAGAAAAATACACACCGTGCACTTACCTTGAACGAGATGGCCGGTTCTGTCAATTTATCTCCTCCTTATTTTTCGGCATTGTTTAAAAAGAAGACAGGGTTTACACCGGTAGAATATTTCAATCACCTGAAAATGCAGCAGGCCTGTCAATACCTGTTATTTACCTCACTGCGGATAAAAGAAATAGCCCTTCAGCTGGGTATGGATGACCAGTATTATTTTTCACGCGTTTTTACCAGGGTAATGGGGGTATCACCGGCGAATTACCGGGAGGATAAAAGGCATCACTGAGTTGTTTGAAGCGCAAGGGGTGCTTGAAGCGCTAGTGGCGAGTGCGCTTACGCGCTGTGAATCGCTAGTGGTGAGTGCGCTTGCGCGCCGTGAATCGCTAGTGGCAAGTTGCGCTATCGCGCCGTGAATCGCGAGTTTGCCGGTGGCGCAGGGGAATGCAGTACTATCCACTAGCCATTCACTGTTGCGGTAGCAACCACCCGCCACTCGCGTATCCGTCAATGCGAAACGAAGCAAGCTTATCAAATAGGTGTACACATTATCAACCTTACGGGAAGTATTCGCTAGTGGCAAGTTGCGCTATCGCGCCGTGAATCGCGAGTTTGCCGGTGGCGC
>CBJLMB010000051.1:0-42703 GCA_966424055.1 uncultured Deminuibacter sp. | reverse complement strand
AAGCTCATGGCTTGCAGCTGTAAAAGCTTCAAGCTGATAGCGATGAGCTGCGGGACAGCATCTCGCGGAACACGCGGAAAACGCAGAAAGGATGATCATTTTCAGGACGGCCTCGCAAAACAATTTATGCTATTTAACAGTACATTCCTGCCTCATAGCTGGAAGCTCATGGCTTGTCGCTATAAAGTCCCGGTTTATTGATGAAACCATACCAATGTGGCATCATTGGGGTCAGCATTGTAATTGATGCAAAGTTCCTCACCTTTTTTCACAGCCTTCACCGTACGGATGGTCATAACAGATGTGGTGAAATCCATTTCATAATCGCAGTTTGACTGGTAATCGTGGTTGTACATAGAAAGATAGCCCATTCCCAACGCCCCCATTTTACGGGTTTTACCCCATTCAAAAAGATAATTGTACAGCTTGGTGGTTTCAACGATGGCCCTTTCCTTACCGGTTAAAACGATGACCGGCGAAATTTCCAGCACAGTGCCTGCGGCGATATTCTTAGAGGTAAATACCCCTCTCCCCCCCTTTTTAGAAGGTGCAATGAACAAAAACGGTAACATCATACAGATAAAAAATCAATTAAAAGCCGAAAATTAATGAAAACTAATTCTATTCTGCTTGTTTTGCACAATATCAAATAATTAATTTGCAGCTATGAGTTTAGAACTGGAACACGAAGACCTGTATGAACAGTTTGAGCACATAATTGCAACAGAAAACAAGTTGCAGATCAGGGATTTTCTCAATGACCAGAAGATCAGCGACGTGGCTGAACTGATCAATGAATACCCCGATTTTGAGGCACAGATCATCGCCAATATGGCCATACACCGGGCTTCCAGCGTATTTAAAATACTGGATCTTTCTGCACAGAAAAGAATTGTGCGGGAGCTTCCTTCTTTTAAAACCGCCGAGTTACTAAATGAACTGCCTGCCGATGACCGCACCGATTTCCTGGAAGAGCTGCCCAAAGAGGTGATCCGTGATCTGATCAAGCTGCTTGACCCCGACGAACGCAAAGTAACCCTTTCGTTGCTGGGTTATCCTGAAGACAGTGTGGGGCGACTGATGACCCCTGACTATGTATATGTTTATGCGTATAACACTGTAGAGGAGGTATTCAGCACCATACGGAAATTTGCCAAAAGCAGTGAAACAGTAGATGTGATCTATATCATCAACGACCAGGGACAGCTGGTGGATGATATCAGGATAAGAGACGTTATTCTTGCCGCCCCCGACAAACGCATCGATGAACTGATCGATGGCCGGGTGATTGCCCTGAATGTTCATGACGACCAGGAACATGCCAGCCAGGTATTTAAGATGAATAACCGTGTGGCGCTTCCTGTTACCGACAACAACAATGTATTGCTGGGTATTGTAACCATCGACGATATGCTGTGGGTTGCCAATGAAGAGTACAGCGAAGACATGCAGAAAATAGGCGGTACCGAAGCCCTGGATGAACCCTACCTGGAGATCTCCTTCTTTAAACTGATACAAAAAAGGGTTGGCTGGCTGATCGTACTATTCCTGAGTGAAATGCTCACCGCAACAGCGATGGCCTATTTTTCTGATGAAATACAAAAAGCAGTAGTGCTGTCGATCTTTGTGCCGCTCATCATGTCCAGTGGTGGTAACAGCGGTTCACAGGCTTCCACCCTTATCATACAGGCCATGGCTGTGGGCGAAATTCATATTGCAGACTGGTGGCGGGTAATGCGGCGGGAAATATGCAGTGGTCTTATACTGGGCAGTATACTGGGTATAATCGGTTTTCTGCGTATCTGTATCTGGCATCTGCTGATGAACCATGGCGTGATACAGGATTTATACGGCCCCCATTGGCTGCTGATCGGTTTTACAGTGGGTTTATCCCTGATAGGTGTGGTGCTCTGGGGTACCCTTTCCGGCTCAATGCTGCCTATTATATTAAAAAGGCTGGGCGCCGACCCTGCCGTATCTTCAGCCCCTTTTGTTGCCACCCTGGTCGATGTAACCGGCCTGGTGATCTATTTCAGCGTAGCCTATATGTTCCTCGAAGGCATTTTGTTATAACCCTGAGTAGCGTATGATGAACAACTAACAGCTTGCAGCTAATAGCTCAAAGCTCAATAGGGCTATGAGCTGCAAGCAATGAGCTATGAGTATGTAACGACTAACAGCTTGTAGCTAACAGCTCAAACCATCCCTCTTCATTCTTTCCTCGAGCTGTTCCTTTATCCCGCTGAACCATTCCTCTTTTAAAATACTGAGTATAATCGAATCCCTTCTGCCACCGTTATGCCTGGGCATATTGCTGCGCAGGATACCATCCACCTTGCATCCCAGTGATTTCATCGCTGCAATGCTCCGGGCATTTTCTGCATCCGCCCTGAATTCTACCCGCTCCATCTGCAGTTGGCCGAACGCAAAATCCAGCAGCAAAAACTTGCAATGCCGGTTCAAACCAGTCCCCTGAAAGGCCTTTCCATACCAGGTATACCCCAGTTGCAAGGTCTGGTATGGCAGCTGTATATCATAAAAACGCGTAGAACCCGCATATTGCCGCATCTTTTTATCATACACGATAAAGGGGTATTCGCGGTGTTCATTACGGCCCAGTATTGCCTTATGGATATACTGCTGCAGTTGAGCTTCCCCTGCAGCGGTAAGCACTGAATACTTCCATAATTCAGGTTCATGTGCAGAGAAATATTTCAGCGTGGATATGTCTTCCATCAACAATGGCCTTAACTTTACGCGATCATCCTCCAGCATATAATCTTCTTCAAAACGAAATGGCTGCGAATTATTCATGCAACTATTTTAAGGTGAAATTTAGATAAGCAACAACAAATAGATGGATAAAATACATCATATTGCAAAACAAACCTTTTTTAACACAAACCTTTTTAAATTTTTATGTGCGGAATCGTTGGATACACCGGACCCAGAGAAGCTTACCCTATTGTACTGAAAGGCTTGAAACGACTGGAATACCGCGGTTATGACAGCTCAGGCGTAGCACTGATGAACGGCGGGCTTCATGTATACAAAAAGAAAGGAAAAGTAGCCGAACTTGAAGATATCCTGATTGGCAAAGATCTCCATTCACATATTGGTATTGGCCACACACGCTGGGCCACCCATGGTGAACCCAATGACAGGAATGCCCACCCGCATCTTTCACAGAGCGGTGACATTGCCATGATCCACAATGGTATTATTGAAAACTATGCGCAGATTAAACAGGACCTTCTTTCTAAAGGCTATAGTTTTAAAAGCGATACTGATACAGAAGTACTGCTCAACTTTATTGAAGACATCCGCAACAACAACAATCATTGCACACTGGAAGAAGCCGTACGTATCGCACTGCGGCGCATAGTAGGTGCTTATTGTATACTGCTCATCCATAAAGACGATCCTGAAACCATTATCGCCGCACGCAAGGGAAGTCCGCTGGTGATCGGCATCGGCAAGGGGGAACATTTTCTTGCATCAGATGCCTCGCCCATCATCGAATACACCAAGGAAGTAGTGTATGTGAACGACTATGAAATTGCGATTGTTAAGCCAGATGAACTGGTACTGAAAAACCTGGGTAACGATAAACAAACGCCGTTTATCACCAAGCTGGATATGGAGCTGGCTGCCATTGAAAAAGGCGGTTACGACCATTTCATGCTGAAAGAAATTTTTGAACAGCCACAAACCATTTATGATTGCCTGCGCGGCCGCCTGGATGCAGAAACCGGCACCATCACCATGAGCGGTATTGAAAAATATGCAGAGCAGATCATCCATGCCGGCCGTATTATTATTGTGGCCTGCGGTACCAGCTGGCATGCAGGCCTGGTAGCTGAATACATTATCGAAGAGCTTTGCCGCATACCTGTAGAAGTGGAATACGCTTCGGAATTCAGGTACCGCAACCCTATTATTCACAAAGGTGATGTGATACTGGCCATTTCGCAGAGCGGCGAAACAGCCGACACGCTTGTTGCTATTGAAAATGCCAAAGAAAAAGGTGCTATTATACTGGGCATTGTAAATGTAGTGGGCTCTTCTATTTCACGTGTTTCGCATGCCGGCGCCTATACCCATGCAGGCCCGGAGATAGGTGTGGCCAGCACCAAGGCTTTTACAGCACAGCTGGCAGTGCTGATGATGACAGCGCTCAAGCTCAGCTATGAAAAAGGCAGCATCGACAGGGATAAGTTCCTCCATCTTTGTAAAGAGCTGGCAGCGGTTCCCGACAAGGTAGAACTGTTGCTGAAAAATGATGACCATATCCGTGCACTGGCTGAAAAATACAAAGATGCCAAAGACTTCCTCTATCTTGGCAGGGGCTATAATTTCCCAGTGGCCCTGGAAGGCGCTTTAAAGCTGAAAGAAATATCTTATATCCATGCGGAAGGCTATCCCGCAGCAGAAATGAAACATGGCCCTATTGCACTGGTTGATGAAACATTACCCGTGGTGGTGGTGGCTACCAAAGATTCTTATCATGAAAAAATAGTCAGCAATATACAGGAGATCAAAGCCAGGAAAGGAAAAGTGATCGCAGTGATCACCGAAGGCGATCCTGTTATTCCCACACTGGCCGATGATGTGATCATTGTTCCGCCGGCAGATGAGATGATCGCTCCCATGCTGAGCGTGATACCATTGCAGTTGCTGGCTTATCATGTGGGCGTAGCAAAAGGGTATGATGTAGATAAACCCCGCAACCTGGCCAAAAGTGTTACTGTTGAATAATCATTGAAAAGTTTGAAAACAGGTTAACAGGGAAATGTACAAACCATATTGACAACATTGTTGTATGCTTCTATTTCCTGATGACCTGTTCTCAGATTAAATGCTTGCTATGTCACAAAATATCATCCGCAAAAGCAATGCCCATTCTATCGGCTACGATTTTGTAAAAAAAGAATACCTGCCCAAAGGCAAAGACGAATACTACCTGCGCGATATGCAAAACCGCAGTGGTATCAATTACCGCAGGCTGAACGCTTATGAAATAGAAGTGCTTGTTCGCAACCGCAACACAAGTGACGACTGGAACAATATACTGGTATCAGAAGCTTTCAATCCCGAACTGGTTAAAAATTGTAAGTTTTACGGGCTGGTGCGTATCGGCAAGCTAGAATCGTACTGTCTTGAGTTCAGCGACCTGAAAGTACCTGTAGGTTTATACAATTCTACCATTATCAGCAGTGATTTTGGTGACAATGTAGTAGTGGACAATGTCAACTATTTATCCCACTATATTATTGGCAGTGAGGTTATTATCGTTAATGTAAATGAACTTACCACTACCGACCATGCCAAATTTGGCAATGGCATTGTAAAAAAAGGAGAAGAAGAAAGCATCCGTATCTGGATGGAGATATGCAATGAGAATGGCGGACGCAGCGTAATTCCATTCAATGGCATGTTACCGGGAGATGCTTATTTATGGTCGAAATACCGGGACGATGAAGGACTGTTGCAGCAATTCAAGGCTTTTACCGAACAGCGTTTCACCAATGAAAGAGGTTATTACGGCAAAATTGGCGACCGCACAGTGATCAAGAACAGCAGCATCATCAAAGACGTATGGATCGGTTCTGATGCCTATATTAAAGGTGCCAACAAGCTGAAAAACCTTACCATCAATTCGGGGCCCGAGGGCAAAACACAGATTGGCGAAGGCTGTGAAATTGTGAACGGGATTATCGGCCATGGCTGCCGTATTTTCTACGGTGTGAAAGCCGTTCGTTTTATCATGGCATCCCACTCGCAGCTGAAATATGGCGCCAGGCTTATCAACTCTTACCTGGGCAACAATGCAACCATTTCCTGCTGCGAGGTACTTAATTCGCTTATTTTCCCCGCGCATGAACAGCACCACAACAATTCATTTTTATGTGCTGCACTGATCATGGGCCAAAGCAATATCGCCGCCGGTGCCACCATCGGTTCTAACCACAACTCCCGCGGACCAGACGGTGAAATCATCACCGGGCGTGGTTTCTGGCCGGGCTTATGTGTAAGTCTCAAGCACAATTCGGTATTTGCCAGCTATACCATACTGGCAAAAGGCGATTACCCGGCAGAGCTCAATATCCCTGTTCCTTTTTGCCTGGTAAGCAATGATGTTACCCGCGACCAGCTGGTAGTGATGCCCGGTTACTGGTTTATGTACAATATGTATGCATTGGCGCGCAATTCATGGAAATATACTGACAGGGATAAACGGGTAACACGTGTTCAGCTGCTCGAATACGATTACCTCGCACCGGATACCATCAATGAAATGTTTTATTCATTGCATTTGTTCGAGCTGTTTACCGGCAGGGCCTATTACACATACCAGCAGCAGGAGAAACCGGGAGATGAGGTTTGTATACAAACCGGTAAACAACTGTTGCAGTCGCAGGATCCTATTGTACAACAGCTGGAAATTATTGCAGAAGGCTTTGAAAATGCCAAGCGGAAAACAGTACTGGTAAAAGTGCCACAGGCCTATGCACTGTACGAAAAACTGATTGCCCATTATGGCACCATGCAATTGCTGCAGCTGATACAGGAAAATGAGCTGGCAGATATCGGCGCATTGCAACAACAGCTTGGCGGGCAGTTTAACCGGGATGAATGGCTGAACATTGGCGGCCAGCTGATGCCGGTGGCTGATGTAAATAACCTGCGGAAAAAGATCAGGGAAGGAAAAATAAAATCATGGGACCAGGTGCATGCCAGTTATGAAGACCAGGGCCGGAAATACCCGCTTCAGAAACGAAAACATGCGCTGGCCTCACTGGCAGAGCTGAAACAGCTGAGCCTGAAAAAGCTGGATAAGCACCAGCTTTCCTCCCTGCTGGATGAAGCACTGGCATTAAAAGAATGGATGGCCGGGAATATCTACCAGTCAAGAGCCAAAGATTACCGCAATCCCTACCGGAAGCTGGTATATACCACCCAGGAAGAAATGGACAAAGTAATGGGCCGGTTGGAAGACAACAGTTTTATTAAAGAACAGGAAGAAGCTTTCAGCCAGTTTTCGGAGCAGATCGAAAAGCTCAGGAAAAACTGGAAACTCGATTAAATAAAAGATCCCCGGTTAAGCCGGGGATCTTTTATTATCGGAATTGTTCTTCGCAATACGATTATTTCTTTTCAATGGCTTTTTTAGCAGAATCTGCTACTGCGCTTACTTTGGCAGAAGCAGTGTCCATCATCTTTTTAGCAGTGTCCATCATGCTTTTGGCACTGTCTTTCATAGCGTTCAGGGTAGAATCAGCTTTGGTAGAATCGCTGGAATTAACTTTGGTTTCACCGTTACCGCAGGCGGCGAATATACCGGCGATAGCCATCAGCGCGAATACTTTTTTCATTGTTCTCGTTTATTTTTATTGTTTACGAAAAGATGCCGCAAAATTATCATCTTAACCGGATTATGCAAGTATTTCGGGCAGAAAGCGCATTTTCCCTGTATTCTTATTTTTTCCGGAAGAACAGCCTTACAGGTACTCCGCTCAGGTTAAAATGCGTACGCAGCTGGTTTTCGAGGTAGTTTTTATAGGGTTGCTTGATATCGTCAGGATAGTTACAGAAAAAGGCAAAAGAAGGTGTTTGCGTTGGCAGCTGGGTAACATATTTAATTTTGATCGAATGCCCGCGCACCACCGGCGCATGATAGGCTTCCACGGCTTTCAGCATCACATCGTTCAGGCGGCTGGTAGGTATTTTGCGCTGTTTGTTATCGAATACTTCCAGCGCTTTTTCAACAGCTTTAAATATGCGCAGTTTGTCTTTTGCTGAGATAAACAGGATAGGGATATCATTGAAAGGAGCCAGCTTTTGCTTGAGCTGTTTTTCATAATCCCGGGCTGTGTTGGTTTCTTTCTCCACCAGGTCCCATTTGTTCACCAGCACCACCAGTCCTTTCCCCTTACGTGCTGCCAGGGAGTAAATGTTCACATCCTGCGCGGTAATGCCCTTTTCAGCATCCAGCACCAGCAAACAAACATCGGCCTCGTCCATTGCCTTGATGGCGCGGATAACAGAATAAAATTCGAGATCGTCTTTTTCCTTGCTTTTTTTGCGGATACCGGCGGTATCGATGAGCACAAATTCTTTCTGGAATAATTTATAGTGTGTATGAATGGTATCACGGGTGGTACCGGCGATATCACTTACAATGGTACGCTCCTGCCCTATCAGTGCATTCAGAAGGGAAGATTTGCCCACGTTCGGCTGCCCGATAATGGCAAACTTCGGCAGTGCATTTTCCTGGTCAGTATCCTGCGATTGTTCTTCTGTGATCAGTGCCGCTATGGCGTCCAGCAGTTCGCCAGAGCCGCTGCCGCTGATGCTGCTTACAAAAAATACATGATCAAAACCCAGGCTGTAAAACTCTGTAGCATCCAGCAGCCGGTCGCCATTGTCCACTTTATTTACTACCAGGAAAACAGGTTTGGTTGTACGGCGCAGCAAATGGGCCATGGCATCATCCAGTTCAGTGATACCTGTTACCACATCGGTCATAAAAATGAGTGCATCGGCCTCATCAATGGCTATCTTTACCTGTTTGCGTATTTCTGTTTCAAAAATATCTTCTGTATCGGGTACAAAACCGCCTGTATCAATTACATTGAACACCTTGCCATTCCAGTCAGTTACACCATACTGGCGGTCACGTGTAACACCGCTGATATCATCTACAATCGCCTTGCGCTGTTCGAGCAGGCGGTTGAAAAAAGTACTTTTCCCAACATTGGGTCTTCCTACAATGGCTACTGTAAAACTCATAATATCTTATTTTAAGCACGAAGCAAAAACCATGAGTACAAGACAGGTTCTATGTACATCGCATAGTTGACGGCTTCCTACTTCTCACTTAGTAATATCCGTATTCTTTCAGCTGCATATCATTGTCGCGCCATTTCGGTCTTACCTTCACAAACAGCTGCAGAAAAACTTTCTGTTGCAGAAACTGCTCAATATCAGTTCTGGCCAGCGTTCCCAGCTGTTTGATCATGCTGCCTTTTTCACCCAGCAGTATGGCTTTCTGCGATTCGCGCTGAACAATAATATCGGCCTGTATTTTAACCAGTGTTTCTTTTTCTTTGAATTCATTCACCAGCACAGTGGTATGGTAAGGGATCTCATCTCCCAGCAGCTGAAATATTTTCTCCCGCACCATTTCACCCACAAAAAATTTGGTAGGCAGGTCGGTGAGGTCTTCCTCGCTGTAAAAGGGGGCACCTTCCGGCAAGAACTGCAGAATAGTATCCAGCAGTTCTTTAATATGCAGTTGTTTGAGTGCTGAAATACCGATCACTTTTTTGCAATAGGGTTGCTCTTCAAAAAAACGCTTTGCCTCATCCAGCCTGGCCTGTTTTACCTGGTCTGTTTTATTCAGCACCACCAGGGCATTTACTTTCAGCCGCAGCGATCTGAAGAGTTGATCGTTCTCTTCCCAGTTGTCTTTTACATCCAGTATCAGCAAAGCGAGGTCGGCATCCTCCAGGGCGCTTTTAACAGACTGCATCATTTTTTCGTGCAGTTTGTATTTCGGCTCTATAATACCCGGCGTATCAGAAAAAATGATCTGGTAAACACCGGGCTCGGTTAAAAAGCCTTTGATACGATGGCGGGTGGTTTGCACCTTAGGGGAAACAATGGCCAGTTTCTCGCCCAGCAAAGCATTTAGCAAGGTGCTTTTTCCCGCATTGGGCTTACCAAATATGTTGACAAAACCGGTTTTCATTGTTTCAATAAGCGGTATGGGCGTATGAACAGTTTTGCAATAAAAATGTTCGATTAATACCTTTGATCAATTCCTATAAATAAATAAGGCCTCTTTCGGGGCCTTTGGTTGCGAAGGGAGGGATCAAACCTCCGTCCGCCAGCCGGCGGATATGAGCCCGACAAGCTGTCTAAATCTTTGGAACCAGCCTGCATTCATTTTCCACTGGCATTAGCCCCTTTTAAATGAATAAGGCCTCTTTCGAGGCCTTTGGTTGCGAAGGGAGGGATCGAACCTCCGACCTTCGGGTTATGAGCCCGACGAGCTACCGCTGCTCTACTTCGCGATATAATATTTTTCGCTTTTCTGTATGTAACTGGTTGTTGAACAACCTTTTCCCGTAATTGGGACTGCAAAGATAGGGGCATTCAGTTTACCGGCCAAACATTTTTACAATTTACCCGTCTTTTTTCTTGATAGAGGAGGCACCGCTTACATCTACCCGTTTCACTACTGCCTCTCCGCGGTAACCGATACTACTGGCTCCGCTGGCTTCTGCATCCAGCTCTTTGTTTACGGTTATTTTAATGGCAGAGGCGCCGGAGGCCTCCGCTTTACAAGTATTGGCCACCAGGTCGAAAGCCTTTATTGAACTGGCCCCGGAAGCTTCCACATTCAATTCATTAACATTACCTTCCAGGTTTACACTGGATGCTCCGCTTACCTCCAGTGAAAGCCCGTTCCCCTTGATCACTCCGCTGAAAGAACTGGCCCCCGCAATTTCCATTGTCAGGTTTTTTACATTCAGGTCACCGCTCATTTTTACGCCTGAGGCACCACTGGCTTCAAGGCTTTCCAGGGTGGTTACAGTTACATATGCCTTGATCTTGCGGTTGCCCCAGTTCCAGTTGTTCCAGGCGCCTGATTCAACAAATATTTTTAAAATACCATTGCGCACCTCTGTTTTGATCTTGCTTACAAACTTCTCTTCCCCCGCACTAACCGCCACCGCCTGCTCGGTGCCCTGCGATAAATACAGGCTGATCCCGCCCGATACATCAATTCCTTTGAAATTGCCAACCTTCCGCACTTCCGCATTGGCATCGTACACAACATTCTGGGCCTTTGCTGAAAACCCTGTTATCAGCAGCACACAGCTAAACAGCAACATCATTTGCTTCATAAAACATAGGGGTTTAGGCTTATGAAACGATAATTTTCCGGGAATGTTACAGCAATTTTCATTTTTCTGTGTTTAATTTTGCAGTTCACCGTAGTGCAAAGTAATTGAATTTTACGGTGGTTTTATTCCTCGGGGTGCTTTCCTCTAACCGGAAGGCTGAGATTATACCCGTTGAACCTGAACAGGGTAATACCTGCGAAGGGAAGGTGCTCAGTGCTTATGCAGTTCCCTCTCCTGTACGCTTGTTTCCCTGTTCCCAAAATTGTTTCGTAAGAAAAAAACAAATGGAGATGATGAAGTTTTTGGGAACACTCGCCGTGCTTTTGCTGACCATCGCTGCAAAGGCCCAGTTCACAGTAAAAGGCCTGGTAACAGATGTACAACACCGCCCCATTGCCGGCGCCACTGTAACCATTACCGAACCCGGCAAAAAGAAATGGAGCCAGCTGACCGGGGAAACCGGCAGCTTTTCTTTTTACCTTGATAAAGGTGTTTACCAGTTACAGTTGCAGTCTGTCGGCAAAAAGAGCATCAGCCAGCCTCTTGCTGTGCCCTCCGGCAGCGATACACTGCAATGGGAGATGGAAGACATCAATTACCTGCTTGAACCACTGGAGGTAAAATCGGTACGGGCTTCAGAAAAAGCACCGTTCACCAAAACCAATATCAGCAAGGAGCAGATCGCACAGAACAACCTGGGACAGGACCTGCCTTTTTTGCTTAACCAGACACCATCTGTTGTAGTGAACTCAGATGCTGGCAATGGCGTGGGTTACACAGGCATCCGCATCAGGGGCTCCGATGCCACACGCATCAATGTAACACTGAATGGTATTCCCTACAACGATGCAGAAAGCCTGGGTAGTTTTTTTGTAGACATTCCTGATATTGCTTCTTCTGCCAGCTCTATACAGGTGCAGCGCGGTGTGGGCACTTCCACCAATGGCGGAGGTGCTTTTGGGGCAACACTTAACCTCAGCACCAATGAATTCATCGATCAGCCTTATGCTGCATCCAATAACAGTTATGGTTCTTTCAACACCTGGAAAAATACGGTTAAGATGGGCAGTGGCCTTATCGGCGGTCATTTTACTATTGATGCCCGCCTCAGCAGGATCAGCAGCGATGGTTATATTGACAGGGCCAGTACAAGGGTACAGTCTTTATACCTGTCTACCGCATATATCAACGACAAAACTTCGCTGCGCTTTAACCTGATCAGCGGTAAAGAAAAAACCTACCAGTCCTGGAACGGCGTTCCACAGGATTCGCTGGCCACACACCGCACTTATAACTCCTGCGGTACCGAAAAACCTGGTTCGCCTTATGCCAATCAAACCGATAATTATACACAAACACATTACCAGCTTTTTCTCAACCAGTCACTGGGCCGCAACTGGACGCTGAATATCGCCAGCTTTTTAACCAGGGGTGCTGGCTATTATGAAGAATACAAAGCTGCCCAGGCTTATAAAGATTATGGCCTGCCCAATTTTATAGCCGGCACAGATACCATCACCACTACCGACCTGGTGCGTCAACGCTGGCTGGACAATTACTATTATGGCCAAACATTTTCAGTGCAATACAAAAAGGACAAAGACGAGATCACATTGGGTGGTGGATGGACAAGGTACGATGGCAAACACTACGGCAATATTCTCTGGGCTTCAGAAGGTGGTGTACCCAAGGATACACAATACTACCGCTACCCTGCCACCAAAACCGATCAGCATGTATATGTAAAATGGCAGCATGATATCAGCAATAACTGGAGCCTGTTCGGCGACCTGCAATACCGCCATGTGATGCATGAAATGAACGGGTTTGAAGATGTACCCGGGTTGTATGTAAAAAGAAAGTTCGACTTTATCAATCCCAAAGCAGGTATCAGTTACAGCCGCAATGGCTGGAATGCCTATCTCAGCTATGCTTTAGGACATAAAGAGCCCAACAGGGACGATTTCCAGGCAGGCAATGCACATCCGCCCAAAAGAGAAGCGCTGCACGATATTGAACTGGGCTTTGGCCGTAAAAGCAACCTGTACAACTGGTCGGCCACACTGTATTATATGGGTTACCAGGATCAGCTGGTGCTAACCGGTGCACTCAATGATGTTGGCAGCCCGGTACGGGTAAATGTGCCGCATAGCTACCGTGCAGGCATCGAGCTGCAGGGTGGTGTACGCATCTGCCAGTGGATGAATGCAGCAGGCAATCTTTCTTTCAGCCGCAATAAAATAAAAGATTTTACCGAGTACCTCACAGAATATGATGCAGCCAGCAATATAACCGGCCAGAAGGCGATACAACATCACCAGACAGATATTTCTTATTCACCGGCCATAATAGGCGGCGCCACCATCAATTTTGTACCGGCGCGCTTTGCAGAGCTCAGCCTGATAAGCAAGTTTGTAGACAGACAATACATGGACAACACGCAGGACAAAGAAAGAAGTCTCAGTGATTTTTATACACAGGATGCAAGGCTCACTATTACGCTTCACCGTTGGTTGTTCAAGCAATGGACCATCATCGGCCAGGTAAACAATGTATTTAACCGCTTGTACGAGCCGGGCGGCTCTACCTACCCTGCTATTTATTCGGGTACAGTTGTCAACAGCAATTATTATACGCCTATGGCGGGTACCAATTTTATGGTGGCGGTGAATGTGCAGTTATAAATATGCACCAGGCACAAATCGCCGGCTGCGGTACTATTTCCACAGCCGGCGATTATAGTGAAGTAAAAAAATTTAGTTGAACAGCCGCTGACAACAATATTTATGGCAGGCCCTCTACTGCTGCAGCCAGAGAGGCTGCAATGATAATTTGTTAGCCGCTATGATGGAGGCAACTACCCGGCCCTTAACCGTTTTTTTCGCGCCAGGCCAGCATTCCGCCGGTAAGGTTAACCACATTTTTAAAACCCACCTGCTCCAGGAAAAGAGAAGCCATACCACTCCTGTTACCACTGCGGCAGTACACCACTACCTCATCATTTTTCCAGCCATCAATATCATCCAGCTGCATGGCCTGCACCCGGCCCAGCGGGATGTGTACGCCGCCGATATTGTATTCGGCACGTTCATGGTCTTCACGCACATCCAGCAGGTGTATTTTTTCGCCTGCATCCAGGCGTTGCTTTAATTGTTCTACGGTGATCGTGTTCATATTAACAGTATTAGAAAAATAAAAATAGATTTTACTTAGTGCGTTGCCGGTTGTTGTGCCGGCGGCGCAGCAGGTTGCGTGGCTGCCGTATCCCTGACCGGAGGTGTGGCACTGATCCAGATATCGATCAGCTGCCCCGATTTAATTTTATTCGGGCTCTTTGCTCCATTGGGCAGCAGGTTGAACGGCATGGGGTTTTGTTTACTTACAAAAGCATTGACCGTATCAGGTACTGCACCTTCTGGTATCACAGTGCTGATGCTGATGCTCAGGTTGCTGAGGTAATCTTTAGCCTGTGCCAGCGTCATACCAATCAGGTCGGGTACATTGGTTTCTGTATTGCCAATGCCACTGCCCAATACCAGGTCTATGGTGCTGCCCATATTCACTTTTGTTCCCGGCTGAATGGTTTTGCCTGCCACCAGCTGGTCTTTCACAGCGTTCTTTGCAATATCAGGTGTATAAGAAGTATCCCCCAGTTTAAGTCCCAGGCTTTGCAGGTACAATTTGGCGCTCATAAACGAAAAACCGCGCAGGTCAGGCATATCCACCAGCGGGGCCACTGCCCTGTTGATGGTGAGATAGATGGTGCGGTTGGTTTTTACCACGGCATCACCATCCGGTACCTGCCGAATAACAGAAAGACGGGCAGTGGTATCGATGTATACTGAATCCTGCACTTCCACTTCAAACCCTTTTGCTTCCAGTAATTTCCTGGCTTCTTCTACATTCTTACCTACCACATAAGGTACTTTCTGGTTCTGATTGTGTTTGGTTAACACTCCCAGCGAGCTAAACAACAACATCATCAGCAACAATACAACACCCAATGCAACCAGCAGGTTCACCCATAATGGTCTGTTCGTAATGAATTTAAACACAATCTGCTTTTTGTATTTTTTGAATCATAGGGATACCGGCACTCTGTTGGTACCACAAGCATTCACGCATTATCCAAACTAAGATAAGGCTTCTTCAATAATAGCTGTATAAAACTCCTGCAGCGTCCAGCCCATTGCCTTCACCTGCTGGGGAACAATGCTGGCTTCACTCTGGCCCGGCACGGTATTTACTTCCAGCATATAAGGCTCACCGGCAGCTTCATTGTAAATGAAATCGATCCGCACAATACCCCTGCAGTTCAGCACCTGGTAAATTTTCCTGGCGGCTGCCCGTACTTTTTCAGCGATGGTCTCCTCTACCTGTGCCGGTGTTATTTCATCACTTTTGCCCAGGTATTTGGCTTCAAAATCGAAAAATTCTTTTTTACTGATCACTTCTGTGATCGGCAGGGTGATCACCTGACCCTGGTGACGGAAAACACCTATGGTGAACTCCCGCCCTTTGATGTATTCTTCAACCAGTATCTGGTTGTCTTCTTTAAAAGCTTTTTCAATAGCCACACCCAGCTCTTCAGAAGGGTTATTCACTTTCGACATGCCGATACTGGAGCCACCGTTATTGGGTTTTACAAATACCGGGAACTGCAGGCCCTGAACAATTTCATCTGCACTTTCTATCCTGTTCTTAATCAGCAATACCGACCTGGATACTCTAATGCCATTGAAAGCGGCCACTCCCACTGTATAGCGTTTGTTGAAAGTGAGTGCCGATGTAGCTGCATCACAGCTGGTATAAGGCAGTTGCAGCATATCAAAATACCCTTGCAGCTTACCGTCTTCACCGGGTGTACCATGCATACACATCAGCACCACATCAAAATGAATTTTCTGCTGTTCTTCTATGATGGAGAAATCATTTTTATCCACCACCTGTTTTTCGCCCGAAGCCGGCAGGTAAAACCAGCCCGATGGATTGATATCTATCTTGTATACGTCGAATTTTTCTTTATCAATATGCTGTTCTACGGTAATAACACTTTTATAACTGATTTCTGCTTCACCGCTGAAACCACCTGTTACCAGTGCAACTTTCTTTTTCATTGTATGCAAAAATTATAAAATCTGTAGGGATTTAAACAGGAGCAAAGAAATAGAAAATATCAGGATTTGTACCCGTTTTAGCAGCATTTTATATACCCGCTGCAGAAATTGAAATACCGGTGCCTGCCTTGCATATAATAAAAAGGTGAAGGATCCTCATCCTCCACCTCTCGGTGACGGGAAATATCACCCGTCGTTACTTTTGTCGCCAATATGACAACAATCATTATGTTATAAAGATAACTGCTTTCTCTGATTTTGCAACTATCCGGGCATTAAAAATTAGCCAAATTACAGGTGCAGTTTCTCCTTTTTAGCCGTGAGCGCTTCTACGGTTTCCCGGTACATTTCATCGGGCACACAGCAGTCAACCGGGCAAACAGCCGCACATTGCGGTTCTTCATGAAAACCCTGGCATTCTGTGCATTTATTGGGTACAATATAGTAAGTATCCACGCTGATAGGCGGAAAACGCTGGTCACTGTCTACCACTGTGCCATCCATTAAAGTAAAAGCGCCTTTCACTGTTGTGCCATCGGCCAGGGCCCATTCTACCCCTCCTTCATAAATTGCATTATTGGGGCATTCAGGTTCACAGGCCCCGCAGTTGATACATTCTTCCGTTATCTTAATTGCCATATAGACTTATTGTTGAATTTATAGAGATAATTTTGCGCGTGTAAAAATACGATTGAAAAATTAAACCGGAACATCCAATTTGCATAACAGCACCATGAATATGAATTTACAACAACGTATAAACCTGATGGTTAGGCTGGGCGATTACATGCAACAGAACGATCCAGCATGGCAGCTGGCAAAACAACGTGCCGCCACCGCGAATCCCTGGTTCACAGCCGACTTTATTGATCTTGCCGTACAACAGCTATGCGCAGCCTTCCTGGGCAAAGCACAATTGGAGAACTGGGCCTCCGCCTATACCCTTCCGCAGGAAAACCCTGTCCCCAAAACAGTGGGCATTGTAATGGCAGGCAATATCCCCCTGGTGGGCTTTCACGATTTTCTGGCAGTATTCATCAGCGGGCACCATAGCCTGATTAAAACCTCTTCAAAAGATGATGTGCTGATCAGGCATCTTGTTGAGAAGCTAAGCAGCTGGGACAACCGTGTGCAATCAGCAGTGGATTTCGCCGAACTGCTGAAAGGCTGCGATGCTTATATTGCCACAGGCAGCAACAATTCCGGCCGCTATTTTGACTATTATTTCGGCAAATTTCCCCATATCATCCGCCGCAACAGAACCTCAGTGGCGGTGCTCGACGGGCTCGAAACCCGGGAAGAGCTGCTGGCATTGGCGGATGATATCCAGCAATACTTCGGACTTGGCTGCCGCAATATCACCAAGCTATATGTGCCGGAAGGTTACGATTTTTTGCCCCTGCTTGAAACGCTGAAGAAATATGATTACCTGATGGAAAATCATAAATACAAGCACAACTACGATTACCACCTGGCCCTGCTGATCATGAACAGCAAATACTATATGAACAATGGCAACCTGATACTAACAGAGAACAGCTCGCCTTTTTCACCGGTGAGCCAGGTGCATTATGCGTATTATACCGACAAAAATGCAGTGCTGCATTCACTCAGCAGCAACAATGATGTGCAATGCGTGGTGGGCCATGATGCCATCCCCTTCGGGCAGGCGCAGTGCCCTGCACTGACCGACTATGCCGATGGCGTTGATACCATGCGCTTTTTAGTGGACTTGTAGACAGCGGCTGGTTATCATGGATCATTTTGACTAAATTTACTGGCGCAATGCCAGCATGCTTCCGCATTTTTGGCAGGCCTTTTTCTGAAAGATTTTGGATAATACTAACATCTACGACAAACTTCGTCAATTATTTGTTAAAAGGAACTGGTGCTGATCTGACGATTAAACAGGTTTGTTTATTTGCTATCAAAAGGGCATATATTTTGACCCATAATTCAACGATTGAAAAACTTAAATTGAACGAAAGATGAAACTCAAAAATGTATTATTGGTAGTAGTCATTAGTGCTGCAACCGCTGTT
This sequence comes from uncultured Deminuibacter sp., assembly GCA_966424055.1. Lineage (GTDB taxonomy): Bacteria > Bacteroidota > Bacteroidia > Chitinophagales > Chitinophagaceae > Deminuibacter. The sequence continues at coordinate 24,628 of CBJLMB010000051.1, read as the reverse complement.
TTGAGTGTATGGGGCTATGGCAAATGGATGCAGAAACAGTATGCAGGAACCCAGGAACCCGGTAAACTCCCCGTTAACTATGCAGGCTTTTTTGACAAGAATGCACCTGCAGGACCCGTAGATTTTACAGCCGCTGCCACATCGGCTACACCGGCGGTAGTACACATCAAAACCAGGACAAAAGCTAAACAAGTAACCAATAACTTACCTAAGCGTAAAAATCCTTTCTCCGATTTCTTTGGAGAAGATGATCCTTTCTCTGATTTCTTTGGTGGCCCGCGTGTACAGATGATCCCTGAGCAACGCGCCAGTGGTAGTGGTGTACTCATCAGCCAGGATGGCTATATCGTTACCAATAACCATGTAGTGGAAGGAGCAGATGAAATCAATGTGACCCTTTCCAATAAAAAATCCTACAAAGCCACTGTGATCGGTACAGATGTAAGCAGTGACCTTGCAGTAATTAAAATTGAAGGTGGCAGTTTCCCTTACCTGGTATATGGTAACAGCGATGATACCAAACTTGGCCAGTGGGTGCTGGCTATCGGATACCCCCTGAACCTGGATGTTACGGTTACAGCCGGTATCATCAGCGCCAAATCAAGGGCTATCGGTATCAATAAAGGCGAATCTCCTGTTGAATCATTTATCCAGACCGATGCGGCTGTAAACCCCGGTAACAGTGGCGGCGCCCTGATCAACACCAATGGTGAGCTGATCGGTATTAACTCAGCCATCGCCTCCCCCACCGGTTCTTATGCGGGTTACTCCTACGCTATCCCGGTGAACATCGTGAAGAAAATGGTGAACGATTTGATCAAGTTCGGTGCAGTACAGCGTGGCTACCTGGGTATCCAGTATGCGCCTGACAATATTTCTGAGGAACAGAAAAAAGCAGCCGGCGTAAAAGATGGTACCGGTGTATATGTTACCGGTGTACCGAATGATGGTGCAGCCAAAGCTGCCGGTATACTGAAAGGTGATTTCATTACCAAAGTAAATGGAGTAACCGTAGAATCCGGCGCTGAACTGCAGGAACAAGTGGCCCGTTATAAACCAGGTGATAAAGTGAACCTTACTTATGTAAGAAACGGTAAAGAAAGCACAGTGAATGTTACACTGAAAAATAAAGTAGGCACCACTGCTGTTGTTAAAAACGAATCAGCTTTTGACAAGCTGGGTGGCGAACTGGTGAACCTTGATAAAGCCACTGCACAGAAAAACAATATCACAGGTGGTGTACTGGTGAAAAAGATCGGCAACGGTGCATTGAAAAACACACGTATGCAGGAAGGATTCGTGATCACCGGTGTGAACGGACAGGAAATCAAGAGCCTGGACGACTTAAAAGAAGCACTTAAAAACAGTGGCGGCCAGGTTAAACTGGAAGGTATTTACCCGGGTTATGAAGGTACTTATGCCTACCCATTGATGCTGAACAGTGACGACAATTCCGGCGGTAACGACAGCAACGATAATAACTAATTTGTTATTCGGCTTTGGTATAAAACTTCCCTTAAGAAGCGCCAAAGACAGATCAAAAACATATCAATGAAAGCTAAAGCCCGCTATCGTAGCGGGCTTTAGCTTTTTATTACCTGGCATCCTTTGCTACCCCATATTCCCTGTATTTGCCGCGATTTGGCGAAAATCGAATTATTAGTGGATAGCCTTTTGTATAATTTTTTGATGACCAGTTAAATACTATATTTTCACTGTACTATACACACCATATTCCCAGGCCTGCAGCTCAAAAGAAGCGGTAGAAGTAAGATCAGATGCAAGACCGGAAAAAATGCTGCAATAATGGCCTTCCAGCTGTGGATGATCCAGGTGAACCATTAAGCGGTCGCTGTCTGATAAATTCAGTAACACCAGCACTTTCTGGTCATTGCTCACCTGCAGGTAGGCCAGCACTTTGTCATTGGCATTGGTATCGAGTATTATCAATGAAGCGCCCTGTTGCAGGGCGGCATTTTTTTGTCTTACCGTAAACAATGACTGGTAAAACGACTGCAGCAAAGGCTGCTGTGTCCAGCTGATGCTGTCTTTCTCAAAAAACTGCAATCGTTTGGTATTGGGTAGCTCCTGCCCGCTGTACAGTAAAGGCATACCTGGCCAGGTGCAGCAGAACACCGCCAGGGCTCTGGCAGCTTCACCATATTTTTCATATTCGGTGCCGTTCCAGCTGTTTTCATCGTGGTTGCTGGTAAAATAAAGTTTGGCGCAGCCTGTTGCCAGTTGGCTGCTGTAAGTATCCAGCACATTTCTGATATCTGCGAGGGAAGCCTGTTTCCGCCAGAACCATTCAGTTACATGCATCCAGTTCCAGGCATAGGTAACATCAAATACATCGAGGTATTCCGGCACATCGCATTCAGCCAGCCAGAACAGGGGTTTTAGTGTATCACATTGCCGGCGGGCCTCTTTCCAGAAATCCAGTGGCACCAGGTGCGCCATATCGCAACGGAACCCATCGATACCACAGGTATTAACCCAGTACTGCATGCAACTGATCATTCCTGTATGCAGAGCCGGATTGGAATAGTCGAGATCAATCACATCATTCCAGCCGTTTACTTCTGTGAACTGGCCGTCTTTATCTTTCCGGTACCAGTCGGGATGCTCTTTGGTCCAGTGATGATCATATCCTGTATGATTGGCCACCCAGTCTATAATCAGCTTCATACCCAGTGCATGTGCCTGTTGTACCAATTGCTGAAAATCTGCCAGTGAGCCATACTCAGGATTGATCTCAGTATAACTGCTGCAGGCATAATAACTGCCCAGCGTGCCCAATCTTTTTTCTTTGCTGATGGGTGTGATGGGCATCAGCCACAGTATTTCCACTCCCATGGCTTTTAGCCTGGGCAGGTGTTCACAGAAAGCACTGAAACTGCCTTCCGGTGTGTACTGCCTGAGATTCACCTCATAAATATTTGCGCCGCTGGCCCATTCAACAACCGGATAAAGCTTACTCATACAATCAATTGAAGATATTCATCAAAGTTAACCAAGATGGGGTATGCAGGCATTAAATTAAGTCAAAACAAGCAGGTTGTTACAGGTAAAGCAAATTTTTCCCTTCGATCAATTGCCTACTTTTGCTGCGCACATGAGCCAGGTACAATTAAACAGGAAAATAGGCTTATTACAGGCCACCGCCATTAATATGACTGATATGGTGGGCATCGGCCCCTTTGTGGTGCTGAGCGTGGTGGCTGAAATGATGCCGGGATACTGGTTCTTGTATGCCTGGCTGGCAGGCGCTTTTCTCTCACTGATAGATGGATTGGTATGGAGTGAGCTGGGCGCACGTTTTCCATTGGCAGGTGGCAGCTATAATTTTTTAAAAGAAAGTTATGGCCCCCACTGGGGTAAGCTGATGAGCTTTTTGTTTGTATGGCAAACCATGATACAGGCACCCCTGGTGATTGCATCTGCCGCCATCGGTTTTTCACAGTATTTCAGGTTCCTTGTTCCGGTAAGTGATACAGGCAGCAAAATGGTTAGTGGTGCGGTAGTGGTATTGATCGTTCTATTGCTGTACAGGAAAATTGAAGCCATCGCCAAGATCAGCCTGTTTTTATGTTTGGGTGTGGTGATCACCATGGGCTGGATCATTATAGCCGGCATGCTGCATGGTCATTTTTTTGCCCCGATAGCACATATCAATGAAGGGTTACAGCTGAATGAGGCATTTGCAGCTTCACTGGGTTTTGCCAGTGTAAAAACCATTTATACTTACCTGGGTTATTACAATGTTTGCCATTTGGGTGGGGAGATCATTAACCCGGAGAAGAATATCCCCCGCAGCATGCTTATTTCCATCATCAGCATTGCGGTGCTGTACCTGCTGATGAATACCAGTATTGCCGCCGTTTTACCATTACCGGTTATCCGTAAAAGTCCTTTTGTAGTGAGTGAGTTCATTGCAGTGGTTGCAGGCCCCACAGCAGCCACCATTGCCACTGTGCTTATTTTATGGGTCGCTTTTGCTTCTGTTTTTTCTGCCACGCTGGGCTATAGCCGTGTACCCTTTGCGGCTGCGCAGGATGGTGCTTTTTTTAAAATATTCGCGAAGCTGCATCCCACCAAAAACTTTCCTTATGTATCACTGCTTTGCCTGGGTGCTGTGGCTTTTATATTCAGCCTGCTGTTCAAACTGAAAGAAGTGATCAGCGCTATACTGGCCATGCGCATACTGGTGCAGTTCATTGCCCAGGCCATAGGCTTATTACTGCTGCACCGGAAAAAAGGCAAACAGTTTTTCAAATGGCGTATGCCGTTGTTTCCTGTCCCGGTTATACTGGCCATACTGATATGGGGCGCTATTTTTTATTCTACCGGTACGCAGATGATCGCCTCCGGTTTTATTGTGATAGTGGCAGGCATCGCTGTTTATTTTATCAAAGCGAGGCACAATAAAGAATGGCCGTTTCAACGGTAATTGTGCATTGCAGTGGTGCCCTTTCTTTTTCAGTGTTTTCTTGGCTGGATCAGTTTAGCTACCAGTGCAGTCCACCCGGTTTGGTGTGCCGCACCCAGCCCGGCGCCGGTATCGCCATGGAAGTATTCAAAAAACAACAGGTGATTTTTAAAATATGGATCGAACTGCATTTTTTCATTATTGCCCAGGTACACTCTCCTGCCCTGTTCATCTGCAAGAAAAATACGCAACAGCCTTCCGGTTAGTTCATTGGCAATTTCATTAAGCGATAAATATTTTCCTGATCCAGTGGGGCATTCTATTTTAAAATCATCACTGTAATAATAGTGAAACCGCTGCAGGCTTTCAATGATCAGGTAATTCAGCGGCAGCCATATGGGGCCACGCCAGTTGGAATTGCCGCCGAACATAGCACTATCGCTTTCGCCCGGTGTATAACGTACCGCATAGGTTGTTCCGTTTGCATGCATTTCGTAAGGATGCTGTTCATGGTATTTGGAAGTACTGCGCACGCCATATTCACTGAGAAATTCAGTAGCATCCAGCATCCTGCTAAGCATACGTTTTACACGATGGCCTCTTAACATACTGAGCAGGTGTTTACCGCCGCTGCCTTTTTCGTACCAGCGCGATACCAGCTTGGCCAGTGCAGGCCGGTTATCGAGGAACCATTGCATGCGCTGTGCAAAAACAGGATGTTTTTTCAGCATGTCTTCATCAATTATTTCAACTGCAAACAAAGGTATAAGGCCAACCAGGCTGCGTACTTTCAGGCGAACAATACCGTCATTGGATAAATGCAGCTGGTCGTAAAAAAATTCATCTTCCTCATCCCATAAACCGGTATTGTATTCGCCGATGGTATTCATCACTGCACCGGCAATGTACAGGAAGTGTTCAAAAAACTTGGTGGCCATGTCTTCGTACACGGCATTATAATCGGCCAGCTCCAGTGCTATGCGCATCATGTTCAGTGCATACATGGCCATCCAGCTGGTGGCATCGGCCTGTTCCAGTACAACACCATTGGGCAGCACGGTGTTCCTGTCGAACACACCTATATTATCCAGGCCAAGGAAACCACCTTCAAAAATATTGCTGCCTTCGGTATCTTTCCGGTTCACCCACCAGGTAAAATTGAGCAGCAGTTTATGGAACATCGATTCAAGAAAACGGATATCGCCACTGCTATTATTAAATGCGGTCTCCAGCTGGTATACACGCCAGGCGGCCCATGCCTGTACCGGCGGGTTCACATCGTCAAAGCTCCATTCATATGCCGGTAGTTTTCCACTGGGATGCATGTACCATTCCCTGGTAAGGGACAACAATTGTTTTTTGGCAAACTCGGGATCAATCAGTGCAAAAGTTACACAATGAAAAGCAAGGTCCCAGGCGGCATACCAGGGGTATTCCCATTTATCGGGCATGGAAAGCACTTCTGAATTATTCAAGTGTTTCCAGCCATGATTGCGCCCCTCTTCACGCGAAGCAGGTGGTACAGGCTGTGCAGGATCGCCTTTCAGCCATTGCATCACATCATAGTAGTAATACTGTTTGTTCCAGAGCAATCCGGCAAATGCTTGTCGTTGTACCATCCTGGCATCAGCGGAATCAATCTCTTTCTGCAGCTCTTCATAGAAAGCATCTGTTTCGGCAATACGGGTTGCGAATATGGTTTCAAAATCAGCAAAGGCATCTTCATGCAGGGTTTTGCTTAACCGCATTCTTATCTCTACCTGCTGGCCGGCAGCAATGGTGCGGCGGTAATGAACAGCACCTTTGGTACCTCTGCACTGCGGGTTCACTGTTGGGCTGCCATGAATAATATAATCATTGATGCCGTCTTTCCTGAATTCAAGCTCATCATCGGAATGATACAGCCTGCGGTTATTGCTTTCGTTTTCACAAAACAACAGTTCATCTGCCTGCTCGGTGTACAAGCGGAAAGTACCCAGGCGCCCATGCTCCAGCTCCATGCAATTGGGTGAAATAGCCTGCAGCAGCGGCCTGTCATCGCTATAGCCCCAGCTCCAGGTATTGCGGAACCATACAGTAGGCAGCAGGTGCAGCGGTGCATCTGCTTTACCCCGGTTAAACACCTTTATACGCACCAGTATGTCTTCTTCTGATGCTTTTGCATATTCCACAAACACATCAAAATAAGCATCATCATTAAATATACCCGTATCCAGCAGCTCAAACTCTGATTCCTGTCTCGATCTTTTTTTATTTTCATTCACCAGCCATTCATACGGAAATGCCTGCTGCGGGTATTTGTACAGCATTTTCATATAAGCATGGCTGGGTGAAGAATCAAGATAATAGTACAGCTCTTTTACATCTTCACCATGATTGCCTTCACTGTTGCTCAGCCCGAAAAAGCGTTCTTTCAATATCGGATCTTTCCCATTCCACAATGCCAGTGCGAAGCAGAGGTACTGGTGATCGTCACAGATACCGGCAATACCTTCTTCACCCCAGCGGTAAGCCTTGCTCCTGGCCATATCGTGCGTGGTATACAGCCAGGGCTCGCCATCTGCACTATAATCTTCCCTTACTGTTCCCCATTGCCTGTCTGATACATAAGGCCCCCATTTTTTCCATTGCTTATCGTGCAACCGCTGTTTTTCAATGCTCATAGTGCTGGTATTGATTCATTAAGTTGTTATCGCTTTTGCGTAGCGGCCTGTTGCTGATCAGTACAGTTCCGGCCAAACAAAAAAAGCCTTCCTTTTAACAGGAAGGCTTTGAATATGTTGTGCATGTATGTTGCATAACTGTTTATCTTGATTCAGCCATATCAGGGATGGCCTCCACTTTGTAGGCGCCGGCATCCAGTTTAGCTTTTGTTTCGCTGAATGCGGTCAGTGTGCGCTGGATATCTTCATCAGTATGTGCAGCAGTGGGTATCAGGCGGTAAATGATATGTCCTTTCGGAATAACCGGGTACACTACGATAGAACAGAAAATACCATAATTTTCACGCAGGTCCATTACCATGGCCGTTGCTTCTTCCACACCACCTTTCATGTATACCGGTGTTACCATGGTGTTGGTATTACCGATATCAAAACCGCGATCTTTCAGTCCTTTCTGCAGCTTCAGTGCATTATCCCACAGTTTTTCACGCATCTCGGGCAGGTTGCGCAGCATTTCCAGGCGTTTGAGGTTACCTACCACGATGGGCATAGGTAAGCTCTTGGCGAAGATCTGGGAGCGGATATTGTAACGGATATAATCAATGATCACACGCGGACCGGCCATGAATGCCCCGATAGAAGCCATTGATTTGGCGAAAGTGGAAAAATACAGGTCGATCCCATCCTGGCAATCCTGTGCCTCACCGGCGCCTGCACCTCTTTTACCCAAGGTACCAAAACCATGTGCATCATCCACCAGCAGGCGGAATTCATATTTTTTCTTCAGATCGGTTATTTCTTTCAGCTTGCCCTGGTCACCGGCCATACCAAATACACCTTCTGTGATCACCAGTATACCGCCGGATTTTTGTTTTTCAATCAGTGCAGTAGCACGTTCCAGCTGCTTTTCAAAATCTTCTATATCATTGTGCTTATACACATACCTGTGGCCGGGATGTAAACGCAGGCCGTCGATGATACAGGCATGGCTTTCGGCATCGTATACAATCACATCATGCCTGCCGCAGATAGCATCAATAGCGCTCATAATACCCTGGTAGCCGAAGTTCAGCAATATGGCATCTTCTTTTTCTTCAAACTCGGCCAGCTCTTTTTCCAGCTGTTCGTGGTTATTGCTGTTGCCGCTCATCATCCTTGCGCCCATGGGTAATGCCAGGCCGAATTCGCGGGCTGCATCCGCATCTATTTTGCGTATTTCGGGGTGATTGGCCAATCCCAGGTAATTGTTCAGGCTCCATACTACCATTTCCTTGCCCCTGAACTTCATCCGGCTGCCAATTTCACCTTCCAGTTTAGGGAAAGCAAAATAGCCATGCGCCCTTTCGCGGTGCTGGCCAATGGGGCCGTAATGTTTGATTAATCTTTCGAATATATCTGCCATGTGTATAGAATTTTTATCACGCCTAAAAATACCCTGCACCCTGTTTCATTATAAAACATCCTGACAGGCTGCAGGTATCATATTATTTTTTTATTAAACACTAAGGGATTCCTGCAAAAATAGCCTATTCGGCGTACCGGACAAAAGCAAAATGTTCACAGTCAGGCACCTTCACCTTTTGTTAACGGTTTTAACAAGTTAGGTTCCATTACATTTGCGTCAAATCAACCGCTGAATGAAAAAAATCGCGCTTCTGCTGCTGGCATTTGCTTCTGCTCATGTATACAGCCAGCGAACCCCTCCTTCCGCAGCCAAATCCGTACCCGGCGGCATTGCCCGTCCTAAACTGGTGGTGGGTATTGTGATAGACCAGATGCGCTGGGACTATCTCTACCGCTTCAACAACCTGTTTAAACCAAATGGCGGCTTTAAAAGAATGCTTGGCGAAGGTTTCACCTGCGAAAACACCTTTATTCCTTATACACCCACAGTAACTGCAGCAGGCCATACCTGTGCATACACAGGAAGTGTTCCCAATATTCACGGCATTGTAGGCAATAACTGGTACGACCGGTTATTGAACCGCGGTATGTATTGTGCAGAAGATAAAACAGTAAGCACTGTTGGCAGTAATACAGATGCAGGCCAGATGAGCCCCCGCAACATGCTTACCAATACAGTGACCGATGAACTGCGCCTTGCCACCAATTTCCAGAGCAAAGTGATAGGTGTGGCCATCAAAGACAGGGGCGCCATATTGCCAGCCGGTCATAGCGCCAACGGAGCTTACTGGTACGATAGCAAAACAGGCGATTTTATTACCAGTACTTATTACATGACTGAACTGCCAGCCTGGGTACAAAGTTTCAACAGCCGCAAGCTGGCCGATTCACTCTACGGTCTTAACTGGAACCTCGCATTGAAAAAAGAAGTTTATGCAGCATACTGCACAGACGATATTAAAAACTATGAAGGACGCCCGTTTGGCAAGGAAGCTACAGGCTTCCCCTATAATCTTGCCCCTTATATCGGGAAAGATTATGGCAAAGTAGCCTCTACTCCTTATGGCAATACTTTGACCGAAGAAATGGCCAAAGCCGCTGTGCTGGGCGAAAAACTGGGCAAGGGCAATGCCACAGATTTTCTTGCCGTGAGCTTTTCTTCACCGGATTATATCGGTCATGCTTTCGGCCCCAATTCATGGGAGCAGCTGGATGATTATGTAAGACTGGATGAAACACTGGGTAAACTGTTCGACTTTCTCGATGTTACCGTGGGCAGGAACCAGTACACTGTTTTCCTGACGGCAGATCATGGAGTAGCACATGTACCCGGTTTTCTTAAAGAGAACAACATGCCGGGCGGTACCTTCAGTGAAGAAGTGGTGAAAGATATGAATGCCAAACTCAAAGAACGCTTTGGCAAATCGCCTATTATTACAGGTGAATACAATTACCAGCTTTACCTGAACCATGGCCTGATTGATTCTACTGACCTGGACAAAGAATTCATTACCCAGTGGATTGTAAATTACCTGCGCAAACTGGAACCTGTTGCCAATGTTTTTGAACTGAATAAACTGATGGAAACGCCAATGAATGAAACATTGAAAAACAGGATCGCCAATGGTTATTTCCCCACCCGCAGCGGTGATATCCAGTTTATTCTAAAACCGGGTTATATCGATGGCGGCCCTACAGGGACCACCCATGGTTTATGGAATCCCTACGATTCGCATATCCCCATGTTATGGTATGGCTGGGGTATTAAACATGGTAAAACCAACCGCGAAACCTATATGACCGATATTGCTCCTACTGTATCGGCCCTGTTACATATACAGATGCCCAATGGCTGTGTGGGTACAGTGATGGAGGAAGTGATGAAATAAACAAAAGGGGACGTCTTATAGCTGCAAGCTGATAGCGATGAGCTACGAGGAATTTATCTCGCGGAATGCGCGAAAACGCTGAAAGGAGGATCCTTTCAGGATGGCTGGCAAAACAATTTCATTCTGCTTTACCATCCCTTCCCGTCTCATAGCTAGGAGCTCATAGCTGGAAGCTATAAACAGATGGAAATAAAAATCTCTTATTGGTAAAAGTAGTTGAACATTCAACTACTTTTTTTATTCCCTGTTGCTGTTTTCTGCGGGGATTGCCTTACCAGCACTGTCCAGGATTTGGCATATTTTTTTACCGATGCATTTCGCCAGTCGTTCAGAATAAAGTACTTTCATCTATCAGCAATGCCGGTAACAGCCGGAAGCAGCTATTCCGCAGAGCTTAAACGTGGTGGTATAACAAGCTTAGATAATAAATGCCTGCAGCGTTGATATACCATTACCTGATATCGGTTCATTTTAAAAAAGACAATTATTAACGGATGAAATGGAGCATACCACCGGTTTTCCCACACAGAAAACAGTGCCGGCAACATTTCATCCGGCCATTGATAAAATCAATCAGAACAGATGAAACGCAATTGCAAGATGATGTTGGTAGCAGTGGGTGTATTGTTGCTGCAAACCCTTCATGCCCAAACCCGGCTTACTGATAAGCTGCCTGTAGACACCAGTATTAAAATAGGTAAACTGTCTAACGGTCTTACCTACTATATCAGGCAGAATAAAAAGCCTGAAAACAAAGCCGAGCTGCGCTTAGTAGTAAATGCAGGCTCGATACTCGAAGACAACGACCAGCAGGGCCTGGCGCATTTCACCGAGCATATGGCCTTCAATGGCTCTACGCATTTTAAGAAAAACGAACTGGTGAGTTACCTGCAAAGCCTGGGTATTGAATTTGGCGCCGACCTGAATGCGTATACCAGCTTTGATGAAACGGTTTATATACTGCCGGTGCCCTTAAGTGATCCCTCTAACCTGGGCAAAGGCCTGCAAGTACTGCAGGACTGGGCAGGCGGTTTAAGCTTTGATGATGACCAGATAGATAGTGAGCGGGGTGTAGTGCTGGAAGAAAGCCGGCTGGGAAAAGGTGCTGATGACCGCATGTTCCGCAAAATTTACCCGCTGCAGTATGCCGGTTCCAGGTATGCAGAAAGATTACCGATAGGCAAAGACAGCATCCTCAAAACATTTAAACACGATGCTGCCCGCCGGTTTTACAAACAATGGTACCGCCCTAACCTGATGGCAGTACTGGTAGTGGGTGATGTAGACATTGCTGCAACTGAAAAACTGATCCATCAATATTTCGATCCGCTGAAAAACCCTGTTGGCAGTAAACCGCGCACCATTGCACATTTATACCCCAGGCAAAAAAGCGCATCCATAGTGGTGACCGATAAAGAAGCCACCAATTTTGTAACCGAAGTGGATTATCCCTTTGCATCCGAAAAAGAAGATGTAACCCTGGGCGATTACCGCAAATCGCTGATCAAACAAATATTTGCCGCACTGCTCAACCAGCGGCTTACAGAAAAAGCACAAACTGCCAATCCACCGTATGTATATGCAGGTACAGCTTTCAGCAGCGTGGCCCGTGGCTATGAAGCTTTTACCGCTTATACCGTTGCCGGTAAAGATGGCCCCGATACTGCCTTGCATGACATGCTGACCGAACTGCAGCGGGCTGCGAGTTATGGCTTTACGCAAACCGAACTGGAAAGGGTAAAAAAACAACAGCTGGCATTTATTGAAAAACTGTACAACAACCGGGATAAAACAGAATCTGCCAACATGATCGAGGAATACATCCGTAATTTCCTTACCAAAGAATCTATTCCCGGCATCAGCAATGAATACAGGTATTACCAGGAATTATTGCCAGGTATTACACTGACTGAAGTAAATGCTTTAACCAGCGTTATCCGCAACAATGAACACCTTTTTGTAAGCCTGCAGGGGCCTTCCGAAAGCAATTTCAAACTGCCTGATAACAAGCAACTGCTGGCCCATACAGAACAATGGCTGCACGAAAAAGTATCGCCATACGAAGAAAAAAAGCTGGCCACAGACCTGCTGAAAGAAAAGCCTCAGCCAGGTAGTATCACCAGCACATCAACAGATAACCTGTTGGGAACCACCACCTATCATTTTGCCAATGGTGCCAATGTGGTTATAAAACCCACCAATTTCAAAAGCGATGAAATTATGCTGAGTGCTTTTCATAAAGGAGGCACTTCGTCTTATGATGTGGCCGACAAGTACAATGCAGCCAATGCAGCTGTGGTGGTGCAGCAAATGGGTGTTGGCGATTTTTCGCCGGTAGACCTTGGTAAACTGCTGGCAGGAAAAGTGGCAGCAGCCTCTCCTCGTATCAGCGGTCTTAGTGCAGGTGTCAGCGGCAGCAGCAGTATTAAAGATGCCGAAACCATGTTACAGCTGGTTTATCTGTATCTTACCAGGCCGCGTAAAGACGAAGCATTGTTCAATGGATGGAAAGCCAAACAAAAAGCCCAGGTGCAATACGCCCTGGCCGATCCCTCCAATGCTTTTGTAGATACCCTGTTCCAGGTATTGTACCAGAAAAACCCGCTGGCAGGCAACATCATCCCCAAACCCGAAGATTTTGACAAGATCGACCTGGACAGAAGTATCGCCATTTACAAAGAACTGCTGGGTGATGCTACAGATATGACATTTATACTGGTAGGCAATATCGATACAACAACCATGAAACCATTGCTGGAAACCTATATCGGCAGCCTGCCGGGAACAGGAAAAACAGCAACCTTTAAAGACAATGGTGTACGCATGGCCAAAGGGGATATTGATTTCCGGTTCAGAAAAGGAACAGAGGCCAAAAGCCTGATCATAAACTGCTTCAGCGGGGAAATCCCTTATAGTCCGGAGCTGGCAATGAAAGCACAGGCTATGACAGATATTCTCAACATCAAAATAACAGAAGACCTGCGTGAAAAAATGAGCGGTATTTATGGCGGAAGTATTTATGGCGGCATTAATAAGCTTCCTTATAATAACTACTCACTGATACTGCAGCTGCCCTGCGGCCCGGAAAATGTAGACAAGCTGCAAAAAGCTTTTGATGAAGAACTGGACAGCATTAAACAAATAGGGCCTGAGCAAAAAAACCTCGACAAAGTGAAAAAAGCCTGGCTGGAAAAATACAGGGTGCAGATGAAAGAAAACGGGTTCTGGTCAGGATTGCTGCAGGATGCCTGTTTCCAGGGGGATGATGCCCACCGCGTATTCACTTACGAAAAACGCGTTAATGCTTTAACAACAGACGATATTAAACAAGTGGCCAACCAGTTGTTTGACGGCAAAAATGTGATCAAAGCCGTTCTCTATCCTGAAAAGTAAATAGCAGGGCTGCACTATGTGTGCAGCCCTTTTTAATTATTTTATCATTTTTTCTGTAAGGAGTTTTCTGACGCTTCGTATTTCCGGTAAAACAAAACCAATTTTTATGAAGCGATTACACCTGTTATTCGCAGGCAGTTTGCTTGCCCTTACTGTGATAACCCAGCCGGCAACAGCACAGCAGAAAAAAGACAGCACGGCATTGAAAACACATCACTGCACCGCCGCCTGTAAAAACGGTAAACATGTATATGCCCATGGAGAAAAAGGACATGTATGCGGAGATGCCTGTAAAAAAGCAGAAAAAAGCAAGATGATGTAAAAAAAATGCCGGTCGTTAACCGGCATTTTTTTCTTTTACAGACAGGATATGCGCTATAATCTTATCGGCATGATCCCTCGAGTTTTCAATAAACCATTTATGCGTTTCCATACCGCCGCAAACCACACCTGCCAGGTAAACACCGGATAGATTGGTTTCCATTGTTTCAGGATTGTATACCGGGTGCCGTTTTTCATTGTTTGAAAGGATGATACCAAACCGCTGCAGCATTTCAAAATTGGGGCGGTAGCCGGTCATGGCAAGTACAAAATCATTGGCGATGGTAACCGTACCATCTGGCGTGTCGATCACTACTTCGTGCTCTTTTATTTCCCTTACAGATGAATTAAAATAAGCCTTGATACTGCCTTCTTTGATCCTGTTCTCTATATCTGGTTTTACCCAGTATTTCACGCGCTCGCCAATAGCAGGCTGCCGTACCACCATCGTTACTTCTGCACCTTTCCGCCAGGTTTCCAGTGCTGCATCTACTGCAGAATTACTGGCTCCTATCACCACTACTTTCTGAAAAGCATAATAGTGCGGCTCTTTATAATAATGCCTTACTTTGGCCAGGTTTTCGCCTGGCACATGGAGGTAAATAGGAATATCATAAAAACCGGTGGCAATAACCACCTGGCTGGCTTCATATACTGCTTTTGTGGTAACAATGGTATAACCTGCAAACGCATTACCGGGCAATGGCTGCATTTTCTTTACTTCCTCGAACAAATGCACATCCAGGTTATGCATTTGTTTTACCCGGCGGTAGTACTCAATCGCTTCCTGGCGGCCTGGTTTGGGTGCCAGTGTCATAAACGGCGCTCCGCCAATTTCCAGCCGTTCGGCGGTAGAAAAAAATGTCATGAACAATGGGTAGTTGAACAAGCTGTTCACCAATGTTCCTTTTTCGATGATCACATAACGCAAACCGGCTTTTTGTGCGGCAATACCACAGGCAAGGCCAATAGGCCCCGCCCCGATAATCAGTATATCGTACTTGCTCATACTGCAAATGTCGGGAAATAACCAAGTTTTCAGAGCCTGGCTGTTTGCTATATTTCCTGCATATAAAAAGGTTGGGGCGCCCTTGCAGGGCGCCCCAACCTTTTTATATGCTTTTATATGCTTTACTTATTTACCCAGTTTTGCTTTCAGGTTCTGGTCAAGTGCTTCCAGGAACTCTTCTGTATACAGGTAATCTTTACCATGTTCTACTTTGTTACCATGAATACATACAGCCAGGTCTTTAGTCATTTTGCCGCTTTCTACTGTTTCAACACAAACAGTTTCCAGTGCATGACAGAAGTTGATCAGTTCCTGGTTGCCATCCAGCTTGCCGCGGAATTCCAACCCCCTTGTCCATGCAAAGATGGATGCAATAGGATTGGTAGAAGTAGGTTTACCTTTCTGATGATCGCGGTAGTGACGGGTAACAGTGCCGTGTGCAGCTTCTGCTTCCATGATCTTGCCATCAGGCGTAACCAGTGTGGAAGTCATCAGGCCCAGTGAACCGAAGCCCTGTGCAACAGTATCGCTCTGCACATCGCCATCATAGTTTTTACAGGCCCATACAAAATTACCATTCCATTTCAGTGCGCTGGCCACCATATCATCAATCAGGCGGTGTTCATAAGTGATACCGGCTGCATCGAACTGGGCTTTGAACTCGTTCTCGTAAATTTCCTGGAAAATATCTTTAAAACGGCCATCGTATTTTTTCAGGATGGTGTTTTTGGTAGACAGGTACAGCGGCCATTTTTTTATCAGCGCCTGGTTAAAGCAGGCACGTGCAAAACCTTTGATGCTTTCATCGGTATTGTACATGGCCAGTGCAACGCCGTCGCCTTTAAAATCGTACACTTCAAACTCCTGCACTTCACCGTTCTCTCCTTCAAATTTAATGGTGAGCTTTCCTTTGCCTTTTGTAACAAAGTCGGTAGCACGGTACTGGTCGCCAAAAGCATGACGGCCTATACATATAGGAGCTGTCCAGTTGGGTACAAGGCGGGGCACATTTTTACAAACGATGGGCTCACGGAAAACAGTACCATCCAGGATGTTACGGATTGTACCATTAGGGCTTTTCCACATTTGTTTCAGGTTGAACTCTGTTACACGGGCTTCATCCGGTGTAATGGTAGCGCATTTGATACCCACGCCATATTGTTTAATGGCATTGGCTGCATCAACAGTAACCTGGTCATTGGTCTGGTCGCGGTATTCTATACCCAGGTCAAAATATTTGATATCAACGTCTACATAAGGCAGTATCAGTTTGTCTTTGATGAACTTCCAAATGATTCTTGTCATTTCATCGCCATCCAGCTCTACCACCGGATTGGCCACTTTAATTTTTTCAGCCATTTCGATTGATTTTGGTTTAAAAGCGGTTACAAATGTAGGGGTTTGTCGTATTTATTGTTCAGAATAGGCCGAAAACGGTTGCGAACCACCCACCGGCCCTCCGGGATGACCGGATGCTATATAACCACATAACCACCGGGTTATGGTTAGCACCAGGGATACATTAATTGTCAAATGAACACCTATAAAAATGAATAGAGGCCTGGCATCACAAAAATTATTGCAAGACTTATAACTGTTTAAGCATCCAGATATCGCAGCCGAAATGACCGGATTGGCCCAGCGGGCCGCTGAGATCTGTAAAGCCGCATTTCCGGTATAAGTCCACAGCATTACCCAGCTCAGGCATGGTTTCCAGGTATATCGATGTAAAGCCAAGTAAGCGGGCTGTTTCAAAACTTTGTTCTATCAGCTTTCTTCCCCAGCCTCTGCCCCGCACACCCAGTTTCAGGTATAGTTTTACCAGTTCGCAGCACCCCTCAGGAAGGCCGCTGGTGGGATAAACACCTGCCCCGCCCATGATTTCACCATCCAGCTCGGCTACCCAATAAGCCGATCGGGGTGTTTGAAACAATGTGTACAGGTCATCAGTGGTGGGATCGTAATAAACCGTACCAGGTTTGTTCGCTTTAAACTCTGTCAGCACTTCCCTGATGATAACGGCCAGGCTGGCGTTATCTGCCGGCCGGATCGGCCTCAGCATAAGTTCGTTTTCCATACTAAGTACGAATTACGCAAATAAATTCAATTCACGATCAAAACAGGGATCGTTAATTTATGCCGCACTTCATCTACTGTTGCACCATACAGCCAGTCTTTTAACCCGCTATGGCGGTGCGCGCCCATAACCAGCATATCGGCTTCTGCTTCTTTTACAATACGCACAATTTCGCGGATGCGGTGTTTATAGCCCAGCTGCGTTTGTACACGGTAACCGCGCGCCCTTAGCTGACCGGCATACAATTCAATGCGCTGGCTGTCGTTCCTCGATTCATAATCATCTGCTTTGTCCCCCAGGTACCTGGCCGAAGCAGTTTCAACAATATGCAGCAACAGGTATTCGGCTTCGGTTTTTCCCTGTGCAAGTGCATAAGCGATCAGCTTTTCATCGGCCGGACCAAAATCCAGCGCAACGGCAATTTTTTTTGCCTGTGGTATCGACAGGTTTGTCAATGGCTTTTCATCGCTGTGCATACTCACTTTGGCTTTCTGCCTGCGTCTTTGAACCAGGGGCAGCAATGTCATGGTGCCGAACAGCCAGGCAAATACAGCCCAGGCAATACTGATGATTATCTTCACCGGCAAATGGCCTTCCTTTGCATACACCTCCAGCGATGATTGTACCACCAGCTGCACATTCAGGTAAATAAGTATGATGGCCACCATCCATGACAGTAATTTCACATGCCAGCGGATGGCAAAATCGCCCATTGTTTTTTTATCACTTACAAAATGGATCAATGGAATAATGGCAAAACCCAGCTGCAGGCTTAAAATCACCTGGCTGAACACCAGCAGTGCGTCCAGCTTATCATCGCCATAGATCAGTATAACCAGCACAGCCGGTATAATAGCAATGATGCGGGTGAGCAGCCGCCGCAGCAACGGGTTGATGCGCAAACGCAGGTATCCTTCCATCACGATCTGGCCAGCCAGTGTACCGGTCACTGTTGAGCTTTGTCCTGCAGCAATCAGCGCAATGGCAAACAACAGTGGCGCCAGTTTATTACCCAGCATAGGCTCCATCAGGCGGTGTGCATCTTCTATCTTGGCCACATCCTTGTTACCCGTTGTAAAGAAAACAGCAGCTGCCAGTATCAATATGGCCGCATTTACCAGGAATGCCGCATTTAATGCGATGGTGCTGTCGATGGTATTGAATTTTAAAGCCTGTTTGATAGAAGCCTTATCTGTTTTTATTTTTCTTGTTTGCACGAGTGCCGAATGCAGGTACAGGTTATGCGGCATCACTGTTGCACCGATGATACCCACGGCGATATATAAAGCATTTTTATCAAGGGCCGAAGGAACAAACCCTTTTATTACTGCGCCCATCTGTGGTTTGGCCATTACCACTTCTATGAGAAAAGAAGCGCCGATAACAGCGATCAGCGCAATAATAAATGCTTCCATCTTGCGCATACCCAGTCTTTGCAGGTAAAACAGCAAGAAAGTATCCAGCACCGTGATCAGTACACCGTATAGTACCGGCAAACCGGTAAGCAATTGTATACCGATAGCCATACCCAACACCTCTGCCAGGTCGCAGGCGGCAATAGCCAGCTCAGCCAGTACATACAGACAAAAATTCACCACTGGTGGATATTCCTCCCGGTTGGCCTGTGCCAGATCGCGCCTGCGTACAATACCCAGGCGTGCGCTCAGGCTTTGCAGCAGCAATGCCATCAGGTTGCTCATTAGCAAAACCCATATCAGCTGGTAGCCGAACTGTGCACCGCCCTGTAAATCGGTGGCCCAGTTCCCGGGATCCATATATCCCACACTTACCAGGTAAGCCGGCCCTACATAAGCCAGGAAACGGCGCCAGCCTTTTTTATGACGTGTTACATCCACCGATTCATGCACGTCGCTCAATGAATGTTCTGTTGGTGTGAACATCGTTTATACCGTTTTAACAAATAAAGCCTTCGCCAGTTGCAGACTTAAAGTGATCTGCTGCTGGTTTTTGATTTTTATTTCTATGGAATGATCGAAATTGAATTTTCTTTTTACCTCGAGCCTGGTGCCGATACCGATATTGCGGTGCCGCAGCAGTTCGAGCAGCTCGGTAGACTGGCTGCCCACCGAACATATTTCGGCAGGATGATGCAACGGCAGTTCTGCCAGGCTCACCTGTTGCAATACCTGCATTTTGCCATTGCTGTCTGGTATAGGATCGCCATGCGGATCAAAACGGGGAAAGCCCAGATAAGCATCCAGTTTGTCTACCAGTTTTTTACTGCTGATATGTTCCAGCTCCTCTGCCACCTCATGCACCTCATCCCAGCCAAACTGCAGTTTTTCTACCAGGAAATACTCCCATAACCGGTGTTTCCGCACAATACCCAACGCAATTTTTTTGCCCTCATTGTTCAGGTAAAAACCCTGGTAGGGTTCGTAATGCACCATTTTTTTGGCTTTCAGCCGTTTCAGCATATCAGTTACCGATGCGGGTTTGGTATGCAGTTCGGCAGCAAGATCGTTGGTGGAAACCAGCGCGGTTTGCTGCTGCAGATGATAAATAGCCTTAATATAATTTTCTTCCGCTATAGTAAAATTAGCCTGCACAGAAAATAATTTTAGACAAATCTAAAAAAATTTCACCGGTTTTATACCCTCGCAACGAACTTTTGACTGTTCTTTTTGATTGTATGCTCAACCGAAAGCCCGGATAAAAGAAATGCCGGGCACAGAATACCGATTTTCCATTTTCGTTATTAAATGAAAACTATATTTTTATCAAAATAATCAGGTTTGGCCCAAGCATGCGCCAACAGAAAAGCACAATTTAATTTTATGCAGATAAAAACCCGGTTCTTATGGCTTTTTCTGGTAGTTCTGGCCGGCTGTAAAGAAAAAAAACACAGCGTAAGCGGAGATGCCCCGGTGAAAATAGCCGATTTTATTGCTGCTTTCCGTTCGCTGCCCCTTCCTTTCCAGGCCGCCGATTCCAGTATCCTGCGTATGGCAGATACGGTTACCATCAGCCATACCGTGTTCACCCAATTCATTCCTGATTCATTGTTCGCTGCTTATACAGGTAAAAACGGGCAGAAAACAGTGATCCATCCTGTAGGCCGTATTGAGCGTACCAATGAAACTTACCTGCTTACAAATTTTACCATGGGCAAGCAGTCCAGGCTGCTGGCTTTTGTGCTGAATAAAAAGAATGTCTTTCTTACCAGCTTGCCTTTGCTCAGCAACAATAATGAAGATGGCTATTATCATTATGTATCCATCAACAAAGAGCCCACGTTTATGCTGGGTAAGGAAAAGCTGAGCAAGGAAAAACAGCTGATGTACACCCGCAACGGGTATGCGTATAATGATGCAGCCAAAAGTTTTATTGCTGTTATCAATGAATCGAATGAAGACGATCAGAAAGCCGAAGTGCTGAACCCTATTGACACTTTAGCGCATAAAAACAAATACAGCGGGGATTATATCCTGAATAAAAGAAATTTCATTTCGGTGCGTGATGGCCGCAATGCTTCTACCTACTTGTTTTTTATCCATTTTGAAAAAAATGAAGGCCAGTGTGTTGGTGAGCTGAAAGGCGAACTGAAAATGCGCGATGAACACAAAGCTATTTTTCATGAAAGCGGAGATCCTTGCGTGATTGATTTTTCGTTTGATGGCAATGAGATCAGTGTGAAGGAACAGGGCAGCTGTGGTAATCACCGCGGTGTACGCTGCCAGTTCAATGATACTTACAGGAAGAAGAAAGAAAAACAGCAGGAAAAGAGTAAAGGGAAAGAGCGGAAGTAGAGAGCAGTGGGCAGTCAACAGTTTGTGGTGGGCAGTATACAGTCAGGGTGGTTGTATACTGCCCGCTGTGTTAATATTTCACCCATTGATCGTTTACATAAAGCTGCAGTTCTTTTTTCTCTGCGGCTTCTGTATGGCCTACTATTTTTGCTTCAATATTGAACTGCCCGGCAGTGGCGATCATGCTTTCTGCTGTTTTTTCATCTGTGAATATTTCCAGGCGGTGGCCCATGTTAAATACCTGGTACATTTCTTTATCATCTGCCCCGGAATTTTCCTGTATCAGGCGGAAAATGGGCGGTGGTTCAAAAAGATGGTCTTTGATAATTTTCAATGGCTGCGGCAGGTATTTCATACACTTGGTTTGTCCGCCGCCGCTGCAATGTATAATACCGTCGATTGTCTCAAAATGCTGTTCCAGCAATACTTTCAGTAGAGGTGCATAAGTACGGGTGGGGCTCAGCAGCAGTTGCCCTACCTGCATTTGCTGTGTGCCTACAGCCAGTGTATCGGTCAGTTTTTGCCTGCCGATATATACCACCTTATCAGACAATGCAGGTTCAAATGTTTCGGGGTATTGCTGTGCGTATTGCTTATGCAGTACATCGTGGCGTGCACTGGTTAAACCATTGCTGCCCAGCCCGCTGTTATACGCTGTTTCATAAGAGGCCTGGCCTGCGCTGGCAAAGCCTACAATCACATTACCCGGTTTGATCTTTTCATTGGTCACCAGTTTATTTTTGGGCCAGCGGGCTGTCATGGTGCCGTTTACAGCGATGGTACGTACTACATCGCCCACATCGGCAGTTTCGCCACCCAGGTAATGGATGCGCACACCAAAGGCTTTCAGCTGGTTAAAAAATTCCTGGGTGCCATTGATCACGGCTTCCAGCACTTCGCCTGGTATCAGGGTTTTATTACGGTCGATGGTAGAAGAGAACAACAGGTTATCGGTAACACCGATACAAAGCAGGTCATCCAGGTTCATGGCCACAGCATCCTGTGCAATCCCTTTCCATACAGATGCATCACCGGTTTCTTTCCAGTACAGGTAAGCCAGGATGCTTTTGGTGCCGGCGCCATCGGCATGCATAATATTCACCCACTGATCATCGCCACAGAGATGATCGGGATAAATTTTGCAGAAAGCATGGGGATATAAACCCTGGTCCAGCTTTTGAATAGCGGCATGAACTTCTTCTTTTTGCGCCGAAACACCTCTTTGTGCGTATAGTGACATCCTGAACTGCTAGTTTATTGGGAAATGAAATAAAATTGCCGCAAAGGTACAATTCTGCCACCGAATTGAGAAAGCCGGTATTCAGGGATAAATGCCTGATGGATGCCTGGCCCGCAGTATTTCGCGCCAATCAATTAGTTTTGCATCACTTTATGCAAGTACACACGGATATTCAGCAATTACCGGTATTCCGCAATGCAGTGGTTACCATCGGTACATTCGACGGTGTTCACACCGGTCATCAGCAGATTATTGCGCAATTGAGAAGCGAGGCAGCGGCGATAAATGGCGAAACAGTGATCATCACCTTCCACCCTCACCCCCGGCGTATTGTTGATGGTGCAGCCCACCCGGTGCAGTTACTGACCACCCTGGATGAAAAATTATTGTTACTGGAACAATATGGTGTAGATCATGTGGTGGTAGTGCCTTTTGATACAGCTTTTGCCAACCAAACGGCAGAGGCTTATGTAGAGCATTTTCTTTTTGAAAAATTTCATCCGCACACCATTATTATCGGGTACGATCATCGCTTTGGCAAAAACCGGCAGGGCGATTACCGCCTGCTGGAAAACTATGGGCAGCAGCTTGGTTTTATTGTAAAGGAAATACCTGAACAGGTGCTCAACGAGGTTACCATCAGCTCTACCCGTATCCGCAAGGCCATTGTTCAAAACGATATACAAACAGCCAACCGGTTCCTGGGGCATCCTTATTTTTTTGAAGGCCGGGTGGTAGAAGGCAATAAGCTCGGCCGCACCATCGGCTATCCCACTGCCAACCTGCAGATCGCCGATGCTGAAAAACTGGTTCCCGGCAATGGCGTTTATGCAGTCACGGTTTCTGTTTTAACAGGTGCTTCCCGGGCAGATGCAGCGGCAGCTATAAAAGGCATGATGAACATCGGTGTTCGACCCACAGTAGGCGGATTGAATAAAACCATAGAAGTACATCTTTTCGATTTTGACACGGATATCTATGGCAAAAACCTGCGGGTGTTTGTACACCACCACCTCCGCGATGAGCAAAAATTTAACGGGCTGGATGCTTTGAAAGCGCAGCTGGCTGAAGATAAGAAAAGGGCTGCTGAACTGATGGCCGGCTAAGAACACAGTTAAGCGCAGCCATCGCAAACCGGGCATTGCGCCTGTTTATTTATTTATTATACCATCATTTTTACTACCAGTTCTTTCATCAGGTCCCCGTCTTCTGTTCCGGCATCGCCGATGCCGATACTGCGGAGGTTATACTGGTGCAGCAACAACAATACCTTTTCGGTACCTCGGAAATCGTAGTTACGGGCGGCTGCCAGGTAATCTTTTGCAAAAAACGGGTTCACCCCCAGTGTGGAAGCAACTGTTTTTTCATCTTTTGAAGGAAGTGAAAAAATCATAAACACCTTGCTGAAGAAATTATACAAAGCCGGCAACACCATTTGTATAGGCGCTGCTTTGGGGTTGGCTTCAAAATAGCGGATAATGCGTACCGCTTTGGGCAGGTCTTTTTTCACCACGGCATCCTGCAGTTCAAATACATTGAACTCTTTACTGATGCCGATGAACTCTTCAATATCTTCTTCGGTAATATTCTTACGGCCGTTAAGGTTAACAGCCAGCTTTTCAATTTCGTTCTGCAGGCGGCTCAGGTCGTTCCCGATATGATCTACCAGCAATAGCAATGCTTTTTGGTTGATGGCTAAACCGTGCTGCTGCACCATCTGGTTTGTCCAGTCGGGCAGCTGGTTATCGTATAATTTTTTTGTGGTGAGCATCTCGCCTTTCTGTTTCAGCAGTTTGGCGAACTTGGTACGGGCATCTACTTTTTTTTCTTTATAGCTCACTACAAAAACAGTGGATGCCAGGGGATTGTCGATATAGGCTTCCAGCTTTTCAATATCCCGCATTTGCTGGGCTTCTTTCAGCAGCACTACCTGTCTTTCGGCAAACATGGGATACCGCCTGCAGGCATTCACAACCGCGGCCCAGTCGGCATCACGGCCATAAAAAACAGTAAGGTTAAAACCAGCTTCGCTTTCGTTCAGGATATGATGCTCTGCATAATTAACCACCTGGTCAATAAAATAAGCTTCATCTCCTTCCAGCCAGTAAACAGGCTTAAAAGCACCTTTTTTCCAATCCCCGATAATTTTTTCTGCCGACATGCTACAAAAATACAAAGACGGCGGGATGCTTCAGGGTTAGAAAATACAATGTTGAAAAACTGTCAATTTAATTGCAGATAGCGGTGGGGTGTTTATTTTTACAGCTGCACACCATGAGCTTCCGGCTGCGGGATAAGAATGGTTCCTTTCTGTGCTTTCCGCGTGTTCCGCGAGATGCACTTCTCGCAGCTCATCGCTATCAGCTTGAAGCTTTTACAGCTGCAAGCCATGAGCTTCCAGCTATGAGGCAGGAATGTCCTGTTAAATAGCAT
>CBJLMB010000050.1:0-45663 GCA_966424055.1 uncultured Deminuibacter sp. | reverse complement strand
TGACGTCTATCCACCCGGCATCCTGCCGGTGGAAAAATAAAATCTTCATCCTTCTTCCTAAACTACAAAAGCCGGCAAGCAACAAAGGGCTTGCAAAAAAAAATATACAGTCGCCCGCGTCCCGCGGGTGACGTCTATCCACCCGGCATCCTGCCGGTGGAAAAATAAAATCTTCATCCTTCTACCTAAACGACAAAAGCCGGCAAGCAACAAAGGGCTAGCAAAAAAAATATACAGTCGCCCGCGTCCCGCGGGTGACGCTTATCCACCCGGCATCCTGCCGGGGAAAAATAACAATCTTCATCCTTCTTTCTAAACGACAAAAGCCGGGCATCTGCCCGGCTTTTGTAAACAAATCAAACCAATGCTTTCACTGATCATTCCTAAGCAAAGGTCCTCTGCTGTTTTGGCCCTTCACTTATTTCTGGCTAAGCGGTTCACTGGTAGAAGGGTAGTAATGTACTTTCCATAAATCATACCGCTGGAACTGTGTGTTGAGCCTGGTTTTAAAACCATCCCAGTTCTTGTTTTCCTGTGGGCTCCACAATACTTCAGATAAAGCGGTTAAGCGGGGGAAGATCATGTATTCCACTTTCGCGGGGTTCGACATATATTCTGTCCATACATTGGCCTGTGCACCCACAATATATTTTTGTTCTTCTTCTGTCAGCTCTTTGGGCAGCGGGTTGTAATTGTACACTTTTTCCAATGGTAAATAACCCCCGATCACCAATGAATCATCATGCTTTCTTTGTGAATAGTCGAAATAAACATACGTGGTAGGTGTCATAATAACCCTGTGTTTCTGTTTGGCTGCTTCAATACCACCCTGTTCACCGCGCCAGCTCATTACGGTAGCATTGGGTGCCAGGCCACCTTCCAGTATTTCATCCCAACCGATGATCTGCCTGCCTTTGCTGTTGATGTATTTTTCAATGCGCTGGATAAAATAGCTCTGCAGTCCATGCTCATCTTTCAAACCTTTTTCTTTGATCAGCTGCTGGCAGAAAGAAGATCTTTTCCAGGAATCTTTGGGGCACTCATCACCACCGATATGAATGTATTTGGATGGGAACAGTTCAATCACTTCATCCAGTACATCCTGCAGGAAATGGAAAGTGTATTCGCTGGGACAATACACATCGCGGAACACGCCCCATGTCTGCTGTACTTCCTTGCCCTTTACAGTACCTCCCCAGGGTGTTTTACCAATATCGGTAGGCTCATCGGGGAAGCAGCTGAGCTGCGGATAGGCTGCGATAGCTGCAGAGGAATGGCCGGGCAGTTCTATTTCGGGTATCACGGTGATAAAACGGTCGGCGGCATATTTAACGATTTCTTTTATCTGTGCCTGTGTGTAAAAACCGCAATCCCGTTTATTGTCATTGCTTTTGCCGGGGTAATTGCCAACGATGGTACCGTTACGGCAGGCGCCTACCTGTGTAAGTTTGGGATATTTTTTTATTTCAATACGCCAGCCCTGGTCTTCGGTCAGGTGCCAGTGAAAGGTGTTCATTTTATGGTAGGCAATAAAATCGATGTATTTTTTTACAAAATCCACATCGAAGAAATGGCGGCCTACATCCAGCATCAGTCCGCGGTAGGCAAAGCGCGGGTAATCTTCAATGTTCACATTAGGGATGTTGAGCGATTTTGATTTTTCGGGCGGCAACAGCTGTATCAGGCTCTGTATGCCATAGAAAGTGCCTTTGTGGCTATCACCCTGGATATCGATACCGTTTGAACTTACCTGTAAGGTATATCTTTCTTCATGTTCAGGCGCTTTAATAAAAACCGGGGTGGTCAGTTTGATATAGTCTTTACTGGCTGAAGAAACTTCTTTTAGTTTAAAACCATAAAACTTTTGCAGGTAATCGTTGAAGAAATGAACGGTGGATGCCTCATTCTTACCTGTAACGATCACTGTTTTGGGGGTGATGGTAAAACTACCCTGTTGTGTTTCGGCTTTTACCGGTGCAGGGATAATGTTGATGTTTTGTGCAAATACGGCATGCGTCAGTAGCAGGCCGGTTGCAAGAAGAATTCGCTTCATATGTAATGGTTGTGCAAATGGTGAATGTACTGTTTAGTTATTTGTTGGATGGTTTGATTGTTGAATGGTTGAATTGTTTCATTGCTAGATGGTTCCCGGTAACTTGATTAGCTGGCTATATTGGCTATTGGAGTACCGGTAAAATGATCTTACTGCTGTTTTGTTCGTTATGGTAAATGCGGATATCCGATTTTTTGAAATCACTGTCTTTGCAATGGTAGATATCTACAAACTGCTGGGGGTTGCGGTCAACCAGGGGGAACCAGGAGCTCTGTATCTGCACCATCACGCGGTGTCCTTTTTTAAAGTTGTGTGCAATATCACCCACTTTAAACTGTACAGTTTCTATTTTGCCCGGTGTGAAGGCTGAGGGTTTTTCAAAGCTGTTCCTGAAGCGTCCCCTGAATATTTCACCGTGCACCAGCATCTGGTAACCCCCCATGGGATAAACGCTGGGAAGATCACGCCCGCGGGCAGGGGCGGGGTCTTCAGGATAGCAGAAATCATCGGGGAATACATCGATGATCTTTACCACAAAATCGGCATCCGTGGTAGACAGGCTGGTTTGTAGGTCGGCCACCACATTACCTGTAACAGTGAGGTCTTCCGTTAGTACATCGGTTTGAAAAACGAGCACATCGGGTCTGCGTGCTGCAAACCGCTGGTCATCGGTCATGTATTCCCTTGTTCTGTTGAAATGAACCGCATCGGTATACGGAACAGGTTTGGCCGGATCGCTGGTGTACCCGCTGAAACCAGTACGGCTGGCAGGCTTGTTCCACGACAGCCCACCATTATCCTGCAGGTATAATGTTTTATTTTCTGCACCGGCAGGCGGCCATTGTGTAAACTGCTTCCACTCATTGCTGCCGGTGATAAATACAGTGGCTTCAGCCAATTGCGAAATATCGCCTTTGCCTTTCAGGTAATAATTGAAAAAAGGTATTTCAATATGCTGTTGATACCATTCAGTAGTATTGGAGCCAAACCGGATATTACCCAGGTGCGTGCCACCAAGCGGGCTAGACCACTGGCCATGGTACCAGGGGCCCATTACAATTTTGTTGAAATCTTTCCCGGGATTGTTCTGCTCTGCTGCCCTGTAGGCATTCCAGGCCCCCCAGTTGTCTTCTGCATCAAAATTACCCCCTACCCAAAGCATGGCAGGTTGCAGGTGATGCGTGGCATTGCGGGCATCGCGCGCTTTCCACCAGTCATCGTAATTGGGATGGGCATAAACCTCTTTCCAGAACTGGATACTATCACCCATCAGCCTCGACAGGTTTTGCAGGCTGCCGGATTCGAGGTAGAATTTATAATTGTCTTTGGTATAATAAGTAAAACTGGTGGGCCCTATGGTTGTTGGCTGCGGGCGCGGTTTACCGAAAGAAGTATAAAATGAAAAAAAGTCCATCACAAAAAAAGCACCGTTGTGATGAAAATCATCACCCAGGAACCAGTTGGTTACAGGCGCCTGCGGACTTACCGCTTTCAATGCCGGGTGATTACTGGCTGCTGCCATAGTGGAGTAAAAGCCGGGATAGGAAATGCCTATTACACCCACTTTGCCATTGTTGTGGGGCAGGTTTTTCACCATCCAGTCAATAGCATCGTAAGTATCGCTGGCTTCGTCTATCTGGTTACCTGTTTTGCTAGCGTTGAAAGGCCGTACATCCTGGAATACCCCTTCGCTCATCCATCGGCCGCGCACATCCTGCAACACGAAAATATATTTTTCATGTGCATAGTTTTTCAGGTACGATTTCCAGTAACGGGCATCCCATTTTTCTCCATAAGGCGCGCAGGAATAAGGGCTGCGGCCCATAAGGATGGGATGTGCTTCAGTGCTGTCTGCAGGCATGTAAATGGAAGTGAACAGCCGTACGCCATCGCGCATGGGAATGTAGATCTCCTTTTTTATATAGTTCTCCCTGAACCAGACAGAATCTGCATCCTGTGCATATAAGGCAAATGGAAACACCGCCAGCATGCAGAGCAGGAGTTTTGTCATAGCAATTGATTTAAAAAGCGATTAAAATTAAGTGATCATGACCGATGTTCCATGAAAGATACGTACACAAACGTTTGTGTGATATTAAAAGGTGAAGAATGATGAACCAGCTGAAAGGGAAGGCAAAAGATGCCGCACACGATGCAACAGGAAGATAGCACTGCAGGGATCAGCGTGCTGTAAACTTGTTTAGCCTGAAATTGAGGCTGAACAGGAAATAACGGCTCAGTACCATTGACTGTACATCGGTGATGGAACTGGCATTGACATAGCGGTAAATGCTCTTGTTTTGTTTAAGCAGGTCAAAGCCTTTCAGCTTGATCCAGATATTGCGGCGGGAAGAGAAATACTGGGTAATCTCTGCACCCAGCAAATGCACATCCTGGTTGAAGCCCTGTGTTTGCCCGGTGTTCTTTCGGAGGGAATAATTGAGGTTAAGCTCAGTTAAATGCGGTATACGGATGATAAAGCTGCTGGAAGCACCATAATAGTAGTTCACATTGCTCATGTTGGCCTGCTGGGTATAGCGGCTGCTGACGCGGGTAATGTTGAGGTTCAGGTGCATGTCGAACCATTCTTTCAGCATGATATTAGCGCCCGCTGCATAGTACAGGTACAGGCTGGTAGTAGTATTGGGTGCTTTGTTCAATAAACCGACACTCCTGGATAAATTGAAGCTCATCGACTGGTTAAGATAGATCCTGTTTTTCCCCTGGCGCGGTGTTAGCGGTATGCCAAAGAAAAAATAACCATTGCCATTGTAACCACCATTCATGTTGATAGGGCGGGTGATCTGCTGTCCTGTTTCAGGGTTTAGTTCGGTACTGCTGGTGATCTGGTTATGCATCAGTACAACACCACCGCTGGCATTGAACGACAGATCATTTTTACGGTTATAATAATAAAAATAGTACCGGATATTGTGGTTGATGGCATAGGTGAGCGAGGGATTGCCCAGGCTCAGGAAAAGCGGGTTGCTGTTGTTGATAACGGGTTGCAGCTGGTATGCCTGTGGCTGTACAATATTGTAATTGTAGTTCAGGTTCATACGCCAGCTTTTATTGTTCATGTATACCGATACATTGGGTGTGATATTGCTGAAGCGCTGGCGGTATACACTGTCATTGGTGATAGACATGCTTTGCTGGCTGGCATGCTGCCATTGTGCGCCCAGCGTGAACCCGCCCTTTTTGAAGGAGCGGATATAATTGAGGCCAATACTGTGATTATCGTTCCGGTTATCAAAATGATTGCTCAATGAATCATTGCGCAGATCGTACAGGCCGGTGGCCGGGTTATAATCAAAGGTATTTTTGTTGTTGTTGTTGACAGCATGGTTATAGTTATAAGTAATATTGATGGCGCTGAATGAATCCAGTGGTTCGTTATAACCAATAGCAGTGCTGAAACCCGAGTTGTTGTTGCGCGAATTAATGTGCTGGTTAAAAAGCTGCTGGTATGGGTTGCTATTAACAGGATAGAAATAATTTTCCGATTTGTTGAGGTCATTATTCCTGCTATTACTGTTGTTGTGGCTGATACTGGCGAAAATATTCCTTCCTTTTTTAGAAAGCTCTTTATTGTACGATAGCTGCCCGTTAAAAGAAGGCGTGCGTGAATTGCTGTTGTACCGGCTGTTCCCTTCATTGATCTTCCGGTTTGTAGACAGGGCAGTATTGAAATCCCGGGCAGATTCATGCAGGCCCCTGCTCAAAGCAAAAGCTTCACTCATCCTTATTTCAGTGGTGCTGTCTGGTTTCCATTCAAAACTAACATTGCCATTGTAGTTCTTCTGTGTACCATTATTATTGGTTTGCGAAAAAGTATAGTTGGATGAATCGCCGTAAATATTCTGCTGCCGGCTGGTGCTGGCGTTGGTATAGCCATTGCGTGTGAAACCAAAATTGGCATTGTAATTAAATTTTTTGCCGATGGCATCGCCATAGGTGAAACGTAGCTGCTTATTGTCCTGCAGGCCATTGGTATTGTAACTGCTCGATTCCTGGCCATTGCCGCCCGTGCTGAAATCATTGCGGCCGGTATTATTGGCACTGCCGATAAGCGCCATTTTCCTGTCGCCGTTAAAATGGTTGGCATTGAGTTTGGCCTCGTATCTTTTCTGTGTGCCGTAACCGCCATAAGCTGTACCAAAATAGCCTACTTTTTTATCGGGCTTGATGATGATATTGACCACTTTGTTTTTTTTGCCATCCTCTACTTTAGTATGCCTGGCCTGGTCAGATTTCTGGTCGATCACCTGTATCTTGGATACAATATCGGCCGGCAGGTTCTGAATGGTGGTTTTGGTGTCACCGCTGAAAAAAGGTTTGCCGTCCACCAGTACCTGGGTCACTTTTTCACCCTGCACCGTAAGTGTTCCATCTTCATCAACCTGCAAGCCCGGATTTTTTTTTATCAGCTCTTCCAGCATGGCATTGGGCCTTACTTTAAAGGAAGTGGCATCAAACTCGGTTGTATCTTTTTTCAATATCACCGGTATGCGGGAGCCCACTACGGTTACAGGATCGAGGGTGTTGTAGGAGGCTTGCAGCGCAACGGAATCGAACCGGTATTGTTCCGCATGGTCAATATGCAGGTAACGGAGTGCGGGTTTGTAACCAAAAGCATGGAACAAAAGGTTATAAGTGCCTGTATCTACTTTATTGAAACTGAATTTCCCTTTTTCATCCGTTGTCTGGATGGCGATCACTGTAGAATCAACGGCATTCACCAGGCTCACATGTGCTTCGGCAAGACCTTTCCGGGCAGAATCACTGAGCACCATCCCTGTAATCGTTGCTTTCTGTTTCTGGGCAGCAGCATGAACAGCGGATAATAAAAATGGTAGCAGCGCAATGTGAATGAAATGAAGATGGCGTTTCATAAGCAGGTGCCGGTGATTGCCGGTATCAATGTTACAGCAAAAACCCCGTTCATTCAATGATGTAACGGGGTTTCTGTTAAGATTAACAAAGTTTTCTTAGCCATCAACTTTGGTAATTTTCAGCACATTGGTGGGCAGGTGCAGGTGCACTGGCGTGCTGCCCGTGTTGATGACAATATCTCCGGCTTTAATAAAACCTCTTTCTTTTAAAATATTGATCTGGTCGAACATGATATCGTCCAGGCTGGTCTCTTCATCATAGTAAAATGCCCTTACACCCCAGCTTAGGCTCAGCTGGTTTACCAGGTTTTTTATTTTGGTAAAGATGTACAGCGGTGCTTTAGGGCGGTAGCTGCTCAGTACAAAAGCTGTATAGCCACTCTGCGTCATCCCGATCAGTGCATCAGCATTGGTATCGCGGGCAATTTTACAGGCATTGTAACAGATGGCATCACTGAGGAAAGAAGGAGAGTGGGTTTGTGGTTTCAGGTCTTCTTCGCGGTTATAGCGGTATTCTGTTTTTTCCACCTCCAGTATGATCTTGCGCATGGTTTCCACCACCAGTGCAGGATGCTGGCCTGTAGCTGTTTCACCGCTCAGCATCACCGCGTCGGCACCTTCCAGTACGGCATTGGCCACATCGGTAATTTCACTGCGGTTGGGCTTTACGCGATCCATCATGCTTTCCATCATCTGTGTGGCCACGATCACCGGTTTGGCGCGGTGGATACATTTGCGGATGATCTCACGCTGTGCCATCGGTACTTTTTCCACGGGCAGTTCAACACCCAGGTCGCCGCGGGCCACCATCACCGCATCAGATTCAACGATGATATTGCGCAGGTCAACCAGCGCCGAGGGCATTTCTATTTTGGCAATAACTTTAATAGCACTGTTCTGCTCTGCCAGTCTTCTCTTCAGGTCAACAATATCTTCAGCTTTGCGTACAAAAGACAGGGCTACCCAGTCAAGGTTTTGCTTGATGATAAAGTCGAGATCGGCAATATCTTTTTCCGTCATGGCAGGCAGTGAAATAGCCGTATCAGGCAGGTTAACGCCTTTTTTGGGATACAGCACGCCGCCATAGGTTACGGCAACTTTTACATCGCCTTCTTTGGTTATTTCGATCACCACCACTTCCAGCTTGCCATCGTCTATCAGTATTTTATCACCCACTTTCACATCATCGTGCAGGTTGGGATAAGATACATAGATCTTCTCTTTGGTGCCAACCACTTTTTCTTTGGAAGTAAAAGTGAGTATATCACCGGTGGCAATGGGCAATGCCCCGTTTTCAATTTCACCTACACGCAGCTTGGGGCCCTGCAGGTCGCCCAGTATAGAAATATTGTAAGGTTCTGTTTTATTGATATTGCGGATGTGCTCAATGATCTTGGCCTTATCGTCCTGTGTGCCATGTGAAAAATTAAGCCTGAACACGTTAACACCGGCTTTTACCAGCTCCAGCAGTTTTTCGTAGGTATCACAGGCCGGACCAACAGTG
The DNA here is from genome assembly GCA_966424055.1 of uncultured Deminuibacter sp. Taxonomy (GTDB): domain Bacteria; phylum Bacteroidota; class Bacteroidia; order Chitinophagales; family Chitinophagaceae; genus Deminuibacter. The sequence continues at coordinate 37,211 of CBJLMB010000050.1, read as the reverse complement.
GCGACAATTTTTGTTTTATGAAAAGTGTGTTCAATACCTGCTTTCATATCCATTTCCTTATGCAGGTATTTTGAAATGTTTGTTGACATGATCGATTGTCGTTTTTAAGGAGATTAACTTGCTAATATTTTAATGATGTTCAGCCATTCATCGCTGAAGATATGCTTTTCCTTAACAGCTGTATCCAGCGGAATGTAATTCATCTGGTCATTGACGATGCCTACCATTACATTGTGGCGGCCGTGCAGCAGGCTGTCAACAGCATAATAACCCATGCGGCTGGCCAGCAGGCGGTCCTGGCAGCTGGGAGCACCGCCTCTTTGTATATGGCCCAGTATGCAAACGCGGATATCAGCATTGGGCATTCTTTCTTTCAGTATTTTACCTACTTCCGTGCCACCACCAAATTCGTCTCCTTCGGCTACTACGATCAGGTTCACCAGCTTTCTGCGTCGTTCTTTTTCAGTGAGCGAAGCCACCAGCTCGTCGATATCGGTTTTTTGTTCGGGGATGAATACTTTTTCGGCACCTGTGGCAATACCGCTGTGCAGGGCAATATAACCGGCATCGCGGCCCATTACTTCCACTACAAACAGGCGGTCATGCGCATCAGCGGTATCGCGTATTTTGTCAATAGCCGATACGGCTGTGTTTACTGCGGTATCGAAACCAATGGTAAAATCGGTTCCGGCAATATCTTTATCAATGGTTCCCGGTATGCCGATACAGGGAATATCATATTCGTTGCTGAATTTTTGTGCGCCCCTGAAACTGCCATCACCGCCAATCACTACCAGGCCGTTGATGCCTCTTTTTTTCAGGTTCTCATACGCTTTTTTCCGGCCTTCGGGTGTGAAAAATTCTTTGCTACGGGCTGTTTTAAGGATGGTGCCGCCGCGCTGGATGATATTGGCGACAGACTTGGAATCCATGTGAAAAATATCGTCATCGATCATCCCGCTGTAGCCGCGGATAATGCCATAAACCTCCAGTCCATGAAAAATTGCTGTTCTTACTACGGCTCTTACGGCAGCGTTCATACCCGGGGCATCACCACCTGAGGTCAATACTCCGATCTTTGTAACTTTTTTCGACATTGTATAACAATCAAATTAATCTTTTAAATAATTTTTAGCCATTAAGGCCAATTATTTAATTTTCTTTCGCAAACGTTTCCGAAGCTTCAAAAATACATATTTGCGATCAACTAGCCTTTAAGAAAATAGTGTTTATTCTGTTTCTTTTATGGAAATAAACGCCAAAACACCATATTAGAAAAATCCGGGTGTTTTTGGGTAAGCGGTGAAAGAAGCTGGAAAAATAAACAAAAAATGTCAATTCAACAGGCTGACAACGGCCGCTGTATTTTCCCGGTTTTCCGCTGCAAGTTAAGATTAGTAAGCGGCAGACAGGTTATAATAACGTTAAGGAATCGATGATAAAGAGAAGGCATGCTCACAGCATGTTTTCTCTCATAAATATCTTTCTTCCAGTATACGCTGGTGATGCAGCAGATGTCCGAATAGAATAAATGCAAAAGCATTGGCCGTGGCGGTATGACCGCTGGCCGTACCCCGGCGCTGTAATTGCGCCTCATTTAAAGAAGCCAGCAACAGATCGGAAGAATGACGCACCGCTGCGAATTCATCTTTCAGGGAGGCCAGGGAGCGGCCGGTTGTATCTACCTGTGCTGCAAACTGGTTTTCATCAAAACCAGGCAGGGCAGTAGTATCGCCACGCGAAATGCGCAGTATCCTGTAGCTGAAAATGCGTTCTGCATCAATCACGTGCTGCAATACATCTTTAACCGTCCATTTACCCGGTGCATAGGCATAATCAGCTTTGTACTCAGGAATACCTGTATAAAAAGCATGCAGTGCTGTAGTATGGGCCTGCATAATTTCCGGTACTGAATTGCCTGCTGTGAGGTCGATATAGGTTTGTGAAAAAGGCAGGTAATCTGCAGGAGTTGATGGTCTCGCCATATTGCATGAATTAGGATGATGCCCCAAAAATAAGTGACAATGAGGATAGATGGTGATGAGCTGAAAGCCAGTAGACAGTCGGCGGTTCTTTTTTGTTTGAGCTTGCAGCTATTGGCTCATCGCTTCTAATGCCCGGATCAATTCACTTTGGTATTTTTCAGGGTGGCTTTGGGCAATACCGCATTGTTTTTGGGTGAACTGGCGGGTGCCGGTATTTTTTTCCTGGCTTCTTCTGGTTTAAGTGAAGAAGCTACTTCCATTGCTTTGTATGCATTGATGAAGCCACCGGTATGACAAAGCTCCTGCAGGCTTGCACTGTCTTTTGTACCCGGTTTTTTGATCTTGATATTGGGGTCGGCACAACCAAAGGCCGATTGTTCAATAGCATATTTTACCTGCGCTGCCGACAGATTGGGATAATACGACCTGATAAGTGCTGCCACACCTGTTACAATAGGGGCGGCCATACTGGTGCCTCTTAAAAAACCATAGGCATGTTTGCCGGGCAGTGTGGAATAAATTTTGATACCCGGTGCAAAAATATCCACGTTGTTGTGACCATAGTTGCTGAAATCGGCTACAATATCACCATCGCCGATCTGCGGGTCACCGCTGGCACCCACAGTGATAAAATTATTGGCATGGATATGAAATTCTTTCAGATCGGCATTGGGGAAATTATCTTTTTCATCTACATTGGTCGATTCATTGCCTGCCGCATGCACGATCAGCACATCTTTCGATTCGGCATAATGAATGGCTTCATCCACCCATTTTTTTTCCGGTGAAATGGGTTTGCCAAAGCTCATATTGATCACCCTGGCGCCATTGTCTACTGCGTATTTGATGGCAAGGGCAATGTCTTTATCATATTCATCCCCATCAGGAACGGCGCGTACCATCATCAGTTTTACATTATCGGCAACACCATCAATACCCAGGTTGTTGTTGCGCTGTGCTGCAATGATACCACTTACATGGGTGCCGTGCATGGGGTTAGGGCCCATTACATCATTATTGCCATAGTATTTATCACTGATATCGTAGTAATTGTCTTTCACTATCTGTTCGCGGTAATCGGGTGGGGGCACATCCCTTGCTTCCAGCGATTCTTTTTTGGAGCTCACAAATTCTTCCAGCTCAGAGAGGACGGTGGTGTTCTTTTCTTCTCCTTCCATTGGCAGCAGCTTGGAACAGGTGAGATAGCCCAGTTTAGCCTGCTTGCCCTGCTGAGTGGTGGGCTGAAATTTTTCCAGGTCATCCAGGGTGTATTCCTGCTGCTTCATTTCCTCGCGCAGTACTTTATCGTGTTTTTTCAGTGCTTTCAGCGTTACCTCTACAAACATCAGCTCTACCTGTTCGTCGGTGCTCACATTCATTTCCTTTGCAGCCTTCACCCACATTTCGTAATCGGATTTATCTGTGGCACCAAGTGAATCTTCATTAATGCTTTTACCAGAGAATTTGCTTTTAAAGCGATGGTACACCCTTGTTTTTTCGTCGGATGCTTTTTTCAGGTTATTGCCATCTTTATTGCCCAGGAAATTCCAGCCATACACATCATCCACATAACCATTGCCATCATCGTCAATACCATTACCCGGAATTTCTTTGGGGTTATGCCAGAGGATATTTTTCAGGTCTTCATGCGTGGTATCCACACCTGAATCGATCACTGCAACAATAATAGGTGAGCTTTTTCTTCCCTGTTCCTGCAGCAACTGGTAGGTCTGGTCCAGACTGATGCCATAAAAACCATCCTTGTGAAGATCTTTCAAATGCCAGCCTTTCAGGCTTGATTGGGCATAGATGCTGGTACCCAGTAGAAAGCTTATTCCTGCAATGTATAACTTCAGTCGCTGCATTAATAAAACGCGTTAAAAGTTGATAGCAAATGAATCTGTTTAGCTAAATGCTTCTAATACAGCAAACCCGCGTATGGACCTGCTGTTTTCAGCGGGGTTAAAAATACGGTTTACAAATTTGCAAATAGATAATAATTACTTAAAATGCCCTGCCAGATTTTAGGAAATAATTAAAACAGGCAGCAGCGATGGTTGGACGGCTGGATGACTGAATGGTTGGATTGCCAGTTTGTTGGATGGCTAGGTGCTTGATTGTTAAATGGTTAAACAGTAGCAAGATACAAGTAGCAAGACGCAAGACAAAGCCACTATCCATTCAACCATCTAACCATTCACCTCTCAACCATTCAACTAATCAACCTCTCAACAATTCAACCATTCAACAATTCAACCATTCAACAATTCAACAATTCAACCATTCAACCATTCAACTCAAATATCAAATTTAATCCCCTGTGCCAGTGGGAGTTGTGTGCTCCAGTTAAGGGTATTGGTTTGCCGGCGCATATAAGCTTTCCAGGCATCGGAGCCGCTTTCGCGGCCGCCGCCAGTTTCTTTTTCACCGCCAAAAGCGCCGCCTATTTCTGCGCCGCTGGTGCCGATGTTCACATTGGCGATACCGCAATCGCTGCCGGCATGTGACAGGAACTGTTCTGCTTCGCGCAGGTTCAGCGTCATGATGGCGGAAGATAATCCCTGCGGTACCCCGTTGTGTATGGCAAGGGCTTCATCCAGTTGTGTATAGGGTATCAGGTAAAGAATAGGGGCGAATGTTTCATGCTGTACAATGGGCATACCTGCTTGTACCTCTGCAATGCAGGGCTTCACATAGCAGCCACTTTCATAGCCACTGCCTTCCAGTACCCCACCTTCCACCACAAAACGGCCACCCTGCTGCTTACATTGCTCTATAGAAGAGAGATAGGCATTCACTGCATCTTTGTCTATCAGCGGACCTACATGGTTGTCTTCGCTCAGCGGGTTACCTATACGCAGCTGTTTATAGGCATTGACCAGCTTGTTTTTGAAAGTTTCGTATACTGATTCATGTATGATCAGCCTGCGAGTGGTGGTGCATCTTTGTCCGGCAGTGCCAACAGCACCGAACACACAGCCCAGCAGGGCCATATCCAGGTCGGCATGCTGCGAAATAATGATGGCATTGTTACCGCCCAGTTCCAGTATGCTTTTACCCAGCCTGGCGGCTACGGCGCCGGCAACAGCCTTACCCATACGGGTAGAGCCGGTGGCAGAAACCAGCGGGATACGTGTATCTGCAGCCATCCATTCGCCCAGTTCGCGGCCACCCTGTACAAGGCAGCATACGCCTTCGGGTACCTGGTTCTGCTGTAAAACACGGGTGACGATGCGTTGCACCGCAATACCGCAAAGTGGTGTTTTTTCGCTGGGTTTCCATATACATACATTGCCGCATACCCAGGCCAACATACTGTTCCAGCTCCAAACGGCTACAGGAAAATTGAATGCAGAAATAATCGCAGTGATGCCAAGGGGATGCCATTGCTCGTACATCCGGTGACCGGGACGTTCACTGTGCATGGTAAGGCCATAGAGCTGTCTTGAAAGGCCTACAGCGAAATCGCATATATCGATCATCTCCTGTACCTCTCCGTATCCTTCCTGCAGGCTTTTGCCCATTTCGTAGCTTACCAGTTTGCCCAGAGCCTGTTTCTGTTCCCGCAGTGCTTCACCGATCTGGCGTACAATTTCGCCGCGTCTGGGGGCCGGCACATTGCGCCATTGGATAAATGCCTGCAGGGCGGTTTCCACCACCTGGTCATATGCAGCCCTGGTGCAGGTGTCAACGGCAGCGATCAGCTGGCCATCAACCGGGGAAAAAGATTCTATGGTTGCACCTTTACTATCCAGCCAGGCCTGGCCCGTGGATACACCTTTATTGTGTTTTTCAATGCCCAATTGTTGCAGAATATCTTTCATACAGCTTAATTGAGCTTGCAAGATAGAGAATCGGCGGAAATAGGAGAGAGAGGTGTCTCGCGGAATGCGCAGAAAAGTTGTGATGAATTATTCAGCAGGCATCACATTCCGCGTTTTCCGCGCATTCCGCGAGACACCGACTAATTGTCCATTCTTTTCTGCAGGATATCCTGTACCTGTTTTTGATAAGTATAGCTGATGGGAATGGTTTTGTCGGCGATGCGGATGGAGTTTTTGTTCCAGCCGTCTACTTTTTCCACCGGTACAATATAAGAGCGGTGTACCCGCACAAATTTTGTTTGCGGCAGTTTTTCTGAAACGGCTTTCATACTCATGTGTACCAGTATGGGTTTGGGAGCTATGTATATTTTGATATAATCATCCAGTGCCTCTATCAGGTCTATGTCTTTGAAATAAATTTTATTCCACTGATAATTGTGTTTCACAAAAAGATAGCCTTCATTGATCTCTTTATTTTGCCGGTACTCGATCAGTTCACGTGCTTTGGTAACTGCTTTAAGAAAACGGTCGTAGTCAAAAGGTTTAACCAGGTAATCCACTGCATCCAGGTTAAAACCCTCGGCAGCATATTGGCCAAAAGCGGTGGTGAAAATGACCAGTGGTTTATTTTCCAGGCTGCTGAATAATTCGAGCCCGTTGATATCCGGCATTTGTATGTCGAGGAACAACAGGTCGATATCGTTGTGCTGCAGGTATTCCCTGGCCTTAACAGCATCGGTAAAAGTGGCTTCCACGGTTATTTCGCCGGTTTTCTGGGCATATCCCTGAACAAGTTGCAGGGCCAGTGGTTCATCATCTATGGCTACGCATTTCATACACTAAAAATTTAATTTAAGCAGTACCTTATACTGCCTGGGGTCTGATTCAATCGTTAAAGCATGTTTCGAAGGGTACAGCAGTTCCAGCCTGCGCCGGGTATTGACGATACCGGTGCCGGTACCTTCATGTTTATGGGCTGCCGGAACAATATCATTGATACAGGTAAAAACCAGCTGGTGATTATCGGCCTGTATATGAATATCAATAGTGGAAGGATGGTGTGCACTGATGCCGTATTTAAATGCATTTTCTATGAACGGGATAAACAGCAGCGGGGCGATGATCGCATTCTCTACCATTCCTTCTGTGGTAAAATGAATACTCACAATATCGGTAAGCCTGATCTTCTGCAGGTCGATATAGCTGCGGATGAATTCTATTTCATCCATCAAAGGCACTTCATCGTTTTTAGATTCTTCCAGCGTATACCGCATAATGCGTGAAAGCTTCATCACTGCATCGGAGGTTTTATCGCTGTTGGTAATGGAAAGTGAGTAAATGCTATTGAGCGTGTTGAACAGAAAATGCGGGTTTACCTGCGATTTAAGCAGTGACAGCTCTGTCTGCAGCTGTTGTTTGGTGATCTCCTGCCGGGTTTCTTCGGCATGAAACCATTGTGCAATTACTTTAGAGCTGCTGCTGATAACAAAAGCCAGCAGGAACAAAGTGAGCGGCCCCGGTGCAAAAAAGCGGGATTTAAATGCAAACCGCGGGTTCTTCTGCAGCTGGGCCTGGATATACTGCTTGGTCTCGGCCGAGCTCATAAAAATAGTATGCAGTACAAACAAGTAAAACAGCAGGTAAACAATGACCAGCGCTATATACAGTATGGTTTTTTTGCGTGCCAGTATCCTAGGGATCAGCCACCAGCGGTTGAAATAATAAAAAACGATCAGTATGATATTGGAAAAGATCAGTAAGAGAATAAACCGCTCGCTTTCAAAAGGGGAGGTTTTGGGATTATAAGGCAGAAAAGCAAAAGGCAGCATGAAAAATATGGCCCATGCTGCAATATTCAGTATAATTTGTGCGGCTAAATTTTTTTGTTTTAATACCAAAGCTCAACTCAGTTCTACTATGAAATATACGATAACAGATCCATCTGATCATAAATATCTTTTACGTGATCGGATGTTATTTCGCTTGATCAATCCCGCCTTGTTGTGAGAAAAAAAATCCTCATGCCGGCTCAACTGAATAAACCACCGGGGATGTTTTCTTTTTACAGAAACACATCCCCGTAAACCTCAATGAAGGTCGACCCTGTAACCCTGCTGCAAATGGAAGACCACCGAATAAATATTCAGCCCGTCATTGAGGCGGTGGTTATTTATGTAGGTGTACAATACGGGGTATTGTACAGGTTTAAAGGCGTTGTCAGATGCAGGGCAAACTTAGAAAACAAACTTAAGCACAAATGCTGATTTTAGATAATAACAGACATTTTATCGGCCAATGGATGCTGCCTGGTAGCGGGTTGCCGCGGGGTAACCTGGCTTTTTTTAGTGTAAAAAGGCTTTTATCCAGAATACCACATCTTTATGTATGTTCAGCATATCGCCGTATACATCTGTGCGGTTATTCCTGTAGCCGCCCATCCGTCCGCCGCCAAAGCCCTGCTGGCCGCCGGTAACATCAAAGCCCTGTGCGCCGTCCTTTTTATTTTTATCGTTGCTTTTATCGAACCCATTGATTTTGCAGCCGATGTTAAGCGGGATTTCGCCGTTGGTATAATGAAAATCGCTGCCGAATAGTTGTTTCAGGGGAATAGAAGCTTCGTATACCAGGTTATTATTGCCATCTTCACCAAGGGCTATGATAGGGCCATCTGCATTTTTTTTCAGGTGCATACCATCCCGGAAATCTTTCAGTCCCCTTGTTTGCAGCATAATAGCACGGGCCATCAGCTGCTGTTTCTCACTGCGGTTAACACCCTGCAGGTTGCCGTTGTTCTGGTTCTGCGTGTACTGCAGTTCATTACGTACCGGGTATGCTACAAAAACGGCCTGGCTTTTCTGCTCGCCGGTATCCAGGTACAGCTGCATACCCATACGAAGCAATTTCATCTGGGTTGCCTGGTTGATCACATGCATGGCGATATAAAGATTGGCGGTATCTGTTTGCAGCGACAGGGAAATACCTGTACTATGATCGGTGAGTGCTTCCGGAACATGCCAGTCGCTTAAATCACCGTTTATTGTTACGCCTGCCGTAGTATGGTGCGTGAGTGTAACAGGTGGTTGTACCGGAATATTATCCTGTGATTTTCCCGATGCATTTTTCCTGGAACTGCCACATCCTGTTACCAGTAACACACCTACTATACCTGCCAGATAAGATCGGAATGTCATTACTTTTTTTGGCAAAGAAAAAGATCAGCCTTTATTTTTCCTGTATTTTTTTACGCAGTATTGCTAAGCTGCCGTTAAATTAGTCAGTAGGCAGTCTTCAGTCGGCAGTCCTCAGTCCACTGTTGGCGGTTCGCTGTGCGCAATTAAATACAACAGCGCTGTGCCCACTGCCTACTGAAGACTGCCTACCATCTACTGAAGACTACCTACTGCCGACTGAGGACTGCCGACTGTTAATAAGATTCCTTCTCGTTGGGGAAGTTTTTATCTTTTACATCCTTGATATAATGCTGAACGGCATTGCCGATATCCTCGGCGAGGTTGAGGTATTGCCGTAAAAACCTGGGTTTAAACTCGGTGTTGATACCCAGCATGTCGTGCATTACCAATACCTGCCCATCGCACCAGGGGCCTGCACCGATACCGATGGTGGGGATGCTGAGCTTTTCACTTACTTCCCTGGCCAGGGCGGCAGGGATTTTTTCCAATACAACAGCAAAGCAGCCGGCCTCTTGCAGCAGTTGTGCATCCCTGCGCAGCTGGTTGGCTTCGGCTTCTTCTTTGGCGCGCACATTATAGGTGCCGAATTTATAGATGCTCTGCGGTGTAAGACCCAGGTGGCCCATTACAGGAATACCTGCGGAGACAATCTTTTTCACGCTCTCGACTATTTCTTCGCCTCCTTCCAGCTTCAGTGCATGGGCGCCGGCTTCTTTCATCATGCGGATGGCAGAAGCCAGTGCTATATCCGAATTAGACTGGTACGAGCCGAAGGGCAGGTCTACCGTAACCAATGCCCGGTTAGTACCCCTGATAACTGATGAAGCATGGTATATCATCTGGTCGAGTGTGATAGGCAGGGTGGTTTCGTGGCCGGCCATTACATTACTGGCACTGTCGCCTACCAGTATTACATCTATACCTGCCTGGTCGAACAGGCGTGCAAAGGAAAAATCATAGGCGGTAAGCATGGAGATTTTTTCTCCGGCAGCCTTCATTTTCTGTAAAGTATGGGTCGTGATTTTTTTGACCTCTTTGTTTACTGACATCTGAAAAGGTTGAGAGATAAGTAATGGGATTTGACTGAATATGGCCCTTCATTAGAATAAAACATATCCAGATGTCGGGATGCAAGGTAGGGAATTTGTTTGATTGTTGAGGATAGGATAGATAAGGACAGATATTCCATATCTTCAAGATATGGAATATCTTATTATATCTTATTTTACCAGCGATTCATATAAGCTCTGTATCAACCCATCCGCAAGGCCTATTTTGGGAACATAAATTTCATTGATACCAGCCCAGCGCATGGTATTGATATAGATTTGAAGCGCCGGTACAATAACATCGGCGCGGTCTTCGCGAAGCTTATACAGTTGTATACGCTGCTGTAATGAAACACTGGATAATTCTTTATAATAGTCCTTCAGCAGGTCGATAGACAAAGGTTTGCCTTCTTTCTTTTTGCTCAGTGAAAATATCTTGTTGATGTTGCCACCTGAGCCGATGGCCACCAGCGGTAGCCGGCTTTTGGTATTGTTCTTAATATGATCGCGCATTTCATCCCAATGCTGTTCATTTACCAGGTCTTTCAGCAGGCGGATGGTGCCGATATTGAAAGATTCTTTATAACGTAGTTTGCCATCAAAAAAAGTGAGCTCTGTGCTGCCACCGCCTACATCGATATACAGGTAGGCATGCTCCTTGTCGAGGTTTTCGGCAATATGGTTCTCGTAAATATAGGCTGCTTCCTCATCGCCGCTAATGATCTGCAGGTCGATATCTGTTTCCATCTTTATCTTCCTGATCACATCGGCGCTGTTGCGGGCATCGCGCATGGCACTGGTAGCACAGGCTTTGATGTGCTGAACGCCATATACATTCATCAAATGGCGATAGGCCTTCATGGTTTGCAGTATCATACCCATTTTGGCCTTTGAAATTTCGCCTTTTTCAAATACATCGAACCCCAGCCTGAGGGGAACCCTTACCAGGTTCATCTTATTAAACTCAACATTGCCCCTGCTATCTTCGACCACTTCTGTAATCAGCAGGCGGGCAGCATTACTTCCAATATCAATGGCTGCTAACTTCACCAGGCTTTACTGTTTTTTGATGGAGGTATAGATAGGTTTCAATTTGTGACCTTACCTTTTTTTTACCGGCTGAAGGTACATACTTATTGGCCAATTCTTCATCCAGCAACCGGGCTTTTACATTGTCCCGCAGCTGGATGTTGATAATATCCTTCAGTTCCTGCTGTATTACAGGATCGTTGATAGGTACGGCGGCTTCCACCCGGTGATCCAGGTTGCGTATCATCCAGTCGGCAGAGGAAATATAATATTTCTCCTTGCCATTATTGTGGAAGATCAATACACGGGCATGTTCCAGGTATTCATCCACAATACTGATGGCGCTCATGTGTTTCTTCAGCTTTTTGCTGTCTATCTTGGCGCAGAAAATGCCCCGTATCACCATTTGGATGTCCACGCCGGCATTGGCGGCATCGTACAGTTTCTGTATCATGGCTACATCGCTCAGGGCATTCAGTTTAAGTATAATGCCTGCGGGTTTACCGGCTTTCGCATTCCTGATCTCCTTATCTATCAGCTGAATGAGCTCTTTACGCATATTCACCGGGCAAACCATCAGCGTTTTGCAGGCACGCAGGTGTTGCGCATGCAGCCTGGGGTTTTCCAGGTATTTAAAAATGCGGTTGATATCGGCCATTACATTGCGGTTACTGGTGAGCAGGCAATGATCGGCGTATACCTTGGCTGTTTTTTCGTTCAGGTTACCGGTGCTTACAAAGCCATACTGGATGGTGCGCATACCCACCCGTTTTTTTATCACGCAGATCTTGGCATGGATCTTCACATTGGGCACACCCAGCAATACTTTTACACCTTCTTCCTCGAGTGTTTCTTTCCATTCCAGGTTGGCTTCCTCATCAAAGCGTGCCCGCAGTTCAAGCATTACTTCCACCTGTTTGCCGTTGCGTACGGCATTGATCAGTGCATTGATGATTTTTGAATTGCTGGCCAGCCGGTAAGCGGTTATTTTAATACTGGTTACCTGGGGGTCCATCGCCGCTTCACGCAACAGGTCGATGATGGCATTGAAAGAATGATAAGGAAAGTGCAGCATCACATCCTGCTGCAGTATCACATCAGTTACCCGCATGCTCTGCAGCAGTGCAGGATGCGGAAAAGAACTGCGGCGGGCATTCCTGGTATGGAATACATCCGGGAAATCCATGAAATGCCTGAAATTATGAATACGGCTGCCCGGGATAATATTGTCTTTTCTTGACAGGTTAAGCCTGCGGATCAGGTATTCAAGCAGGCCTGCATCCATCTCTTTATCATAAATAAAACGAACCGGTTTGCCTTTGCGCCTGTTTTTTAAACCTTTCTCAATTTTCTGTACAAAAGAAGTAGAGATATCATTGTCGATATCCAGCTCAGCATCTTTGGTCACTTTAAACACATGGGCATCGAAATGATCGTAACCAAAATAAGAGAAGATATAAGGCAGGTTGAAACGGATCACATCTTCCAGCAGGATAATGCGGTGTTCATCACTATTTTTAGAAGGCAGCAGGATAAAACGGCCCACCGCTTTGCTGGGTACTTCTATCAATGCATATTTCTGGTCGTATGCCGAATCTGATTTGCGCATCACCACTCCCAGGTAAATACTTTTATCGCGCAGATAGGGTAGCTGCGGCAGGCTTTCAATAAGCAGGGGGATGATATTGCTGCGCACCTCATCATCAAAGAATTTCTTTACAAAATCCTGTTGTTCTTTGGTGAGGTGTTTTTCATCTATCAGGAATATTTTTTCTTTGGCCAGTTCTGTAAGGATGGTTTCCCATATCCGGTTAAACTCGTTCTGTTGCTGTAGAACGATCGTTTGTATCTGGTCGAGTATAGCCTGGGGGTTCGTTTCCAGGTGCATATTGGCTTTCTTACCGCCCAGTTCGATCATCCGCTTCAGGGTGGCCACCCTTACTCTGAAAAACTCATCCAGGTTATTGGAATGTATGCCTAAAAAACGGATCTTTTCTTTTAATGGAACACTGGGATCGTTGGCTTCCTGTAACACACGGCCATTAAAACTTAACCAGCTGATGTCCCGGGGTATTAAATTCTTTTTATTCATGGGTTGCGCTAATGTGTTGCTAAAATAATTCCTGCAGGGTTGGTGCAATGTTAACTTTAAGTATCCCCGCCAAACAAACTGCGGGCTGCTTATAAATAGCGGGAACAGGAGCAGGATGGTAACCGGTTTGCATAAATATATTCATCATTGCCTTATGTTGTAAGATACTACAGTTAATCGGCAATTGTGTTCAGTGACCTTCTTTTTATACAAACAATTACAGGGCCGCAAACACAAGCCTGCGGAATGGTGCAAATAAGAAAACTGCCGTAAAGCTTAGCCCAGCTGTCTTATTTTATCAATAATGCCAGTGGTGGAAAATCCCTGTACAATAGGGTTGATGACTACGCGGCCCCCGTTGGCGATCACTTCTTTGGCGCCTACGATCTGGTCAACGGTATAGTCGCCGCCTTTTACCAGTACATCGGGCAACAGTGTTTGTATCAGGTGAAGGGGGGTGTCTTCTTCAAAGATCACGACTGCATCTACGAGTACCAGCGAGGCCAGTACCAGCGACCGGCTGTGTTCATTGTTCACCGGGCGTCCGGGGCCTTTCAGTTTGCATACACTGCTGTCGGCATTAACGCCTACTATCAGGTAATCTGCTTCCTTCGCGGCAGCAGACAAAGAGGCAATATGACCTTCATGCAGAATATCGAAACATCCGTTGGTGAAGGCGACGGTTTTTTCGCTCAACCTCCAGCCATTAACCAGTTGCAGCAATTGGGGTAGTGTAACAATTTTACGCGGTATGTATGTTGTGTTTCTCATGCACGGGCCTTTTTATATAATTCAGCAGCAGGTAAGCTGCCAGTCCAAAGATAATCGTAAACAGGAACTGGGCCAGCCAGAGTATCCAGCCGGCAGCCAGCCCAATGGTATCATCCATACCATATAAGCCCAGCGTTTTCTGAATAGCGATCGGGTAAGCACCCAAACCTCCGGGCGCAATAATGATACCGAAGGTGCCGAACACCAGCATGGCCACCCCGGTACTAATGGCTAAATGGGATGTTTCTTCCAATGCAAAACAGCCCAGCCAGGTAGCGAGTATATAACAACACCAGATGAATAAGGTGTTCACGAGGAACAGCCATTTATTTTCCACCCGCTTAATGCTCATTAACCCTTCCCACAAACCTTTTGCCACTGTGGCCATAAACCTGCCCCATTTGTGCGATTGTGCTCTTTTGGTGATCCATACCAGTAAGACTATAACCAGCACTATGCCACCCAGTATCCACCAACGCCTGCTGCCACCGTGTAAAAGACCGTTGCGTAAACTTTGCAGTATATCGGTAAAATAAGATTGTATGTACCGGTACTCCATAAAAAAAGTACCCAGGGTGATCAGTGCAAGACAAATAACATCGAAGGCCCGTTCGGCAACGATGGTGCCGATAATTTTTTCGGGAGGTATTTTATTGGCTTTGGCAACGGTGGTACAGCGAACAATTTCGCCGGCCCTGGGCACCAGCTGGTTGGCAATATAACCGATCAGGATACCGCAAACCAGGTCGAGGATGGAAGGATGGTAGCCCATAGGATTGATGAGCTGTTTCCAGCGCATGGCCCTGAACCAGTGACTGAGCAAAAGGATAACAAATACCGGTAGCAGCAGCCAGAACCTCGCCCTTAGCAAGGCCGCCTTTATATCCATGATGTCTTTGGAAGAGAGGTTGTGCAATGACCACCATATCAGCACAACAGCAATGCCGAAGCCAATAAGGTACTTGAGTATGTTTGCCACAAACCGTTTCATGCTAGCAGGATAGGTGGGCAATTTAAGGAAGATGCGCTAAACTAAAAATGAATTATTACTTAAATCAGTAACCAGGTGCCCCGCCGTAGCCGGCCCGGAACTTGTTAGCAGTAAGCCGCTTTTCCCGGAATTACAATTTATTGCCTTCTTTGGGGAACACCACAGCGGGGGTGAATTTCTTCGCCTCTTCAAAATCCATAGTGGCATAGGATATCACGATAATGATATCTCCCACAGCCCCCCTGCGGGCAGCAGGGCCATTGAGGCAAACCGTACCGCTGCCTCTTTTACCTTTGATGATATAGGTTTCTATCCTTTCGCCGTTGTTTACATTGACCACCTGTATTTTTTCATTCTCAATCATGTTGGCGGCATCCATCAGGTCTTCATCAAGGGTGAGACTGCCTACATAATTCAGGTTCGCTTCAGTGATCACGGCGCGGTGGATCTTCGATTTAAGTACTTCTATTAACATGGCGGCGCAAAGTTAGGGGTAAACTTGATAGGTTGCATAACCGGTAAAACCAGGCGGCTTCGCCTACACAAACTACCGGTAAACATGAATTAACAGTTCTTTTGCAATTATTGTAAAAGCCGGTTAGCCGGGTATTAACACATTATCGATCAGGCGTACACCATTGATAAAAGCTGCTACCAATGCTACCAGCGGCTGGTTTTTATCGGTTTCGGCAGCAGGTAACAGGCTGTCTGCTTTAGCTATTTCCACATAATCCACCTTTTCAAAACCTTGCTGCAGTAGGTAATGCGTGGTTTCTTCTTTTAAAACAGCCAGTTCTTTGTTATGCAGGTTTTGCCTGATGTTGCTAAGGGCGCGGTAAATAGCCAGTGCCTTATGCCGGTCTTCTGCTGAAAGGCGCATATTGCGGCTGCTCATGGCCAGGCCTTCTGTTTCCCTGCGTGTGCTGCCTATTTCTATGTCAACCGGTAATTGCTCCAGTTCTACCAGCTTACGCAAAACCATTACTTGCTGGTAATCCTTTTGCCCCAGGTATAAACGTTGCGGCCTGATGATAGACAATAACCGGTGCACCACCTGGCATACGCCCTGGAAATGCCCAGGCCTGTAAGCCCCTTCCAGTATGGTTTCCAGGTAACCCAGCTGATAGGGTTGTTTAAGCTGCATGCCATCGGGATACATTTCCTGCACGGAGGGAAGGAACAGTATATCGGTAGAAGCCTGTTCCAGCAACAGGATATCATTATCCAGGGTAATGGGATATTTCTCAAAATCGCGTGGGTCATTGAACTGGGTAGGGTTTACAAAAATGCTGCAGACCACCAGGTCATTCGCTTTCCGTGCTTCACTGATCAATGATAGATGACCCTGGTGCAGGGCCCCCATGGTAGGAACAAAGCCTATCTTTTTTCCTTTGCTACGGGCTGCATCGAGGTGTTGCTGCACGGCCCGGATTTCTTTGTACAAGATCATTTTTTACAACCGGTTAAAGGGTGGGAAAGGGGTTCATGATGTATTTCCAACCATTTTTAGTACCTTTGCCCACTAATTTTTAAGGTTTACAAGCCTAAAATTCTGCATAAGAATGTCAACAAAGAAAAGAATTTTATTCATAGCCACTGAAATGTCACCGTACCTGGAGCTGACCGAATTTGCGGAAATAGTGAATAAACTGGCTATTAAGAGTAATGACAGCGGGCTGGAAGTGAGATGTATTATGCCCCGTTTTGGCACCATCAATGAAAGGCGCCACAGGTTGCATGAAGTAGTGCGGTTGTCTGGCATCAATGTCTCGGTTGATAATGATGATTATCCTTTGCAGATTAAAGTGGCTTCCCTGCCCAATGCCCGTTTGCAAGTGTATTTTCTGGATAATGAAGACTTTTTTAAACGCAAGCAGGTATTTCATGATGAGCATGAAGAATGGTTTGAAGACAATGGCCTGCGAACCATCTTTTTTTGTAAGGGTGCCCTTGAAACCGTTAAAAAATTCGGCTGGCCGCCTGATATCATTCACTGCAGCGGCTGGATGACAGGTCTCATTCCCATGTATCTTAAAACAGCCTATAAAAAAGAGCCCGTATTCTCTCACAGCAAGGTGATCTTCACCATCGGGCAAAATACATTCAAAGAATCATTGGGCGATGATTTTGCTGAAAAAGCGAATATCCATTCCAATATCAAAGACAAAGACCTGGATGTATTCAAAGATGCAGACAATACTTCCCTGTTCAGGGGTGGTGCATTGTTTGCCGATGCCATTTCATTCGGCGCAGATAAAGTAGATAAAAAACTGGTGGATGAATTTGGTAAGCTGAAAGGCAAGAAAGTAATTCCCTTCAAAGGCTGGGATACCGATTTAACAGAGTATTTAGAATTGTATAGCGAGCTTGCGAGTAAGTAAGGGAGCGACAGTATAATAGTTATCCCATATCTCCAAGAGATGGAATAGCTGGAACAGCTGGAACAGCTGAAATACAGCATGGCCGCATCCCTGCTTGTATTATTCCTTATTAATCTATAACCGCGTGAAAAGAAATTTTCGCCTGGCAGCCACAGTTGCGGCTGTTGTGGTGCTGTATGCCTGCACCAAGATCAAATCCACCAACCTGGGGTTGGGCATTATTCCTCCCGTTGACGGGGTTACCACAAAAGATACAGTACTGGAAGTGCTTTCTGTAAATGCAGGGCGCGATACGCTGCATGCTGCTATAGACAATGAGTATGCATTGGGCTATGTGAATGACCCGCTGTTCGGGAAAACCACTGCCAGGATAAATCTGGAACTGAAGCCCGGTAATCGTAACAACGCTTATGCTTTTGAAGCAGGCCGCGACAGCCTGATGCTCGATTCTGTAGTACTGGTGCTGCATTACAAAGGCGCCTGGGCCGACACAAGCAGGCCCCTTCGTTTACAGGTATATGAAATAGCGCAGTCAAGCCGGATGAAAGCGGATTCAGATTACTTGTCCACCGAACATTTTACTACCACAGGCAGCAGTTTAAATTACAACGGCAATGCCGCTGTGATCGACCCGCAGCGACTGAATGATTCACTGCACCTGTTCAGGGAAAATACAACGGCACAAATACGCATCCGGCTCAATGATCAGCTGGGTAACCGGCTGCTGAAGGCCTACGATTCAACCAATGCTTATCACAGCGATTCTGCATTCTCTACTTATTTTGCCGGCTTCCAGGTAGTACCGGAGGCGGTGGGCAACAGCCTGCTGAAACTAAGCCTCACCGGCGTCAATACCAAGCTGGCACTGTATTACCGCTATATAAAGAGAGCCGGCGGAACAGATACCACTGTACGCAATTTTAGCTTTGTATATACCAGGAACAGTTTGGGGCAGCTGATATATACCGGTTGTGGCCATGCCAATAGCATTGACAGGGATTGGACAGGCACGGAGCTGGCCGCACATTTTCCCTCTTCTGCGGCAACCCGGCAGGATAGCTTGCTGTACCTGCAGGCTGCACCGGGATTGTTCAGCAAAATTTCTATCCCCGGCCTCAGCAACCTGCCCAATATAGTGGTACATCGCGCTGAGCTGCTGATGGAGCAGGTGCCGGACAATACCGATGCCAGCCAGTATTTTTCCGCACCGGCTTTATTTGTGGCCGCATACAGGGGCGATTCGATGTATCACCGGTTTGCCATGTCGCCCGATATCCAGTTCTTCCAGGGCAGTATCGGTGTTAACCTGTACAATTCAGCATATGGTGGCCTGCCCATAAAAAGAAAAGACAGCAGCGGGCAAATGCTGGTGAGCTATGCCATTAACCTGTCGAGGTATGTACAGGGTATTGTTACCCGGAAAGAACCGAATTATAACCTGGTGTTGTTTGCACCATACCCGCATTATATATACCTGGATGCGGCTTCTGCTGCTGCGGCCCCTGTTTATTCCAGGCCCCTTGGCGACGAGGCATTTGGTATTGCCACCGGAAGAGTGAGGCTGGGCGGAGGCAGCCATTCACGCCACCGGATGCGGTTGCGCATTGTATACTCTCTTATCTGATGGTTCCGTTTATCTGTAAAAAATGTAATGTGTTATAGCGTTGTCATAAAATTATTACAGGGGAAATAAGGCTGCCGGCGATAAAGTCTACTGGTTTGGTATACTTTTGCTTCTTATTGTGATAAATTGTGCAATAGGTTTTATCTTAGCGCCTATCTTTGCACCCATTAAATTATATTGTAGATGCCTTATTTGTTTACATCCGAGAGTGTTTCGGAAGGACATCCGGATAAAGTAGCTGACCAGATATCAGATGCGCTCATAGATAACTTTCTTGCTTTCGATCCCAACAGTAAAGTGGCCTGTGAAACACTGGTAACTACCGGGCAGGTAGTGCTGGCCGGTGAGGTAAAATCCAAAGCCTACCTGGATGTACAGGAAATAGCCCGCGGTGTGATCCGTAAAATCGGCTACACCAAAAGCGAATACATGTTTGAAGCCAACAGCTGCGGTATTTTATCTGCGATTCATGAACAGTCTGCCGATATCAACCAGGGTGTAGACAGGAAGAAGAAAGAAGAGCAGGGTGCCGGCGATCAGGGGATGATGTTCGGGTATGCTTCAAACGAAACCGAAGATTATATGCCACTGGCCCTCGACCTGTCGCATAAACTGCTGCAGGAGCTAGCTGTACTGCGCCGCGAAAACAAACAGATCAAATACCTGCGTCCCGATGCTAAAAGCCAGGTAACACTGGAATACGACGATAACAATAAACCGGTACGTATCGATGCCATCGTAATATCCACACAGCACGATGATTTTGATACAGAAGAAAAAATGCAGGCGAAGATCAAAAAGGATGTGATCAATATTCTTATCCCGCGCGTAAAAGCCAAGTACAAGAAATACGCACACTTGTTCAATGATAAAATCAAGTATCATATCAACCCCACAGGCAAGTTCGTGATTGGTGGCCCACATGGCGATACCGGCCTCACCGGCCGTAAGATCATCGTGGATACTTATGGTGGTAAAGGCGCACACGGCGGTGGTGCTTTCAGCGGTAAAGATCCCAGCAAGGTAGACCGTTCAGCTGCTTATGCCACCCGTCATATTGCTAAAAACCTGGTGGCAGCCGGTGTTTGCGATGAGATACTGGTACAGGTTTCTTATGCCATTGGTGTAGCAGAACCTACCAGCATTTGTGTAAACACCTTTGGTACAGCCAAAGTAAATAAAACAGATGGCGAAATAGCCAAACTGGTAGCCAGCCTGTTCGATATGCGCCCTTATTTCATTGAAGAGCGCCTGAAGCTGCGTAATCCTATCTACAGCGAAACAGCTGCTTACGGGCATATGGGCCGTAAATCAGAAGTGGTAACCAAAGAATTCAGGTCACCGGAAGGAAAAGTAGTGAAAAAGAAAGTGGAACTGTTTACCTGGGAAAAACTGGATCATGTGCCGAAAGTGAAAAAAGCATTCGGTATCAAATAAACTGTTTTCAGCTATTTTGTAAAAGAGGCTGTATCAAAAGTACGATACAGCCTCTTTTTATTCGGGTACCTGATGGAGACAGGTAGTCGTTTAGGCGATTCTCAGAGCCTTCGTTTATTTTTGATACACCCTCTTTTTTATGGCTGTATGCAGATTGTTGTGCGGGTAGAATAAAATACCTTTAAGGTTGTTTTCAGTTTAAAGCAATGCTATGACGAATGCGAACATATTTATGAAAGAAGCCATCCGGCTTTCCCGCCGTGGTATGCTGGAGGGTGCCGGCGGACCGTTTGGCTGTGTGATCGTAAAAGATGAGGAGATCATTGGCAGGGGATGGAACCAGGTTACTTCCACCAACGACCCTACAGCACATGCGGAGGTGGTCGCTATCCGAGAGGCCTGCAGCCATTTGGGTAGTTTTCAGCTGGAGGGATGCGATGTATACACTTCCTGTGAGCCATGCCCCATGTGCCTGGGAGCCATTTATTGGGCCAGGCCGCGTAAGCTGTATTATGCCAATACCCGGGAAGATGCAGCAGATGCTGGTTTTGATGATTCTTTCATTTACGACGAACTGCAATTGCCTTTTGCACAACGCAAAATTGTTACAGAATGCCTGGGGCGCAATGAAGCCCTGCTGGTATTTGATGAATGGAAAAGGAAAACCGATAAATTAACTTACTGATGTCATTACAGGTAGCGCAGCTTATCAGGCAATTTGAATTATTGCCACATCCTGAAGGAGGGTATTACAAAGAAACCTACCGTTCGGGCGAACTGGTGGATGCCGCCGCTTTGCCTCCGCGTTTTGGCGGCAGCCGTTGTTTTTCCACTGCTATTTATTTTTTACTGGAGGCCGGTAATTTCTCTGCTTTCCACCGCATACACAGTGATGAAGTATGGCATTTTTATGCGGGCCAGCGTTTACTGGTTCATGTACTGGAAGATAATGGCCATTTAACCACATTGAAACTGGGCAATAATCCTGAAGAAGGGGAATTGTTTCAGGCCGTAGTGCCGGCAGGCTGCTGGTTTGCATCAGAGCCCGCACTGGGAACCGCTTTTGCATTGGTGGGCTGTACGGTAGCCCCCGGTTTTGATTTTGCTGATTTTGAACTGGCCAGCGTAACCGGATTAACTGCTACCTACCCACAACACGCAACACTGATCAGCCGTTTATGCAGGGAAGTATAACCGGGCTAATTTAACTAATCAACACTTTTAACCTAAAACCCACACCTCCAACCTCCAACCTCCAACCTTAAACCTTAAACGTTAAACCTTCACCCCCCATCCCCACCCAACTGGTAGTAGCCGGCGCCGTACCAGGCTTGTCACGGTGATAATAATGCAATACCGTATACCCCAGCATGCACAGTAAAAGTATCAGTACCACTGCCAGCAATATCCAGGGCATATCTTTGATCTTCCGTTTTTCTTTTTTCTGTTTTTTGACCTGCAGCTGGTGCTGCAGATTTTTATTCAGTTGCTGAACATACTGCTGCAACTGCTCTTTGGAATGAAAATTTTCCAGTCCTTCCACGGCATCGTTGATAAAAGACGAATCAACCATCTTCTTTTCAAATTCATGCAGCTGTTCACCCGAAAGCCTGCCTTCCAGGTATTTCAGCAACTCATCATCTGTCGGGTCGCCATGATCATTGGTTAATATGTCCTCTGTATTCCTCATGCTTGTTTTTTCAATTTCTTTTCCACGAGCAGTTTCAGGTTTCTTTTACCGTTTTGAATATGACTTTTTACCTGCATCAGGTTAAAGCCGGTGGCTTCGCTGATTTCCTGGTACGATTTCTTTTGCAGGTAGAATAAAGTTACACAGGTTTTTTGCTCATTGTTCAGTTCCTGCATAGATGATTCAATGAGGTTGAGCACCTGCTCTTTTTCAGTTAATTCGGCAAGATTGGTTTCAGGGGAGCTGAGGGGCATGGTATCGCTGATTTCCCGGGTATTTTTGCCGGCGCGGTTTCTCAGCTTCATCAGGCAGTGGTTGCGGGCTACCATATACAACCAGCTTTTGATATAATCTACCTTGTATTTCTGCAATTCGGTAATGGCTTTCAGAAATATCTGCTGAACACTGTCTTTGGCCTCTTCTTCGTTTTTCAGGTATTTCATGCACACACCCAGTAACAGCATAGTATAGCGTTGCAGCAGTGTACCCAGCCATTGATTGTCTCTGGTGTCGTAGAAATGCTGTAACAGTTCCTGGTCGCTCATATGGGCTGCGCTGTCTTGATTCATCTTGTCATCATCTTAGTAGATCATCATGGAAACAAATTTCAGGGTTCTGTTCCGTTTTTACGACACTGCGCTTACATTTTCTATTCTCTTTTCCCATGCGCCCGCTGCACCAATATTCCCCAATTGATTGCCATTTTTTATAAGATGCAACAAAACAGCAAATTCCATAACACAAAAATATATCGCTGGTATTCACCGAATACCTAACTTACCAGTCAAATTAATACCTGATGACCTTTGTTGCCTGTATTGTTGCCGTAGCCCCCATGAGAGCTACGGCAAGCCACAGAAGCGAAATGGTAAGCCAGCTGTTACTGGGCGAATTTGCCGAAGTACTGGAAACAACCAAAGATTTTACCCTTATCAGAACACTGTACGACCAGTATGAAGGCTGGTGCCAAACCAGCCAGCTGGCTGAAGTGGACGAAGCCATTGCCAGGCAATCACCTGCAGGATATACACGTCAGGCCGGTAGCAGGGTTGAATTAAACGGGGCAGCTGTTACGGTGTCACTGGCCACACCGGTGTATGCCGCAGCGGATGTGCCTGCATTGGGTAAATACACTGTAAAATACGATAGCAGCCAAACAGCCGTACAATCCTTTAACGAAGCTGCTGTCCGCGGGTTATCGGGGTTGTTTTTGCAGGTACCTTACCTCTGGGGTGGCCGGGGTTCTTTTGGTATTGACTGCAGCGGGTTTACCCAGCAGGTGTATAAAATGATGGGTATTGCCCTGTTGCGCGATGCATCGCAACAGGCCACACAGGGCGAGGTGATTGGCTTTTTGCAGGAAACACGCTGCGGTGACCTGGCTTTTTTTGACAATGAAGAAGGGCGTATTACACATGTAGGCATACTGTTGAACAGCGAAGAGCTCATTCATTCATCCGGCCGTGTGCGTATAGACAAAATAGATAACCAGGGTATTGTAAATGTAGATACCGGGCAACGTACACACCGGCTAAGGCTATTGAAACGGATAACGCAGTAAAATAATTGTAAACAAAAAGGTCACCGGGAGGTGACCTTTTTTATATAGTTCGATCAGATAAAATTCAGCTGATTAAAGCAGGTCCATTGCTTTGGCGAAATAGGTAACCACACCGGGCAGGGCCAGCCAGAAAAATTCACGGTATACAAACATCAATAGGATTAAAATACCTAACCATAAAAAACACAAGAACCAATATTTTCCGGTTGATTGTTTCGCTTCCATTGTTTCAGAATTTTCGCAAAAATAAGTAACAAAACGGAAAAAACGGATTTATTTCCGTTGAACGCTTAACAAATCTGCAGCCATATTAGCCAGCCCATCCGCTGATGAGGCTAACCAGTATAATAGCCAGCACCAGGAGGGTGATACCGGTATAAAGAAAATCTTTTTCCAGCAAAAAGCCGATCACCGAAATAACAATACGTGCAATAGGCGTGGCAATCAGCAGCAGCAGGCCCAGTTGTATAATAGATGCGCCATGCCCTTTGAGCACTCCTGCAAACAGTTGCGACATGCTGAGCAATTGTTTGTTCTCGCCGTTGAACACCGCATAGTGCAGGTTGTGCTGATCGGTTTGCTGCAGGTACAATACACCACCTATAAAAACGATGAGGGCCGATAATATCACCCCGAACCGGAGCAGGTTACCCATGATGAGCTGCAGATCTTTATCCTGTGCTTTTTTATTTGCCATGGGTTATAATTTATGCATCCAGCCGTTATAGATCATCTGCAGTGATAAAAAACCTACCACAACAGCAAATACAATTTTCAGCAGCCTGGTAGAAGCCTGTGTCAGTATCCTGGTGCCGGTAAATGCACCGGCCAGCACACCCAGTACAACCGGCATAGATAATCCCGGGTCTATATAACCCCGGTAAAAATATACCACGGCACTCGCAGCGGCTGTAACACCGATCATGAAATTACTGGTAGTGGTAGATACTTTAAAAGGCAGTCGCATCATGGTATCCATGGCTACTACCTTCAGTGCACCTGAGCCGATACCCAGCAAACCGGAAAGAACACCGGCTACCAGCATCATGAGAAAGCCGCCAGGCACACGATGTACAGTATACGATACTTCTTCGCCGTTTTGCGGATAAGTACTGTTTAAACGCAGCCTGGTGGCCAGCGGGTTATTGATATTATCTCCCGTAGCCTGTTCATGGCTGCGTAATGACAGGAATACCGATAGCAGCAATACCACACCAAAAATAATGGCAATGACATGCGTGGGTGTATACATGGCCAATGCTGCACCACATATTGCACCTGATGTGGTGGCTATTTCCAGGAACATACCCAGCCTGATATTGGAAATGCCTTCTTTTACATAGGCAATAGCAGAGCCGGAAGAAGTGGCTATAGCTGTGATCAGCGATGTGCCAATGGCATAACGGAGATCGATATTAAGTACAAGGGTAAAAAAAGGGATGATCACCACACCGCCGCCCAAACCGGTAACTGAACCCAGTAAACCCGCTACATAGGATGCCAGTAAGATACTGGCGGTAAAAAGGATTAAAGACATATTTTGGTGCGACCGGCTTCTTCCTGCTCTTTTGTATTGTTTATTGGGTAATGAGTTTCTTGTAGGCAGCAATGGCATCTTCAATAATGCCCAGTGCTTTTTGCTCATTTTCAAACTCTTCTACCTTCACTGTTTTATTTTCCAGCCTTTTGTATTCTTCAAAAAAATGCTTCAGCTCATTAAGAAAATGGGGAGGCAGTTCTTCGATATTGTTGTAATGGTTAACGCTGGGGTCTTTGGCTGCAACAGCAATGATCTTATCATCGGCATCGCCGCTGTCGATCATCTGCATAACACCAATTACTTTGGCTTCCATCAAGGTCATGGCCTGAACAGGAAGTGAGGTGATAACCAGTATATCCAGCGGATCTTTATCATCACCATATGTTTGGGGAATAAAGCCGTAATTACAGGGATAATAAAAAGATGAATAAATTACCCTGTCCAGCTTCAGCAGTCCGGATTCTTTGTCAATTTCATATTTTGCTCTTGAACCCTGGGGGATTTCAATAACAGCATTTACAAATTTTGGAGCCTTTTCCCCGTACGGTACGCCGTGCCATGGATGTAATACATTCGTCATGAACTAAACAAGATTTTTGATTCGCAAAGGTAATAGCTAAACTTTATTTCTACAGTGTTTATTTAGCCGTGTTCTTTACACAATATCGTGCCAGTATTTCAGGGTGAAGATTATGAATATATGTATTATTGGTTATTACTAAGCTATTGGTTGTTATTGTTGTTTTTCCACTTTGATTTCCAGTACTGTAAAAGCCTGCGGCGGAAGGCTGTTCGCCGCTGATGTGCCTGCAACAACGTGGTTTCGCCGGAAAAATAGGTATTGCCTGCTTTGGGTACGGCAATTCTTTGTGCGCTATAAATACCGGCATTGCCACTGAAAAAATAAGCAGTAAAACAGGCGATGGCAAAATACAAAGTATGCTCACCGCCGAACAGTTCAATCCCCATAACAGTGCAGGACAGTGGGGTATTGGTGGCACCGGCAAATACGGCGATAAAGCCCAGGCCGGCAAACAGATCAACCGGTGCATTCATTAATAAGGCGAGTGTATTGCCGAGTGTGGCGCCGATAAAGAACAAGGGTGTTACTTCACCACCTTTAAAACCACTGCTCAATGTAATAGCGGTGAACAGCAGCTTCCACAGCCAGCTCCAGGCAGTGGCGCCGCCTGGCTGAAAAGCATGCACAATACTCACCCCGGCGGGCGTGGCAGCGGTAACGCCCAGCCCCAGGTAATCGCTGGTATTGAGCAGCAGGCTGAATGCGATGATCAATATGCCACCTGCAACCGGCACCAGCCAGGCAATGGGAATAGTGGCTTTAAATATATCTTTTAAGCGATGGGTGAGTGTGGCAAATAAAAAGGCCGCCAAACCAA
This sequence comes from uncultured Deminuibacter sp., assembly GCA_966424055.1. Taxonomy (GTDB): domain Bacteria; phylum Bacteroidota; class Bacteroidia; order Chitinophagales; family Chitinophagaceae; genus Deminuibacter. The sequence continues at coordinate 10,646 of CBJLMB010000050.1, read as the reverse complement.
ATGCAGCGCCTGCTGCAATTACTTTTACGAGTAATAAAGGCTGGATATGTAAAAAAGAATAAACATCGCCGGGTAACCGGGGATCGATGGTATATACTGTATGATGAATGCCCCATGCAGCACAGGCTGCATCACCTATTACACCTGCTACCAGGCAGGGCAGTAATGCATCGTACTGCAGCCTGCCGATGGCAAGCACTTCCATAGCGAAAAGCGTTCCTGTGAGTGGCGTGCCGAACACCGCTCCAAAGCCGGCTGAGATACCGGCCATCAGCAACAGGCGCATATCCGCCGGATTGAGGCGGAACCACTGGCCAAACATGGCCGCAATACTGCCACCTATCTGCACCGCAGTACCTTCCCTGCCGGCGGAACCACCGAATAAATGAGTAAGGATGGTGCCGCCCAACACCAATGGTGCCATCCTTTTGGGAACGCCACCACCGGGCTGGTGTATTTCATCAATCAGCAGGTTATTGCCTTTTTCACTGTTTTTGCCAAAATACCTGTAAACCAGGTAAATAACAATGCCGGCTAATGGCAACAGGTATAGCAGCCAGGGGTATTGCCACCGCACATGCGTTACCAGGTCAAGCATCCACAGGAAAAAAGCTACCACCGAGCCGGTAACAATGGCAACAGGAATAACCAGGAAAGTCCAGCGGACAAGCGAAAGAAAAATACTCAGCTGTTCAGAATAGCGGTTTGAATACATACCTACAAAATATGAATTTGTTGAAATCATTGTTTGTAGGCGCCATCAGCTCCGTACTTAAACGGGCGGTTGGGTAGGGAAGACACCATTTCCCTGGAAAAATAAAGATAGGAAATATGTACGAAGTACGAAAAAAACCACATCATACATCATGCATACACCGTACATCACACATCATACATCGTACATAAACTCACATGTTCCCGTCGAAAGTGTATTTAAAATCTACCAGCCAGTTGCCGTTCTGTTTTACCACTTTTACCTTGCGGGCAATTTTATCGAAGGAGTTCTTATAGTTGATAATGGTGATTGAATCGCTGACATTGTCTACATTTTCTATAATGATAGAAGCCTGCTCGTATTGGGTGCGGTCGCTTTTATTGCGGGTGGAATAGGTTTGTTTGATCTTTTCAAGATCCTGTTTATTGGTATCATCCGGCAGCATATAAAAACCAGCTTTATCAAAAGCGCCTTTTAAACAGCCGTCGATGAATTCCCTCCCGGCATCCAGTGCATTTTCAGCAGGTGGGTACTGGCTGGCATTGTTACAGGCCGGCAATAAAAAAGGAAGCAGCAGGAAGATCATTTTTTTCATCCGTTCATCATTGTTTTTGCAATAACCGGAAAGATGGCGGCCGGATACAGGCCGGTGTTCTCATGCCCGGTTTTATAGCCCGGTTATCCAAGGCTCCGCGGCTGGCGCGGGCTGCAAATATGCTATAAAAAAAGCAGGTGGTAAACCTGCTTTTTTTATTCATTTATTTTTTTAACGAATCCAAAGCTTTGTGCAGGCTGTCCAGTGCCTCTGCGCTCTGCGAAACCGCAGATTTGGCTGAATCGAGCGCCCCGCTTAATTCTTTCTGTACATCAACACCCTGTTTCTGGGCCTGGTCCATCGACATTTTCATCAGTGAAGATTTGTCGAATGCCACTTTCCACTGGCCGTCTTCTTTTTTCAGGTTAACCGTGAGCCCGGCTGATTTATCTGTAGGCACCACATCGGCGGTAGCGGCATCGCCATTTATTTTTACATTGGTTACATCAAATTTCTCTTCTTTGGCCTTGTTGCTGGTGGAATCGGGTATTTTCTGGGAAAGAGAGCCGATCATATCCAGAAGGCTCTGGCTTTCTTTGGTGGCATATTTTTTGGCTTCGTCAAATTTTTTATCCTTCAATGCAGTAAAAAAATGCTCTACCGTTTCTTTAGGGTCACCGCCACCCGATTTACAGCTGACAGCAGCAAGCAGTACCAGGCCGGTGATAAGAGCCATCCATGTTTTTTTCATAATGATTAGTTTAATGAGTTTTGATTTGCCGGCAAGATATAAAATGCCTGGCAAAACTCCGAGGGGGTTTCTCGCTGAACACGTGGAAGGCGCTGAAATAGCCCAGCCCGGAGTGGCTGATAAAATGAAGCCTGCTGCTATAGTAAGCGCTGATACCATTCTGTGTTTTCCCCGTGTTCTGCGGGCCATGCTCAATATGCAAACCGCCTTATTTCCCTGCATTGTTTCTGGAGAAAGATATCATCTACCCCCACATACTCTTTCTGGCCTACAGTGGTGGTGGTGAACAACCGGGGCTGGCGGAAAGCTTTGCTGAATACCTTGTACACAAACTCGCTGCAATACATTTTATCATCGGTTTGCAGGTCAAAATCCATATCGAAAGGCAAACCAGCAGCATAATAGCCATGCAGCAGGCTGTCTACACGGGTATGGATGGCCGCAGAAAGCGGCAGGCGGAAGATACCAAATCCCTTATTATCGGTGCCATCACAGAAAGCGGCCAGGGTTTCTTTTTTCAGTTTCTGATCTGGATTGATCTCGCCGCCGAGCGCATGGTAAACAAAAACAGTATCCTGTTCGATGCTTATGATGCCACAATGTGAGTAGGTGGGGTCTTTCAGGCAAAGACGCCGTAGGCTTTCACTGGTAAAATCGATACCGGTACGGGTGATGATATCACCCTGCTGTACCAGGGGCTTCGCCGTACGGATGGCCAGCAGTGACTGCTGCTGCCTGGCTAAAGTGTTTTCCCGCAGGCGGGCCTGCAGAGCAGTTTCAGTGCCGGTGGATCTGCTTTTACAGGCCAGGACAGAAAAAAACAAGAGGCAGCCCAAAAGCCACCTCCTGTTGTAACAAGCTGTAAAATGCCTGTTAAGTATGATGTTGAAACCGGGCTTCTTCCTTTTCTTTTTCCTTGTCATAAGCCTTGATAATGGCTTTTACCAGTTTATGCCTTACCACATCTTCCTCATCCAGTTCAATATGGGCGATGCCGTCAATATTGCGCAGGATACGGGTGGCTTTATCCAGGCCGCTGCGCTGGTTTTTGGGCAGGTCTATCTGCGTAGGGTCGCCGGTAATGATGGCTTTGGCATTGGCGCCGATACGGGTAAGGAACATTTTCAGCTGAAGATCGTTGGCATTTTGTGCCTCATCAAGAATGATAAACGCATTATCCAGTGTACGGCCGCGCATATAAGCCAGCGGTGCTATCTCGATGGTACGGGTGCTCATATAATAGCCCAGTTTATCAGCGGGTATCATATCGTCCAGCGCATCGTATAGCGGGCGCAGGTATGGATCTATCTTTTCCTTCAGGTCACCGGGCAGAAAACCCAGGCTTTCACCGGCTTCTACTGCGGGGCGGGTGAGGATGATCTTTTTCACCAGCTTGTTTTTCAAAGCACGCACCGCCAGCGCAACCGCTGTATAGGTTTTACCGGTACCGGCAGGACCGATGGCGAAAACAATATCATTTTTATCGGCAGCCTGCACCATTTTTTTCTGGTTGGCCGTACGCGCACGCACTGTTTTGCCGTTGGGACCGAATACCAGGATATCATTGGGGTTTCGGTCAACAAAATGATCTATGGTTTCTGCATCATCACCGCCCAGTATCTGCTCGAAATAATTTTCGCTCAAATCACCGTTGCGTTCCATATACTGGATGATTAAATCAATTTTTTCCTTTGCCGTTTCTATTTGTTCCGGAGCTCCACTCAGCTTGATCTGTGTACCTCTTGACAATATCTTTAACAGCGGAAATTTCTTTTTTAAGAGGTCCAGTTTCTTGTTATTGACACCAAAAAATTCTATCGGATTCACGGTGTCGAGATTGATAATAGTCTCTGTCAATGCTGTCTACATTTTTAGGTGAGCAATAGGGTTACTTATTTATCTGTCAACATCTATTCCAAATTTACTTTATCTAACCCCAATAAACCTAATAGTTCTTATACACAGTTGTGGAAATTTGTTAAAATCTGCAACAAGACAGGATTACAGCTGTTTTTTCAGCCGGCCTGTATTTTTTTCAGTTGCGCAATGACAGAAAGCGGGTCTTTGGCATGAAACACCGTACTGCCTGCCACCAGCACATCTGCGCCGTCTTTTACCAGTGCCCCGGCATTTTCCAATGTTACACCACCATCCACTTCAATGAGGGTTTGCAGGCTTTTTTCAAGGATCATTTTTTTCAATTCTCTTATTTTAACATGCGTATGCGGAATGAACTGCTGTCCGCCAAAACCGGGATTCACACTCATAATGAGCACTACATCTACATATTGCAGGCAGTCCTGCAGCAATGAAACAGGTGTGTGTGGATTAATGGCCACACCTGCTTTCATGCCCAGGTTTTTTATCTGTTGTATATTCCGGTGCAGATGCGGGCATATTTCATAATGCACGGTAAGAATATCTGCCCCTGCATCCCTGAATGCTTCCGCATATTTTTCAGGTTCAAGAATCATCAGGTGCACATCACATATTTTTTTTGTCGTTTTCCTGATCTGCTGAATAATAGGCATGCCAAAGCTGATATTAGGCACAAAACGGCCATCCATCACATCCAGGTGAAACCATTCCGCTTCGCTACGGTTAACCATATCGCAGGCTTCGCCCAGTTTCAAAAAATCTGATGCTAAAAAAGAAGGTGCTACAATGGGCATAGTATCTTATTTAATATTATTATTCTGTTATCGTTTATCCATGAATCGTCAGCCGTGAGGCTATGTTTACTGCTGATTACCGCACCTGTTAATGATTCAACCCCGTGAATCGTGAATCGTCAGTCATAAGTGGTAATGTTCATTACTAATGCCAACTAACCACTCAACCACTCAACCACATCCGAGAATCGACAGTCGAGACCCGTGAATTGCTAGTCGCGAGTGGTGATGTTCATTACTAATGCCAACTAACAACTAACCACTCAACCACACCCGCGAATACCAATATTCACACTAATTACTAATTACCAATTCCAACTAACTAATCAACCACTCAACCAACCATCCCCCTCACTCCACCCCCAGCCGGTGTAAACCTGCGTGGGCTTCTGTGAGATTTTTATCCAAACTTAACGATTGTTGGTAACGTAGCACTGCACTGTCTTTTTTCCCCATCATTTCATAAGCCCTGGCCTGGTAGTAGTATGCATCGGGATACAGGTTATTGATGCGTGAGGCAAAGCTGAAAATGTTCAGGGCTTCTTGGTAGTTTTTCTGGTCAAAATAGAGCAGGCCTTTTTCAATATACGCTTCCATGTACGTGTAATGACTGGCTATACAGGCATCGAATGCGGCAATAGCCTGCCTGGTATTGCCGGTACGGGCATAGTACACACCGGTAATAAAAGCACAATGGGCATTATATTCCTTTCCCAGCCGCAGTGTTTGTACCTGCCGGCAGAGTTCAAGTGCGTGGCTGTTCTTTTTCTCCGCATACAGGTTGGCCAGGCTTAAAAGCGCATCGGGAGAAGGGTATATCCCGATTGCCCGCGCATAACTTTCCATAGCCCGGGCTGTATCTTTTGCATCTTCCAATATCTGTGCACGGGAAAACCACAGGCCGTAATTGGTGCTGTCTTTATGGATAAGACTATCTGTTTGCTGAATAGCTTCATTGTAATGCCCGATACTGTCGAGGTTAATGGCCAGCTGCAGCCGTAAACCGGTGCTGTCAGGATACTGTGATACCTTTTGTTGTAGCTGCAGTATAGCAGCAGGCAATGTAGCAGGATTGCCGGCAGAACTTCTTTTTTCATCTTTAGATGCGCTATTCCTGCAGGCTGTTAAAAAAACAGCTGACAGCAGCAGGGTAAAAAACAGGCGGTATTTCATACAGCAAAAATAAAGGCTTTATGTTTTTTTAATTGCAGGAAACATTGTTCCGATTAGCTTTGTAGCAATAGGGCCGGTCTGTACCTGGTGCTGAGCAATTAACCAAACCAAAACCTTTATGCGTAAAACGATTTTCGCGCTGGTTTTATCTGTCTTACTGGTGCAATGCCGCAAAACGGAAGTGATTGTTGTTTCCGGCTATCCACCTATTAATGTTCCCAATGACCTGCCCGTGGGCAAATCGGGCCATGATCTGCTGTCCGGCAGTAATTACAGTTACCTGGATATAGAAATACAGTATATGCCGGGTATGCAGCTGCAGGCTGAATCAGTAAATAACCTGGTTAATTTTCTAAATACTTATCTCAACAAGCCGGGAGGTATCAGTGTAACATCCAAAGAAGTGCCTTCCATCGCCAAAACCACTGTTAGCCTGGATGATGTTGCCACTTTTGAAAAGCAATACCGCACTGCTTATAACAGTGGTAACCATATGCGTGCTTATGTGGTGGTGGTGGATGCCGGTTATACTACACAAGGCGTTATCGGTGTGGCCTACCGCAATACATCGCTGTGCATTTTTGGAAAAACAGTACAGTCAAGTTCCGGTAATTTTGGCCAGGTGAGCCGGGTTAAGCTGGAAACAGGTGTGCTGGACCATGAATGGGGCCATTTGCTGGGATTGGTTAATAATGGCACCCCTATGGTAACAGATCATGAAGATACCCAGCACAAGGTGCATTGCAACAATAAAAACTGCCTGATGTATTATGAAACCGAAACAGGCGGCCTGCCTAATATGATGAATACTGCACTGCCTACCCTGGATGCTAATTGCATCAGCGATCTGAAGGGGAATGGGGGGAAGTAGTTGGGTGGTTGATTGGTTGAATGGTTGAGTAGTTGAATGGTTGATTGGTTAGTTGGAATTGGTAATTAGTAATTAGTGTGAATGTTGGTATTCACGGGTGTGGTTGAAAGGTTGAATGGTTGAGTGGTTGATTGGTTAGTTGTTAGTTGGCATTAGTAATGAACATCACCACTCGCGACTAGCGATTCACGATTCACGGGTCTCGACTGTCGATTCTCGGGTGTGGTTGAATAGTTGAGTAGTTGAATGGTTGAGTGGTTGGTAGGAATTGATAAGTAGTAGTAAGTATTACCACTCGCGACTGACGATTCACGGTTCACGGGGGCGGTTGAAAGATGGATGAGGTGAATCGTTTACAGGTGCGGTAATTAGCAGTAAACATAACCTCACGACTGACGATTCACGGTTCACGGATATATGGGAGGGACAATAAAAGGGATTTGGCGTTTGGCGATTTGTGTGGTTACTTTGCACATTCAATGAATCAAATCCCTCAATTATGTACACTGGACTGGTGCATTTGCATAACTTGTTACGTTGGGTCATCCTGATTTTACTGGTGATCAACATTATCCGCAATTTTTCTAGTTTACAGAAACCTTTTACCAGCCAGGATAAAAAGCTGGGATTGTTCCTGATGATCTCGGCACATCTTACACTATTGCTGGGCTTATACCAGGTGATATTCGGCCGTTTTGGATGGACAGCTGTTCCTGCTGGTGTAAATGTGATGAAAGATACTTTCTGGCGTTTTTACCTGGTTGAACATCCTTTTGGCATGCTGGTAGCGATTATACTGATCACCATTGGCCGTGGTGTTGCCAAGAAAAATATTCCCGATGCAGCCAAACACAGGAAGTCGGCCTGGATGTATACCATAGCGCTGCTGATCATACTGGCTACAGTTCCCTGGCCTTTCCGTGAAATAGTGGGCCGGCCTTTGTTACCCGGTATGTAAAGAATAAAAACTGATCCCGCAGCTGAGCGGGATTTTTTATGCCTTTTATTTCAGACTGAAGCATTGCCATATTTGCGTTATTTTTATCCGTCAAGTATTGATGCCCGGCATCATATACAATGATGCTATTCGCCGGGTTAACATAAAACCTCAATGGATGAAAAAAACAACTACTTATGTGGCATGTGCAGCCGCTTTACTGCTATGGGGCTGTAATGAAAACAACTCCGCCAAAACCAATGACGATTTTACCCAGGCAGCTGCAGCCATCAATGGCGAAAGTTTTGGAAAATATATACAGGTACTGGCATCTGATTCATTTGAAGGCAGAAAGCCTTTCACACCCGGTGAAGACAAAACCATTCATTATCTCGAAACACAGTTTAAACAACTCGGGTTGCAGCCAGGCAATGGCAACAGCTTTTTCCAGGATGTGCCGATGGTGGAAATAGGCTCACATCCCGCAGGCCCGCTGGTGCTGAAGGGGAAAACGGGTAGCGTGCGTTTTAATTACCTGGACGATTATGTTGCAGCTACCCGCCATGTGCAAAACCAGGTGTCGATCAATAATAGCGGGCTGGTATTTGCCGGCTATGGTATCGTTGCACCCGAATACAACTGGAACGATTATGCAGGGCTTGATGTAAAAGGCAAAACAGTAATCGTAATGGTCAATGATCCCGGCTTCAGGGACAGCACTTTGTTTAAGGGTAAAACCATGACCTACTATGGCCGCTGGACCTATAAATACGAAGAAGCTGCCCGTCAGGGCGCAGCAGGCATTATTATTATTCATGAAGATAAACCGGCAAGCTATGGATGGTCGGTTGTAAGAAGCGGATGGTCTAAATCGAAACTGTACCTGCAGGCGGAAGACGATAATATGTCCAGGGCTATCGTGGAAGGATGGATCACCCTGGATGCTGCAAAGAAAATGTTCAGCCTGGCAGGGTTACCCGACAGCCTGATGCAGCAGGCCGGCAGAAAAGGTTTCAAACCTGTTGACCTGGGCCTGACCACTTCACTGGTGATCAATAATAGTATTAAAAAATCCACATCGCATAATGTGCTGGCATTGCTGCCGGGAACAGAGCGTAAAGATGAATACATTATTTATTCTGCACATTGGGATCACCTGGGAAAAGGAGAACCCGTGAACGGTGATTCCATTTACAATGGTGCTGCAGACAATGCCAGTGGTACTGCCGCTTTGCTGGAGCTGGCAGGCGCATTCTCCAAACTGAAAAAGAAACCGGCACGTTCTATTCTTTTTGTGGCTGTTACAGCAGAAGAACAGGGGCTATTGGGGTCTGAATATTATACCACCCATCCTGTAGTACCGGTGAATAAAACAGTGGCAGATATCAATATGGATGTATTGCATCCCTTCGGCCGGATGAAAGACATCGTGGTGGTGGGCTATGGCCAGTCAGAGCTGGATGCGTATGCCCAGAAAGCAGCAGATAAGCAGGAACACCGTATTATACGTCCTGAGCCCGACCCCTCTGGCGGCTGGTATTTCCGTTCAGATCATTTCAATTTTGCCAAAGTGGGTATCCCAGCCTTGTATATCGAAAACGGCTCTCAGTCCCGCGCACATGGCGAAGCCTGGGGTGAGGAGCAGAAAAAAGAATACAATGACAAAAGATACCATGCACCTGCCGACCAGTATGATGCATCCTGGGATATGTCGGGTATTGTAGAAGATGCACAATTGCTTTTCGATGTAGGATATGCACTGAGCAATGAATCTACCTTTCCGGGATGGAAACAGGGATCAGAATTTAAAGCGATAAGGGAAAAATCAATGGGTAAATAATTACCATAAAAAGAGTGGGGCATGCCATGCAGCGTGCCCCACTCTTTTTATTTTACCTGTTTCCCAGTTCAATTACTTCACAGTTTTTAATTTCCTGGTCTTCTATGGCAAACCGCAACAGGGTACGTACCTTATGCCAGCCCTGTTTGCCCGCTGCGCCGGGGTTCATATGCAGGCATTGCAGTTGCGCATCGAACATCACTTTTAAAATATGGGAATGCCCGCTGATGAATAGCCGGGCTTGTTCTTTACGGATCATCTCCTTTACCCCGGGTGCATATTTGGCAGGGTGTCCCCCGATATGGATCATCAGCACTCTTACATCTTCGCAGGTAAAAACCAGTTTTTCGGGAAATTCACTGCGTATATCATTGCCATCGATATTGCCGTATACACCCCGCAGTGGTTTAAATGCTTTCAGCTCATCAGCGATGGACGCAGAGCCGAAATCGCCGGCATGCCATATCTCATCGCACTTGTCAAAATACCTGAAAACCGCGCTGTCGAGGTAATGGTGTGTATCTGCTATCAAGCCTATCCTGGTCATGGTACTATTACCGGTTGAAATGGATTAATCTACTAAGCCATCCTGCTGTAATTTTTCAAATGCCAGTAATACACCCGGTACCTGGTGTGTTTCCTTCCTGTATCCATCCAGATCGAAAAACTTAATGGCACCGATCTCAGCAGAAGGCTGTGGTGTTTGCTGTAACTGGTGAAGAAAACAATCCTGTTTCATTACCAGGTTGTTTTCGCCGAAAGCGGGCGCTGTAATATGGTAATACCATTTTACAGCATCTTCCGCCAGGCGGATATTCAGTTCCTCTTCAATTTCGCGCTGTAATGCAGCTATAGCTGTTTCTCCTGCATCTACCTTGCCGCCTGGAAGGTACCAGGCTTTTTTATTATTGCTGAATGCGAGCAGCAGTTGCCTGTTTTTTACAACCACCAGCCCCACACAATGTATCTCCTTCATACCACAAAAATAAGCATACAAGTAGCTAGATACAAGTAGCAGGATACAAGTATCAAGATACAAGACAAAACCCCATTCCATTCAATCATCAAACCATCCAACCATTCAACAACCCTCCCCACATTTTCAAATTACCTGCACAGTAGCAGGATACAAGTAGCAAGATACAAGACAAA
>CBJLMB010000049.1:0-46613 GCA_966424055.1 uncultured Deminuibacter sp. | reverse complement strand
ACAATCTAACAATCTTTCAACCATCCAGCAATCGAATAATGGAACTTTTGAACTCTTGGAACGATTGGAACAACCGCAGTTCCAGCGTTCAAGTGTTTCATTGTTGGGTAGCTATTCCCATGCCGGGGAGGTGCTTCAGCCAAAGCAGGTATTGCTGTTCCAGGAACTGGGCTTCCGCATTTTTATAGGCCGGTGTTGTTACGGTGAAATGTGTACCGGGATAGTAAGCAAACCGGATGGGGATATGGTATTTCTTCATCTGCTTTTCCATCAGCATTACAGAAAAGTTCAGGTAGGCATTGTCTTCTGTACCTACGGATATGCGCAGTTTTTCACCAAGTTCTTTTTTTAACTGCCTGCGGTGTTGTATTGCGTATTGGGTGAGGTCGTAGCGCTGCCAGTACCGAAAAACAGCACGGTTTAGTTTACCTGTTGCTGTATTGAACAAAGGCACCGGTAAACCATCTGGTCCTTTAGGACCGAAAACGGCATCAAACGAAACATTCTGTTGCCCGCGGTAATAAATATCCTCGATGCTGTGTACAATATTGGGCCGGTCGAACACAACCGTACTGTCGCGTGGCTGGCCGATGGTGAGTGCATCTACAAATTCCACCCGCTTATCATCCGTATACAGGTTGGTCAAAGTAAAGCGATGGAAATCCACGGGGTCAGGTGCACTGGCATTGCCACCGGCAAACACAGCAGGATAATGTGTAAGCAGGTAAACCACCGTCCAGCCACCACTGCTATGCCCCCTGATAAGCCTGGCGCCATTACACCGGAACTGTTGTTCAAGAAAGGGAATAAACTCCTGTACAAATGCATCTCCCACCGGGCCATTGTTGTCGCTGTTGGCATAACAGCTATGTCCCAGGGCCACATCGCCATCGAGGTATACTTTTATACAGGAGGTGGTATCCAGCGGGGTAGCCGGTAAGGTATCGCTGCTTTCAGAAGCGGAATAATGATGATAACTGCTGCCATATCCCCCTACTGTAAAATATACGGGGAACTGCCTGGCAGGCTGGTCATAATATTCGGGGGGAAGAATAACAGCCGCATTTAATGTGCTGTTTTTTTGATGAAAACGGCTCAGTAAGGCAGAAGGTGCTTTTATTTCTTTAACAAAACGGGTTTCTTTAAATACAAAACCAGGAACAGCCTGGTCGCAGGTAAGATGGAATATTTCTGCCGTATCGCCGATATGGATTTTTTGTGTTGTACTGTATGGGTTGCCGGTGCCCAGCCCGATAACCCGGTCACCGGCATTTAGATCCCATACAGCCTGTACATAATAATCACCTCTTGCTATCCTGGATAAAATAGTGGGATAAGACAGTGCCAGGTCAGAAAAAACAACTGCTTCCCCAGGCCGGATATCCCGTACCTGTATACGGTAGCAAGGAGAGCTCAATTGGTTTTTAGGTAATTCATTTTTCTTCGACAGGCATAGCAGCACATTTCCTGTAAAGGGGCCCTGGTAAGCCGCTGCAGTATAGCTCACTTTAAACCGCTGCGCCGTTACCCGGAAAACAATACTGCAAAGCAACAGGGTATACAGAAAATGCCTCATAAAAAATATTTCAGGGTGTTTGCTACTCCCGGTTACTGCAGGCAGCGAAAAAAGTTACAAAACACCGCGGCCAAGGGCTCAAAAAGGGTAAATAAATTGTTGTTCCAGCGGGTAAATGTTAATTTGAGCCATATTCTTCGTTCTGAACCTGTTATCTGTGTACAGGTCTATACAAAACAAAGGCTACATGAACCATTACACTGCATTCAAAACAGCATTGCTGACATCATCCCTGTTATTTTCGCTGGTGCAGCTGCCGGCTCAAACCAAATCAGGCACTACAAATGAAACAAATGCGTTCCCCGCTATTGCAACAGCCACCGCTGGCATGCAGTCATTACCCGGCTTCCTGCCTTTATACTGGGATGCCAGGCATGGAAAATTATGGATGGAAATAGACCGGTTCGATACCGAGCTGTTGTATTATAGTTCATTACCCGGCGGTTTGGGATCGAACGATATAGGCCTGGACAGGGGTAAGCTGAGCCAGCCGCATGTGGTACAGTTCCGCCGCTCAGGCAATAAAGTGTTGCTGACAGAAACCAATTATGATTATCGCGCCCGCACCGATAATGCAATGGAAAAACAAGCAGTGGAAGAATCTTTTGCACAATCGGTATTATGGGGTTTTGAAGTAACTGCAGAAGATGGTGGCCATGCACTGGTGGATGCATCTGGTTTTTTCATGCAGGATGCTGCAGGTGCAGCACAGGCTATCAGCCGGATGAAACAGGGCAATTATAAAATTGATCTGCAGCGCAGTGCTTTTTATTTGCCCCGCACCAAAAATTTTCCGCAGAACGCAGAGGTTGAGGTAACCACCACATTAACTGGTGAGCAGCCAGGTGCCTATGTACAGGATGTTACACCCAGTGCTAATGCCATCACGCTGCGACAGCATCATTCATTTGTACAATTGCCCGATAGCGGGTATACAACCCGCGATTTTGATCCCAGAGCAGGCATTGGCAACATCAGTTTTTTTGATTATGCCACGCCGGTAAATGAGCCTGTGGTTAAACGGCTGATCAGGCGGTTCAGGCTGGAGAAAAAAGATCCTTCCGCAGCAGTAAGTGAAGCAGTGAAACCGATCATTTATTATGTTGATCCCGGTGCGCCGGAACCCATCCGCACGGCTTTAATGGAAGGCACTGCCTGGTGGGCACAGGCTTTTGAGGCAGCCGGCTTTAAAAATGCTTTCCAGGTAAAACTGCTACCCGCCGATGCAGACCCGATGGATGTGCGTTATAACCTGGTACAATGGGTGCACCGCTCTACCAGGGGCTGGTCGTATGGCGGTGGTATCACCGACCCACGCACAGGCGAAATCATCAAGGGTAAGGTAACCCTGGGCTCGCTGCGGGTAAGACAGGATTTCCTGATTGCACAGGGGCTGCTCGCCGATTTTGAAGATGGCAAACCCCTGCCGCCACAGATCATGGAAATGTGTATGGCCCGTATGCGCCAGCTTGCCGCACATGAAGTGGGACATACGCTCGGGTTGCCGCATAATTATATAGCCAGTGTTGCCAACCGTGCATCGGTGATGGATTACCCGCACCCACTGGTTAAGATAGATAAAAATGGCAAACCCGACCTGAGCGATGCCTATGCCCATGGTATAGGCGAATGGGATAAAGTGGCTATAACAATGGCATATAAACCATTTCCGCAGGGCACAGATGAAAAAAAAGAAATGGAAAAACTGGTGCAGGATTACCTGCACAAAGGATTGCGCTTTCTCACCGACCAGGATGCAAGACCACCGGGCAGTGCACATCCCAATACACATTTGTGGGACAATGGTACCAATGCGGTGGATGAGCTGAACAGGGTAATGAAAATACGTGCACTGGTACTGCAGCATTTTTCGGAGAAGAAAATCCCTGCTGGTACACCTATGGCTACACTGGAGGAAGTACTGGTGCCCATGTACCTGTTTCACCGTTACCAGGCAGAAGCAGCGGCCAAGGAAATAGCAGGCGTGGATTATACATATGCTTTGAGAGGCGACGGACAAATACCCAACACGCCAGTACCCGCCGGTGAGCAGCGGCGGGCACTGGATGCATTACTGGCCACTTTGTCGCCGGAAGTACTGGCCATACCCAGCAATATTATTGAGCTGATACCACCCAGGCCATTCGGTTACCCGGCTAATCCAAGGGAAACCTTCAAACGGTATACCGGTATGACATTCGATCCGCTGAGCCCTGCAGAAGCGGCCACCAATATGATACTGGATTTTATCCTGTATCCCGAACGCGCCGCCCGTTTGGTGGCACAACATGCACTGCATGCTGATATGCCCTCACTGGAGGAAGTGATCGATCGCATGATCTCTGCCACCTGGAAATCGAAACGTGAAAGCGGCTATGCAAGCGAGCTGCAGCGCACCGTGAACACACAGGTATTGTTACAGCTCATCGGTTTATCGCTGAATAAAAATACTGCCACACAGGTAAGGGCTATTGCCGCGCTCAAACTGGATGAACTGAAACAATGGATCAGCACTGCCGCAGCCCCCGATGCATCCTGGAAAGCGCATGACCGGTTTGCACTGGCACAGATGAAAACACTGGAAGAAAAGCCCGGTGAACTGCAATCTTTAACACCGCTCCCGGTTCCCGACGGTGCGCCCATCGGCAGCACAGAGGAGGAATGGATAGATGAGGGCACAGTGATCCCCTGATCGCTCAAGCAGGTTGTAGAACCCTGCCAAATCCCATCTGGCCCGTTGATGTTTTAGGTAGCATTGCACACCAGGTTATTGCACCCAATACTGTATGAAAAATATTTTTATTGTAGTGATGGTACTCTGTTACCAGTATACCACTGCACAAGAAAAAACACCGGAAGCATATGGTTTCCGTCACCTGCAAACCTTGTTCCGGGGTGATACGGTTGATATTTTGATCAAATCAAAAAAAGGAGAAGAACAGGTAAAGAAACCATTGCTGTTGTTTTGCCAGGGAAGCCTGCCTGTGCCACTGATCATCAGTTATAACGAGGGTGGCAAACAGGGCATTTACAATGTTTTTGTTTTTAACCCGGATAGTTTATCTGCCAATTACCATCTTGCCATTATCGGTAAGCCTTTTATACCGCTTATGGTGAGCAATACAAAGCTGGATGCAGACCTGGCTTACTGTGACAGCCCGGGAAAGTATCCGTTGGCTTACATACAACGGAACCTGCTGGATTATTATGTAAACCGTAATATAGCCGTAATCAGGTTCCTGCAGAAACAAAGCTGGGTATCTACAAAGTCACTGGTGGTGGCCGGGCATTCGGAGGGCAGTACTATTGCCGCAAAAATGGCTGCAAAGTCCAGGGGCATCACCAGCCTGATTTACTCGGGTGGCAACCCGGTGGGACGGATAGTAACCATCATTGAACGTAACCGGGTAAAGGAAAATGACAGCAGCAGGGAGGCTGAAAAAGTATTTGACAACTGGGCGGCTGTTGTATCTGATCCGGCCAGTACAAGTTCAAACGGTGGCGATACGAATAAAGGATTGTACGATTTTTCTATCCCGCCCATGCAGTACCTGAACAGGTTATCCATCCCTGTTCTGGTTTGCTATGGCACAAAAGATGCTTCTGCCCCGTTCAATGATTATTTCAGGGCTGATATGATCAGGCAGCACAAAACCAATTTCACTTTCAAAACATATATCGGTACAGAACACAATTATTTTCCGTTAAAGCCGGATGGCTCTGTGAATTATGATGTATTCAACTGGGATAAAGTGGCAGGCGACTGGCGCCGCTGGTTAATACATGAATAAATTGTATGGTGTATCTTGAGAATATACCCAGATAGCCTGATGCCAACTGAACAAATCCAGGTCATGCTGCAATGTACCGGCTTGCTCAGGAAAGTGTGGCAATAAACTTATCCAGGTTATCATCTTTATCCAGTCCCAGCTTTTGTTTGATGCGGTAGCGCGACATCAGGATGCTCTTGGGTGCCACGCCCAGCCGCTGGGCAATTTCTTTATTGGATAAACCCATGAGTATATAAGAACAATGCTTCAGGTCGAGACGGGTAAGGCTGTCGCCGGCTTTTTGCTGGAGCTGCACAAAAAAATTGGGGTGGATATTTTCCAGTTCCGTCCTGGTTAGTTCCAGGTCTTTATCCAGCTTGCGGTTCTGGTCGAGCATGCGGTTGATCTGCCTGACTACCGGGTTGCCGCCTGCGCTTTCCGCCAGCTTTTGCTGCAGGGTTTGCAGCAGTTCATTTTTTTCCTCCATCTGCAGGGTGCCTGCCAGCAGGTTTTTCTGCAATGTTTCCTGGCGCTCCTGCATCAACTGTTGTTCTGCCTGCAGGCGCATGCGTTCTTCTTCCTGTAACCTGGCCTGCAATTCGGCTTCCTGTTTTTCCAGCTGCAACCGTTTGTTTTCTTCTGTTTTCAGTTTCGATTGCAGGGCCGCATCTTCTTTTTCTTTTTCCAGCAGTTTCTGTTGCTGAAGCGTGGCTTTGAGCCTGAAATGATAAGAGCGGAACAGGAACAGCAATGCCAGTACACTGGCTATACAGAGAAATACATAAAAATAATTGAGCCTTTTGGTAAGTGCTGCCTCTTTCTGCAGTGCCGCATAAGCCTCGGCTTGTTTTTGTGCCTCATACTGTGCTTCCAGCTTTTTGGCGATACTGAGTTTTTCTGCATCGAATACTTCCTGGTAAGCATGCTGGTATCTTTTATAATACCGGAGGGCTTTGGGCAGATCGCCTTTTTTTTCTGCCAGCTCTGCCAATGCCAGCATAAAATGCGCCGTTACACTGGTGCTGGCGGCTGCATCCTGCTGCAGTACTGCCAGTCCTGAAAGCAGCAGTGCCTCGGCCTGTGCATAATCACCGTCGGCAATGGCATAGTCGCTCAGCATACCATAGCAGTTGGCTGCTACCTGCCGTTGTTTGGTTTCCACCGCGGTTGACAACGCCAGGTTCAGGTACCTGCGTACGGTATCCCGGTAGCTGGCAGGATAATACTGGGCATATAAATTAGCCGTATTAAGCGCCACCACCGGCAAAAAGGTTTGGTAAACCATCCTGGGTTTGTATTGCTGGAACAGCTCGATGGCATTGCGGTTCCAGTAAAGAGAAGAATCGAGCAACCGGTGGTTGGCAGTATCGTTCCGGTAAAGGTATTCATAACAGGTGGCCACAGCCTGGTAGGAGGCGCATATATTATCAGGCGAACCGCTTTTGCGGGCTTCCTGCATACAGAGGAAGGCATATTTCCGCTGGTTACTGGTATCGCTCCAGTCGGCATAAACAGAAGCCAGTTCGTAGTAGATAGCAGAAATATAATTATGTGCATTGGTACCGTCCAGCAGCCGGAGGGCCTGCAGCTGGCTGCTGACCGCCTGGTGGGGCTGCTGTTCCAGGTTCTGCAGCCAGCCTTTTCTATACCAGACAAAGCCTTTGATATGGTTATTCTCTGTTTTTCCCGCATACCATACAGCACTGTCTATGGCTTTCCGGGCGGCAGGGAAGCTGTCATCCTGCACATACAGGTAAGCCAGCATACCATAAGTAAAGGCTTTATATTGTCCGTCTTTTAAAGGCCGGGCCAGTTCCAGTGCCTGTTTTTCCATGGCAATGGCTTCTTTGCGTTTGCTGAAGAAATTAAGCCTAGCCCACTGCCCCATCGTCATGATCCGGTCTTCCAGTTTCAGTTCCGGCTGGTTCAGCAGCCGGTTAACAGAATCGATCAATACCTGTTGTCCAATGCTTTTTTCCTGGATGGCCACCATCAACAATATACATAGCCACCAACCTGCTTTTTGTAATGCCCTCATACAACAAAAATAAACAGATGTGGTACATGTAGATGCAGTCCTACGTTTTTTGTTGATACCTGGAAAAAGTCTTAATTATTTGCTAATCAATATATTATGTTAATTTGTATATATCTTGTAGTATGCCTGTTTTAGCCCGGTAGACAGGGTGTAGTAGCGCAAAAAACACAAAAGGCCTTGAAGCAGGATATTTTTGTTCCGGATAAAAAAATGAAAAACACCAACAAAAGCGCCGTTGCTAAACCAGCCCTATATGGATAGCTGCAGCATATTTATCCACCCGATTATACAACCCGGACGCCCGGCAACCATCCCCCGAGGGGTAATGGGAACTACCGCCAAACGGTAGTTCCCGCCCCGGTTGCCTTTTTTGTTCAACCAGGTAAAAACAGAAAATGATCCTTTTTCCATTGCATGGGCATAAAACAAATGAGCTGACCAGGAATGATACCCGGTTTTTCAAAAGCAGGATGCTGGTTTTGTTATCCCTGGGTTTATTACTGTTCAGCTTTTTTCTGCCCGCTATTGTTCCGGCTGGTGCTTACCAGCCGCCTGTTAATGGTATCAGCTGTTTTTTACTCGGGCCTTTCTGCCTGCTCCGCCTTTTCTTACTGCCTTTTTTCTGCTGGCTGCCCAATGCCTGTTACCTGGCAGCATTTGTATTATGGTACCGGAAACTGTGTACAAAAGGGATATGGATAATCTTGGCCGGACTGCTGCTCTCCTGTTTTCTTATAGTACTTCCCTCCCTGCCTTTTGATGAAGCAGGCAACCGCTATCCTTTTCATCTTGGCCCTGCCTATTATATATGGATAGCGGCGCAGTGTTTTTTATTGCTACAATTGCTGGTGAATAAAAAATAACCGGGTAAGCGTTTTTAAAAACGCCTGCTGTTCAAACAAAAATCCTGTTACATTCGCGCATTGTTCCTTAAAAATAGAACAGGCAATGTTGAACGACCAGCTGGAAGAATGGCAGAACAAGTTTAGAACATATATCCGCAACCATGCTGCCACTGATGATGCTGCACATGGCATCGGTCATTTTGACCGCGTGTGGAAAACCTGCCGTTACCTTAACCGCGCCGAAGGCTTTCCGGCTGATGAACTGGTTTTGCTTGCCGCCAGTTATTTTCATGACCTTATTGCATTGCCGAAAAATCATCCTGACAGAAGCAGGTCTTCATTGTTGAGCGCAGAAAAAACTGCCAGCTTGCTAACAACCTATTTTGCCGGTTTCCCGGCAGATAAAATAGCTGCTGTGAAACATGCCATTCATGCCCACAGCTTTTCGGCCGGGGTTCCAGCTGAATCTGCCGAAGCAAGGATATTGCAGGATGCAGACCGGATGGAAGCCCTGGGTGCCATTGGTATTGCCCGCACATTTTATGTAGCCGGTTTATTGAACACACAGCTGTTTGAGGGGCAGGACCCGCTTGCTGAGAACCGCCCGCTGGATGACCGCCAGTATGCACTGGATCATTTCCAGGTAAAACTACTTAAACTGCCCGCGATGATGAACACAGCTGCCGGCAAACAACTCGCCAGCCAGCATGCAGCAGTACTGCTGCAATTTATGCAACAGATAAAACGGGAAATTGAAGGGAAATTTGAAGAAGATTAATTGGCAGTGGTGATCAGTGATCAGTCTTCAGTCAGCAGTCTTCAGTCGGCAGTGGTTGATCGTGAGGCGTGAATCGTGAGTGTCTGGTATGCAACCATCAGTCTGCAGTTTTCAAACAGTATTCTTTCTCCCCCACTATCGATTCCCCACTAGCCACTCGCGGCGGTGTACAAACCGTAGCCCTCAGTCTGCAGTTTTCAAACAAGTATCCTTCCTCACCTCAACAGGTATTCACAATTCAGTAATATTCCCTTAACATCTTCATAAAACACAAAAACTTGTTTTGCGGTCACAAACCGGGCAGGTAAAGTCACACTGTTAATTAGCCATCATTACCATTAGGAAAATCACCTGTACAGCATGGCTGTATGGGCAGCATCATTGTATCATTTTTCCAGCTAAGGCTGTTTGTTTAAAACCCCGCTATGAAAATAAAGATTGCAGCAGCAATGGTGGTGATCATCGCCATTGCCCAAAGCTCTTTTGCACAAAACAATATCCGTATGCAGGTGCGCCGTTCTTTTACGGTTGATTCACTGGGTGCATGCCAGGGTGTTTCTTACCAGAACGGCAAACTATACCTGTATGGCGACAGGGAAACAGGTATGATAAGAGAATACCTGCTGCAGCATGATTCACTTGAATACACACATAACGAATACCTGCTTACACAATCCGGGAAAGATATTATCAACCACCCCACCGGCATAGCCTTCAACGGGAGCGATACCATTTTTATGGGCAACAGCATCAGGCTGAATGCCGCAGGCACTGCATGGAAAGCCGTTATCTACAGCATCAGCCGCAGCGCCCTTTTTAGTACACATACACTGGACAACAGTTTGCTGCGCACCATTGAAGACGATACCTGTATACAGGGTACACGCCCCGAATATGTGCAATACCAGGGTCACTGGTATGTAGCCACTGCCGACTATGGCAATAAAAACAATGAAGTACGGTTATACCGTCCTGCTGCACTCGCAAAAGCGGGCAGAACAAGCGATGCAGGTGTGCTGTACAAAAAATTCAGCTGTGGCCCATGGGTACAGAACCTGTGCTGGATCCCCGGCAAAAACCTACTGCTGCTGGTGCAAAACCAGACAGAAGGCCGGCAATGGCGTTTCAGTTTTGTTGATCTGGCACAATCGCTGAGCCAGGGAAAGGCCCATGTTCTGGCGACCATTGATATCGATAAACCGGATGAACTGGAAGGCTTCTGCCTGCTGCCCGGTTATACAACAGGTATTGCGGTAACCTCATCGCGCAAAGAAAATGTGCATATCATCGATATGCAATGGTGATTACGGCACCCTTCCCTTACAAACAGTTCTTCTTCATTGATAAAACACCGGCAGTATGCTGCAGGGTGAATTGACTAACGTAGAACCAACATAACATGCAACAAAACAACTATTTCTTGCTCCGTTTAAAACGGCTATTGCGCCAGCCCGCTGTACAACTGGCGCTGGCAGCACTGATCGCTGCAGCCGCTCCTGCCAGGGCAGGCGGTTTTGACAAAGACAAAAAGATACAGCATGCACAGGAAGATGATGAGGCACCGGTAAAAATAACGGGACGGGTTACTGATGCCGCCAATCATCCGCTGGAAGGCGTAAGTGTACATGAAAAAAAATCAAACAAAACAACCGTTACCAATGCAGAAGGCCGGTTTACCCTGGAAGTGAACAAAGGCGGTGTACTGGTATTTTCACTGTTGGGTTATGCCATACAGGAAGTAGTGGTTGGCGATCAGCAAAGCATCAGTATACAGCTAAAAGAAGAAGCTAATATTCTCACAGAAGTAGTATCAGTCGGTTACCAGAAGATGCGCAAGACTGATGTTACCGGTGCCATCGCCAGTGTGAAAGCCAAAGAACTGGCGCTCTCTGCCCCCACCGTGGGCCAGGCGCTGGTAGGCAAAGTAGCCGGTGTGCAGGTATCGCAGGTGAGCGGTGCACCTTATGTAAGCACCAAGATAAGGGTGCGTGGTGTGGGATCGATCAATGCCAGTTCTGATCCATTGTATGTGATAGATGGTTACCCCGCAGGTAATGATGTGTTTATTAACCCGAATGATATTGAATCGATCGATATCCTGAAAGATGCAGCATCGGCAGCTATTTATGGGTCAAGGGCTGCGGGCGGTGTTGTGCTGATCACCACCAAACGCGGCAAAGAAGGGAAAGGACAACTGGATTACGAATACCAGTACGGCATTAACCAGTTGAGTAAAAAAGTAAAACTGCTGAATGCCGATCAGTTTGCACAACTGGTGATTGACGGCCGCAACAATACTTACCACGATCTGTGGGTAAATGCCAGCAAACCCTGGAATGATGCCATGTACAGCGATAACAATGCAACACGTATCGCCAATGTAGGCAATGCATCCAGCGTAAGCATACCTACCGATCTTTACGATTTTGCCAACCAGAAAATGATCCATCCCAAATACAATACCGACTGGCAGGATGAGCTGTATCGCAATGCTTCTGTGCAAAGGCATAGCCTTTCGTTTACCGGTGGCGCCAAGGGAATGCGTTATGCACTGAGCGGCGCTTATCTCGACCAGCAGGGTATTATTGTGCATACCGGGCAAACCAGGATCAACTTCCGCGCCAATGTAGATGCGGATGTAAGCGCCAAACTAAAAACCGGTGCCAGCATCGCATTCACCAGCAATAACAACAACGAGATACAACAGGGCCGCTGGGATCATAGCCCTGTAATGGCCGCACTGATCTATATGCCTATTTTCAAAGCATACAATGCCGATGGCAGCCTCTCTAAAAATGAAGCAGCCTCACAGTCTGCAGCCTATGGCTACCAGACAGTGGAAAACCCGGTTGCACTGGCAAAGGAAATCAAGAATGCCCGCAAAGGTAACCGCAGCACTTATAATGCATACGCCACCTATGAGCTGATACCAGGCCTGCAGTTCAAAGCCAACCTGGGCATGCAAACCTATAACGAGAAGTATGATTATTACCTGCCCATGAGCCTGAGCAGCGGCGCCAATCCGCCTTATTCACCACAGGCAATGGCTGCAGCCACAGCCACTGCTCAAACGCTCAGCCAGACCGATCAGCTGGCTGAGTTCACATTGAATTACCGCAAACAAATGGGTAAACACCGGCTGGATGCGCTGGCCGGTTATACCGCGCAAAAAACAACCAGTGATTTTATCAGCATATCTGCGCAGGGTATGCAGAACGACCGTATTGAAGAGATCACTGCACATGGTGCAGACCCAAGCAATATCAGCTTAAGCAATACGACAGGCAAAGCCACCTGGACCATGTTGTCGTATCTATCCCGCGTGGCATACAGTTTCGACAACAGGTATTTTCTTACCGCTTCTTTCCGTACAGACGGCTCTTCCCGCTTTGGTGCCAGTAACCGCTGGGGTAGCTTCCCCTCTGTATCTGCAGGATGGAATATCTCTAAAGAACAGTTCTATACCAACCTGCTGGGCAATACATCCACGCTGAAACTGCGTGCCAGCTGGGGTTTAAGTGGCAACAACAATATCGGCAACTACAATACGCAGCAGGTAATGGCCACACCGGGTGGCGCCGTGTTCGGCAGCAACAGTATTGCAACAGCCATGTGGGCCGATTCTGTAAAAGACCAAAGCCTGGGATGGGAATCTACTTCGCAGTACAATATTGGTTTTGACCTCGGCCTGTTCCGCGACCGGCTGTTTATTACGGCTAACTACTATATCAGCCGTTCTTATAACCTGCTGTTCTATCAGTCTGTTTCTGCTGTATCTGGTTATGCTGCCATTCTTACCAACCTGCGCAATTCCAAAATACAGAACAAGGGGCTTGATGTGCAGGTGGACGGAAAAGTGATCGCATCCAAAGATTTCAACCTGAACCTGAGCGGCAATATTTCTTTCAACAGGAACAAAGTATTGGATATGGGTGGCGCCAGTACTATTATCACTGCAGGTGCAGAACGCTCGTATAAAACACATATCACAGAAACCGGCCAGCCTGTAGGTATGTTTTACGGTTTCAAGGTAAAAGGCATGGTACAGGAAAAAGATATGGCCAATATTGCCATCGATGATGCACACTACAATTCAGCAACACAATCCTTCCCTTCCGGTTATGTGCTCAAAGGCCCTGCACGGTCTGCGTCTTCTACCAACGGACTTAAACCGGGCGACCTGTATTTTGAAGATACCAATGGTGATGGTGTGGTGAACGACCTGGATAAAACCGTGATTGGCAGTCCCTATCCCAAATTCATCTATGGTTTCGCGCTGAACATGAATTACAGGAACATCGATCTGAGCGCTTCCTTCAACGGCTCTTATGGCAATAAAGTGCTCGATGGCCAGGACTATTATGTGTATAATATGGAAGGATCGGGCAACCAATATGCCAAAGTAGCCAACCGCTACCGTAATGCATCACAACCAGGCGATGGTACGGTGTACCGTGCATCGAGAGGTGGTACCCAGAGCAATAGCACAAGGCTGTCCACCTTCTACTTGCAGGACGGTTCTTTTTTCCGCTGCACCAATATCACGATCGGGTATAACCTGCCGTCGATTGCCACGCTTACACATAAAGCGATCAGTAACCTGCGGGTGTATTTCAGTGTAGACAATCCATTTACCATTACCAAGTACCTGGGCTATAACCCTGAAGTGGATTATAATAACGGAGCCAACCTTACCCCCGGTGTGGATTATGGTATGTACCCGCTGGTAAGAGCTTACAATATGGGTGTACGGGTTAGTTTTTAACCGCGAGCGTTCATCCTGTTTGATCAACAGTTTTCATCATTTAAAATAACGATCATGTACAATAAATGGTTTTATTGCATTTCGCTGGCCGGTTTACTGGCCATCAACGGATGCAGCAAGGATTTTCTAAAACAAAGCAATCCCAATTCAACACCGGTTGCAGATTATTTTCAGTCAGAGAATGATGTACTGCTGGCAGTAAACGGTGTATACCAGTCACTGCGCGATGGCAATTGTATCGGCGAAGGAAGCGGTTTGTTTACTGATGAACGTTCAGATGATACGGGCCGGAACGATAATCAGTCTAATGCCGGTGAACCCTTCCAGTTTAATGATTTTTCACTGCTGCCGAGCAATACCTTCCTGAAGGCGCACTGGCTGGCGCTTTACCAGTCCATTACCAGGTGCAATGTTGTTTTGTCTAACATGGATAATGTGCATTACAACGACAACAACACCAAAGAACAATACCGGGCAGAAGTGAAATTTATCCGCGCACTTATTTATTTTCATTTAGTGCGCAAATGGGGCGATGTGCCGCTGGTTACCAAACAACTGAATACAACAGCTGAAATTGCCGCCAATACTTTCCGCGAGAAAAAAGAAAAAGTATACGACCAGGTTGTAGCAGACCTGAAAGATGCGCTGAATGGCCCGCTGCCCAATATCCAGCCGGTAACCGGTAAAGGACGTGTATCCAAGGCCGCTATCAATGCTATTCTCGGGCAGGTATATCTTACCATGGCCACTACCCTCGACCAGGCCAACCGGAACAGTAACCTGGCAGCCGCACAAACCTACCTGCTGGCAGCTTATAACATGCGCACATTCGGCCAGCTGAAAGAAATACCCTATACCGATGTTTTTGATGTGAACAAAAAAACAACCTGTCCTGAAATTATCTTCCAGATCGTGAACAAACAGGGTGACAAAAACTACAGTTCTTCAATTGCAGCAGATAACCAGGCCAAAGGGGAAACGATCAATTCATTAAAAACCTCATCGGGCGTGGGCGGTAATGTAACGCATGACCTGGTATTTGAATACGAAAACGGTGACCTGCGGAAAGATTTCTCCATTAAATATGCCAACGATCCCACGGTGAAAGACTGGTTTATCACCAAGTTCAGGGATGCCAGCAGTGCTGCCGGAACAACCGGTTATGGCGGCAACGACTGGATATTGATACGTTATGCAGATGTAATACTGATGCTGGCCGAAGTGAGTATGTACCTGGGCGATGATGCCGGGGCCATCCGCTATCTTGATATGGTAAGAGAAAGGGCGCAGATGCCGGATTATGAAGTGGTCAAAAACGATCCTGTCTACAGCAGTAAATTCCCCACGCTTAAACTGGCCATACTGCATGAACGCCGTGTTGAACTGGCCTTTGAGCATCACCGCTGGTTCGACCTGCTTCGCTTTTTCCCCATCAACGACCTGGTGAATTATATCCACGCAAAAAAGCAGGATGATTTTGGTATAGCCAAGTTGTCGAATTTTGGTTTGAAAGATGAATACTATCCTATTCCTTTTGATGAATATAAACTTGATCCGGTAAAAATGTACCAGAACCCTTATTATTAAGAATAATACGGTTTGTACATTGTTTAAAGAAAATACCTTTCCTGTTAACCAGGTAACGGATCCGGCAGTAATGCCCGGGTCCGTTTTTTTGTTCAGCCAAACACATTCAGGATCAGCTGGTCTGCTTTTTGCACCACTTTTTTTGTATTTCCCGGTTTGCTCCTTTCCTGTGGCACAGTATTAATAGTAATTTAAACTGCATTTCTTCTGGGAACAATCCCTATGTCGGAATTTTAGCTAAAACAAGCCACCTATGAACTGGTACGAGGATGAAGTAGTAAAACTGGAACAAAGAAGTGCCGCAATTCAAAACAAGAATGGCCTGTTGTTCTATGGCAGTTCCAGTATAAGGCAATGGGAAAGCCTTGATGCCGATTTCCCCGGTGAACACCCCATCAACCTGGGCTTTGGCGGCTCAACACTGGCGGCCTGTGTATGGTTTTTTGAACGCCTGGTATTACCCTACACACCTAAAGGGCTGGTAGTATATGCCGGCGACAACGATCTCGGTGATGGCCGTCACCCGGAAGAAGTGTGCATCTTTTACCAGCAACTTTCTACCAAAACCAGGCAATACTTCGGCGATATACCCCTGATATTCATTTCGGTTAAACCCAGCATACGGCGTTATGAGATCATGGATAAAATACGCTACACCAATACATTGATCAGTAAGGTGATCAGTAAAGAGCAGCAGCGTTTTTTTGTAGACATATTCGATCATATGCTGGATAAAGACGGTCACCCGGTATGGGATTATTTTGAAGGCGATGGTCTTCACCTGAGCGAAAAAGGCTATACACTATGGAAAAATATTCTTCAACAGCAACTGCCTTTATGGCTGCACCCATGAACCGGGAATACCATAAATGGTTTAGCTTTTGCTTGAACAGGGAAATGGAGCTGCTGGTATTCGGCCACGGCGGTATACCTGTTATATTCTTTCCAACACGCACCGCACGGTTTTACGATTATGAAGACTGGCGTATCGTTGCTGCCGTTCAACCCAAACTGGAAGCAGGTGAACTGCAGCTTTATTGTGTAGACAGTATAGATGCGGAAAGTTTTTATGCAGCTATTCATCCTGCAGAAAGAATAAAAAGACACCTGCAATACGAGCAGTATATACTGGAAGAACTGCGGCCTTTCATATTAGAGCGGAATCCCTCTTCATCACTGGTTGTTGCGGGCTGCAGCCTGGGTGGTTATCATGCGGTGAATATAGCCTTCAAATACCCGCATTTTTTCAGCAAAGTGGTGGGCATGAGTGCACGGTACGATCTCAGCTGGACAACCGGTTCATTCCCCGACCTGTTTGATGGCTACAGGGATGAAACCATCTATTTTAATTCCCCTAACCTATTTATCCCCAACCTGGAAGATAAACAGATACTGCATGCATTGCAGCGGATGAAAATAATACTGGCCATTGGCAAAGAAGATCCTTTCCTGGAAAATAACCGGCAACTGAGTTATTCTCTCCATCAAAAAAATATTCTCCATTCACTTGAACTGTGGGAAGATGAAGCACACCGCCCGCGTTACTGGCGGCAGATGGCGGCCGTTTATTTATAAAATGGCGTAGGCTATTCAATTCCCAGCTCTTTCTGGATATCTTCCAGTGATTTGCCTTTTGTTTCGGGCAGTACCCGCCATGCAAAGATCAGGTGCAGCAACATCATGCCGCAATAAAATACAAATGAATAAAAGCCGCCCGTGGGGCTTCCTTCCACAATTACCGGGAAGGTCCAGGAGATGATAGCAGCCATGATCCAATGGGTAAAACTGCCCAGTGAGCCACCCTGCGAGCGTACGGAGTTGGGAAAGATCTCAGAAATAAACACCCATATCACCGCTCCCTGCGAAAAAGCAAAAAAGGCAATAAACCCGATTAGGTAAATGAGCACACTACTTCCCGCGGTACCTGCATCACGGAATGAATAAGCGGTGAGCCCCAGGAATACGATCATACCCAGTGAGCCGATGATCAACAGGGTTTTTCTGCCGAACCGGTCAATGAGCGACATAGCCAGTAAGGTAAACAAGAGATTGGCCGCACCGATATACACCGGTTGCAGGTAAGCATTTTTTTGATCGAAGCCGGCCATTTCAAAAATGCGGGGCGCATAATACAATATGGCATTGATACCCGCCAGCTGGTTAAACATGGCCAGCAGCACCGCGTATAGAATAGGTTTGGCATAACGGCGCTGGAATAATTTTTCTTTGTGCTCTTTAACTGATTCGCGGATGGCTTTAATAGCCGCTGACGGGTCTGTTTCCTGCAGTCGCTGCATAATGGGTACGGCTTCCGCTTCGCGGTTATTCAATATCAGCCAGCGCGGGCTCTCCGGTATGCTGTGCAGCAATACCCAGAACAAGCCGGCCGGTATCACCATAATACCCAGCATCCAGCGCCAGGAATCGGTACCTACACCCACAAACAGGAAATTGGTGAGATAAGCGATAAAAATACCGGCAACAATATTTAACTGGAAAGAACCCGCCAGCCGGCCACGCAGTTTTGCCGGCGCAATTTCTGAAATATACATAGGGCCTACCACCGAAGAGGCGCCCACTGCAACACCACCTGTAAAACGGAACAACAAAAACAACGACCAGGCTGAAATAGAAGCACAGCCAATTGCCGAAATAATATAGATGATGGCAATCGTTTTCAGCACCTTTTTGCGCCCATATTTCTTAGCCGGTACACCCGCTGTCAGCGACCCCAGCACCGTACCGATCAGGCTGGAAGCTACGGTAAAGCCCTGCCAGAAAGAATTGAGCGACCACAAATGCTGGATAGTTGTTTCTGCACCGGAAATAACGGCTGTTTCAAACCCGAATAAAAAGCCGCCCAGTGCCGCGATGAATGCGATCTTAACAGGATAAGACATATGGCTGATTTTGCAATAAGTAATATCCGTAAAAGATAGTTTAAATTTCAATGCATTTCACCGGTTGCTACTGGCTGATTTTTTTGCGTATCCCACAGGCCGGTAAAACCTAACGGAACCCCAGCATGCCCCGATCGATTGTATAACCGGCAGGAGGCCCGAACAGCGCGGCCGGTACCTGCATCTGCGTTACTGTTTCAGCTTTTATACCGGCCCGCAAATTGTTTTTTTCTGTTTCAATAGCCAGTGCGCAGCCTGGTATTTTTTTAAGATAATTGTAATCACCCCAGTACATTGCCGGTAACGTGGGGGCATACCAAACCAGCAGCTCCTGCCCTTGCGGCAAGGGCCTGAAACGCACAATGGCTTTTTTACACAGTATACCGGCGATAGTGCAGGTATCAGGCAGCAGGCTTACCTCGCAGTCTTCCAGACTGATGACCACCGTGGTGTCTTTTTCACGCAGTTCCAGCATCCTGGAACGCAACAGGTGCACCTGGTAAGCTGTTTTGCTGTTCTTGTCAAACACATAAGAGAGATTGGTGGTTTTATCGCCTGCTTCTGTGCTGGCAAAGATGCCATTCATTTCTACCCGCAGTTTATGTTCCGTGAGATAGCTTTTCATTTGTGGCTGTTTGCTGCTGCCAGCCATGGCTTTAGCCATCTCTAATGAAAACTGCTGCAGGCTGTCTTCATGCGAAAGCGGCCCGCTTACCGGGCGGATGGTTTCCATACTTGTTTTGTACGTAACCACCCAGGCTTTCACTGATGGTTTGCCGCCAACTGTATGGTTCCGGCTGCCGGATTGGGCATTGGTTGTAACCAGTACGCCATTCAGTGCCAATAACAGGAGGAGTAATAAGGCTTTTCCATACAGGTGTATCGCAGGTTTAGTCATTCTTGAAGAAATCAACATTTATGCAAACAGGTTTTATGTCTCAAAAATAAGCACCGGGCGCAGCGCAACAAAATATTGTACTGTTTACCAACCTGCAGTAAACGCCTGTTTTTTAGGTGATCATTGAACAACTGGAAAAAATGGCTGTTGTAGATTTTCAGTTCTGCTTTATTTAGCCCTGCCGCAACAACCTTCATAAAAAAATACAAGTATGCCCGTTCGAAAAAACAACAGGAAACAGGCAAAAAAAGCGCCTGCCAAAACAGCCAGACAAAAAAGCGTTGTTAAAAAAACTCATTCCCCCACATCAGCCGGCGGCGGTAAAAAACAAAGGATGATCTTCCGTGCTTTGCCTGCCGGCAATACCACCTTCAAACCCAGAAGGCCTTTTGGCAATCCTGTATCTGCAGTTAAACCCAACCCGAATTTTGTACCTATTCCGCCAACGAACAAACAGCCTGCCGATCTATCGTATAACCTGGCAGATGCCGTTACACCTGCGGTGATACAAAATATCCAGAACGCAAAGCAACTGGTTTTTCATTCGGTGGGCGATACCGGCGATGTGAATGGTAACGGCATCAGCAGGGAACTGGCAACACAAATGGAAGCGCAGTACACCGCTGCTGCAGCGAACAGCCAGCCTGCATTCTTTTACCACCTGGGTGATGTGGTGTATTACAATGGTGTTACCACAGATTACAGGGACCAGTTTTATGATCCGTATAAATTTTATCCGCCGGTGATCATGGCCATACCCGGTAATCATGACGGGCAAACCATCGTTAACCCGGGTAATCCGCCCGATCCGGAACCATCATTGAAAGGTTTCTTCACCAATTTCTGTGACAGCGCCCGCAACCCGTCGCAATCTTCTCCCTACCGTTATACAATGAACCAACCCTGGCCTTATTGGGTGCTGAACACACCGATGGCCACATTGATAGGCCTGTATTCAAATGTTGATGGATCGCTGGACGATCGTAACAGCAGCAGTCATCTGCAGTTCAGCTGGCTTATCGCGCAGCTGCAAAAAGCAGATACTGCCAAAGCATTGATACTGGCAGTGCACCACAGCCCTTTTTCACTGGACAGTGAACATGGTGGTTATCCCGATATACTGGATGCAATAGACCAGGCCACAGCTGCAGCAGGCGGCCGGCATCCTGACCTGGTATTGTCTGGTCATATCCACAATTACCAGCGCTTTCAGCGTATGCTGAATAAAACAGGGTATCCTTATGTCATTGCAGGCAATGGCGGCTATGCTTCTGTAAAAACCATGCATCATCTGCAGGTAGACCCCAAGACTGGTAAAAAGATCAGTGCTTCTCCGAAACAGCCATTTCAAACAACAATGGCCGGTGTATCGCTGATGGCCTGCGATGATTCATTGCCTGGTTTTCTGCGTATCACTATCGATAAACAAAATATCAGGGGGGAATATTTTACCAATGACATGACCGGTGGCAACCAGTCAGTAAAACCCTTCGACAGTTTCGGATTCGACTATGTGAATAAGCGCGCGCTATAATCAATGCACTAACATTTTCTTTTTAACTCATTTACAGTGACCTGGTCTGCCCACAGCTGACCAGGTTTTTTATGCGTTTATGTCCTGTCGCAAACAACCCCTTATATTGCCGTATTCTGACCCCTTCAAAATAAAACAGGCGTTCTACTTTCGTATGGACAAAACAAGACAACCGGAATAAACTATAGCAAACAAATTATCCGGTGCAGTTATTAGCCAACAACCTAATCTTATCAATATGATACAGGAGAACAGACAAAGTAGAATTGCAGTTATTGCAACCATTGTCAAACAATCGCTGAAAGGAGAAATGCAGGATTTCACACAGGGCAGCATACCGCTGGCTGTTTTTATGCTGGCTGTTCCCATGATACTTGAACTGAGCCTCGAAAGTGTGTTCGCGGTGGTGGATATTTTTTTCGTGGGTAAGCTGGGGCAGAATGCCATTGCAACTGTTGGTCTTACTGAATCTGTTATCACTATTGTGTATTCCATCGCCATCGGTGTGAGTACGGCAGCTACAGCCATTGTAGCCCGCAGAACAGGAGAAAAAAATCCGGATGCGGCCGCACATGCGGGTGCCCAGGCGATGATCGTGGCTGTTATATCGTCACTGGTCATCAGTATTACGGGGGTATTGCTGGCCGGGGATATTCTCCGCTTTATGGGTGCCACCAGCGAAGTGGTGCAGGAAGGCACTGCATTCGCCCGTATTATGTTTGGCGGCAATATTGTTATTATGCTGCTGTTCCTTATCAATGGTATTTTCCGTGGTGCCGGTGATGCGGCGATGGCAATGAAAAGCCTGTGGACAGCCAGCCTGATCAATATTATCCTCTGCCCTGTATGTATTCATTTCCTGGGACTGAAAGGCGCGGCCATTGCAACTGTGATCGGCCGTAGCACAGGTGTGCTTTATCAGTGTTATCACCTGTTCAATGGAAACAGGATACTGAAATTTCAGCGCCGGCATTTTATAATAGATACAACAGTGATCAAGTCTATTATCCGTATCGCCTGGCCAGCCACATTACAGTTTATCATAGCCAGTGGCAGCTGGATCATTTTAACCAGGCTGGTGGCTGAAACCGGTGGTACCACTGCGTCTGCCGGTTACCAGATCGCTTTCCGCAATTTTGTTTTCTTTATACTGCCGGCCTGGGGCCTGAGCAATGCGGCAGCAACACTGGTGGGACAAAACCTGGGTGCCCGTCAATGGGAAAGAGCTGAACAAAGTGTATTGCTCACTGCAAAATACAATGCCATCTTTATGAGTTTTGTGATGCTGCTGTTCCTGTTTTTTGCCACTCCCATCATCAGCATCTTTACACAGGATGACCAGGTGATACAGTATGGCGCGCGTGCCCTGCAGATCATTGGTGCCGGCTATATTTTTTATGGTGTGGGTATGGTGATGACACAGGCACTGAATGGCGCAGGCGATACCAAAACGCCTACCCTCATCAATTTCATCTGCTTCTGGTTATTCCAGATCCCCCTAGCCTATTTCTTATCTAAACAACCCGCCCTTAAAGCGACCGGTGCATTTTTAGCTATACCCATTGCAGAGACACTGATTGCATTAATGGCCTGGTTTTATTTCAAAAAAGGCAACTGGAAGAATGTAAAGTTGTAGGGGAGGTTTAAGGTTGAAGGTTTAACATTTAACGTTGGACGTCGATACGGTAACCTTAAACGTTAAACCTTCAACATTCAACCATTCAACCATTCAACCATTCAACCATCCAACCATTCAACCATTCAACCATCTAAACAATTAAACTAACCCATATGTCAACAGCAACACAATCAAACGAACTCGTTGTCGAAATTCAAAATACAGCTGATAACCTGCTGCAAACGCTGGCTGCTTATAATGAAACAGCCATCAACTTGGTGCCGCCGCAAGGTGGCTGGACAGCAGGCCAGGTAAGCGAACACCTGTTAAAAAGCTGCTCTCCGGAAGGGCTTTATGCCAGTACACATAAAACAGAAAGAGCTGTGGATGAAAAGATCGGTATGATCAAAGGTATATTCCTGGATTTTGATGCAAAATATACATCACCTGAATTTATCCGTCCTTCTACCGGCACAACCTACCACAAAGAAACCCTGGTGCATGCACTGGCCAATAACTGGACGATCATTGAAAAAGCTGCAGAAACCCTTGATCTTACAGAAACGATCGATTTTGACCTGCCGGGTTTTGGCAAGCTCACCAGGCTGGAAACCATCTACCTGATGGTTTACCATACCCAGCGGCATACCCGCCAGCTGAAACAGATTGCCGCCGGATTAAAAAACCAGCAGGCTGAATAATCAATTGCAGCGGCCGTTTGCAGGCAGCGGGTATTTTGCCGCAACCAACACCTGGTGTCTGCAAACGGTATCTGTTACAGTTGTTTCTCTTCAAACTTATCGGCAACCAGGTGGATCTTTTTATCGGGCATATCATCAACCTCCGCCAGAAATTCCACCCTGCCGTTTTTCCCTTCAATGGTAATGGTGATTTTTTTAACCTCGCCATTATGATCGGCCAGATCAACTTTCAATACTGTTTTTCCTTCCTTAAAAGCTGTTGACCAGTCGCAGGAAGAGGATCTGATCGTACCGGTCATCTTATGGTCATCGTTGCCCGGAACAATAATAATACTGGTGGAATCAAATTCGACGACCGATGATTCCTTTTCTGTTCGTTGTACCGTTTTATCGCTGCCCAGGTATTCTGTTTGCGAAGCAGTGAGTAGCACTTTTTTGCCGCATTGAGCATAAGTTGTGGCACCGGCCAACAATAAAACGGCAGCCAGTATTAAGTGTTTCATGATTTAATTTTTTGATTTTCAGGTAAATATTAAAGCTAATGTAGATAAAAGTTGCTATTATGCAATGCATAGTACCTTGAATGGCAAACTATCTATATGAATGGTTGATTTGGCTATATGAGCCGGTTAATTCAGGCCCCGGGAGCTTTGGGTATAAGGAATTTATCTCGCGGAATGTGCAAAAAACGCGGAATTGAAGAAATATAGCATGAAGTAAGCTGTTAGCTATTAGCGGCGAGCTGCTAGTAAAAAAAGCAAAAACAGCCTTTGGCTGATAGTCTCTAAAATTGTGATTGACTGCAGACTGCCCACTGATAACCATTCACGATCATGACTGCCTACTGCCCACTGCCGACTGGTTTCTCTCGCGGAATACGCGGAATACGCAGAAAGAAGATGCTTTTCAGGCTGTAGATTTTTTTCAAGATCCGGTTAGTATTCCCGTTCTGTAATATACATGGTTAGTTCTTCCAATGCATCCCTGGCGCCGGATGGGGGAAATGTTGCTAAAATATCCAGGGCCTCGTGGCGGTAGGCCAGCATCTGCTTCTTTGCATACTGCATACCTCCTGCCTTGTGCACCTGTTCTATTAAAAACCGTACTTCTTTTTTATCTGAATGCCGGTGTTTTATAATGCGGATCAGTTTGCGGCGCAGGGCGGCGCTGCAATGGCGGAGCGTATAAATCAGTGGCAGGGTTGTTTTCTGCTCCTGTATATCATTCGCCAGCGGCTTACCGACATCCTGCGTACCGTAATCAAACAGATCATCCCTGATCTGGAATGCCATGCCCAGTTTTTCACCAAACAAACCCAGCCTGGCAACCTGCTCATCATCAGTGAAAGTAGTGGCGGCACCGGCTTCACAGGCTGCGCTTAACAAGGTTGCTGTTTTCTGGCGGATAATTTCATAATACACCTGTTCATCAAAATTGAGCTTTCTTGATTTTGCCAGCTGTACTGTTTCTCCGGCAATAGTTTGCTCTATGGCTTTTGAAAAAATTTTCAGCACTTTATAGTCTTCATTGTCCAGTGAGAGCAGCACACCTTTTGTAAAAAGCACATCACCGGTTAGTACAGCCACCCGTGATTTCCAAAGGGCATTCACAGAATGCGCACCCCGGCGTTCCATGGCATTGTCAACAATATCGTCGTGTACCAGTGATGCGGTATGAAGCATTTCAACCAATGCCGCGGCCCGGTAAGTACGTTCATTGATGGTTCCACCCAGCCGGGAACAGAGCAAAACAAAAACCGGCCGCAGCTGTTTGCCTTTTTTACCAGACAGGTACTGCATAATGTTCTCCAGCAGTGGAATGGTGCTTTGGAAAGTTTGGTTTAGATAGTTTTCAAATACGCTAAGCTCCTGACCGATCATCTTTTTTGCCAGCTGCATGGATTAGGGACTTTTTATGATTGAATTGCCTGCAGCCCATAAGAACAGGTACTGGCATTGCATAAGTGGTAAATATAAAATAAAAACAACCTGCAGCAATAGGTTTCACCCCGTTATTGCACTGCAGTGTAAGTACATGCCCGCAAGAAACGGGTTGTAACCTGCCCCGATACTGGTATTTTTGCAGGATGAGCGCAACAGTTATCCGCATACCTACCGGGGCACATTTCAGTTTTGCTGAATGCCGTTGGTTTCTTCACCGCAATTTTGATGATTGCCTGCACGAAGTGGATGCCATTGCTGTTACCAAGGCCATCAGCATTCTGGAACAGCCTGTTTTGTTTCGTATTGCTGCAGAACCGCAGGCATTGGTTGTCACCCTGCTGAAAGGGCAGAACAGTGCGGCTATGCAAACCGCGCTTAAAAATTATATCACTGAATGGTTCGATCTGGAAAGGGACCTGCAGCCTTTTTACCAGCTGCTTGAAAAAGATAAACGGCTGCTGTATATGGCAACTGATTTTGCAGGGCTGCGGCTTATGGGTATTCCCGATCTGTTCGAAGCCCTGTGCTGGTGTATCATCGGACAACAGATCAACCTGCGCTTTGCCTATACCATAAAAAGACGTCTGGTAGAACAATACGGCGGAAGGATACAACATGAAGGCAAGGTGTACTATACCTTTCCATCACCGGCAACACTGGCCGCAGCAGATGAAGCTATACTGAGAAACATGCAGCTGTCTGCCAGGAAAGCAGCCTACCTGCTGCAACTGGCCAATGCATTTGAACAGGGTACCATCAGTAAAGCACAGCTGCAGCAACTGCCTGGTTTTACCGACAGGCAAAAAGCATTGACCGCGATAAAAGGTATTGGTATATGGACGGCCAATTATGCGTTGATGAAAAGCCTGAAAGAGCCCTGTGTTCCTTATGGCGATGCCGGTTTACTGAACGCGCTGATCAGGCATAAGATCATCAAGGAAAAAAATGATCGCAAAGGGATAGACCGTTTTTTCAAAAAATTTCCTTTATGGGAAAGTTATATGGCATTTTATTTCTGGAGAAGCCTGGCAGTTCAGCCCGGTGGAGAGGTTGTATGATCAAATTAAACCGGTAATTATTTTTTCTGTGCGGCTTTCCATAAACGGTACTGCTGCGGCATACAATGGCCGCAGGGCCTGTACCCTGCAGCGATCGCCTCTTGTTCACTGCCAAAGAAAATGCGGTTTTCCTGTTTCATTCTTTTGCCTGCACTGCAGGAAAGCCTGCCATAAATTTTGCCTGGTATATAGCCCCCCAGCCTGATAGTACCGCTGGCGATCAGGCGGCGGGTTTCAGCGCGGCGGCTGTTTGTATCATGGCCAATATCTGTATGACGGATCATGTGTTGTGATCAAAGAATTTACCCTTATCCTGTACGCTTTTTCAGGCGGCATCATGAAAAATAATCCCAAGTGTATGCCTGTTGCCCGAGTGCAGCGGACTTACACCATGCTTCATGTTCACGCGGTAATAACCCTTGCTCCCTTTTACCGGGCGGAAATTGGTGGTGAACACCAGCATATCGCCCCTGCGCGGTTGCAGTACATTGGCTTTTGATTGTGCTCTCGGTATCTGCTCGGTTAATACAAACTCACCGCCGGTATAATCTTCGCCGGGTTCATTAAGAAAAAGGACCACCTGCATGGGAAAATAAATTTCGCCGTATAAGTCCTGGTGCAGTGTATTAAAACCATCTTTACCGTATTTCAGTATCAGTACGGTAGGCAGCTGCTGTCCATGATCGTGGCAAAGTTTTTTCAGTGCCTCATGCTCTGCCGGGAAACGGGTAGCAATATGCAGCACCTGCATCCACTGGTTGGCAATGGGTGCGATATATGGGTAAACGGTTTGCCTGATATCGTTGATCAGTTGCGGAAGCGGGTATTTATAATATTTGTATTCTCCTATACCAAAACGGTAACGTTCCATGCTGATCGTTTTCCGGTAGTTATCCACCGCATTATACGACCCTATCAGTGCGTTGCATTCTGCGGCAGTGAGCACACCGGGTACAATGGCATATCCCTGTGCATGCATTTCGCTGGTTAGTTTTTCCCAGTCTTTTGCGTGAAGCCGTTCAATAATTGTTTTCATGCATTTAATTTTTAGTGTTCATCCATATACGTGTGGCTTCCCACCCTATCATAGCTGTTTTGCGCAGGATACCCCAATGGTACTGTCCGAAATCACCGGTCGATTTTACCACCCGGTGGCAGGGAATTAAAAATGCAACAGGATTATCACCTACTGCCGAGCCCACCGCCCTGGAAGCTTTCGGGTGTTGCATACCTGCTGCAATGGTGGCATAGGTAGACAGGGCGCCCACTGGTATACCCAGCAGGGCTTCCCATACTTTAACCTGGAAACGGGTGCCCTTTACATGCAGCACGATCCTGTTCAGCTTTTTCCAGTCGCGGGTAAAGAAGAACAAGGCGTTTTGCAGTACCCTGTCCAGCAACTGGTGATAAGCTGCCTGCGGAAATTGTTTTTTCATTTCAGCAAAAGCCTGTTCCTGGCTGCCATCATAGAAAGCCGCGTAACAGATGCCGCTGGTTGTGGCTGCCATCATCAGGGAGCCAAATGGTGTTTCGGCAAAACAATAGTTGATCTGCAGGCCTGCTCCTCCTCTATGGTATTCTTCAGGAAGCATGGGCAAAATAGAGATCAATGAATTGTGTGCAGCCCCATATACAGCAGGTATTGTATGGTTCTTTGCCTGGCTGATTTTTTCCTTTGCCAGTTCAATGCTTACAAAGCGGGCAAACTGCTGGGGCGACACCCCTGCCCAGCTGTTCAGCAAGGCCTGTATCTGTGGTGCATTCTCCGGCTGAAAAAGAGGCGGCATGCCGGTGACAGCGGGTTTGCCTGACCTGGATTTACAATATTCCACAGCTGCGATAATACTGCTGAAGTCGATATGTTTTTCCATTTATAATCGTTTATAATACAAAACTAAACCGGGGCAGAAGCCTGTAAAACCCGGTTCTTGCTCAGTTGAAGAACTTGAAAAGATCATTACTGGTATATTGCTTCAGCAAAAAAAACAGCAGGCTTTGTACAAAAGGTGTTTTTTTGCTTTGTGTGAGGCCATTCAGTGGTAAATGGTTCTGAAAGTGATATTGATCCTTCCACCGCGAAGGTCACTGACCTTGGGGATGCTGTGCAGCCAGTGATACTGTGTACTTCCTTTCATCAGTAGCAGGCTGCCGGTGGTGAGTGGTATTTTACGTACCAGTTTTTTATCTGCAATATGTTTCAGGTGAAAAATACGTGTGGCGCCAAAACTGAGAGAAGCGATAACAGGGTTGGGCCCCAGTTCTTTTTCATTGTCGCGATGCCAGCCCATGCTATCCTTACCATCGCGGTAATAATTTAACAGGGCGCTGCTAAAGCCATGACCGGCAGTCTGCTCCACCCGCTCACGGATGGATTGCAGCAGCGCTGTCCAACCGTGTGGGTACATCGTAATACCTGAATAACTGTATGGCTTATCTGTGTCGCCATACCAGGCGGTTAAACGCGGCTGCATAATACTGCGGCCGGCAATCATGATGGGTTCTTGTTTCCAGCTGATGGTATCAATGAGTTGCTGGTATATTGTTTCGCATGCTGCTGCACTGAACAGTGCAGGATACAGGTACACCTCACCATCTGCCGGTAATAAATTTTCCCCTGGATCATGTGTATCGAATAACTGCATATTCATTTTTATCTGTTGCCTGCACGCTGGCTGGTGGTTCATTGTGCTACCGGATCATTTTTATAGTATGGTCTATTCTGTCAAACCGCCGGTCTTGGCTGC
Organism: uncultured Deminuibacter sp.; assembly: GCA_966424055.1. Classification (GTDB taxonomy): domain Bacteria; phylum Bacteroidota; class Bacteroidia; order Chitinophagales; family Chitinophagaceae; genus Deminuibacter. The sequence continues at coordinate 17,858 of CBJLMB010000049.1, read as the reverse complement.
TTCCCAGCCGATCATGGCATTTTTGCGGGTACTGCCCCAATGGTATTCGCCCAGTTCGCCATTGGCTTTGATCACCCGGTGACAGGGTATCAGAAATGCTACCGGGTTATTGCCCACGGCTGTACCTACTGCGCGGACTGCACCAGGTTGATCCATCTGGCTGGCAATACGCGCATAGGTGGTTAAACCGCCTGCCGGAATTTTCAGCAGGGTTTCCCAAACTTTGATCTGGAAAGGCGTTCCCTTCAGGTGCAGTTTTATTTCACTGAGCTTACTCCAGTCCTGCGTGAAAATAAACAATGCATTCTGTTGTATCTGGTCAGACAGCTGGTGGTACCTGGCATTGGGAAAATGGGCCATCAGGTGGTGCAATGCCAGCTCATTGTCTTTGTCGGCAAAAGCCATGTAGCAGATCCCCTTATGTGTAGATGCAACGATGATGGTGCCAAAAGGGCTTTCCGCATAGCTGTAATTAATATCCAGCAGCTCGCCGCCATTCTTGTATTCACCGGGCGTCATGCCTTCCACCTTTACAAACAGGTCGTGCAGTCGGCCGGTGCCGGACAACCCGGTTTCAAAAGCTGCATCAAAAAGCGTGGCGCCTTTTTCCTTCTTCAAAATTTCCTTGGCATGTTCCAGTGTAAGGTATTGCAAAAACTGTTTGGGTGTAACACCGGCCCAGTCTTTGAACATGCGCTGAAAATGAAAAGGGCTCAGGTGTACATGCCCTGCCACATCATCCAGTGAAGGCTGCTCTTTAAAATGGTGCCTGTAAAAATCAATAGCCTCGGCTATCCTGTTATAATTAACTTCTTCCTGCTTTATCATAAACAATGCTTTACAACACAAAAATACCACTGCGGGCAGCAGTGCAGAACCCGGATCTTGCTTAATTGGCGGCTATGCTGTTCATACTTCAAAGAACGGTAGTTTTTGGTTGATCTGCACTGATTGTGCAAAGTTATTGGTCTGTATCACCGTCTGTTGCGTTAATGATGCATTCATGGATCCGCAGAGCATAATTCCTTAATACAGAAAGATAATAAAGGCAGGTTCGCGGTGCAATGCACTTTTTGTTTAAATTCGGATGCATAACTCAACCATCGTTTTATCCGATAAGCAATTACAATGGGAAAGCTGATCTTAAACATCACCACATCACTCGACGGCTTTATTGCAGGCCCTGATATATCAGAAGAACAACCCATGGGATTGAACGGGCCTAAGCTGCACGACTGGATGTTCAGTCATAAGACCGAAGCCGATGCGGCGCTTCTTAATGAGCTGATAGCAGCTACCGGCGCTGTTATACTCGGGCACCATACTTATGCTACTGCGATCGGTGATGCATGGGCAGGTGTTAGTCCTTTTCATGCACCTGCATTTGTTTTGTGCGATACCCATCCGCAGCAGACAGCAGAAGGATTTATTTATGTGAAAGAAGGGATAGAAACAGCACTGGAAAAAGCCCGCAGCACTGCAGGTGATAAGGATATATGGCTAATGGGTGGTGCCAATGTGATTCAGCAATACATCAAAGCCGGCCTGGTGGAAGAGATCCATTTGCATATCGCTCCCCTGCTGCTTGCAGACGGTACCCGCTTATTTGAACATATTGGCCACAATCCCATACAACTGGATTGTGTACAAACAATTTCCACACCAGCTGCCACGCATATCAGGTATAAAGTGATAAAAGCGTAAGACAGTGTATTTCAATTCCGCGCATTCCGCGAGAGAAATCAGTGGGCAGCAGGCAGTCTGCAGTCAATCACATTTGAGGAGCTATCAGCCAAAGGCTGCTTTTGTTTTTTTACTAGCAGCACTCGCCGCTCGCCGCTAATAGCTAGCAGCTTACTTCATGCTACATTTCTTCAATTCCGCGTTTTCCGCGCATTCCGCGAGAAAATCCAGTCTGCAGTCTGATTTCTTGCAGCTTTCAACTATTCATTTTCTTCTCGCTCCAGCCGTATCTGCTGTACCACGCTGCGGTATTTTGCTATACCATGGCGTGCTTTGTAAATACGCAGGCCACCGAATGCCATTGCATAAACGCCCGGTATCAGGCAAAATACCATGCTGTCTGCATTTACGCTGGCTGCGAAATATAAAAAAAGCATACCAAGACCGGTTAAGAGCCAACCGGTTTGTTTATCAGACTGGTAGCTGCAGATCATTTTCAATCCTTTTTCTTCCAGGCTTTGGATCAGCATATAAGCATATTGCTGGTCTACTCCTTTACCGATAAGACCATTGTACAGTTCATAATCTGTACCGCCCTTTCTTTTTTGTTCAAAAGCATACTGCCACAGTGCTTCGGTAAATTCTTCTGCGATCTGCTTTTCGGCGAGCGTATGCTTCTGTAGTTCAGCCAGGGCACGGTCTATCTCCGCAGATTCCATCACCTGCAGGTCGAGGCTACGCCTGTTGAACTCGTCCTTCAGCAGCTGAAAAAAAGATTCACTTAACCCCTGGGATTCGTACTTGGCAAACAGGACGAGTTCTTCATCTGTCATCGATGAATACCTTTCCCTGATGATGGAAGAATGAAGCATGTTATTCAAAAAAAATTAATGCGTCAAAGGTACAATATTGCTGTTCCCCTTCAAAAACACGGTTTTGCGGGTGCGGAAGAAATATTTACAGTCTCCCCGTAATATTTTATCCCGGCCGGGTACTTATAAAAAAACTGCCTGGCCCGGCGATCCTGACAACAGATTTACAATAAATAACAACATACGAATATGGGATGGATCCTATTCATTGCCGGTGTGCTGGGATGGGCTGCCGGTATGTACGGCATGTTCAAAAAAGCAGGCATAACGCCATGGAAAGCCCTGGTGCCCATTTACAATACCTGGCTGATCACGGAAAAAACGGGTATCAGAAAAATATGGTTCTGGCTGCAGCTGGTGCCGGTAGCCGGCCAGTTCATCACTATCTGGATCACGATCATTTTTGTGATGCATTTTGGCCGCTTTTCCCTGGCAGACCATACAGCTGTGGTTGTGGTTCCGTTCCTTTACTTTCCCTACCTGGGTTACACTACATCTGTGCAGTGGAAAGGGCCGGCAGCTGTTAAGCAATACAAAAAATCTGTGTTTCGCGAGTGGATCGATGCGGCTGTTTTTGCCACCGTGGCTGCCACATTGATACGTACTTTTATTTTTGAGCCTTATAATATCCCCTCCGGTAGTATGGAGAAAACACTGCAGGTAGGCGATTTCCTGTTTGTGAGTAAAATGAGCTATGGCGCGCGTATCCCGCAAACACCGCTCAGCTTTCCTTTTGTGCACAATACCATGCCGTTGTCGCCTGCAACACCTTCTTATTTCAGCTGGTTGCAATTGCCGTATAAACGCTTACCTGGCTTTGCCGATATACAGAGAAATGACGTAGTGGTATTCAATATGCCGGAAGGCGATACAATTATCAACCTGCCCGATTTCGGTTCTAAAATATTGTACTATGATGTATTAAGGGAACAGTTCAAAGGCAACAGGGAGGCCCTGATGGCCGAATATCCTATACTGGTACACCCTATGGATAAAACAGATAATTATATTAAACGCTGTGTGGCATTACCGGGTGACGAGCTGCAGGTAAAGAATGGGCAGGTGCTCATCAACGGGCTGCCATCTCCTGCACCTGCCTCACTACAGACCGATTATATTGTAGAGACCAATGGCATTGGTTTCAGTGAAGATTTTATGAAAGACCAGCTCGATATCAGCGATGATACAGGTGATGAAGAAGAAGGTAACCAGCTGGTACCTTATAGCGGTAAACCCAATACATTCAGGCTGAACCTGACAGCTGAAAAAGCGGCGCTGGTAGCCCAACAGCAGAACTGTAAAAGCATCTTGCCTTATTATGTCAATATCACCGGCACCTGTTTTCCCTATGATGATGTTCATTTTTCCTGGACACTGGACAATTACGGCCCCGTCCATATACCTAAAAGCGGCGAAACAATTACCCTCTCTGTATCCAATATCGCATTGTATCGCCGTATCATCAGCACTTATGAACACAATACACTGGAAGAAAACAACGGCCATTATACCATCAATGGAAAGCCCGCTTCAACTTATACTTTCCGGTATAATTACTATTGGATGATGGGGGACAACCGCCACCGCAGCCAGGATAGCCGTAGCTGGGGATTTGTGCCGGAAACACAGCTGGTAGGCAAGGCTTCAGTTATCTGGTTCAGCTGGAAAAAAGGGCCGCACTGGAACCGGGTATTCAAAAAAATTAAATAAGCATTTGCCGCTAACTGTTAGGCAGGAGCCTGTTCTGCAGGAAAACAAAGACTGCGACCCTGAGCAATTCATTGTATCTTTCACCTGCATATCAAAGACAGCAGTATATGGAACAGTACATTGAAGACCGGCATTTTGATAAAACAGATTTTACAACAGCGCCACTGCCCAAAAGGGAATATGAAAGCTGCCGGTTTTCGGGATGCGATTTTTCCAATACCGATTTATCTGGTACGCGTTTTTCTTCCTGCACATTTACCGGCTGCAACCTGAGCATGGTGAAACTGAACAAAACATCTTTGCAGGAAATTGTTTTCACCGACTGTAAATTGCTTGGCTTGCATTTTGATCAGTGTGATACCTTCCTGTTCGCTGCCAGCTTTCACCATTGCCAGCTACAGCTGGCCTCTTTTTTTAACCTGAAACTGAAAAGCACCGTATTCAAACAATGCAACCTGCGGGAAGTGGATTTTGCACAGGCAGATCTCAGCAATGCTGTTTTTGATGGTTGCGACCTGCAGCTGGCGGTTTTTGATCATACCAACCTGGAAAAAGCAGATCTGCGTACTGCTTTTCATTATTCCATCGACCCGGAGAACAACCGTATAAAAAAAGCGCGGTTCTCTGTATAGGGTATCGCAGGCTTACTGCATAAATATGATATCAGTATTGAATAAATGTATGGGTGTTTATACCTCTTCCCTGTCTTTGTTGTAGAAGAATGACAATGCACCTGTGGGGCATTTATTTACCTGGTTGATAATAGCAGCAGTACCGGCGCCGTTCATGGTAATCCAGGGCTTGCTTTGCTGGTGAAACACAGTTGGCAGCTGGGTAACACAACGGGCCGAATGCCTGCAGAATTCCGGTTTCCATACCACTGTGATCTCTTCATTGCTGTATTGCAGTTTTTTCTCCGCATCTTCAGGATGATAAATATAGCTGCGTATTTTGGTTTCACCTTCCAGTATTTTGGAAACAGGACAGGCCTGCGCGATCTGCAGCAGGCGATCCATCTGTTCCTGCGGAACAGGTTCCGGGAAGGAAATATCCCTGTCGATAAAACGTTATCATTTGCTCGCCCTGTATTTCCTGGAAAAAATTGGTATTCACTTTCAACGCGGGAATAGACCATCCTTTCCGGTCAATATACATACGCAGGGTAATTAATGTGCAGGTGGCCAGTGAAGAAAGCAGCAGCGTGTATGGATCAGGGCCTTTGTCTCCACCGCCTGATCTCACTGGTTCATCTGCTAAAAATGTTCCATTGCGCCATTCAACTGAACACTGGTATTTTACTGTACCGGTTTCAGCATGCACCGGTTTGTCTAATTTATAGTCCATAATGGTTAATGCATTCAGGCAATAAATGTATTGCTTTTATACCAGGATCGCTATAGTGTTCTGTTGGACTGGCGGCTGTATTCATTGCACAAAAAAAGGAACCGGTGGTTCCTTTTTTTGATAGGATTGGCACGGCGCCGGCTGATTCATCACGCCGGTGGCCCTATTAATAAATTACGCCCCTGGATTCAGGATAGGCAGGCTGGCGTTGTTTTATTTTTTGCTCAATGGCATGGATCGCACGGATGGTTTTGATAATGGAATCAGGTGTTACCGAAATAGAATCTATTCCCTGCTCTACCAGGAACTGCGCAAAATCGGGATAATCAGAAGGCCCCTGCCCGCAGATACCCACTTTTACACCTGTTGTTTTAGCCGCGTCTATCAGCATATGGATCATCCGTTTTACGGCTTCATTTCTTTCATCGTACAAACCGGCTACCAGTGCCGAATCGCGGTCGAGCCCCAGTGTAAGTTGTGTTAAATCGTTCGAGCCGATCGAAAAACCATCGATATGACGGGCAAATTCTTTTGCCAGTATGATATTGGATGGCACTTCCGCCATCAGGTATAGTTCAAGGCCATCTTCACCCTGTTCCAGTCCGTAGGTACGCATCACCATTTTTACTTTCTTCAGTTCTTCCACTGTACGGCAAAAGGGTACCATCACCACTACATTCGTCAATCCCATTTCTTTGCGCACTTTCCGGATGGCCACGCATTCAAGTCCGAATGCCTCCTGGAAATCGGGTGCATAATAGCGGGATGCACCGCGCCAGCCGATCATAGGATTTTCTTCTGTTGGCTCAAAATATTTGCCACCGGCCAGGTTATAGTATTCATTGCTTTTGAAATCGGAAAAGCGCACAATTACTTTATGCGGATAGAATGCGGCCGCTATCCGTGCAATACCGTAAGAGAGCTTGTCTACAAAATACTGTTCTTCGCTGTCATAGCCCCTGGTCATCTGTTCAATGGTATTGCTAAGCGCATCATCCTGCAGCAAACGATGGTGCAGCAGCGCAAGCGGGTGCACTTTGATATAGTTGTTGATGATAAACTCTTCCCTTGCCAGTCCTACGCCCTTGTTCGGCAGTTGTGCAAACTGGAAAGCCATCGCTGGCGATGCTACATTCAGCATTAATGATGTGTGTATCTGGGGCAGATCGGCCAGGTTGGTTTCTATTGTGCTGAACGGTATTGCGCCATGGTATACACGGCCTTCATCACCTTCTGCGCAGGAGGCTGTTACCAACTGGCCGTTCTTCAGCAGTTCTGTAGCATTGCCGCAGCCCACGATAGCCGGCACGCCCATTTCACGTGCAACAATAGCGGCATGACAGGTACGGCCGCCTTTATTGGTGATAATGGCCGCCGCTTTTTTCATGACCGGTTCCCAGTCTGGATCGGTCATATCCGTTACCAGCACATCCCCTGTTTTAAAATCATCACCATCTACACGTTTGTCCAGGGAATACATAATATGTACTTTGCCTGATGCTATTTTATCACCTACTGCAATGCCTTTCAATAATAGCTGGGATGGTGTACCGGTTTGTTCCATTTTGTATTCTGTAATCGTTTGCCGGTCTTTTCGCGAGTGGATCGTTTCCGGCCTGGCCTGCACAATATACAGCTGGCCTGATAAACCATCCAGTGCCCATTCCACATCCATGGGGCACCAGTGACCTTTTATACGCGTATAATGATCTTCAATATTGCATACCCAGGTGGCCAGTTTCAGTATGGCTTCCCTGCTTAAACAAAAACTTTCACGGCTTTTCTGTTCTGTGGGGATGATGCGCACCCTTTCATCCGGATCATCGCCATACACCATCTTGCGGTCCTTAAGCCCCAGCTTCTTTTCAATAACAGCAGCAAAGCCCTGCTTCAGTAAAGGTTTGAACACGATGAACTCATCCGGCATCACCGCACCTTGTACCAGCATTTCACCCAAACCATAGCTGCCGTTGATCACTACCACATCTTCAAAACCAGATTCAGTATCCAGTGAAAAAGCTACACCTGCAGCACCGAGATCAGAGCGTACCATTTTCTGTACACAGAGCGATAAGCCCACCTGGAAATGATCGTAGCCAAAACGCTGCCGGTAACTGATGGCCCTGTCGGTGAACAGTGAAGCAAAGCAGTTGCGTACCGCATCCATTAATGCGGCCGGACCACGTACATTGAGATAAGTTTCCTGCTGACCGGCAAAAGATGCATCAGGCAGGTCTTCAGCGGTAGCAGAAGACCGAACGGCCACATCAGTAGCTTCCTGCCCGTATTGTGCTGATAATTGCTGGTAAGCTTCAATGATAGATGCGGACAGCTCGGGCGGAAATTTACTGTTGCGGATCAGCTGCCTTACCTGCTGCCCCGCCCTGCGCAACGATTCTACTTTGTCATGATCAATGCCTGCCACCAGCGCTTGGATGCGGCTTTCGAGCTGGTTAAACATACAGAAAGAACGGTAGCCTTCTACCGTGATCACAAACCCATCGGGTATCTGTATACCTAATGCAGTAAGATGGCATAGCATCTCGCCCAGGGATGCATTTTTGCCTCCCACCCTGTCAAGGTCGCCGATACCCACGGAAGACAGGGGAACAATGGTTGCGTTGTTTGTCATATTAACAGGTTTTATTGATTCACCCGGGTTTGGGCAAAACGCTCCCGCCTGTTGTTATACAACAGTTCCGGGCCGTTGATCAAATAATTGTTGAAAAAGGATTTCGGTAAAAAGCTTCGTGTGAACAGTACTGATGCAATGTTACTGCCACAGCTGCAATTGCTGTTGCAGAACGCTTCAGCAATATTTATTGCAAAATCCATATTGGTTTGATGGAATCTAACTGATCGTGCATGCATGCGGAAAATATCCTGCAAAGCAGCTGTTACCCGAATATTTATCAAATAACGCATCCTGGCAGCACATCTTTGCGTAAGCCGTACACAAAAAGGGTTCTTGCCTGCTGATGCTTGTATTTTTTTATGGTGCAGCCAGTCCCGTATCATTACATATTATCTAAAAAAAACGGTATAAGGCTGTAGAATCATTAATGATTGAAGGCTGTATGTTAAATCATTGAGGGAAGATCTGCAGAAATATCGAATAAAGAGTGGGGCACTCTTCAGAGAGTGCCCCACTCTACCGGTACCCGTGCTGCGCAGCCAGTGTACCCGGTGTGCGCGTACTGGATGCAGGCTTCCACCTGAACAATGACCAATGGGTAGCGCAATGGACAGATGAGCAAACGACATTGCCGGCAGATATGAAAGCTGACCGGTTTGTGATGCGGCAGGTTTTGATGAAAGGAATTGAACACTATATTCATTTCGGCAAACAATTACTGGCTTATACCCTGCTGCCTGATGGACGGGTACGATGCCGGTTTGATGATGGCTCTTTGATAAAAGCAGACCTGCTGGTCATCTCCAATGGCGCCGCTTCTTCTTTTACCGCAGACCATTTTCCCGGTACAATACTGGAGGATACCGGGGATATATGTGTGTATGGAAAGCTCCCTTTGCCGCATGTTCCCCCACAGCCGGCAGCTGCATTTTCACAACAGGCAACCACTGTGATTTTTGACAATGATATAGCTGCTATTATTGATGATATGCATTTCAGCAGGCAAGGCACATATTCTATTACGCATCCCGAAGATTATATTTACTGGGCCCTGATAGGAAAACGAAGCCGGTTTGCATTGAGTGCAGGCCAGGCATTACAGTTGTCTTCACCTGCGCAAAAAGCATGTGTGCATGAGGCCACAGGTAGCTGGCACCCGGCTTTATCCGGTTTATATGCGGCTACCAGTGATGCAGATATATCCATAGTGCCGGTACGTTATACCATACAAGGGAAAAGGGTTCAGCCTGGTCCTGTTACGGTACTAGGCGATGCCATTCATACCATGAGCCCCGCAGCCGGCTTCGGCGCGAATACAGCGCTTCGTGATGCAGCTGTATTAACAGGCTACCTGCAAACCACGCTGAGCAATAAAGGATCTTTATCAGCTGCCTTAGCTGGTTACGAAAAAGAAATGTTGCATTACAGTGCAGCAGCCATCACCGCCTCCAGGCAAGGGAGCACTGCACTGTACAATGCGGCCAATTGATGAGTATGCTGGACACCAGTATATAAAATATGGTATTGGGCAAAGGAGATTCCAACTTCAACGGTATTACTGCTATCGCCAGTTGGAATTAATAAATCATCAGCCGCTCATAGTACGGAGGAAGTATACGGTGCATAGAAGATAAAATAGGCAAAACCTGTTCATTGCTGCAGCCCGTTTGATAAGAAAACTTAAATGAGGCTGCACATTCCTGCCCTGCTCCTGACTGAATTTAATAACGGTTTCCTGTAACCAAAATAAAGCCTGCAAGTATACACCAGTAAACAGCCGGTGCAGTTTTTTTAAAAAACAGTAATAATATGAGGCGAATGCAATTCAGCCGGGCAGTCTTGCTATGCTGCCTGTGGAGCAGTACGGCACAGTGCCTGGCGCAGGGTATTACCCGGCGCATAGACAGCCTGGTGGCCATTATACAAAACAGGCAGGAACTAAATGGCAATATACTGGTAGCAGCAAACGGGCAGCCCCTGTTCAAGTATTCCTGTGGCTATGCCAACCAGGCAACCGGCAGCTTAAACAATGATTCATCGGCATTCCAGCTGGCATCGGTTTCCAAAACGTTTACGGCTGTTGCCATTCTTCAGCTTAAGGAAAAAGGCTGGCTCAGGCTGGATGATGCAGTTGCCCGGTATCTTCCTGATTTTCCTTCAACCACTATCACTATCAGGCACCTGCTCAGTCATACATCCGGATTAACTGATTTCCAGGTTTTTGAACCGCCCTATCATGCAGATACCAATAGGATATTCTCCAATGCTGATTTAATACCTGCTATTCAGCAATATGAAAAAGCTTTTTTATTTAAACCCGGCGAAAAATGGTCTTATTCCAATACCGGCTATGGATTACTGGCACTGATCGTGGAAAAGGCCAGCGGTATGCGGTTCCAGGATTATATGGCGGAATATATTTTTATTCCTGCCGGCATGTACCATACTTATATCAGCACTTTATTGGCACCAGTGGCTGATAAAAACCGCACCTGCAATTATGCTTACCTGAGCTACTGCCCTTCGCGACTGAGAAATGTTGATTCTGTCCACCAATATAAAATTGAACTTGTTAACCTCGGCAGTATTATTGGCCCAGGTAATGTGATAAGTACAACCGGCGACCTGCTCCGTTTTGACCAGGCCCTTTATTCAGCAAAACTGCTCAACACCTCCTCCCTGGAAGAAGCTTTTACACCTACCCGGCTGAATGATGGCAGCCTGGCCATATGCGGCTGGAAAAAGACCAGGGCATATTATGGACTGGGCTGGTCCATCTTATGCGACAGCACAATGGGCAAAGCAGTATTTCACAGCGGAGGCATGCAAGGGGCGGTCACCATATTTATAAGAAACATCACCCATCACCAAACAGTTATTGTACTGGACAATGTAACACACAGGAGTATACATTCCACCGGCATAGACCTGCTAACACTGCTTAATAACAGGCCGGTGGTTATGGATAAGCAATCACTGGCAACCCTGTACGGTGAGGCTGTTTTTTTAAAAGGCGCGGATAATGCCACTACCCGATTCAATGAATTGAAAACGGATACGGCCCATTATTATATGGATGAGCTTGAACTGAACAATATTGGCTTAAACCTGCTGTTTGACGGCCATACAACAGCTGCCCTCGAAGTATTGAAAACAAATGCCCTGTTGTACCCTGCCAGTTGGAATGTATATGACAGTTATGCTGAGGCATTGCAGATGGCCGGCCGCAAAGAAGAAGCTATTGCCATGTACCGGAAATCCATTTCGCTCAATCCGGGAAATGCCGGCGGGAAAAAAGCACTGGCCGCATTGGAGAAACAATAGGCTGTATCATATTAATCAAAACACCGGTTGCTGCAGTTGATAAAACTGCTCCTGTCCTTTTATCGTAAAAAAGGTATTCATTCACCGATAAACTGTCCGTTTGTTCAGAAGCGGACAAAAAATGTTCGTAAGCGAACAGTCGGATTGAGCGGTAATTATTCAATTTTATTGATTATCAATGTGTTGTGTAAGTTAAATGGAGTTGGCATTGCTTTGGGCATATACTATACATCAAACAAACAAAACAAATCATCTTAAAAAAACAATTATGAAAAAGTTATTTACCACCGCCCTGTTAACTGTAGCACTGATCTCCGGCGCATTTGCAGCTGGCAACAAAGCTGAAACCAAATTCAATGCAGCTTTTCCAAATGCAGAAAATGTCCGGTTCACCGCAGCAAGTGACCATACAACCATCAGCTTCCGCTGGAACGGCCAGGATATGAAAGCTTTTTATGATAATGATGGTAACGAAATAGCCACCAGCCGTAATATCAAACTGAGCAACCTGCCGGCCCGTGCACAGCAAACCATCGCACAAAAATACAGCGGATACACTGCTGCTGAAGCCATCGAATTCGATCATGTACAGGATGGTGTTAGTTATTATGTATCGCTCCAGGATGAAACAACTAAAGTGATCCTGCAGATCTCTTCACAAGGTTCGATCAATGTGTTCAAAAAAAGTAAGCTGTAATACATCACCGGTTCTATAATCAATCAATCGATCATCTCTAAAATCAATTACCATGAAAAAGTTATTCACTGCTGCATGTTTGCTCATCCTGGCCGCTGGCTCTGCACTGGCCAATACCAACAACGCTGAAGAAGCCAGGTTGAACCGCCAGTTCCATGCAGAATATCCCGGGGCCTCTCATGTCAGCTACCAGTCTGCCAAGGACCATGTTACGGTTCATTTTGTACTGGATAAACAGGCTATGCAGGCGTTTTATGACAATGAAGGCAACAAAATAGGCACCAGCCGCGCCATACAGCTCAATACCCTGCCACTGGCCGCACAAAGAACAATTGCAGAAAAATACCAGGACTATACCGCTACTGAAGCCATCGAATTCGATCATGTGCAAACAGGGCTGAACTATTATGTAAGCCTGCAGAACAGCAGCCAGCGTGTTATCCTGAATATTTCAGCAGAAGGAGAAGTAAGTGTATTCAAAAAAGCCAGGCTATAGTATCCGGTTGAAGTTGCAGGCCGTGGATGATTAATATAATACATATTGTTCTTCAAATCCACCGTCTGCATAGAGATCGATGATACCGTAGCCTGGTGCGGTTTCCCGCTTGTTACCTTCCCACCAGGCACCGCTTACTGCACCATTACAGATATAGGTTACATTGTTATAGACCACCTTGTCGCGTAAATGAATATGCCCGCTGAGACAGAGTTTCACATTAGGATGTTTATAAAAAACGGCGATGATCTTCGCAGTATCTGTATGCATATCGCCACCCAGCATGGTCCACTTGTTTACAATATCATCTTCTATCATCAAAGTAGCTGTCAATATTGGGATATGTGACAGTACACAAACCGGTGTTGTTGCCGGGGTGGCAGCCAACTCCTGTTCCAGCCAGTTCAATTGAGCCTCTCCCAGTTTGCCGATATACCAGGTATTGTCAATGTCGAGATGAACACTATCCAGCACAATAAATTTCCAGCCGTTCTTTGAAAAAGCATAATAGGTATTTTTCAGGCCGGTTTGTTCCATGGAGAATTGCTTGCCATACAAAGCCTGTCCCTTATCGTTCTCATTCCACCAGATATCATGATTGCCCAATGCATACTTTACCGGCAGATGGCATTCTGCCTTCAGTATAGAATGCCATAGCGACCACTGTGCTTTTATGGTATCCAGGTTTTCTTTGTTCATATCAAAAACAATATCGCCGCCGTTCAGTATCAGGTCCACGCCCGGCTGTTGTGCATGCAGGTGTTGCAGGCAACGGCGAAAACGGGCAGGTGCATCGAATGTATCTTTCAGGTGTACATCAGTAATATGCGCCACCCTTAATACCGGTTTTTTATCTCCGTTCCCCATACCCGCACCTGCGGTAAAAGGCAATGCAGTGGCGGCGATCAGCCCGCCCGTGGTTTTAATCCATGATCTTCTTTGCATGTTCCAGGTTTTATCAGCCGCAAGTTCGGCCCGTAAAAAAACATCCTGCATACAGGGTGGTTACCAAATAATGAAATGGTGGTTCGTGTACAATAAAGATATTTCAATACAGGAATATGGCTGCTATTATAAAAAAGAACCCCTGCCAAAGCAAGGGTTCCTGTATTGATCTGATGTAGAGGCTGCAGGCCTACTGGATACCACCAGCATCACCCATGCCCTGTGAATTCATGTTCTTGCGTTTAAACAGGTTCAGGTCCATTTTTCCGAAGCGGTAAGCAAATACCACGCGAACCAGCTGGGGATCTTTCAGGCGGTCGTATTCCTGGGCAAAGAACTGGCTCTGGCTGTATTGTTTTGACCAGCGGGTGCGGAAGATATCCGTCATACTCACTGTTACCGAAGCTGCATTGTTTTTCAGGAATGTTTTCTTCACCGCCAGGTCTACCCCATAAAACGATTTGATGTATCCCTGCGATGCGCTTTGTGTTGTAGAATTGGGCGGGCCAAACTGGTTGGCATTCTGGTTAACAGGCAAATTGGTTTTTGACTGGTAAGTGGCCGTAAGCTGAACAGTAAAATTAGACGGTAGTTTAAAATTGCTGTTGAATTTGCCGAACCAGCTCCACATTGCATCCTGCGAAGGCTGCTTAAGGGATGTGGTATTGATATGCGACCGGTAAATATTTACATTGGCCGTGATATCCCACCACTTGGTGATATAATCTGTCGAAGTAATTTCTGCACCTACTGTATAGGCATTGTTGGCATTTTCATATGTGTTGATCAATACGGGTTTACCTACGGTGTTCACACCACTGTCCTGATAACGCGTGATCAGGTCTTTGGTATATTTATAATAACCTGAAATAAGCAGCGTATTGTTGTGCGTGAACGTTTTCATATAAGACAGTTCGAACGAATTGGTAAATTCCGGTACCAGGTTAGGGTTACCTCTTGTAATATTGAGCGTATCTGAATAATCAGTGAACGGAACCAGCTGGAAGAAACTGGGGCGGTTCACCTTACGGGTAGCGCTAAGTTGCAGCTCCTGGTTATGCTTCAGTTTCTGGCTGAGGAAGATAGACGGGAAAAGACTGATTGGATAAGAATTGCTGAAATGCTGCCCGGTGTTCAGCAGGTCGCCCGAATATCTTGAACTCTCGCCACGCAGGCCTACAGAGTAACCGAAATTACCGATCGCACTGGTAAAAGTTACATAAGCGGCATATACACTATTGGTACTTTTGTAATTGCTTACACCCAGTGAATCGAGTATAAGCTGGTTGTTTTTATCCAGTGTGTACATGCTGTTGTCGTTGCTCAGCTTTTGGAAATTGGCGCGCAAACCTGCTTCCAGTTTTGATTTTGAACCCAGTGGTTTGGTATAATCGGTTTGAATGGTATAGAATGCCGGATCTGCCGTACCCAGGTTCTGCTGGCGTGTGGTGGCAGCAACAGGAGTGCCCGGCAAACCAGTATAATAATCTGTTGTATACAATGAGGTGGCATGTGCTTTCACACCGAAATAAGAGGCATCGGCGGTGATCTGCTCCCCTTCTTTGGCAAACAGGTGCTTCATGCCCAGCTGAACGCCATTAACATCAAATACCCTGTCTGAATTGGAATAACGCTGTGAATAGCTGCGCGCCAGCCCCTGTGCGCCTTTCAGGCTGTCGGTCTGGATCTGTGACAGGTCTGTCGGTTTAAAAGAACCATGCACCCTGATATAAGAAGCAGACAGCGTGGTTTTGTTTGTTACAAAATAATCCAGTCCAACCTGGCCGAACATAAAGCCGCCTTTGTTGTGCGCTACATCCTGCTGCAGCAAACGGGTGGTATCACCCAGGTAAGTGTGCCTGTCAGTATTGCCTTTTGTTCTGCTGTTCGACCTGTTGAGCATACCATTGGCAGAGATATTGAATTTTCCCTGGCGTACATTGAAGCCCAGCATTGCATTCGGCGCCCCGCGGGAATCGATACCTGCAGAGATATTGCCGTTATACCCGGTTTTCCTGTTCTTTTTGAGTATGATGTTAAGGATACCGGCGCCCCCGCCTGATGCATCATATTTGGCAGATGGATTGGTGATCACTTCCACGCTTTCTATTGCATCGGCAGGTATCTGGTCAAGTGTAAGCGTAGTCGGTCTTCCGTCTATGAAAATAGTGGGTGTAGCGCCCCTGAGGGTGATATTGCCATCTATATCCACATTCACAGAGGGAACATTGCGCATCACATCCATCCCTGTTCCACCTGCGCTGACGATGTTTTTTTCTACGTTGAACACTTTTTTATCCATGTCCAGCCGCATCGCAGGCGTACTGGTTTTAACCACTACAGCCCCCAGTTCTTTTACATCTCCCGACATTTTGATCAGGCCGAGGTCTTTTTCAAAAGAAGGCAGGTTGCCCAGCGGTGATGCACTACCCTGTGAGCCGGGCGCACCGGCGGCGGCAGGCACAATCATAAAAGGAATGTCTTTGTTCTTGTAACCGGAAGCAGAAACACGCAATACCAGCGGTGTTACAATTGGCAGGTCTTCAAAATTGAACTCACCATTGGCTTTGGAATCCATGCCTTTCACCAGCACCAGCTTTTTTTTCCTGGTTGTTGTGTCAATACTGGTTTTCATTACCAGTGCAGAAACAAGGCCCAATGGCTGACCGGTTGCTGAATCGGCCAGTTTTCCATAAACGCGCCCGATAAGTTGCGGTGCGCCTCCTTTTGCTCCGGCGCCGCGTTGTCCGCCGGGGGCCTGTGCTATACCGGCCGCTGCTAAAAAGGAAGAAAAGATCAAAATGAGTAAACTCTTTCTCACAATGCTAATTTTTGAATCCAAAACTAATTTGATTAGTTACATCTGTCCAGTTGATTCCCGCCGGTGGCAGGAAAAACGCGGTAAACGGTGGTAAACGGCCGGTTAAAATACACGGCAGTACCATAAAGCGATATACCGGGGTTAGATTGTTGATAGATCGGGCCCTGAACAAGATGTCTTACAGGGCAGCAAAGCTAATTGAACCGCTTGTTACCCCAAAAAATAATGAACCAATAGGTAAAATGTGTGGATGAACAACCCAAATGAAAGAACGAACGGCAGAAAAGGCTGTTATAACTGTAAGGAATTTCTCTCGCGGAATGCGCGGAAAACGCGGAATGGAGAGGGGTTGTAAAGCTGTTAGCGAATAGCTATGAGCTATGAGCTGTGAGATGGTAAAAAAGCAAAACAGCCTTTGGCTGATAGTCCCTCAAATTGCGATTGACTGCAGACTGCCTACTGCCCACTGCCGACTGGTTTCTCTCGCGGAATGCGCGGAAAACGCGGAATGGAGAGGGGTTGTAAAGCTGTTAGCGAATAGCTATGAGCTATGAGCTGTGAGATGGTAAAAAAGCAAAACAGCCTTTGGCTGATAGTCCCTCAAATTGCGATTGACTGCAGACTGCCTACTGCCCACTGCCGACTGGTTTCTCTCGCGGAATGCGCGGAAAACGCGGAATGCTGAAAAACTTCCAGGCTGAAACGCTTTCCTTTCTGCGTTTTTTGCGTGTTCAGCGAGAGAAATTTCTTGTAGCTCAGCGCTATTTGCTTACCGCTCTTAATTGAGCTGTTAGCTATGAGCGGTGAGCAATGAGGATTGCGATTGACTGCCTACTGCCTACTGCCGGCTGATCCCTGTACAGGCAATTTTATAAACCGGGATACCTGGTATAGTTTATTTCTACCAGGTAGCAGGGTTCTTCCACGCCTATCCTGTGAATTTCTTTAAAAATACCGGGATATGCTTTTTCAATGCGTACTGCATATTCATGTACAGCCGTAACAATGGCCTGCGGATCTGCTACGGCCGGGTTGGCCCTGATGCTTGCAAGGATCAGGTATTTTACCCGATCATTCCTCAGCCGCAGCAATAGCTGCTTCGCATCCAGGTTTACCGGGCAACTGTAGATGCCATAAAACGGTCGTCCATCACAAAAAACAGAAAGCGTGTTGGGCTTGCGTGCTGCGATGACTGCAGCCCTATCAATATGCTGCTGTATCCATTTACCCATTTCCAGGTAATTGATCCAGTCGGGTGTATAACCATAGTACGCATTGCCATGCAGGTTTTCAATGAGCACAGGAAATTTGGTTTGTATATTATCTGCTGT
>CBJLMB010000048.1:0-47426 GCA_966424055.1 uncultured Deminuibacter sp. | reverse complement strand
TTACGCATGGTGTGTAATAGTGCTCACGATTGTTGTTTCATCATCTCGATTCTCGATCCCGGTTATGATGAAGGCATTTCATTAATAACAATGCCGCAGTTCCTTTCCCACTCACGATTGACGATTCACGATTCACGGGTAGAGTTAATTTGAAAATGTGGGAATTTGAAAATTTGAAAATGAAGGGGGAATGGCTGAATGGTTGAATGGTTGAGTGGTTGAATGGTAGGGAGATGGAATGGGGAATTAGTAATGGAAAAGTAATTACGCATGGTGTGTAATAGTGCTCACGATTGTTGTTTCATCATCTCGATTCTCGTCTCTCGATTCTCGATCCCGGTTATGATGAAACAGTAGAATTCACAAATGCAGGGCAGCAATAAAAAATCAAACAGCAGGCAAACCGTTGACAACCGACTGCCGATTGAGGACTGCAGACTGAGAACTGCCTACTGAGAGCTGCCTACTAAATATTCACAAGCACATCCTCTTTCACCGTCAATCCCCTAACGGAATGCGGCTTCCTGCTTTTCCTTTTCCGGCCCAGCCATATCAGTATGCCGGAAACAGGAAGGGAAGCGGCCAGCAGGCTTGCCAGTAATGCGATGATCTTGGTAGGCCATCCATACAGGCTGCCGGTATGGATGGGATACATCATACGCCTGATTTTTGTTCCCCTGCTTTCTTTTTCATAAGGACGCAGTGCCAGGTTTTCACCGGTTTTGTTATCGAAAAATGCGGCACTGATCTTCCGGTCTACCGAGGCTTCGCGATTGAGCTTGGATGCAGTGATCGCCACATCTTTTTGTGCAGGCAATACAATATTGATATCACCATGAAACGGGAAAGCGGTATTTGTTCCATCAAGCACCTGCTGATACAATCCGCCGGATGGCGGATCAGCCGGGTGTGCAGACATAACGCGGTTGGGCTTGGGCAGTTTGCCATCGGCCAGTAAAAAAATACTGTTGTTCAGCCATTTGAACGACCATACCAACCCTGTAAGTGCAATAGCCAGCAGGAAGAAAGAACCATAGAAACCCAGCACCGCATGCAGGTCCCAGTTAACCCGTTTAAATTTTGCGCCCCATTTAATACGGAAGCGCTGTTTGATGGCCTGTTTATTCGCAGGCCACCACAATATGATCCCGCTGATGAGCAAAATGGTAAAACAAAGACAGGATATACCGGTGATGGTTTTACCTACCTCACCAGCCAGCAGGTACCGGTGCAGTTGCAGCAGCAACGGGAAAAAACGTTTATTATATGCTGCTTTACCCAATATATTACCGGTATAAGGATCAATAGCCACCTGCACCAGGTTACCATCTTCTTCTTTTTTACCCAGCATGATGAGCACCGAACGGCGCGCATCATCAAATACCTTTACCTGGCTTATTTTAGCAGGCGCCTGCTGCTGAGCGATGCGCATTAATTCATCCAGCGGTTTGCGTTCCGGCGCAATAGCAGGTACAAACATTTCTTTTTTGTAGAATGCCAGTTCCAGCTCATCCCTGAATACCAGCAACGACCCTGAAAGGGCCACTACCATTACCACCAGGCCAGAAGCCAGTCCCAGCCAGAGATGTATTTTACCGAAAATGCGTTTGCCCTTTTTCATTTATGCTTGTATGCTTTGATTTGCTGCCAGCGGCCGCAAAATTGTTTAAAATAATCGGGTTAGCCTGTTAAATTTCCCACCTGTGCAGGACTGTTGCTAAAACTGGTAGCTGATAGTTGCCTGCCAGCTACGCGGCACACCGGGAAACAGCCGCAGGTAATCGTACCCACCTACCCAATACACTTTATTGAACAGGTTATTGAAATTAAACTGCACCTGTACTTTGTTCACTGTATAATACAGCGCCGCATTCACCAGGCCATAACCGGGAATGGTTTGTGATGCCCCCAGTGAAAGGTTGCGCACGGTTACAAAATTGGCACCGATTCCGGCGCCCAGGCCCTTTGCAGGACCTTTGCTGAATGAATATTTTGTCCAGATACTGCCCTGCTGTTTGGGTGCATTGGGTTTCTGATTACCAATAAAAGCCGTGTCTGTGCTGGACTTGGCGCTTACAATACGGGCATCATTGTAGGCATAGGTCACCACTATATTCCAGTTGGGCGTAATGGCACCTACCAGATCCAGCTCCACACCTTTTGCCCGCTCTTTGCCAACCTGCTGTTGTTTGTCGGGATTACCCGGGTCATTGGCGGGGTACAGAGTGTTTTTCTGTTCTATGCGGTATACCGATGCATTGGCTGTTAAACGGCCTTTGAGCCATTCTGTTTTTAGGCCACCTTCTACCAGGCTGCTTTCGATGGGATCAAACGGGCCGCCCGATAAAGGGTTGGACTGTACGGTTGCATCCTGCGGATTGTACCCGCGTGAGTAAATACCATACAGGTTGATGTTCTTGTTTAGCGTGTATACCAGGCCTACCCGCGGAATCCAGGCATGCTGGATCACTTTTTTTTCTGTTGCAGCTTTATAGTTCAGCCTGTCGGCATAGGTTTCATACCGCAGGCCCAGCAATAACTGCCATCTGCCCAGTGCCAGCTGATCCTGCAGGTACAAACCATTCAGGTTAGAGAACAACGGAGCAACTGCACTATTGGAAACCGCATTGAAAATATACTTGCTCATATCCTGCAGACTGTGCTGGTTCCTGGCCAGGTCGAAAGAAGAGATATTGGGTTTTGGAATGGAGCTGACACGCCCTGAAGGATCGGTATAATTATAAAAAACATAGCTGGCAGAATCTGATACTTTGTAGGCAGCGGCGGTAGTGCCGTCTTTTTTCAGGTAACCGCTCGCGGTTGACTGTGCAGAACCGGGTGGCAGCGCCTGTTGTGCATAATCAAAGCCTACCAGCATTTTATGATCTATTGTACCTGTGGTGAAATGAACATTCAGGTAGGCAGATAAATTATCACTGTACTGTTTCTGCTGCCGCATGAACACCTGCCGCATAACCAGGTTGGGAATATCATTGCCCTGTTTATCTTTTGCATACGTATTGGCGCTCCGGTGTTCCAGCAGGTCCTGGTTATAACCCGTGCGCAGGTAGCCCGCAGTGAAGGATATGTCTTTGGTGAAACTATGGTTCAGTGAGGCTGTTATCATATAGGTTTCTTCATTCAGGTAATCGTTCACCTCTGCGAGGGATTGGGAGATGGAGCCGGAATACAATCCCTGTGCGGCATTGACGGCCTGCCCCCTGTCCAGGCGGCTGTTGGATTTATTGTACACCATATCCAGGTTGAGCCGGGTATTGGCAGAAGGCAGGAATGATACAGAAGGTGCGATCACGATATTTTTATCGAATTGCAGATCGCGGAACGATTGACTATTTTCATAGCCCAGGTTGAGCCGGTACAGCAGGGTTTTATCTTCATTGGCAGGACCGGTAAAATCGGCCAGTGCCCTGAAATTATTAAAACTGCCCACGCTAAAGCTCATGGATTTCCGGGGCTGGTCGAGCGGCTTTTTGGTTACGCGGTTAATGGTTCCGCCGGGGGAAGAATTGCCGTATAACGCGGCTGCGGGTCCTTTGATCACTTCCACTCTTTCCAGGTAATTCACCATCGGTTGTTTCCAGAAGCCGGTAAATGTGCGCAGCCCGTTGAACAATTGCGTGGTACTTCCGCCATTGATGCGGAAACCACGGATGGTGATATCATCATAAAAAGTGAACTGGTTTACACCACTGAAGTTTTTTACCACATCGCCCATTTTCGTGACAGCCTGGTCTTGCATCAGCTCTTTTGTAACATAGGAAATAGATTGCGGAACATCTTTCAAAGGCGTTGCGGTTTTCGAACCGATAAACGAAACCGTATTCTTATATCCTTTTTCTCTTCTGCCCACAATTTCTATGTTCTGCAATTCCTCTGTTGTTGTGTTCAATGTAATATGTACAGGAGTGCCGGCCGTTTCAAGTACACGTTTTACAGGCTTGTAGCCCACCATACTTACCTGTACCAGGTGCCTGCCCGGCGCCAGCTGCTTTAAAACAAAATAGCCCGTGGAATCTGTGCGGGTACCCTTTCCCTTGCTGAGCCAAACAGAGGCATGCTCAACAGGCTGGCCTTTTTCGCCGGTGATATAGCCGGAAATTTCTGCTGCAGACTGGGCCTGCAACTGCGGTATACGGATTAAAAAGAGCGCACTTACCTGTAACAATTTTCTCAATGTGAAACGCATCCGGCGATTTATTTGGCTGCAAACTTCCCTCCTGGCTGCTGTTTACATTTTCAGTATCAGGAAATTCCATTTACGTAAAAGGGAAAATCTGTGCGGCCGGCACAAAACGGGTAAAACAAAAAGCCCTTCCGTGGAAGGGCTTTTCGGAGGCTTTTTCCCTGCATTACCTATGGCAAATAGTTAAATAAAGGAAGCCTCTCTTGGGGGTTATGATCCAGGCTGCGGGTCGCATTGGCGGCACATAGCCCGGACGGGTTTGGGTAATTATTCTATGCAGCCAGTGCCGCATCGATCATTTTACTGATGGCAGAAAAACTGGGTTTTCCTTTTACCACTGCTTCGTTCACAAATACAGCGGGCACATCGCGCACACCTTTATCCAGTGCATCGAGCAGATCGCCGCGTACCTGCCAGCCATAGGTGCTGTTCACCATTTCGTCGAGAAACCGTTTATTGGTAACACCGGCTTCGCGGGCATATTCTTTCAGGCTGATGGTACCCAGGCGCCTGCGGTTGTTGAACAGCAGGTTATGCATGGTCCAGAATTTTCCTTCCTGCCCCGCAGCCACCGCAGCTTCTGCTGCTTTCATGGCATGCTGGTGCACTTTGGTAAGCGGGAAATGACGGATATTGATTTTCAGCTTTCCTTCGTACCGCTTCAGTAATTCGTTCAACACTTCGTTCAGCTGTGCGCATAATTCACTTTCATAATCGATATAAGCCGTAAGCACCACATTGGCAGCGGGCGCCCCTACAAAAATGTTTCTTGGCTCAATAATGTCCGGTTGTTTTGTTCTTATTGCCATAACACATCCCTTTTTTAAACAGCAGTTGATCTGGCAATGCATCAGCAGCACAAGGAAAAAACCTTTATGCCCTGATCGTCAGGCTATACAGCAGGTGGTTTATTGATTTACTCGCTAAAAAAGCCTTAAAGGCCAATTCCTGAAGTTATTGCTGGAAATTGATCATAGCGGAAGTAGTGCAAATTTACGCATTTCCCAGCTTTGTGGGAGCTAAAAACATACAACAAAAAGTTAAGCCACATTTTCATGTGGCTTAACTGCTTTATCCTCTGGCCTTCTCCTGCACATCGTTCCTGAACACCACTACCCCGTCAAACACATCTACCAGAACAGGATGCGTTTTATCAATATCACCAGCCAGTATCTTCTTGCTCAGCGCATTAACTATTTCTTTTTGTATCAGCCGTTTCAAAGGTCTTGCGCCAAACTGCGGGTCAAACCCGTTTTCAGCCAGGTAATCCAGTACATATTCACTGAATTCAAGGTTGATGCCATTGAGCGCTACCAGGTTTTTCAGGTGATCCAGCTGTATGCGGATAATGCCTTTGATCTCGCTCCGCAGCAGCGGCTGGAACATGATGATCTCATCCACCCTGTTCAAAAACTCTGGGCGGATGGTTTGTCTTAACAGGTTCATCAGCTCGCCTTTTGTTTTTTCGATCACCTCTTCTTTATTGCTTTCATTCACATTTTCAAAATTCTCCTGGATGATATGGCTGCCGATATTGCTGGTCATGATAATGATGGTGTTTTTAAAATTCACTACCCGGCCTTTGTTATCGGTAAGGCGGCCATCATCCAGTACCTGCAACAATACATTCCACACATCTGGATGCGCTTTTTCAATTTCGTCGAGCAATACCACACTATAGGGTTTGCGGCGTACCGCTTCGGTAAGCTGGCCACCTTCTTCATAACCTATATAACCGGGAGGTGCACCTACCAGTCTTGATACCGTGTGTTTTTCCTGGTATTCGCTCATGTCTATGCGCGTCATCATGTTTTCATCGTCAAACAGGTATTCTGCCAGGGCTTTGGCCAGCTCGGTTTTACCCACACCGGTTGTACCAAGGAAAATAAAAGAGCCTATTGGTTTTTTAGGATCGTGCAAACCTGCCCTGCTTCTGCGGATGGCATCGGCCACGGCAGTGATCGCCTCATCCTGGCCCACCACGCGTTTATGCAGTTCATCTTCCAGGTTCAGCAGTTTTTCCCTTTCGCTCTGCAGCATTTTACTTACCGGTATCCCCGTTGCTTTGGCAATAGCTTCGGCAATATCTTCTGCATCCACTTCTTCTTTCAGCAATCTTCTTTCACTGATGGCATTGAGCTGATCGGTGGTATCGGTAATAATTTGTTCCTGTTCTTTTATTTTTCCATACCGTATCTCTGCCACCTTACCAAAATCACCATCACGCTCAGCTCTTTCGGCTTCCATTTTAAGCGATTCGATATTGGCTTTGGCAGCCTGTATTTTTTCCACAATTTCTTTTTCCTGGCTCCATTTGGCTTTCAGGGTATCGCGCTGTACAGAGAGCAGGGAAATATCCTGGGCCAGTTCTTTCAGTTTTTCCTCGTCGTTTTCCCTTTTAATGGCTTCCCTTTCTATTTCCAGCTGGCGGATCCTTCTTTCCAGTTCATCCAGTTCTTCGGGCATGGAGTTCATTTCCAGGCGCAGCTTGGCTGCACTTTCATCTATCAGGTCGATGGCTTTATCGGGCAGAAAACGGTCGGTAATGTACCTGTTGGAAAGTTCCACTGCCGCGATGATGGCTTCATCTTTTATACGCACATGATGGTGTGTTTCATAACGGTCTTTGATACCACGTAAAATGCTCACGGCATCTTCTACACTGGGCTCATCTACCATTACTTTCTGGAAACGGCGTTCCAGCGCTTTGTCTTTTTCAAAATATTTCTGGTATTCGTTCAGGGTGGTGGCACCAATGGCCCTCAATTCGCCTCTTGCCAGTGCAGGTTTTAATATATTGGCAGCGTCCATCGCACCTTCACCACCACCGGCACCTACCAGGGTATGTATTTCGTCGATGAAGAGGATGATCTCACCTTCGCTCTCTCCCACTTCTTTTACGACTGCTTTTAACCGCTCTTCAAATTCGCCTTTGTATTTGGCGCCTGCGATCAGCTGTCCCATATCCAGTGCGAAAATGATCTTGGTTTTCAGGTTCTCAGGCACATCACCATTGATGATACGCATGGCCAGTCCTTCGGCGATAGCGGTTTTACCCACACCAGGCTCACCCACCAGTATCGGGTTGTTTTTAGACCTGCGTGAAAGGATATGCAGGGTTCGGCGGATCTCTTCATCACGGCCGATCACCGGATCGAGCTTACCATTGCCTGCCAGCTCGTTCAGGTTTTTCGCATATTTCTGCAGGGCATTGTATTGTTGTGATGCTGTTTGCGAATTAACAGTGGCCCCTTTGCGCAGGTCTTTAATGGCGGCAACCAGTCCTTTTTCAGTTAGGCCTGCATCTTTCAGCAGTTTGGCAGTATCATCATTGCCATGTACCAGCCCCAGCAGCAGGTGTTCTACGCTTACAAATTCATCGCCAAACTGTTTCAGCGAAGCGTTGGCGCGCAGTAAAGCATTGTTGAGGTCACGCCCGATCACCTGTGCAGGCTCGCCGGATGCTTTGGGTAATCGCTGGATGCTTTCAGCCAGCTTCCCTTCTACATAACCTACATTCACATTGTTTTTCTTAAGCAGGTATTCCACAGGACTATCCTGGTCGTCCAGCAATGCTTTTAACAGATGGTTGGTTTCAATAGATGGATTATTGTTATTGAACGCTTCCTGCTGGGCTGCCTGGATGGCTTCCTGTGCTTTAATGGTATAGTTATTCAGGTTCATATATAATTGTTTTTTCCTCCTTCCCTTTCGGGGACATTATTTAATGAATTAGTAGTAAGTTTAGTTCAAAACCGGGCTGTTTTTTTGTTTGCCCGGCAGATCTATTGCTCAGTGATTAGAGCAAATGCCAATCCAAGCCCTGAATCCGGAAAATATGACACAAAAAACCGCTCACACCTGCCTGATCGTCAGCGCATTACTGCTTTTCCTGTTATTCTTGCAGCCGGTTGCGGCCCAATACAATTTTAGTGAGCTGGATACCCGCCTGCAGCAATATCAGAAACAGCTGGGTAATGATGTGGCCGTACTGGTGTATAAAAACGGGCAAACAGTTTACCGGAAAGAAATGGGTAGCTTCAACAGCCAGACAGTGGCACCCATAGCCAGCTGCAGCAAATGGTTCACCGCAGCACTGGTAATGAGCTTTGTGGATGAAGGCAAATTATCGCTGGATGATAAAGTGAGCCAGTACCTGCCTGTTTTTACCAGTTACAGTAAAGGCCAGATCACCATCAGGCATTGCCTTTCTCATCTTACCGGTATCCATACAGATAAACCTGGTTTATTGAGCATACTTAAAATGAGCCGCTACCGCACACTGGAAGATGAGGTGAATGAACTAGCCTCTAAACAGGAGCTGGAAGAGGTACCTGGCACCAGTTTCCGGTACAGCAATGCAGGACTGGATATTGCCGGCCGGGTACTGGAAGTGATGGCGAAGAAACCTTTTGAACAGCTGATGCAGCAGCGTATCTTCCGCCCGCTGGGCATGAAAAACAGTAGTTTTGCCAGTGAAAAAGCAGTACACCCTTCGGGAGGCGCCAGGTCTACGGCGGGTGATTACCTCAATTTCCTGGTTATGCTGCTGAATAAAGGTGTATACAATGGCAAGCGCATACTCAGTGAAAAAGCAGTGGAAGAAATGCAGGTACCCCGTACCACCACCGCCATGATCAAATATGCACCCGCCCCTGCAGAAGGCTATAATTATGGCTATGGCGAATGGATACAGGAAACCAATAACCAGGGTAAAAGTACTGTGGTGAGCTGCCCTGGTCTTTTCGGTACCTGGCCGCTGATAGATAACCAACGGGGTTATGCCATGATCGTATTTGTTAAAACCCTGTTGCGTGAACAGAACCGGGATATTTACCTGCAGCTGAAGCAGGCTGTGGATGCTGCGGTGAAATAATCTTTATCAACAATAACCGAAACAAAAGAGCCATACATAGTTTATGTCCTGTGGTGCAGCCATAAAACCGCTCTCTAATTTTTCACCAGTACCAGTTTACTTCTGTCGGCTTTATAGACGGCATTGTTAAAACTAACCAGTTCCTGGTAGGTAGAGGCTGGAAAATGGCCGCTGAAATGTTCATACCTGCGCACCATTTTGAGCTGGTTACCGGCCAGTGTAAAACTGATATGATAGTTGCCGAAACGGCTGCTCAGCGATACATCCCTGGGCATCGATTCTGTTGTATAACCCGGCGGCAGACTGATGGATACAGTATCCACATCCTGGTAAGGATACATCAATTCTATATCATTTACCCTTGTTTCATCTTCTTTCAGTTTGGAGATATAAGTGGATAAAATATTCGGCGCAATAAACAACCGCTTGCCGGAGACCGTCGCATAATTGTCTGCTGTCAGCTGCAGCTGTTCTTCTATCAGTGGTAATCTTGCCCTGCTTTCTGAGTAATTAAAACCCGTTACATCATAGGTAGGCAGATCAATAAGTTTTTTCAGTTGTTCGGCCTGTTCTTTTTTGGTGAGAAAATGCAGCATCTCGTGTACGCTTTCCTGTTGTATGCCGGCATATTGCGTTTGTACGGAAGCACTCAGTTTACCATTTTCATCAACAGTGCCCTGTATCTGTCTTACTGAAGTATTTTTTTCCATACCATAGCGGGTTGTACTTACAACATGGCCGCCGTTTTCGTCGATCAGCAATGCCTGCCGCCCGCCGGTGAATTGACCTATATAGCCTGCCGGTACTGTTTGACTGGTACATTCCAGCCATACTGAATCTTTACCAACAGGTACCACAACTGTTGCATGGTTAAACTGGTTGCTGGGAAAATCGGCGACCATCATCCCGGCATTTTTCTCCCCTGCCGCGATCAGCACATAATAGGCTTTGATACCGGCCTCTTTCAATAATGCCACCATATAATTGGACAAAGCCTTGCAATCGCCATACCGTTTGTTCACCACGAAAGCAGCATCAAAAGGCTGCCATCCGCCTATGCCCAACTGGATGCTGATATAGCGGGTATTCTTCTGCAGGAAATCGTATAAAGTATCCATTTTCTCATAGTCATTGTGCAAGCCGTCTGTCAATGCATGCACCTGGTTTTTCACCTGCTCTGGCAGTGCATCGCGGTTCTGCAGCAAGCTGCTGATAAAACGGCCGAAGCCTTCCCAGCTGGTCATATTGCCTTTATAACCCTGTATTTCAAATTCAGAAGGCGCCAGCAATACCGTGGGTGTTCTTTTTCTCCAGGCCGGTGCATAAGGCTCATCTTTGCCGGCGGCTTTGTTCTTTATTTCCCAGGTATATATTTTTTTATCCCCATTCTCTGTAATCACCGGGTTACCGGCATCATTCAGGGGCTTATAGCGCAGCACATAGTCTTTGGGGGCAATTACCACCAGCTTGCTGTATTCAACCGAAATATCTGACTGGGGCTGCGGCACCCAATCGGGCAAGCTGAACAAACCATCTATCTCAGATTCCTGTTCATAAGCCACTGTAAAAGGATAGCTGCGGTAATAAAAATCGTGTTTTTTATAACGGGTATCAGTCATCAGGCTGCTTTCATCTGTGCCGCTGATATCTTCCATATCTTTTTTCTTCACCCGTTTTAACTCCTTGCCTGCTTCATCGAACAACGAACCGGAGGCTGCAGACAATATCCAGAACTTATTATAGGGAAAATAAAAACCGGCGTACTTGTCGCCGGAGCTGTTCAATACCGTATGGGCATATTTATGATAGTACCTTGCTTTGGCCGGTGATTTTATTTCGATCACCGTTTCATCGTACCGCTCTACCAATACCGCATCGTGGCGCAGTGGTTCGGCAATGGTGTTTGCAGGATAGTCGGCAGCTTTTGCCTGCAGGCAGCAGGCGGCCAGCAGCAGGGTCAGTATATATGGACGCATCATTATTTTATTTTTTTAAATACGATCTGCTCACTTTCTTTTTTCACTACATAGGAAAAAAAATCGCGCAGGGTTTGGTAATCATCCGGCAGGAAATTGGCTTTATTCAGTTTTACCCTGCAACGCAGCTGTACCCTTTCGGCAGTGGCGCCGATCATGTATTCAAAAGTACCTTCTGTTTCGTTGAGGTTCACTTTGGCAGACTTGGGCAGCTCGTCTACCTTGTATCCCTTGGGTATTTCCATATTGAATACATACAGGCGGTCGATACAATAAGGCATTTCCACGGGATAGTATCTTTCGCTGGATTTAAAAGGATTCTCTTTATAGCGTTCACCGATCAGCGGGTTAAAATACACCAGGTCATCGTTGTTAAAATCGAATTTCATTTCATACCTGTACGATACGGGTTCATCCATCTGCGTAAGCGAATCGACACCGCTGTTAAACAAGCTGATATCGTAGGAAAATCCTTTTTTAATATCATTAAAAAAAGTCTCCTGTTTTTCCTTGCGCAGTTTCTGCCTTAGTTTTACTGATTCATAATAACCGGGCATGCAGGCATAAGAACCGGCAATTTTACTGGCCGAATCATTCATCAGGAATACCGTGGTTATCCTTGATTCTGTCAGTGAATCGGGCGAAAGCGGCACCAGTATGGGTTCATCGGCATTAATGATCCGTCCCGAGCCATTGTAACAGGAACCGGATAATTTACCAAATCCCAGGCTGGGCTGTGCTGCATCCAGCAGGTAATATTTATTGTTTATACACAGCCTGCTGATAACATAGTTGAACTTATTGAGGATGGGATAGGTTTCCATTGCCACACCATGCTCCCTTGTGCTTAACAACACAGGACGGGCATCCCATCCCTGATTGCGGAGCATGGCGGTTAACAGTAAATTAATATCGGCTACATTGCCTTTTTTTGACTGGAATACTTTTTTAAGCGATTGCGACAGGTAAATGGCATCCTCATCGGTGCAGGTAAAATTATCGCGTACATATTCAAATATCTTGTGTGCACGGGCAAGAGAATCTGTTGCACCTTCCTGTATTTTTTTCAGCTCATCGCTCAGCCAGCCATTATGGGCGCTGAGGCCGGCGCCGAATTCTTCATCTTTCATCAGGTCGGCAGCCATATCGGGCCAGGTACGCATTACATTTTTAACGGGCAGCTCAGGCAAACGGATAGCAGAAAGCTGGAACTCGATTTTGGCAATATGGTTGCTGAGCGTGGTGGTGAAAGCCTCTTTTTTTAAAGCGGGCACATCTTTCATGGCCCATATGCTGTTGATCGTATTGCCTTTCCAGGAAATAACAGTGGCCGATTCCATGGCCGTGCTGCCAGGCTCCAGTATATTGTATGAGCCAAACGCAATTTTTGCCGTATCGATCATATACGGGTGGTAACCCTGCCGCACAAAGGCAAAATCAAGCAAAGATGGTATGGTAACATCATATTCACTATACAAGCGGGGGTATTCGCCCTGGTAAAGCCAGGCGGGTATATAGCTGAAGCCGGGATTAATAACAGCATAATCAAATTCGATGATAGAGCCTTCCCTGATATTGGGAAAAGTGAATTTGGCTGTGCTGTAATCGGGATTCTTATCCCTAAACACCGAATTCTTATCCAGCTTGGTTACCACAACCTTACCATCTTCCAGGTTATAAGTGGCGGCTTCCAGCTGGTCTAATCGCTGGGCATCTTTATCTTTGCCGAATAGTTTTATTTCTACAGTAGCCAGGTCGAATGCGTTTTTGTGCAGCAGCCTGATACGCGCATGGCGTTTGGAAATAACACTCAGGAATCCTTTGTTATTACCTTCAAAACTGGCATTGCCTGCATCAAACAGGTAAACGGCTTCGGCTGAACTGTCAACCGCATAGGCAGTGGGGGCAAAATCCTCCGGTTTTACATCGCCGAATTTCAGTTTGGGACGGTTTTTCTGGGCGGTAGCGGCCAGGGTGCATAATAGCAGCAGCCACAAGGCCAGGAAGGGTTTAGGGCACATAAGCAAAAAGTGTTGTTAGCAATTACACTGCAATGATACAGTTTTAAAAGCAAGATAAAACAGTTGAAAAACGGATTATCACATACGGCCTTTATCAAATCGCTCAGCCGGGAGCTGGGCTTCAGCTATTGCGGTATTGCAAAGGCGCAGAAGCTGGATGAGGATGCACGCAGGCTGGAAAGCTGGCTGAGCAAGGGCATGCATGGCAGTATGCATTATATGGAGAAGTACTTCGACCTACGTGTAGACCCAACCCTGCTGGTACCGGGCGCCAGATCGGTGATCACACTGCTGATGAACTATTTTCCCGGTACACCGCAGCAAACGGATACACCGCAGGTAGCCAAATATGCCTATGGGCAGGATTATCATGAGATTATCCGGGCAAAGCTGAATGAGCTGCTGCAACGGATACAGGAGCAGGTGGGTGCCATAACAGGCAGGGGTTTTGTAGATTCTGCCCCTGTTATGGAACGCAGCTGGGCCCAACTGACAGGCGCAGGATGGATAGGTAAAAACAGCAATCTTATTACCCGTCAGGGTGGCTCTTTTTTCTTTATCGCCACATTGATCGTTGACCTGGAACTGGAATACGACGAGCCTTTTGCAAAGGATTTCTGCGGCAGCTGTACCCGGTGTATCGATGCATGCCCTACCCAGGCCATCCTGCCCGGGAAAGTAGTGGATGGCAGCCGGTGTATCAGCTATTTTACCATTGAACTGAAAGACCTGCTGATACCGGGCGAAATGCAGGGCAAGTTCGGTGACTGGATGTTTGGCTGTGATGTGTGCCAGGATGTATGCCCCTGGAACCGTTTCAGCCAGCCCACACAGGAAGCAGCTTTTACCCCATTGCCGGAGGTATTGAATTTCACCACCCGCGAATGGGAATCACTGACCGAAGAAAGCTTTAGTAAAATATTCAGGCATTCTCCTATCAAAAGAAGCAAGCTGAAAGGCATACAACGCAATCTCCGGTTCATTAAAGCAGGCAGCGCTTCACCAGCAGAAAGCGAGACCGAAAGCTAACCTGTTAAATGTATATTTTAATGTTCTGTTGGCTATTATGCCCGGTGTGGGGCCGCCCACATATTCGCTGTATATTTCCTTTACTGTTTTACCCGAGTAGCCAAGGCTTAATTGCAGCTTCTCTCCATCGCCGATCTGCCAGCTGTACCCCAAACCACCCTCTGCATACCAGCCATTGTTGAACACCGAAGCAGGTGCATTCCAGATTGTTTTGGTATGCTGGTATTGCAGCGGCCAGGCAATATCATATCCCAGCCGCAAATAGGCAAAGGGGCTTTCTTTTTTATGATGGTTCAGCTGCCGCAGGCATTCAGCAAACAGGGGTACACTGCGCACTTTATAATAATCCACTGCCCCGCCAAGCCCCATATACCAGTTACCCCATTGTACACCCGATGACAATTGCATAGCGCCGCTTACTTTATGATCGCCATTGAGCAGGGTGGCCTGCGGCCGGATATACCAGGCCACAGGTGTTTTCTTTTGCGCTGTTACAGCCACGCTCACCAGCAACAGCCATACAGGCAGTATTTTTCTGTACATCAGCTATTTTTTTGCGAAGGGGATTTTGAAAGTAATAGATGCCTGCTGCGGCTGGCTGTAGTCAACAAAATACAAACCGTCTGCGGCAATCACCAGCGCCTGTTTATTGCGGGCGATCACATCATAAGTACCTTTGATGGCTACCTGTTTCAGCAATACTATATTGGCAGGCGAACTGGCATCGAACAGTTTCAGTCCTTCATTACCATCACAGATCAGCAGCAGGTCACCGTCTTTACTCAATCCTTTGGGATTGTTCAGCGAATAAGCTTTCACCAAAGCAGGCTGCATCAGGTTGGAGATATCCAGCACATCCAGTTCATTCGCCTGTATCCCGCAAAAATCACCTGAATGCATGGTTACATAAGCATATTTGTTATCAGCAATTACAGGATCGCAAACAGTAACATGTCCAAACTTGCCCAGGTAAGCAGGTTGATCGGCATTGGCCACACTGTAAATCAGCATGCCGGTTTGTGTGCCGATGAACAATTGTTTTGCAAAAGGAAAAATGGTTTCAATAGCCATTGCCTGCGCCAGCTGAACCGAATTGGTGTAAACAGGGCTACCGGCATTTGTTGTATTGAATACCTTGAGCGAGTTGCCATTAATAGCATATAACCGGTTATCGAGCAACCCGAATTTGGCCATGGAGCCATTGGTACCATTAAGCGAATTGCCGGCAGTACCAGGAGAAAGACTGCTTTGGGCCGCCAGATAATCATTATAATACAGGATAGGTGATTGCTTTTCGTTATTGAACGATTCGCTGAACCGTTTTGTGGTCACCGTATCATGCCGCTGCCAGTCAACAATGACCTTGGAGCTGTCATACAAAAAATAGCTGGGATAATACGGTTCCGGGAATACCGCGTTCACAAACTGCTTCAGCACTACATTCGTGGGGTCTGCCACATCGATCACGGCCAGGGATGTATAGCAATCTGCATACAGGTAATGATCCCGCAGGGCCAGCTCAACATTGCCGGGGATGGCCACAAAAGCAATATTGCGCGGACTGGCAGGATTGCTGTTATCGATAATATGTACACCCTTACCAGGCTCGTTCAGAAAAATATAATTGTCTTTCACTGCCAGTTTGCCCATCTGCTCTATATCCCTGGGCGCGTTGCTCCTGATATTGTTCTTTACAGCATCCTTTGTCAGGTAAACAGGCGAAAAAAAAGTATAGTGTTCCTTCACATGATCTTTGGTGCAGGCAAAAAAGCAGCAGATCAGCAGCACCATGGCTGCCGCGGCCACCGTTAGTTTCGGTTTCATGTAACTGTTTTTACTGTTGATGGTGATAAACAAACTACCGTTGCATGCTGCAGTAATTTCTGTACTATTTTTTTAGCGGATATGCCTGGACAAGTTGATACCCAGCTGCCAGAGGTATTTTTTTTGCATATCAGCATCAGCTTTAAAAGTACGGGCTGCACCATACTGTAAATAAGGCGAGATCCACCACTCGTGTTTTTGCTGCTGGATGATTGGAAAATCCAGTGACAGGTAAAAAGAAGGCACATAGGCATTTACCTGCGACTGAACAGAGCTCACCGTTGTAATGGAATATCCGTTCAGTGCATTGTTGACTACTCCCGGTGGCACGTTCACTGTTTTTCTTTTCTGCGAGGCGATATATACATCATTCGCCAAACCGGCAGATATACCCGCCTGTTTCAGCAAGCGGTAATGCCAGGATAACTGTAACCCCACCGAATGCAAATGAAACAAGGTTGTATTAGACTGCTGTAAATTGCGCAGGCTGCGGTAATTGGCGCCGGTATTAATACTGTCTTTATACGTATTCCCATCCTGGTTTAAAGAAGTGAAAGCATAATATAACCCCACCTGCATGCGCCACCTGGCATCGAGTTTTTTTTCAGCAGCGAGACCTGCTTTCAATGAGAACCCGTTTTTAGTATCCTGCTCAGTGTACACACGGCTGTATGCATATACTCCTCCGCCGGGCATTGATCCATTGAAATCGCTGGAAGGACCTGATGAAGGCGCCTTTAAACTGATACCGGATACCAGCTGTACCACACCAGCTTGTGCAAAAGGCAGCAGGTGCCATTTACTGTTTGAGCTGTTTTTTTTCGCTGCGGTTACAACAGGCCATACCGTATCTTTTGCAGGTACCGGTGTTTTTGCAGGGGATAACGGAACAATAGGAAGCGCAGGCGTGATCAATTGCGGTGCCGGTGTATATAAATAAGCCGGCACCAGTGTTTGCTGGTGATCAAAGGAGGTTGAAGCAATATGATCATCCGGAGGGGCCAGTGGTTTTATTGTGCTGCGCAGAGCAGCCTGTTCTTCAGTACCTGGCACTGTTTCAACAGGTTGCTGACCGGTGACTGGCTCCTGCGCAACCGGTTGATGAGGGCTATACGAAGTACCGGGCGAAAGCATGGCAACGGCAATATCCCGGTTAACTGCGGTTTCAGTATGCTTTACAGGAGGCTGTGCTGAGGCAGCGGATGTTACAGGCAGGGTACCCGGCGAAGCGGTATTGCCCGCAGTTTTTTCTTTTATAGGTGCTGAAGCGGAATCGGTATGCGTGGTGAGTATATTTTTTTGTGTGGCGGATCGTGCTGTTTCTTTCTTATCCAGCCAGAACCAGGCGCTGCCGGCTATCAGTGCCGCAAGGGGCAGCCACCACCAGAAAGCAAACCGCCGTCTTCGTTTTTCCGGTTGTAATTCTTTTTGCAGGTTGGCCCATACGGTTTCCTCCGGGGTTAATTCAAGCCCGCGCATCAGCTCCTGTACCTGCTTTTCAAATGAATTATCCGGCATAATTGATCTTTTTATGATCCTGATCATATTTCTGCAACCATGTAACCAGCAAATTGCGCGCACGCATGTACTGCGATCGGGAAGTGCCCTCACTGATACCAAGCATCCGGGCAATTTCAACATGCGTAAACCCTTCCACTGCATGCAGGTTAAAAATAGCCTGGTAACCTGCAGGCAGCTGGCGTATCAGTTCTGCCAGCTCTTTGGCGCTGATGGCAATGGCAGGATCATCATCCGAAACAGGATGCAGGTGATCTTCCGTCATCAGCATATCTGCCTGGTAACGCTTGTTTTGTTTAAGATAGTTCAATGCTGCATTTACCATAATCTTCCTGATCCAGGCGCCCAGTTCGCCCTCTTGTTTGTACTGGTGCAGGTTCCTGAACACATTGATAAACCCCTCCTGTAATACATCCTGGGCATCGTTGATGGATTTGGTATAGCGGTAGCAAATACCCAGCATCTGCCCTGCATACTGGTTGTACAGTTGCTGCTGGGCAGCAGCATCGCCCGCTAAACAGGCCTTAATAAGTCTGCTGGTATCCGTCATGTTATGGCAAAGGGTTGACAACGTATTTTTTGCAACCGTTGCACCGGAAAAATATTTATTTTTTTCAAGCGGTCGGCAAGGCTGGTAAACAGCTGGAGCAATCTACCCGTTTATCCTGTGAAAGCTGCCAACAAGCCCTGTAATCAGCTACATTTGCCGGATGAACCTGGTAGAAAAAGACAAAGCCTATATCTGGCACCCTTTTACGCCGCAGAAAAACATGCAGCCCCCGGTGCCCATTGCCAAAGGAAAAGGCAGCCTGTTGTACGATACAAACGGAAAGGAATATATTGATGCGGTGAGCAGCTGGTGGGTGACCATCCATGGTCATGCCCATCCTTATATCGCAGAAAAATTATACCAACAGGCACTTACACTGGAGCAGGTGATCTTTGCCGGTTTTACACATGAACCGGCCGTATCACTGGCAGAGCGGTTACTGCCGTTGCTGCCGGGGCCGTTCAGCAGGATCTTTTATAGTGACAATGGCTCTACCTCCACCGAAGTGGCTATAAAGATGGCCGTTCAGTACTGGTGGAACCAGGGCCAGCGGCAACGCAAAAAAATTGTGGCGCTGAAAGATGCTTACCATGGCGATACATTCGGCGCCATGAGCGTGAGCGAGCGCAGTGTGTTTACACTGGCTTTTCATGAGATGCTGTTTGAAGTAGTGTTCATTGATGCACCAATGCCCGGCAATATAGCTGCTGCCAAAGCCTTGTTCGCTGCACAGGGGGAAGAAATAGCCGCGTTTATTTATGAGCCGCTGGTGCAGGGCGCAGGCGGACTGAAGATGTACGATGCTGGCTGCCTGAATGAATTGCTTGCTGCGGCCAAACAATCGGGCATTATCTGCATTGCTGATGAAGTGATGACAGGTTTTGGCCGCACCGGCCGGCTGTTTGCCAGTGAGCACATCACAGAAAAACCGGATATCATCTGCCTCAGCAAAGGCCTTACCGGCGGCACTATGGCGCTTGGTGTTACAGCCTGCACAGATGCGATATACCAGGCCTACCTGCAGGATGACCAGCTGAAAACTTTTTTCCACGGCCATTCTTTTACAGCCAATCCACTTGCCTGCACCGCTGCACTTGCCAGCCTCGACCTGCTGCTGCAACCGGAATGTATGCAGCAGATACAACGTATAGCAGAAAGCAACCGGCTATTTGCAAAATCGCTTGCATCGTTTAAACAGATAAAACAGATCCGTACACTGGGCACCCTGCTGGCATTTGAGATCAACCAGGGCAAGGATGAATACCTCAACAATATCGGCCAGTTCATTACGGGTAGAAGTATGGATCTAGGTGTGTTTATGCGACCATTGGGCAATACGGTTTATATTATGCCGCCTTATTGTATCACACCGTCAGAACTGCATAAGGTATATTCAACGATAGAAACATTGCTGGCTTTATTGTAATGTAAAGCCCAGGTAAAAAACAGAAGCCGCCCGCAGGCGGCTTCTTCCAGAAAACATCTGCATATAAAATGCAGCCGGGTTAAAGATCTTCCCGCTATTAAAATGGCGGATCGGGTGGAGTATTGACATTGTCGTTCCTTTCCACAAAGGGATAAGGAAAATAATTGCGTTTTTTCTCTGAATCGGGCCTGCCAAAGCGCCGCATATCGGTCAGTTTCAACCCGCTCATGAACAGTTCAATACACCTGTTGCGGTAAATCTGCGTAAGCAGGTCCTGCTGCGACAAAGGGCCTGTAATGGCAGGTAACCCCGCACCTACACCAAACGGATCAGCACTGGCTTTTTTTGTTATCACTTTGTTCAGTTCAGCCAGGCCATTGTTAAGATCGTTCTGGCGGGCATAACATTCAGCTTTGATCAAAGTGATTTCCCCAGGCAGGTAAACAGGGATAGGCTGGGACGTAGCGGCAAAAAAACCGTTCACGCCAAAACCTGTTGACGACTTTGGCATCTTGGTCATATAAAAATATATACGCCCGTCGGCCAGGTCGGGTTGTATGGGCTTGGGTAAGCCCATTGTAGAATCGACCGGCTGGTACACGTTGTTGGTAGAAGTTGCAACCAGGTAAACCGGGTTCAGCGTAAGCTGGTTGTAATTGAAACTTGATTTAACTGTAAGATCGACACTATTGGCTGCACTCAGTGCCTGTGCGTAGTTGCCTGCCATCAGCGAATAACGCGCTTTCAGTGCATAAAGTGTATTGGTGATATCAATACCACCAGGCACGTTGGATTTGAACCCTGCACTAATGGGGTTGGCAGCAATGCTTGCCAGCGCATTATCCAGCAAAGCGATGGCTTTGTTCAATGCTTGGTTGCTGGTGATAAAAGGCACATTGGTACCAATAGAATCCAGCGCATGCGCCCCGATAGTGTCCGGCACATGATCCCAGAACATCGCCATATCGGCTATTGCCATGGCTTTGTACAGGTTGGAATAAGCGATCAGTCCGCTGGCATAATTTTTATCTGAAACAATGTTCAGGTGCCTGATAATATTGTTGGCATCATAGATGATCTTATTGCTTACTGTCCAGATGCCTGTTACAATAGCGTTGGTGTTCAGCACGCTGCCGCCGCCTTTGCCCAGCTGGGCTTCATCCGTATTACCTGCATTCACCACTACCAGTTCGTTTGTTACCAACCCGCTGGCCGAAATACGGTTGTATACCAGGCTGGTCCTGTTCGCAGTATACCAGTTTTGCAGGCCCACCGCCACATCGGTAATTGCATTCACAGAGCTGAAAGCCTGGTCTGAGGAGGGGCCTGAAGGATCAGTGAATTCTTTTTTACAGGCAGTGAAAGCCAGTGTGAGCAGCAGGCCGGTATATAGAATCAAATGCTTTTGCATAGTTCAATTTTTTGGTGGATTAAAATTTTGCATGAATACCCAGGCTGAACGTGCGCGGGATAGGTACGGTTCCAAAATCAATACCACGCAGTACAGTGCTTTGTCCGCCGGCATTTACTTCAGGATCGTACCCCCTGTATTTATCCCAGGAAATCAGGTTGCGGCCGCTGAGACTTATACTGAGATCGCTGAAGCATTTCAGTTTGCCCACATTATAGCTCAGCGATACCTCCCGCAGTTTTACAAAAGAGCCATTGTCTATACGCCATTGCTGGATATTGTATACACCGGCAATATAACCGCGTGGCAGTTTACCGAGGTTTTCAGCTTCTGCTACTTTGCCGTTATCAACACCCTGCCTGGTTCTGAAATCGGCATTGAATACGCTTACGCCCTGCACCGCATCCAGCTGTATATGCAGCGCCAGTTTTTTATATGTGAAATCATTGGTTAATGTAGCGGTATAGTCGGGGTTGGGATCGCCGATGATCTTCTGCAAAGCGGTACCTGTAGGCAAACCGGAAGCATCCCTTTGCGGGGTATAGCTCAGCGGGCCGTTCTGCACACCGGCTTCTGTCAATGGTATACCTGCGTTGTTTTTCAGCTGGGCACCATTGGCATCTGTGGCAAAGAAGGAGCCATAAAATACACCGATCGGCTGCCCGGCCAGTATGGCCACAGGCGCACCGCCATTGGTATTGTACAGGATAAGCGACTGCCCTATACGCAGTGCTTTGTTGCGGTTGCGGTTATAAATACCGGTAAGGCTCCAGTTGAAATCTTTGGTTGCCACAGGCACCAGGTTCAGCACCAGCTCCATACCCTGGTTCTGCAGGGCGCCGATATTGTTGAGTACACTGGTATAACCGTTCGTGGGTGCAATGAGGCGGTCTATCAGCAGGTCGTTCACCCGTTTATGGTAATAGTTGAACTGAACACCGATACGGTTTTTCAGGAAAGACAGGTCCACACCAAATTCCAGCTCTTTCTGTCTTTCAGGTTTTACATCGGGATTCACCAGCCTGGTAGAAGACTGGAAAGAAGCGCTGCCCACAAATGCAGAAGCTATATACGTATTGTACCGCCCGTAAGCCGGTATACCGGTAAGATTGCCCGATTCACCATAAGCAGCACGCAGTTTAAACAAGTCCCACCAGCGTGAAACACCCAGCTTGTTCCAGAAATCAGTACCTGAAATCACATAGCTGCCGCTGAGTTTGGGATAAACCAGGTTGCGCTGGTTTTTATTAAAGATGGAAGAACCATCTATGCGTATGGCGCCTGTAACAAACAGCTGGTTGCGGTATTTGAAATTCTGCTGGATGTATTCGCCGGATATGGATACCTCTGTACGCTGATCTGCACCCAGTAATGCGGTGGTGGCACTGCTGGCTGTTTGTACCAGCGGCGGCAGGCCCTTACCCTGCTGCAGTGAATAAGTACCACGCTGGTACTGCAAGGAGTAACCCACCTGTGTTACAGAGGTCAGGGCACGGCTGATATTCCAGGTATAAGTGGCATTCAGGTCGTGGTTGATTTGAAAATTGGTAGCATTGCCTACACTGGCATACCCGTTCTGCGAAGGATCGAGCGTGGGTCCGCCACCGTAAAATGCAGTATTCACATTATAAGTATAAGGTGGTATCAACATGGTGCCGCTTTGGCTATAGTTATCGATACCGAGGTTATAATCCAGTGTGAAGTTTTTAAATGGTTTCAGCTTTAATGCGGCACCTGTGATGATGCGGCTGGTTTGCTGCTGCTGGCGGAAATCTTCTATAACTGAAACAGGGTTCACCCTTCCCCTTTCTCCCACTGCTTTCAGGTTACCCAGCGAATCGCGCTGCCAGATATTGTAATAATTACCCAGGATGGTTACCGAGTTGGTGGGTGAGAAAAAGGCGTTACCATCGGGCTTTTCATTGGTTTTATCATAAATATAGTTAGAGCTTACACTGATAGAGGCCCAGTTGTTCAGCACCTGGTCAAGGTTAACACGAAAACTGAAACGGTTGAAATCAGTATTGCGGATAATGCCCTGGTTGTAGAAATAAGAAGCCGAAGCATAATACTTGGTTTTGTCTTTACCCCCGCTTACCGAGATACTATTGTCTGTTCCCAATGCTGAGCGGAAAATATAATCCTGGTAATCGTAACGCGATACCGGCGATGTATTGGTGGCCAGTGCGGGCGGGTTACCCACCAGTGTGATCAGTCCCTGTGTGGAAACATCCGGCGGCCCGCCGAATTTAACCGGGGCCTGGTTCACATCCAGTTTCTTACGCAGGTGATTGCTCATGATGCTGGTATTGAAATTCACTACCGGTGCGCCGGTACTGCCCCGCTTGGTGAATATCTGTACCACTCCTGCATTGGCCCTGGAGCCATAAATAGCCGCTGCTGCTGCACCGTTGAGCACTTCAATATGATCGATATCGGTGGGGTTGATGTCTACCATACGGTTTTGGCCTACATTACCCGTGAAAGTATTGCCATTGGTGCCATTTATGCCATAACTGGCATCGGCATTGGTAACGCGGTTGGTGGAGTTGTCCAGTATCACCCCGTCAATAATATACAAGGGTTCAGTAGAGCCTGAAATGGTGCTTACACCACGCAGTTTTACCGAGATACCGCCGGCAGGGTCGCCGGAGTTCTGGCTGATCTGTGCGCCGGCCGTTTTACCCTGCAGCGCAGCCAGCACATTACCTGTTGCACCTTTGGTGAGCTCATCGGCTTTTACCGTGCTCACATAACTGCCCAGCTGCCGCCGGGTGGTACCCTGCGAAGTACCGGTTACAATCACTTCATCCAGTTTAGCCACTTCCTCTTCTACCTGCGCATCCAGGGTGTAGGTGCTGCGGCTTCCGATGCTGATGTTTTTTTCGAGCGCTTTGTATCCTACACCCGAAAACACCAGTACATAATCGCCCGGTTTAAGGGAAGCGCTTAAGGTGTATTTACCATTGTCGTCGGTGGCCGTTCCACTGGAAGAAGAGCGGATCAAAACAGATAAGGCGGCCACGGGTTTTCCGGTCGTTGTGGTCACCGTTCCGGAAATGGTTACCTGTGCGCCGGCATAAAAGCTGCAGCAAACGATGCAGCATACAAGCAATAAACGTTGCCAGGGCATAGGGCATGGGGATTTACATTCCATCATAAATGCATTTTTTACCGGTGAAGAAAATTACAATACCTGCAATCCTTGGGCTACATAGGGCTGCAACAATAAATCAGATGGCATCAATTCGGTGACCAGTACATGAAGGGAACTGCTATCGCAAACCTTCAGCCGCTGTGATGTATTGATCTTTTCAGCGATAGATAAAGCCACTACCTGGCGGGATGATTCTATCATGGCTCTTTTCAGCTGAACAATATCCCAGTCATTGTCTGTTAACCCGTGTGTAATATCCAGTGCATTTACACCCAGGAAACAGAGATCTGCTCTGATCTGTTTTATTTTACCAATGGCTTCGCTGCCAATGGTGATTTTTGAACTCTTGGATAATTTATCACCCACCACGATCACTTCAATATTCGGGTGGCTCATGTATTCATATGCCACGGGGAGGCTGCCGGTGATAAATGTTGCACGAAGCGAAGCAGGAAGCATCCTGGCCAGCTCGATGATGGTGGTGCCGCCGGTGGTTAATACAAACATGCCGTCTTTTACCAGCTCAACGGCTTTTTGTGCAATGATTTTCTTTTTTTCGGCAGAATAAACATAATCCGATTGCAGGTGCTGATGAAAAGAAGAGGAAAGTGCACCACCATGAACTTTGATGATCTTACCACTGTCTGCCAGCTCTTTCAGGTCGCGCCGGATGGTATCTTCTGATACCTGCATCTGCAGGCTGAGGTAATTGGACAGTACCCTGTTGTGCAGGTTGATCTGGTGCAGTATGTATGCATGTCGCTCTTTCTTTAGCATAAGCAGCCGCTAGATTTTCTCTCTTCAATTTCGGACAAAAACAGCAAAAACAAAAATAAAAACGCAAAATACTGCCGGTTTATGCGGATACATGGACAATTTTCCAGCATAAATCCGGAAACAGGATAAAAATAGCTGGAAAGGGCAGAAATGTTGTTGAAAGGTGGTATCCCACCGGGAATAAAGTTAGTGCTCTGTAAGCTTTTTCAGGTTTTCCAGGCTTTTTTCCATGGTAGGCCCCATTATTTTATCGTTCATCAGCGAGCCCAAACGCTCCCAGGGATACCATTTCAGCTCCTGTTCAAAATACCAGTGTACGGCAGTAATGGTATGGGAAGAATCAGGCACTACCGCTATCCCGCTGCTTTGACTGCGGCCACTGGGCCCTTCCCACACAGTTTTCAGCTGCAGGGAATCCCGGCTCACCAGCCGGATATGCGTGGTACCGATGCTGGCCGCTGAAGGAGCAGACTTTCCATCGCCGGCTGTTACGGTGAGGCCTGTTTCATTTACACCATCCATCCACAAACGCCAGCGTGTCATATCACCGATCACCGCCATCACGCTATCCGGCGACTGCCTGATGAGCACCGAACGTGATACCACTACTTTTGAAGGAAATAAAAGTCCCATGGTAGTTGACAACAGGAACAACACCAGTAAACTAATCAGGGCCAGTTTTACAAATCGCATGTTGCTTTATTAGATTGCTAAAAATAAATGTTCAATTTCAAAAAAAAGCCGGGAACCGTATTGTTGTTTACCTGTGCATAGGTTTGGCAGGTTTACTTCGCTCGCAATGATTATGGAAGCAGCAAACATTCTGCTTTGCCAAGCGTAAATGCTATTACTATTACTACTAACTAATTCCTAATTCCTAACCCCCAATTCCTCCCACCAATCAACCCTTCAACCAATCAACCAATCACCTACTCCCATTTAAACACCTTGATAGCTACGGCATATACCAGTACGCCCCATATTAGCAATACACCGATATCCTGCCAGCAGCTAAGCAGGCTGGCGCCTTCAAAAGCAATATTACGCATGGCATTATTAAAATGTGTGAGCGGCAATACCTGGCAAAGCGGCTGTAACCAGGAAGGAAAAGCATCGATGGAAAAAAAAGTGCCTGCCAGTAAAAACTGCGGCAGTGTGAACAGGTTGGCAAATGGTGGTATGGTGCTTTCATTCTTTGCCAGTCCGCTCACAAT
This sequence comes from uncultured Deminuibacter sp., assembly GCA_966424055.1. GTDB lineage: Bacteria > Bacteroidota > Bacteroidia > Chitinophagales > Chitinophagaceae > Deminuibacter. Next base: position 21,443 of record CBJLMB010000048.1, on the reverse strand, counting down.
AAAACCACAGCCCATAAAAACCAGCAGTGCAATAAAGCTCAGCGCCATAATAGCCATAAACGTCTGGAATCCTTTCACCAATGTAAAATGAAAAGCGATGGTACCGATGCCGATGATAATGATGGCGGTGATCATCTGGAAAATAACACGGCTTAGAGCTTCACCCAGCACGATATAAGTGCGGGTGATGGGTGTGGCGAAAAAGCGTTTCAATACCAATTGCTGGCGCAGGTTAAAAAATAAAAAAGCCACACCGAACACACCGGCGCTCAGTAGTGAAAAACCCAGCTGGCCGGGCAATATAAAATCGATGGTGCGGTAAATACGTCCCGGTATTTTAGCCACCTGCGGATTTACCCTGGCGATAGTGGGTGCATCGGGATAGCGGGCCTCATTGATACGGCCGATAATACCCGATAGTATTGCATCCTTGAAAATAGCCAGGTTTTGCGGGCTCACCGCTTCTGAACTTTTCAGGTTGATGATATAATTAGGCGAACTTGCCGCTGCATTTTTCCGGATATCCACGATAGCCAGCATACGGCCTTTTTCAAGGTCTTCTTTTATTTCTTCCTGGGTTTTATGAACTGTTTTAATAGCCGTGATATTTTTCAGCGCATCATACACGGGATTAAGCGTATCGCTGTTCGGGTCGTAGGCGATGCGGAACGACACATTATTGCTTCCACCGAGGAAACCAAATACCAGGATAAAGATCAATGGAAAACCTATACTGAAGATAACGGCTGACGGACTTCTGAAAGTAGCGCGTAAACTTGCCTTTGTAATAGCCAACATTGCGCTCAACTGGCTGTAATTCCCCTGCATACTCATTTATTAGAAGCAGCAAAACTATCCTTTTATTTGGCTGCCGCAAAACCATGCTGCAAAAGAAATACAGAATTATGCCGCCCGCCCGGCGGGCGGCATATGTTTACATAAAACGAAACAAAAGTTTCTACCCTTATTGTATTCAATACTGTTGTAATAACACTGCTACACATCTGGACCTCTTCTGATAAGGCCCAGCAGCAATGAAATAACAGCCAGCACCAGCAAAATATGGATCAGCGCACCGGCGCTGTAAATAAAGAATCCCAGCAACCAGCCTATTACCAGGATAATAGCTATCAAATACAGTATACTTCTCATAAAAAATATTTTTGCTTATAGATGGTAGTAAAAAAACTGTGCCATCCATTATCCCACTGTAAACAAGTGTTATAGGCACGCTAAACAACTGCCGGATTGCGCAATGAATTCCACAGGTGGATTGTTCTGCAGCAGCCATATTTTTTGTAGTTTCAACACTTGTTTTAGCGGTTCAACGATGTTTTCAGCACCACGCGATTATAACAGCATCAGTCCCTCAGCCACCGGTTTACTGCTGGCTAAGGCAGGCACGCAAATTCCCTATGCGGCCGAAGCGGCTCATTATGTATGGGGTGAACAGCGGTATACAGAACTGGCTGAGCAGGCTAGATCGGAACTGTTTTTAAAAAGACTGGCACATTTTGAAAACCGTTACTGGACAGTAGATGAAATGCTGCAGCAAACGGCGATTAGCAATATACTGGAAATAGGTGCGGGCTTCTCCTTCCGCAGTCTTGCCATGACAAAAGATCCGGCTGTTTTTTATGTAGACACCGACCTTCCTGATATCATCCTCACTAAGAAAAAAATAATAGAAGCACTGAAAGCCAGGCATGCATTGGTGCGTGACAATCTTTTTGTCACCGCCCTGAACGCCCTGGATGCGGGCGCTTTCCTGGATCAGCTGGCTTTATTACCCGAAGGCCCTGTTGTTGTTCTCAATGAAGGATTGCTCGTATACCTGAATGAACTGGAAAAGAAAAAACTATGTCTTATTGTACGCAATGCGCTGATGGAACGGGGCGGCTACTGGATCACGGGAGATATATACATAAAAAAAACAGCAGGCACTGAAGAAGCAATACAGCCGGACGATAAAACGGCCCGCTTCCTGGCGGCACATCATGTAGAAGAAAACAAATTCAGCAGTTTTGAAGCAGCCGAAGCATTCTTTAACAGCTGCGGCTTTACCGTGGAAAAACGAATAGACAAAACCAGTCATCCGCTTGAAGCCGTATCGCTGCTACAGCGTTATTATCCCGGCGCCATCGCCACAGCAACCGGCCACCGGCGGATAAGAGAAACCTGGCTATTAAAAGCAATGCCCATGGAAGGCCGTAGCCACGAGCCAACCATGTAAATGCCAGCCAGTATGCGAAGCATACCAGCCAATCATTCTGCCAGCCCTGTTATACGTTTCTTCTCCCTCGCATGCTCAACCAGCACTTTCAGCATTTGCAGTAAAAGAGAAAGCACGATCAGTGCCAGGCCGGCATAAAAAGCACCGGTCAGCGTTCTGTTCTCTTTGTAGATCATAATGGCCAGTATGATGCTGTACACAGGCTCCAGGTTAAAGCTGAGGTTAACTGTAAATGCCGAAATGCGGCGCAGGGCCTGCGTTACCAGCAGGTACAACCCCACCGTACAGAACAGGGACAACAACAACAGGTAGCCTGTATCGGTTAAGGAAGGCCATAAGGAAATTACCGGGAACAGGTGCAGGTACAGCGGCATCACCAGGCATACACATAAAAAGCCCCCCAGCATTTCATACAGTGTGATAACCTGCGTTTCATATTGCCCGGCCAGTCTTTCGTTGGCAATGGTGAACAGCGCAACCAATACAGATGATATGATGCCGAGCACAATACCTGTCCGGTAAGTGGTATCAAAATGAAAAATCAGCGCGATGCCACAAAGCGTGATACCGCTCAGCAGCAACTCGGTAATAGAGAACCGCTTTTTATTGATCAGCGGTTCAAGCAGGGCCGTAAAAAAACTGGTGAGTGAAAAACAGATAACGCCCACAGAAATATTTGCGTACTTGATACTGCCATAAAAAAATATCCAGTGTAAAGCCAGTAATGCACCTGCACCGCCGATACGGAAAAAATCACGCGACCTGATCTTTTTCAGCCGCCCTGATACCAGCAGCAGCAAACCTAACAGTACACCGGAAAACAACAGCCGGTACCAAACCAGCAATCCTTCATTTAATGTGATCAGTTTGCCAAAGACGCCCGTAAAACCTGCGAGCAATACTGCCAGGTGCAGTTCTATAAAAGCTTTTTTCATCTGAAGACCGCAAAGATAAGCCAAATGCGGGGTGAGCTGCAAGAAATTCGTTCTCGCGGAATGCGCGGAAAACGCGGAACAGCAGGTGTTTCAGACAGGGAATTGTGCAGGATGCCGGATAGAGCGCTTTATCGTGTACAATAGCGCTGGGCTGCAAGAAATTCATTCTCGCGGAATGCGCGGAAAACGCGGAACAGTGGGCGTTTCAGACAGGGAATTGTGCAGGATGCCGGATAGAGGGCTTTATCGTGTACAACAACGCTGGGCTGCAAGAAATTCATTCTCGCGGAATGCGCGGAAAACGCGGAACAGCGGGTGTTTCAGGCCGGCATGAAAGAGGCCGGATAGAACGCTTTATCCTGCATAAGGTTCTGTTTCCACCTCATCGCTGGCAGCTCATAGCTGCCCCGGGCTATCGGTCTGCTGCTGCCTGTATAGATAAAGCATGGTAAAATATATTCAGCGGATCCCATTGTGCTTTCACCTTCTGCAAACGCGGGTAGTTTTCCTGGTAATAAAGTGTGTGCCAGGGAATGCCCGACTGGTTCCATTCAGCATCTGCCAGATCAGTATCCGGATGGTTGATCATACTGCCGCCGGTTTGCTCATTGGGCACTGGCACACCACCTGAACCGGCAAAAAGATCTTTATAAAAATTGCGCACCCAGGCGAGACTGGGCGCTTCCCCTTCGGGCGATATCCAGCCTGTATTGCAGGCCACATCCATAATACAATCCCGCTGGGCCGATGCGGTTGCATTAGACGAATGGGCATTCACTCTGCCACCATAAGTGGCCATGCCCAGCATACCGCCTATACTTGCTTCTGCAGTGAGGTATTGATAGGCTGTTGCGATCTGGCTGCTGGAAAAAGGTTTTCGGAAGAAAGCATCTTTCACTTTCGCCTGGGCATTATCAAAACCCGGTTGAAACAATTCGGGGAATGGATTGAGCGCAAAACGCAGCCAGGGACTTTCTTCTATTTGCAGCGTATAAGGCACTCCCACAGGCGCTGCCACAGCATCGAGATGTTCGTTGATCAGCCTTTGAGCATCTGCCCCTGTTGCCAGTCCTTTTATTTCCAGCTTGCCCAGGTTGCGGTGAGCGAGGAAAAGTATACTGAACAGTGGGATAAAAGGCGAATCAGGGCTGCTGTTCAGCAGGCACCATTCACCGAAATTATGGGCAAGACGGGTAAATGCTGCTTCATCAATATCCTTCCAATCCCACGACACACGAAAAGTGGTAATAGCCGAAGGTGCTTTGGGCAATGCCAGGAAAGGGTCAGTTCCGTCAGTACCGGGCGACCGCAGCCAATAGCGGGTTACAATACCAAAATTACCACCGCCGCCGCCTGTATGAGCCCACCAGAGTTCGCGGTTGGGGTCGTTTGCCTCTCTAGTAGCAATAACACTGTGTGCTGTGCCAGATGCATCTACTGCTACCAGTTCAACGGCATAAAGATAATCTGCTGCCAGCCCGTATTCCCGGCAAAGAAAACCGAAAGCGCCGCCCAGCACATGTCCGCCTACACCCACACCGGGATGCTCACCTGCAGGCAATACCACGCCCCAGCCCAGGAACAGCCTGCGGTACAGCTCCCCCACTGTGGCGCCGGCTTCCACGGCAAAAGCGGCTTTTGCGGCATCATAATACACACGGCTCATAAGCGATGTATCGATCAGCACCTGTGCAGTGGGGTCTGATACAAAACCCTCCAGGCAATGTCCGCCGCTGCGAACCACCGGTCGTTTTTTATTGCTTACGGCTTCCTGTACAGCTTTAACTACCTCTTCTGTAGATTCGGGCAGAACAATATATTCCGGTTTTCCTGCAAAACGTTTATTGAACCTTTTCCCTGCCAGGTCGGGATAGCGTATATCGTTGGCGGTGATCTTTTCCATATGCTAAATATAAAAAAATGTACCTAGCCGCTGCCGGTTATCTATATTAAAGGCAGGCATGCACTGAACAGGGATGATGGGTGTTGATTGATTTCTTGCGGCAGAAACAAATTAAATATATTTATAATACACTTCTGGATGATGAAATGATAAACGCATAACAATCATCTCCTTTTAAGCATAAAACTTGTTGGTAATATTCCTGCTGTTCCTTAATTTTGCGGCCCGAAGCTCATTGGATTTATTCAAACAGTCTTTCTTGATAAAGAGATCTGTTTTATTGAACCGATGTTTTTCCTGACCCGGTAGCTCAGCTGAATAGAGCAACTGCCTTCTAAGCAGTAGGTCACAGGTTTGAATCCTGTCCGGGTCACTCAAGGTCTCTTGCAAAAGAGGCCTTTTTTGTTTATAAGCCTTGTCCATCTTGCCTTTCAGCTGATTTTCAAAGAACTTTTATCACAATTGACATCAATTCAAATCAACCCATTCGGTGGCTGATCAGGTGGCCCTTTAGGTGGCCTACTTTTATGGGCCACCAGGTTTTAGAAGATTCTCTACTATCCCGCGTGCAGGACTGATTTTTTAACCAAAAAATGTAAAATGGTATGTATGTCCAGCAGTCCCAGTCCATTCTTTTTTTTCTTCGCAAATCCAAAACCAACAAAAAGACCGGCAAAGCCCCTCTTTGTGTCCGGGTCAAAATCGATGGCTTGAGCAAAGACCGGGTGGTCAAAGGCGTCACCTTACACCCGGACCACTGGGATCCAGAGACCAAAACCGTCAAAGCGCAAGAGCCCAGGGCAAAAGCTTATAATAAAAAGATTGCACAGGTGCTCACTGACCTAAGCCGGCATATTGACCTGGTAAAAGTCAAAGATGAGCTTGCTACCCCCCAGGCAGTGTTGACCACGTATGAAACACCCCTAAAAGCAGAAAAGGCAAAAGAAGAAAAGGCTGCCAACGCCGCAGTCTCTGAAAAACTAGATATCCTGATCACAGCCTATGTCCGTTTCCACAAACGCTATTTTAAAGCCTATGAGTTCGCCAAAACCATACCTCAGATGAAGGCCGCCCGTTTGGAACAGGAGAAAAAAGAGCTGGAACAGCAGATCGAGGACTTGGATCGGGAAGCTACCCGGATCTTTGACGACAAAACCTGGACAAAAACCCTGGCCCTGGCAATAACAATACACCTCCTGGAATTTATGAAGCACATCAAAAATGCGCACCGCTCCTATACCACGCTTGAAAAAATGTTGGGCCGCAAAAAACGCCTCCTGGAATTTGTCTGGCAGCGCTACAAAAAAGAAGACATGGCGCTGGCAGACCTGCAATATAAATTTATCGAGGAATACAAGGTCTTTAATATGACGGTACATGGGCTTAAAGAAAACTCCGTGGCCAAATACACCCAGGAACTGAAAGAATGTATGTACCGGGCTGTGCGAAACGACTGGATCCCCTCCAATAAGTTCCAGCAATTTACCAGCGTTTACCGGGAGCCGCAAAGGCAGTGGATGACCCCGCAGCAGATGTACCAGCTGATAGTCTTCACTTTCTCCAAACCAAGGCTCGCTGAAATAAGGGATATCTATGTATTTGAAGCCTTCACGGGTTATTCTTATGCCGAACTCCGTAGTGCAAAACCGGAAGACATGCGTAACGGCATCGATGGGAAGCTCTGGCTCAGTAAACTACGCCGTAAAACCAAAGGCGATGAAACCTTACCGTTTTTGCCCATTGCGCTCCAGATCGTAGAACGGTACAAGGCTCACCCGGTTTGCTTAAAAAGGGGTTCATTGCTCCCTGTACCGTCCAATGAATATTATAATCGCTTACTCAAAGAAATCGCGGAAGAAACTAAATTAGACGTACTCCTGTTTAGCCATTCTGCCAGGTATTATTTTGCCAATGAAGTCCTATACAATAACGGGGTACAGATCCCCACTATCGCCCGCGCGATGGGCCAGAAGTCCGTCCGCTCGGCTGAACACTATGTCAGGCCGAACAGGACAACCATCAGTGAAAGCATGGACAAAGTAGAGAAGATACTGCATAACCCGGATGGATCGCTCAAAGACATCAATGCGAAGTCGAATAAGACCGCAAAAGTTATCTCAATGAGGGCTGTTTGATTTACGTAGCGATAGCAAACATTTTTTTACTTTTATACTTAATACTTAATTACTTGAAAAATCTGCTTGCTTTATACGGTATCCGCTCAGTGTATTTCACTTCTGAGAACGGGACTGTAAGGAATTACACATTCAGCGATAAAATGCAGTCCCGGTCGCATCGGAAGAGCTCGTCGAATATCTAACCAGTATATGCCCAGATCCGCTCATCCCCACGAAATGCCCAAAGGGGAACACCGGGATATAGCTGACCTCATGATACGGGTGAAAATTGAGACGGTTCACAAATTAATCGAAGGCCAAAACTGATCGTGATCAAAATTATGTGACAATCATTTGACTACCGTTGCACTACAAGGTTTTGTACAGCAGTACGAGTAATTTTCAATGTGCCAGAATAGGTATTACCTGCCAGTTACCTGAGCATATATTGCCAAAACCTGTGCCTGGTACAATCCTAAAAGTCTAAATTCTCTATGAATTATTTTTTCCACAATATTCAATAGCCGATCATCCATGCCTGTGGTGAGGGCGTGTAAGACTGCAGAACTCCATTGAGTGCGTGTACGATCCCCTATTACCGAGTCTGTATACATTTTTTTAATAAATTGAATTGCTTCCCCGATATTCTTAACATCGGGATTCCAATTAAATTTTAAGTTCTCCAAACATGTTGTAAAACGGTTGTCCTGGCCCGCCAGCATCTTGAAAAATTCCTCATTCATGACCGAAGCAGTAATTGGGACGCCTACATAATAATGTCGTAAAAAATGTGAGGTAAATTCTTTTTGTTTTTCAGACTGAAATATTCGTAGGTAGCAAACCGGGCTGATTGCAGCATTTCGATCTGCCCCAAAATTCCTAATGTACATTAGATCATTAGTCAAAAGAAAATGATCCTGTCTGTCAATAAGAAGTCGATTATCCAAGTAGATATTTAAGAACAATTCATTTTTTCTTTCTTGTACTAATACCGAAAGGAATTCTAACCTTTCTGGCACTTCGGTCACGACACAGTTGGCATCCAACCAAGTCAGCAATCCCTCAAAGGTATTTATACGTCTGTTTTTAAACTGATCATCGTATACATGAGGAATAACCCCATCCATAGTTATTGTTATTGATACTTTATATTCTTCCGTTTTTGTCCTTTCCAGCGCCTCTACGATATGCTGCCCTAAAAAGGGGGAGATGATAAACTTTTGTTTAAAAACTAGTTCAGATTCTCTTTCAAGGAGATAAAATAAACATAGACTTGTTGGGTCAAGAACAAATTGAGATTGCTCAGTGAAGTTAGAATGTCCAAATGCTGGGGATATAGCCCGGAATGGCTTACCATCATTATTAGTTAATATAAAATAGGAATCAGTAAAATCTTGTTTAAATACTGAATTCGTAACATCTCCAAAACTCGAGGTCCCTTTAAAATATTTCTCCAGTTCATTTCGTGCATACGCTTGATGCAAGCTACCAACTGCGCCAAATGCTTCGATAAAGGTGGCGTGCATAGCCTCAATGGTATCTCCTTTAAATTCAAGTCTACGTATGGGCATATTCGACAACGAATCGTCTGCATCTTGCATAATCTGTTCAAATAATGCAAGGTATTTATCCATTATCCTAGTGATCTTAACAAATTCAATTGATTGACCAAATGGTTTTTGTAATGCAATTGTTTCGCCAACCTTTTTGCCTAAAAATAATTTGTATGGATGCTTGTCTTTGTTGTCCTCGGTTATCTCAATGATTTTTGATTCGCGAGAAATTTCATATTTGATATGCGAACCTGCTCTCACTTCCTCAAATTCTTTCATCGAACCTGAGGGAAAAGTGTGAGACAGCATAAAAAATGCCTGTCGTACAATTGTGTTAGCCGATTCACTAGCATACTTAAACAACAATTCGATGGCAGTGGAGTACAGTTCAACTTTAATCAAATTTTTTGCAACAAGAACAACTGTTTGCTCTTCTTTAAACGGGAACAACGAAAGTCCAGGGCCGATACTTTTAATTTCATCTGTTTGCAAATCCAAATCAAGCGAACTGAAAAGCTGATGTATAAAATACTCTGATTCTGGAAAAAGATGATGACCCTTTTTAGCGAGTTTAACATAGTCCTTAGTTTTACCTTGTAATCGGGTTAATTCCAGTTCAATTTGCAGCAAGACATAATCGATTTCGAATTGTTCTCTATGTCTTTTCAATAGCGAGAGTAATTCATACTTATCTCCAGTAGGCAATTGATATAGTACTTTGCAATAAAGGATGTAGGATTCGTCAAATTTATCAACATTTATATAACTTTTAATCAACTCTCTAGCATCTTCAAGTTTTCCGGCGAATACATAAACATAAGAAAGTTGCAGGCACAATGCCTCATTTGCTTGTTCAATGTTTTGTCTTGTCTCAAAGAGCAATTGACTTATATGTTCCTCGCTATAATCCTTCACTTTTAATATTACAAGGCAAAACAATTGCAGGATTTGTTTGTAGACAGGTTTCACATATTGTGCAGATTCTACAAAGGAAACTATTTCAGCTTTTTGCTCTTGTTCAGCTGCATCTACATTGTTTCTTATAAACCTAGCTAGATTGATAAACTCCTTTTCACCTATAGTTTCATGAAAATTTAAAAATTGCAAGAAATAACGAATTTGTTTACTGGTGTCATGCAATAAGGCTGCAGTAGAGGACTGCATATAAGCTACCAATTCGTCTGTAGGGTTATTTGTGAGATATTGATCCGCTATTGCCATCGACTTTTCGTAATATTCTGAAAGGATAACTATTGTATGCCTGCATCATCCTGACTATAGCATCAGCTGGTGGATATGCCCCAAGCTGCGCAAAAACTTTCTCCATTTCAACAATATCTTGCTTGTCCTCTTCTAATACATACTTATTACTGTGGTATAAAAATTTGTAGTATAAATATGCTTCTTCGACTTCTGTACCTTTCAGCTTTTCTGTGCAAATTTCTAGAAGTTTATATGAATATTTGAATTCTGAATCACCTTTTGCATTGGGATATTGGAGAAATGGTCTTATAGAAAGGTTCTTGCTATAATAGATATCCATTAGATACACACTAGCCAGATGCAGAAAGTGAACATTTATATATGATACCTTGATAGATGTCTCCATTTGAAGGGTAAGGTCGACGCCTAGATCTTCTAATTCTTTTATACTTTTTATATATCCTTTAGAGTTTAAATATCTGAATATATTTACTTTAAACACATTAGTCTTCCTTAATGAAGCAGGAATGTCTACAATTACCTTCATGTAATCCTGGTCAGCTATAAAACATTTGATTAACCATCCTACAAGATTAAATTCATCTCTTGCCAGTAATTCGTTAGCTAATTGTATTGCCTTTGCCGGTTCTCCTAATGTTAAATAAGCCATAGCTGCATTAGATTTATAATCCTGATTGTTTTGGTTAAGATTATAAATACGGACAAATAGTTTGGCTTGCCTATCCTTTTCTCCTGAACTATCGATCCCATAAATTAGTCCCAATGCATCTGCCTGCAGACTGTATAATTTGGCAAATAATGTGTTGCTAGTGATAGATTGTTCATTAATTCGTTGTTCCAGGTATTCAAGTCTTTTCAGGGCTGTTTTTGCCTTGAAGGAATGTAGATTTTCGGCGATTTCATCTAATTGCTTATTCCATTCTTCAACCATTATAACCTCGAGGTTCGAAGATGCTATCTCTCGTTTCATTATAGATATCGTTTCCTGTAACGCATCACGAAGTTCATTTAATTTGCTACTTATATTAAAAACCTCTTCCTTATAGTTAATTGAAATATTAAGACTCTTAATAGTCTTGGATTGATCTATTTCCTGCTGAACGTATTCATAGAATCTGTTTATTTCTTCCGATGAAGGGGGAATAATTCGTTTGTCGGCATCTACAGCTGCCTTTACCTCGTGTAGGTTTAATTCTTTGCTGAACCTAAATTGCAAAAATGCCTGCAATAGTGTTTCTGATTTGTAAAATGGAATTTGTTCTGTTTCCTCAACGGGAAAATCAACTTGATATCTCTCTATTGCCTTACTAATGATTTCATAAAGTTCTTGCGTGTATTCGTCATCTTTGTATTGAACAACATTTTTATAACCCCATTTTGCTAAATTGTTGACAATAGATTTTGCACATTTAAGGATAAGGGTTTCAGATCCAATCATTTTATATTCATTTATATTACATTAAAGCACCATGCCATGTTTCTAGGGCAATCCTTGGAAGATGAAAATTTAAGATTTTATTATTAATTAATGAAGCCCTTCTTTCGATTTGTCGAAAGAAGAAATAGATATAGCATTATCATGATGTCTTTTGGCATTATATTCCGAATTGCATGAAAGATCATTAAGTGTTGATAGTCGACAGGATTTAGGAAGAAAATGACTTTAATTTGAGCAATAAAAAACTTGTACAAGTCTATTCACTCCACCGTTTTCTGACAGTGCTGACGCCAGTTTAGATATTTCCGAGTGCCATTCACATACTGAAGACCAATTACCATATCCCCTGATATTCGTGGGATAATAAAGCATATATGCCCGTTCGAACTGCCAAATTAGTCCCGCTCCCCCAAAGGCCACTTTTCCAACCAGTAACGATTGCCGATCTGGATGCCTTCGGCAAATCCCTAAAAACCGAATTACTCAAAGAGATTAGAATTCTTTTAAGAGATATCCCGCAGCCCGCTAAGCGAAAATGGTTGAAAAACAAAGCCGTAATGGAAATGCTAGAGGTTAGCGCCGGAACCCTGCAAACACTCCGGGACACTGGCGTTATTCCCCACAGCCGGATTGGAAAAGCTATTTACTACGACCCTGACGATATCGAAAAAGAAATTCAACGAAGAAAAAGCTGTGGGAGAAACCACTTGGATCAATACTTACGTAAAAAATGAGACAAGCTTCCTACCTATCGGCCAGGACAACTTCGGCAATTCCGAAGACGCCAACTCTTCGTGACGTGATGATCTACTTCTCCGAAAAAGAAATGCCTGAAACGGAAGCCAGGGCTTTTTATCAGGCATGCCAAACAGGACTATTAATTACTAGAAAAACAAAGACGAATGCCAATTGGAAAAAGGCAGCTCATAAATGGATTGCCGGTTTGATCAAATCTCGACCCTGGCTTTTCAACCGGCAGGTACATTAATATCAGTATCACCTGTAAGAAAATTTGAATACAAGTCACAGCCGATCAAAAAATAGTGTATTTATGGCGCTCCTGTATCAGACATTAATATTTCACCAAAAACGATAGACTTGATACACTTACCCTACGATGCCCCGATAGGCATCGGGCTGATGATCACAGGCATTGCCATTCGCTATAAAATCGGACAGCGCCGGTTTAAGCGCCGTAGTATTACAGGCCTCGAATTCTTCCCTTCCTATACAAAAGCTTTGCTTACCCGCTTCATAGAAGGCCTAGCCGGGATGATAGCCAAAATCTTCATATTCGCAGGAATCTTTTTGATTCTGGCAGCATCTCTGTAACCCTGTTATCTTTAGGTGGAGAGCTTTTTTTTAGATAGCCGCCGGCCAGTTATTATATTATTCCACTATTCCTTCCTTGTTTTCTTCAAATTTTTCTTTCCCAGTACATCTCACCTACTGAAAATACGCCTTCTCAGCAACTGATATTTGATCCATAAATCAGTTCGATGCCCAAGATTATTTCACTTTATCCAAAGCTAGAAAAAAGTAAGCGGCAAGCCCCTACAGCAACATTACAATTACAGCAGTTCAAAAAGGAACTACTTGAAGAACTAGCGATTATTATAAAAAGAGCATCCGGCCATGGCCAGCATGCCCGAACCCGAAAATGGATGAATCAGAAGCAAGTATCCAGAAAATTAAACCTGTCACTGTCTTCACTCAATGCGCCAACCAGGCACGAAGTAGGTGCTGCGCATATTAGTACTATACCTTTTTCATCTTTTTTATTATTTTCTTCATCTGCGACGAATAACCATTCCTCCATCACTTTTATAATGTATCCCTCCGGGCAACTGCCTATTGCTAGATGAATAGATCGATTATATTTTAGCAGTTTCAACATGCACTTGGGGGAACAACAGGTAATAACATCAAAAGGAAGACGCCGATCTCGGAACATTTACCATTTTGCTTTGATTTTCAGCTTATAGATTTTGATAGATATTCCCGAACAAAATGAACAATAGTGAGAAAGGCTAAATACATAACTTGCCATTTATGTATCGCATTACTTTATGATAATTTATTCGATATCCATATCGCTCCAGGCAAATGCTTGCGAGTAGTAGATAATTTATGAGTAAAGTCTAGAGATTTGCGTTTGATCGGAGGGATATGTTCATTGGTATTTTATTAAAATGAGTATCAAAAAATTTTAAACAAGTTTTAAATCCACAAAAATGACCTTCGCCCGTTCTCTCAAACCCGAAGATATTGAACTGCGTTCATTGCCTCAACACTTATATCACAAGCAAAGCCCTTATTATGAAGTAGTAAAAAAACGATTTACGGAATGGCTTACCTGTCTAAGTACGTTTTCGGATCATATTATTACTCAAACGCTTGAAACCGACTTTCCACTGGCAGCAAGTTTGGTGTTTTCACAAGCAAGTGAAGATATGTTATTTTACATATCCAAATATTACTTTCTATTTACTTTTACAGATGATTGTATAGAAAAGAATCTTTCAGCTGAATGTCTGCCTGATCATGTAATGAGTTTCCTCCGTTTAGGATACGCTACCGATCACATATTCTCTTTAATACATAAGGAAGTAAGAGAAGAAATGAAATTATCAAAAAAACAGACAGAAATAATAACGTTATGCTATGAGAAATATTTTGAAAGTGCAAGTGCACTACACAATACTATAGAATCTCAGGGTACACTGACCTTAGATAAATACTATGAATACAGAAAATGGGATATAGAGGTAGCACAGGATTTGGCACTACATGACTGCATAACAGGAACAAATCTAACAACCGAAATTTGGGACGATAAAATTCTGGCAGACCTCATGTCCGTCTATTGTGAGAGTGTTTGGATAACTAACGATTATTCTTCATTCATGAAAGATTATAAATACAAAAATAATATTAACTTTATCATGCTACTAACTAAACAAGATAAGATTACTCTCCAGGAGGCTATTGATAAATGTTACAAATTAGTATTAAACAGCAGGAATAAGCTTGAATTTGTTTGTAAAAAACTGCTTGATGCTTATCCATTCATTACGCAATTTATTGATTCTGTAAAACATGGAGCATACGGCTATTGTGAGTTTCAATTAAGATCTGCAAGGTATACAAGAAATATTGATATTGATTAATAAATTATTTAAAGAATTACCAGTCGGCGAACAGCCTGCTGGCAAAAAGGCAATCACTTTTAAGTCATTCGATGGGGAAGTAATTCCTGTATTTTATTGATGGGATGGGCAGGAATTCTTTGTAATACATCTTTAAGCCAGCTGTAAGGCTCAATCCTATGCATCTTACAGGTGCCCAGCAAGCTGTATAGCATGCCGCTTCTTCTGGCAGCTTCATGGCTGCCCGAGAAAAGATAGTTCTTTTTGCCACCGGACGAATACTGTTTTCGCCAGCAGGATACGCATGTAGGCACTTTGGCGAATGCGGTCTCGGTTGCCAATAGGAAATTCTTTAGATAGTAATGTTACTTTGGCGTTCGATTTTGTATGACTCTCCGACTAATATTGATTATTCGATTTTGAGGCTCTCGTTCATCCGGTAGACTCGATTGCCGAACTTACAGAGCTTTGTTTATTAGGTACAATTGCTATTCACTAGCGAATCGAACTTTTACCGAGATCTTTAGATGTAGCTACTGCAATAACGCGGCCGCTTTCGCCTACCGCATCATAAAAATGATAAACTATCCCATTATACTTCACAACCCAAGGCTTATGCGCGAATGTCTGGTCAAACGCCTCGGAAGGCTTAATCAATGCATCACCCGTCCATTCAGTCCAATGATACAAGTCTTTTGAGCAGGCAAAATTATCAAATGCACCTCCAGGTCGCCATGAATATCCATAATAGAACATTATATAAAGACTGTCAATTCTTACTATCTGCGGATCACCCGAAATTCCGTTTTTATGAGAAATTAAAGGATTTGCCCCTAGTCTGTTCCAGGAAAGCATATCGTTTGAACCTGCCATAGTGATGCTCTCTCCTTCCCCAGAACTTGCTTCACCATTGTAAAACATTAAATAGGAATAGCCGGTGGTCTTCAGTGAATCGAATACGATGCTGCTTTTATAAAGCGCTTTGTTTTCAAATCTACGAGCATTTTTATCTGTTGGAGACAGAACAGGCTGAGGCAGTCTAGTCCATTCCGCAGTATTTGTTATTTGATCAGTGTGAGCCAATCCAATTGATAAAATACCTTTCTCGTAACCAGCGGAGCTGCCACCAAGATAGCTCAACCAGTAACTATTGTTGAATTTCGCCACAGAATAATCTCCGCCAAATCGCATATTCACTAAGGATACATAACCAGCCCGTTGAGCATTGTCCCACTCAGAGGAGCCTAAATTCTTACTTAAGATTCTTCCTTTTTTTGTCCAATGCAGCAAATCGTCACTTTCTGCTATATATGTGTCATAACCATTTCCATCAAATGCAATGTAGGTAATATACCATTTGCCATTAACTTGAAATACAGTTGGACTATCATATAGAATATTGCTAGCTTCTGGTTTCAATACAATTCCATATTTATAAGGAGTTCTAATTTGCTCGTAGACTGTATTTAGCGTCTCTTGAGGCACTGGTGGAAACTGCGAGTCAGAATGATCATTTTTAGAACACCCTATAATAAAAACTAATGGAAAAAACAATAACAAATATCTTTTTTTGCAGTCGACCTTATGTAAGTGGTAATAGCTCTTTGCTCTTGCTTTAATTAAATTCATATCTTATTCCAAAATTTATGATAATAGATAAGTCTTCATCGGCAAGATTGGCTTTCCTTCCCCCAAAAACAGTAAGAGATTTAAATGGATCTTGCCATAAAAAACTTGGTAAAACCAGTAAGCTAAATTTATTTGATAATTTTCTTGATAATATTCCTCCTAATAAAATACTCATATACGTATTTTTTTGTTTGGATGTTGGGTCAATTTGCAAAGGCTGAATAATTTCATTTGATACCCCCATGCCGAAGTTAAATCCAATTGTACCCTTCGAAGTTTCTTTCTCTTTTTCTAAGAGCAAAGCAATTGTAGTATTTTTGATATAGCCATCCAGACTAGAGCCGTTTTGCCAATTTTGACCCGATATAGTTGATTCTAAATCAATTAGTTGTAATTTGATGCCCCACTGACTTTTGCTTGGAACATATTTTATTGCAGTGGCTAAAGAGAATGGCAAACCATATCGTACATCTACATTTTTGTTTATGCTTTCAAATAAATATGATTTTCCAGTTCCTGTTTCAAAGTCAAAAAAAAATTTTTGAGATTTGCCGTTCTCTGAAGATGCAAAGAAAAATACAACTATAAGAATCCCTGTTTTAAATATTGTAGTTAATGGCATTAAATATTTTTTTTAAGAATTTGCTATTGGTGAAAGTGACAATTATATTTATCAAAAATATAAAAAAGATACCAAGCAGGATTATTGTAGACAGGAAATGAGCTATTTTATGATAACAAGATGATGATGAGAGAAATATTGTTGAACTAAACTTTGATAGCTCTCTTACTCTATAAAAATTGGACATTTGTCCAAGTGCGTCGCAAGTAAAAGAAGTACCATCATTTGATGATTTAATAAGCGATATGCCATTTTCGACAGATCGCAATCTAGTTATGTTTTTATACTGGTCTCTTCCAAGCTTACTCTTTCCAAAAAAATTTTCACTAGATAACATTATAAGCGCATTGTCATCTCTATTCAAGCCCTGTGCAATAAAAATACTATTTACAGCTTCATAACAAATACATATAAAATATGAGTGGCCGCCAATAATAAATCGGTCATCGTTATCCTCTCCTTTAGAAAATCCCAATTTGCCGCCTGCCAGAAAAGAGAGATATGAAGGAATATATTCTTCTATTGGAACATATACTTTCTTAAGTTTAACACTTATGTCATCAGTTTTATTTAATAAGAATGCGGCATTATATTGGTTATATTTCCTTTGAAAAAAACCATCATCTGTTTTATATCCACCCTTATCATTTTGCACCTTTAATAGCACTCCCAATATTATATTTTTTGTTGTCCACTTATGTAGTGCATTTTTAAGTTCCCAAAAAACACGGGTTTGACTAAATGCTCCAAACCACACATCATTTGATATAGTTGTTTCTGGCAGAATCGTAATGTCTGCCTGATAACTGGATGAGTTTCGTTTGAAAAGAGTGTCAATCTGATTCAACTTGTTTATGTCACTAATGGAATCGTTTCTTATAACCGTAGAAATTACAGCAACATTTATTTTTGGAGATATTTGTCTTTTATTTAGGAAATAAAAGAGAGATAACGAAAGCAGCATCGGAAGTATTATTAAAAGTAGTGGCCGAATAAATACTTTAAAACCAAATGAAGAAGCTAAAAAGATTTTATACAAAAAATAGTTGCATAGCAATATCCACATGCTTCCACCCAATACTCCAATGTACCGATACCACAGAATATAATGAGGTGATTTACCAAAAACATTTCCAACAGTTAGCCAAGTCCATGAAAAATCCCATAAATGATGACTATATTCAAATAAGATCCATAAAAGAAGCAACAAGCATTTATCAAGAACTACAATTTTTAAATACTTCGTTATTAATTTCCAGGCTATAATCGGAAGTAGAAATAAGAAAGAATTAATCAATATAGTCAATACCCCCTTTATCCAATTTATTTCACAAAGCCAAAAGGTCACACTTGTATTCCATAATAAATTCAGCCCATAAAGTTTCAAGTAAAGCAGTCTATTCTTCTTTGCAAATAGTACAAAAAAGTAAGGGATAAAGCATATCAGTGAAAATAATGGCTGAACATACCATGAAAGGATTATAAATACTGTAAATAAAAATCCAATCATTAGATAGGCCATTTTTTTCCCTTGAAAAAATTTGCCCATACTGCTAACTAAAAAGATCATCCTATTAATTAGGGCATGGTGTGGTTATCGAAGATGAGCATTGTGATAGTCTGCATAATGTTTCGACAGCGGTGGCGGCATATAACGAATACTGGGAGTATGTATCTCTATCATTAAATGTAACATATTGTGCTCTTCCTATAGTCATAATGGCCATACAATTGGATGGAAGACCCTGTAAATCTTCTGGTGTAAACGTATATTGCCCGGTATCTGGAACTTTTACAGCACAATACAGACGTCTGTTTTCTGGAGGTGACTGTGGTGCCCAATAATCCAAATTCGATTTAAACGTCGGATCATACTCAATAATAATTACAACACCGTTTCCATTATTTGGATCTGCGTTCCATTGAATATTTGTATTATTATTCTTACTGTAGATTGACAGAATTGAACTTCCCATGCCATCTGAGTAAAATGGCATCGAAGCTTTGTCTAGACGAATAATCTGCGGCACATACATTGTGCCATCAGCACCTTTGTTCGGTAAATTGCTGCTGCCATATATTGGATTAATACTTACAGGAATAACAGTACCAGCCAGAGTACTATAATCGAGATAGCCATTGGCCGATATTGCATTAGCCAATGTTGGATTACTAATTGAACTATTCTCTAACCCATAATAATTACCATGACCTGGATTAGGATTTAACGTAATACCGCCAAACGAAACTGTTCCCCCCGAAATGATGTGACTATTGGCATCATAAAATGCGCCTCCAATATTTACGGGTGTTATGGTTAAAGACGTTGCATTAGGCTTAGCTGTGGCTCCAGACGTATTAAAACTGGCTGGGCGAGCTAGATCGGTGGTATTAGCAGTAATACCAAAAATGCCGTTTGCGGGATTTGCCAGAAAGCTATAATAATCAATAACATTACTTGACCCTTCTGTTGATAATGCAAATGATTTTTTTGTTCCGAATTTGTCAAGAGAGCTTAGCTTTTTCTCATTTTTTGAACACCCAAATAGTAAAAATGACAGCAGCAGTAGTCCTATATAGTGTTTCATTAGTTGAAATTTTAATATTAACAGTTAGCAGCATACAAATAACCCATAAGGGCTGTTAGAAATTTTTGTCCTTTTCCAAGCGTAGACATATATCTAAAAAACGGCCTACCGGATCGACTATTAGTACAATTATTACATCTTTCATAAAACAGTACAGTAACTTTGCTTACTACCTCATTTGGAACTTTTATTTTTATAGTACTTGACCTGCTTGTCCAAATAGTTGTGTATGTGCTAGTATTATAAGAACCAGGATATACACTGGGTTCTACAGTTATTTTACAGTAAAAGGTATTATTTTGATTAAGACTACTGGCCCCATTTACGTTGGCGGGATTTGAGAGGCCGTCTGGGGGGATTCCACAAACCCTTCCTTCATAATTAAAAAAGACTAAGCTGACTTCGCAGTCTGTATTGGTTAGATTAACTGCCGGAGGTGGTGGTGGATGCTTGGGATTCTTTGTGACATCGTTAATCGCTTTAAGGCCATGTCCTTCTTTTGGGGTCAGAAGAACACATAATAGAAATGCCAAACACATACTGGTGCCAAGCTTGTTCTTTTTCATAGATTTAATTTTTATGTTTTTTAAATGGTTATTGTGTTGTTACCCCAAATAATATATCGACTACTCTTAAGACAATCATATCTTTAGAATATGTCGCTGAAACAATGTTATAGAGGAGCCAAGCTGTGTAAAGAATTGATAAGGTACAAGGATAAGTCTTGTGAAGATAAAAAAATATTTAATAATGTGTGTGAATCAGTATCATGATTGACAGAAAATGAAGAAAAATATCTGGTTTGCGTAGAGGGGGTCTGTTAACGTTAGTCTTGAAATAACGAATAATTGGATAAAAATCGGTATTTGTTGTTCGATTCATTCATAATATAACTTAATGTTGGGCATTTTTTGGCCCCCTTGTGACTTTGATTTTTTGCCAACTGTACACAAATAAGTTAATTCCTAAATCATTAATCGTCAATAAAGAGAACTCTTTGCCTGCTAGTATGTAGGGCTAATTTAAATTGCACTTCAGATAGAAGTTGCTGACGAACTCTGAAAAGCGGAACTAATCCTTGAACTCCTTTAGGTATATATCCTACTACCAAAATATTGGGTCTGGAGAAAGTTCCCGAATTGCCGCAATGGATAATAACAATTCCCGTCATGACGCATTTTCTCTCATTTGATGAATTGCCTGTTGTCGGGGAAAGTACGCTATTGATTTTTAACGCTGTTTTCCATGCATCTCTTCTAAAGGATAAAGCATAGCGTATGGACAAACGATTGCATGTCGGAAAGCTGAGAATGTCAATTAAATCTTTGATCCTGGTAATGCTCTTTACAGGTTGTAAAAAAGAAGGGCCAGGTACAGCGCCTGCTTCACCATATTGCACTCAGTTTTTCCAGTCTGATACAATTACGGTGTCGAGCTTGTGGCTAAAGCAGCTTTTTGAATGTAATTTTAATAAAATCTGGCTTGCCTATTCAGGAAAAGATATCGTAGGCCCAGCAACAATTGGGCATTTCGCAATTGTAAGCTCGTTTCATGGCTGGAGTAGGTTCGACCTGATCCTTGGTCAAACAACATCGATTAAGACGACGGATGGTGATTACAGGATAAAGTTTTTAACGTATATCAGCAGGTCAATGCTTTATGTTAACCTTAGCCCTCCTCCTGACTGGATAACTACAACTTTTGATACAGCTGCAACAGTGACATTACGGGTTGAATGAATGGTAGCGGAAAGCTCTTCTGTACGATTATTCAATTTGATTATTTTCCTTTAGAGGTCTTGAATGGATTATCTCTGTGTTTGGTCGTAGTTCGATCTCCCGAAAGCGCGGTTTTAATAGGCCGCAATTTTGTTAAAATAAAATTTAACTGCTCGAACCGTCAGAATCAAAATTTACGAG
The DNA here is from genome assembly GCA_966424055.1 of uncultured Deminuibacter sp. Lineage (GTDB taxonomy): Bacteria > Bacteroidota > Bacteroidia > Chitinophagales > Chitinophagaceae > Deminuibacter. The sequence goes on along the minus strand of CBJLMB010000048.1, from coordinate 133 downwards.
AGTTGCCGCCGACGCACTAGGAAGTTTACAAGCTAAAGCTTCCGCACTTGTGAAAATTCTTTAAAACTATGAGCTCGATGTATCCCTGCGGGCAACTGCCTATTGCTGAGTAAATAGATCAATTATATTTTAG
>CBJLMB010000047.1:0-49105 GCA_966424055.1 uncultured Deminuibacter sp. | reverse complement strand
ACGGTGGTGTGAGAGGACGGGTAGCCAACTAATGGCTATCCTCCTACTCGATTTTTGAAAGAGTTGGATTATCAGAAAATGCAGAAATCAATAACTGGATTATAATACTTACCTTTTTAGCTACTTATGATGAAAACAGTGCTTATTACCGGTATGTCGGGCACCGGAAAAACAACGGTGATCAATGAACTGGCACTGCAGGGCTATGCAGCTGTTGATCTCGATAATGATCGTTTTTCGGTTTGGGCTGATGCGGAAGAAGACCCGGATCAGCCAGACAATGAAGTAAGGCCTGGCAAAGACTGGATATGGAACACAGAAGCTGTACAGCAGCTTTTATCCGGTCAGCATACAAACCCGCTTTTTGTAAGCGGATGCGCCAGCAATATGGCCCGGTTTTATCCGCAGTTCACACATATTATTTTACTTGCTGCACCGGCGGCAGTGCTTGTACAGCGCCTCCGGCTCAGGCAGCAACCTGCTTATGGACATACAGATGAAGAGATAAACCGTATACTCCGCCTGAAACAAAGTATAGAACCATTGCTGAAACAAGCGGCTGGCTTAGAAATAGATACCAGCCTGCCGCTTCCATCCGTTATTGCAGCGATCCTCAGGTACACAGCAACACAATAATTGTTCTTTCTTTTCATCCACCATTTTCAAAAATACAGCGTTGCCTTTGCATTGCTGTATTGCATACTATTATGGCAATACCACAAAAATGAATACGGCAACAGGATGCTCATTTAAACAATAGTAATAAGAAAGAATAAGACTTAAACCGGCTTAAACCTTACTGCAGTTGTGCTGCACCTGCAATTGGCCGGTAAGGTTTTTGCAGGAAGTCCAGCACGGTTTTATTGAAAGTATCTTTATAGGTGATCATGGTAGAATGGCCTGAATTAGGCAATATCCATAAATAAGACCGTGGTATCGATGCAGCGATCAGCATGGTATGTGCTGGCAATATCACATCATGATCGCCACCCATGATCAATGCCGGACAGCTGATCTTGGCCAGGTATGCCGGGTTGATATGCGGTTCTGTTAACATCAGCTTCACCAGCTTTTTTTCGTTCTTCAGTTTGGTAGTGGCAGGCAAAGAGTTAATACGGGCCTGCTCTTTTACAAGCACCTGGTATATCCAGGGATCAAGCGCTGTTGTATCGGGCCATAGATTGGCACCCGTGGAGACCAGTTTTTTAACTTTTTCAGGATGCCGCAGTGCCAGTAATAACGCATTGATCCCACCGTCGCTCCAGCCAACAATATTGCAGGAATCTGCTTTCAGGTGATCGAGCAATGCACTGAAATCATCCGACATCATTTCATAACTAAGCGAATCGCTGCCGTCTGCTGACCTGCCTTGTGCCCGGCTATCGGCAAGGATCACTTTATAATACCGGGCGAAATAAGCCACCTGGTTGCTGAAATCAGTGATAGACCCGCCATTGCCATGTATAAACAACAGCGGTTCGCCTTTTCCGTATACTTCATAGTACATATTGAATCCCCGCAACGATACATACTGGCCTGCCTGCGGATTATGTCCCAGCCCCGCAGTATCAACAGGCAGCTGGGCCATACAAGGCTGCATGGTGAACACCAGCAGCGCAAGCTGCCATAATAACTGCAGAGGCATCTTTTTACAATCATACAACATGTGGTTGCCGTTTTTGGTATATGTACAAAGCAACAACGATTATGTTGAAAACAGCAGGTGAAAAATGACATTTGCGAGGGCTGTTCAGGACAAGGGGCAATACAGCCGCCATTATTGCGCAAATACACCGTCAAATAACCGCAACCGCACAGCTTCTTTATCCCGGCGGTAAGGATATTTGTACTTATAAAACGATCATATGCGAAAGCTTTTATTACAAATGCAGTTATCGGTCGATGGTTATGTTTCAGCTGCAAATGGCAGGTCAGACTGGATGGTATGGGGCTTTGGTGAAAACTGGACCTGGACCGATCCACGACTGAGGCAATACCATATTGATATAGCCTCTTCCGTCGACAGCATACTGCTCAGCAGGAAAATGGCAGCGGAAGGTTTTATCCATTACTGGAGCAAAGTGGCCGGTAACACCGCTAACCCGCTTTCTGCTTTTGCCACCCATATCAGGCAGGCTAAAAAAATTGTCTTTAGCAAAACACTGCAAAAAGCTACATGGGAGAACAGCGAACTGGCCAAGGGGGACCTGGCGGCTGAGGTCAACAGGCTTAAGGCCCTTGAAGGAAAAAATATGATCGCATATGGTGGTGCCTCTTTTGCTGCAGCACTGGTAGCTGCCAGGCTCATTGATGAATACCATTTTGTTATCAATCCCACTATCGTGGGGGATGGAATGCGGATTTTTGATGAACTGGAGAACACCCTGCCACTCAGGCTGGTGCATGCACAGCCATATGACCAGGGAATGGTGGTATTGGTATATGCAGCAACGTAAATAACCTGGCTATAATACATCAGGACTGTTCTGTATTTTTGCGCCGGCACTCTGCTGCCTACAAACATGAGAGAACAGCTATTCATCATTGACACAGCCGACACATTAATGGATATAGACACCAATGTGCATGGTGACTATATCGCACTGACCAGCAAAAACGAAATCATTACACCAGCCTTTACAACAAGGCTGGCAGCAGGCATTAAATTCCCCATGGTGAGACAGCTATCTGAAACCTTGTTCCTGCTTGCATCCTGTCGCTCGGACAATACGGATAATGCTTTTATTTACGATCGCAATGGGCAACTGCAGCAATCCTTTTTTGCCGGGGATGGTATCCAGGATATCCTGGTCGTTAATGATAAAATCGTATTCACCTATTTTGATGAGGGTGTTTTGGCATCGAGGGCCCCAATAATGAAGGACTTGTTGTTTTCGATTTTCAGGGCAATAGGCTATTTGGCTTCAATTCAGTGGCCAACTGGGCTATTGCCGATTGCTATTGCGCCTGCCTGTTTGACCAACATTCAGTTTTATTCTATCCCTATACCGAATTTGAGCTGACTGAACTGCGGCTGGATACTTTTCAATGGAAAACCCATCATATCCCCGCCGATTTAAATGGTGCATGTGCTATCTCCGCCAGGGGCAGCGAGGTAATACTGCATGGTCCATACAAACATAAAGACGGTCTTTTTCTTTGGAACATCAATGGAAACAAGCTCAGTCACCAGGGCAGCTTTGGCAACAGGTTGAAGGGGCTTACCGACGGCAAATTCATGAGCTACAAAAAGAACGGCTTCGGCATTCTTGATCCTTTTACGGATGAATAGTCGGAAGGAAAGATATTTACTTAAAAACGGGGAACAGAAGATTGTCAAGTGTATACCGCTGCGAGTGGCTAGTGGTGAATCGCTAGTCGGAAGTGAGGATATTTGTTTGAAAACTGAGAACAGTTAAAGGTTACAAGCCACTAGCAACGAGCTTTGAGTAATACGCTTTCTGATTGCCTACTGACAGGCCGCCTATTGTAGCGAAAACGGACATTTCCTGCTTAAATACGAACAGTTTTACAAACACAGTTTTTTATAGCAATCTGATTTTTAATGATATACAAATCAGGCCCATTATTCGCCTGTTTACTGCAAAAAGATTTGCATGTTCAGGAATTATCTTTTCACTGCATACCGTAACCTTACAAGGGCTAAAACGAATGCGGTTATCAATATCGCAGGACTTTCAACGGGCCTGGCCGTTACGATACTGATCGGTTTATGGATATGGGATGAGCTTTCCTTTGACAAAGGTTTTGATCATTATTCCCGTATTGTACAGGTGATGCAAACAGAAACACACAATGGTAAAACCAGTACCGGCAAGGGTAATGTAATACCACTGGCGGCAGAACTGCGGAAAAGCTATGGGAACGATTTCAAATATGTGGTGTTGTCTTCCTGGACCATGAACAGCCTGGTTGCTGCAGGCGATAAAAAAATAAATACCCAGGGCAATTATATGGAGCCGGATGCCCCGGAAATGCTGAGCCTGAAAATGCTTTCCGGTACACGCAAGGGATTTAAAACAGCTACTACCCTGCTGCTGTCGCGTTCGATGGCAACAGCTCTTTTCGGGCAAACCGATCCTACCGGCAAAACAGTAACCATCAATGGTGACCTGCAAGAAACCGTGACCGGGGTATATGAAGATTTTCCTGCCAACAGCTCGTTCAAAGAAGTACAATTCATTGCACCTTTCCGTGACCTGACCAACTGGGTGAATGGGAATGAGAACAGCTGGTACAATGAATCATTCCAGGTGTATGCACAGCTGGTGGAAGGTGCAGATATAGCCACCGTATCTGCCAGGATAAAAAAGATAAAAGCAGATAAGGTCGACGCGCGTACTGCCCGGCTGGAAAAACCGGAAATGCTGCTTCACCCTATGAGCAGATGGCATCTCTATGATGAATTTAAAAACGGTGTCAACAGCGGCGGCGCTATCCGCTATGTATGGATATTTGCCATCATCGGGATATTTGTGCTGTTACTGGCCTGTGTCAACTTTATGAACCTCAGTACGGCCAATAGTGAGAGGCGCGCAAAAGAAGTAGGTATACGAAAAACGATCGGTTCATCCCGTGCTCAACTTATACGACAGTTTTTCAGTGAATCGGTACTGGTAGCATTATTTGCGTTTATACTTTCGCTGGCATTGGTTATCCTGGCGCTTCCTTTTTTTAACAGTGTATCAGGCAAGCAGATCAGCCTGCCCTGGGGAAATATTTATTTCTGGATGGCTGGTGTGGCCATTTGCCTGTTCACCGGTTTGCTGGCAGGTGTGTATCCTGCACTTTACCTGTCATCGTTCCGGCCGGTGAAAGTGCTTAAAGGCAGTTTCAGGGCCGGCCGCTCTGCCGCTACCCCACGTAAGGTGCTTATTGTAGTACAGTTCAGCATATCGGTTATGCTCATTATAGGTACCATTGTTATTTTCAGGCAGGTGCAGTATGCCCAAAGCCGGCCGGTGGGTTACGACAGGCAGGGCCTGGTTACGATTGTAATGAAAACAGTCAATTATCACAACAACTTCAACAGCATGCGGAATGATCTGCTGCAAAAGGGCATTATAACAGAAATGGCAGAATCAAATACACCACCAACAGAAAATGATCATTTCAATAATGGTTTCAGCTGGCAGGGCATGGATGCACAGGTGAGTGCAAAGTTCAATACGGTTGGTGTAACAGCAACCTATGGAAAAACAGTGGGGTTTGAATTTATCAGCGGAAGGGATTTCAGCAGTAGTTCCCGCAGCGATTCATCTGCCATCATCATCAATGAAGCAGCCGCCAGGTATATCGGGTTCAGTCAACCTGTAGGCCAGCTTATACGGAGGTACAACCAGCAATACACCATTATAGGCGTTGTAAAAGATATGGTGATGGAATCGCCTTATGCGCCTGTTAAGCCCACGCTGTTCAACCTGGACAGCAGTATAGGCGGTATTCTCAACATTAAGCTGAACCCCGGCAAAACAACCGCAGCAGCCCTCGCAGGACTGGAAGCTGTATGCAAAAAATATTCCCCCGAAGAACCTTTCGACTACCAGTTTGCAGATGAAGAATATGCCCTGAAATTTTTCGATGAACAACGCATCGGCAAGCTGGCCGGCTTTTTCTCAGCCCTGGCTGTATTTATTTCCTGTATGGGAATATTCGGTATGGCTTCTTTTATGGCAGAGCAAAGAACCAAGGAGATCGGTGTGAGAAAAGTGCTGGGCGCTTCTGTTTTCAGCTTATGGCGCCTGCTATCGGCAGATTTCGTGGTACTGGTGCTTATTTCACTATTGATCGCTATACCTGCAGCTTATCTTTTTATGCACAACTGGCTGCAGGGTTATCAATACAGGGCTTCCTTATCCTGGTGGATCTTTGCTGCAGCAGGTGCAGGCGCTTTACTGATCACCCAGCTTACAGTAAGCTTCCGCTCTGTTAAGGCGGCCTTGGCCAACCCTGTAAAAAGTTTGCGTACGGAATAGTGATGATAACGAGCGGTGTGCCTGTCCCATTCATGCAGTTCGTTCTTTATAGCTGCAAGCCATGAGCTTCCAGCTATGAGAGAGAAGCATGCTGCTCAACGGGCAGAAAAACATCTCCCTTTTTGCGTTTTCCGCACATTCGCGAGTTAAAATCCCCTTGCAGCTCACAGCTATCAGCTTGCCGCAGCCCCTAATCACAGCGGGTATTATGTCCTATCCGTATCATATGCCCATCCGGATCCCTGATGATCATCTCACGCATACCCCAGGGTTTGGTTTCGGGCAGCGACCGTATATCAGCACCTTTATCTTTCATACTGTTGTAATAGTCATCAATATTATCTACTACAATACAAAACCATATTTCAGGAATGGCACCGGTTACTTTGCTGAAAAAAACTTCCACCTCATCTTTTTCAACACCTGCAAAGCTGGGCGGATCATCCCATTCCCATTGCTGTTCAAAGCCCAGCCTTTCTGTATAATAAGCAATACTACGCCTGATATCAGCCGAATACAGGATGGTGATGGATTTTTTGAATTTCATATGCTTGTATTTTTAGTTGAACCATGTGCCTGCAGTATCGCCACTATTTCGCTGTAACCCTAAGGTAGCTCACCCCAGTGCACCGGTTGATTACCAAATTTGTCTGCAGCGGTAATCAATGCCGTATCTGTGTTCAGCGGTTGTATTATCTCATCCTGGTCGAAATCCCTGGTGGCTGCTGCAATGTTTTCATCCAATTCAGTAATAGGATAGTGTTTATAGGCCTGTGCTTCAAAAAAACAGCCAGCTCCTGGTGATCCCGTTCCCTGGCCACTGCGATCAATTCCTGGCCATCACCGGTTTTTGCACCGTGTTCCAGCAAATAGTCCACTACTGAGCGGTGGTTTTCGCGAACAGTAAAACGTGGCGGGTGCAGGTAAGCATAAGAGCAGTCCTGTTCAACCAATTTCCGAATAGCCGGTAAATCACCCGCTATGCAGGCACAAAGCTTGGCCCACACAGCCGGGCCCCTGCCCTGCGACCAGGTATTAAGATCATCGTTCCTGAGTGAATCAGGCTGATGCAGCAGCCCTAATTTGGTGTGGGGATCAAAGGACATTGTACGGAGATTTGGTATTGGAAAAATGAGGTTGAAAAAGATGCTATAAACCAATGGATACTATTTCACCATCCATTCCCCTCTCATAGCTGGAAGCTCATCGCTCGCAGCTATAAAAAGCGGCTGATCAACCCTCAACCTGGGCTATAAGATAATAAAAAAAAATTGCACAGGGTTGTATTTTCCTTGCACAATGTTTGCCTGGCAAATACCAGTGCTATTTTCCCCAGTTCTGCTCTGCCAGGGGCCTGGGCATGGCATCAAAAATGGTTTGCCCGGGCTGGTCGAGCGGCAGGTGGTTGAGCCGGCCATAGCGCCGCATATCTATCCAGCGGTGTCCTTCATAGAACAAAGAATAACGGCGTTGTTTCAACAGTTCATCGATCAATGCTTCTTTGGTTACAGTGCCCTGGTAAGCCGGTAACTTACCTGCACGGGTTCTGATAATATTGAGCGCAGCAACTGCTTCTTTCAGTTGTCTTTGCTGTATCATGCATTCAGCATATATCAATACCAGCTCTTCATTACGTATAATAGATACGGGTGTGGTATTGGCAGGATAAAGCGCCACATCGTAAGAGCCGGATATACCTACCAGGTTCAGGGCTGCACCGCGTTGCACCACTTTGTTTACACGTGCATCGCCGGGTTCTGCTTCTGTAACAAAAGCATTATTGGCCACTACCGAAACAGCATTGTTCAGCGGCTGGTAAAGCGGGTTAAGTATATCGGGTGAAAGCCCCCAGTTGAATACCGGCCCCGCAGTGAGCGGACCGTTCAGACTGAAATAAGATGCCTGCAGGTCGTCCAATGCAGTTGCCCAGTTTTTCCGGTAAATATCTACTCTTGCAGCAATGGCCCTGTTAAATTGCAGGAAGCCCGCAGGTGTATCAAAACCCGCAAAGCCCGGTGGCACTTTAAACATAAAAACACTGCCTGCCTGCTGCAGTTGTGTACCGGCAGTATCCAGCAAACCTTTGATGGTGGCCAGTCCTGAATCGTAGGATACAAAAGGACCAGGTTTAAGGTAGCCGGCCAGGTCAACACGGATACCGTTTTTCCCCTGCATATTCAAAATATGCAGCATTTCAAATGCGATAACTGTATTGGTAAAACCCAGTATACCCAGTTTTTCCTGCTGGTTCACTGAACTGGTGTTGAGCGCGGCCTGCTGCAGGATAGCCGCTGTTTGCCTTGCACTGCTGAAGGAAAAATAATACCCATTGTAAAAGGCACCGGGATCAAGTATACCATTGAGGCCAGCCAGCTCATTCACCCAGCGGGTTTCTGACTGGTTGATCACATATACTTCACGCCCCAGTGTTCCCGCTACTTTGCAATAAGATTCATAACTGCTGGTTCCGTTACCTGGATTGGTATTGTAACCGGTACGCATTACAGAGAAAGTACCGGTGGCCAGTTGTACCAGCTGCTCACGGCTGGCATTGTGCAGTACAGACGACAGGTCTGGCCCGTTGGGATTGGCGATATTGGGCGTATTGATGGTTTTATTGCAGGATGTTGCCATAAGCAGCAATGCTGTTGATGCAACCCATACTGTATTTTTCAGGATGCGCATATGCGGATATTTTAATAGAAGCAATGAATAGTATAATCAGAAATCGATGCCCAGGTGAAACAATATTCTTTTGGTATAGGGTGCGCTCACAATATCAAAATTGCTGCCTACTGATGTTTGGCCAAAGGCAGATACTTCGGGATCGAAGCCTGTGTATTTTGTTATCGTGAGCAGGTTGTTGGCAGAAATACCCAGCTTCATGCCTTTCACATGGCCGCCAAACCAGGTTTGCAGCTGGCGTTGGGTGCAGTTAAAACTGAGTGCTACTTCACGCAGTTTGAGATAGCTGGCATCTTCAATAAAATAAGCCGCGGTAAGGCCTTTCTGTCTTGCAAGTCCTGTTGGTATGGCATCACCCGGTATCCTGTTGCCCGATGCATCAAAATGGGTGGGCACCATCCAGTCGGGACTTTGACCACCCTGGTCTAGCTGGAACCTGGTGAAATTGCTTACATAGCTGCGGTAGTTCCAGTGCAGCAGAAAAGAGAACTCAAAATTTTTACAGAACTCGATTTTATTGTAGTTGGTAAGCTGGAATTGTGGTTGTGCATCACCATACACGGTCAGGCTGCCGTCATGCTTTACCGGCGTACCTACAAAGGCTGTTGGCGACTGCCCTACCCTCAATTCGTTAAAGCCATACAATGCACCCAGGTTAGGCCCGGCCGCTGCAGGCGGAATAATGAGCCGGGTAATTTTACTCCTGTTGAACCAGTAATTAAACACAGAATTCCATTTGAAACCTGGCCTGTTAACAGGTGTAAGTCCCAATGATATTTCCAGTCCTTTGTTCTGCAGGTCGCCGATGGGATAACCGGTAATGCTGGCATAACCCACTGAGGGTGCCAATGTAAATGGCTGCAGCAGGTTTTTTACTTTTTTATTGTACCAGGTTAATTCCAGCGTAACCAGGTTATGCCATAAACCCATATCGATGCCATATTCCATTTCGCTGGCGATCTCGTATTTGATCTTATCGTTGCCGATGGTCACCGGTGCGCTGATACCGAGTATATTCTGGTAAACACTGGTGTTCAGCTGGCTGAAATTGCTGCCAAAAGCTGCCGGTCCGCCGGTTTGCCCATAAGCTGCGCGCAATTTGAACTGGTCGATAACCGGTATATTCCAAAAATTAAACCGGGTAAGGTTGGCTGCCAGTGCGGCTTTTGGAAATGGATAAAAAGTATTGTAAGCTGCATTGGTGGTGTTTTTATCTACACGCAGTGCGGCGGTAGCAATGATCCTGTCTTTCCAGTTCACTTCATGTTGCAGGAATGCACCGGCATTCTGTATCCGCTGCAAGAAACTGTAAGTAGTGCGTACAACTGCATTATTGGGATTGACCTGTCCTGAAGAAAGCCCTTCTCCCTGCACTGCATTCACAGCGAGGTTCTGGTTAAAGCGTACCAGTCCTGCGGAGGTTTTATTCGTAAAGCGGTTACCTGTAAATGTGTTCACCAGTGCCAGCTGAAAATTGGTATTGATATTCCTGTTATTGGTGAACCTGGAAGCACCGGGATAACCGCTGATGGCATTCACCTGCGATTGTGCATCATCCGGTGCATACAGCTGGGCTTCAGTAAGCAGGTAATCTATTCCTCCCTGGAAACTTGCTTTCAGCTGGTGATGCGTTTTCTTAATAAAACTGTAATGAGTGGTGAACGATTCAATAAAACGGTTGGTGGTTTCCCGGTTAATGAATGCGTCAATGACGTGAAAAGGGTTTTCTGCATAATAAGGATTTACCGGGTAAGTACCATCCGGCAGGCGGTGTATCTGTGCATAAGCCGGCAATGAGGTGAGGTTGGTGCCGATGTTCACACCATTGTTGTCATTGTTCTCCCATCCGCGATCGGTGATATTGTTGATGTAATTTGAATTAAACTGCAGGTCCCATCTGTCGCTGATCGAATGCGTAATATTCGCACGGACAGATGCGCGTTTAAAGCCGGTGTTCCTGGTAAGCCCATCTTCGCTATTGAAGCCGCCTGAAATATAAAACCTTGTTTTTTCCGATCCGCCTGAAATACCCAGCTGGCTATAAGTGCCGAGTGCGGTACGGCCATAGATCTCTTTGGGATAATTGAATATATTGCCTGCTGCTTTTGCTGCTTCATATGCGGCGATCTCCGTACGCTGTTGTGTAGTATCACTGTAAAAAGCCCTGATCTTGGCTTCATCCCAACTGCCATAAGGCAAAAATTTGCGTGCAGAAATAGCGGCTATATCCTGCGTAAAACTCACCCTTGTTGGTCCGGCGGCACCTTTCTTTGTAGTGATGATCACCACACCGGCATTGGCCAGCGTTCCATAGATGGCGGCAGCACTGGAACCTTTTAATATTTCTACTGATTCAATATCAGCAGCATTGATATCGGCCAACCTGTTGGCCAGGTTGTCCTGCCCTTTTGAAATACTGTTCGACCCGGTGAAGGCATTGGTACCCCTGCCTGCATCAAAACTGGCGTCATTGATGATCACACCGTCAAGGATAAATAAGGGTTGCGAGCTGCCGGTAATAGAAGAGATCCCCCTCAGCTGCATTGACACACCACCACCCGGTGCTCCGCTCATCTGGGTGATGTTGGCACCCACAATTTTGCCACTCAGCGCACCATCCAGTGTAGAAGGTGTGGTGGTTCCTGTAATACGGCCGGAAGAAAGTGAAACCACAGCATTGGCAGCATTGCTTTTTTTAATGCTGCTGGCAAGGCCGGTGGTGATCACCACTTCGGTCAGTTCCTGTGCAGCGGGTTCCAGCACGATATCCTGTGTAGCGCTGCTGCCGGCTTTTACCTGCCTGTTTTTATAGCCCAGCAAACTGAATACCAGTACATCATCTTTTGATGCGGGACGGATATGGTATATACCGGCTGAATCAGATACGGTTCCTTTATGGGTACCGGCAATGGTAATGCTTACACCAGCCAGTTCTTCTCCTTTTGCTGAAGTGATCTTTCCCGAAACCATGTTCTGTGCAATAGCACCGGTTGTATAAACCAGCAGCAGCAAAAAAAGCAACAGCCTGCAATGCATTTTAATTGCAGAAGAAAAACTGTTTGTCTTTATTACAGTCCGCGGCCTGGTCAGTGGCGGATTAAATGTTGTTTTGCTCATAGTCGTTAATTGAATGATCGGGTCCTGTTGATCAATAGTGCCTGATACAGCAATACAGCCGGCGACCGGTACAATAACCGGCTGTATTGCATCGCAGGAAGCAAGCCGCTTTCCGTTTATTATATAGTGGGCAAAAGCATACCGTTGCCTGGTAAAAGGCTGCCATGCATTGTTATAATACTTCCATACTTCCGGGAAATACAATACCGCTCCCACCGGGACCTGTTAGCCGGTTGGGATATGAATAAAAGATCATGTTGAACGATGACTGTTTCCCGGAAAATAGATCTTGCTGTATTAGCAGCAGGTATCATCCACCTGAAATGGTTTTGTCTTTATCCCCACCGGAAAAGACAACCCGGGATCGTTTTTACAGTGAGGAGATCAATACATCAGTATGGTTATCCGCAGGCTCTGCTTCCATTGTGTTATCAGCTTAAATGATCAAACAGGTTTGTTAAATGCGAGGCGAAGCTACAGTACGCTGGCGGGAATGATTATTAGAACACTGATAGAATTTCATTAGATTTTTATTAGAACGTTTTATCGTGAGTGGTTATCAGTCGGCAGTCCTGATCGTGAGACGTCAATCGTGAATCGTGAGTGGTTATTGGTGGCAGTCAGAAAGCAGATATTACTCAAAGCTCGTTGCTAGCAGCTTGTAACTTTTAACTGTTCCCAGTTTTCAAGTCAATATCCTTCCTCCCCACTAGCGATTTACTTCTGTCCAATGGTGTAAAATGAGGTACTTCATTGAAGAAAATAATTAGATTTACACATTACCCTAATCCAATATACTACCCCATGCTAGAAATTGAATGCCTGGATAAAATTGTATCGGTATCCCGTATCCCCAGAGAAGAAATAATAAAGATCATAGCAGAGCTGCCCTGCAGCTGTGCATATGCTTTCAGGTTTTACTGCACATTTGTGCGCTTCCCTACGCTTCATGAAGCCAGGCATGTTGCGTACAATGAAATATTCAGTTACTGGCAAAGATCAAGACCGCCGTTATCCCAGCACCTGGCATGGATCCAAAAAGCAAAAGAAGCATTGATGCAGGTATAGTATTATCATTGTCCATCCGTAGCAATCCTGTACAATACATGCTTTTTCAACGGGCTGCCTTCTTCCACATTCGGATGATCGAAACTGCCGGCCAGGTGCATACCTATTTTTTGCATCACTCTTTCAGATCGTTTATTGATCACTGCGGTAAAAGAATAGATCTCTTTGAAATGAAAATGCGTCCACCCATAAGCCAGGCACTGCAGTGCGCCTTCTGTTGCAAGACCCCGTCCCCAGGCCGCATAGCTCAGCCGCCAGCCGATTTCGGTACAGGGTGTGAACCAGGCCGGAAACTGTGCCGTTAAAAAACCGATATACCCGATGAATCTGCGGGTGCTTAATTCATCCACTGCATACAGGCCATATCCTTTTTCACTGAAATGCTGTTTTATCCTTTCTATAAACGCAGTAGCTTCCTGTAGTGTCAGTTGTTTCGGGTAAAACTCCATCACCCGTTTATCACTGCAGAGGGCAGCAAAAGGCAGTATATCCTCTTCTACCCAGTTTCTGAATCCAAGTCTGGCCGATTGAAATAAATAACGCTCCATTTTATCAGGATTACAAAAACAAATTTCATGGAATTGTCCGGATAAATAGCCGGAAATCGACCGCATCAACAACAGTTGAGAAAACCAAGCTGATCATTGTATGCAGTATCGTTCGTTTTGCGCGGCATGGGTACCCTTCCTGGTTTTTTGCACAAAAAACCGTATACCTATAACCAGCCAATTTATACGGCAGGCGAAGCCAATGACAACTTTTGCTTAACTTTCCCTGCATTTAACCACCATTTTATCAACCAATATGAAGCGAACCTATTTCCGATCAGGCCTTGCTTTATGCCTGTTTTTTGCTTGCAGCCAGCTGACACATGCGCAGGACTGGCCCAATTTTGCACGTTACCGTTCAGCCAATGAACAGCTGAAAGCCGCTCCTGTACCGGCAGACAGGGTTGTTTTTATGGGCAATTCCATTACCGATGGATGGATCAATAATTCGCCGGATTTTTTTGAACAAAACCATTATATCGATCGTGGTATCAGTGGTCAAACAACGCCGCAGATGCTGGTACGTTTCAGAGCCGATGTTATCGATCTTAAACCCAAAGCGGTTGTAATGCTTTGCGGCATCAATGATATTGCAGGCAATACCGGTCCTTCTACCCTTGAGATGATCGAAGACAATATCATGTCGATGGCAGAACTGGCAGTTGCGAGTAAAATAAAAGTCATTCTTTGTTCTGTATTACCAGCCAATAAATTCCCCTGGCGGCCTGAAATACAGCCAGCCGAAAAAGTTGTTGCACTGAATGCCTGGATTAAAGCCTATGCGGCCAAACAACATTTTACTTACCTGGATTACTATCCCTCACTGGTAGATGATAAAATGGGTATGAAAGCCGAATATTCCGTAGACGGTGTACATCCCAATAAAGCTGGTTATGCCGTTATGGAAAAACTGGCCCAGCCGGTGATTGCCGCTGTACTGAAAAGCAAAAAATAAACTGCCGCTTTAGTGCTGCTGAAATTGTGCATAAAGGTGTGCGCCTAAGTAAATGCTTGTACAGAAGTTGAATATTTGTACCCGATCCGCTACCAGGTAGTTCACTCCTACAGGGTTTAGTAAGCTTGCTTCGCTTGCAATGACGGTAATATTAAGCTACCAGATCCGCTAGAGGCAAGTGGTTGCTACCGCAACCGTGAATCGCCAGTGTGTAATACAGCATCTCCTTGCGCCACTGGCGAACTCGCGATTCACGGCGCGTGAGCGCCACTCGCCACTAGCGAATACTTCCGTGAGGTTAGCGATGTATACACCTGTTTGATAAGCTTACTTCGTTTCGCAGTGACGGATGCGCGAGTGGCAAGTGGTTGCTACCGCAACCGTGAATTGCCAGTGTGTAATACAGCATCTCCTTGCACCACTGGCGAACTCGCGATTCACGGCTCGTGAGCGCCACTCGCCACTAGCGAATACTTCCGTGAGGTTAGCGATGTATACACCTGTTTGATAAGCTTACTTCGTTTCGCAGTGACGGATGTGCGAGTGGTAAGTGGTTGCTACCGCAACCGTGAATCGCCAGTGTGTAATACAGCATCCCTTTACATCACCGGCGAACTCGCGAATACTTCCGTAAGGTTGGTGATATATATACCTGTTTGATAAGCTTGCTTCGTTTCGCAGTGACGGATGCGCGAGTGGTAAGTGGTTGCTACCGCAACCGTGAATCGCCAGTGTGTAATACAGCATCCCCTTGCGCCACCGTTGAACTCGCGATTCACGGCGCGTCAGCGCCACTCGCCACTAGCGAATACTTGTACAGCGTTTAATATACCATATGGCCCCGGTGTATCAGTGACTTTACAGGTGAAATACGCGATACGGCTTCTGCAGAACAACTGGCATCTACCAAAACCAGATTGGCTTTATCGCCTGCATAAGGCCATTGCCTGTTGCCATTATCATCCAGCGGGAGGATATTGTGCGTGGCCAGTTTCAGCATGCGGGAAAGATCAAATTCTGTCCTATAGCCGTACAGCTGCGCCGCCAGGTTGGCTTTCTGCAAAACACTGCCTGAGCCGAATGTGTTCCAGTGATCAATAATACAGTCATTACCCGCACGAACATCCACCCCATGTTTGTACAGCGCAGGAATGGGCATGATCGTACTGCCGAATGGAATAGTAGAGATGATACCCATTTTTGCATCCGCCAGTTTTTCGGCTATTTCCTGCAGTTTCGCATCTTCCAGTTTGGCCAGTACAAAACAGTGGCTGATAAATGTTTTGCCTTTCAGCCCAGGATTTTCATTCACTTTACTGATCAGGTATTCCACAGTTTTTAAACCGGATTCGCCTGATTCGTGCAGGTGGATATCAATGCCTTTTTGGTTATCCAGTGCCAGCTGCACCACAAAATCCATGCTTTTCTCAATGCTACCATCAATGGAGCTGGGATCGAGACCGCCGATAAAATCAATATTCATCCTGGCCGCTTCTTTCATGAGATCAGCAGATTTTGTGTAGAAAATGCCATGCTGCGGAAAGGCCACCAGTTCTATATCGAAGGAATCTTTTTTGTTTTCTGCTGCTTTCTGCAAATGAATTAAAGAGTTCAGGCCCGATGTAGGCTCAATATTCACATGACTTCTCGCAAAATGAGAACCTTTGGATTGCAGTAATTCGATCAGTTTTTCGGATCGTTCGGTAGATGTTTTCAACAGCCCTGGAATCACCTGTTGCTCATAGGCAATCATATCCTTGACTGATTTGTTCTTCTTTAAATGCGCTTTCCAGGGAAGACCATAAAATGTTTTATCCAGGTGAATATGCATTTCTTTAAATGCAGGCAGCATCAGCCAGCCTTTTGCGTCAATGGCCGCTGCATCGGGATGATTGGGCTGAACAGCAGTTATCTCGCCGTTGGCTATTGTTATAGTGAACAGGTCTGTTTTTGTATGAACCACCTCTCCTTCTTCATATTCAAAACCTGTTTCCAATGTCACGTTCTTCAATACAAGTGTATCGCCGGTAGTACCGGTTATAGCCGTAGAAGCCTTTGAAGATGCCGCCGGCGCAAACAAGCCACCTCCTGCAGCAAGGAGTATGGAAGAGTTCTTGATAAAATCTTTCCTGGAGATCGGCTGTTTGATCATTGTTGTATTGTTTATATACAAAAATAATCACCCGGCCCACGAGGCAAATGCAGAATTTATGCCATCATTTGTATTATTTATAACTGTTCCCTGAAATCGCTGGGAGCAACACCGGTTTGTTTTTTGAAGAAATGAGAAAAATAGGCCATATCGCTGAAGCCAAGCTCGAATGCGATTTCTTTAATTGATTTTTCTGTGGCATGCAGCAGTCTTTTGGCTTCCAGCGCAACCCTGTCCTGGATAAGCGAGATGGCCGATATATGCAGGTGCCGCTGGCAAAGTATATTCAGGTAATTGGGGGTGATATTAAGGCGGCCCGCATAAAATGCTACGGATTTCTGTTCTTTAAAATGGATATTGATCAGTGAATGGTATTTGTACAGCACAGGCCTGGTACGGTAAATTAGCATGTCTTTGAATTTCTTTTCTGCTTCGCGGCTGGTGAGCAGGGATATAAGCCTGCTCCTGTTACTGATGATATCCCAATCAACGGGTTTGGTAGCGAGCTCTTTTTGAATACACTTGAATTCGTACAACAGTTGTTTGAAAACATCCGGCGCCAGCTGGATCACGGGATGTTTTTTGTACAACACAAATGAAAAGCGAAGTGATGTAGAAAATGCTTCGAAAATATGCCTGCTGATCATGAGCTGGTAGGCCCTGGTATTTTTTTCCAGCTCCCATTTATGCAGCTGATCAGGAAACAGCATGTGCAACTGGTAATGCCCCACTTTGTAATCGACAAAATCTATGGAATGAACACCGCTTCCTTTTTCAAACAAAAGAAAAACAAAAAAATCATGTTTATGCGGTTTCTCAATACGACGCCTGCCTTGTATCTCGTGGTATACAAAGCTGTCATCAGCTTCAAGTTCAACCTGGAAATCCCTGATCCTGAGAACAGGAAGTATATCTTTTGTTTTCACGGGGGAAAAATACAAAAATAGCCTCATTAACCACCTGTTCAGGGCGGTTCATTGTTATATTATTGTGACTGCGAGCTGTTAGTTGGCTGTGCTGTTTAAAACCACTGTTCCGCCTGGTTTATACTTTATTTTAATAAACCCGTCATGTGTGTCTTCGATGGTGGCATTTGTTTTTACTGCGGCGGTCCATTTATCAAAAGGAGATTTCAGCAATGCGGTTCCGCCTTTTTCCGATACAATTGTTACCTGTTTCATTTTTCCGTCTGCTTTCCGTGCATTTACCAGGAAAGCCCCTTCTGTGCGCAGCTGTTCAAAAGAAACATCTTTCCATTCATCCGGTATGGCCGGCATTATTTCAATGAACCCGGCATAACTCTGTAACAACATTTCCTGCAAACCGGCAGCAAAAGCAAAATTGCCTTCGAGCGTAAATGGCCGGTAATGAAATCTGGAATAGCCGGATTTTGTCTGGTCGCCATTTACATGAAAACTATTGGGCAAACAAAATGCCCTGGCAAAAAGCTGCAGATCCTTTGCCGCACCATTCCCGTCTTTAGCACGTGCTTTCATGTTGGCAAGCCAGGAATAAGTGTATCCGCACCACCAGTCAGGGCCGATGCTGTCTACCAGGTGAATACTGTTGCGGATAATGGTCTGAGCCTTTGCGCCATCCTCCCATTTAATCAATCCCAGCGGGTGAATGGCCATCATGGGCGAAAGATGCCGGTGAGATTCTTTATAAGGCAATGAAGGCGCTATTTTCAGTTCATTATTAGCTGTTAAAGCCCAGTCGCCGAATTCAGCAAAAATTTTCTTCCAGTGTTCAGCTTCTGCCTTCAAACCCAGTGCAGCGGCCATTTCCGATGCATTGAAAAAAGTAAATTTCATTAATGCCAGGTCGTAATTGGTATTTTGATGGAACCAGGCACTGATATCATTGTCGTTGATTTCAGGGCTTGAGCTGATGGGCAGTTTCCTGTTACCATTTTCATCTTTAACAGTGATATGCTCTACAAAAGCAGCAACCTCTTTTACCCATGGATAGCCCCTGTTTTTCAGAAAATCTTTATCCATGCTGTATCTCCACTGCAGGTAATAATGCTGGGCCAGCCAGGAAGATGTGGTGGGTGAGAGCGAATACTGTACCCATCCACCCATCTCTGTGCCGTTTAATGTGGTAACACCCGGCACAGCGATGCCATCTTTTCCGAAATACAGTTTGGTAAAACGGCGGTAATTGTCTTTATTTTTATCCAGGTGATCCAGGTAAGCCAACCCTTCTTCCAGGTGATTGGCGCTGTAACAGGGCCAGTAGCTGAGCTGTGTGTTGAGGTCGTGATGAAAATCGCCTTTCCAGGGTGGCAGACGGCCGTTGTCTGCCGTCCATACCGCCTGCAAAGAAATAGGTGGCGCCCCTCTCCTGGAAGCTGATCCAAATTTGTATTGTTCAAGATACCATTGCTTTTCCAGCAAAGTATCAGGTATATGAACGGCTGATTTGCTCCAGAAATTCTTCCACCAGGCCTGGTGTGTAACATATCCTGCAGCAAATGATCGTTTTAATGCGGCCTGCGTAATTGCCGTTGACTGAACTGTATTTTTATTGCCGGGATCATTGGATGTGATGCTCCAGACACCTTCTACGGTATGGTTGTTTATTTTTTTCCAGCGAACGGTGATTGCATAACTGAATCCACCCCAGCCCTGCTGTACATACATGATGCTGTTGGGCTGGTGCGTTGTTGTTCCGGGCTGGTATCCCAAACGTGAAAGATCATTCACTACTGTTTTTTCCGTATCAGTCCGGTATTTAGGTGCGATCATTTCAGGAGAAAATTCACCCGGCAGGTTTTCAATTCTAAACCAGCCCAGCGGCTGTACCGCATGAACAAATGTTTTTAACACCACTCCTGCCGACCAGTGCACTTCACACAATGCCGATGATAAAAACAGGTGTACTGACTGCACATCACCCCAGCCCTGCGTAGAGAATTCCAGCGCTCCGCCCGGTATTTTTGAAGGCGCGGGCTCCTGCTCATAAGAATCGTCAAAGTATTGCTGTACGCGCGCATAGTCTTTTTTCATCACCTGGCCTATCACCCACTGATAACTGAACTCTTTGCGATGCAGCCCTTTCATAGGACGCTGATCCCACAGGTCGGCCCTGTCAAGTGAAAAACGCAGCTGGTTTTCTTTTTGCCATACTAATGCGCCGAGCATACCATTTCCCAGCGGGATACCCTCATCCCAGCTTTTTGCGAGGGCAGCAAAATGTAAATCATGTGGTGATGATTGCTGGGCGCTAACGATATGCTGTAATAAAAAAAGAACAGCGGCAAGCAGTATTTTTTTCATTGCCACAAGTTTATAAAAAAATGATGATCACTGGTCTTTGTAATACGGTTTTGCGGTTATTTATGGCTGTAATATTCGACGCAAACGTTTGTCTTTGCCTCCGGAATTACACCAAAAACCTGTATTAATACAAATAACCGCGGTCATATGCTGGCTAGCTTTGACAAAAAAACGATCGTATGTCTGAAAACAACAAACAAAAACGGGGAGCATTACACAGGCGAAAATTTTTGCGTCAGGCAGCAATGGCCTCTGCCGGTATTCCGCTGGCAGCAGCTATACCGGAAACAGTATCCCCTATTCCACCGGTGCGTGTGAAAGAGCTGCGTATTGTTTTAACGGTAGACAACCAGGAGGAGCTGGCCCGCTTTTACCGAGATACCCTGGGACTAACAGTATCTAAGGAATGGCACGAAGATTTTGGCAACGGCATCATTCTCGAAGCCGGTAAAGCATCACTGGAACTGATAGACCATAAAGATGCCGAATACATCGACCAGGTGGAAGTAGGTAAAAGAGTAGCAGGCCCTGTCCGTTTGGCTTTTAATGTAGGCGACCAGGTGAAAACAGTGAGTGAAGAACTGATCAAAGGCGGCGCCAAAGAAGTGGCTGCCCCCAGGCAGGCCCCCTGGAGTGAAGTGGCCAGGCTGGCTGCACCAGATGGCATGCAGATCACTCTGTTTGCGGTATCCACCCTGTTCAAGTGAATATTTCCGGAGGCTGGTAATTAAGATGATCCCGTCAACAATAAGCCGTTTTTCTTTATGACAGGCCGGTGTATTGATTCCTATTCTTTGGATGGATAAAAACAGAACCGGATAACCACCACCAGCGGTATAGGCAGCACCGCGATCAATCCATAAGCCAGGCATAGCGGCAATAAGAAGGGCATGCCCTATAGTTTCAGCAATGGATCTTTTTTCATTTTGCAGTGTTCAGTTGTTCTATTCTCTCCCACTGTGACCGGCTGACTTTCGCCTCGCAAACCAGGGGTATAAACCGGTGACCGGGACAATAATGGTGGCCACTTCAAAAAGGGCCCAGCGTATTTTCAGCGGCATACCGCTATAGTCACCAAAATGCAGCGGCTTTGTGTTTAATATTACCGTCATTGCGAGTGAAGCAAACTTATTAAGCAGGTGTAAATGTAAACAATCTTACGGGAAGTATCCGCTAGTGGCAAGTGGCGCTGAGGCGCCGTGAATCGCGAGTTCGCCGGTGATGTAAAAGGATGCAGTATTACCCACTGGCGATTCACGGTTGCGGTAGCAACCACCACTCGCCCCGGATAAAAACAAAGTGTTCACATACCAGGGCATCTTCCGCATGTCGGAAAATTTTTGAGCAGTGTAAACATTGTCGCAGGCATTATCCAGGGGGATGATGCCGCCGTTTTATGGTGGCCATGCTCCTGCAAAAAAATTTTCCTCCCAATGAAACAGGCAGTAAATTCGCGGCTGCATCACCAGTTGGATAATATTTGAAACTATGTTGCAAAACACCGTCTGTCATCTATGGCTGATCATTCACAGCAAGCTGGAAGCTGATCGAAAATGAAGTAATGCACCATGAACGCAACTACCCTTACAGAACCGGTGAAGCATATTCCGGTTGGCATGAACGACTGTTCCCAATGCAGCAGCAAACAAGGAATACTTACTATTGCCGTGGTAACGAACGCTACCGCATTCCTGGGTATCAGGCTGTTTAAAACCAGTTCTGTCAAAGCCTGTTTAAACTGTGCATCCTGTGGCCGGGATATAAAAAAAGCAGCCTGGCCAACAACGGTAAAAACACTGGCATACAATGAAAGCCGCCAGGTACCCCTGAGCTTCTGGCGGCGGTATGGCGGCTGGGTGGTAGTATTACTGGTGCTACTGCTGGCAGAATGCCTGCATCGATTTATATAACAACAATGCAACCTATGGATTATAAAGAACGGATCATCGCTTACATCGGGCATAGCCAGAAAATGAATGCGGCCATATTAAAATACTATGCGCCGCTATGCCTGCTTGCAGGGGTTGGACTGGCCGCCTGGATCGCTGTTCGCAGCCAGGCTTTTTACGCCGGTGACACGCAAAGGCAACCGCTTCCCGGCTGGACATGGGGCCTGGCTGGTTTACTTCTTTTTTTTGGTTCCAGGTTATTGATCAGCGCTGTTAAAAAACGAAAAGAAAAATTATTGCTGACCTATATCCAGTCACAGCCTGAAAAAATTGTATGGATATACCGGCTGAACATAACCGTGAATACCGTACGCAATGAGCACCTGGTACTGGGCGATGATAATGGCCAGCGCTACCAGCTGCCCGTGTTCAGGGAAAACGGCAAGGAAGATGCTTATATGGATGCATTAACCGCCTTGTTCCCGCATGCTGTAACAGGGTATTCGTACGAGCGCAATGAGCTGTTCCGCCATAATCCGGGAGCGCTGAAAAATATGGCTCAAAGACAGGGCTGACAACCGGTCTGTTAAGACAGGCATTGTTGTATAGCGGCATTGACTGAAAAAAATTGCTTAAAAACATCGTTAATACCAATAAACCAGGATACTTAAAACCATTCTATTTATGAAGAAAACCGCAGTAACACTTGCTATGCTCAGTGTATTGTATGCCTGCAATGTGCTGGATAAAGGAGGAAAGAAATATTTTATCGATAACCCTACCAATGCCCCGTTGAAACTTGTACTGGATGGACAAAACATAGAGCTGTCTGCCCATGAATACAAACAGGTGGATATCAAAGGGGGCAGTCACCAGCTGGCAGTTGCAGGGGGTGCACAGCGCAGTTTTACCATTGATGAAACCCAATCGCAAAAAGGCGGTATGATCAACCCGCTGGCAGCCACCTATGTGATATGGACAGAAAATTATGGTGAGAAAAACAGTTATAACCCGCTTTCACACACGATCAAATGGAATGGAGAAGATATTACCGGTCCCTTTAAAGTAGACAGCTCGGTGTATATACCCAATGGATGGAGTTTTGATGTGGTAACGCCTTTCCCTAAATCGGTACAGGTATCCAACAATGCATCTTCTGCCTGGAAAGCCAAAATTTTCCGCGCAGAAGATTTTACAAAGGAATACAATGAATATTATAAAGGGGGCGGTGCACAGCAGGAGCCGGCAAAATAATAGCAGGTCACTGCCAGCAAGAGGCTGTATCAAAAGTACGATACAGCCTCTTTTTATTCGGGTACCTGATGGAGACAGGTAGTCGTTTAGGAGATTCTCAGAGCCTTCGTTTATTTTTGATACATCCTCTTGATTTCAGGCCGCCTGCAAATGCAGGCCTACTTTATCAGGCCTAATAAATACTCCACTGCCCTGTCTCTTTCCTGTATATCATCCTGTAGTGTGTTGCTCACCGGGATATCGGGTTGAACAGGGCCGTTTTCAGTCCTGTTACAATTGGCACCATGGCTAAAAGAAGAAGTGGATTGTATTTTCAGGTTGCTGTTGGGCAGGCTGATGGTAAATGCTTCCCCGAAATCCATTGCATTTTCACCGGTGGGCCCGCCAATAAGGGTGCCGATACGATACGTTTTCACTACATCGGCCATAGCCATTGCACTGGAAAAAGTAAAAGGGCCTGTGATAAAAAAAACATGCCCTTCAAAAATGCCGGGTTGGCTGAACCGGCTCTTTTCCGGGTGGCAGCTGTCCCCGCTCTCCCATACTGATCCATTGGGCTTTTTCCAGTAACCAGCGCTGGTATCACCGCCAGCTTTCAGCATGTCTTTATACGCCTGGCTGATCCTCCAGCTTTTCATACCCCAGGAATATTTTTTATGGGTGATATAACCAAACAGCAGGTCGCCCAGCGCCGTATTGCCACCGCTGTTCTTGCGCAGGTCGATCGCGAGGTTCCTGATGCCTGCTTTTTTGAATTGCAAAAAACAGGTATCCAGGAAAGCCCTGAAGCTGGCTGTATTGCCACTCAAAGACCGAAGATCGATGTACCCCAGTTTTTGTTGTATTATATCACTGGTATATGGCCTGATAATATGTGGCATGGATGCCGACAAAGCATTTCTGAAACCAACACCTGTTTGAAGAATGGTTTGCTGCGTTCTGCCGTTTGCATCTGTATAAGTTATTACAAAAGGCGGCTTAACACCTTTGAGAAATAAAAAATAGCTGATCAGCTTGCAGGCCACCTCTTTCCTGAACGCGGGCGTGCCGGCGATACGGTTGGCGGTTTGTTCAAAAACAGTGGGGAGATCTTCCCCGTTTATGCCGGTGATCTCCGCACCGGCGGGCAGGTTCAATGCCCTGGCTGATTGAACAGGCAGGTAGAGCTTGTTTTTTTGTTGCACCAGTTTATATGGAAAGAACTGCTCTTTTTTAAACTCTTCCTGGAACAGGGGCTGCCCCAGCTGTGGTGTACTATGCGCATCATTAAGTAGGGCGGTGACCTGGTAAAAAAGAAAAACAAAATCTTTGAGGGTAATAGAATCACCGATCGTTTTTTTGATCGCTGCAATACGGGTATCATACTCATCGCGGGAAATATACAGGAAAGGCGCATAATGCGATTCGCGCATGGTGCGGGTGTAAAAGTCAATATCCTCCACCGCTTGCTGGTGTGTAAGGATTTTCTGGGCAAAGCAGTTGTATCCTCCCAGCAGGAGGATCAGGGCCGGTATCCATTTTTTCATCGCGGTGAATATAGGCCTTCCTATTTAAACACAGTTCAAAAAAACAAGTGAAATACCGGCGAATCAGCAGGGCTGCGCAGTTGAGCCGGGCTCACTGCATTCCCATCATACAAACAAATGCGCCGGCACCGGTTGTTATTGCAATGCGCGTTTGGGATTTCCCGGCAGCAAGCGTTTTCCGTGTATAAACAATTGCTGCCACCGGTATTTCTGCGGAAGAAACAGGTGGCTGTTGCGCATTTTTTTAACCATCCTGGCCCCCTTCTCTTTTTCCAGGTGTTCCAGTAGTTCGAATAACCATTTTTCAGCCTGCGGAGACAGGTCGCCTGCAGCACTTTTCTGCACCAGCGTGATAAACCCGGCCTTTTTCATAAAAAACATATTTGGATATCAAAACGCACTTATCATTAATCAATATCCTCCCTGATGCCGGTCGCTGCAATTGTCCAGGCAGCCAATCATAACCGGCAGCATATACCAGCAACGGGACGATAAAAGATACTACAGTAAAGCAGGCTGAATACCCGGTAATAACCGGCATCACCGGAATAAAACGGGTTCAGGTACTTTAAGCAATGCGCTTGTTTCAGCCAATGATCAACGGGTGATGAGATCATCTGCTGGTTATACATCTGCTGAAAAAAACAGCATTGCGCAACGCAGCTTCAGCCGGTTGCGGTTGGATAGAACAGGAAGACTGTGGGGTAGTGAATGATAACCTGAAGAAATAAGTTATCAATGGGCGATGAAGATAGTATTATAAATGCTTATGTGGGAATTAAAATTTTATTGGGCCAGTGGTTGCAGGACGGCACAAATAGCATGCCGCTATCAGGTGCAGGCCTGAGGCTTTGCACATCAATGTTTTTTGTTTTAAAAGGCCCTAAAAAAACAGGCAGCTATACCGGTGAGCATATTTCCGCATTCGCTATGCTGCACCGGTATTAAGCCGCCTGGTGACTGCCCTCGCAAAATTTAGCTGGTTAGTTGATGGTATTGCCGGATGAATTGTATAAAAAAACAGCCCTGGTATCGGCAGGTGCACGCAGCAGGCGCTGTACATTTTTTCCCTCCTGTATTTTTGTATTGCTGAATACCGAGGTGTGCACATCATCCAGCACGACCGCCGGCCGGTAATCTTTTTTTACACAGCTGAGTTCCAGGTTTGAAAAACGGATATTGCTGGTATGCCGCACATAAATGCCCCAGGCAGGCAGCTCTTTGTACATAGAAAATTCGGGGTAACTGGCCGCATGCTCGGGAATTTTATCCAGCGAATCCAGGCTTGCTTTGGCAAACATCGGGTTGCCGCCGCCAGGGTATTTCAGCACTATATTTTCCAGCGATACATCTGTTACCGGCAAACCGGGTAGGCCGGCGATGACCACGGGTGAAATATTGCGGGGCATGTCTTCAATAGGCCCTTCATAATCGTAACCGGCATCGGGTTTGGTGGCCGCTATTTCGGTAAACAAGTTGCGTATGCGGATCTTGTTCATTCGGCCTTTCTTCCCGGCAAGCCTTTCGCCCAGGCGCAGGAAAACAGCATGCCCGGTATTATATGCTTCCAGGCCATCTACCTGAACATCTTCCACAAAGCCGCCATCTACAGCCTCTATGGCTATTGCCGAGCGGTAGGTATCGAACACTTTATTGTTCACCATGCGGATATTGCGGAAGCCGCCATAAGATGCTGTTCCGAATTTAATTGCGTTGGCGCTTGAACGGATGGTACAGTTAGCGATGTAGACATTGTTGCAAAACTTTGCCGCATCATGCGATTTCAGGCAGATACCATCATCATCCGCATCGATATATGAATTGGTCACTGCAACACTATCACAGTCTACAATATCGATACCATCGTTGTTCCAGAATGCTTTACTGTCAACATATACGCTGTCTATCCGAAGGTTCTTACATTGGTCGTAGGTTTCTACCCAGCTGGCAGCATTGCGGATGGTGATGCCTTTGATGAGTATATTTTCGCAGGAGCGGAAATTGATGAGCATAGCCCTGTCTTCGGCTTCGGGCCTGTCGTTGCGGAACAGGTCTTTGATCAGGTTTTTGTGAATGATGGTTGTTACATTGGCTGCCAGTTCCCTGCCCTGCCCGTCAATCACACCCTGCCCCGTGATACCTATATTTTGCTGGTCGTATGCAAAAACGAGCGCCGTGGTCAGCTTCTTGTCATAATCGAACGGGTTAAGCGAGCCCAGCAATACAGCTCCTTCTTGCAGCTGCAGGGTAACATTCGATTTCAGGTGAATGGAGCCGGTAAGATAACGGCCTACATGGAATACCAGCCTGCCGCCGCCATTGCCATGAATATAATCAATAGCAAACTGGATAGAGCGGGTATTCATTGTCACCCCGTCTGAACGGATACCGAACAGGGATGCAGGATAATCTTTCGCCCACAGCGTATGCAGCTGCAGGCAGCAAAAAAACAGGAGGATGTATTTTTTTATTTGTCTTGTGGTTGTATGCATGTTTTTGATGCTTTAGTTGTATCAGTAAAGGGTAACAGGCCCTATCAGCCCCATGGACTGCAGCGGCTGGTCTTTCCGTTTTTCATTTGTCCAGTATTGTGCAATAGCATTATCCTTCAGTGTTTTCAGGTAATTGCCCATTACAGTGACCACTTTTACTTCAATGGTGTTACCGCCATTTTGCAACAGTTTGTTTATGGCGTATATCCTCCGGCCATACCATTGTGTACCGGCAGATTTTCCATTCACAAGCAGTTCTGATACACCGGCCACTTTGCCCAGGTTGCAATACTGTAAAGCGGCTGCATTGCCGGTGTTCAGTTGTGTACGGTAAATAAGGGTGCCGGCAAAATGCACCAGGTCGGGCAAGGCCTTCAGATCCTGCAGGGTATTCATCTCTTTTGTGATCACTGATCCGTTGATATGCCTGCACTCTACTGTCCATTTGCCGGGTACTGCCACCGCATCTTTGCTGCCGGTGGGTGCGGGCTTCCAGGCAGGGCCTTTTTTTTCTTTGTCAAATACCAGCAGCCTGGCATCTGCCGGCGCCAGGTCGAGCGCAATAGGGCCGGTGCCGCATTCAATCCTGTAGCGTTCGCCGCTTTCTGCGTCCCATATCCAGGCCTGCCTGCTACTGGTTATTTCCTTGCATACCCTAATATTGAGCGGATGGCTGTTGTGTAAACTGGAATTGGTGACCAGGATGATCTCTGCATCCACTGTTTGATAGCGGACCTGTGTAACAAAAGGATCGGGTTGATCGATGCTGATATAGGGTACAATATTGTATTGCTTTTGCAGGTTGCGGTACCATTGACAGAAATTGCTTTCCGGTTTTTTGAGCAACACAAACCTGTCGCCGCAGGTTTTCATCTGCTCCACACTATGCCGAACCTCCTGGTCGTGCTGCCCGCGATTGAGCAGGCCGGGTGATTTACAGGGATAAGTTTCGATGCAGAATATCCTGCCGCCGGCAGAAACAAAATCTGCCAGCTTGCGTGCGGTGGCAGGCTCTATCCGTTCTACCTGTACCAGGAACAGTGTATGGTAGCTGCGGTTGCCGTACAGCAGCCTGCCATTTTTTATTTCCGCATCGCAGATCACTTTTTCAGAAACATAATCACAGGCATTGCCGTTCTGGTGCATCGATTCCCATATCAGTGTTACATACTGCGGGTAGATCAATGAAGGGAATGGTTCGTTCTGCGCACCATAAAGGCTCCACATATCTGCTACAGGCGGCAGAACAGCGATATCGGCAAACATATCGGCATGTTGCAGCAGGGCCGATATCCTTGCTTTGTAATTGGTGAACATGCGGAAATAAGGCCACCAGGTATTGCGTTCATTGAAATAAGTGCCATAGCGTATCCAGCCCGGGAAAGGCGCCTGCGGCGGCGAATAGTTGAACCCATGAAAAACAGGATGTGTTACACCGGAGATCGTGCTCTGGTCGCCGGCCACTTTCAGTATTTCGAGCGTATCATTGAACACCATATCAGTATTGGTAAGCTCTTCGCAGCTGATATGCCGTTTACCTTTTAAATGTGCTGCAGAGGAAACATATTTATTGATCATGGTATAAGCACGGCCGATGCGGTAGTCTGTTTCACTCATTTCAGTTCCCAGTCCGTATTTGATCCAGGTTTCACATTCGGGCAGGTCAATATCAAAACTTCCTTCCAGCGGGTGATAACCCCTGCCATAAGCCTGCACACGCGACAGCACATTGTTCTGCCTGCACCAGGCTGTAAAAGAATCGATGAACCGCTCTTTGATCAGTTCGGTTTTGGTAACATCAAAATCATAACGTACCCGCTGGAAGATCTCTTTCAGGCCTGTGCCCTGCTCAGCGCCATAATCGTATACATAGGTATTACCCATGGCACCGGTTTTACCCATGATGAACGGCAGGTAAGGCATCAGGTCATAGCCGCGGCGGCGTCTGAATTCTTCTGCCATATCGCTGCACCAGTTGGCACCTTCCAGCTCCATGCTATCGGTAAAAAACGAACGCACATATTCTGATACTGCCCCTGCCTGTTGCCGGATAGCATCAGACATACGGTTCAGGTATTTTTCCACCGCAGCTTTGTTGTAGTGGTTGAGAATGGGGCCATTGGCACCCGGCGCACCATTGATCACTTCCATAAAGCTGTGTACCCTTACCAGCCCATAAAGCATAAACTTACCTTCGGGAATACGGCCTTTGATCACCTGGTTGGGTATCTGTGCGGAGAAATCGGTGATATCATCCATGCTTTTAAACGAAGCAGGTACCAGTTTCACCGAAAGCATTTCCATGGTGCGGCCCATATAAGGTGAAGTGATGGCAGGGTCGGCTTCTTTGTACATGTCGAACAATGACACTTCAAAATCCAGCGGGCCTTCCAGCTCAATAGCTGCGGTGGCCACTACCTGCGAACGTTCTTCGCCTTCGAGGTATTCTGCACCAAAGGGCCAGCCAGAGCCCACAATGAGGTCGCAGGTAAGCCCCAATGAGGCGGCTGTTTTAAATGTGAACTGGAGCAGGTCGATCCAGTCGGGGCTCAGCCACTGTATGGTTGGCTTGTTGAGATCGCTGGTACGGGCAGGGAATTTAACAGGATTGATCTCCACCCCACCAATACCTGCATCTTTCAGCAGGCGCAATTCTCTTTCCAGTTCTTCTTTTTCTACTTTATCACCATTCCACCACCATCGCACAAAAGGGCGGTAAACAGGCGGTGGGTCTTTAAACAGTTTATACAGCTCGGCATGTGAAAGACTGCGCAGGCTCCGGTTCTCCGAACGGTCTGAAGCAAGGACAGGTACGGTTTTCAACAGGGTAGAGCCAGCAGTTAGTAAAGACCACTGCAGAAATACTCTTCGTTTCATAGTAGTTTTGGTTAGGGCAGTCTTCGCTGTGCAGGCACTGTATTGCAGCGTACAGTGCCTGCAGGCGAATAACCGGGTTAATGTAGCATCAGCAATCTGTTGGTACGGTTGATCTTTTTCCAGGTGAATAAAAATTTTATGGCGACCCTGTGCCGGCAACAACGGCATATGTTCCAGGCAAAGCATCCAGCATGGCAGGCAGGATGACAACAGGTGTAGGGATATACCCGGGCATACGATCGTTTTATTTGCGATAGATGAGCGGGTTCTGCGCATTATTGTTCAGCAGATCGCCCACACGCAATGTTTCCAGGTATGCTTGCGGCAGCACATTGGGCTGACCGTTAAAAGTGCTGCCATCAGGCATATATGCACAGGTCATCGCCCGCCTGAACCCCTTCGTCATATTGGCATTGGCGCCGTGAACAGTAAGCCCGTTGTGAAATGAACAGCTACCGGCTTTCATGGGTGCCGCCACAGAAGCAAAGCCCGCCAATGCCGGGTACACACTGAAAATGCTATCCATGCTTTTACCGATACCGCTGTTTTCAAAACCGGTGCTGTGGTACGAGCCGGGAATAAAATACATACAACCGTTTTCCAGTGTGGCATCATCCAGTGCCACCCAGATAGACAGGGCTTCCCTGCTGGTAAACGACCAGAACGGGGTATCGAGATGCCAGGCTGTAGGGTTGGCCCAGGGGCGTTTGAACAAAGCCTGGTCATGCCATATCCTGATGCCGTTCACGCCTGCCAGTGTTGCAGCCATTTTACCAATACGTTCATCCAGCATCAGCCTGCGTACGCCATTGTCTGTTTGCCACAGGTTGATGACCTGGTCGAATACTTTACCAAAATATTCCGCATCTTCATTGATGCCATCGTCTTCTCCTGTTTTGATATCCTTGTCGGGCATTTTCTTGCCTGCCCTTGCCGTAACGGCGTTCATGATGGTTGTTCGCCAGTCTTCCAGCTCCGCTGCCGAAAGAAAATCATCTATTACAATAAATCCGTTTTCCCTGTAATAGCGGATCTGTTCTTCAGATAGTTGCGTGTTCATCGGTTTATATTTAGCTG
This sequence comes from uncultured Deminuibacter sp., assembly GCA_966424055.1. GTDB lineage: Bacteria > Bacteroidota > Bacteroidia > Chitinophagales > Chitinophagaceae > Deminuibacter. The sequence continues at coordinate 18,188 of CBJLMB010000047.1, read as the reverse complement.
TTATAATTCCGCCTGGTAGTATATTGTGCACCGGGACTTAGAAATAACCGGGGTTTTGCTGCAATGCGGGGTTCACCTGTAATTCCCTGAAAGGAATGGCATAGATGAGCCTGTTCTCCACCACATTGTAGGATGCGGGTAATAAGTAACTGTATTTTTGTTTTTGCTTAATGCCATAGGCTGTCATCACGGATATGGCCTGTCCTGTTCTTACCAGGTCGAACCAGCGATGGTTTTCAAAAGCCAGCTCTACCCTTCTTTCATGTGCAATAATGGCGCGTAACGATGCCTGGTCGGTGATGGCAGATGCAGGCAGGCCGGCTCTCGCTCTTACCTGGTTCAGGTAAGGGAGTGCCTCTCCTCCCCGGCCCTGTTCATTGAGCGATTCTGCCAGCATCAGTAATACATCGGCATAACGGTACCAGTACCAGTTGTCATCGGTGTTGTTCTGCAAGTTATAAGGCAGGTGATAGTATTTGCGGATAAAACGTTTGGATATTTCACCGGGTGTGGCAGGCTGTAATACACTGACCACGCTGTCGGGTACAAAATCAACATTTGCATTCAGCTTTCCTTTTGTTACCGCGATACTGGCATCGAGCCGCAGATCGCCGGGCTCATAACTGCTGATGAGGTCATCAGTGGGCACATTCCATCCACCGATGGTATTGTTGTAGTTAACACCCAGTATATTGGTGGTATTGGGCGTAACAGGGATAAAACGGTAAATAAACTGGCTTTGCTGCCCGTCGGTACCGGCTTTAAACTGTACTTCAAAAATAGATTCGGTACTGTTTTTCTTTGCAGGGTTAAATACATCAGCATAATTCGGCAGTAATGCATAGCCCATTTGCGTTACCGACTGCAGCAAGGGTATGGCTTTATCAAATTGCTTTCTTGTCATGTACACCATGGCCAGTTCTGTGGCCACCATACCTTTGGTGATGCGGCCCGATTGCGGGAAACCTGCAGGCGGCACCAATGCATTCAGCGCATCTGTAAAGTCAGCAATGATCTGTGCATACACGCTGTCAACAGAAGAGCGGCCAAGAAAAGCACCACTGCTTTCTTTTACTTCATGCAGGTATAAAGGTAATTTGCCAAAACACCTTGTGAGCTCGAAATAATAATGGGCGCGCAGTGCTTTGGTTTCACCTGCAATCTGTTTCCTGTCGGCATCGGCTACTGCAGCGGCATGCTGTATCCTGTCGAGGATAACATTGGTGCGCTGGATGCCCTTGAAATCTGCAGTCCACAGCTGGCTCATCACACCATTGGACGCATCATCCATAAAATCGGCCAATTGTTCATAACCCAGGCCACCGCGGTCTTTGGTATTGTAATCATAGTATGCATTGTCTGCACGCATCTCTTCCATGAAGAAAGCAACGCCGGCAGCATCCCGGAGGGGCACGTATGCCCCAACCAGGGCCTGTTGAAAATCGGCGGTTGTTTTAAAGAAGTTCCCGTCATTGATAGAACCTTCGGGATAAAGCGTAAGAAAATCTTTTTTGCAGGAGCTGAACGATGCAGCCAGCCAGGCAAAAAAAACGATGTATGCTAATTTTTTCATATCAATCTTTTTTATGGTGTTCTGATGGTTGCAACGGCATTAGAAATTAATATTGGCACCGATCATCACGGTTCTGGGTACAGGGAAGGATCCGTTGTCCAAACCTGCAGTTGTTTGGCTGTCTTTGGAATCGTTCACTTCAGGGTTCTGACCGGGATAGCGTGTGAACATAAATGCATTTTGTACACTGGCATATACGCGCATGCTTTTGATGTATTTCAGCGCTTTCTGCCTGAACGTATAACCCAATGCGATATTCCTTACAGCAAGAAAATCGCCGCTGAACACCCAGTTGGTATTGGTTGTACGGTACAGCTCTGTAGTATTGGAAAGTGTACGGGGCACTTTACCGTTACCAGGATCGCTTTCAGAACGCCACCTGTTGGCCATGTCTTTGTTGATATTGAAAATACCATCCAGGTTCTGCAGGTTTTGCAGGTTGATGTTCATGATCTTGTTGCCAACCTGTCCGCCCGCAACAATACTCAGGTCGAAATTTTTGTAGGCAAAGGTGTTGCTGATACCAAAAATGTATTTGGGATTGGGGTTACCGATGAAAGTACGGTCGGCTATGGTAATGGTATCATCGCCATTCACATCATGCATTCTGGCTGTGCCGATGGCAGAGGTGGATTCTTTTGGATACCTGGCATAATCTGCTGCATTCATATAGAGGCCATCGAAAATATATCCATACAGTTCACCGATATGATGCCCTTCTGCTGTACGGTTATAGTCATTGTATTTACTGGTGCCCCCCAGCGGTGTGTGGTTCACCAGCTTCATAACCCGGTTGTCGTTAAACGAGATATTGAAATCGGTTGACCAGGTAAAATTGCCTGTAAAGTTTTTGGTGCTGAGCACAAATTCATGTCCCCATATGTTGAATTCGGCCACATTGTACTGGATGGTGGAATACCCCGAAGCCAGTGGTATAGGCAGCGTAGACAACATGTTCTGGGTACGTTTTTTATAATAATCATAGCTGAGTGTAACCCTGTCTTTGAACAGGTTGATATCGATACCCAGGTCGGTTTGCTTGGAAGTTTCCCAGGTCAGCTCTTTGTTGCCGAGCGATGTGATGGCTTCACCCAGCGTGGTAGAGCCGCTGAATACGTAGTTGGCAGGGCTAAGCAGCGATACCTGTGTATAGTTGCCTACATTAAAGTTGCCGGTAACACCATAACCGCCCCTGAGCTTGATGAAAGAAACCAGTTTTGATTTGGGAAAGAATGGCTCATCACTTAACACCCAGGCACCGGATACCGATGGAAAGGTGGCATATTTTTTAAATTCACCAAAGCGGGAGCTGCCATCGTTACGGATGGTTGCAGACAGGTAATAACGTTTTTTATAATCGTAGTTCACCCTGGCCAGTGCAGAGGCTACAGACCATGCTGTGTTATTGGTGGTACCGGTTGTAACAGAGGCGCCCGAAATCCAGGTAACGGCATCATTGGCGAAACCGGTACCACTCACTGTACGGAAATTCTGGCTGGCTTTCTGCGAGGTATAACCCACCATGGCTTCAATGGAATGATCACCGATCCTGGTATTGTAATCAAGTGTGTTTTCATTCAGCCAGGAATAGGCATTGTTCGAATTGTTCACTGCACTGGAAGAAGCCGGCGGCCGTGGCGGCGGTGAACCGAAACTGCCATAGCGTGTACCATAATAAGCATTGTAGTCCTGCGTATTGAGGTCTGCATTGATGGTGGTTTTCAGGTGCAGGCCTTTGATGATTTCCACATCAATATAGGCATTGCCCAGCAGGTTCAGGTTGGTTTGTTTGTTGTTCATCAGGTTGGCCTGTTGCAGAAAATTGGGCAGTGCATACATGCCATACGAGCTGGTGTTAAGCCTGTAACTGCCATCGGTATTGTAAGGCGATAATAAAGGAGAGCTGATCTCTGCACCACCGATCACCTGCCTGTTGCCATTGATACCCAGTGAGCCGCCCCTGGTATTGTAATCGACCTGGTAAGTAGGCGCCAGGTTCAGTCCTATACGCACACGGTCAACCGGCCTGTATTCGTTATTGGAACGGACTGCGTACCGCCTTACGCCTGTATTGACCAGTACACCACGCTGGTCGAAATAGCTGAAAGTAGTGCTGGACGAAAGTTTTTCTGTACCTGAAGAGAGGTTCACCGAATAGTTCTGCATAGGCGCTGTGCGAAACAGTGCATCATACCAATCTGTGCCTTTGCCATACTGATCGGGATTGGCATAGTCGGCTGGTACTGCAGGTGTATTGGTAACAGGATTTACCCAGTGCTCATATTTAATTTTGTCTTCATAATACCCTTTCATAAAACTGGCAAATTCATGTGCGTTCATCAGGTCGGGGCGTCCTCTTTTGGGTACCTGCTGCCAGCCATAATAAGCATTCACGGCAACAGCGGTACGGCCCAGCTTAGCCTGTTTAGTGGTGATAATGATCACACCATTTGCCGCGCGGCTGCCATATAACGAAGTGGCAGAGGCATCTTTCAGTACAGTATACGATTCTATCTGGTTAGGGTCGATAAGGGCTACATCACCACCTATATCACTGGTGATGGGCTGCCCGTCAATCACTATCAGCGGCTGGTTCCCCGAGCTGAGTGATGCAGCGCCCCTGACGCGGAAGGTCATGCCTTGTCCCGGCAAACCACTGGTCTGGTTCATCTGCAGGCCTGCCACTTTGCTTTGCAGTTTCTGGCCAAATTCAGCTGCCGGTATATCCTGCAAGCTGCCTGCATCCACCTTGGAAACAGCACCGGTAATATCACGCTGCCGTTGTTTACCATAACTCACCACTACAATTTGATTGAGGTTGTTGTCGGTTGGTTCAAGACTTAGATCCAGCACATACTGGTCTTTCAGTTTCAGTTCAACTGTTTTATAGCCGATACGGCTAAAAACAAGTATGCTGCCTGCTGCAGCGCGGATAGAATACCGGCCTTTGTCGTCGGTGGTAACCGCTTTGCCGCCTTTTACCTGTACAGTGGTACCTGAAAGCTCGGTACCTGTACTGCCCAGCTCAACCTTGCCGGTAACGGTTACCAGCCCCTGTTGGGCATATGCCGGAAGTAAAAGCAGGAAGAAGGAGCACAGGAGTAGAAGCCGGCAAAATGGAAAGCCGGCTTTGCAATCGGAAATTCTCATATAACAGTGTTTGGGTTTAACGGATTTTTACATACGGATACGTACGGGTGTACACCCGCCGCTGCAACAGCTGATATAACATATCCGCTGCATCCGTCTCATGCCGTTCGTGTAATCTGGTGAAATGCGCTGCTGTAAGTTTGTTGCATCCCTGTTCACAAACAGACTGCAGTTGAGCTTTGCTAACCCGGTGCTGCCATGTATACCGGGCCTGCATCGCCTGCTTTCACAGATAACACCAATTATTGCCATTCAAATCTAGCTCCTCACAGGGATGGATCATTTATATATTTCTTGCGATCTTTTATACTTTTTGATATTTTCTGCAGGAAAAGGGAAAAGCGCTATGCTGTTTTATGTTTTCGTTTTTACACAATTACAGTATTTTCGTTGTCACTGGATCGCTGATGCACAACTACTGTAAATATCTTGCCATAACCCCTGTAGAAGAGGCCTGGGGTTTTTATGTTACCACTACGGGCTATTCCAAAACGGCACCTGAACAGGTTTACCCCGATAACAGCGAGCACCCCCTCACCCATTCTTTTACCTGGAACAAAGGGCGGATACTGAATGGCTATTACCTGGTGTTTATATCAAAAGGACAAGGTGTGTTTGAATCAGCATTTACGCCACCTACCACGGTAACAGCGGGCACCTGCTTTTTTCTTTTCCCCAATGTATGGCACCGGTATAAACCCGATCCTGCATCGGGCTGGGAAGAATACTGGATCGGTTTTAAAGGCAGTTATCCCGACCAGCTGATGAACCAGGGGTTTTTCAGTTCTAACCTGCCGGTGGTAAGTCCCGGATTGAATGATACCTTGCTTTCACTGATCAATAAAATACTGGATCATGTACGTGCAGGTACAGCCGGTTACCACCAGGTTATTTCTGGCATCACCCTGCAGATACTGGGACTGGTGCATGCATTGTCGCATCAGAAAGAACACAGCAGCGATGCAGACCTGCAGGTAGTGGAAAAGGCCAAATTTTATTTGCGGGAACACCTGGAAGAACCGCTGAATATGCAGCAGCTGGTTAAAGAGCTTACGGTAAGCTATTCCAAATTCAGAAAAATGTTTAAAGAAGCAACCGGCCAGTCACCCAACCAGTATCATTTATCGCTGCGGTTGGATAAAGCCCGCGAGCTGCTCAGCACCACCCACCTGAACATTACCGAAGTGGCCTACCAGCTGGGCTTTGATTCGGTGTTTAATTTTTCCAAATTATTTAAAACCAAAAACGGGGTATCACCAAAGTACTACCGCAGCCAGGCTCATGAACCATAACGCTGCCTCAGCAGGTCTTTCATATAACAATTAATGGCAAACTGGTCTGCCACCGGCTCTTTGCTGAACGGCAGTGTGGGCATGTAAGGCGGCGGACCAAACTCGGTGGTGAACCCGAGTACGGTTGCACCTGCCTGCCGGCGGCTTTGCACCACAGCATCCCACCATTCTATAAAGCGGTTTACGGCATATTGCCATTCAGGCGCACGGGGATCGGGCACCTGCGGCCCCTCTTCAAAGCCTACACGCGCATGTACATGCCTGGTTGCGGCAATGGCCAGGGACAATTCTTCCTGGAAGTTCTCCAGCAGGCTCTCTGTAACACAGGTCCAGTGCGAAAAATCAGCGGTGATCTCTATAGCGGGTCTTTCCCTGAAATAATCACGCATAACAAAAGGACTAAAGCCAATGCGCCCGCGATGTGTTTCATGCAGTACTGCTATCCCCTTTTCTTCCGCAAATGCGGCTGCTATATCGATCAGCTCCAGGTTTTGCTGTAGGGTGAAATAATCGCGGCCACTATGCGAATTGATCAGCAGCGGCTGTGCCGCAGCACAGGATTCCAGGTACTGTTTAAAAGAGGTTTTGAATGCCGTAAAATCGGTACCGGCAGCTTCATGCTGATGTGCCACCAGCAGCAGCGATTCTTTTTTCAGTGCATCCATTAACTGTTTGCGCACCGCATTGTCCGCGGGCATCCAGGTATCAATACCATCGTACCCCGCCTCTTTGATCTTCCGGCAAAAAAGGGCAATATCCATTTGCTCATGCCCCCACAAGGGACAGAATATTTTTATATCCATACTGAACTAAAAAAATTAAAAAGATGCATCTGAACAATGCTGTTTTGATTTATGGGTGATTCACCGTATACTTCAGCCACCATACATCATAGTCCAGCCGGGTCATCGCCGCAAGCTGCAGAAAGAAGCGGGATGCCATACGGCAGATGGTATAAGGCCTGTTCATGTATTTGATGATGTGTGCCGATATAAGTTGGCGCTGAAATTAAGCTAATTTCCCGGACAGCAATACAAACCCATCTTTGATGATGGGATTAATCCACTTCACCTTGATGGCTTTTTCCTGGCGGGGTGTGTTGATGGAATGTTACCCATTACAACCTCTTTTCGGTAAAAATATTTCCTTGGTTTTAAAAAAATAATCCCACAGGCATGAGGGTTTTTAACCGGCGGGTATTATTCTGGTATCTTGTCGAACAAACTGGACAGTTCGCCTTTTTCAAACACAAATTCCGGCCGCTGTGTCAACAGGGGCCCCTTTTTTATTTGAGGTTCTGCAAAAGCTGGTTCTATGCCGGTATACAGCTATTTCTTCCAGGTGATGGATTGTATACAAGCACTGTTTATTCAACGCCGCTCATTCACAAGACGGATGATCTTCCCATTTTTTTCATCGGTTAACAAGTATAGTTGGCCCCCGGGACTTTGTACTGCTTTTCTCAGTCTTACCCGGTCATCAACCAGCAGTTCTTCCACGCTTTTCACCGTACCATTCACTATCCTGAAACGCCACAGGCTGCCGCGCGACAAACCCGGCACAATAAGATCGTTCTTCCAGCCCGGAAATTCTGTGCCTGTATAAAAGCAAAGCCCTGTAGGCGCAACAGTTTGCAGCCAGTACCAGACCGGTGCGGTATAACTATTTTCTTTAAGTGTGGGTGGCTGATACCCTGCCGACCTGTATTTGCCTGTTGTTTGTACCGGCCAGCCGTAATTGGCATGCGGCTGCAATACATTGAGCTCATCACCCTGCAAAGTACCATGCTCGCTGAACCAGATAGTACCGGTTCCGGGTTCTATGGCAAAACCCTGTGCTGCACGGATACCGGTAGCATATAAGCCGGGGACTGCGCCGGCACCAAAATCAGGGTTATCAGCAGGGATGCTGCCATCAGGATTTATGCGGTATATCTTGCCTCTTTTATCAGCGGTATTTTGTGCGATGGGCATGGCGGGTTCATCTATTTCATTATACAGGCGTTCGCCTACGGTGAAGTACAGCTTGCCATCTGTACCAAAACACATGGCCCCGCCATAATGAAAACGGCAGGCAGAAAAAGGGGTAGCAGTAAAAAGTGTTTGTATATACTGCAGGCTGTTGTTATGAAGCATGGCGCGGATAAACCGGGTGGTGGTACCTCCATCGCCTTTTGCTGCATAAGACACATATATCTGCCGGTTGCTGCTGAAAGCCGGGTCGAGCAATACCTGGAAAATACCGGCATTATCGCCTGTATCTGTAACGCCTATGCTATCGGCCAGGTCATCGGGAAAACCGCTGATAGCCGCCCGGTGCTTTGTAACCAGGTTCACGCGGAGCAGGCCGCCTTCTTTTTCGGCAACGATCACTTCCTCTTCCGAAATAAAAGCCATGCTCCAGGGACGTTTAAGTCCATCCAGCAGAACTTCCTTTACAGGTGCAGGGGCTGCGGTTTGGGCAGCCGCTATATTGGTGCAGAAATAGATAGCGAAAACCAACAACAAGGGTCTCATATTGATTATTTTTTAGCCGGGGAAAATGCGGTTTCCCGGGCCACAAATATTCAAATGAGCACATAACGGGATGTACGGATTGGCGATACCGTCGTACGGTTTTATAAATCAAAACACATAATTTGTTGATTATAAATGAATTAAATAAGTTCTAAGATTGCTGCTCATTGCCAGAGGACAGGATCTCCTTTATTTTCAACAGCCTGTAAATACGTGGTTCAGCTACAGCCGGACTAATACCACTGCGCAATGTACGGCAATAGCTTTTCAAAAAAGTAGGCAGGTCATTCACAACACTGCCGGAATCAAGTTTCACGGTTTGGGGTAAATTGATGGAAGCGAAAAAAGCCTCCAGTTCATCCAGATCGATCTCCTGTTGTGTCATGATGCGAAAATAACGATGATCTTATTGGGGGAAAATGGCTTTGCATTACCTAATTCATTTATACTGAAATGTTTTTTGTAAAAATCGTTCGAATGAATATTTTTGCCCCCCATTCGGGATGTAGCGCAGCCCGGTAGCGCGCTTCGTTCGGGACGAAGAGGCCGCTGGTTCGAATCCAGTCATCCCGACTTAAGGAGACACCAATTGATGGTTGTCTCCTTTTTTTATGCCAATAAAAATCTGCAAACCAAACTGTTATTGTTTGACGGCTTACAGTTCGATTTTTGCAACTAAGATTTTTAGATTTTGATATCAGAATACTTAGAAAACTAGCTTAGTGATATTCCTAGATTGTTTTTTTTAAAGTTCGAATTCTTCTTGGGGATTTGACGTTCTTATCTTCCTCGTTTTTTTCAAGATTTTTTGACATGAGATAGAGAAAGTCCAATATGATTGCCGCTTCATCATCATCCACTTGGATCCCCTCTTTGGCTAGGATTGCAATTACCCCCGTAATCGAAACCTTTTTATCGATAAAGTTCATGTTTATTTCCTTTTGTTTGTTCTTTTGGGAATTAATATTTTTGATAATGCACCTTCCAAATCCAAAGTCATATCCCCAGTTTGGAAGTCGATTAGTATTAACTGCTATTTATTGGAAACAAAAAAAGGAGCTGATCTTAGCGGTGTTTGTCAAACGATTACAGATTAGGTTAAATCAGTTCCAGTCTTGTCGCTTCGGAGATTAATTCCGCTACATTTTTAACGTTTAACTTCTGCAGCAGGTTTTTGCGATGATTGTTTACCGTAAACTTGCTTAAGAACAGCTTTTTCGCTATTTGCGAAGAGGTGATGCCCGATGCGACCATAAACAGTATTTCCTTCTCCCGGGCAGAGATACGCACAGTCTGTACACTTGGAGGACACTGTTTTTCTGATTTGACGATGCGCTCCACTTCCTGGCTTAAGGCCAGTTGGCCTTCGAGAGCCCTGTAAAGGCAATGAACGATTTCAATCGGTGGTGTACTCTTAGATATATAACCATTAACACCTTTGTCTAACATCTGAGTAATAGCGCTGCGTTCAATGTAATTGCTGAAAATGAGAATAATCGTATTGGGGGCAAGCGCCTTTGTGGCGCTGTATAATTCGATTCCATTGATATCAGGCAAACCAATATCCAGCAACAGCATGTCTGGTTTGTTGTTTTGCAGAAAATCCAACAAGAGTTTTCCGGTAGAAAAGCTGCCACTTACTATAAATCCTTCTTCGCCATCCAGTAACTGAACCAATCCATCAAGTACGATCGGATGGTCATCGATGACCGCTATCGTTTTTCTGCTATGCGACATATAATTGTATATTTATAGAGGTTCCTTTGCCCGTTTTCAGAGAACCGATATCCATCGTCCCGTTAAGATAATGCACGCGCCTTTCCGTATTTTTCATACCCATTCCTGTTGTTTTATTTTCATTGACCATGCCTACACCATCGTCTTCTACTGTAATCAAAAACATATCAGACTGACGGGCACATTGAAAAAATACCGTGGAGGCTTGGGCGTGTTTAACAATGTTGCCAAAAAGCTCCTGTACAATACGATAAATGATCACTTGTTTATCTAAGGGAATGGTCTGCTCCATGTTGATGAATTCCCGTTGCACAATAATCCCGGCGGATTCTAATAAATGACAAAGATCTTCCAACGCTGCTTCCAGTCCAAGTTGCAACAGCATTTCAGGCATCATATTGTGAGCAATGCGTCTTAATTCCTGAATGGAGTCCCCTAACTGGCTGGCTGAGCGTGCAACGGCTACCTTGAAGTCGCCTTCCATTTGTTTATCTGATATAATGGCCAGGTTCAGTTTAATTCCGGAAAGCGTGCCTACCATGCCGTCATGCAGGTCGCGGGCAATCCGTTCCCGCTCGGCTTCCTGAGTGTTGAGCATCATTTCGGTTATCTGTAGTTTCTCCCTTTGCATTGCTGCGCGCCTTTTATTGCGGTAAAAGAACCAAGAGAGACCAAGGGTAATTAGCAATAATAAACATGTCCCGCCTAAAAAAGTGTTGGTCAGTCTTTGGTTTTTGATTTGGAGTGCAGCACCTTTTCGTTCCAGTTCTAAACGACCAATCTTTTCTTCTTTTTGCGAGGTCTGCAAGCGCGTTTCAAGTTCATTGATCTTTTGGGTATTTTGTTGGGATTGTACGCTGTCCTTTATCCGTTCGAGCTGTTTTAGAGACTGGAAGGCCGCTTTGTAGTCTCCCAATTCGGCGGAAAAATCGGCAATGTACTCCGCAGAGCTAATCATCATGTCCGCATAATGGTCTTCTTTGCTCATTGCAAACAATTGCCGGGCAGCATCCCTGGCCTTTCCGTACCGCTTCATAGAGGCCTGGACTGTACGAATAGCTTCATAAGCCATGTACATATTGGATCGCTCCGGGTATTTTTCGGATAGATCCAATGCTTTCTGGGCACTTGCTATAGCTTGGGCAGATTGGTGTATATTAGCGTAGTATGTGGCCTCAAAGGAATAGTAACGCCCCCAAAGGGGCGAATCGCCCAACTGGATTAAAGCCTCTTTAGCTTTATCCAGATACTTCTTTTGCTCGTCAAATTTTTTAAGGTTGCTGCAAACCAGCGCCGCGTTTGTATAGGCAAAGCCCTGGGCCGTCAGCGACATCCCAGGTTTTCTGACCACATCAACGTCTTGCAACATGTATTTATAGGCGTTTTCATTGTCGCCGATCATCGTGAAGCTTGCCGAGATATTATTAATTGTGGCCTGGTAAAGATTATCGTCTCTAGTAGTTTTGATCAATCCTAGGTTACCTATCAGCGTTTCGATAGCTTTTTTCATATTGCCACTGGTGGAAAAGGAAACGGCCAGATTGTTGTTGGCCATAACTTTCAGCTTTATGGCCCTTATGCTTTTGGCATTCTGCAATAAGTTAAGCGCCCTATATGCGTAATACTGCATGCTGTCAGCATTCGCCTCCGATGCATAAACATAAGAACCTGTGTTATAGGCCGATCCCAGATAAAGGCTATCGTTGGACTTTTTTGCCAGGGAAAGCAGTATATGCAGTGTTCGCTTTGCTTGGTCAATTTGCCCTTTCTTTATATATTCCTTCGTCAGCTTGGTTAGAATTGTGAGTTTTGCTGTATCGGCTTTCTGGCTATTCAAGGCGAACAAAAGGCTGTCAGTCGTATTTTGCCCCTGTGCGTATGCAAAACCGATGCACACAATTGAATAAAATAGCACCAATAGTCCACTTCTAAGTCTCATATTATTGACATTACTGTTTTTTACTCCTCATAAAGTTATCAAAACATTGGTAGATCAAATAGACATCGGTTAAAAATGATGATTTATAGCTATTGCCGCAGAAAAATGCCATCGATAATTTTGATCAACAATTATCATTAGATGAAAAGAACAACATTAATATCAGCATCAATACTATTGGTCGCAGCTTTATTTACAGCTTGCTCTAAATCCGACCAAGACGACCCTACACCAGAACCGCCCCAAGGCAAGACAATGAAGCTGACCATTACCGCCACCGGCCTTACCACTAACGACTACTTGAAGACAACAGTCTCCGGTGGTACGGTCAGCGGCACCGAGCCCACACTTTACAAGCTTAATGGTATTACTCAAACGAACCAAAAGGGATTTGAAATTGACCAATCAAAGCTTATATCCGGACCAGTGACAATCGAAACAGTGGTTCCTGTGGCAATCACTTCTTTATCTATGGGCGGCTTCAGCGCTGCCGGCCATACCTTTTCGATAAAAATAGAACCTGTGATCGATGGGAAAGCCCAAACGGCTATTAGCCAAGTGTACAATACTTCAACTTTCACGAAAGTGTACGATTTTCAGTAAGCGGGAAACTATATTGAGTTATCGGATATATAACCTTCACTGGCGTGCCTTTCATTGCTGGCAGCTAAAAGTTAGGCATCGGGTTAGAATCCATGCTGTCAAGATAGTTCCTCAATTTTGCCAAATTTCATGTATCTACATGAACGACAAATGAACAATTTAAACCTTGTTACGTATGCGCAATATATATGCCTTGCTCGCACTGCTGTTCTTTCATTTTGCAGTTGTAAATGCACAAAGCGATCCTAAACCGGTGCTTCCCGGCAGCATTTTTAACGAAGCGGAGGCCAAAGGCATGCTGGAACCAGGTACCTGTACCATAAACGGCGTGGTCAAAAAACTGCAGAAAAGACCTGATAATACCTATCTGGGAATTGAAGTGACGCTTTTTCCATGCACTCCCTATTTCAATGAATGGTACGAGCTTCAGAAGAAGAACAAAAAGGGTAAGACATTCGCTGTAATGTCGCCCGAGGCCTATTCCTACCGCATCCTTGCCAAAGCTTCCGATAAGGACGGGACCTTCTCATTCAGAAATCTGAAACCGGGAAAGTATTATTTACAGACCATGGTAAGACAGCAAAGGATGAAAAAAATGCTGAACCAGGTGGGCGAAAGCGATACTTATACTTTTAACGTTCTGGGCCAGACGCTTTCGCACTACCGGGAACCCATTTATGAAGAATTCAAGCTATTCTATGAGACCAATGACCTGGAAAAGGCCTTCGTGGAAATTACAAAAGAAGGCGAGATCGTAACCGTTAAATTGTAAATTGAAACCCCACATGCTTATGATCCCGAAAATATGCAAGGCAGGATTGCTGTTGATGCTGCTCGCCGCCTCTTCGCTAGCACAGGTGGTAAAAATACCCGATCCCAATTTCAAGAGTGCGCTCATTCAAAATAAGGTGGATATAAATGGCGATGGTGAGATACAGGTATCCGAAGCCCAAAAGGTCACGAAACTATACTTGGAAGCGGTGCCATTCGCCTCAATGGAAGGCATCAAAAGCTTTACCAACCTGGTAGAGCTCGGAACCTATCAAAATAAGATAAAGCAGGTAGATCTCCAGGGAATGACGAGCCTTAAGTCCTTATACCTGCTCGATGGCGATATTGAATCGGTCAACCTTAAAGGTTGCATCAATCTTGAGCTGCTCGGCTTTACCAAGAATCACCTGACGAGCATCGATCTTTCCGGACTTAAAAAATTGAAGGACCTCGACCTGAGCTACAACCGCTTTACGCGGCTCGAAATTAATGATTATCCCGAGCTGAAGAAGGTAATGGCCGATGATAACAACATCAATGAATTTAGGATAGCCCAATGCCCTAAGCTTCAGTGGCTGGATATCAGCACCAATAACCTTACCATGGGCCTGGATCTTACCGTCTTTCCCGAGCTGGTCTTTTTTGATGCCAGTAAAAACCATCTCACTTCTGTAGAGATCAGGGGGTTGCATAAATTAAAAGCATTTTATTGCCTGTATTGCGACCTGACCAATCTAAATTTAGCCGGCACTCGATCACTTGAAGACCTGATATGGTAAATAAGCTGGTAGTTGCAAAGTTGAAAGTATTCCTCCGACTAGTCGTCGGAAGCAATTTCTTGTATGAAACTGCAGAAACAATCTCATGTTAAAAAATAAGTATGAAATTAAATCTGTGTTTTGTATCGCATTGTTCGCAGTAGGCAGTGTGAGTGCTCAAAAGAGTAACAACAAGGAAGTACTTCTGGTCGGAGTATTTCATTTTAACAATCCTGGTCACGATTTGGCAAAAACGGAAACCTTTGATGTGATGAGCGACCAATCACAACGGGAGCTAGATTTCATAACGGACAAGATCAGGGCGTTTGCTCCCGATAAGATATTCGTCGAATGGCCATACAAAGAGCAAGAGGCACTGGACACTTTGTATGATCTGTACAAGAAAGGAAGCTATTTTAATTATGTTCAAAAAAAGTATCCTAAGAGCAACTTTTACACGCAGAATGAAATATTTCAGCTGGCCTTCAGAGCAGGAAAGAAAGCGGGCGTTCAACGGATATATGCTGTCGATTACCAGATGGATTTTCCTTTTGATAGCTTGAGGGCTGCTATGCAGAAAGCAGGCCAAATCGAGCTCCGAAAAACAATAGACGAAAAGATAAGGGAACTTGGCAAGCGGGATAATGCTTTAAGAAGACAGCTGACGCTTACGCAGCTTTTGCTCGAAGTAAACAAAAATACCTCAAGAGCGGAGAACCTTGGGCTTT
This sequence comes from uncultured Deminuibacter sp., assembly GCA_966424055.1. Taxonomy (GTDB): domain Bacteria; phylum Bacteroidota; class Bacteroidia; order Chitinophagales; family Chitinophagaceae; genus Deminuibacter. Next base: position 3,121 of record CBJLMB010000047.1, on the reverse strand, counting down.
ATCTAGGCTATCTGAACAGAGGAGGGGCGTTGCATGATTTTACAGGCCCGGAAGTTGTAAATGCCTGGTACAGGCGTAACTTGTATATGTACTCGCTCATTCAGAAAATGACCGAAGACAAGGACCGAAGAGTTGTAGTGATCATTGGGAGCGGACACGCAGCCGTAATGAAACACTACATAGAGACGGACGGACAGTTCAAGGTAGTTGAGCTTAGTGATTTAATAAAGAGGTATTAAAATTTTGATATGAAGTACAGTAATCATATTTTACCAGGAAGATTAATTTTTACTCTTTATCAGAGATTTATATTTGCTAGTAGTTTCAGATCAAAGATAAATAAGTTCGAAAATTGTACAGGAAGGGCGACTAACCCAGTCGTCAAAGGCACACAAAAGCCTGTAAATCGTAGGATTTACAGGCTTTTGCTTTTATTTAAGTATCAAATTATATCAAACTATTTCAAACAAAAGGTGCGTCATTCGGTGCGTCAAAAGGTGCGTGTATATTTGACGCACATATTTAGGCGTAAGAAAATGGACGTCAATTGATTGTGTTTGGTTTCATTTGATACAATTTGCATTGATTTAGTCCCATTTGACTCAATTTGACACCGTTTTCAGCGCGCTCTATACAGGTACTCATCGTGGGGGAGGGAAAATTTAATCACTCAAAATGAGAACCTCTATGGAAAGCGTTCAAACAAGCTACGGCGTTAGCTTTATCCGCAAAACAACAAAATCAACAAAAGATCCCGGTGACGCCACACTGTATTGCCGGATTACCATCAACGGCAAACGTGCAGAATTCTAGCTGCAAAAAAATGTCGATCTAACCACTTTACGCCTGGCCAAAAGCCGTAAAAAATCCGCGAACCCGGAAGCAGAAAGGCTGCGGCATTTTTTAGAACAGGTAAAGGCAAAGATTAGCCGGCACTACGATGAACTCAAGCTGCAGGAGCGCCCCATTACAGCCGAAGGCCTGAAGCTGCAATACCTTGGTGTTGTGAAAAACACGAATTCGCTTTGTGAGCTGTTCCAGTATCACAATGAGAACTGTGGGTTGAAAAAAGGCACGCTAAAGAATTATGTAACGACATTCACTTATGTCCGCAACTACCTGCACAGTATTCGCAGGACTGATATGCTGCTCTCCGAACTGAGTTATTCCTTTATGTTGGAACTAAGTAATTATATTGCCCGGCACCCGATTGCCCCCCTGAAACCGCCAACCAACAATGGAATCATGAAGCACATGGAGCGCATGCGTAAAGTAGGTGGTTTTGCCGTCAAACTGGGCTGGGTCAATAACCACCCGTTCCGTCAATACCAACTCAAATTCATAAAAACGCAGCGATCCTATTTGTCGGAAGAGGAACTGAAAAATTTGGAAGGACTGGCGTTCATCGATCCAATGCTGCAGCTCGTCCATGACCTCTTTATTTTTAGTTGCTATGCCAGCCCGCATTACAGCGATACGATTCATTTAAAAAGGGAAGAAATTATCGAAGGGATCGATCATACACCCTGGATCAGGCGACAAAGGGATAAGAATTCGGAACCCACACTTATTCCTTTGCTTCCAGAGGCAATTACGCTGATCAAAGCCTATAAGGACGATCCACGAGCGGTTTCCAGGGGAACAGTGTTCCCATACGTTTCTAATAAGACGGTTAACGACAAATTGAAGATCATCGGTGAAATAGCCGGTCATCCAAGACCCTTGCGCTTTAAGGATGCCCGCCATACATTTGCTACGACAGTTACCCTTACCAACGGTATGCCAATTGAGACTTTAAGCAAAATGATGGGACACACTAAGATTTCGACAACGCAGATATATGCAGATATTGTTGCTGCTAAATTAAGTGAGGATGCAAACAAACTTAGGGAAAGGCTGGCCCTAAAGAACAAGCAGCCCGCACCTAACCTACAGTATATGCCGATTTATTCGCAATCCAACAAGGCATCCTGACGAATCCCTAATCAATTTTTATACGTCAAACGAGTAAGGGACATTAGACCCTTACTCGTTTGAACTTACGATGCAAATCATGCACAATAGCATAGGGCTAATCCCTTTTCTTCCAAACTTACAACAACGGAATCGTCATGCTTATGCGTTCTTGGAATTGTCAAGCCAGGTCGTTATTGACGACAATGCTTTTAGGGATGTGAACTTTTACCCGAAGGATATGGTTGCGTTTGCGGGCAAATAAAGTAATGTCCTAATGCTCTAGAATGAGATGGCTACATAAGCCTGCAAATATTTTCTCATCAAAAATTTACGATAGATTTCTCGTGGCTGTAAGATGGTAATGAACGAAAGCGTTAGTGTTATCTGGACCTTTTTGCGTTTTATCTCAATTCGACCCCACCTAAGTGATTCTGGGACAATAAATCGCCATCAGAAGGCAGAGGCAATAAATAAAAAATATGGAAGACGATTTTTTATCAATAAGTATAGAATATAAGTTTTCTTCTTTTATGAATTAACCATTTAACCATGGATGTACAAAATGACAAGATATGGCACGGAATAAGTTAGTCAGATGAAATTGAAGTCATCACAATAACATTTGTCCGAAAGTCAGCAAATTGTTGTCAGGATCAAGTATCGCAAACTCCTTTTGCCTCCATGGTTTTATTTGCAAATGTCCTGCTGCATGTATGCTTAATTTCTTATCCAACATTGACTGATAAAGATTATCAATATTGTCTGTTCGAATATAGACTTGTCCATGATTTTCTTTTGGGTCAAGCTCTTTAAATTCAAAAAAATGTATTTGGATGTTGTCCTTTTGAATCATTAAATATCCTTCATAGTCATTTCCAAATTGCTGAAAACCCAATTTGTCTATGTAAAACTCCTTTGTAATGGTTTTGTCACGCATCGGGAGCTTTGGATTAATGTCTGTAAGCATAATTTTAAATTTTATAACTGTAAAATCATTTCTAAAACGCTTCGTTGGCATTAACGTGTGATTCTTGTCCTGTCATTCAGTGTCTAATTGTTGCTGTCGTTAATGGATGAGCTGGATAGTTGCGGACAACTCTTAAATATACTGTATCCCTCCGGGCAAATACATCTTGATTGATCAAGTCAAAATGATTAAAAGTCA
>CBJLMB010000046.1:0-49851 GCA_966424055.1 uncultured Deminuibacter sp. | reverse complement strand
CGCCGGTGGCGCCGGCTTTACAGGCACCTTCATATATTTCTTCAATTAAATTATTGGAGATATTGTGAGCCATGTTTTTCTTCTGCCTGAAGCCATAGTCCAGTATTTCCCCTATTTCATGCAGCCGGCCTTTCAGTAGCGCTTCTTTCATCATTCTGGCCTGCTCTTTTAGTGAATGCATGGCTTCGATGGATTTTTCATTGTTCTCCTGTACGTTTTTCTGCTGCTCTTTGATGATAGCTGCCGATTCACGGCTGGTAGAGGTAAAATAAAGCACCAGGTTATTCTCCAGTTCATTTAAATATTCCTGACGGATGCGCAATGGATTGACAATCACTTTATCATCACCATAAAACTCCATAAAATTCACCCCGCCGAATGTGGCAGCATACTGGTCTTGCCGCCCACCGGCCAACTGCAGGTCTTTTCGTTCTATTTCATAGGCATAATGGGCTATATCATAATCGCCCAATGGCAGTTTCAGCATTTCCACAAAAGCGCCGAGTATGGCCACGACTAATGTGGAAGAAGTTCCCAATCCACTGCCTGCGGGAGCATCCACATAGGTTGTTAAACGGAAATTGGTCAACGGCAGGCCATAGTCTTTCTGAATACGGTTGTACACACCTTTTAAAAGGTCGAGCTTCCCGTCAATAGGCAGCTGATGGCTCCATTCAAAACGCTGCTCTTCTTTCCGGTCCATGGCCTGCAATATAATACCCTGTTCATCGATGGGTTCAATACTGGCCTGCGCAAACAACGAGATGGTGGCATTGAGGATGGCGCCGCCATACACATCGCTGTAAGGACTAACATCTGTGCCACCACCGGCAAGCCCTACACGCAAAGGTGCCCTGCTTCTGTAGATCATATTAAGACTTAAGTATTCAATTGTTTCCGCGAAGATAAGCCGAATGGTGCGCTGTATACCCGTTTATTGTACCAGCGCAGTGATGGTATCAACCAGTACTTTCCAGCTGTATTTCTTTTTTTCTTCCTGCAGATACGGTAAAAAATGTTGTTCGCCCAGTTTATACAGCTCCAGTATATGCTTGGCAATAGAAGCAGGCTCAGGTTCAGCTACCAGTCCCACTTTACCATCCGGCACCAGGTCGGGTAAACCACCTACATTGGTTACCAGCATCGGTTTTTCAAAATGATAGGCGAGTGGGGTAACACCGCTTTGCGTAGCACTACGGTAAGGCTGGATAACAAAATCGGCGGCGCTGAGATAATATTTCACTTCGCTGTCGCTGATGAAACGGGTATGCAAGATAACCTGCTGCGACAATTGCCGGGCGCTGATCAGCTGCTGATAAGGAGCTTCATCTTCATAAAACTCACCAGCTACCAGCAAGCGGATACCTGAACTGCGGAGCGGCTCAAGTGCCATTGCTTCCAGTAAAAGATCGAGCCCTTTGTATTTGCGGATAAAGCCGAAAAAAAGGATCAGCTTTTCTTCAGCCGGCAGCCCCAGCCATTCTCTTGCAAACTGTTTACTCACTGCTTCACCGAAATTATCGTACAAAGGATGCACCACCTGCTGCGCTTTTTTTTGCGTGAACAGGCGAAGATCCTGCATCACTTTGGCACTCATGGTAACAAAAGCATCTACCGGTTTGATAAAATAGCGGGTAAAAGGTTGGTCGCCCGGCCTTTTTTCGTGCGGTATCACATTATCTGCAATGCATACCACTTTGGTGTGCCTGTTCTTTTTAGCCAGCCGCAGAATAGTTCCCAGGCATGGCCCCATAAAGGGCAGCCAGTAACGTACCACGATCAAATCGGGTCGCAGTTTTTTTAGTTCCTGTCCATTGCGCCACCAGTTAAAGGGATTAACAGAATTGATGGACACTTTTATATGGATATCAGTGGGGGCCGGTTCGGTAGAATACTGGCTGGTGCCCGGAAACAGGAAACCAGGGTATTGCAGCGAATAAGTATAGATGGTTGTATCCCATCCATCCTGTTGAAATTGCCTGGCCAGTCTTTCATTAAAAGAAGCCAGGCCACCACGCAACGGGTGGGCAGGCCCGATGATCACCACTTTTTTTTGCATCCTGCAAAGATGCAATCGGGAAATGAAAACGGGAAATTCAGTTGGTGGTTTTCAGTAGGCAGTTTTCAGTAGGCAGTAGGCAGTGGGTGGTTTTCGATGAGTAGTGGTGAGCAGGGCTGGCAACTGTAAGGGAGATCTATCGCAGTTGCCAGCGGGGTGCTCGGTGAGGGTTATTCTTTTCCCCAGAATGCGTCTTCTGCGGCGATATCGGTTGAGTAGATGCGGGCCTCTGTGATCTTACCATTTTCTACCGTATACACATCAATATTGTCGATATCGAGGGTATCATGGCCACGGCTGGCTTTAAAATGCAACAGGCAGGCAACACTGCGGCCATTCACGGCTATGGTTTTGATATCAGTCAGTGCAAAGCTGCCTGCTGAAACCTGGTACATACCGCCGACCATGGCAAATACTTCTGCACTGGAGTGGTATGTGCCTGAAAAACGGTTATTGCCCGGCTGGTGCCACTGAATACCAGAATGCAATAAAGCACCTAATTGCTGCTGATCGCCCTGTTGAACGGCTGTTAAAAATGCATGGACTACTGCGGCGGCCTGATTCTGATTGTTCATGTTATTAATTTTTACTGTTGGTGATGTATTTGTTTTACATTGTAAAAGTAGGCCGGTGCCCGGCCGCGGCAGGTACCCGCTTACGCCAAATGCTTGTCTTTTCACGACAGTGGCCCAATTTCAGAACAGCATACAAGCATCTATACAAATACCGTTTTTCTCTACACAAACTGCCCCCAGGTACACACCCACAATGAATCATAGCACGCACCAGGTAGGTTTGCTTATGCAAGCAGAAAAAACAAACACTATACGCCCTATAAAAGCAGCCCGGGCAATTGTACTAATGCTGGCATTCATCGGTATTGCAGCGGCCATACACAGGGCTCTGCTGCTGCTGCAGCTGATACCAGCATCTGCACCACCAGGTGCACAGGGTTTTGATTCGGGTTTTGGCCATTACCCGGTACTTACTTTTATACACATTACAGCGGGAAGTATTTTCCTGGTGCTTGGCTGCCTGCTGTTCATCCGCAGAAGAAAACAGCGGCCGGCAGAACAGGGGCGGCAATATGGTATGCTGATAGCCGGGTATATTATGGCCATCACGGCATTGCTGTTATCGTACAGCAGTTCAATAGGCGGATTTAATGAAACAGCTGCAACCAACCTGTTTGCGCTGTTTGAAATAATTAGTCTTACCTGCGCCTTGATCTGCCTGCGCAAGCAACAGGAGAAACAGGTACGCGAATGGCTGATCAGGGCATTCAGCATTGGGCTGGCGATTGCTACGGTTCGATTGATCAATGTATTGTTCTTTATATTGTCTCATTTATCACCGCATGAATTTTTCGGCATCGCTTTCTGGATCGGATTTACCCTGCACCTGGTAGCCGCTGAAATATGGATAAGGCTGGGAGAGAAGCGAAACTGATGCAGCCCGCTGCCATGGGCCCCATGATATTATACGAAACAGTGGAATTAGTACCTCATTGTAGAACACACTGTTCAGCTGTGTGGAAAAAAAAGACTGTTCGGCCTTCGCCTTACGATGCAATTGTCTTCGCATGATATTGGATGCTATTTGTTTTTCAGAAACAGGCACTTCTTAAACTATCATGTAATGCAAAGTGAAACGATGCAGCAGGCAGGAGCGGTGATTGCACATGCGCCTGAAGGGGAACATCATCATCACGAGACTTTTATTACAAAGTATGTTTTCAGCCAGGATCACAAAATGATTGCCAAACAGTTCCTGGTCACGGGTATGGTATGGGCAGTGCTCGGCGGTTTGATGTCGGTATTGTTCCGGCTGCAGCTGGGTTTTCCTGATAAGCATTTTCCCTGGCTGGAAACCGTGCTGGGGCATTGGGCAAGAGGCGGGCAGATCAGTCCGGAAGCCTATTATGCCCTTATCACCATTCATGGTACGGTGCTGATCTTTTTTGTGCTCACAGCAGGATTGAGCGGTACTTTTTCCAATTTTCTGATACCCTTGCAGGTAGGCGCCAGGGATATGGCATCGCCAATGCTGAATATGCTGAGTTATTGGTTCTTTTTTACGGCCAGTATGGTGATGTTGTCTTCACTATTTGTTGAAACAGGGCCTTTCAGTGGTGGGTGGACAGCCTATCCTCCGCTCAGCGCCTTGGGCGATGCCTCGCCGGGATCGAAGCGTGGCATGGATCTCTGGCTTATCGCTATGGCGCTGTTCGTGGTTTCGCAACTGATGGCCGGTTTAAATTATATCGCCACCATCCTGAATATGCGTACCAGGGGTATGACTATGACCAGGCTGCCTTTAACCATATGGGGATTGTTCTTTACTGCAGTGCTGGGTGTTTTGTCGTTCCCGGTTTTGTTCGCAGGGTTTATCCTGTTGATCTTTGACCGTAATTTTGGTACCAGCTTCTACCTGTCTGATATTTTTATATCCAGTGTGGGTGCATTGCCCAATGAGGGTGGCAGCGCCATTCTTTACCAGCACCTGTTCTGGTTCCTGGGGCACCCGGAAGTATATATCATCATATTGCCCACTATGGGCATAGCATCGGAAGTGATTGCGGTAAATGCCCGTAAGCCTATATTCGGCTATACGGCAATGGTGGGTTCATTATTTGCCATAGCTGTATTGTCGTTCCTGGTATGGGCGCATCATATGTTTGTAACTGGCATGAATCCTTTTGTGGGATCGATATTCGTGCTGCTGACCCTGCTGATTGCTGTACCCTCAGCTATCAAAGTATTCAACTGGCTCACCACCCTTTGGCGGGGTTCAATCCGCTTTACACCGGGGATGCTTTTTGCCATTGGCTTTGTAAGCCTGTTCATCTCGGGTGGTCTTACCGGTATCTGGCTGGGCAATTCAGCCCTGGATATCCACCTGCATGATACCTATTTTATTATCGCGCATTTTCACCTGGTGATGGGAGTGGCCTCTATGTTTGGCATGTTCGCCGGTATTTATCACTGGTTTCCTAAAATGTACGGGCGGTATATGAATAATACGCTGGGATATATTCATTTTTGGATCACCCTGGCGGGAGCCTATCTCATTTTCTGGCCCATGCATTATGAAGGCTTTGCCGGGATGCCACGCAGGTATTATGATTACAGCAACTGGATCAGCTTTCGGCAGTTTGACGGACTGAACAGGTTCATCAGCATTATTGCGATCATTGTTTATGCAGTACAGATCCTGTTCCTCATTAATTTTTTCCATTCTATTTTCAAGGGCCGCAGGGTAAGATCGCAGAATCCCTGGGAGGCCAATACCCTGGAATGGACAACCCCTATTCATGTGGGTCATGGTAACTGGCCGGGTGAGATACCCCAGGTATACCGCTGGCCATATGATTATAGTAAGAATGGGAAAGCATTTATACCACAAACAACACCCGTAGGTTCAGAAGAGCCCGCCGAGGAAACAGAAAATGAACCACCCCGCAACCTGGAGCAAACGAACACCTGAGCTGTAAATCAACATTCCAGCCGTCAGTACAAAAAGGCCAAGCCGACAAAGCCTCCGGTCCGGTGCGGTTTGTTCAATGAGCTTACTTCGCCGCGCCCGCAATGAACTGTGTACAGCCAGCAACAAGCCAATTCAACCATTCAACAATTCAATCATTCAACAATTCAACCAATCAACCACTCAACCAATATAAAGCACTTCCCATAGGTGCCCATCGGGGTCCTGGAAGCCGCAGCCATACATATAACCATCATCCTGCGGACCTTTGGGGGTGGAACCGCCGGCCTGTAATGCGCGTTGTACCATTTCATCTACTTTTTCCCTGCTGGGTGCAGATAATGTGAGGATGGCCTCTGCATTCCGGCTGGTATCACAAATTCCTTTTTTGATAAAGGCCCGGAAAAATGTTTCTGCCATCAGCATAACAAAAATGTTCTGCTCTATAATTATACAGCCCGTTTTTTCATCCGTAAACCGGGGGTCGAAGGCAAAACCCAGCGTAGTAAAAAAATCGATGGATCTGCTCAGGTTCTTTACCGGTAAGTTCACAAAAATCTGGGTTACCATATAGGGCTTGTTTTAAAGTATGCAGTACAAACATAGCAGCATTCGCCAAGAACCATACGGTATAAAAACGACATTATCAGGGGTCTATTCCGACAGCGAAAAAACTGTATATTTATGCAGCAAGCAGCCTGCTGCAATTAAAAACAAGCCAATGGAATTCCGGCAAATACCACCGCCACCTTCTCTCCGCAACCATGTGCGTTATTTTTGGACGATGGAGAATGCCACGGTTGATGCATTACCCCAGGCATTAGGCCCACTGGCAGATGGTTGCCCCGGGTTAATTTTCCGCCATGAAGGGGAAGGCGAGTTGCATGATGACGGAGAAAAGAAATTGCCGCCTTTCTTTTTATATGGTCAAACCATTACACGTACCAGGTTATTTTTTACCGGTACATTTAAAACAATCGGCATCAGCCTTTTTCCACATACACTAAAATCCATTTTTGGATTGAATGCGGCAGAGCTGACAGACAATTGTATTGATTTCCGTTTAATCACCAGGCATTTGCCCGAGCAGTTGCTGAACACCGCCACACACGAAAAGCAATTGCAGGTGCTCTCTGATTACCTGTTTGAGCAATTGCAAAAAAATGAAATGCAGGTAGATGCAGTTACGCATTATGCACTGAACCAGATTATACAGTCAAAAGGCGTTATCGCGCTAAAAGAACTGCAGCAGCATATGCAGCTCACCGAGAGAAGCTTTGAGCGCAGGTTCAACCAGCATGTGGGTATTACACCCAAGCTATTCGCCAAAATATGCCGTTTCCAGGCATGCCTGCAGCAGCTGAAAAATAATGATTACAGCAAATTGTCTGATATCGCCTTCGACAATGGGTATGCTGACCAGTCGCATTTTATCAGGGCCTTCCGCGAGTTTGCGGGTTCTTCACCCTGGCAGTTCCAGAAACAATCACAAAAAGTAGGGGATGATTTCCCCGTACTGATCCAATAACCGGTGTCGGTTTTGTTCTATTTTAGGGCAGTGGGCCTGTATAGCTTTGAATAAAAATTCAACAGCTATGAAGTTTCGTTCACCCGTCACCACCTGTATCATGAGCCTGCTGGTACTGCTTATTTTTTGTACTGCCAGCGCATTTCAGGCCGGTAATACTGCTTTAGAAAGAGGCGCCTACCTGTTCAGGGAAAACTGCATCCGTTGTCATGGAGAAGACGGTACAAAAGGTTTCCTGGGCGCCAAAAACCTGCAGCGAAGCCGTTTATCAGATTCAGCCATCACCCTGAAGATCCAGAAAGGAAAAGGTTTTATGCCTTCTTTCAGGAAAAAATTCACTGCTGAAGATATCAATGCTGTGATCGTTTATATCAAACAACTCAGAAAAGACTGATCGTTCACCCCTTCATTTATACTTATTTATCATTCTGTTATGCAAACAACTTATTCCACACTCAAACACAACCGTATGACACCTGCCAATACCAGCATTTTTATCTCTGCCATCGTTACGGCATTGCTTGCAGGACTTTTTTATGCCTGGTGCTGCTCTGTAGTACCCGGTTTAAAGCAGCTTACCGACAGGGATTATATCACTACGATGCAATCGTTCAACAGGGCTATCCTGAACCCTGTTTTCTTTGCCTGTTTCCTGGGAGCTGTATTGTTATTACCTATTTCCACCTACCTGCAATACCGGCTGCACTCACCTGTTCGTTTCAGGCTGATGGCTGCAGCCACAGTCGTATACCTGGCAGGCGTGTTTGGCGTTACAATGTTCGGTAATGTGCCACTTAACGACTTGCTGGACAAATTTCAGCTCTCAACGGCCACTCCCGCAGAGATCACCGCATTTCGCATACAGTTTGAAACGCCCTGGAACAACCTCAACCTGGTACGTACCATCTTTGCTTTTATTTGCTTTGTTCTGGTACTGCTGGCCTGCACCAGAACCGCAGATGAATAGTTTCTGCCAGCAGGTTCAGGCCGGGTTTTCTGCTTTTGCCAATGCAATAATATCCCTGCCTTCCACCCATTTTTTAACAAAGCCCTCGCGGGCAACCCTGATCATGGCCAGTCCCAGTTCTTTCATAGTACAAAAGCCGTTGGGCGAAAGCATTCTGCCAACCGGAAAAAGCCAGTTGATATAGCGATAAAATGTATGCGCATTATGCAGGCCCTTTGTGGGCCTGATAAAGCCCGGGCGAATGGCATATACTGCTTTAAAAGGCAGTTTCATCAGGTCATTTTCTGTTTTTCCTTTTACCCGGGCCCAGCGCAGGCGGCCTTTCTCTGTACTGTCTGTTCCGGCGCCGGAAATATAACAGAAAGTCATACCAGGATTTTGCCGGTTGAGTATTTCCGCCACATGGAGGGTAAGGGTATAAGTGATACGGTAATAAGCATCGGCATTGATACCCACAGAGGAAATACCCAGGCAGAAAAAGCAGGCATCATATCCCGACAACTGCTGTGCAATGGGATTTAAATTGAAGAAATCCGCGTGAATGATCTCAGTTAGTTTGGGATGGGTGATACCCAGCGGTTTCCTGTTAATGATCAGCACGGCCGCTATATGCGGGTGCTGCAGGCATTCATGCAACACGCCTTCACCCACCATACCGGTTGTCCCCGTAATAATCACCCGTATTCCTGTTGAAGACATAGGCTGTTTTTTTGTTGCATAAAAGTAGGTGATTGGTTGTTGATTAGTTGAGTGGTTGAATGGTTGAGTGGTTGAGTGGTTGAAACGGTCTGTTGCGACCCGTACAACAACAATACGTTAATACAGTCGCTATCTCAATTTATTTTCATCAATTTCAATGTTTGCTGGTTATCAATGCGGCAGTAATACAGGCCGGGTGCATAAGCCTGCAGGTTTATTTCATAATTGGTGGCATGCAATCCTGATACGGCCTGCATAATACGTCCCTGGCCGTCATAGATTACAATGGAATGCATCTGCTGCGAACACCGGATGATACACTTGCTGCTGGTGGGATTTGGATAAACCTTCAGAAATGCAACAGCAGGCAGTGAACCTGTTTTCTCCTGCAGGGCCAGTATTTTCTCCGGAACAAAAGAACTACTGTTTCTACGGTTGTTAACCGCCAGTCGTTGTATACCCTGTGCGGCAGGTGCTTCCGTTACCAGGATCACAGGCACCTGCGATGCGGTGCCCTGGCGTGTGGAGAAAGCCGTGTAAGTAGCAGCAGTGGCAACAATCTCCAGCGACAGTGTACTATCTGGACCGGTCTGCCGTAATGCCGGGTACAGGTTCCAGTACACGAACCCCGGCGAAGCGGGCGCAGCAATGGTACCCAGCAAAGTGCTGCCACCGGGTTGATTGCTCCAGTTGATACCACCTTCTGTCCAGCTGTTGTTATCCACCTTATATAATTGCCATTGCGTGGTGGCGCCGTTCAGGCTGTACAAGCGCAGCCGGGCATCCTGTACTTTGCCTTTTATACTGCGCAGGTCGAATTTCACATAGGAGTTGTAATACCCGTTGTAAGCAGCCATATAGCTGTTATAGCCGAAATTGGTAGTAGTGTAGGTTGATTTCACAAATGCATCTGCCACATCAGCCGCTGTATCTGTTACCAGCGGCGAGGTTCTGTTAAGCATCAGCCTGGGGCGGTTTGCAACAATGGTATTCTCCCGGGAAGAAAAAGCATTGTATGTGCCTGCAGTAGAAACAAGCTTAAAAGAAATCATTCCGCCGGCTGAAGACAGCAGGCTGTCGAGTTTGGCGGTAATATCCCAATATACATAACCGGTATCGGCAGGTGAAGCGGTAAAGCTTGCGAGCAGTGTATCGGCAGCGGGTTTATTGTTCCAGTTGATACTACTTTCTGCCCATCCGTTACTGCCTGCATTCACCTTGAACAGCTGCCAGGTAGTGGCAACACTGTTCTGGTTAAACAGCCGCAGCTTTGCGCTGGTAACCGGCGCTGTGATACTACTGATATCAAATTTTAAATAGGTTTCATAAAAACCGGAGCTAAGGGCCAGGTAGCTGTTATACCCGTAATTCGTGGCAGGGGTGGAGTTTTTTACAAAGGCATCTGCTATTGGTGAAAGGCTATCGTATAGGGCTGGCGCATTCATCATGCGGAACAGCCATTGCTGGCCAGCAGATCCATTGGGTGTGTAGAGCTGTATTTTTGCTCCGTTTGTTGTCAATGCAGCCGAATCGTCCAGTACTTTACCTGGCGCACAGGTAGGTGATAATGTAAAATAATTGCCTGCTACATTTACAGGCAGCCACTGCTGCGCTGCAGTGTTGTTATCCGTATAAAGGTCTACCTGTGTACCGTTGGTGTTGCCGGCTGCATATACATCCAGGCATTTCGTGGTATCCATCATGTTCCGGAATTTGAAGTACCCGTTGCCTGTACTTACTGCTTTCCATTGTTGTGAAAGTGCAGTGCTGTCCTGGAACAGCTGCACTTTGGTATAATTAGCTGTACTGTTTCCCGCCAGGTCAAGATCGCTGCTGTTGTTGAGGGCAGAAGTTATTTTGTATACCGCACCGGATACAATACCTGCCGAAGAAAGTGTGAGCACCAGGTTATTACCGCTAACCGACAGTGCCCCATTGTAGCCACCGGGCAGTACCAAAGAAGTAAATGAACCTGCCAGCCCGTTTGCACCGATAATAATAAACTGCTGCCCGGGCGAAGGTGCCGATGCAAAAGATTTGATCACCAGTGCACCTGCCACTGTTGCCGTGCCTGCTACTACAACCGGTGTAAACGAACCCAATGTATCGATGATCAGTGAATCAAGTGTATAATTACCACCCACTGAAAAAGCAGCCGGGCGCATCAAATGTGTGCTGTTCATAACAGTCAGGGCACCGCCATAGGCTGTGCCCTGGTTATTGTTGATGCTTAGTGCAGGCACACTGTTATTAAGAAAACTGCCGGAAGGAATATTTTGTGCAGTTGTTCCGCCCAGTATTACGCCCTGGTTAACACCGGTGCAGGTAACAGCCAGGCTGCCGCCTGCGCCGCTAAGCGGCCCATCTATGTACAAGCCGGCAGCCTTACCTCCATCGGCATTTACGGTAAAGGTTCCCGATTGCAGAGACAAAGATGATACATGCAGCAGGTTGTCTGTACCCTGGGTAATGGTAACACCGGCAATATTGTTCACCACCACATTGCCCCAGGTACTGCTTTTTATCGATGCACTGCCAGGTGCAGTTTGTGCACTGGTGCCTGTAAAAACAAAACTGGCAGCACTGGAAATATAAGGTGCAAAACTGTTCCCGGTTATACCGCTGTCTATTATGGCAGAACCAGGAGGGATATAGGTCCAGGCGGTTGCCACATTGAATGTGTCTACTGCCCTGATAAAAACAGAATCACCTGCACCCAGGCTGGTGGCCGGCGCAGTTTTCGCTGCTATCCATGCTGAACCAGTATTCACCTGCCAGTTGGTGGCATTGCTCATGTCTGCTGTCCCGGCGCTGCGGTACACATGTTTAGTATAGGGTGCAATTGCGGAGTAACTGGTATGTGCCCCCGCATCTGTGATCGCCAGCCGGTAATAAATAGTATGGTTATTCACCAGTGTAACAGTACTATCTGTAAACTGGTATTGGTTCAGGTTGTAAGCATAGGCAGTACGGTATATCTGCCCGCTGATATTGGTGAAGTTGATACTGTCGGTACTGCGCTGCAGTATAAAGTACTGCGAAACCGTGTCTGCAGAAGTGGTCCACTGGAGGGTAAGCTGGTTGCTGCCTACTGTAGTCACACCAAAATTATCGAACACAAGGGGTGGCACCAGGCCTTTTTCTACCAGGAATTTTTTGGTGCACCGCCACCAGGGCGCGTTATTATCCCAGGCCGGGCCACCACCATTAGACCACAGCAGGATGCCTTGTGTGCGGGTGTACAGGTAGTTCAGGTCGTACAGCCATACAGCACTGTCAATTAAACCCGCGGCAGAAGGGTTTGGCGAAATATAGGGATAGATGGGCTTTGATGTATTGTAGTACTGCCTGATCACTGCCAGCGTGGTATCTACTGCTTTTCGCCATTTAACCGTATCGTTCGAGCCATAATTGTAAAAATCAGGCGAATAATAATCCACCGCATTGGCCAGTGGCGTCATGGCCTGTGAAAAAGGTGCAAAGCTGGCGTCCACTGAACTGAAATTGTTGTACACCTGTTTGGGCGGTACAGAATAAAAACCCACCGGCGATGTGGTGTTGACCGCTTTAAAAATTTGGATGGCCTGTATATAGTTGTTGAGCGAATCGGTGAATGCCTGGCTGGTGTATGCAGGCCAGCCCTGGTTCAGCTCCATATCCAGGCTAACCGGAACACCAGGTGAACTAAGCCCTTTATTGGCATATTGCTGAATATTGCCCTGGTTGGGTGTACAGGTATTGTTACCATACAGGGCTGGTCCATAATCCAGTATATACCGTACGGCATAAGGCGCAAGATTAGCGGGCGTTCCCGGCTGGGCAATGTATTGGAACACTTTAAACTGCGCAGCGGCAGGACAAACGCAAATGAGCAGCCAAAGGGCTGAAAAAAAGAGCTTTTTCATTTTTCATCAGCTTTAATGAATACAATCGTTAACAGGCTGGAGGTATCCAGTAATTTGCTGCACAAGCTTGTTGGTGAAATCAACCGTGAAGCTGGCCATGCTGCCTGCTTCACGACATGTTTTCAGTATACCAGCAATGAATATTACCAGTTGGGGTTTTGTGTATACTTTCCTTTCGAAAGAGCGATCTGTAAAGTAGGTACAGGCCATAAGTAATCACGGGAAGGATTAAAACTGCGGCCGGTTTCATAAATAATGCAGCTGTCTGCATTCAGCTTCACATTTAAATTGCCCATTTCAGCAGGGAAATAATGCGGCCCCAGGGCATCCTGTGGCATTTCTTTTTCTGCCGTTTTCCATCGCAGCAGGTCCCAGTAATGAAATCCCTCCAGGGCCAGTTCCACTTCACGCTCACGCCGTATTTCAGTAAGCATGTTCAATCCATGCGTATTGACAAAAGCATTGGTGAGATTGGTAAAATCGGCGGAGACAATGGTACGGGAGGGATTGGCTCTTAACCGCAGCTGGTTGATGGTGCGGTTAAGATCAGCATCGCTGATACTTCCGTTCAATTCATAGGTGGCTTCGGCATAGTTAAGCAGCACTTCTGCATACCGTATTACCAGAAAATCGAGATAGCTTCTGTTAGAAACATTGTCTGCAGCATTGAACCATTTACGTACAAAATACCATTGTGCCGGTGTATACACCGTCATGCTTGCCCGCGGATCGCGGTTGGCAAATTCTGTCATTGTGTTGGTTTCTTTTTTGAAATACGCCGATTTCTCAGCAGGCAACCCATCGGCATACAGGTACTGGTTCAACAGGTGCTTGGTTGCAAATAGCTGCTTGGTCGAAGTATTGATACCCACGATGAAATTGTGCTGCAGCACGCCGTTCAATGCATTTACCCCATACATTTTTACCAGGATGGCTTCTTTATTGGCTGCATACATACTACCCGGTAACGATGCAGGCGCTGCCGCCACAGGCGATGCGGCCAGGTTGGCGGCAAGGGTAGTATTGGCCGGTGCAGGGTAACCTTCGGCTGTGTACTGGAAAAGAAAATAATAACTGCTGTCTTTAAGTGTAGCAGGTGAGTAGGAGCTTGCCGAAGCAATGGTGAATAAAGCATGCTGCCCTTCATTCATTACGGTGCTGCTGGCTGTTACTGCAATTTGCAGGTGCTTCTGCGGCGAGCCATAGCCGAAATATTTTTCACGCGTACCTTCAAACAAAGCCACACGCGATTTAAAAGCCAATGCCGCGCTGCGGGTTATACGGCCGTATTCGGCAACGCTTTGTGCAGCTGCAGCAGGGCAGTGGGCAGCAGCATGGTCCAGGTCGGCATACACGGTATCCAATACCAGCTGCCTGTCGGTACGCGGTGTGTACAATAAGGTATCATCCACGTTTACAGTATGCAGCAGCAGGGGCACGTCGCCAAAACGCTTTACCAGTTCAAAATAGGCCCAGGCCCTGAAAAAGCGGGCTTCGCCCAGGTATTTGTATATGGCCGTGGTATCACCTGTAACACCTGCGCTTTTCTGCAGAATATTATTGGAAGCACGCACCAGTGCATAGTTCTTGCTCCATTCATCCCAGCTGGGTGGCGCTACCCAGGCGCCATCACTGATGTTGTTGGTGCCAGAACCGAATGCATCGGTACCCATAAATTCCTGCATGGGTGGCACGCCCGGCGCAGTACTGATATTGCCACCCCATATGGCATCGCTCTGGTAATTAAGCCCCGGTAAAAAAGCATAGAGATAATTACAGGCCAGTGCCAGGTCATTGGGCGTTTTCCAGAAATTGGCATCAGCCAAACTGGTGGTGGGCACCTGCTCATCCAGTTTTTTATTGCAGGATATCCATCCTAATCCAAACATCAGCAATAGCAGCAGTTGTATCTTTTGTTTAATGGAATACATCGGAAATACTTTTGATGATCAGTTAAAAATTCACATTCAAACCCGCAGCATAGCTCCGGAAAAAAGGATAGTTCCAGGCGTTGTTGTTGGGGTTCTCCGCATCGAATGATTTATACCACATACCCGTAATGCGCCATATATCCTGCGCGGAAAAAAACACGCGCATTTTCTGAAATAATTTCTGTGGAACGGTATAGCCTACCTGCAGGTTCTTAAGACTGAGATAAGAAGCATTCTGTACCCAGTGCGACGATACGGCTGCATTCATGGCGCCGGCAACAACATCAGAACCATACCAGAACAACCGCGGGAAGCGGGCATCGGTATGCGTGGGTGTCCAGTAATCCATTTGTTCACGCCAGGGAGTGCGGTAGGTTTGTACAAAGGGCACGGTTGTTCTGCTGGGTATCAGCATCTGTCTTTTACCTACACCCTGGAAAATAGCAGAGATATCAAACCATTTATAACTAAAACCAAGGTTCACACCAAAGCTGTAGCGCGGATTGGTATTGCCGAGATAGGCCAGGTCGCCATGATCATTCAGCGTATTAGCCCCGCCATTGATGATATCGCGGCCGGATGAGTTGGCATATTTGCTGCCATCAAGGTTGCGGTACTTGATATCGCCAGGACCTGTTTTGGTATACTGGAATGCGTGCGCGGCCACATCACTGGCATCTTTAAAATAGCCATCGTCAATATAGCCGAAAATAGAGCCGATGGGCATACCTACGATGGTATTGTTGACACCGGCACTCACGGTAATGGTGCCATCGTATTTGGTGAGCTTATTGGTATTATCTGAAAGGTTGGCATTGATCCAGTACGATAGGTTCTTGTTGATCTTATCAGCCCAGCCGATGGTCAGGTCCCATCCCTTTGTCTCCATCGATGCACTATTACTGGTGGGTGCACCCACACCCAGTGTAGCGGGATAGTTGATGGTGATGAGCATATTGTTGTTGTTCCTTTTGAAATAATCGAAAGAAATATTCAGCCGGTTACGCAGCAGCGCGATATCGGTGCCAAAATCGAGTGTCTTGATGGTTTCCCATCCCTTTCCGGGAGAAGGCAGGGCAGCCTGGTAATAGGAGTAATTGTTGACATTGTTGAACACCGTGGAAGCACCCTGCGACAGTGCAGCTACATAACTGTAATTATTGGTATTGTCTGCACCCAGTATCGCATTGCCCAGGCTGCCATACGAGCTGCGCAGCTTGAACTCGTTTACAAAAGGCACCGCATCTTTGAACCAGTTTTCCTGTGCCATGCGCCAGCCTGCCGACACCGAGGGGAACAACTGGTAACGATGGCCGGGTGCCAGTTTGGAAGAACCATCGTCGCGCAGGTTCAGCTCCAGCAGGTATTTATTACGGTAGGCATAGTTGAACCTGCCAAAATAAGATACCCAGCTATTGGTTTGAATATTGTCACCTGCCGTTACCACTGAAGTGGCAGAGGTGAAATTAAGCGAGGGGGTATTGGTGGATACCAGGTTGGTGGCTTTTACATTCTCATTATCGTAATTGTAATAACGGTATTCAAAACCACCCAGCACATGAAAGCTGTGATCGGTTTTCCATTGCCAGGAATAATCGGCCAGTGCCTGAACATCGTGGGTGTACTGGGTGATCCTGGCTTTGGCAAGTGAATTACCAAATGAACCATTCACCACACCGCCGCTGGCAGAAACAGATACAGGCACCATCTCTGTTGACCACAGGGTGAAGTTTTTGGCGAATACAATATTGTTGTTCTGTTGTAAACCCGGTGAATAGATCAACCGCAGTGAGAGCCCTTTTACCAGGTTATCCGCTTTCAGCGTGAACACGCCTGACAGGGTATGCAGGTTGGTATTGTTGTAGCCGCCATCGCGCAGCAGTCCGTACATATCACCACCACTTGCATTGGCCAGCTTGGTTCCGGTTTTATCTGAGGGAAAGAAAATAGTACCTGTTTGTACACCGCTGCCGGCGCGTGAATACAGGTTGTACAATACACCATTATCGCCGCCAATGGAGCTGCCAGCTACAGAAGCCAGTGTTTTGGAAAACACATAGGAGAGGCGGCTGTCGATCGATAAAATGCGGTTGAGTTTGATATTGGTATTGAACCTTGCATTGTAACGTTTATAAGCATCAGGACCTATGGTAAATACACCGTTCTGTGTGTAATAGCCCAGTCCGAACAGGTACTGCATTTTATCATTACCGCCGCTGGCCGTTACATTGTGGTTCTGGCTATATGTGCGGTTGCGCAGGAAAACAGAGGGATCGAGTTCATGATAATAATCATAGGTCGTATAGTCCGACGGGATAACGGGCGGGTCTACACCCAGGTTGGTGCCGGTAGGCAGATAGGCAGTATCGCTTTTCATCACCCGTATCTTCCAGGCAGGCCAGGGGCCACCGCCCATACCGGCATTGGCATAGGCCGAATCTACCATCAGCGCAGCTTCCCATGAATGCAGCAGGTTAGGCACATTGTACCTTGTATTGGTTGTATACAGGCCGGTGTATTCCAGTTTCAGTTTGTTACTGGCCACACCTTTTTTGGTGGTAACGAGTATCACCCCACCTGATGCCTGTGCACCGTAGATCGCGGCAGCCGATGCATCTTTCAGCACAGAGATCGATTCAATATCATAAGGGTTCAGTAACGACAGGTCGCCGCCGGCCACACCATCTATCACTACCAGCGGGCCATTGGTTCCATTGAGTGAAGATAGTCCGCGGATATTCATATTGTATCCTTCCTGTCCGGGCTGGCCACTGGAACGGGTAACCACCAGCCCGGGGGCAGCGCCCTGCAGGGCAGCGACGGAATTGGTCACCGGCCTGTTTTCCATTACCTCTTTGCTTACAACAGAAACAGCGCCGGTTAAATTGGTTTTCTTCTGCGTACCATAGCCCACCACAACCAGGTCGTCCAAACTGGCATTCAGCGGCTTCAAGTGAACAGGTGGCAGGTTGTTGCCCATACCGGCGATATCCAGTTCCTGCGTAGCATAGCCTACGTACTCAAATACCAGTATCTCTTTTTCGGGTATGGTGAGGGTAAATTCACCCTTCTCATCGCTAACAGTACCGCCGGGCCGGCCTTTCAACCGCACAGATACACCCTGCAGCGGGTTGCCTTTTTCATCCAGCACTCTGCCATGAACACTGGCTGCAGCGGCCTGGTAATACAGGGTAGTGGCAGATCGCTGTTGTGCAGCATCTGCCTGTTTGCTGGTTATTACAATAATCTTATTGCTGATCTGGTAGCTAAGTCCCTGTTCTTTCAAACATTTATCCAGCACTTCCTGCAGGGTGGCATTTTGAACATTCAGGCTAACGGGGTTTGTTTTTTTCAGCAGTGATTTATTCACCACCAGGGCATATCCTGTTTGTTGCTGTATTTCTTCAAATACCTGGCTCAGTGAAAGCTGTTTACCACTGATAGAAACCCTTTGCGGGTAAACCCTGGCACTTACATGCAGGGCAGCGACAAGCAGGAAAATAGCAGTCAGTTTCATCACGATAACAATTTTTTTAACTACCGGGGTACCGGTTTTAAAAGCACCGGTGATCAGCAGCAACTTTGGCGGCAATGGCCGGGACAAGCCTTTGCCGGGTACGAGTAAATGCATACTTTAGCGTTGTTTTGGGTGTACTTGAAAATTCTAAGCAATACGAATATTTGGGTTACCCGGAATATTCCGGAAGTCAGGCTCCAAACTCACTTCCGGTTTTTTATTGGGTATAAAAGATGGGGTTAGATTATTTGCATTTTTGTTTCATATGGGCTTATTTTTAGCATAAACAATACAAGATTATCCGTTGCCTGCCAGTACAATGATCTTTCTGCCTTCCTGCCTGAAATGCACATTGTGTGTCAGCTGCAGCGCCTCCAGTATCTCTGAAGCATTTTCTTTCTTTGGAATGAACCCGTAAAATTCTTCTTCCGGTATTTTTCCTTCATACACGATCTCTACATCGTACCACCGGGCTACCTGCCGCATAATAGCAGTGATCTTTGCACCATCGAACCGGAAATAGCCCTGTTTCCAGGCCAGCGCAGATTTGAGGTCGGCATGGCTAACTACAAAATCCTGATGCCCGTTTTCCAGGCTGCCCTGTTCGCCAGGCTTTATCACACGGCTGCTGTTGTTCTTCACCAGTTTCACCGCACCGTTCACCAGTGTGGTTTTTATAGCATCTTCATCGGTATATGCCATAAGGTTGAACTCGGTACCCAGTACCTGTACCTGCATACCAGCAGTGCTTACAATAAAAGGCTGCGTTTCATTTTTAGCCACCTGGAAATAAGCTTCGCCGGATATTTCCACCTGGCGGTATGTGCCGGTAAATACACTGGGATACCTGATGGAAGAAGCTGAATTAAGCCATACGGTGGTGCCATCGGGTAGTATCAGCTGGTAAACACCGCCCCTGGGTGTTTCCATCTTGTTATACAGGGGAGAAGTTGCCGGTGTTGCGCCTTGTATTTGGCGGTAGGCCAATATACCGCCGGCAGTTTTTACCAGTGCTGTTGCACCCTGTTTTGCCAGTGTGCCATTGGCCGCACTGTCCAGCATAATTTTACTGCCATCGGCCAGGGTAAGCACCGCCTTGTTGCCACCAGCCACCAGCGGGAGCGGGGCAGGTTGAGTAGTGGCTACCGGCTGTTTTACCTGCCCGGCATGTTGTTGTTTAAACAGGTAAATACCCGCAACCACTGCCAGCAGGCAGGCCGCTGCAGCAAAAACAGCCAGCTTTATATAGTGTAGAGGTCTGTGTTTAGCTGCCGCATGGGGCAGCTGTTGCACAATTTGCTGCAGCAGCTGTTCCTTCTCTGCTGCAGCCAGTACCTGCTGTCCCGAAAACTGTTCCCATTCCTGCCGCAGGTCTTCTTCCAGCCATTGCATAAGCTCACCGGTATCCGGCAGCTGAAGAAATTCTTCTTTTTCCTCAGCGGATAATGCGGACTGTTTATGTTTTTCCAGCAAATACTGAAATCTGCTCCTGTTCATAGTACAAGTTTCTGCCTGTATTAATGACCCTCACCAGGAAGCAGCGGCGTAATGGACAGAAAAAATTTTTTATCGGATATAGCAGTGTAGTGTAAACAGCAGCAAAAAAAGGCTGGCGCCTTCGCGGGTACTGATATACTGGCGGATAAATTTCCGGGCCAGCTCCATATGTTTTTTTACTGTGGGCCTGGCCAGTTGCAGGCGTTGCGCTATTTCATCATAACCCAGGTGCTGCTGTTCGGCCAGCCGGTATACCTGTTGCTGCTGCGGCGGCAATAGTGCGATCGCTTTATTCAGCAGCTGCTGGTATTCTTTTTCCCTTAGCCGGCTATCGGTTTCCTCTGTTGCCGGTTCGGGATGGTTCATCACCTTATGCAGCAGCCTGGCTTCGCGGGATAAACGGTTGAAATGATTGAACACCATATTGCGGGTGGCCACAAAAAAATAATCTTTCAGGTTTCTCACGGCACCCAGGGTTTCGCGGCGATCCCAGAACTTAATGAATATCTGTTGTACAATTTCCTGCGCCTCATCTTTATCGGGAACATATTTTATAACTGTGGCAAAAAGCCGGTCAACCTGTTGGTGATAGATGGTTGTAAACGCATCTTTATCCCCCCGGGACAGTCTTTTCAATAACTCCAGTTCTTCCTGTGGTGAAGGGCCCAATATGAAGGATTTTTTATTTCTGCTAAAAATACAAAATTACCGCTGTGATCTTTTTCAAAAAATCAGTTCGCTGTTTACGCCTTTTACACCGGTGCAATGGTCTTTCATATAGGTGCCGGCTTTGCACCCTATACCTGCGAATTTTTTTATTTCAGATTAAACATATTCCTTATATGCCTATTACCCAACTGCGCTATGTGATACTATGCCTGGTATTTGTTTCCTGCAATGTATCCCGGCAGCATGCATCTTCAACAGCAGGAGCATCGAAGAACAGGACATTGGTTTGGAATGATGAATTCAATTATACCGGGCTGCCCGATTCAACCAAATGGGATTATGAAGAAGGTTTTGTACGCAACAAAGAACCGCAGTATTATACCCGGCGCCGTTTAGAAAACTGTCGTGTAGAGAACGGCATGCTGGTAATAGAGGCCAGAAAAGAGAACTATCACCAGGCAGCTTATACCTCTGCAAGCATTACCACCCTGCACAAAGCAGACTGGGCCTATGGCCGTATAGAAGTACGGGTAAAACTGCCAAAGGGTGCTGGCTCCTGGCCGGCCATCTGGATGCTGGGCATCAACCGGGATTCGGTGAAATGGCCACGTTGTGGTGAAATAGATATCATGGAATTTACAGGCCACGATTCATCAAGCATATACGGTACGGTGCATTATGCCAGGGCCGATGGTGGCCATGGTCACTCGGGTGCGCACCCGGTTGTAGGTAAACCCTGGGAGGCATTTCATGTATATGCCGCAGAATGGAACAAAGACAGCATTGCTTTTTATTATGACAACCTGAACTATTTTGTTTTCCATACCAACCAGGCCGATACCGTTACACAACAGATATTCCGGCGCAGGTTTTACCTGCTGCTCAACCTGGCACTCGGCAGGCAGGGTACACTGGGCGGCGTACTGGACGATGGCATACTTCCCCTCAGGTATTATATTGATTACGTAAGAGTTTACCGTTAAATCCCGCTCTGTATTCAAAAAAAATATAATTATTTTCGCGCGCGAACTGACACCTGCCAGTAAAGAACTATGAAAAAAATAATTATTCTCGCCCTCGCCGGCACGCTGACCGCTGCTGCTCATGCGCAGTTTTTTGACCGTTTGAAAGATAAAATGCAGAAAAAAGTCAATGATGCAATAGACAATACCATTGACAATGCGGGCAAGAAAAAGAAAAAAGACAACAGTACACCCGCCACAGACAGCAATACAAATAAAAACAATAGCAATCCTGCTGCAGGCAATACCACCGTTACTGTGGGTGCCGATGTTGCGGCGGGTACCCCGGCTGCTGTAAATACAGATATCACTTCTTATTCAAAATTCGATTTTGTTCCGGGTGCAAAAATCATCATGCAGGAAGATTTCAGCCAGGATGCAGTAGGCGATTTCCCTGCCAAATGGAATACCCGCACCGGTGCCGAAGTGGTTACCGTGAACAACCGCCCGGGCAAATGGCTGAGCATAAAACAGGATGGCGTGTTCTATCCCGAATACCTCAACAGTAACCTGCCTGATAATTTCACCCTGCAGGTTGACCTGATGGCCAGCAATGGCATTGCCGGCATAGGAAGCATCACCATCGGGTTACTGCAAACCCAAAACGACAATGAGAAATTTGATATGCACAGCATCAGCGACAATGCAGCCAGTTTTAAACTGATACTTGCACCCAGGTCATCCGGCGATGGGGAGCTGCATTATTCTTCCAATCTTATCGGCAGCCAGTACCGCAGCAGCCTGCCAGAATTCAATGTGCCCAAAAAGAACACGGTAACCGTATCTATCTGGCGGCAGAAACAGCGTGTGCGGGTTTATTTTGACAGCACCAAAGCCCTCGACCTGCCCCGTGCGCTTGATGCCAATGCCCTTATCAACTCGCTTTTGTTTGCGAGCTATGCACCTGATTATGATAAAAAAGGAGGGGTGTTTTATATTGGCAATATCCGCCTTGCAGTAGGTGCGCCCGATACGCGCAATAAACTGATCACAGAAGGTAAATTTGTTACACACGGTATATTGTTCGATGTAAACAGTGATAAGATACAGGCAGCCTCTTATGGCAGTTTGCAGGATATTGCCAATGTGCTGAAAGAAAATGCGACAGTGCATGTAAAAATTGTGGGGCATACAGATGCTGATGGTGATGACCAGCTCAATCTCGACCTGTCTAAACGCCGTGCCGAATCAGTAAAAACAGCGCTCGCCCAAACATTTGGCATTGATGCTGCACGTATGGAAACAGATGGCAAAGGCAAAACCCAGCCTATTGACAGCAATACAACCACAGCCGGAAAGGCGAACAACAGGAGGGTTGAATTCATCAAATTATAGCAGCACAGCTTTATTGCCAACCTTCATAAAACCGGATGCGGGCGCTTTGTTCCAAATAAACCACTGTTTGAAATAAAGCGCCCGTACACTTGAGAACACCGGCCTCATGCCATATGCTATACAACCAAACATTCGTTTATCCTTAAAACCCTATTAAAGCCTGGCTGCCAGGTTAAGATATACTTATAACCAGTGTTATCGCTTCGTTAAGACATATACGAAACACCGGTGAAATAGGAAGTTTATTATTTTTGTAAAATAGGTCAGCGAAGTGATTTTTTAGACGAACGATACCCCCAGACCGGCACAGACATATTTATTTTAGTTTTCGATCACCGCCGAGTACAAAACTTACAAATATCCGAACATACATGAAAGTACCCCGACCGGTAACCGGTGATGCTGCATATCCCGGTGCCGCAACAGGTTTGCTGAAAAAGATAATGCGCGCAGGTTGCCTGGTACTCTCGTATCTGCTGATAACACTGGCATCTTTTAATTGCAACGAATACGATGGATCGCCCGATCATACTTTCAGCGGCCTGTTACCCGCAGCCGCTGCCGCCGCACTACCCCTGAAACCTGCAGCCAGTTCACCCGAAAACTGGATGAGCACCCTGCCGGACAGCCTTAATTTATCTCACTTATCCATACCCGGCACACATGATGCCGGTGCCTGTTATGAGCCTGTTGCAGGCATAGCCAAATGCCAGAACCTGCATATCAGCAGCCAGCTGAATATCGGTGTTCGTTTCCTGGATATCCGCTGCCGCCATGTAAAAAATGCTTTCGTTATTCATCATGGCCCCATCAGCCAGAACCAGCGCTTTGAAGATATAATAAAGGTTTGCAGGCAGTTTCTGCAACAGCATCCCGGCGAATGTGTTATTATGAGTGTGAAAGAAGAATATGTGCCTGACCATTGCAACCGCAGCTTTGCCGAAACCTTCAGCAGCTATGTGCAACAATATCCAGCACTCTGGTACCTGGGTGAAACAGTACCCAGCCTCAAAGAGGCACGCGGCAAAATTGTGCTGCTGCGCCGCTTCAATGCTGCACAACCACTCGGTATTGATGCCAGCGGGTGGAAGATGAACAATACATTCAGCATCGCCAATCATAAAGCCAGCCTGCGTATCGAAGATGATTTTATTGTACCCGATACAAAAAGCAAATGGCGCTCACTCTGCAATTTTTTCGATGAGGCCAAACGCGCCAATGACAATACGCTGTATATCTGTTTTACCAGCGGATATAAGCCCCTGCTGTTCCGCATACCCAATATCACGGCGGTTTCCAGGGCCATTAATTCCAGTATTGCTACTTATTTCAGTTCCAATACCAGGGGGCGCTTTGGTATAATTCCGATGGATTTTGCTGATCCAGGCAGGGTAAGACTGATCATCAACACCAATTTCTAAGATAGCTACAAGCCATGAGCTTCCAGCCATGAGGCGGGAATGGTGGTCCTTTAAATAGCATAAATTGTTCTTCCTTTCTGCGTCTTTCGCGTGTTCCGCGGGATAGCTTCCTTGCAGCTCGAAGCTCATGGCTTGAAGCCCTTTATAGCTACAAGCCATGAGCTTCGAGCTATGAGGCGGGAATGGTGGTCCTTTAAATAGCATAAATTTGTTCTTCCTTTCTGCGTCTTTTGCGTGTTCCGCGAGATAGCTTTCTTGCAGCTCAGCGCTCATAGCTTGAAGCCCTTTATTGCTACAAGCTATGAGCTTCCAGCTATGAGGTAGCCCGTTAATAGCATAAATTGTTCTTCCTTTCTGCGTCTTTCGCGTGTTCCGCGAGATGAATTTCTATCACTATGCGACAGTACAGAAAGATACCCAAAAGAAAAACCCGTCAAAACAGAAGACGGGTCAACCATTCGCCGGCCGGCCATCACAGCCAGTTACAACGGGCGATACAACTGAATAGCTCCAGTAAAACAGTCCCTGCTCTTTCTCCCTTGTTTTTACAAGCGAGAAAACATCACAACAACAATTAAGATGAACCGTATCAGCGTTCATCCTAATTGTTGCGCGAATATGATAAACCCATAAATTCTACCATCTAAAACCGGTCTTTCCGTTTATGGGCATGGCAGCAGCTATTTTACATGCTTATTCACCACTTTGGCAAGCTCAAACATAGAGATCTGATCTTTACCAAAAATAGGTTTCAGCTTAGCATCTGCATTGATGTTGCGTTTGTTGGCTTTATCCTGCAGACCATGTTTTTTAATGTAATCCCAGATTTTCTTAACGATCTCTGTTCTGGGCAGAGGCTTGCTGCCTACTACTTCCGCCAGGGTAGCGCTGGGCGTTAAAGGTGCCATGAAAGCTGCATTGGGTTTTCTCGCTGCTTTCTTTTTAGGTGCTGCTTTTTTAGCCGCTTTTTTAGGAGCTGCTTTTTTTGCTGCTTTCTTTGGTGCGGCCTTTTTGGCTGCTTTCTTAACTGCTTTTTTAGGAGCTGCTTTGGCTGCTTTTTTGAGTGTTTTAGCCATACAGTAGAATTGAATGGTTAAGCAATAAAAAACTTGTTTGGTCCAATCTACAATTAATTTCGCCAGCTGTGCGGTTAAAGTTTTCCATATATGTGAATATCTTTTGACAACAGGCTAAAAGCAATGGACTGCTGCCGGTCATCAGCCAGCGGCTTTCAACAGTTTCTTCAACGACAATACAGCCTGCCGCATCGCTGCAGAAGAAAAGCCGGTAAAACCCATTTGCAGTCCTGGTGGCTGTTTAAACCGCAGTACATACTCATCTATTGCATGCAGTACCAGCCCCTGTTCTGCTGCTTTTTTAACCAACATGCCCGCATCTTTATGCCGGGTAAGCCAGGCTACCAGGTGCATGCCTGCATCACCTGCACATACTTCCAGTTGCTGCGGCAGGTGTTGCTGCAGCAGTGCGATCAGCTCATCCTGCGCTTTATGATATAGCGTACGCATCCGCCGCAGGTGTCTTGCAAAATGGCCCTGACTGATAAAAGCGGCCAGTATCGCCTGGTCTATCAGCGGGCTTTGCCGGTCTATCACCGATTTGGCGATCCTGAACTGCGCAGCCATTGGTGCCGAAGGCAATACCAGGTAACCCATACGCAATGCAGGGAACAGCACCTTGCTGAATGTGCCGATATAGATCACATTACCTGCCGTATCCAGGCTCTGCAATGCCGGTATCGGCCGGCCATTGTAGCGGAACTCACTATCGTAATCATCTTCCAGTATCCACATATGCTGTTTGGCGGCATGCTGCAGCAGCTTTAAACGCTCAGCCAGCGGCAGTGTTCCTCCCAGCGGGTACTGGTGCGAGGGTGTTACATAAGCCAATACTGCCGATGGATAATGCTGCATAGCATAATCAATATCCAATCCCTGCATGGTAACCGGTACCGGGCATAACCTGCCGCCATGCCGGGTGATGGCCAGCTTTACACCATTGTATCCCGGGTCTTCCATCCAGCACTGGTCATCTTTTTTCAGTAATACCGAGCAGGCCAGGTGCAATGCCTGTCTTGAACCGCTGGTGATCACTATCTGCTCCGGTGTGCAGTTGATCGACCGGTTCATACGTAAATAGCCGGCCAATGCTTCCCGCAGTGGCAGGTATCCGGCAGCATCATCATAACCCAGGTGCAGGGAATGGATATTGTGGTAAACACCGGTTGCAATCCTGGCCCATACCGCAAAAGGAAAAAGGGGATAGGCAGGCACCGCTGTTTGAAAAGGCAGTGATGCTTCAAACAGGCTGTCATGCTGTACCATTGCTTCCGGTAAGGGATAACTCACTGGTGCCATCCGCTCTTTTTGCATACGTGGTACAACTGCGGGCTGTGGCTGCGGCAGCCTTTTGCCTTTCCGCGCCCAAGCGGCCAGGTCGGCACATACATAAGTGCCGGCGCCTGTTTTACCATCGAGATAACCTTCCAGTATCAGTTGCTCAAAAGCCAGCAGCACACAGTTCCTGGATACACCCAGTTCTTCTGCAAGCGCCCTGGTAGCAGGCATGCGTTCACCCTGTTTTAACATGCCGCTGAGTATACTGCTCCGTATGCTTTCGTATAACTGCCGGTAAAGTGGTGTGGCAACGGTTCGGTCAAGCGTAATAAATGGCAGACTGATATGCGGTGCTGTTTTAGGCATAATGGCTCTATCAAAATATTAAAAATGGCTCTTTTTGTAGAGCCAATATACCATTAGTTTTGTTGCAGCTGAAAACAAATTGTATGAAGATCGCTTACATCACTTACCAGAACGAAGGACAGTACCAGACTGCCGATGATGAAAACCGGCAGCTGCTGCATTTTTTACAGAACAAGGGTTTGAATATTGAAAAGCAATACTGGGATGATACCACGGTGCAGTGGCAGGATTATAACCTGGTACTGCTTAAAGCACCCTGGGATTATATGGATAAAATTGAATTGTTTTACCAATGGCTCACCACTATTGAGCAACTGGGCGTTCCCATGCTCAATCCTGTTGATATTGTTCGTTGGAATGCGGATAAACATTACCTGCAGGATATTGCCCGGGCTGGCCTCCCGATAACACCCACTGTTTTTCTGGAGAAAGATCAGCAGCCCGATCTCTCACAGTATTTTGATCAGCTACAAACAAATAAGCTGGTGATAAAACCCTGTGTAAGCGGCGGTGCAAAAAATACTTTTTCTTTCGACCGGGCAGAAGCGGCAGCCCTCATGCCAAAAATCCATGCATTGCTGAAAGAAGAGGCTTTTATGGTACAGCCATTTTTAAATGAGATTAAAACAGAAGGAGAATGGTCGTTCCTTTTCTTCAACGGGCAGTTCAGTCATGCATTGATAAAAAAGCCTTCGGCAGATGATTTCAGGGTGCAATACCAGTTTGGCGGAACAGTGCAGTTACAGCAAGCTAGTGCTGAAATGCAGGCCGCTGCAGCAGCTTATGTACATCATTTTGCCCGCGGCTGCTTGTATGCACGGGTTGATGGCACAGTGATCAATGGCCGCTTTCACCTGATGGAGCTGGAAGTGATTGAACCCTTCCTTTTTTTATACCTGAAACCGGGGGCGTCGGAAGATTATTACCAGGCGTTGGTGGAGGGGGGAGGGGTGAAGGTTTAAGGTTTAACGTTTGAGGTTTAACGTTGAACGTTGAGGAGAGTAGCTGTTCCATTGTTCCATAGTTTCATTGTTCCATTCCGGCGTTTTTATACCGTCGTTGGATGGGGGTTGAAGGTTTAAGGTTTAACGTTTGACGTTTGAGGTTTAACGTTTGAAGTTGAACGTTGAAGAGAGTAGCTATTCCATATCTTGAAGATATGGAATAGCTGTTCCATTGTAACCTTAAACGTCAAACGTTAAACCTCAAACGTCAAACCTTAAACGTTAAACTTCAAACGTTAAACCTCAAACCCGCACCATCTCTTCCTCTGCCATACGGCAGCAGTTGGTGCCTTCCTGTTCGTAGTAGTTATTACCCCATTGATCCATCATCATAATTACCTGCATCAGGCTTTTACCCTGTTCGGTAAGGAAGTATTCCACGCATAGTGGCAAACCGGTATACACTTTTTTATACACTACACCAGCTTCTTCCAGCTCTTTCAGCTGCTGGTTCAATACCCGGCTGGGCGCTTCCGGAATGGTGCGGTGCAGCTCGCTGGGACGCCTGATGCCTGAATGAATACAATCCAGCAAACAGGGTTTCCATTTACCACCCACCACTTTAATGGTCACATTCACTCCATATTCCAACTGTTCCGGGATTTTTTTAACGTACATGCTTTTCGGTTTTGCTGTACAAATATAACATATTCACCCAAGGCCTGTTGCAACACATCTTGTTTGGGCATAGGGATAAATTTATCCCTGCCTGATTCTTTACGCCCTTATTGTTTGTGGTTGCTGGTACAAAGAGATTTGCAAACTGATACTGATTGGGTGCTGCGCTGCAGCCCGGGTGGACATGCCGGCCAGCAATCATCAGTATCCCTGTATTTATCTTTTCAACAGCATAGTTATGATCAGCAAAATCATTGAAAGACCTGTCACAGCAACGGTTATCGCTATTATCCTGGTTATATTGGGATGGCTTGCATTGAAAAAACTACCTATGGAAACCTTCCCCGATATTGCACCACCCTCGGTGATTGTATCGGCACGCTATCCCGGCGCTAATGCCGAAGCGGTAGCGCGGGCTGTTGCCACACCGCTGGAACAGGCTATCAACGGGGTGGAAAACATGACTTATATGTCATCTACTTCTTCCAATGATGGCTCACTTGCAATTTCCATTTTCTTCGAGCTGGGCACCGATCCCGACCAGGCTTCTGTGCATGTGCAGAACCGTGTGGCACAGGCTGTTAACCAGCTACCGCAGGAAGTAGTGCAGAATGGTATCGTCACCGCCAAACAACAGAATGGCATGATCATGTTTTTAGACCTGCATGCCAAGGACAACCGCTACGATGGTGCATTTATCAACAACTATGCACTTATCAACCTGGTTCCGCAGATACAGCGGATCAAAGCTGTGGGCAAAGCAGCCCTGTATGGTAATAAGGATTATGCTATGCGTATCTGGCTTAATCCTGCGCAGCTGGCAACACACAGCATTACCCCGCAGGAAGTGATACAAGCCATCAACAACCAGAACCTTGAAGCCGCACCCGGGCGCTTGGGCGAAGGCAGTTCCACAACTTATGAATACGCCATCCGTTATAAAGGTAAACTGAATAAAGAACCCGATTATGAAAACATTGTGCTGCGCGCCGGTACAGATGGCCAGTTGCTGCGACTGAAAGATGTGGCACGTATAGAATTCGGCTCGCTGGATCATGTATACGCTTCTGCAGTAACCATTAACAATAAACCCGATGCAGGCATCTTCGTTTATCAGACACCCGGCTCTAATGCCAATGAAATACAAACCGCCATATTAAAGCTGATGGATGAAGAGGCCAAAAAATTCCCGGAAGGTCTCCGGTACGATGTCAGCTTCAGCACAAAACAATTCCTGGACGCATCTATCAGCCAGGTAAAACATACCCTGGCCGAAGCATTTGTGCTGGTATTCATTGTCGTGTTTATTTTCCTGCAGGATTTCCGTTCCACGCTGATACCTGCCATTGCAGTACCTGTTTCCATTATCGGCACTTTCTTTTTTATGCAGCTGTTTGGCTTTACCATTAACCTGCTCACACTTTTTGCGCTGATACTGGCCATTGGTATCGTGGTAGATGATGCCATCGTGGTTGTGGAAGCTGTACATGCTAAACTGGAATCGCATACAAACGCGCGTAAAGCTACCCGTAGTGCCATGGGCGAAATTACCGGCGCTATTTTTTCCATTACACTGGTTATGGCAGCGGTATTTCTGCCGGTAGGTTTGGTCAGCGGCCCCGTTGGAGTGTTCTACAGGCAGTTTGCGTTTACGCTGGCGATAGCCATCCTGTTATCGGCTGTGAATGCGCTTACATTAAGTCCGGCCCTATGTGCAATGCTGCTGAAACCATTCCACCACGACAAAGCAAATAGCAGACCGCGTTTTTTTACCTTGTTCAATGCAGGCTTTACCGCAGGTACACGCCGGTATATACAGGTGGTACGGCTGCTTATCCGCCGCAAATGGCTGGCATTGGGCATCGTAGTGCTCACTACCATTATCGCTGCGCGTTTGTCACAAACAGCACCCAAGGCTTTTATACCGGCAGAAGACCAGAACACACTGATGACCACATTAAGCATGCAGCCAGGAACCGGTTTTGCCCGTACCAGGCAACTGATGGACAAAGCAGAAGCGCAGGTAAGAAAAATGGATGCTGTTTATTACAACACGGCTGTTATAGGCGAAAACCTGCTGGCAGCCACTGTTTCACCCTCTTATGCGTCTTTGTATATCACACTCAAGCCCAAAAAAGAACGCGGTGCTTTTGCAGACATTGACCAGATCACCGATTCCATCAACCGTATATTCAATGCCTTGCCCGAAGGCAATGCCTTCACTTTTAACATGCCCACAGTACAGGGTTTTGGTGCAGTGGATGGCTTAGACCTGGTGCTGAAAGACAATACAGGCGGCCCGGTAACCCGGCTAGCAGAGCAGGCAGACCGCTTCATCACCGAACTGCAGGCCAGGAAGGAGATCAGCGCAGCCTATACGACATTCAATGCCCATTTTCCACAATACCAGCTGGAAGTGGATGACATCAAAACAAAACAGTTCGGACTGGAGGTAAGCGATGTGCTCAGCACCATGCAGGCATATTATGGCAGTGTTTATGCCTCAGACTTCAACCGTTTTGGTAAATACTACCGCGTGGTGGTACAGGCCGATGCACCTTACCGTGCAGATGAAAACAGCCTGAACAATATTTACGCTAAAAATATCCGCGGTGAAATGGTGCCGCTGAAATCAGTCCTGCGGATGCGCCGTGTGTATGGTCCCGAAGTGATCAACCACCTCAACCTGGCCAATGCCATCACCATCAGTGTACAGGCCAATAAAGGCTATTCCAGCGGTGATGCCATGAAAGCCGTGAATGCAGTGGCAGCCGGGTTGCCTGCCGGTTTTTCGCATGAGTTCCTGGGTATGGCAAGAGAGGAGCAGGGCTCTGGATCGCAGATGCTGTTTATTTTCGGCCTGTGCATCGTGTTTGTGTACTTCCTGCTGGCAGCACAATATGAAAGCTACCTGCTGCCCCTAGCTGTAATGCTGTCTATACCCACCGGTGTTATGGGTGTATTTGCTGCTATCAGGTTAGCCGGTGTTACCAACAATATTTATGTACAGATCAGCCTGATCATGCTTATCGGCTTGCTGGCCAAGAATGCCATACTCATGGTTGAATTCGCGGTACAGCGCCGTCGCAGTGGCTTGTCGCTGACAGAAGCTGCATTGCAGGCAGCCACTCTGCGTTTACGTCCCATACTGATGACTTCTTTTGCTTTTATTGCCGGTTTGCTGCCTTTGCTGTTCTCTGCCGGTGCATCAGAACAAGGCAACCGCTCTATTGCTACAGGCACCATCGGCGGTATGCTGAGTGGTGTGGTACTGGGCGTTTTTGTGGTACCAGTATTGTTTATTTTGTTCCAGTCGCTGCACGAGAAGTTGGTTGAAGGTTGAAGGTTTAATGTTGAAGGTTTAAGGTTTAACGTTGAAGAAAGAAGTATACCTAACTTTAAACGTTAAACCTTAAACTTTAAACGTTGAACGTGAAACGTTAAACCTACTCCTTCATTCTCACAATAGCATCAAACATCGCAGGCCTAATATCAGCCAATCCATGGTGACCGATAATGCGTTTGTAGGATATCTTCCGCTGCTGCAGGAAACGATAAAAGCTGCGGGATACATCAATGGCAGGAGATAAGGTACCATCTTCCGGCAGGGATAACAGATCGCCTTCTGCGATCAACTGCTCTTCCGGCAGGTACAGGAAAGACATGCCTTCTGCATGTGTATTGCCCACCTCATACAACTGAACATGGTGCCGGCTGTCTGCAATAAGTGTATCGCCTGTAAAGAAAAGCATCTGCGGTTTGTACTGCACCGATGCTGTATCAGCAAGCGTATCGTGCAACATATCGTGCACCGCTGTTTCCATTACCGGTGTGCAGATAATGGCTACACCTTCTTTTACCAATTCACTGATACCCGCAATATGATCGTTGTGAAAATGGGAAAGATGCACATATTTTATAGGCCTGCCAGGCAGTGTCTGGTGAATAAGCTGTAGTATAGCCTGTGTTACCGCCGGCGAAACAGGCGCTTCTGTCAGCAGGATACCATCATTCATGTTGATGAATACGATATTCCTGTCGCCATCCACTTTTTCTATCAGGTACACATCTTTCCCGATAGAGCTCACCTTCCTACTTTCGCTATTGTCTTTTTCCAGTGTCAGACTATCGGGTAAATGAATCCGGCCTTTTGCTACACCATTGGCATGAAAATGCAGCAGTTGATCGGTTAGCACCAGTTCACCATTCACATAACGTTTTGATTCGGCAGGGATCAGGCAGCCTTCCACATACCGGTAATGGCTGAAGCATTGCATATTTGTACCTGCAGCTCCGGTGCGGCTGTTTTTTTCCAGCACCAGGGAGCTTGCGTTGAGCCGGAGTTCCAGCGTATTTTTTTGTACAACCCGGCGAACAATGTATTGCCCGTTCGCAGAATCCAGCAGCAAAGGATCTTTGCTTTGCAGCCATCCGGCCAGGATAAAATAAGGGAAATTGCTGAATATATTCTGCCTGTTGGCCTGCAGCACAGGCCGGTCCAGTTGCAGCAGCTGCCTGCCTGTACGGGAGCCATATACATAAAAAAATGAATCCAGTCCTACGCGGAAAGTATTGAACACATAGCCGCCGGAATAATGGTTCACCGTATGGTGCATAAAATGCCCGTTCCGCATATCGTACAGTAATTCATACAGGTTCTGTTCGCCTTTGGGTTGCCGGTATGAATAGCTTTGCCAGCGGATGATATCTGTCCGGCTGGCAGTATATTCAAACGATGCAAGCTGGCTCCAGGCACCATTTGCCGCCAGTGCTCTTTGTAACAACAGCCTGGCAGGCTGCGCCTGTGTAACTGATATGCTTGATAAAATAATGCA
This sequence comes from uncultured Deminuibacter sp., assembly GCA_966424055.1. Lineage (GTDB taxonomy): Bacteria > Bacteroidota > Bacteroidia > Chitinophagales > Chitinophagaceae > Deminuibacter. Next base: position 16,641 of record CBJLMB010000046.1, on the reverse strand, counting down.
GCAGAGCCCTACAGTGATCAGGTATTTCATCTGTTTTTAACAGCAAACCTAGCTGTCAGCCGGGAACAGCCGGTGTGCAGAAATGATCAATTTGTTACAGCGACAGGTTATTTGAGCTGCAGTATGATTATTTGCTGTGCTTTCTGAACTGATCGGGTGACCAGCCATAATATTTCCGGAACAGGCGGCCAAAAGCGCTTGCGTCTTCAAAACCACAAAGCGGGGTTATTGCAGCTACAGGCAGGGTAGAGGTTTTCAGTAAGGAACCGGCATGCTCCAGTCTTATGCGGGTAAGGTATTGATGCGGTGTTACACCAAAGACCGACCTAAACTGGCGGATCAGCTGCGGAGTTGATAAACAGGCTGAACGGCCCAGTGTTTCCAGCCCCAGCTTATTGTTGAAAGAAGCATGCATGATGTCTTTTGCGGTGCATAAACGCCGGTAGATCTCCTGCCGGGTACCGGGTTTGATACCCTGTACTTTAGCTGCACGCCGCTGATCGAGGCAATGTAAACGCAGCAGGTGATGCAGCAGGAATACCAGCTGCTCATCAGCACGGTCTTTATCGTAACCCCATATTTCCAGCGACCGGATCAGTGCATCCAGCCTGCGCTGCAATAGCCTATCGATGGCATGCAGTGTCTGGTAAAATAAAGGCATTTCATCTGTGGGCAAAGGCGTATCCAGCAGCTGGGCTTCGGTTCGTCTTGCATCATCAAAAACAGCTGCGGCAAAGCTTTTCCTGAAGAATACCGAGAGGGTCTGTACTTTTTCAGCTGTTTCTATTTTGCTGGAATAGGGCTGATCATCATTCAAGATGAGCAGCTGCCCCGGCCGTACCGCAAGCGGCCTGCCATTCACTGTATACCATTCTTCACCGCTCCGCACTGTTTTAACCGACAGGCAACCCACATGTTCTTCACAGAAACTTTTGCTGGCTGCTGCATGAAACACCATATTGTGTGTACGGAAGCGGTCAAAATGCGCTTTTTCATCGAATCCCGGTGCTGAATGATCGGGCAGCACTTTGTAATACATAGCCCTGTTTTACTGGTGATCGTATTTACTGAACAGCCTGTTATTCATCCCGTTTTATTGTGGCCATCCCGGGCAGGGCTGCCTCCAAATATAGTTCAAAACACCGGCAGCACATCACCAGTCCATACCGGGTGGTTCATTCTTCAGAACATTTGGCCATTCATCCATTTGCCCACCGGATACCTGTATACGCTTTGCGCAGCAGTGCAGGTTTCACTATTTTTAACAGGTAATAACAAGGAGCAGGGAAATATACAAGGTCCTGCCCGTTCATCCCTTGCTATTATTGTAGTTACATGATTGAAATTTTCGATGATATCCGCCGGTTATATACATTCAGCGCACCTTGTGATGAGCTGAGTGCCTATATCGAATTTTTCTCCGAATCATCACCTGCTGCCACGCGCATTCATACGCACAATAAGCATTTCACGGTAAAAATGTTCCCGAGCTGGACACCCACTTTCTGGTTCAACCTGGGCCGGCCTTACCAACTGGCGATGCAAGATCACATACAATGGATGCGGCCTGGCAGCGATGTGCTGTTGATCAGGAATGGTATTGTAGAACGGCAAAACGACCCACAGGATCATCTTTTCTCTGTCAAATTTTATCCAGGTGCACTGGAAGCGGTGCTGGGACTGGATCAGTCCAAAATGCAAAACCAGGTTATCAGCCTGTACAATATGCTTCCGCCACAACTGGTGGCACAGGTGCACCAACAGAACGGACTGGCAGGGCGGCAGGCTTTGCTGCAGCAGTTCTTCCTTCAACAGCTGCGGAAGCAAAAAAAGCGTGACCACTATATCCGCTTCATCAACGAAACCATTGCCTGTTATACAAATGGTGCAATGCAATACAATGTGAACGAACTGGCAGCGAAACTATTCACCAGCTCCAAAACCATCAACCGGTATTTCAACCAGGTGATCGGTATCAATCCAAAAAATTATTTCTCCATCCTGCGTGCCAGAACAGCACTCACTGCCTATATTACACAGCCCCTGGCATTCGATCCCGCCATTTTCGGGTATTATGACAGCAGCCATTTTTACAAAGAAATGATCCGGTTTACCGGCAAACAGCTGGCCATCCAAAGCGCATAGATTGTCCGTTTTTTACCCTGGTTTATTATCAAGACAACAATAGCTTTGTTCAAAAGAAAAAGGATGAAAGCTTCCCGGTTATTGCTATGCTGCATTGCTATAATTATTGGCACGGTTGCTCATGCGCAGCAAATGCGGGCCTATACACCGGTTATCGAACCCTGTGCCTGCCCGGTTCAGGTAGACAGCAGCTTTAAAACGCAATGCGGCTATCTTGTTGTTCCGGAGAACAGGTATAAGCACAACAGTAAAACAGTTAAGCTTCCCTTTATTGTTGTAAAAAGCAATAACCCGGCTAAAAGAAAAGACCCGCTGCTGTTCACCAGCGGCGGACCAGGCGGCAGCTCGCTGGGTTGGGTGAGGGGTATTACCCGGCACAATGTTATACAAAACAGGGATTGTATTGCGTTTGAACAAAGAGGCACCCGCTATGCTATACCCAATTTATGGGGACCGGAGCTGGATGATGCCATCCGCGAAGCATACCGGAAAAACCTGCCAAAAGACAGCATGGTACTGGCAGGCGTACAGCGGTATAAAAAAGCATTGCAGGCCAAAGGCATCGATCTTTCAGGGTACAATACCGATGAAACAGTGGAAGATATTGAAGACCTGCTGAAGACACTACAGATAGATTCTGTTAACCTGCTGGGCGGCTCTTACAGCGGCGGACTAATGATGGCTGTACTGCGCAGGGATTCGGCCAGGGTGCGCTCATTACTGCTCGATTGCCCGCTGCCCACTTTTATTCCCATCGATCAGGATGAGCCGGCCAATTTCAATGAAGCGCTGAAAGCATTGTCATTACATTGCGCAAAAGATTCTGCCAACCGGGAACGGTATGGCAACCTGATGGAAAAATTCCAGGCTTATTTTTCCTCCATCGGCCATCAGTCGTTTTATATACCTTATGTAGAAAAAGGCACAACCGATACACTGCACATCCGCTATACCAGGAATGAACTGCTTGATGTGGTGGAAAATGCCCTGCAAGATCATGCCCGGCTCAAAGAAGCGCCTTTTATCATTACCGAGCTTACCAGGGGGCATCATTATCCCTATATCAAAAACCTGCTTGATGGCGTTTTTAATGGCAGCGCACCTTCAGGCATGCGCATCTCCGTATACTGCGCAGATCAAACAGCTTACCATGAAGAAGCCATCCTGCAGCAGCTCTACCAGGCCTATCCTTATATGGAGGGCTATCATATCAATGATGTATACAAAGCGATCTGCGATTGCTGGCAGGTGCCCCCCATTAAAGCCAGTACCAAGCAACCGTTTTATTCTGCCAAACCAGCCCTGCTCGGCAGTGGTGAAATGGACCCTGCCTGCAGGCCCCTGTACATTGACATGATCCATCATTATCTCCCCAACAGCCAGCGTATACTATGCATCAGCCAACCACATATGGTCTTTGGTACCAAAGGCATTAGCACGATCATAGAGGCATTCCTGGATGACCCGTTTAAAAAGATCAGCTCCACGCAAAAAGACATAATCGTTTATTAATAACAAGCGCAGAATCGATCTCACCCCTTCAACCACTCAACGAATCAACCATTCAACCACTCAACCATTCGTCAGTGCGAGCGACAAGTTCATCAAACAGTTACTTCATCGCCTGGCATCTCTCCATACCAACGAGGGCAAATGTCGATTCGCGCCTCAGGATTCACGATTCATGCCCCTCATTCCCGATTGTTCCAGCTCCAGCAGCCATTTTTTCCGCCAGAGGCCACCGCCATAACCGGTTAAACTGCCATCTGCGCCTATCACACGGTGACAGGGCACCAGGATGGATATCCGGTTCATCCCATTTGCATTGGCTACAGCACGAACAGCTTCCGGTTTTTTCAATACCATGGCCTGTTCTATATATGAGCGGGTGGTGCCATAAGGAATAGCCTGCAAGTTCTTCCACACTTCTTGCTGAAAAGGGGAACCAGGCATAAACAGCGGTACTGTAAATACCCGGCGGCTGCCATTGAAATACTCAGACAGTTGTTGCTTTAATGATAGGAAATGAGGATTGTCGCCCTGGAGAATAGTTGCATTGAGCTGCCTGGCTAAAGCTTTGAATTCTGTTTCCAGCATCTTCCTGTCAGTGAATTCCAGCAGGCAGATGCCTTCCACGGTGGCACAGGCAAACATTGTTCCCAGCGGTGTTTCCAGCCGGCAGAGGTCGATCACCTGTTGCCCCTTGCTCATTCTAGGTGAAACCCCAAATACAGCGCGGAAAGAATCGCCAAAACCGCTCAGTGATTCAAAGCCTGCATTATAAGCAGCTTCGGTAACAGGCTCTCCATGCTGTATCCTTTTAAAAGCGGCATTCATGCGAAACATCCGCTGATAAGCCTGGAAGGTCATACCATGATTTTTCAAAAACCACCTGCGCAGGGTGGTAGGGTCTATTCCTCTCCGCTCAAGATCCCAGTCTTTCAATTTCAGTGACGGATCCTGGCTTAGTTCATGCAAAATAGCATTGATATAATCAGGCGTTTCGCCCAGTTTTGCCAGGGGGTTACACACCTTGCAGGGACGGTAACCTTTCATCAGCGCCTCCCTGGTGGTTTTAAAAAACTCCACATTTTCCCTTTTGGGTTTTCTGGCAGTACAAGTAGGGCGGCAAAATATACCTGTGGTTTTAACACCAACAATAAAAATGCCTTCAAAGCTGCTGTCTTTCGCCAGCAGCGCCTGGTAATATATATCTTCATTCGCTGTTACCTTGCTCATAGCATTTCTTTTTATGCAAAGAAACAGGGCGCCATTTTCCCCGGCAACCGGAAAACAGACAAGTATTTTTTTATGATACTTGTTCTGTCAAATGCCCACTCTATCCTGCCTGCCGGCAGGATAGAACATAAAAATAAAACATCTGCACAAGCGGCCCAATACAGTACGGCAAAGCCGGACCTGCGACCAGCAGGCCGGTAAAATTTTTTCTGTAAAACAAATCACTGGCAGGCGCTTCCTGCGCACTTGTTTCAGGAGCCGGGGGGAGTGATGGATTCCTGTGTGATCTTCAGCAACTGTTCCCTGCGCAGTACGGCAATATCCTTACCTGAAACCCTGATCAGTTCCTCCTCTTTAAATTCATTCATAAGGCGGAAAACGGTTTCATAGGTAGTGCCGGCAAAAGAAGCCAGGTCCTGCCGGCTTAAGGTAATACCGATAAAGCCATCTTCAGTAACACCAAAACGGTCTTCCAGCCGCAGCAGTGCATGCGCTACACGTCCTTTTACCGGCATATGCGCCAGGTTGCGCATGTTCTTTTCTGATTCCTGCAGTTCTTCAGCATAAAATTTCATCAGGTGAAAAATAAAATCATAATTCATCCGAAGAGAAGAAAGAAAAAAAGGCAGGTCTATATAACACACCACTACCGGCTCCAGCGCAGTAGCGGAAATAGGATAGTAGGTTTCCTTACCAAAACCACGGTGCCCGAACACATCGCCCCTGCGTGCAAAACGCAGTATCAGTTCTTTCTCTGCACCCCAGTGTTTATGCACTTTCACGGTTCCGCTGTAAACAAAATAAATGCCGGTAACCTTATCACCTTCTTTAAAAATCAATTCCCCTTTTTTAAACTGGCGGTTCTGTTTATGCATCTGTATGGCCGGTGCCCATTCTTTTTCGCAGAGCCTGCACAAAAAACAGCTTTTTAAATCACAGCCTTCTTTGTATTTCTTCATAGGATATTGTTGAATGCTCCACAGCCTGGTGAATACCGGCTATAGCCTGTGAAAGAGACAAACCCATACGTACCACTTCGCCCACTACAATAACTGCAGGATTGGCAAGTGCTTCATATTGCGCTTTGAATACGATATCATTAACAGTACCGGTCACCATACGTTCTTTTTCAGTGGTTCCATCCTGGATAATGGCTACGGGCAAGGCGCTTTTACCGCAATCCCTGAACACCTCCATGATCGCTTCCAGTTTACTCATGGCCATTAATATAATGACAGTGGCGCCAGACCGGGCTGCCCAGCGGATATCCGGTGAAATATTGCCGCTGCTGGTAGTGCCGGTGGTCACCCAGAAACTTTCGCTGATGCCCCTGCAGGTAGGTGGTATCAGCCTGGCTGCTGGCACGGCTATCGCGCTGGATACACCAGGGATAACCGTTACCGGGATACCTGCCTGTACAGCGGCTTCCATTTCTTCCCCGGCGCGACCGAATACAAAAGGATCACCACCCTTTAACCGCACCACACAGCCATAATGAAATGCATCGTCAATGATCTGCTGGTTTATTTCCTGCTGGGAAAGGGTATGACAACCCATGCGCTTACCTACAAACCGGATAATAGCCAAAGGGGAGGCATACTGCAGCAATGCCTCATTGGCCAGTGCATCATATAATATTACCGCCGCGCTGCCAATTGCCTTAACCGCTTTCAGGGTGATCAGCTCCGGATCTCCAGGCCCTGCACCGACAAGTATAAGGGAAGGTTTTGACATATTATTCAAATTATAATTTAAAATATATAATATTTTAAAATAAAACTACTCAATAATTTCAATAGAAATTTCTATTTTTATTAAGACCATCATTAAATAATATAGTTTTTAAACAAAAAAAAGCTCAATATATTATATTGTTTTTTTAATAATATAAATATTTACATTTATTATTTGATTTTTCTCACCTTAAAAAACCCCCTGAAATGAAAATAGTTATTGTTGGAAACGGAATGGTGGGATACAAGCTCTGCGAAAAACTGCTCACCAGGATCCAGCCTGCTCACCTGGAGATCGTTGTATTTGGCGAGGAACTGCTACCCGCTTATGACCGCGTTCACCTGAGCGCATTTTTTTCCGGCAAAACCAGTAACGACCTGCTGATGGCACCGGAAGAATGGTACCGGCAAAACAATATCCGACTGCATCTCGGCGACCCGGTACAACAAATAGACCGCACCAGCAAAACCATTCATTCTTATAAAGGCATCATAGAAACCTACGATTACCTGGTACTGGCTACCGGCTCCGCCGCATTTGTTCCACAGGTACCGGGAACAGAAAAACAGGGTGTATGTATTTACCGCACCATAGAAGACCTGGAGCTGATGCGGAACTATGCTAAAAAAGCCAGGAAAGGCGCAGTGATCGGCGGTGGCCTGCTGGGACTGGAAGCTGCCAAGGCATTGCTCGACCTGGGTTTACGGGAAACACATGTTATTGAATTTGCCGGCCGGCTGATGCCACGCCAGATCGATGACAAAGGGTCTGCCATACTTCAGTCGCAGCTCGAAAGCCTGGGACTTACCATTCATACCAATAAAAACACCAGTGCCATACTTGGCGGGGAAGCCATCAGTGGTTTGTCTTTTACCGATGGCACAACGCTCGACACAGACCTGCTGGTTATTTCAGCCGGTATCAGGCCGCGTGATGAACTGGCCAGGCTGGCAGGGCTTGAAACAGGCCATCGTGGTGGTATCGTGGTAAATGAACAGTTGCAAACCTCCGACCCGGCCATTTTCGCTATCGGTGAATGTGCATTATACAATGGTATGATCTACGGACTGGTAGCACCTGGCTATGAAATGGCAGAAGTGGTGGCCGCTAATTTTGCCGGCGACAGCAAAACATTTACCGGTTACGATATGAACACCAAACTGAAACTGATTGGTGTGGATGTAGCCAGCTTTGGCGATCCTTTTGCTCCTGCACAGGAATGCCGCAGCATTGTGTTTGAAGACAACAGAAAAGGCGTTTATAAACGCATCAATATTACACCCGATGGTAAATACCTGCTGGGAGGTGTTCTTATCGGCGACGCAGACAGTTACAATATGCTGCTGCAAACTGCCAAGAATAAAGTGTTGCTACCGCCAGACCCCGAAGATATTTTATTGGGCAGCCGCGGTACCGCCGGCACCGAAGCAGGCGTTCTCGGCCTGCCCGATGAAGCCATCATCTGCAGTTGCGAAGGCATTAGTAAGGAAAATATCTGCCAGGCAGTGACCGATGGACATGAAACACTGGACAGCATAAAAAAATGTACCCGCGCCGCCACCTGCTGCGGTGGTTGTGCCCCCATGGTAAAAGACCTGATCACTTCCACCCTGAAAGCACAAGGCAAATACATACGCAATACTTTATGCGAACATTTTAATTATTCCCGCCAGGAACTGTACGACCTGATCAAGATAAAAAAAATGCAGTCTTTCGATGAAGTGCTCAGTCTGCACGGGCAGGGTGATGGCTGCGAAATATGCAAGCCCGCTATCGTATCTATACTGGCCAGCCTGTGGAATGAGCTGATACTGGACAAGGGCAATGATACTGCACAGGATTCTAATGACCGTTACCTGGCCAATATTCAAAAAGGTGGCACTTATTCTGTAGTACCGAGAATACCGGGCGGTGAGATCACACCAGACAAACTGATCGCTATTGGCCGGATAGCCAAAGAATACCAGCTATACACCAAGATCACCGGCGGCCAGCGCATCGATCTCTTCGGTGCACATATAAGCGACCTGCCCAGGATATGGGAGGCATTGATCGAAGCCGGTTTTGAAAGCGGCCATGCTTATGGCAAGGCGCTGCGTACGGTAAAAAGCTGTGTAGGCTCTACCTGGTGCCGTTTTGGCCTGCACGATAGTGTGAGCTTCGCCATACGTATTGAAGAGCGGTACCGCGGTCTTCGCGCGCCGCATAAAATAAAATCAGCCGTCTCAGGTTGCATACGGGAATGTGCTGAAGCACAGTCGAAAGATTTTGGCATCATCGCCACAGAAAAAGGATGGAACCTGTTTGTATGCGGCAATGGCGGCTCCAAACCGCAGCATGCCGTATTGCTGGCAGGCGACCTGGACAGTGATACTTGTATACGGTATATCGACCGCTTCCTGATGTTCTATATTAAAACAGCCGATCCGCTCACACGTACTGCCACCTGGCTCAATAAACTCGACGGTGGTATCGACTACCTGCGTAATGTAGTGATCAACGACAGCCTGGGTATTGCAGCAGAACTGGAAAAAGATATGCAGCAGCTGGTTGACCAGTACAGGTGCGAATGGAAAGAAGTGGTGGAAAACCCCGAACTGCGCAAACGCTTTTCCCATTTTGTAAATGCACCGGAAGAAAAGGATCCAACCGTTCAGTTTGAAAACATGCGTGAGCAAAAGAAAGCGCTGGAATGGAGGAGGTGATTTGTTGAGTGGTTGAATGGTTGATTTGTTGAGTGGTTGATTGTGAGGGAGGGGAATGGGGAATTTGTAATTGGGGGGGGATGTTGAGGTTTTTGTTTTTGGGGGTTCATTTGAAACTTCGGTTCACTATTGCTTGCCCTTTATAGCTGACAGCTTTAATGCCCAGCACCTTCGATTGCCTGCCCAACTCTTTTATTCACCAATTGAATTGCCTATGTCAGCAATCAGTACAACCATTACCTGGTTTTTCGCCTGTAAAGCAGAAGACGTACCTGCGAATGGCGGTGTATGCGTAAAGTACAAAGACCTGCAGATCGCCCTGTTTCATTTTGCCAGAAGGGGCAGTTGGTATGCTACGCAAAATATGTGTCCGCACCGGCAACAGATGGCGCTGAGCCGGGGCATCATCGGTTCACAGAATGGTGAACCCAAAGTAGCCTGTCCCTTTCACAAAAAAACATTCTCCCTGGAAGATGGCCGTTGCTTATCTGATGATGCAGAATGCGCACTCACCGTATACCCCGTAAAACAGGAAGAAGACAGGATCTATATCGGCATCCCCCCGGAGGAGGCGGTTCCGGCGTGAGGGGGCCTGCAGTGGCAGTCTGCAGTTGGCAGTCGGCGCTCGTCGTAGCTATGAGCTTAGAGCTATTAGCCGTGAGATATACAAGTATAGCTGTAAGCTTTCCGCGTATTCCGCGAGAAAATCAGTCGGCAGTCTACAGTCAGCAGTTGGCAGTCCATAGCGTTTTTGCTCACAGCTAGCAGCTTGCAGCTATAAGCTGCTCTCAAGCTTTCTGCGCTTTCCGCATGTTCCGCGAGAAAACCAGTCGGCAGCATTCTGCTCACAGCTATGAGCCCAAATAAATATGCCCGGAAGATGGCGGTCTGTCCGGGCCAGGTTTTTACACATGATTGGCATCATTTCAAAACCAACCAAAATTAACATGAAAAAATTGTTTAGTGGTGTGGCAGGGGCTGTTCTTTTTCTCACTTTTCCTGCAGCCCATGCCCAGTTCTCCATCAGTGCGCAGCTTCGTACCCGCACTGAATTCCGCGATGGCCAGGGTGCACCACTGTCCAAAGGTGCAAATCCCGCATTTTTCACTTCTCAACGCAGCCGTTTATCTGCAGGCTTCTCCACTTACCGGCTGAAGCTGGGTATCACCGTACAGGATGCCCGTGTATGGGGCCAGGATGTATCCACCATCAACCGTACCACCACGCAGGATAATAACGGGTTGATACTACATGAAGCATGGGCCGAAATCATGCTCACTGACACCACCGTAAAAAACAAAACAGTGAGCCTGAAACTGGGCCGGCAGGAGTGGATGTATGATGATGCACGCCTGCTGGGTAACCTCGACTGGCTGCAACAGGGTCGCCGTCATGATGGCGCTGTACTGAAATATGAACAGGGCGGCTGGATGCTGCATGCAGCTGCAGCATTCAATCAAAACAAAGAGAATGCATCAGGCACTGTTTACAACAGCACACCATCAGGCAATTATACAGCCAATACCAATGGCGGTACGATGTATAAAAGTCTTGAGTTCCTGTACCTGGGCAAACGCCTGCAAAAAGGTAATGCATCTTTCCTGTTCCTGGCAGACCAGTTTTCAAAGTACCATATAGACAATGGCTCGCAAACCAAAACATGGGACCTGGGCGTATGGAACCGCATGACTGGTGGTTTTTATTTCAACAACAGCTACGGCCCCTGGGCAATTACAGCATCTGCTTATTACCAGTTTGGCAAAAATGCTTCCGGGCAAAAACTCAGTGCAGCACTGCTATCTGCTGCTTTCCAGTACAGCCTGAGCAAATATTTCAGCGGTGGACTGGGTGTTGACTATACTTCCGGCGGTAGTTCTGGCAATACCAGTCATGCCTTTGATCCACTGTATGGCACACCGCATAAATTCTGGGGACTGATGGATTATTTTTATGTAGCCAGCGGCTTTGGCAATAAAGGTTTGCAGGACTATTATCTCAAAACAAAATGGAAGCCCGCTGACAAATGGCAGCTCACCGCCGATGCGCACCAGTTCCTCAGTGCAAGCACTATTACGGCAGCAGACAATCAAACAACATTAAAACGCAATTTCGGTACAGAGGCTGATCTCACTGCGAATTATGCCCTTACCAGGATGATCAGTTTTGAAGCTGGCTACGGGCATTTCTTCAGCACTGCATCACTGGCCTCTGTGAATGTAAAAAATGTGCCCAATGCACGTTCACAAAACAACTGGGCCTACCTGATGATCACCATAAAACCTGAATGGGTATTTACAAAATGATCCGCACATGGATGCATTTACTATCATCACCGGTTGCTGCCATACGAAGCCTTGCTCATTATATTATTCATTTAAAAAGATCCATCATGCAATCAGCTTCCTCCAAACCGCTTGATCACCTGAATATCTTCAGCATAAAAGGCGTGCAGATGCGCACCTTCCATATCACCTGGCTGATGTTCTTTGTCTGCTTCTTCGGCTGGTTCGGTCTAGCGCCACTGATGCCTACTATCCGCACCGATCTCGGGCTCAGCAAAGCGCAGGTGGGCAATATCATCATTGCCTCTGTATCTTCCACCATTATTGCCCGTCTGGTTATTGGCAGGCTTTGCGATAGCTGGGGCCCGCGCAAAACAGCTGTGCGGCTGCTGGTAGCCGGCGCTCTGCCGGTTTTTTTGGTAGGGCTGTCAAAGGACTATACCAGCTTCCTGTTGTTCCGCCTGGCCATCGGTGTAATAGGCGCCTCCTTTGTTGTCACACAGTTTCATACATCCATGATGTTTGCCTCCCGCATCAAAGGCACGGCCAATGCTGTGGCTGGTGGATGGGGCAACCTGGGTGGTGGTGTAACCAATATGGTGATGCCGCTGATCTTCGCAGCCATCGTGGGTTTCGGGTACACCAAAGCCGAAGCCTGGCGCTATGCGATGATTGTGCCTGGTATCATGATGCTGATAGTCGCTTACCTGTATCACCGGTTTACCAAAGACACACCCGCCGGTAATTTCGATGAAATTCACCACCACCAGAATAAAACCAAAACAGACTGGTCAGTGCTGTCCGACTGGCGTATATGGGCACTCACCTTCGCCTACGGCATGTGCTTTGGCATGGAGATCACCTTCGACAATGTGGCTTCCTTGCATTTTGTAGATAGTTTCAAACTATCGCAGGGAAGTGCGGGTTTCTGGGCCGGCGTGTTTGGCTTTATGAACCTGTTTGCCAGGGCGCTGGGTGGTATTGCCTCTGATAAAGTGGGCAAAAAATTTGGCATGCGCGGCAAAGGTATACTGCTGGCCATAGTATTACTGCTGGAAGGGCTGGGACTGATTTTGTTTGCACAGGCGGGCTCACTTGCAATGGCTATCGTATCCATGCTCAGCTTCGCCCTGTTCTTAAAAATGGCCAATGGTGCCACTTATGGTATTGTGCCCTTTATCAATGAAAAAAATATCGGCCTTGTCAGTGGTATCGTAGGCGCAGGTGGTAATATGGGGGGCATGATATTCGGCTTCCTGTTTAAATCATCTGCCATCACCTATGCACAGGCATTTATGTATATCGGCGGTATTGTGATAGCCGTATCACTGATCGTTCTGGTAACACGTTTCCAGCGCAAACCTGCGGCAGCAACCAGTTCAACGCCCGCTGCCACACTGGCTTTTGCTGAATAAGAACAGCTGATCCAAGGCATTTATTTTATTTATCAGTAGCGTATGAAGGAGCAATTTAAAACAACCTGTTGCTATTGTGGTGTGGGTTGCGGTATGGTGGTGCACAAAGACAGGCAGGGAAAGATAACCGTGGAGGGAGATAAAGACCACCCGGTGAACAAAGGCATGCTCTGCTCAAAAGGAATGAACCTGCATTATACTGTGATGGATACTTCAGACAGGTTGCTGTATCCTGAAATGCGCTACAATAAATACATGCCGAGGCAAAGAGTAAGCTGGGACCAGGCACTGGACAGAACAGCGGCTGTTTTCAAAACCATCATCAACAAATACGGTCCTGATGCAGTTGCTTTTTATGCTTCGGGGCAATGCCTTACCGAAGAGTACTATGTGATCAACAAGCTGGTAAAAGGTTTTATCGGCACCAATAATATCGATACCAATTCCCGTTTGTGCATGAGCAGCGCAGTAGCAGCCTATAAAATGTCACTGGGTGAAGACTGTGTGCCTGGTTGCTATGAAGATATGGAGCTGGCAGATTGCATTCTTGTTGCCGGTGCCAATCCTGCCTGGTGTCATCCCATTTTATGGCGCAGGGTTGAAGCGGCCCGTGCGGCCAATCCCAACCTGAAGATCATCGTAACCGATCCGCGTAAAACACAAACCTGTGCATATGCGGATATTCACCTGCAGCTGAACCCCGGTACCGATATTGTATTGCATCATGCCATTGGCAGGCTGCTGATTGAAAACGGCGATATAGACCATAGCTTTATCAGCGCGCATACAGAAGGTTTCAAAGACTATTGCAGCCGGGTGATGCAACGCAGCATACCCGAAGCGGCTGCTATCTGCGGCATTCCGGTAGAAGCCTTACAACGCACAGCACAGTATATCGGTCAGGCCAGGGGGTTTGTAAGTATGTGGACCATGGGGCTTAATCAAAGCACGGTAGGTGTAAACAAAAACCTCAGTCTTATCAACCTGCATCTCATCACCGGCCAGATAGGCCGGCCCGGCGCAGGTCCTTTTTCACTTACCGGCCAGCCCAATGCCATGGGTGGCAGGGAAGTGGGCGGGCTTTCTAACCTGCTGCCCGCACACCGCAACCTTGGCAATGCCGCTCATCGCGAATATGTGCGGCAGTACTGGAACAGCGGGCCGCTCTCTGACCAGCCTGGTTATACGGCAACAGAAATGTTCGATGCACTGCAAAGCGGCCAACTAAAAGCCATCTGGATCTTATGCACCAATCCTTTGCTTAGCCTGCCCGATGTGCGCGCCGCAGAAGCAGCTTTGCAAAAAGCCAGGTTTGTAGTGGTGCAGGAAATAAGCAATAAACCCGAAACCCTGGCTTATGCCGATGTGGTGCTACCCGCAGCTGCCTGGACTGAAAAAGAAGGCACCATGACCAATGCAGAACGCCGTATCGCTTACCTGAGCAAGCTGACAGACGCGCCGGGTGAAGCATTGCCAGATGCTTCCATTATCTGCCGCTTTGCACAGAAAATGGGCTATAGTGGTTTCGACTTTAAAGATGCCGCCGCCATTTATGCAGAACACTGTGCACTTACAGCTGGTACCAATATCGATATCAGCGGCCTCAGTTACCAGCTGTTGCAGGAAAAACGCAGTGTGCAATGGCCTTACCACGCTAATCAGCAGGGCTTAGGTACGCCGCGTTTATTCACCGACAGGAAATTTTATACGCCATCAGGCAGGGCAATACTCCACAGCGTGGATGACTGCAATGAATCTGAAACAACCTCACCGCATTTTCCGCTGATATTAACCACCGGCCGTATCCGCGATCAATGGCATACGATGAGCAAAACAGGGAAAGTGAACAAACTGAAACAACATATTGACCGTTCATTCCTGGAAATACATCCACAGGATGCAGCAGAGCGGCAGATAGCAGAAGATGACCTGGTAGAAATATTCAATGAAAAAGGCAATGTGCGCGTTAAAGCACGCATCTCTGATGATATCAAACAAGGGGTGGTATTCCTGCCCATGCACTGGGGCAAAATACTGGCCAGCGACCTCAACAGGGCCAATAACCTTACAGTCAACCGGGTAGACCCCATCAGTAAAGAACCTGGCTTTAAATTCTCTGCCGTGCAGGTACAACGTTACCGCAAAAAGAAACAGAAAATAGTTGTGATAGGTGCGGGAGCCGGTGCTTATGGCTTTGTAAAAACTTACCGCAGCCTCAATACAACAGATGAGATCACTGTTTTCAGCAAAGAAAACCTGCCTTTTTATAACCGCGTCATGCTGCCCGATTATATCAGCGGCACACAGCAATGGCAGCAGCTGGTGAAGATGCGGGATGAGGAAGAAACAAGGCTGAATATCCTTTTCCACCGCGGCACCAGTATTAAAAAAATCGACCGTGACCACAAAACCGTCACAGACAGCAATGGTCATATACACCCTTATGATGTACTGGTACTTGGCACAGGAAGCCGTGCTGCACTGCTGAAAGATATCCCGATGATCAAAGGTGTATTTGTCATGCGCTCCCGTTATGATGCAGATCGTTTTTTACAACACCTCCATCCATCCAAAGGCAGGATCGTTATTGTAGGTGGTGGATTACTGGGTATTGAAATGGCCGCATCCCTTACTGAAATGGGTATACAGGCCTGCATACTGCAACGGTCCTCCAGGTTAATGGACAGGCAGCTGGATATACTGGGCTGCCAGCTACTGCAGGAAGAGCTGCAGGAAAAAGGCATTGACATTTTATTCAATGATGAAATTGACCGCTTGCTAGGCAACAGATCAATCGAAGGCATCCGGTTGAAAAGCGGCAGGGAGCTCAGTTGCCAGGCGCTGATCATGGCCATTGGCACCACGCCGAATATTGAACTGGCCAAAGCCTGCGGGCTTGATTGTAAAAGAGGAGTGGTAGTGAACGATCACCTGCTCACCAGCGATCCTTCTATTTATGCCATCGGCGAAATTGCCGAATTCAAAGGCACCCTGTATGGCATCACCGCAGCAGCAGAGCAACAGGCAGCGGTAGCGGCAAAACACCTGCATGGTGATATCTCCTGTTATTATGAAGGCTCTGTGTTCATGAATATCCTTAAAATGCATGGCACCGATCTCTGCTCTATTGGCATGCCGGAAGCGCCCGCTAATGATCCTGCTTATGAAGAGGTGATTTTTATCGACAAGGCCAAACGCTATTACAAAAAATGTGTGATACACAACGACAGGCTGGTAGGCACCATACTGATCGGCGACAAAACCGAATTCAATGAGTTCAAGGAATTGATTGAACAGAAAATAGAACTGTCAGAAAAACGTCTGCAGCTATTACGTTCGGGCAAAAAAGCTGAGCCTGTATCAGGCAGGCTGGTCTGCTCCTGTGGTGGCGTAGGTGAGGGCAATATCCTGCGCAAAATAAAAGAAGGATATACCAGTATGCCCGCACTCTGCCAGGCCTCCGGCGCCGGTATGGGCTGCGGCAGCTGTAAACCCGAAGTACAGGCTATCCTTGAGGGCGCAGTTCCGGCGGAGATGGGGAGTGGTTGATTGGTTGAGTGGTTGATTGGTTGAGTGGTTGATTGGTCGCATATTAAAACGATGATTTCATCTTGTATCTTG
>CBJLMB010000045.1:0-51436 GCA_966424055.1 uncultured Deminuibacter sp. | reverse complement strand
CACTCAACCACTCAACCACTCCACCATTCAACCACTCAACCATCACCCCACCACCTTCTCCCTCACAGGTGAGTGTTCAATAACACGTGGCTTATAAAATTCTTTAAACAGCAACCGCAGACTTTGATCGTATGTGAAATATTTATACATCCAGTTTACAAAGATCTGTACACGGTTCTTCACACCCAGTATCAGCACCAGGTGCAGGAACATCCATACCAGCCATGCCAGGAAGCCGCTGAAATGAATTTTCGGTGTGGGGATATCCACCACAGCCAGGTTACGGCCAACAGTGGCCATACTGCCTTTATCGCGGTATTCAAATTCGGTTAAACCGGTTTGGTGAAGTGCTATTTTTTCCAGGTTGTTGCCCAGTGTTTTTGCCTGGTTCAATGCTACATTGGCCAGCTGCGGATGACCATGCGGATACTTGGGTGTTTCCATATAAGCCAGGTCGCCGATCACATAAATATTGGAAGAGCCTTCCATTTTATTGTAGCGGTCTACCTTAATACGGTTGCCTCTTACCACCAGTGAGGCATCGATACCTGCAGGTACATTGCCCTTTACCCCTGCCGCCCATATTACGGTTCTGGCTGGTATTTTTTCGCCGGTGCTCAGCAATACCTCGCTACCATCATAATCTTTCACAACAGTGCCGGTGCGTACAATTACTTTCAGCCTGTTTTCCAGGTAATCACGGCTTTGCCTGCTGCTTTTTTCACTCATCACACCCAGTGTTTTGGGTGATCCTTCCAGCAGGTAAATATGCATTTTACTAAAATCAAGTTCAGGATAGTCGTTGGGCAGAATATTGTTGCGCATCTCTGCCAGTGCGCCGCTGATCTCCACACCAGTGGGTCCGCCGCCCACTACAACGATGTTGAGCATTTTTTGCAGTTCAGCCTCATCTTTCAGCATCAGTGCATCTTCAAATTTCTGTATCAGGTGATGGCGCAGCTGCAATGCTTCCGGGGTCGATTTCATGGGAAAAGCCAGCTCCTGCAGGTTGGCATTGCCAAAGAAATTGGTATTGGCGCCAAGGGCCAGCACCAGTATATCATAATCAAAATCGCCGATATCGGTGACAATCTTGTTCTCGGCAGGTTTGATCTCTTTCAGTTCTGCCATGCGGAAACGTACATTCCTGCTTTTGTGAAACACTTTACGCAGGGGAAAAGAAATGTTGCTGGCATCGAGGCCGGCGGTTGCCACCTGGTAAAACAGGGGCTGAAACTGGTGATAATTGTGTTTGTCGATCAGCAACACCTCTATGCCTTCCTTGTTGTTGAGCTTGCGGGCCAGTCTAAGTCCTGCAAATCCTCCTCCGATGATAACCACTTTCATAACAATCTATTTTGATTGGACAAAATTAATTCAAATTTTCAGAATTTCCTGAAAGTTTAAAATTTTTAATTTCTCTTATGAAGGCGATCGACATCACCTCCGCAGAGGCAAGCAACCGGCAGTAATGATCCAATACAAAAATAAGCCCCTTCTGCCTGCCGCTTAGATTAATTATTTTGTTACGCAACTTTCATGCAGCAAGTTTGTTATTCTATCACCTACTATATAAACATTGTGTCATGACTACTTATGAAACAGTCACTGAAGCGTTGAGCGATTTAAAACAAAAAGGGTATACTACAGATTTCAACCTGGCATTTGATAAGCTAAAATGTGCTGAAACGGGTGTTTGCCTCTCTCCTGCTGAATTTGAAATTATAGACCATTACCGTTTTGAAGGCATGACCAATCCCGCCGATGCAGCCATTATTTATGTGATCCGTTCAAAAGATGGTACGATGAAAGGTACCCTGCTGAGTGCCTATGGCGCTTACAGCGAACCTGTAAGCGATGAAATGATAAAAAGGCTGGAAGTACATCACTACCTGTAGCTTAACAGCCGGCATATAAAAAAGTGGGCAGTCCCGGGATACTACCCACTTTTTTCCATTTTCAAAATTTCAAATTACCACATTTTCAAATTACCTCATCTATCCTTTCCTTACTTTAGCGCAAAAAAGGCATGGTACATCGCAGAAGTTTTTTACAATGGAGCTCATTAGGACTGGGTAGCCTGTTCTCAGAAAAACTGCTGGCAGCAAAAGGTTTTTCGGGCATCGCACGTAAACCTATTGTGGTATCTACCTGGGATGCGGGTATCGAAGCCAATAAAGCCGCCTGGGCAATTCTGCGCAAGGGCGGCCGCGCACTCGACGCCGTAGAGGCCGGTGTAATGGTTACAGAATCATCGCAGAACTGTTGTGTAGGACTGGGTGCCAACCCCGACCGCGATGGTTATGTAACACTCGACGCCAGCATTATGGATGAAAACGGCAACTGCGGCAGTGTGGCTTTCCTCGAACGCATTAAACACCCCATTTCTGTAGCCCGCCGTGTGATGGAAAAAACACCGCATGTAATGCTGGTGGGTGCAGGTGCACAACAATTTGCCGTATCAGAAGGCTTTCCGCTGGAAAAACAGGAGCTCTCCCACGATGCCCAAAAAGCATATGATGAATGGCTGAAGAAATCAGAATACAAACCCGTTATTAATATTGAACGCAGTAAAGGCCAGCAGGCTTTTGCCCCGATGAAATTAGCCGACGGCAGCTGGAACCATGATACCATCGGCATGATCGCCATGGATGCCAACGGAAATCTCAGCGGCAGCTGTACCACCAGCGGTATGGCATTTAAAATGCGCGGCCGCCTGGGCGATTCCCCCATCATCGGCGCCGGATTGTATGTAGACAATGAAATAGGCGCTGCCACCGCCACCGGCCTGGGTGAGGAAGTGATTAAGATATGCGGCACCCACCTGGTAGTGGAACTGATGCGCCAGGGGCTATCTCCCGAAAATGCCTGTAAGGCAGCTGTGGAACGCATTGTAAGGAAGAATAGCAGCAAGGCAAAGGATGTACAGGTAGGTTTTATCGCCATCAACAAAAAAGGGGAATACGGCGGCTACTGCATTCAACCCGGCTTCAATTTCGCCGTTTGCTATGCTGATGATAAGAACGAACTGACAGATGCGAAGCATGTTCTTTAGAGCGGATGGGGAATTTGAAAAATGGTTGTAATGGGTGAAGGGTTAGATGGTTGAATGGGTGAATGGTTTGCTGGTTTGATGGCTGAATGGAGAATTTGAAAATTTGGGAATTTGAAAATTTGAAAATGGTTGTGATGGGTGAATGGTTTGATGGTTTGATGGCTGAATGGAGAATTTGAAAATTTGGCAATTTGAAAATTTGAAAATGGTTGTGATGGGTGAATGGTTTGATGGTTTGATGGCTGAATGGAGAATTTGAAAATGATGAAGAAGAGTAAATATTGCGGAAAAAATAGATTACCATCATCGATCTGCTTAAATCATTCAGCCCCAGCTATCAAACCATATAACAATCAAACCACCTAACCACTCAACAATCCAACCATTCAACCTCTCAACTAATCAACCACTCAACCTCTCAACCATTCAACCACTCCCCCTCATTTTCAAATTTTCAAATTATCAAATTAATTAATACTGCTTTGAATAAACGAACATTAGAAATTGCTGTATTCAATATTGGTTCTGCTATTACCGCGGCGGCGGCAGGGGCAGACAGGATTGAACTGTGTGAAAATCCTTTTGATGGCGGCACCACACCTTCTTATGGCACATTGAAACTGGTGCGCGAAAAAATCGGTATCCCAGTATTTCCTATTATCCGGCCACGGGGCGGGGATTTTTTGTATAGCGCCTGGGAGTTTGAGGTGATGCGAAGGGATATATTACTCTGCAAGGAACTGGGCTTTGAAGGTGTGGTCCTTGGCTTACTGCTGCAGAACGGCAGCATCGATACACACCGCACACAACTGCTTACAACATTGGCCTATCCCATGGAAGTAACTTTTCACCGTGCATTCGATCGCTGCGCACAACCATTGCAAGCACTGGAACAGGTGATCGGCTGCGGATGTAAACGTATACTCACCAGCGGACAGGTTCCTAATGCTTTCGATGGTAAGGAACTGATCCGCCAGCTGGTGGAACAGGCTGATGACCGTATCATCATCATGCCAGGCAGCGGCGTACGCAGCAACAATATCAGGCAGATGGCCGATTTTACCGGCGCAACAGAATTACACTCTTCCGCCAGGATAATGGAATCTTCTTCCATGCAGTTTATAGTACCCGGTATGCAGGAAACCCTGGAAAATATTAATACGAATGGTGAAGAGGTCGGGTTGATGAAGGAGGCGTTGAGGTGAGTGGTTGGTTAGTTGAATGGTTGAGAGGTTGAATGGTGAATTTGAAAATTTGGTAATTTGAAAATGAGGGGGAATGGTTGAGTGGTTGAAGGGTTGATTGGTTGATTGGTTGCACATCAAAAGAATGGTTTTGTCTTGTATCTTGCTACTTGCATCCTGCTACTTTTCATCACTGGTTCACGAATATGGTTAATTTGGAAATGGTTATGATGGATGAATGGTGAATTGTTTGATGGTTGAGTGGTTGAATGGTTAATTTGAAAATGTGGCAATTTGAAAATTTGAAAATGAGGGGGAATGGTTGAGTGGTTGAAGGGTTGATTGGTTGCACATCAAAAGAATGGTTTTGTCTTGTATCTTGCTACTTGCATCTTGCTACTTTTTTCAGGACTGAAAAAAAAATTTACGTTTTTATGAATATCAGGGAGGCATTGCTGGAAGAAAAAATACAAACCCGTGTCAAAGCACTGGCTATTGCGCATTATGCATGTTCTTCTCCTAAGTATTTTAAAGAGCTGATGCAATGTTTTGTTGACAAGGAATCCCGGCTGGCACAAAGAGCGGCCTGGAGTGTTAGTTGGGCAGCAAGGGAACAACCAGCTCTTATTATACCCCATATTAAAACACTGGTGGCCCAGCTGGAACGCACAGATATATCTTATACAATTATCCGCAACAGTGTAGGGGTACTGGAAGCGATCGATATCCCGAAAACCTATCATGGCAGGGTGATGAATGCCTGCTTCCGCTTTATAGAAACCCCTTCTACTCCTGTTGCGATAAAGGCTTTTGCACTCACCACGCTGTACCATCTTTCACTGGACTATCCAGAAATACAACCTGAGCTATGCCTCATTATTACAGAAACGATGAACAATGAAACAGCCGCTTTCAAAAGCAGGGGGCGAAAGATCCTTCAGATGCTGGAGAAAGCACCCCGCCACATAGAGCCCAGGAATAAGATCAGGTAAAAAACAGCCGGCAGCATTGCGGCAGATTCATTCACACACATCAATACAATGGTCAGCAGACCCAGCGACAGTAAAATATGCGCTACAATATTTTTGCCATTGCCTTTGAATGGCTTTATAGGGAAATCCATCTCACTCAGGGGGATAGAGAAGGACGCAAGGATGCTACCGATCACTTCAAAATGTACTTCATTCAGGTAAACACCCATGCCTACACCTATCGCTCCGAGTAACAGCGTTACACCCACCAAAACCGCACTCCATTTTTCACGGTTATCCAGCGCATAACGGCCATAACGCGAACAGAGCAGGTAAAGATTCGCAAATGAATTACCCAGCCAGGAAAATAAAACCAGCAACAGGTAAACACCTACCAGTCCGCCGGCTATATAACCCGGTATACGCGATGTATTGTCACCCACCCATATCACCAGTCTCACCAGCAGCCATGCCCCGATGATAAAGGCCAGCCGCAACGCCGGCGGTTGATGGCGCGACCATAAACTGTATTGCAGCAGCCAGCGGTAAAAAGGCAGTCTTGATTTCAATGCATTTTTCAACCCGGTTTTGGCATACTGGCTGTCGGGCTGTATGCGCAATGCCTGCTGAAAATGTTCCAGTGCTTTTTTGTGCTTGCCTTTTTCCAGAAAATGCCAGCCATAGTTCATATGTGTGTATGCATCTTCCGGGTCAAGCTGCAGGGCTTCCTGGATGGTGGAATAAGCTTCTTCTTTTTTATTCAGCCTGAACAGTGCTTTAGAACGGGCATTAAGGCAGGAAATATCTTCGGCATTCACCTGCAGGCCCAGGTTTGCTGCTTCCAGTGCCTGTTTGTATTTTCTTTGTGTAAGATGAATATTGGCCAGCAGCGAAAAATAACCTGCATTGTAAGGGAACATGCTGATGGCCTGCTGTAACAGGGGCAATGCCACATCCAGCTCATCCTGCTGGTAGTGTGCGAACGCCAGCAGGTAATACAGATAATCATCTGCTGGATCGAGCCCGATGCACTGGCGGAAGATCTGGATCGATTCGGTATACCGTTTGGTGTCGAGCCGGCAATGCCCCAGTATCTGCAGGGCATCCACATTATTGGGATCTGCCTGCAGTATAAGGCCGGCTTCTTTTTCCGCATCTTTGTATCTTTTCTGTCGCAGTAAAAGGCGCGCCCTTTCCAGGTAATGCTGTGTATTCAGCTCGCTCATTTCTTCAGGTTAAGATATTGGAGTATATCGTCGTACAGCCCCGATTCATTGGCATACAATGCATAATTACGTGCTGTACTGAACCATTCACCTGTAGTGGCCTTGTGCTGTTTGATGGCACGGGTAAGGTCTTTTTGTGTAACAGGCTGCAACGCTCCTTTGGCCAGCGATTCTTCCAGTTTAGCTTCTACAGCAATATCTACCACGGCCTGCAGGTCGGCACCGGAATACCCGTTGGTCAGTTTTGCCAGCTGTGGTATATCAATGTTGTCTGTTGGTTTTTCGCGGAGGATGGATACCAGTATTTCGTGGCGGCTTTCTTCATCGGGCGGCATTACAAAAATCACACGGTCAAAACGGCCTGGCCTTCTGAAAGCGCTGTCCACACTCCAGGGAGCATTGGTGGCAGCCAATACCAGCACCCCTTCATTGCTGTCTTTCACACCATCCAGCTCTGCCAGGAACTGGTTGATCACCTGGCGCATGGCCGACTGGCGCATGTCTGTACGGCTGGCTCCCAGCGCATCCACTTCATCAATAAACAATACACAGGGCTGGTTGCGCCGTGCCAGCTGGAATATTTCGTGCAGGTTTTTCTCACTGTTACCTATCCACATGTCGAGTATATCGTGCAGGCCAATGCTGATGAAACGTGCATTGATTTCACCGGCTGTTGCTTTGGCAATAAATGTTTTGCCACAACCCGGCGGACCATACATCAATATTCCCCCACCTGTTTTTTTACCGAAGGCTTTGTACAAACCGGGATTTTGCAAGGGATGAATGATCTTCAGGGCAATTTCATTTTTCAGCTGCTTCATCCCTCCTACCTGGCTGAAATTAACAGCAGGCTTCTCCATAAAATAAGCGCTGCCGGCAGAAGATAGTTCATGCAGCAGCTCATCTGCTTCCATACCTGTTTCAATGGCAGGTGAACGCAATGCCTGGTCTATTTCTTCATCACGGAATGCAGGATCTTCCCCTAATATTTGTGTATACAGTTCTTTTGCGGCCTGCACAGATCTTTCCCTGAGCAGGCAACGCACCAGCAGCAGGCGGCTTTCAAAAGACAAATGGCCCTGCTCCTGCAATTGTTCGAGTAAAATAATAGCAGCCGAATATTTTTGCTGGTGAAAATATATAACAGAGAGGCCAGCCAGTGCTTTTACATGCGTATGCTGTATTTGTAATACTGCGGTGTACTGCTCTGCTGCATCGGGCAACAGGTTTTCTTTCGCCAGCAGGTCTGCCAGGTGTAACCGGAGCGGTATATTGTCCGGAGAAATGCGCACGGCTTCTTTCAGTTGTTCAATGATTTCATTCATAAGATTAGCATAAATATGCAACTATCCAGCCAATTCATTGTCAAACCAGGGGGAAAAAATTGGCTAATCTTTTTTCACCGGCTCAATATACGGTGTATTTATGGTACAATTCAGCTACCGTTCAGGCAGCATATTTTTCGCAGGCTCTTTTTGCATAAAAACCCGGCAACCTTTCGGTTGCCGGGTTGTAATTGTTTTGCAAGCGGGTATTAATATAAAATACGCACTTTAATGGTTTCTTTCACCTCTCTTAGCAGTTCCAATGCCTGTTTAGATAATTTCCGGTCAACATCCAGTACAACATAACCAATTGCATCGTTGGTTTTCAGGTATTGTCCTAGGATGTTGATGTGGTGGTTAGACAGCTGGGTGTTGATGGCACTCAGTACACCGGGTACGTTGTTATGGATATGCAGAATGCGGTGTGCACCTTCTACCGGCGGCAAACTGATGGCCGGTACAGTATGTGAGCCATACGTGATGCCTTTTTCGAGGTAATTGAACAATTTGGCGCTCACATCTTCGCCGATGTTCTGCTGTGCTTCTTCAGTAGAGCCGCCGATATGCGGTGTCAAAATTACATTAGAAAGACCCTGTAGCGGTGTTTGAAAACGGTCGCCGTTCTTCTCTGGCTCCCAGGGAAATACGTCGATGGCGGCACCGCTGAGGTCACCATCTTTCAGTGATTTGGCCAGTGCATCCAGTTCTACCACTTCACCCCTGGCATAATTGATAAGAATAGCGCCTTTTTTGAAATATTTCAGGTTGGTTTTATTGATGAGGTTTTTGGTTTGCGCTGTTTCTGGTACATGCAGTGAAACAATATCTGACTGGCTAACCAGGTCTTTGATGCTTTTGCAGGGAGTGGCATTACCCAGCGGCAGCTTGGTTTCAATATCGTAGAACAACACCTTCATGCCCAGGGCTTCGCCCAGCACACTTACCTGTGTACCGATATTGCCATAGCCAATAATACCCAATGTTTTACCACGTACCTCAAAACTGCCTTTGGCATCTTTCATCCAGATGCCTTCATGAGCGGCTTTATTTTTATCAACGATGCGGCGTATCAGCATAATGGATAAACCCATTACCAGCTCGGCCACACTGCGGGTATTGCTGTAAGGTGCGTTGAATACCACTACACCCTGTTTGGTGGCGGCTTTTAAATTTACCTGGTTAACGCCGATGCAGAAACAGCCAATGGCCTGTAATTTTTTTGCGGCGGCCAGTACCTTTTCTGTGATCTGTGTTTTCGACCGGATCCCCAGCAGGTGCACATCTTTGATTTCTTTGATCAGTTCTTCTTCACTGATGGCACCGGTTAGCTTTTTTACATTTACATACCCGTTTTGCTTAAACAGCTGTACAGCTTTATCGCTGATGTTCTCCAGAAAAAGAATGTTGATTTTCTCTTTGGGATAACTGGTCGCTTGGCTCATAGTTGTTCGGTTGGTTGCTTTGGAAAATTGGTGAATTTACTGAAATATCTAAAACACAAATCCCCCCGATTGTGCCGGAGGGATCTGAGTTATTTGCCTGCATTTCGCTGCAATTATTTTTTCTTCTCGTAACGTTTTTTGAACTTGTCGATACGTCCGGCTGTATCTACCAGTACATTTTTACCAGTGTAGAAGGGATGCGAGGTATTCGAAATTTCCAGCTTGATCAGCGGGTATTCATTACCATCTTCCCATTTTAAAGTTTCTTTGGACGCAGCAGTGGAACGGCTCAGGAAAGTATGACCGTTACTCATGTCTTTAAACACTACAAATCTGTAAGCTTCAGGATGGATACCTTGTTTCATGATAGTTTAATTTAGGCCGCACGGTTTTTGCCGTACTGTTATTTGGGTAAACGAGCCGCGAAGTTAACTAATTTCTACTGAATATTCTACAAAAATTGCAGAATAGAGTGAGGCACTCTTGAAGAGTGCCTCACTCTATTCATATTCAATTACTTATAAACAATCTACACTTCTGTATCGTCTTTCGGTAATCGTCAATCACCAGCCCTGCGTAACAAGCATTCCCAATTCCCATTCAACCCTTCAACCATTCACCCATCCTCACCATTTTCAAATTTTCAAATTGTCCTATTTTCAAATTAACCATTCACCCCTTCAACCACTCAACCATCCTAACACCTAACTCTTCATATTCACAAACTGCAGTGGCAGTTTCAGGTTGGCGCCTTTACATGCGGCAATTACGGCCTGGAGGTCATCGATCTTTTTGCCGGTTACCCGTACAATATCATCCATGATCTGGGCCTGAACCTTTAAACCAGAATCCTTGATCAGTTTCACTATTTTTTTAGCATCATCCTGCTTAAGCCCATTGGTAACAGGCACTTCTTTTTTCAGTACCTTACCGCTGGGATAAGCATCTTTGTCAAAATCGAAAGCACCGGCATCAATACCCTGCTTCATTGCCCGGCTGATCATTACATCGATCACCTGTTTCATTTTCATTTCACTTTCCACTTCCAGGTTCACGACATAATCTTTTTTATTCAGCTCAATCTGTACGGGCGAATCCTTAAAATCAAAACGGCTGCTGATTTCCTTTTTAACCGTGTTAATGGCATTATCAAGGGTTTGCAGATCCACTTTACTGGCAATGTCAAAAGAAGGCATAGGCTACAAAAATTTATACAAAGATAACTATTGAAAAACGGAAAGGTTGCTCCTTATGCCGGCAGATTATATAACCGGTGTTAAAAAGAAAGGCCCCGATAGACATCGGGGCCGAATCCTATATAATGCACATGAGAAAAAAATATTTCAAAACTTAAGCGCACAAATTTCCGTATCTCTTTTAAAATCACCCGGTTTAATAGGATGAACGGATGTTTAGCCTGTTAACCGGAAATCTTCAGTTTATCTGCGGGTGCAAAATTAATTGCCGCCACCGCCTTTTACACGGTTTTGTTCATCTCCTGCCCCACCACCATGCCTGCGCTGCTGTCCTGCAGCCTGGCCTTTACTAAAGCGGTAGGTAAAGCTGATATTCACTACGCGGTTATCCCAATGGTTGTGGATGTCAAGATCTACATTCTGGTACCTGCTGTAACCACTAAAGTACTGCAGGTTGAGGAAGTCACGTATATTAAGGCGGATGGTACCTTTTTTCTTCATGATCTGCTTGCTTACTGCAAAGCTCATCATTCCCATTGGCCTGGAAACAATGGTTCCTTCCACTGTTTTGCCGCGGTAAAATCCGCTGAGCTCCAGGTTCCAGCCGTTCTTTATTTCAAACTGGTTGCTCATATTGGCCATAAAACTGGTTCCTTTGGCTTCCAGGTATCCATTATTAAGTACGCCACTGAACTTACTATTGTTGGCTTGTGCATAAAAATTTATCTTCCACCATTTGGTCACCGGCATATTGGCACTTACACTGGCTGTAAAGCTACGGGTCTTGGCAATATTGCCTTTTGTTTGATAAGTGGTTTTGATACTGTCTACCTGTTCCAGCACATCCATGATAATGTCGTTGGTAGTGCTGTAGCTGAGGCTGGTGGTTAAAAACCCGCCGTAAGTATGGTTCAGTTCGATGTTGTTGCTAAACTGCGGTCTCAGGTAAGGGTTACCCACCTGGTAGGTGTATTTGTCCAGGAAAAAAATGAACGGGTTCATATCCTGGTAATCGGGTCGTTCGATACGGCGGCCATAGC
This sequence comes from uncultured Deminuibacter sp., assembly GCA_966424055.1. Classification (GTDB taxonomy): domain Bacteria; phylum Bacteroidota; class Bacteroidia; order Chitinophagales; family Chitinophagaceae; genus Deminuibacter. Next base: position 39,997 of record CBJLMB010000045.1, on the reverse strand, counting down.
TCAGTCCCAGCTGGTTTTTGTCATTGGGATTAAAACCGATGAATGCTGTAGGGAACAACTGTGTATAGTGGCGGTCGAAGGTTTGGCCGGTAGTGGTTTGATCACCTTTGGCATTGGTATTCTCCAAACGTACCCCCAGCTGCGCGCTCCATTTTTTGGTGAGCTGTTTGCTCAGGTTGGCATAGGCTGCGTTGATGTTTTCTTTATAAATAAAGTGATTGCTGCGTATCCGGTCAACATTCCAGCCGCCGCTACCATCGGGGTTTGCATACTGTGCGTCATTATCTGTTTTGACATAACTGGACTTAGCACCTGCTTCAAATTTGGCATTGCCTTTCAGCGGATGTGTATAGTCTACTTTACCGCTGTAGATATGGATCTTGGAAGGCAGCTCGCCCCTGATCAGCTCATCCTGCCTTACTTTCTGACCGGCATTGTTGTAGAAAATATTGTTAAGCATCTGGCTGCTGCCTGAATTATAGGTAACATAATCGAGGTCGGCGGTTAGTTCCCTGCCAGTAGAATCAAAGGTATGGCGCAGGTTGAAATTGGCCCCCAGGTTATTGAACTTGTCTTTCTGGTTGTTGTCAGCCACGGTTACACTGTCCAGCTTACCATTGGGCTGAAGTATGTTGGTTACATTATGACTGGTGAAACGGCCGGGGTTGAAAAACCCGGTGAACACAACGCCCAGGGTGGTTTTCTTGGTAGCGAAATAATCCATCCCTGCTTTAAAATTATGTGTCTGATAGTTGTTGTTCATGTCAGTATGCTGGCGGAAAGTAGTAAGGATAGCATCTGTTTGCTGGTCGCGGAAATTACGCAGCAGGTCGAGACTGCGTACATTTTTATTCCAGTTATGGCTGTAGTTACCAAACAAGTTCACTTTGCCATTGCGGTAATTGAGGTTAAAGCTATTGTTGGTTTTAGGCTGTTTGCCCATGCCACCGCCTATGGTTACACTACCGTTCAACCCCTGGATCTTAGTCTTCTTGGTGCGGATATTAATTACACCCGAATTACCGGCAGCATCATATTTAGCCGGCGGATTGGTCATGATCTCGATCTGGTCAAGATTTGAGCTCGACATGTTTTTCAATAGGTTAGCAAGGTCAGTTGCACTTAAATAAGTAGGCTTGCCATCCACCAGGATCAGCACACCGCCTTTTCCTTTCAGGCTGATATTGCCATCTTTATCAACTGAGATGCCAGGTGATTTTTCCAGTACATCCATAGCAGAAAGGCCTGCATTGGTGGGTGAGGCATCTACATTTACCACGGTTTTATCCAGTTTCTGTTCAATCATGGGGCGTTTGCTGGTTACGACTACCCCGCCCAGTTCCTGGCCACTGCCTGTTAATTTGATCACTGGTAACTGGTAGCTTGATTTTTTTGCTGTTATTTCAAAGCCGCCGGAATAATATTTCTGGTAACCCAGGGCATCTACCCTTACCAGGTATTTACCTTCCGGGATGGCGTTGATGGTATAAGTGCCGGTACGGTCGGATAATGTTGTTTTGACAAGGCTGGAATCTTTGGCATTCAACAGGTTAATGGCAGCAGCCTCTACAGGTTTTTCATTACCTGTCAGCAGGCCGCTCAGTTTTCCTTCGGAATTAGACTGGGCAAAACCCATTTGAGTAGCAGCCAGCCCTAAAACAGTTAATATGGTAGTTAAAGTTTTCATTCTCACGATATATTAAGTACTTGTTTTAATAAATTACATCACAAAGATAGGTACTATGTAATGCATAGTACATTTTTTTACCATGAACGGTTTTTAAAACTGATGAATGGAAACAAGTATGCGTTCTTGAACGAAAAAGGTACAGAAAGGTTACTGGTAGTTCCAGTATATAGGATAAACGGCCTTAGGGAAAGATGGAAGGAGTTTAAAGGAGATAAATAACGAAATATTTCGTACAAAAGCCAGCTGAAAGCCGGCAGTAGGCAGTAGGGCAGTCGGCAGAAAAAAAAATCTTAATTTCTGCGTTTTTTACGCATTCCGCGAGAGACACAATTGCTATTAGGCATTCAATGCCGGGCGCCCTGCCCTAGCGAATACCAGCAAATGGAAAACCTCCTCTTTCTGCGTTTTCCGCGCATTCCGCGAGGGAACCAGTCGTCAGTCTGCGGTCTGCAGTCAATCGCATTTGCAGGGCTATCAGCCAAAGGTTGTTTTTGCTTTTCACTAGCAGCTCGCCGCTAATCGCTAACAGCTTGCTCCATGCTACATTTCTCCAATTCCGTGTTTTCCGCGCATTCCGCGAGAGACCCACTAACCTCCTCCATCACTGTTTTGCAACGGTAGCGGGCAATGGTTTCAGCTTAGGTGCATATACATACAACAGCACACCGATAATAATAAGGCAGGAAGAAATTATCTCGGCCTGTGTAGGATGAAAACCGAAAAAATTCTGGCGGGTGTTTACCCTTATTTTTTCAATGAGGAAACGCTCTATCCCATTTACAAAGAGGTATACCGCAAACATTCGTCCGGCAATATGGATGCGTTTGCGCAAAAACCAAAGCAGCGCGAACAATGCCAGCGCCATGATAATTTCGTATAGCGGTGTGGGATAAACAGGTTGGGGAAGATGCGTACAATAGTCGGCCCAGGTGCAATTGGGCAAGGGCACACCTTCTTTATTTACATTGTGCGGATAATCGTAAGCCCAGGCCCAGTTGGGTAAAAAACCAAATGGATTGGGTTTGGTATTCACAATACCCCAGTCCCCATCCCCTGCTACCTGGCAACCGATACGGCCCAATCCATAAGCCAGCATCAGGCTGGGTGCAATGGCATCGGCCATATGGATAAAACTGATCCTGTGCTTGCGCAGGTAAACAGCAATAGCCATAGCAGCAACGATCAAGCCGCCATAAAAAGTTAAGCCGCTGGCAGAAAACAGGTTGCCGATCGGGTCCTGGATAAAGCGGTCCCAGTTTTCGAGGTTGTCAAATATTTTGGCGCCTGCAAAACCTGCCACTGCTGCCAGTATGGTTAAATCGCCCACACGATCGCTGGGCCATATGCGCACCACGCGTTCCTGGGGTTTCTCCAGTTTGGTTTTGTTCTTTTCCCTCCATTTCAATACAGCAAAAAAACCGCCCAGTAAAATACCTGCAGCCCAGCTGCCCTGCCCGGAAAATATAAAAGACTGCGGATCGTTCAATGCGCCGGCAGTAAAAAACACACCCAGAATTTTAAACCCGAATACAAAGCCCAGCACAAAATTGAGCAGCAGCTCCTGCATGCTGGCAGGTTCACCCACCATGATCTTTTTCTCTGTATAGCCAAGCAAACCTGCGGCCTGTTTTCTTTTCAGCTCCCTGATCAGCGTCCATGCAGCAACGAGAAAAGAAATGGCCACAAAGAACCCGAAGGAGTTGACGATTTTAAGCGCAGGGATACTGATACCGAATAAGTCTTTAAATGCGTAGTACAAATTAGGATACATCCGTTACTGTATTGCTTGAGTTGCAATGTTAGAGAAATTTGTTGATTGGTTGCGTAGTTGAGTGAGGGAATGCAGAAAAGAGTGCCCTGCTTTGCAGGACAAAAAAATTCCCCCTGAAGACACAGGGGGAAGTGTATTTACTAACCCATCCATGAACAAAGCTGTAAAGTTGCATGGAGTATTTTCCTGCTGCTTAACAATACTGTTCAAATGCAGCAATAAGATTATGTGCAATTACCTGTGCCGGCCGGCCTTCAATCTGGTGACGCTCTACAAAGTGTACCAGTTTGCCATCTTTAAACAAAGCAACTGCCGGAGATGATGGCGGGTAAGGCAGCAAATGTTCTCTTAATTTTTTAATCGCGTCTATATCAAAACCTGCAAAACTGGTAGTAAGACGGTCGGGGCGCTTCTGTGCATTGTGAACAGCCATTACTACACCAGGCCTGGCACTACCTGCAGCACAACCACAAACAGAATTGATCATTACCAGTGTGGTTCCTTGCTCCTGTAAAGTTTGATCAACAGCTTCAGGTGTCAGCAGTTCATCAAATCCATTATCTGTTAATTCTGCCTTCATCGGCATTACGATCTCAGCGGGATACATCCTTTCCTCCTTTCTTTTCTTGTGGAAGACAAAAATAAGAGAATTCAGTTAACCAGTAAAAAGCATTTTTAAGTCATTATGGCAGTATCAAAAAAGAAATAAAGCCAAAATGACACTAAAACTTATCCCAAACCGCCAAAATAGCCTCAAAATCAGGCATGGAATGCCATTTGAACTATAGTTTTCAAACCTGAAAAAATAAAAAACTGAATACTATGACACTCGTAAAACACAATTACAGAAACCTGAACAACCTTTTCGATGAGTTTTTTGGTGGTTTTCCCGCTCACAGGGAAAATAACTGGCAGGTACCTGCTGTAAACATCCATGAAACACCAGAAGCTTATCATCTTGAACTGGTGGCCCCGGGCTTGAACAAAGAAGACTTTAAAATTAACCTGGAAAAAGGTTTGCTGACCATCGGTTACGAAAAGAAAAACGAACAGGTGAAAGATGATTACAAAACCCATCGCCGTGAGTTCAGTTTCAACAGCTTCAAAAGAAGCTTCACTGTAGAAGATCAGATCAATGCTGAATCTATACAGGCCAAATATGAAAACGGCGTGCTCAAATTATTGTTGCCTAAGAAAGAAGAAGTGAAAGTACAACCCAAGGAAATCGCCATCCAGTAAGAGGAACTAAAATTATTTTTCATAAGCAGTTGGTTTTGGTTAAACGTCCCGCGTTTCTACGCGGGATTTTTTTTTATTCAGCCGCGGCCTGCCAAGCCTGTAATGTTTTGTATTATTACGTTACTAATTTTTCAGAAAGCATACGGGCATTCTTCAGCAATACCCGGCTCAATATATGTAGTATGAAACACCTGCTCCGGATACTATTGTTGTGTACCGGGTACCTGTACAGCAGTGCACAGGCCCCCGCCGAAAAGGCATTGCTTTGGAAGATAAGCGGCCAAAACCTCCCCCATCCTTCTTACCTGTACGGCACTTTTCACCTGATGTGCCCCCGCGACCTGATAGTATCAGACACCATCCGCCATGCTTTTGCACAAACACAGCAGTTGTATATGGAGCTGGACATCAGCGATCCTTCCATACAGGCGCAAACCCTGCAGTTGATGCCAATGCCTGCCAGTATTTCGCTGGATAAGCTGATAGATAAAAAAGATTATGATTCAGCATCTGCCATCTTCAATAAAAAAACAGGTATGCCTTTCCTGCTTTTCAATAAAGTAAAACCCTTTTTCACCACCGCGATGCTGTATCCCGCCATGATGGGCTGTACCCCGAAGGGATGGGAATCGGTATTCGACGCCATGGCGAAGAAAAGGAATATACCCGTAAAAGGATTAGAAACAGTGGCTTTCCAGATGGGACTTTTTGATGCTGTTCCCTACCGTGAGCAGGCACAGGAGCTGGTGGAAACACTGTATCATTTCGACAGTGCTCAAAAAGCCAGCCGGCAACTGGTAGACCTCTATAAACAAAAAGACCTGCCAGGCATGTACGCCGCCACTATCAAAGACACCAGCTTTCATCGGTTTGAAGAAGTGCTGTTGCATAAACGCAATACCAGCTGGATACCTGTGATCACTGCTGCAATCCAGGCCACTCCCAGTTTTATCGCAGTAGGTGCCGCACACCTGGGTGGGGCAAATGGCGTGATCAGTTTGCTCAGGAAAAAAGGCTACAGGCTTACACCTGTTTATTATTAGGGCCAATGCAGGACGAAAAAACATTCATATCGCTTTTCCGCCAGCACCAGAAAATTGTTTACAAGGTATGCCACCTGTATATGGACAATGCTGCTGACCGGGAAGACCTGTTCCAGGAAATTACCCTGCAGGCCTGGCAGGCTTATCAGCGGTTTCGCGGGGATGCGCTTTTTTCTACCTGGCTTTACCGTGTAGCCTTAAATACCGCTATCAGCTATTTTAAAAAAGAGAAGAAAAAGGCAGGCTTGTTTTCTTCTACCGATGCACCTGAAATAACCGAATACCAGGATGCAGCCACGATAGAAGAACAGGTACAGGCGATGTACAAAGCCATTGCCGGTCTTTCTAAAATTGACAAAGCCCTGGTGATGCTGTACCTGGAAGATTATCCCTACCAGGAAATAGGTGATATACTGGGCATCAGCGCCAATAATGTGGCAGTGAAAATGAACAGGATCAAGACCCGGTTAAAAGAAGATTGCAAAAAATATTATCAACCAGCATAACAACTGTATGGAACTGGATGATTTAAAATACCAACTTAACCAGAAGCTGCAGCCGGCAGAACCACTACGTTCAGACGGTGCTATTGCGGCATTGCTGAAAAACAAAACCCGATCTGTCATTGATAAGATCAGGCGCAGCCTGTGGATAGAAATATGGCTTTCTTTATCGCTGGCTGTTGCCAGTGCCGTGATTGTTGTTGTGGCCGGCGCCTGGCCCACCCGTATTTATTTCAGCACCTTTTTAATACTGTCATTGTTCTTCTGCTGCTGGCTGGGCATTTTGCTGCGCCGTATATACCGGCTGAGCGACACACCATTGCCGGTAAAAAATAACCTCGAAAGCATTTACAATATTGTTCATTTATTCGCCAGGAGGTATTATCAGGCCGGCATGTTGTTGCTGCCGCTTTGCCTGCTGTTTTTGTATATGCTCAACTATATAGATCTCACAAGAAAGGGAGCCCAGCCATTGCCTTTCTCCATCCAGTGGCCACACCTGGCGGCACTGCTGCCTTTCCTGTTGCTGTTTGCTTTTGTCGTATATGTTCTACTGAAATGGTATACCCGTAAAATGTTCGGCCGCTATCTCGAACAACTGAAAGAATATATCGGAGAGCTGGAAAATAGCTTTTAGCGGCGGCTATGCGCAAACGGAAATGAGCGTCAAGTACTGAAAATTCCCGGGCTGCAAACGCCTAAAGCCAACAACTACCCAGGGCTTCATTCGGCACAACCCTCCTTTCTGCGGGTATCAATTATGTACTGAATTTTCCATTGGCCCTGTATACGTATCAGTTGGAAAGAATTAACACCGCAGTGGCTGAATTTGCCTTTAAAATAAAAACGGTAGGGTGTCCAGGCTATGGCGAGATCGTCATCGGTCTTTACCACCTCGTAGCTGATTCGTTCATCGGCAGCACCTTTGGGCAATTTACCGATAGCCGTTGCAAAATCCTGTATGGTTTCTGTTTTAACAAATGCATCACCCCCACTGCTTTTGATGGTTTGCAAAATAGCGCCGGGGGCGAAACACTGCAGCAATGCCGCAGAATCTGATTCGCGCATTGACCGGAATAAGCGGTCAATACCTGTTTTAACCGAATCTGTGGGAGACTGTGCCTGCAGCAATCCGGTGGTTAAAGCAAAAATGAACAGCAATGCTGGTTTTAGATATTCCATATCTTGAAGATATGGAATATCTTATTCATACTAAAGATAGCCAAGTATCTTCAGCATGCTCTGCGCGGTTTGCTCTTTGGCATATACCCAGTCGGTGAGCTTGCCGTTTTTATCGTACCCGACAATAATATGCTTGGGTGAAGGAATAAGGCAGTGTTTGATACCCCCATAACCGCTGATCTGGTCCTGGTAGGCGCCTGTATGGAAAAAGCCCACATACAACGGTTCTTTATTCGGTGAATCGCCTTTATTGTTCACATGCTCCAGCTTGGGCAGGAACACTTCATTAATATGCTCTTCCGAATCGTAATAGTCATGGCTATCGCAGGTAATTCCGCCCAGCACCACACGCTGGTAATCATTATCCCATTTATTTACCGGCAATAGCAGGAATTTTTCCCCGATACCCCAGGTATCCGGCAGGGTGGTGATAAAAGAAGAATCGATCATGTACCAGATCTCACGGTCGTTCTGCATTTTCTGACCGATCACGCTGTAAATATGTGCCATGCTTTCACCTACGGTGTACGAGCCAAACTCGGTATAAATATTTGGCATAGGCACCTTGGCTTTTTTACAGGCGCGTTTGATATTGCCCACGATTTCGTTGATCATGAACTGGTAATCATATTCAAACCCCAGCGAATGCTTTATGGGAAAACCACCGCCGATATTGATGGAATCCAGCTCAGGACAGATTTTCTTAAGCTGGCAATAAAGGTTGATGATTTTGTTCAGCTCAGACCAGTAATAGATATCATCTTTAATACCCTTGTTCAGGAAAATATGCAGCATCTTCAGCTGGAACTTGTGTTCATAGCCTTCAATATTATCTACATAAAATTCCAGGATATCACGTGCACGGATGCCCAGGCGTGAAGTATAAAAAGGGAAATTAGGTTCCTCTTCTGCTGCTACGCGTATACCCAGTTTAAAGGGCTCGCGCACGCTTCTCTTGTATGATTCCAGCTCGTCTTTGTTGTCGAGTACAGGGATCACGTTTTTGAAGCCTGAATTGATCAGCTTGGCAATACGGGAAGTATAGGTTTTCTGTTTATACCCGTTACAGATAATAAACGTATCCTTGGTGATCTTCCTTTTCTGATACAGCTTATTGATAATTTCAATATCGTAGGCATAAGAGGTTTCCAGGTGTATCTCGTGTTTCAGGGCCTCTTCCACCACAAAGGAAAAATGCGAGCTCTTGGTACAGTAACAATAAAAATATTTGCCTTCGTACTTGTGCTTTTTGAAAGCATCGGCAAACATTTTCTTGGCCTTATTGATCTGCATACCAATTTTGGGCAGGTAGGTCAGTTTCATGGGCGTGCCGTATTTTTCGATCAGCGCCTTCAGATCAAGACCATTAAATTCCAGGTAACCTTCATCACTTACATCAAACCCTTCCTGTGGGAAGTGAAAGGTTTGCTTCACCAGGTCGGTGTACGTATTGTTCATCCTGTGGGTTAGTTAGATTTTATTGGCAATAAAATTTCTGCACAAAAATAGTTGTTTGACTGTTTCGTTTGAACAATAATTATTTTTCTGCCGCAAGGGTCCTAAGTACAAACAGCTGCTATGAAAAAGCAGGCCGGTGCACAAAATAAAAAACCGGAGGTATTGTGCGCCTCCGGTTATATTACCATTGTATTATGAACAGTGTTATCTGCACTGATGGCTTATTTCACTGAATCTACCAGGCCTTTGAAGCTGGCAGGCTCGTTCATAGCCAGGTCGGCCAGCACCTTACGGTTCAGCTCGATACCTTTTTTATTGAGCAGGTTGATGAACTGGCTGTAAGTTAAACCCTCTGATCTTACAGCAGCATTGATACGGGCAATCCACAGCTGGCGGTATTCGCGTTTTTTCAGCTTGCGGCCTACATAGCTGTAGGTCATCCCTTTTTCAACAATATTTTTGGCTACTGTATAAACGTTTTTACGTTTACCGTAGAAACCTTTGGCCTGTTTAAGAATCCTTTTTCTTCTTGCCCTTGATGCAACAGCATTTACTGAACGTGGCATGATGTATTGATTTGTATTATCCCGGTACGGGACAACAGTTTTTTAAAATTGTTTCAAAATCGTCCTTGCGGGAAATACTATTTCAAACGCAGCAAACGCATTACAAAATCCCTGTTAGGAGCACCTACCACACCTTTTTTGTTCAGGGCTCTTTTGCGTTTTTTAGATTTTTTGGTAAGAATGTGGCGTTTGAAAGATTTCTGGAAGGTGATCTCTCCTGTACCGGTCACCTTGAAGCGCTTTTTCGCGCTGGAGTTGGTTTTAACCTTTGGCATGTTTGATAATCTGTTTAAGATTACACCCTGCTGGCGGCCCCGAACAGACGGGACACTTGTTGCGCCTTATGGGTAATCAATGCTTTGCTGTGCAAAACATCCCTTTTTGGGGTTGCAAAGGTAAGGGATTATTTGAAATATTCATGTATTCAGCAGTTTTTTTCTCCCGCCGGCAACCTGTCCTGCCCTCTGCCCGGCAAAGATACCTGATCGTCTTTTTAAACGCCAGAAAAGAATAATGCCCTGTAAAAGAATATTTTACAAGGCATTACCGGTTACTCAGGTATCAGTCGTTTTCTATTTGTACAGGTAGTTCAATGCCTTTACATCATTGGAATTGAATGTACGGTTACCACCGTTAGAGCAGGCCAGCATCCATGAATTGGCATCGGGTCCGGAAGGTGTACCGGGTATCAGGATAGCCCCCACATTAGAAGCGCCTTCATTCACCGCACTGCCGCCGCAGCTATAGCTTCTGTCCATATAATCAGTATGACGGAAGCCGATACAATGGCCAACTTCATGCTGTATCACAGAACCCACATAGTTTACATCGGGATTGCTGCCATAAGCTGCAGAATTAGTGTTCATTTTAATAGTGCTGTACGGTTTGCCCGTGCTGGTAGGGAAGCCGGAAGAGCCCAGTGTGATATAGCCACCGCTGGGGCCTTGATTAAAACCCTGGATAGTGATATCTGCCGTACCGGAAGTAATGCGCTGGAAGGTCATTTTCAGCGAAAGCGCATTGTAGCGGCTGATGGCCAGGTCTGCACCCTGAACAAAAGCGGTACCCAGGTTAACCACTTTTATTTTTACTGTACGGGGAACGGTTACCAGGTTGGTGGTGCGGTACTGCTCTGAATTGGCAACACGCAGCAATTGCTGGCTGTTGTTGGTGTTGAGCAATTCATCACTTAATACGATGTCACCTTCTACCAGGTAGCCATCATCGGTTTTTTTCACGTCGGCGGTACCAAAGCCGAGGTTTTTGATTTTTGCCAGTGTTTCGCTACTTACAGTTTGCGGTGCAGATTGACTGGCGGTGTCTTGTTTTTTACAGGATGTGGCAATGGCGCAGGCAGCCAACGCAATCAGGAAGGAATGTTTTCTCATGTGTTAAATGTTTTAACTAATTTAATGCTTAAACATCGACAATGCAAAGGATTTGTTAAGAATAAGAACCAAAATGTCTTAAAACATCAATGCTAACGCGATTCAGCAATTTTTGCAACATTCATGCAAAAGACTATATAAAAGGTGGGTACCGGGAGGTGTTCATTGCTGTATCCTGTTTTGTGATTGGGTTGCCGGGCAAGTACTTAATTTTAGCACAGATACCAACACATGAGAAAATACCTGATTTTTTTTTACTTGTTGCTTGCAGGAGGAACCGTTTTTTCGCAAAACACCCGGGAGGACAGTCTTTTCCACCAGCAGTATTACCTGCCGCCATCGGCACAGTTGAAAGGTCATTCAGGCTCAGATACCAGTATCAACTGGCTGGTAAAACTGGCACCAGGTGTTGATGCTGCCCGTTTTTCCGCTCCGGGGGTACGGGTGCTTCGCCGTTTATCTGAGCGGGTATTTATTATCGCCCTGCAGCCTTCAGCTGCAGCAACGTTATCATCTTTTTTTCTTTACCGGCAGCCTGCGAACGACCAATGGAAACTGGCCCCTGCCCTGCCCGGCGCGGCAGTATCGACCACTGTTACCCGCAGCATTTATCATATTCACAGCACCGATACTGCGGCTTTCAACGCCTTTTTACAAGCGCATTCTGCAGCTGTACAACTGCTGGGCGCCTGGCCGGCAGCGGGGTTATTCAGGATTGCCGCAGCAGACAGTTTTTTCTATCACCAATTGGTTCCCCTGCCCTATGTTCAGTTTGCTGACAAGGGTGATAAAAAACCTTCAGCCGAGCTGGCTGTACTTGATTTCAATGACAGCTTCAGCGGTATTAATGCCGTACATGCCCGTTATCCTACATTGCATGCAGATGGGTTGACCGTTTCAGTAAAAGAAGACCTGTTCGATACAACAGATATCGATCTGCGCCAGCGGATCATTCCCTATGCAGGCAGCAGCAAACAAACAGCCGCGCATGCCACCACCATGGCCACATTGATCGGCGGTGCAGGCAATACCTATTATACAGGAAGAGGCGTAACAGATGCCTGCAGCTTTTCGTCCAGCAGTTATGCCGTGCTGCTGCCTGATACGGGGAGCTATTATAAACAGATCCATGTGCAAAACCACTCTTATGGTGTAGGCATAGAAAATTATTATGGTGCCGAAGCCGCGGCCTATGATGCAGGCATGATAGCTGATACCGGCCTGGTGCATGTATTTTCCGCAGGTAATTCGGGCAACCTGGCCGATACGGCAGGGCGTTACAAAAACCTGGCGGGCTTTGCCAACCTCACCGGTAATTTTAAAATGGCCAAGAATATTATAACAGTGGGCTCGCTGGATTCGATGTATACCGTCCCTTTGCTCAGTTCAAAAGGGCCGGCCTATGACGGGCGTATCAAGCCGGAACTGCTGGCCTACGGGCAGGGCGGCAGTTCGGGCGCAGCTGCACTTACATCAGGAACCGTATTGCTGCTGCAGGATGCCTACCGGCAGCAGTACAATGGCAACAGACCGGCCAGTGCACTGATCAAAGCCCTGCTGATCAATAGTGCGGCAGACATTGCACCCAAGGGGCCGGATTTTAGTTCGGGCTATGGTTTGCTGGATGCAGAACAGGCTGTCAGTAATTTGCTTGCAGGCCGGTTTTTCCGGGGCAGTGTTCAGGCCAATCAAAGCAGCCAGTTTTCCATTACGGTACCACCCAATGCTGTTAACCTGAAAATAACCCTGGTATGGAACGATCCGCCCGCAGCGCCCAATGCTTTAACCGCATTGGTGAACGACCTGGACCTGACAGTTGTGCATACCAGTTCGGGCATGCGATGGCAGCCCTGGGTGCTGAACAGCTATCCCCATACCGATTCGCTGCTGCAGGCGCCCACACGCAAAAGAGACAGCCTGAATACGGTTGAACAGGTTAGCATTGATGTGCCAGCAGCCGGAGTATATTCCTTACAGGTGAACGGTTACAGGGTGAGCAGCGGTACACAATCTTTTTATATCGCTTACCAATGGGATACGCTCAGTAGCTTTCATTGGACAAGTCCTGCACGCACAGATAATTTCCTGGCAGGCAGCAGCAATGTATTTAAATGGAAAGCCCCGGCTGCAACAGGCAGTGGTAAACTGGAGATCAGCTATGACGCGGGCAGCCACTGGACTGTGATCGATGCACAGGTACCGCTATCGGCCCCCTATTATCGCTGGAATGCACCGGATAGTTTTGTAACGGGGGCCCTGGCCCGTATCACCACAGGCAACAATGTATATACCACAGACAGCTTTACCATTTCAAAACAGGGGTATCCCCTGGTGGGTTTTAATTGCGGTGATTCATTACTGCTGCATTGGCCTTCCACAGCAGGTGCCGGTGGTTACCGTTTATTCAACCTCAAAAACAAATACCTGGAGCCGGTTGCAGACCTGAAAGACAGTTTTGTAGTGCTTCATCATCCTGATCAGGGCACTCCTTATTATGCAGTAGCACCACTGGATAACAAGGCAGTAAAAGGCATGAACAGTTATGCGATCGCTTTTAATGCGCAAGGAACAGGTTGTTATTTCAACAATTTTCTTGCAGACCTGAGCAGCAGCGGCCAGCAGGCTTTGCTTACCCTTCAGCTGGGCGTTTTGTACAACCTGCAAAGCCTGTCGTTTCAAAAGCAAACAGCGGCGGGATGGAAAACAATCAGCAGTTCTTCCATCGACAATTCGCTCACTTATCTTGCTACAGACAGTACGCTGACCAACGGGCTCAACACTTACCGTGCCGTGCTTACCAATAACAGGGGGCAACTTATTTACAGCGATCCGTCGAGTGTATATTACTGGCAGAACAGTGATTATATCCTGTTCCCGAACCCGGTACCACGGGGACAGTTGTTGCAGGTATTATCGAAAAACCCATTCAATACAACCCTTTGCCTGTACAATATGCAGGGACAAAAAGTATGGCAGCAGGTATTGCAGAACACACTTGAACAAATACCGGTGAACCGGCTGGCAAAAGGGGTGTATATCGCGGTATTGCTGGATAAAGACCAGCGAAAAATATTGTCGCAGAAGGTGGTGGTGGAATAACAAGTCCCGTGTTCGTACACCTGCAAGGTGTACAAACACGGGACATTGTGCTGATTTATTTATCCGGTACCGGTGGCTTGTATCCTACACCGGTTTTGCGTAAACAGTTTTATTGTACATAACTGGTGTCAAACATCCTGCGGATGTACAAATACCTATAATTAATCCAGCTTCAGTACAGCCAGGAATGCTTCCTGCGGCACCTCCACACTACCTATCTGGCGCATGCGTTTTTTACCTTCTTTCTGTTTTTCCAGCAGTTTACGTTTACGGCTGATATCACCGCCATAACATTTTGCGGTTACATCCTTACGCATAGCACTGATATTTTCCCTGGCCAGTACCTTAGCACCTACCGCGGCCTGGATAGCGATAAGGAACTGTTGGCGGGGTAACAGCTCTTTCAGTTTTTCACACAGCTTGCGGCCGAAATCCTGTGCACGGCTGCGGTGTATCAATGCGCTCAGGGCATCTACTTTCTCGCTGTTGAGCAGGATATCCATTTTCACAATATCCGCATCGCGGTAGCCGATGGGTGAATAATCGAAAGAAGCATAACCGCGGGTGGAGCTTTTCAGCTTATCATAGAAATCGAATACGATCTCAGTCAGCGGCATTTCAAATATCAGTTCCACGCGGGTGGTGGTGAGGTAGCTCTGGTTAATGAGGATGCCCCTTTTACCAAGGCAAAGCGTCATGATATTGCCGATATATTCCGGCAGGGTGATGATCTGTGCTTTGATAAAAGGCTCTTCAATACGATCCAGCTTTACTGTATCGGGCATCTCTGCCGGGTTATTTACAATGATTTTTTGTCCGCTGGTGGTATACGCGATAAAACTTACGTTGGGCACCGTGGTGATCACCGTTTGGTTGAATTCGCGCTCCAGTCGTTCCTGGATAATTTCCATGTGCAGCAATCCCAGGAATCCGCAACGGAAACCAAAGCCCAGGGCCTGGGATGTTTCTATCTCATACGTAAGAGAAGCATCATTCAGCTGCAGTTTGTCCATACAATCGCGCAGCTCTTCAAAATCTTCTGTCACTACGGGGAAAATGCCCGCGAACACCATGGGCTTCACTTCTTCAAATCCTTTAATAGCCTCACCCGGTGTGTCCTTGAGGGTGATGGTATCCCCTACTTTTACTTCCTTTGCATTTTTGATACCGGTAATAATATAGCCTACATCGCCGGCTTTCACTTCCTTGCGCTCATCAAGCCCCAGTTTCAGCACACCGATCTCATCGGCTTCATATTCTGCATCGGTGGCAATGAATTTGATCTTATCGCCTTTGCGGATGGTGCCATTGAATATACGGTAATACGCAATGATACCGCGGAAGCTGTTGAATACACTGTCGAAAATCAGTGCCTGCAGCGGCGCTTCGGTGCTGCCTTCCGGTGCGGGAATCCGTTCTACCACGGCAGCGAGTATTTCTTCAATACCGATACCGCTTTTACCGCTGGCCAGCAGAATATCATCTTCCTTACAACCGATCAGGTCGATGATCTGGTCTTTCACCTCGGGGATCATCGCACCTTCCATATCAATTTTATTGATGACCGGAATGATCTCGAGGTCATTATCGATCGCCAGGTACAGGTTACTGATGGTTTGTGCCTGGATGCCCTGGGAGGCATCTACCAGCAGCAATGCGCCTTCGCAGGCGGCCAGGGCACGGCTCACCTCATAGCTGAAATCCACATGGCCGGGGGTATCGATCAGGTTGAGGGTATAAGCTTGTCCTTTGTACTGGTAATTCATCTGGATGGCATGGCTCTTAATAGTGATGCCTTTTTCGCGTTCCAGATCCATATCATCCAGTACCTGGTTCATCATGTCGCGTTCACCAATCGTTTTAGTGTGTTCCAGTAAACGGTCTGCCAGGGTACTTTTACCATGGTCGATGTGTGCAATAATGCAAAAATTCCTAATATGCTTCATATAATAAGTTCGGCTTCCTTCTAAATGCTGCTGTTACCCGGGTGCGGGCAACAGGCAACCTGCTGCTCCCGGCAGCCTCTTGCCTGCGGCAAAGATAACTAACCGGGAGCGTAGTTCAGCATTATGCTTTGAATAGCTGTTGGCTTTGAGCTGCAAGCAGTTAATACAGCGGCGAGCTGATAGCAATGAGCTGCGAGAAATGCATCTCGCGGAACGCGCGGAAAAACGTAGAAAGGATGATCGTTTTCAGGATAGCCTCGCAAAACAATTTATGCTATTTAACAGGACATTCCTGCCTCATAGCTGAAAGCGCATGGCTTATCGCTGTAAAAGCTTCAAGCTGATAGCGATGAGCTGCCAGAAATGCATGTCTTGACTGCATACTGCACACTGCCGGCTGCCAACTGGTTATCTCGCGGAACGCGCGGAAAACGCAGAAAGGATGATCGTTTTCAGGATGGCCGCGCAAAACAATTTATGCTATTTAACAAGACATTCCTGCCTCATAGCTGGAAGCTCATGGCTTGCAGCTATAAATACATGGATTATCCCGCAACTTGGGCTATCAGCCTTATTTCAGGCTTTTGATGATGGTGCTGAATTCTGCAGCCACCAAGGAGGCGCCGCCTACCAGGCCACCGTCTACATCGGGCTGACTGAACAGTTCCTGTGCATTGGCCGCTTTTACGCTTCCACCATAAAGAATGGATACCTCGTTTGCAACAGCAGCGCCATATTTCGCGGCCAGTTCGGCACGGATAGCGGCATGCATCTCCTGCGCCTGCTCACTGGTAGCGGTTTTGCCGGTACCGATAGCCCAGATAGGCTCGTAGGCGATCACCACTTTTTTAATTTGGTCGGCAGATAAATGGTATAAAGATTCCTGGAGTTGTGTGGCAACAAATGTATTCTGCGTATTGGCTTCGCGAACAGACAAAGGTTCACCACAGCAGAAAACAGGTGTGAGCTGGTATTCCAGCGCGATATTCAGTTTTTCAGCCAGCAGCTGATTGCTTTCGTGGAAATATTCCCTTCTTTCAGAATGCCCCAGCACTACCCAGCTGATACCCAGCGACTGCAGCATTTCTACAGATACTTCTCCGGTGTAGGCGCCTGCTTTTTTACTGTAACAGTTCTGCGCGGCAATAAACACATTTTTTTTACCGCTGATTTTTTGCTGTGCCATGGCCAGGTAAGGAAAAGGCACTGCAAAAACAGCCAGCTGATCTGCCCCCAACCCGTCGGTGGCTGGTAATACTTCATTCAATAAGGTTTCTCCCTGCTGCAGGGTCAGGTTCATCTTCCAGTTGGCGGCTGCAATTTGCTTTCTCATAATTTTATTAATTTCTCTTCCCTGCCCGGTAAAACCGGCGCCTGCATTGTATTGCTGCAAACTGCCCTTCGTTCAGTGATAAACTGAACGTATTTAACCGGTAACAAGGCTGGTTAATTTGAAAAGTGCTCAAAGATATGTTTCAAAACGGCAGTTTCCGTTTCGGTCAGCTGCTGGTGCTTCATTTTTTTCCAGTTGGCAATATCGCGCAGCGCTTTATCGAACTCATAGCGGGTAAGTCCGCGTCCACCCCAGGTAAAGCTGTTGACCAGCCGGGGTGTTAATCCCTCAGTAAATACATTACAGCAGGTGCCGATGATAGAGCCGGTGTTCACAGAAGAATTAATAGCAGTGCGGCTGTAATCTCCCATCACCAGGCCGCATTTAAGTCCTACAGTAACCAGCTGCCCGCTGTGCTGGTGGAACATTTTCACCTCGCCACCGGTATTTTTTACATTGCTGTTGCTGGTGCCCGCCCCCATATTGCACCATTCGCCGATCACCGAATCGCCCAGGTAGCCATCATGAGCTTTGTTGCTATAAGCTGTCAGTACTACATTTTTTATTTCACCACCTGCATAGCAGTAGGGACCGATGGTGGTGGCTCCATAGATCTTCGCGCCCATTTTCACCACAGCTTTTTCGCAAAGCGCAAAAGCCCCGCGTATAAGGGCCCCCTCCATGATCAGCGTGTTTTTACCTATATAAATGGGGCCTTCGGCCGCATTCAATATAACACCGGCAGCTATTTCGGCACCTTCTTCCACGAAAACCTGGTCGGGATTAACGCAGTACACATGTGCAGGAACAGGCCTGGTTGTACGGTTGCGGGTGAGCAGGTCAAAGTCGTGGCGCAGGTAAAGATCATTCCATAAAAAAACCTGCCAGGGATAGTGCAGCCGTTTTACTTCTTCTACCTGTATTACTTTTTTCACCAGGCTGTTATCAGACAGGTTGGGGATACTGTTCCCGGCAACTGCTGTACAAGCGGCCACAATACCGGTATCATCCTGCAAAGCCTCACCGGGAGCGAGTTTTTGTACAGCTGCAGCGATATGTTCATCGGGCAGTATGGCTGCATCGATCCAGATATGCTGCCCGGCAGGTAAAGACTGGTATTGTTGTTGCAGGTATGCCTCAGTAACTATGTACACCGCTTCATTCATCAGCAACGCCCATTTTTCCCTGATGCGAAGAATACCGATACGGATATCTGCCACACTGCGTGTATGGGTGAGCGGGAAAAGACTTTGCCTGTCTGTATTATCAAAAAGTACAATTGCCATAGATTGCCATTGGTTATGCGTAAAGATATTACGTGATAACAAAGTTTTAGAAAATAAGATCTGTACATTTCTCCTATTTTTGCCCACCGTAAAAACTTGCGGGTTATGGGCTTATCCATAACAAAAATGGCCGCTGACGTAAATTATATCCGGCCGTATAAACATTATTCTGAGCAGAGACAACCAATCTGCAATATTATTTAGAACCCGTATAATGAGACCGATCAAACTGTTTTTCTATATAACCTTATCTGCTTTATGTGTTGCGGCCTGTTCCCAATCGGCTAGCAGTAAAAAAAATAAACAGGTAAAAAATGCCAGTGATCCCGAAAAAGACTTTCACTTCAATACCCTCTCTCCTGCACAAATAGAACAATACAAAAACGAAATCAGCGCCGCTTATCAGAAAATACTGGGCAAAAATTTCAATGGCGCCATACTGGTGGCCAAAAACGGTATTGTACTGTTTGAAGATTACCAGGGTTACGGAAATTTTAAAACCAAAGAACCGGTAACGTCTAACACGCCTTTTCACCTGGCTTCTGTTTCTAAAACCTTCACCGGCATGACCATCATGCATATGTGGGAACAGGGCCGGCTATCGCTGGAAGATACACTGCAGAAATTTTTTCCGCAGCTGCCCTATCACGGTATCACCGTACGCATGCTGCTGGATCACCGCAGCGGGTTACCCAACTACCTGTATTTCCTGGACAGTTGCTGGGATAAAAAGAAAAAAGCCACCAATGACGATGTACTGAAGTTTATGATCGCCCATAAACCCAGGCCCGATAACCTGCCCAACCGCAGCTTTCATTATTGCAATACCAATTTTATGCTGCTGGCGCTGATCATCGAAAAGCTTTCAGGCATCCCTTACCCGCAGTATATGAGAGACAGCGTGTTTACCCCGCTGGGTATGAACCATACTTTTGTTTTCTCTATTAAAGATACCAGTCAGTATGTGCCCACCTATATGGGCAACAGGCCTTATCCAATGGATCATACAGACTGCACCTATGGCGACAAAAATATTTACAGTACGGTTAGAGACATGCTTTTATGGGATAAAGCCCTGTATGAACACAGCTTTGTAAAAGGCGCCACACTGGATACCTGTTATAAACCCAATAGCCTGGAAAGACCGTCCATGCACAATTACGGACTTGCCTGGCGCCTGTTCTATAATAAAAGCGACACCATCATTTACCACAATGGCAAATGGCATGGCAGCAATACGGTATTCACCCGGCTGGTGCAGGATACCGCCACCATCATTGTTCTGGGTAATAGTTTTAACCGCAATATTTATTCAGCCAAAAAAATGGCCGATATTTTCACCGGCAAGAAGGATGATAGTAAGCTGGAGGAGTAGGGGTTTCAGTTTGCAGTCGGCAGTCGACGGTTCATGGTTTGGCAATGGACCAGGGGAAAATATTTTATACAACCGTTCCTCCTCTCCACTATCAATTCGCCACTCGCGGCGGAGTTTGATTTCAACGGTATATAAATCTCAGTAAACAATACTCTCCTAATCACAGAATATTAACCGCCATCTACTAAACCGCTTTACCTTTCAGCTGTTAATCAGTAAACATTTGAGCTTTGAAATTATTATCAGCTTCGCAAATACAGCTATGGGATGCTTATACTATCCAGCATGAGCCTATCAACTCACTCGACCTGATGGAGCGGGCTGC
This sequence comes from uncultured Deminuibacter sp., assembly GCA_966424055.1. Classification (GTDB taxonomy): domain Bacteria; phylum Bacteroidota; class Bacteroidia; order Chitinophagales; family Chitinophagaceae; genus Deminuibacter. Next base: position 19,793 of record CBJLMB010000045.1, on the reverse strand, counting down.
CGGCGCCTGTTCGCACTGGATCATTGAACATATTGCTGCCCCTTCGCCCGTTAAAATTTTCTGCGGTAAAGGCAATAATGGCGGCGACGGACTAGCCATTGCCCGTCATCTTATTGAAGCTGGCAGAGAAGTTCAAGTATACATCCTGGAATTCGGTGCCAAAGGCACGGATGATTTCCAGGCCAACCTGCAACGGTTGCATGCACTTACCACGCAGATCCATTTTATACAGGCCAGCACTCCATTACCGGTATTATCAGCCGGTGACTGCATAGTGGATGCGCTTTTTGGTTCGGGATTGAACCGCCCATTGAGAGATATCAGTGAAACCCTTGTACAGCATATCAACCAGGCGAACAGTGAAGTGATAGCCATTGATGTGCCCAGTGGTATGTATATCGATCATTCTGCCAAAGGCAATACCATTATAAAAGCACGGCATACACTCACTTTCCAGGCAATGAAACTGTGCTTGCTGGCAGCAGAGAATGCCCCCTTTTTCGGAGAAGTGCATGTACTGCCCATCGGTTTGAACAGCGCTTTTCCCGGGCAAACCGATACACCCTGGGAAATGGTGGATGCTGCGCAGATACGCGCCCTCTACCAGCCCAGGCAAGCCTTTGCACATAAAGGTAGTTATGGCCATGCCCTGCTGATCGCGGGGAATAAAGGCAAAATGGGTGCGGCAGTACTGTGTACCAGGGCCTGCCTGCGTGCAGGCATCGGTTTGCTCACCGTAAATACACCGGAATGGGGTTATACTATTTTACAAACCGCCGTAGCTGAGGCTATGACCACTGCCAGGGAAGATGCATCACCTGATTTTTCCCGTTATACCACTATTGGCATGGGTCCCGGACTGGGTACTGAAGAAGAGACTGCTTCACTGATCAGCCTGGTGCTGGAACAATATAATAAACCTGTAGTATTGGATGCCGATGCATTGAATGTGATAAGCCATCATCCCGAATGGCTGCAGCATATACCTGCAGGATCGGTGCTGAGCCCGCATCCCAAAGAATTTGACCGCCTGTTTGGTGCACAACCAAACGATTTTGACAGGATGTATAAAGCACTGGAATGCTCATTACAATATCCGCTGGTGATCATCTTGAAAGGGCATTATACCCTGGTTTGCTACCAGGGCAAAGGGTATTTTAATACTACCGGCAATGCAGGAATGGCCACCGGTGGCAGCGGCGATGTGCTTACCGGCATACTCACAGGATTACTGGCACAACCTTATACCGGCGTACAGGCTGCCTTGCTGGGTGTATACCTTCATGGATTGGCGGCCGATCTTGCACTGGAGCAACAATCAATGGAAAGCCTGCTGCCGGGTGATATTATTGAATACCTGGGAAAAGCATTTAAAACCCTGACAGCCTAAAACGGCGCAATAACTTAATTTTCAGCTTATTACAAAAAGAAAGAGACTCAAGAATGAGTCTCTTTGTAACCCTTCATAAACAATCCATACCCCTATGGATAGTAATTTTTGTAATGATTGAGATACAAACTTAAAAAAGAATTAAAAGATTAAAAAATCATTAAACAGATTTTCACATTTTTATTGCATTTGATCTAAGGGAAACTTTTAGGCTAACCGGCCGGGAAAGCTTTTCAGAGCGGTAAAAAAACAGCAGGGCCTGAGGATATGATACAGGTTCTATAAAAACCGTTGCGTGCTACTGTTTTTTTATCGCTGCTTTTATTAAACGGAATTATCATTAATATCCTGTTCTTTTTATGGAGGCCATGCAATTTTTGCCTACTTTAACCTATATTCATTCACATTTATCATTATCACTCTGACATTACTTGCTTATGGACAAATCTCTGTTTTATGCCGTTCCGGCGATGGGGCTGATCGGGCTCCTGTACACCTTCATCAAATTCAACTGGGTATCCAAACAGGATGCAGGCAACGAACGAATGCAGGAAATCAGCAAACATATCGCTGAAGGCGCTATGGCATTTTTAAAGGCTGAATGGAAGATCCTTTCTTATTTCGTGATCGTTGTTGCTTTATTACTGGGTGTGATGGCACAGGCCAACCCCAATTCAAACTGGTCTATTGCACTGGCTTTTGTACTGGGTGCTGTTTGCAGTGCCACAGCGGGATATATCGGTATGAAAGTAGCCACTAAAGCCAATGTGCGCACTGCCAATGCAGCGCGCAACAGCTTGTCCAAAGCCCTTTCTGTATCTTTTACCGGCGGCTCTGTAATGGGGCTGGGTGTTGCCGGCCTTGCTGTACTTGGCCTGGGCGCAGTATTTATTGTGCTTAAACATTTATTTGCGCCCGATGCTGCAGCCAATTCGGATGAGATGGTGAAAACCATTGAAGTGCTCACCGGTTTTTCGCTCGGCGCAGAATCTATTGCATTGTTTGCCCGTGTAGGCGGCGGTATTTATACCAAAGCTGCCGACGTGGGCGCCGACCTGGTAGGTAAAGTAGAAGCAGGTATTCCTGAAGATGATCCCCGTAACCCGGCTACCATTGCCGATAATGTGGGCGATAATGTAGGGGATGTCGCCGGCATGGGTGCCGACCTGTTCGGCTCGTATGTGGCAACAGTGCTAGCCACTATGGTACTGGGGCAGGAAGCTGTTTCGGTTGATAAGTTTGGGGGTTATGCCCCTATCCTGCTGCCCATGCTGATAGCTGGTGTGGGCATTATCTTTTCTATTCTCAGCACAACTTTTGTTCGTGTAAGCGATGCCGCCGGTATCAATACCCACAATGTGCAGAAAGCACTGAACATGGGTAACTGGGGCTCTATTATTTTAACTGCCATTGCCAGTGCCGCACTGGTATATTATATTTTACCTGCAAGCAGTATTTACCTGAAAAGGGATTATATCGCCGGCAGTACCGAACTGAAAGCAAGTGCCATAGCCATTACCCAGAATGGTGTGCTGGGCGCCATACTAGTAGGCCTGGCTGTGGGTACATTAATGAGTATTATCACCGAGTATTATACGGCCATGGGTAAACGCCCGGTACTGTCTATTATACGCCAATCCTCTACCGGCCATGCCACCAATGTGATCGGCGGACTGGCCGTGGGCATGGAATCTACTTTCTTACCCATACTTGTACTGGCTGGTGGTATATGGGGCTCATATGAATGTGCCGGTTTATATGGTGTAGCAATCGCAGCAGCGGGTATGATGGCTACTACAGCTATGCAGCTGGCCATTGACGCTTTTGGTCCTATTGCTGACAATGCAGGTGGTATTGCAGAAATGAGCGAGCTGCCCAAAGAAGTAAGGGAAAAAACCGATGTACTGGATGCTGTGGGCAATACTACTGCTGCTACAGGTAAAGGTTTTGCCATTGCCTCTGCAGCACTTACTGCACTGGCCCTGTTTGCAGCTTTTGTAGGTGTGGCAGGTATCAAAGGCATTGACATTTATAAAGCCAAAGTACTGGCCAGTCTTTTTGTAGGTGGTATGATACCCTTTATCTTTTCCTCGCTGGCTATCCGTGCTGTGGGACAGGCTGCCATGTCGATGGTAGAAGAAGTACGCCGCCAGTTCAGAACCATACCTGGTATCATGGAGGGCACCGGTAAACCGGAATATGAAAAATGCGTGGCCATTTCCACCAATGCCTCTATCAGAAAAATGATGGCACCCGGGGCCATCGCCATTATCTCCCCGCTGATCATCGGTTTTGTACTGGGGCCCGAAGCACTTGGCGGCTTCCTGGCTGGCGCCACGGTAAGCGGCGTACTGATGGGTATGTTCCAGAACAATGCAGGCGGCGCCTGGGATAATGCCAAGAAAAGCTTTGAAAAAGGGGTGGAAATAAACGGCGAGATCTATTATAAAAAATCAGAGCCGCATAAAGCCTCTGTTACCGGGGATACCGTGGGTGATCCGTTCAAAGACACTTCCGGCCCGTCTATGAACATCCTGATCAAACTGATGTCTATTGTATCGCTGGTGATCGCGCCTACCCTGGCACAGTTACACCATACGCGCGATGCAGAACATACAGCACAACAAAATAAAAAACAACCTGCCACCACCGTATCGGCCACGATTCAACCATCCGGCGGAGCCAAAGGCAATTATCTTCATTAAACACAAAACGATCTTCACATAACCGGTAAGCTGTGAATAAAGGAAGCCTCCTGTTTCACAGCTTACTGCTTTCAGGGGCTATTCCCTTCATCCATTGATCGTTATTCAGGGGAATTTTCTTACATTCACTTTACACTAAATCATCTGATGATGAAAAAACTATTCATTCCCCTGGTAATGGCCCTTTTACTGGGAACTGTAAACGGCCATGCACAAACACCAAGCACAGCAGTTCAAACCGCTAAAAAAGACGCTACCACCAAAGCAGAAAAGAAAAAGCAGAAAGCTGAAGCAAAAGCAGCCGCCGCAAAAGACAAAGCCACCACCGATGCAAAAGCTGCAACAACAGATGCCAAAACCAAAGCCGAAACAAAAAAACAAAAAGCCGAAGCAAAAGCAGCCGCCGCAAAAGACAATGCAGTAACTGATACAAAGGCCGCTACCACCGATGTACAAGCAAAGGCCAAAGCCAAAAAACAAAAAGCCGAAGCCAATGTTCCTGCCGTAACCCCCACAACCACCCCTGCTGTAACACCTACCCCTAAACCTGTTACCACCGCAACGAATGCGGCCAACAATGCAGCTAAAAAAGCCACTACCACTACCACGCAGGCCACACAAGCAGCAACCAATGTAACTGATAAAGCGGTAGGCACAGACGAAAAAGGCCGCACCATTTATGAAGGCCCCCGCGGCGGCAGGTACTATATCAACAAAAACGGTAACAAAACCTACTTGAAAAAATCCTGATCAGTTTTACCTAAAAAAAATAGGACAGGCTGTTTTCAAAAGAAGCAGCCTGTTTTTATTTCAGGCAATGGTGCATATCGCCTAATAATTACTATATGGTAAAATCTGGCGATTATTCATTTTTTTCTGTATGCAGGGTTGTTTATCCGGAAAAAAACAGCTAAATTCAAAACGATTTCAACAGGGTTCCCCCTCTTCCCTGTACAGGAGATAAGCGCTTGCCAGGCACATGTATTTGCATAAACAGTTTTTCCTTACCCGTCTTTGAACATCGCTAAGTAAAGCGCTGTGTTGGTGAACCAGCGTCAATATCTGATATCCGTTTTATGGTGCACAATCAAATCCATTCAATATGGCAACAAACATTGTAGAAACGTTAAAAGGGTATATCAGCCCTGATCTGATTTCAAAAGTAAGCAGCCAGCTGGGGGAATCAGAAAACAATATCGCCGGGACTTTCAAACAGGCGATCCCGTCTATTTTAGGCGGTCTGCTGCACCGTTCCTCCGACCCGGGTGTGTTGAGCAATATCACCAGTGCGCTGAAAGATCATGATTTCAGCAATATACTCTCCAATCCTGCAGGCAGTATTGCCGGTTCAGCCGGCGGTGGTATTATCGAGAAAGGCAGGCTGTTCCTGTCCAGCATTTTTGGCGACAAGCTTTCTGCACTTTCTGCCACACTGGGGGAATCAACCGGTGTTAAAAGCTCATCTGCATCATCCATATTAAGCATGGCCGCACCATTGGTACTCGGCTTTCTGGGTAAAAAAACAGCAGAAGAAGGTGTTGGTCCATCAGGCATAGCTGGTTTCCTGGCTACACAAAAAGACAATATTATACACGCTGCACCGGCGGGTCTTGCGGGTATACTCGGCCTGGGCAGCCTTTCCAGCCTGGGCAGTAATATCATCAGCGGTGTGCAGCACGCAGCAGGCAGTGTACGCAATGCAGCAGCCGAAGCAGGCAGCAGTGCAGGCAAATGGCGTCCCCTGCTATGGCTGATTGTACTGGCAGCCCTTATTATCATTATATGGAAAACCTGCAGCAAAAAACCAGATCAGGGCAGTCCCGCCATCACCGATACCACTGCTGCAACAACTAAGAACACCGATACGGCCGCACCCAAAACAGACACCGCTTCCACCACTAATAGTACACTGGGTAGCCTGGTTACGGTAAACCTGCCCAATGGCACAGCTTTACATGTACCTGAAATGGGTATAGAGAAAAAGCTGATCGCATTTATAGAAGACAAAAACAAGCCTGTAGATAAAACCACCTGGTTTAGTTTTGACCGCCTCACTTTTGAAACCAATTCAGCAACACTCAAACCTGCATCGCAGGCACAGCTGCAGGATATTGCCAATATACTGAAGGCTTACCCGCAGGTAGAACTGAAACTGGGCGGTTATACGGATAATACCGGCGATGCCAAGAACAACCTCAAACTATCCGGCGACAGGGCCAACTCAGTACTGAATGAGCTGGTAAAACTGGGCGTGGAAAAGAACCGGCTCAGTGCTGAAGGCTATGGACAAGATCATCCCGTTGCTGATAACAGTACAGAGGAAGGCAGGGCTAAAAACCGCCGCATCGATGTACGCGTTACCAAGAAATAAACTGAGCACTATTTTCAACTACCCTATCTATGACAACAGCCTGGTGAAAGCCGGGCTGTTTGTTTAATTGGGAATTTGAAAAGGGGGGATGGGTGGTTGGATGGTTGAAGGGTTGATTGGTAGGGAGATGATTGGTTTGAGAAATGAATGGGGAATTGAAGTGGCAATCCTATTATCATTCTCGACTGTCGATTCTCGATTCTCGAAAAATGGTGAAAGGTTGATTTGCAGGATAAGAACTGTATCATCCCTCAGGGCTGACGATTCACGGATAGGGTTAATTTGAAAATGTGGGAATTTGAAAATTTGAAAATGCCAAGGGGATGGTTGAAGGGTTGGATGGTTGGATGGTTGGTTTGAGAAATGAATGGGGAATTGAAGTAGCAATCCTATTATCATTCTCGACTGTCGATTCTCGATTCTCGAAAAATGGTGAAAGGTTGATTTGCAGGATAAGAACTGTATCATCCCTCAGGGCTGACGATTCACGGATAGGGTTAATTTGAAAATGTGGGAATTTGAAAATTTGAAAATGCAAGGGGAATGGTTGAAGAGTTGATTTGGATTGGCAATTAGTAATGGGTATTGTTTTATATTCGGGGCAATAACCGGACAGATATGAAGAACAACTTTATTTTTATTGCAGCCATACTTTTTTTTAGTGGCTGCCAATCTGATAATTCAAAAGACAATAACCAGGATTCTGTTACTGTTGTTGCACCTCCGGCTGTTGCTGAAACCAGGGAAAAAGTAAATCCCCAGCCTGTAGCTGAGTATTCACAAAAAGTACCCGATGAACTGAATAACTGGTATTTCTCCGTAAAGATCTTTGAAACACCCAAAACATTCGACTACCTGATAAAAATGCAGTATGAAGAGCTGCGGGCTACAGATACACTGAAAATTCCCCATTTCGGCATTCAGCCTACGGTGCAGGTACAGAAAGGAAAAGCTGATTTTTCCTGCATCATCGGCTTCCTGGATAAAGGCGGCCATTTCAAACCTTACAAACAGGTATCTGCCAAGGGTGACAAGCTCAATGTTACCACGCTGCAGCATTATTCAGTGGCCACTTATCAAACAAAATAAGTAACTTGAAGGTAGAAGAGGCGGCGATTGTTTGCATTGATCTTACGGCGTAAAAACCGCCTTTCCTACAGATGCCACAGTTTCCCAACATACTGGTTCATGCCATCCCGGGTTTTATATTGCTGATACTGGCGGAGGTGATCTTTGCCATTAAAACACAGCGCGAACTGTACGAAGTAAAAGATGCCGCTACCAGTATTGCGCTGGGGCTGGGCAATCTTTTTATCGGTATTGCCACTAAAACACTTATCCTGCTGTTTTTTTCTTTTATGTATGCCTACCGTGTTTTTACTATACCTTACAATACCTGGTGGGCATGGATGCTTTGTTTTTTTGCAGATGACTTCAGTTATTACTGGATGCACCGCTGCAGCCATTCTATACGGTGGTTCTGGGCATCGCATGTGGTGCATCATTCATCAGAAAAATATAATCTCGCTGCAGCGCTTAGGCAAACCTGGACAGGCAACCTCACCGGTGCATTCCTGTTCTGGAGCTGGATGCCCCTTGCGGGCTTTCATCCCGGCATGATCATGCTGATGCAATCCATTAGCCTGCTATACCAGTTCTGGATACATACAGAGGCCATCTGCAAATTACCTCACTGGTTTGAATTTGTTTTCAATACCCCCTCCCATCACCGTGTACACCATGGATCAGACCTGCTTTATTTAGACAAAAACCATGGCGGCACCCTGATCATCTGGGACAGGCTGTTCGGCAGTTTCCAGGCCGAGCAGTTCAGGCCTACTTATGGCCTCACTAAAAATGTACACAGTTTTAACCCCGTTCGTATTGCTTTTCATGAATGGATCAATATTATCAAAGACCTGCGCAAAGCAGGCAGCCTGCGCAATTGCTGGCACTATCTTTTCAATGCGCCCGGCTGGAGCCATGACGGACATAGTAAAACGACCAGGGCGTTGAGAAGGGAAAGGAGGCCGTAGACAGTGGGCAGTAGACAGTAGACAGTAGGCAGTTTGCAGTGGGCAGTCCACGTGATTGCGAAGTGTGAGATGTGAAGCCTAGCAATGTGTGTTTATCCCACCTGGCAATTCACCACTTGTTCCGTGTACAGTTCAGCGTATACTAAAAAAGCTCCAGGACAACCGGAGCTTTTTTAGTATACAATTATTGAAATAAATACAAGACCCATACTTCTACATCACACATCACATCGTACATCGAACATCCTATTTTTTTCCCGTGACTTCCCGTATGGTATTCACTTCTTCCTGGCGGTATGGTGTGCCATCGGGGCGGAAGATATCATGGAACCAGAGCCCGGGTTCTTTGCCATCAGGCATGGGCGTATCCCAGGCATAGATAGTATTTGTTTTACCGGCAACCAGTCCCCAGTTGATCGCGGCAACATTTTCTTTTTTCAGCAGGGGGAGAATATTGCTGAACAAACTATTGTGTTTGCGGGCCATGTATTCACTGCACAGTAATGGACGGTTGTATTTGCGGAGTGAATCGATCACCTGCTGGTGTTCCTCTGGTGAATTGTAGTTGTGATAGGTAATTACATCAGACTGGGCCAGCTGGAATGCATTGAGCGTGGTTAGCTCTTTGCTCCATACACCGGAGGATACCGGTTGCTTTATCTTCACCTGCCTTGCCCAGTGAAATATCTTTTCCAGCAGTGGCAGGCTTCTGTTTTTATAGCCGCTATTACCGGGTTCATTGTACAGATCCCAGAGGAGGATACGTTTGTCTTTACCAAAACTGCGGAGGATATCTTTCACATACAGCTGCAGCGTATCATCGGCCAGGGTGGGTTCATCATACAACAGATCACCCGGGTCGCGCAGCCAGCCGCTGTTATGGACACCTGTTTTGGGTGCAGGCTGTTTACCGCTGTGGTAACGGGCGTTCCAGCAATCATCGAAGAATACGAACATGGTAATGATACCGTGTTTGTGTGCGATGGTTAAATAGGTATTCATCCGTTGCTTAAAACCTTCTTTATCCTGTTGCCAGGCCACATGGTGCAGGAATACGCGCATACAGTTAAAACCTACTGATTCTGCAAAGCCCAGCTCACGGTTGATGGTGGCGGTATCGAAAGTATCGGCCTGCCACATTTCCAGCTGGTTGATGGCTGTGCTGGGAATAAAATTACAGCCTCTCAGCCATCCTTGTTTACTGTACCACTGCCTGGCTTTTCTTTCACTCCAGCGTTCCCGTTCTTTCTGTGCCAGCAGGCTGCTTGCTGTAAGCAGTACTGCCAGGGCCATCAATAACATTCGTTTTTGCATAGTCGTTGTTTTTAGCATATTGCAATATTTGATTGTATAGATTTCCGCTCTTATTGTTTTTTTATTCTGCCGGCCAAAACAGCAGCAGTTATTCCGGCCAACTAACTTAAACAGTTTTTATCGGGTAACCGCGTCGATCTACCTATTTTATCTGTCCAAAACGCAGCTGAATATTGTGGCCGCCCTGCGGGCGGGCTACCGAGTTCATCACGGCTATTTCATTGTCTCCTGTCTGGTAAATACTGCTCCACAACAGCTGTGGCCAGGCATGGCCGGTTTGCTGCCAGCTGTTACCCCAATCGCGGCTAACAGATATTGCAGCACTGTTAGAACTAACCACCAGCATGCCATTGCTGCAAGACAATACATAAGGGCCCCCAAGCTGGCCGGGCACTGGTGTACCCAGTCCTTTGGGCCAGTGAATACCATCATCGCTGGTTTTACAGTATACATTACATTTTTCAGGGCCGCATACTTCATATACCATGATATAGCGGCCATTCTTCATTTTGGTCCATACAGGCATGCCCGGCCTGGATGCAGGCTGTTCTTCCGCATACACCACACGGCTTTCAGGGCCCCAGCTGCGGCCATTGTCTTCGGAGATCTTCTGGGAAATGAGCTGGCTGTATGATGGTGTTTCGGTCACATGCTTTTCATTGGCATACAGCACCGACAGGCGGCCATCATCCAGCAGGTAAAAATGCGGTTCATATATGCCTTTATCGGGATGCCCCAGCTCTCCGGGTTTTCCCTCATTGGCATCGATGGTGCTTAATAATGTCCAGTGCTCACCATTATCAATGCTTCTGTATACCGGCAGGCGATACGATTCGCGCCAGCGGACAGAGCGGCAAGCCATCAACAGGCTGCCATCTTTTAAACAGATCAGTTGTGCGTTATCAAGATCACGTCCTTTATCGGTGAGGATAGTTACCGGCTGCCAGCTGCGGGCATTGTCTTTACTGATTGATACTTGTATCTCCAATCCGCCATCTGCATCCTGCAGGTAGCCATTGTTTCGCGAAATAGTGTAAGCAGCAAGCCAGTTGTCGCCAGGTAGTTGAACCATACGGCCATATTCCGATCCGTAGCGGCCATGATTCCGCGCTGTTTCACCGGCGCTGCCGGCAGGTACAGCCGGTTGGGCAAATGCTGGCATATCATTGACCACTGCTGCAGAGGTCCAGTGGATAGCATTGGCAGTATCTGCTGCATCATCCGCTTCGCCTGAGGGATTATTGATGAACTTTCCTGCCGGCAGTGGTTCACCCAAACGGGGGCTGCCATCGGCTTTCCAGCCAAAGGGTTGTGCCCTTGGTGAGCGATGCCAGTTACAACCTTCACCGGCTTTTGCATTGGCATGGTATAAGATCCAGTTTTCCTTTCCATCAGGCGACGTAAAAAATGCATTGTGCCCCGTGGCAAAAACACTGTTGCCGGCAGACTGATGAAATACGGGATCAGGATATTTTTTCCAGGATGCTGCCTGTAAAATATCTGCATTTTTTTCTGCACGAAGCAGGCCCAGGGCATATTCATCGGCCCAGCAGGCGCTTGCGGAATAAGCAATGAACAATTGCCCTTGTTTACCTTGCAGAAATGCCGGCGCTTCCAGTATTTCCCTGCCGCCGAATTTTTCCCAGGGTTTATCAGGCCTTGCGATAATCGTTTCCTTACCTGCAAGCGTCCAGGGATCTTTCATCAAGGCTATAGACAATACACTTTGTTTTCCCACATAGGCAGAATAAATAAAATACCATTTCCCTTTGTGATCAAAAACAGTAGCATCCAGCCCGCTGTATTGCGTGCCTATTTTGCCTTTGTGTATCCATTGCCCCTGCAGTGGATCAGCTGATGCATTTTCCAGCACAAAAATAAAACGGGTGCTGTCTGCTGGTTTTGCTTTATCGGTTGCGGTATAATACAGGTACCATTTCTGATTGATACGATGCAGTTCAGGGGCCCATATATCACGGGAATCAGGCCCCTGCTCAGGTACCGTCCATACAGTTTGGCTGACCGCATTGTCCAGCGCACCGATATGTTTTGTTTTCCATAGCTGAATGCGGTTACCCAGCGTATGAGTGTAATAATAATTACCCTTATAAAAAACCACAAACGGGTCAGCACCGGAAGGCAGCAAGGGATTGGTAAATCCCCTGCCGCCCTGTGCGATGCCGGCTACAGGTAAAAACATTAAACAGAAAATAACCAGTCGGCAAAGGCTGTTTTTCATACTTGACTGCTACTTGTAATTGTTGATTGTTGCAAGTGTTGCTTTTTACTCACCTGAAGGTACAGGCATGGGTGTATCTGTTTTTACCGGTTCGCCAAAATCGGGAGCGCCATCTGCGCGCCAGGTAAATGGCTGCATACGCGGGTTACGCGCATTGCCGCAGCCTTGTCCCGGAAGCAGGTTGGCATGATAGATTATCCAGTTCTGTTTGCCATCGGCAGATTTGAAAAAGCCATTGTGGCCGGGGCCATACGCATTGCTCTCTGGCTTTTTCGACAGCACAGGATGATCTGATTTTATCCAGCTTGCCGCATTCAGCGGATCGGCCCCATCTTTCAGGCGCAGCATACCCAGTGCATAATCATCTGTCCAGCAACCGCTGGCAGAATAAACCAGGAAAACCTGCCCGTTTGCATTACGCAGTATTTCAGGGCCCTCATTTACTGCGGGCGGTGCGCCTTTGCTTTCCCATTCATACTGTGGGGCCGATAATTTTACCCGAGCTGTTTCCAGTGTCCAGGGATTGCTCATGCGGCTGATATAGATACACTGTGTATTATCCGTTGCAGATGGATGACCGCTCCAGATAAAATAATCATGCCCCTGATAATTTTCCAGTACCGAGCCATCGATCGCAAAAAAATCAGCGGCGGCATCAGCAATCTTGCCCTTGTCTGTCCAGCTGCCCTGTGTAGGATCGGCATTACTGTTCTCCAGTACAAAAAGCCTTTGAGTGCTCAAATCACCGGATGCGCCGGCGGTATAATAGAGGTACCATTTACCATTAAGAAAATGCAGCTCGGGCGCCCAGATGTTCTTGATATTGGGGCCACTGGCAGGCGGCGACCATACGGTGGTAATGGTTGCTTTGGATAACTGCGACATCTTCTGTGTTTTCCAGATAGCAATCCGGTCGCCCAGTGTGTGCAGGTAATAATAGTACCCATCTTTTTGTATCACCCAGGGATCGGGCCCCACACTCAGCAATGGATTGCGGAATGTACTGTCTGCCGCCGGAGGTGGTGATGTATCATCACCATTGTGCCGGGTTGTTTTGCTGCAGGCAGTTAATGCCAGCCAGCCGCCCAGTACCAGCTGTATAAAAAACTTTGTCATAGGTAATAACAGCATAAGATTAGTAATTGGGATTTTGTTTCAGGTTGGGATTGAGATCCAGCTCAGATTGCGGTATCGGCAGCCATTTGTGTTTACCCACGATAAAGTTCTTAAAATCCGGATCATGCGCTGCCAGCTGGCTTACCTTCGCCTGTGAATCCAGTTCGCCCCAGCGTACCAGGTCGTTCCAGCGGGTGCCCTCCCCTGCCAGTTCGCAAACACGTTCGTGTTTTAATTGTGCCAGAAACTGGTCGTGCCCCATACCGGGTTTTATATCTGACAAACGGGCAAGGCCTACGCGCTGCCGTACAGCATCTACATATTGATAAGCCTGTGCTGTTTGTCCCAATTCATTTAAACATTCGGCATACATCAGCAGCACATCAGCAAAACGGATCACCCGGAAATTGATGGGCGAATAATAATCCTCAAAACTGCGGTAGTAATAATCCTCGTATTTTCTGAACCACACTTCTGAAGAAGTACCATAACGCTGTGCAAAAGTTTGCCCGTACACATCGGTGAATGCAGGTCCTCTTTCATCGGTAGAATCGAACAGCGCGGTTACGGGTAACCTGGGGTCGCGTTTACCTGTGGCGGTTTTCTCCTGTTCCAGTTCATTTACCACAAAACGCAGGCCCTGGCCATCACTCCAGCCTATACCACGGGGGCCAAAGAACTGTGCACGCTGGTTACCTACCCCGGCACCAGTAATATCATCATGATCAGGGCCACCCAGGTTGGCATCAGAGAACTGTATTTCAAACACCGATTCTTTGTTGTTTTCGTTCAAGTGGGTGAAATTATCCATGTAGTTGGGTACAAGATCGTAATACTGTTTACCCTCACCGGTCACCAGCCAGTCAAATGCAGCTTTGGCTTTATCATATTGATGAGCCTGCAGATAGGTTTTACCCAGTAATGCATAAGCTGCACCTTTTGTAGCCCTTCCTTTTTCTGCATCAGGATACTGTGCGGGTAAATCAGCAATAGCATCAGTAAGGTCTTTAATGATCTGCGCCCAGTCCTGGTCCTGTGTGGCATAAGCCGGCCGTACTTTAGGATCGGAGGGTGTCAGTTGCAAAGGCACATTACCCCATAAGCTGGTTAAATTGAAATAATACAGGGCGCGGATAAATTTTGCCTCCGCGATATATTGTTTTTTTAATGTTTCATCCATGCTGATAGCAGGTACATTGGCAATAACCTGGTTGGCACGGTAAATACCCTCATAGTGATCGTGCCAGGTCATAATACCGCAATCGAAATTGTAATTCACGATCAGGAATTTCTGCCAGTTCTGCAAATCGAGCCAGGGGCTATTGCTTGTGCCCTCATCGGAACGAAGGTTCTGGTTGAAATGCAGCCAGCGTGCAAAAGATCCGATACGGTAAAAACTGCCGTATACAGCATTGATACCCGATTTGGCATCGGAACCTGTTTTCCAGAAATCATTCACCAATATTGTATTGGGATCATTTACCTCCAGTTGTTTATTACAGGAGGTTGCTGTTATGAACAGTGCCAGCACAGCTGCTATATTCTTCTTCATCACCGATGCGCGCCTTATTGTATTGCCTGATGGTTGGATGGCTGATACAGCATATCCTTTTCCCCTGCAATAAGCCAGTATTTGAACAATACCATCATGTATCCATCTGTTTATATTCGGTTTCATACTTGACTATTTAAATAAACTGCATTATTAAAAACCACATTGAACACCCAGTGTGAACATACGGTTAGAAGGATAGTTACCATTGTCATTGCCTCTCTCCAGCCAACCATTGCCTACGATATCAGGGTCCAGACCGGTGTACTTGGTAATGGTGAACAGGTTTTGACCACTAACATAAATGCGTGCAGACTGGAAGTTGATGTGTTTGAGCAGTTTGTCGGGTAAAGTATATCCGAGCTGTATGTTCCGCATTTTTACATAAGTGCCGTCTTCCAGCCAGCGATCGGTATCGCCGCGGGTGTTGAACTGCACATCAATATCACCACTATAAGCAATGCGCGGAAAAGTGGTGCTGTGGTTCTGCTCTGTCCAGGGCTGAATACCTTTGCGGTAGTTGGAGTTATCGTCAAACTTATCAATCACACTCCTGGTGGCATTGAAGATCTTGTTGCCAAAAGAGCCATAGAGCTGAACAGTTAAGGAGAAATTACCGTAATAGGCATTGAATAAAAGACCGCTCTGGAATTTAGGCCAGGGGCTGCCGATGAAGGTTCTGTCGTTATTGTCCAGCACGCCATCCTTGTTCACATCCACATAACGGATATCCCCCGGCTTGGCAAAGGGTTGCACCTTGTGATCGTCAATTTCTTTCTGGTTCTGGAAAATACCATCAGATTTCAGCAAAAACCAGGAGCCGATGGGATGACCGATCTGTGTGCGGGTAAGTCCTGTAGCAATATAAGTGATGCCCTGCCCCAGATCGCCCAATGCCAGCACTTTGTTGCTTACTGTAGAAACATTGGCAGATACATCAAATTTCAACCTGTGTTTGTTATTGCGGTAAGTGGCATTGAACTCGAAACCGCTGTTCTGTAAAGAAGCAGCGTTTACATAAGGGTTATCGCCGCGGTTACCACTGGTTTGCGGTACCGGTACCTGCACAAGTACATCCACTGTTTTTGCTTTGTAGTACTCGGCAGAAAGAGATACCTGGTTATTGAATAAAGACGCATCCAGACCAATATTGGTAGTTTTCTTTGTTTCCCAGTGAATATCCGGGTTCACCAGCTGTGTTTGAATAGCGCCGTTTTGCAAAGACTGCCCTACACCAAATACGGCGATAGGAAAAAGATTGATCTTGCCAAAGCGGTCAAACTCACCAATGCCGTTGGAATTACCCAGCTCACCATAGGAGCCCCTTATTTTAAGATCGCTGATCCAGGGTACATGGAAAAAAGCTTCCTTGCTTAAACGCCAGGCTGCAGATACAGAAGGGAAATTACCATACCGGTAACCTGAACCGAAACGGGAATCACCATCCCTGCGGAAAGTAGCTGATAATAAATAACGGCTGTCATAATCGTAGTTGATGCGGCCGAAATAAGAGAAGGTGACAAATTTATTTTTATAGCCACCGGTTAGCGGGTTGGTTAAACCGGCATCCAGCTGCGGGTAATAAGTACCGGTGGAAGACTGGATAACATTCAGTTTTTTCCCGCTTGTTTGTTCGTAGGTAACAACATGATAGCTGGTACCCACCACGCCATTGATGCTGTGTTTACCAAACTTCTTGTCAAAATTCACCGTGTTGTCGAAGAACTGTGAAATATACTGGGCCCTGTTTTCATAGAAATTGGAAGGATCAACAGGTTGGTTATAGGTCCAGCTGCCGGCTTTGCGCAGGCTGGCAAAATGATCAAAGCTGGTTTCGAGACCATAGTTCATTTTATAAGTGAGCCATTTCAGCGGGGATAATTCAACATAACCATTACCCCTTATCCTGAAATTGTACTGGTCTTCCTGCATCAGGTTGTTCAGTGCAACGGGATTGGTGCCAAAAGTATAGGCTTTATCACTGCCATAACCATAGCCACCCGGGTTTTTAGGATCGTATACAGGTATCACCGGCAGCATACGCACCATATCGATAAAAGGATTGCCTTCCATCCAATCTTCATGCGAATTGCTCATGGCCAGGTTCTCTCCTATTTTAAAAATGCCACGTCTTCCTTCAGAATTCACGCGCAGGCTGATGCGGTCGAACGATGTACCCAGTACGGAACCATTGTTTTTAAAATAGTTGGCAGATACCAGGTAATTACTGGTTTTACTGCCGCCGGAAAAATCAACATTGTACTCTTGCACTGAGCCGGTGCGTAAAATTGCTTTCTGCCAGTCTGTATTGATAGCGGGATTGAATTCGGTAGAAACACTGGCCATGGGCGGTTTACCAGCATTGGCATATGCTTCTTTATTCAGTGTGGCAAATTCTACATTATCTGTCAGGTTCCATCTTTTGGGTATCTGCTGTATACCGTATTTAGCAGAGAAATTCACCCGCAGTGGACCATCCTTTCCTTTTTTAGTGGTAATGATAATTACACCTGTAGCGGCATTAGCGCCATAGATAGCTGCAGCGGATGCATCTTTCAATACCTGGATAGATTCAATATCATTGGGGTTCAGATCACGGCCGCCATTCGAAATAAGTCCGTCAATTACATACAAAGGTGTATTTCCCGCCTGGCCGGAAAGATTACCCACGCCCCTGATTTCTATTAATGATTCCTGACCGGGGCGGCCACCGCTGCGAACATTTACACCGGCTGCCATACCCTGCAATGCTTCACCAACAGTTGTTGCGGTCAGCTTCTTGATATCATTGGCATCTACCACAGATACCGCGCCTGTCAGGTCTTTTTTCCTGATGGTCTGGTAACCGATCACAACCACCTCATCCAGTTTTGCATCTACCGGAACCAGTGTTACAGATACAGTTGGTCTGCCATCCAGCGGCACTTCCTGTTCGGTATATCCCAGCGAGCTGATGACCAGCGTTTCATTCAGGTTTAATACACTCAGCGTGAAATGGCCATCCGTATCTGTTGTAGTGCCATTATGGGTACCTTTCTCTACCACACTTGCACCGGCAAGTGGTTCGCCTTTGGCATTGACCACCTTGCCTGTTACGGTAACAGCCGCGGGGATACCTGCATTGTACACATCTTTCTTTGCAATAACCACCAGGTTATTGTTCAGCCGCCGGTAACCCAGTGCGGTACTATCCAGCAATTTGGTCAATACTTCATCCAGCGAGGCATTTTGTACATGGAGTGTTACTTTCTGTTCTTTGGGTAACAGGTCATCTTTGTATACAAACCGGAAATAGCCAAGGTCTTCAATGGCTTTGAGCGCTTTTTTCAGCTGCACTTTTTCAAGATGTAGATTGATATTCGACTGCCCGTAGCCACGTGCAAACGATTGCACCGAGAACACCAAAATAAGCAATACAGCAAGCTTTGTCATGAGCAAACATTTAAGAAGGCAGCGTGCCCGGTGTCTTGACACGCTACAGTCAATTTTTTTCATAATTTAGACAGTGTTAAAATGATGGAATACAGCCCTGCAATGGCTGTTGTTTCAGTTTTACATAACGGGGAATGCTGCAATCATTCTCCGTTTGTATTTCATGCACACGGGAATTGAGTAGGAATAATCAGGTTACGGCTTTCATATAGCAAACAGTTTTGGGTTACACAATAACGGGTACAAACAGGCTGTCTGCCATGCCAGCGGACAAAGCCTGCTATTTATTTTTGTTACACGAATGATCTTGTCAATACCAATGCCCCGGCTAGGGCCGTATCATCACTTCTTTTTTATGTATCGTATATTTCCAGTTACCGGATAACTGCAATGCCTCCATCACCTGCTGCAAAGTTTCATCCTCAAACACACCGGAATAAAGTGTTTTTTTTAATTGCTCACTGCCAATGGTCACTTTTACATCGTACCATCTTTCTATTTTAAACGCCACTTCCTCCAGGGGTTCGGCATCGAATACCAGTTTGTTCCGGGTCCAGAGTGTTGCCAGCGCCATACTATCATTACTGGGATAATGCAGTTCTTCCAACCGCAGTAATGGCTGCGGATGAACTGCTGTTTGCTGCGTATTGCTGTTAACCAGCTCACCATTCATCACCACCAGCTTCTGCCTGGGCTTCAGTACAATACTGTTCTGTGCTTTATTACGCAGGGTCACTTCCACCGCACCGCGTATCAGCGATGTTTCCACTTTCTTTTCATTGCCATAAGCCCGCACATTAAAAGCAGTACCCAGCACTTTGATATCCATTGTACTGGTTTGAATTACAAACGGGTGCTGTGGGTCCTGCGCCACATCAAAAAACGCTTCGCCATTCAGCTGCAGGGTGCGGTTATTATTGAAATCATCGGCATTGTAGGCGATATTGCTTTCACCATTTAAAAATACTTCTGTCCCATCAGGCAATTGTATTTTCGACTTTGATCCGCGCTTGGTGCTAATGGTATTGGGTGTGATACCTGTTGCTTCTTTTTTCTGGAACAGGTGCCAGCCTATTCCGCCCATCAATACCAGCACGGCAGCAATGCTGCCCGCTTTCAGGTATGCTGACTGCCACCAGTGTTTTGCAACAGGCAACTTCTCCTCAGCTTCTTCTGTGGATGCAGTTATAGTCTGCCCATCATATTGCAGGGGCTCTTCAGATAAATGATTGCTTAATCTTTGCAGGTGCCGGTTATAAGAACCGGTCATTGTTGTAAAAGATGCATCCTCATGCTTGTTCCATATATCCGTAAGCATAGCCACCCGCAAACGCAGGCCCGGATCTTCTGCCAGTAAGGCATCCAGTTCCTGCAGTTCATCAGGATCAGCTTCTCCGGATAATTTCAAACTAACCAAAAACCAGCATCTTTCTTCCTCCATAATGTATGGCTCTTTTTATAAGACAATGCTCCGGGTAAAAAAGTACCAAAGGGGATGAAAAAAATTTTACTGGGGATGGGGTTTATGTGAATAAGAAGGAATGGGGGTGTTGTGTTATTATAGTTGTGTTATTATATACGACGTTCCAGCCGGAGGCTGGATGGATAATCGTCACCCGCGGGACGCGGGCGACTGAA